>NZ_WHNZ01000041.1 GCF_013141725.1 Paenibacillus planticolens | reverse complement strand
AGCAGGGTCCGGCATGATTAGCCGGACCGAGTATCCAGTATGAAGAGACAGGAGCCGCCTGTAAAGAAAGACACTTGACAGGCTTACTTTGGTGATGTCTAAAAAAGGAACTCCGTGCCAGGAGTTGCAGGTTTCGTTCATATCAGCGCCCTGTAGTTCCTCCAAGAAACTGTATTGTTAGCGCAACGACCTGGTCCCAAGACTTTTCTATTCTGATCCTCGGAATCTTCCCTTATTCTCAGCAAAATTAAAAAAGAAGGTGCCCCTTGCCATTTTCATGGCTTTTGGGACACCTTCTTTTTTGCTTACTTAAGGACTTTCAATTGCTTTAATACGTTTGCGAGTGTGTCTTGGTTGAAGTTGACGGCTTTCATTTGACCAAGCACGAAAGATTCGGCTTGACCAGCTAGTCCGCGAAGTGATGTCATGTTTGCGGCAAGACTTTCAGGAGTTGGATTTGATACGTTAATTTGCGAAGCAAGTTGACGCAATCCATCGAAAAGCCCTGAAACTCCGTTTTCGGAAAGAAAGTTTGGACCGACATAGCTTCTAACTTGGTTAAGAACGTTTTGTAGATCTGTCCAAGTGCTTTCGCCTAAATTTAATTTGCTAATTTCGGCATTAATTTTGTTGAGTAACTGGGAGCTTGTTGGATCATCCATGTTTGCATCCATAGCCGCTTGAATTTCGCCAAGCTTCTGCAAAACATTGCCAACTGGACCTTCTGTCACTCCACCTGGAATTTGTTTAAGCATTTCTTCAAGTTTTTCTAAAAGTTGACTCATCTGCAATCCCTCCTCTCTAGTAGCTATCATATGTAAGTTCTTGCCGGTGTGATTGGATGATAGCTTAATATTTTTATTTTAAAAGAATAGATTTCTGCCACTTTCGGGTTGTCTTTAGCGAACATACGATACTTTGATATGAAAAACATAAGAAGCACGGTGTTTCTCTATCAGACTTGATATGGAAGGGGGGGCATTCAATGCCAGAACACCGGATTCGGATCAACGCCGACTTCTGGAAGGGCAAGAACGTATTGGTCACAGGTCATACGGGCTTTAAAGGAACTTGGTTAAGCTTATGGCTGCAAGGCATGGGAGCCAACGTAACGGGATATTCCTTAGAACCGCCAACAAACCCTAGTTTATTTGAACTTTGCCGGATGGAGGAAATTGTGTCGTCCACCACGGCAGATATCCGCAATATGCCGGCATTAACCGCAGCAATTAAAGAAGCGGCTCCAGACATCGTTTTTCACTTGGCGGCTCAACCGCTAGTTCGAGCATCGTACATGAATCCCATTGAAACTTATGAGATTAATACGATGGGGACGGTGAATCTGCTGGAGGCTGTACGTCAAGCCGTGAAAAGCGGGGTACCGGTCAAGGCTGTCATCCACGTTTCAACCGATAAATGCTACTCGCAACTGGATGAGGCAAGAGGATACCGTGAAACAGACCGATTAGGCGGCGGCGATCCTTACTCCAACAGCAAAGCATTAACGGAATTGATCGTTTCTAGTTACCGCCAAATTTATGAGAACGAAGCAGGCCATTCGAACGCGAAGGTCGCGCTCGCGTCGGTGAGAGCCGGCAATGTGATCGGCGGCGGGGATTGGGCAGAGGATCGGCTCATTCCCGATTGCTTCAGGGCCATTCTTCAAGGGAATGCCGTTAATCTCCGGTACCCGCAGGCCGTACGCCCTTGGCAGCATGTGCTTGAACCGCTTCATGGCTACTTGCTGCTTGCGCAGCATTTATATGAAGACAGCCAATTTGCGCAAGCTTGGAATTTCGGCCCTGAAGACAGCGATACGGTCACGGTCGAAGAGGTTGTCAGCCATCTGTGCAGCAAATGGGGAGGACAGGCATCCTATCTGGTCGATCAGGCTGAGCATCCTCATGAGGCTCATGTTCTGCGGTTAGACTGCACAAAGTCACGCAATCTCCTGGGCTGGTCACCGCGCTGGAATCTGGATACGGCGATATCCAAGTCCATTGAGTGGGTAAAAGGCTACGAGCTCAAGGAAGATTGCCGGGAATTGTGTTCCAAACAAATTCAAGAATTTGTGGAGGGGAGTGAGCTTCATGATCATTAAGCCTGGCCGTCTCCAGGGTATTTATGACATTACATTAACTCCCAACAACGATCATCGGGGCTATTTTACACGCATGTATGATCAAAACATCATGATGGCGCATGGTCTTCACCGCAATTGGCTGCAAGAAAACCGCTCCTTTTCAAGGCAAAAGGGGACGATTCGTGGGCTGCATTTTCAATTCAAGCCTCATGCCGAGACCAAGTTAATTTGGGTCAGCAAGGGTGCGATCCTGGATGTTTTTGTCGATGTGAGAACAGATTCCCCCACCTTCGGAAGCTACGACAGCAAACTGTTAACGGAAGATAACTTTGCAATGCTTTATATTTCGCCGGGTTTTGCTCATGGTTTCTGTACGTTGTCGGACAATTGCGAGGTTGTCTACAAGGTTGACCATATGTATTCACCGGATCATGAAGGCGGAATTTTGTGGAACGACCCTGCGCTTAACATTCCATGGCCTGTGCAAGAACCGATTATTTCGGCAAAAGATCAAAAGCTTTTACCGCTTGATAAATTGACAAAGGAGAGATTGAGATGAATCCACTCGTGAGCATTCTTATTCCGACGTACAATCGGCCGGATTATTTTGAACAAGCGCTGAAGAGCGCTCTTGCCCAAACGTATGACAATATTGAAATTGTCGTTAGCGATAACAGCGACAACAATGCTACGGAGCTTGTGGTACGAAAGTATCAGGCTTTGCCTGGCGGCTCGAAGATCAGGTATGTCAGAAATCCCGAAAACTTGGGTCCGATCGCGAATCAGCAGCAAAGCTTAAATTTGGCGAAGGGTGAGTTTATTAATTATTTAATGGACGATGACTTGTTTCACCCGCAAAAAATACAAAAAATGATGGCCTACTTATTACAGTATCCCGGCGTTTCGATGGTCACATCGCAAAGAAGGGTCATTAACTCGACAGGACGTCAAATTTATGTTCCGCCTTTTGGAACTTTCAAACAACTGTACCCGAGAGATACCATTGTCGACGGCCGAGTGCTGACAAAGAGGATGCTTGAAGACAAAATCAATTATTTAGGAGAGCCGACAACGGTGTTGTTTCGCAGAAAAGATTTGTTGGAGCCCTTTGGCGTGCTGCTGGGCAGGCAGGCTTATTTTGCCGTTGACATGGCAAGTTGGCTGAGTCTTTTAAGCAGAGGAAAAGGCGTCTACATGGTCCAGCCGCTCAGCTATTTGCGGTATCACTCGCAGCAATTGTCACAGCATGAGATGGCCAAAGAGGTTGCCAAAATGGATATCGAAACATTTAAATATTTTGCCGTGCAGCAGGGCTATGCGACAGAGAAAATGATCAAAGACTTTGAGAAGCAGCAAGATAAGAAGGGCCTGAAAAACAATCAAAGAACGAACCAACAAACCCTTCAGCAAATCAACCAGAAACTGCTGCAAAATTCACTCAAGAAAACGAACCAAAAGTCGAGCCCAAAACCCGTTCAGCCATTCAATCCTGCCCTTCTTCAGGATACGATCAAGAAATTGATCCAGCCAACGAATGTGACAAAGAAAAAGAAAGGGTGATAGCGCTGTGAGGTCGATTCTTCGGGATTATAAACAAGCGCGGGGCGAGCAGATTTTATCGTATTGTTTGCCCATCATCGTCGATGGCAAAGTTCAAGGCCGACTCAGGCCACTAACCCATGAATCCATTGATCATGAGGATGTTATTAAATCATTGATGGAATGGCGGGTAGCCGCCGGTCAGTGGTTTGCCACGCAGTTTCCTCCGAATGAGGAAGGAACACGGGCATGGGCACAGCATCAGATCATCGATATGGATGACCGGATTTTATTCATTATAGAAGATGAGGACCATACACCAATCGGGCAAATCGGACTTATGCACTACGATGAAACGGCCAAAACATGCGAATATGATAACTTGCTTAGAGGGCGTAAAGGTCGGTATGGCAACATTGTGCTGCATGCGCTGCTTACTTTGGGAGGATGGAGTTTACGGGAATTAGGCGTATTGAAAGGCTATCTCAATGTGCTTTCGGATAATGCCCGCGCGATTCATATTTATGAGACCTTAGGGGCTGTGGAAGTTCAGAGGACACCGCTGCGCAAGGAAATCGAAGGCGAAGTGATCCGCTGGGTTCCCACTAAGGATCAGCCGGACGGTGAACCGGAACGGGAAATGGTGACGATGGTGATTACGCGGGAAGCTTTTATTCGCAGATTCGGGCATGAGATCGATTTGGACAATGGGGAGGGAAAAACGTGGACATAAGGCTGTTCAAACCATCCGTTGGCGATGAAGAACTGGAGAGCATTAAACAAGTATTTGAGAAAGCTTGGCTTGGACTTGGTCCCAGAGTAGGCGAGTTCGAGAAAAAATGGAGCGACTATATTGGCTGTGCGGAATCGGTAGGCGTCAATTCCTGCACGGCTGCGCTTCATCTGGCACTGTCCGCTTTTAAATTCCCTCGAGGAAAAAAAGTGCTGGTCCCCGTCGTCACTTTTGCCGCCACTGCCATGGCGGTTCTGTATAACGGGCTTGTGCCGGTGTTTGTCGATGCGGATGAGACGACTTTTGGCATCAGCATGGAAGATTTGGAACGGAAATACGATCAAGACTGCGTTGCTGTCATTCCCGTTCACTTTATGGGTCATCCCGTCCCGATGGACCAACTGATGCCGTGGGCTCAAGCGCGCGGGCTCAAAGTCATTGAGGATACGGCGCATTCGGCAGGGGGAAAATATAAAGGCAAAGCGTTGGGCACTTGGGGCGATATCGGATGCTTTAGTTTTGAAGAAAAAAAATGTATGACAACCGGTGACGGCGGGATGATTTCGTCTCAGGATCCGGAGCTGCTGCGGCCGCTGCGCCATTCCCGTTGGGTCGGGATCAACAAAGACACCTGGGAGCGTTATGAGGAAAACGCCTCGTATCACGCAGATGCCAACAGCTGGTACTACGAAATATCCGATATCGGCTACAAGTACAATATGAATGATCTCATGGCGTCCATCGGTCTCGTGCAATTAACGAAACTGGATGCGATGAACCGGAGAAGAGAAGCGATTATCGGTCAGTATGTGGCAGGTCTTACCGGCAGCAAACATGTGCGCCCAGCATTGCCTTACAACTTGCACGAATCTTCGTACTGGGCATTTGTCGTTCGCGTGAAGGAGAGAGAACAGTTTATTTTGCACATGAAGAAAAAAGGGGTGGCTACCGGCGTTCATTATATGCCGCTAACGATGCATCCGCTTTTTGTTCCCTATAAGGCAGAAACACCAAATGCGGATACGCTTTGGCGTGAACTCGTTACGCTCCCGCTGTTCCCTGATTTAACGGATGAGGAGATTGCGTATGTCCTTGAGAGTGCTGGATCTTATGCGCCTTAAGCGAATTGCAGAAATGTGAGCCGTTGAATGTCAAAGAAGCTAAGCGACTTGTATGTGCTTAACTTCTTTGCTTTTGGCGCGGAGCAAGTTAGTTGTAACCTTTGTCCAGTGGTTTTGAGGAAAAGCTTCTCCCAGGTCATTGATGAGCAAAATTGTGGGAACTACAGGGCGCTATTTGAGCTGCATGGTCTGTTTATTGAGTGCAAGTGGAACTACAGGGTCTTATTCGTCAGAAAAAGCTCCCATTTTGACAAAATGGCGTAAATAGAGGATCGTAGTTCCCCCTAACTTGCAGAAATGTTGATTTTCTGAAAAATAAGGGATCATAGTTCCCACTCTCGCAATACATCATTAAATCAGCAAAAAAGACCGCTCCACTCGGATTCCAAGGGCGGTCTTTTTCATATTTCGGTTAATGCCGGCATCACCAGGAGAATAATTTTATCAATTTTCTGGTTTCGAGTTGTTCGGCGAGCTTTTTCAGATCTTTCGCCAGTTTGGACAGCTTTTTATTTTTCTCACAAGCGTAGATCAGCTGCCGCACCCTCATCAACAGTTCGTCCACATACAGATGATAGGTAGCATCATTCCATTTGAGGAAATTGTTCAGCACGGTTTTCCCCAATCTGCTGACGATTTCGGCAAAAGTGGAAGAGTCTTTGAGTAAATCTTGCTGTCTAGCCAGTAGTGTAGCGTCTATCCAATCGCACTGACACCCCATTCGTGACAAAAGCGTGTTGGTTAATTGTGTGGGATGCTTGCGGAAAGAGCATAACGGCTCTTTGAGAAATACCGCATGCTTGTTGGCAAGCACAGCGATCCAGGAGGCGACATCGACATTGTTAAAGGCTTGTTTTCCGCCAAATGTGCCGAAAGGCTCAACCAGATCGGATTTTCGAAAAAGCACCGCTGTCGGTTCGCCGATGTAGTTTTTCGTGTCGGTCAGCATGCTTTTGATAACAGTTTGCCCATTGATCGCGGTCTTTTTTTTAGTCGATAATGGAAAAGGCGGATCCGGGAAGATACGTACCGGCTCCCCCAAATCATCAATGATTTGTTTCCGCGAGGTCACGAGCCCGATTTGCGGGTCTTCGATCAAATAAGGAACCATAAGCTCGATTTTTCTGGGATGAAACAAGTCGTCATCCATTAAATAGTTGACATACTCGCCTGATGCGAGTTTGAAGCATTTATGCTGGTTGGCAATCGGACCGATGTTCGTTTCGTTCCTTACGTACTTGATGTTGAAGCCGCTATGGGGGGGCAGGTACGATTGCACCACTTGCTCCGTTGTATCATCTCGACTGTTATCGCAAATGATAATTTCAATATGAGAATATGTTTGGTTTAGAGCGCTGAGCAGCGCTTGTTCCAGATATTGCGGACGCTCATAGGTTGGCAGCAAAATGCTTACAAGTGGTGTCATCGTACGCCTCCTTTTACACCATGTCTAAACCGTGCCGCGGCTTACCAGATTTTCCAGGGAGCATGTCCCGACTCCCAAATTTTCTGCAAATGCTGTTGATCCCGCAGCGTGTCCATTGCATACCAGAAGTCGTCATGCTTATAGGCATGCAGTTGGCCTGAGGCAGCTAATTGCTCTAAGGGCTCCTTTTCAAAATGGATCGGGTCGCCCTCGATATAATCAAAAACTTGAGGCTGCAAAACAAAGAATCCGCCGTTCACCCAACCGCCTTCGCCTCTAGGCTTTTCCTGGAATTTGGTGATCTCATTGCCCTTGCCGAAAACAAGGGAACCAAATCTGGCCGTAGGCTGCACGGCTGTCAGTGTGGCGAATTTGCCGTGATCCTGATGAAATTTTACAACCTGGGGAATATTGACGTTCGTCAGTCCGTCCCCATACGTTAAAAGGAAAGGCTCATCGCCGATATATTTCTGAATCCGCTTAATACGTCCCCCGGTCATCGTCTCATCGCCTGTGTGTACGAGCGTAATTTGCCATGACTCCGCCGGTGACGTTAGGTAGTGAGTTGAGTGGCCTTGCAAATCAATCGTCATATCGGCTTCTTTCATATAATAATCGGCAAAAAAGTCTTTAATTACGTGACCTTTATATCCCAGGCAAATAATAAACTCATTATATCCGTACGATGAGTAGATCTTCATAATATGCCATAGAATAGGCTTTTCACCGATGGCAATCATAGGTTTAGGCTTAGTAATGGTTTCTTCACGAAATCTTGTGCCAAGTCCACCAGCTAGAATTACGACTTTCATCCTCATTCCTCCTTTCTATGTTTCTAAAACTAGCTTGCTATATCATATGTAAATCACATGAAATTGACAGAGACAGTTATAAATAGATAACTATAAATGTGCATGCGGCTAGGGGGATTCTGAAATTGGATGGTTGAAAAAGAGCCGAAGTGGAGGATGAAAGATCATCCACTTTTCGTTATAATGAGTTCATCAGGTGATCAAATAAACCAAAATGGGGTAGTCACAATGAACATGTATATGTACTATGCGATATTCTCGCTTATCTTGGTATTCGGATTAGTTACAACGTTTATGATTGGCTTTTCTCGCAAAAATCGGGAAGGGGATACCAGCTATTTCCAAAAGACAGGGGTAAAATGGGCGCGACTCACCTCCTTTTACGTCGTTGCGATCATAGCAGGCTTGTTAGCTCTGATTGCCTATATCAGGTATTTGATTCAATAAAGAAAGACCGCCACTTTGCAGCTCCATAGCAAAGACGCGGTCTTTTTCATTTGGTAAAATGAAAACTCTTTCACACTACCACACTTGTATGGTAGTATGGTAATAACATTTGAAAATTGGAGGTGAAGCCAACTGTGTTTATCAAACCCGTCATTAGTACGACGCGCGATGCCGTATATCATGCGCTTAAAGAGCAAATTCTTATGCTGGATTTGCTGCCGGGTACCGGGATTTCGGAGAAGGAAATCTCCGTGCAATTCGGTGTGAGCCGGACACCGGTGCGTGAGAGCTTCGTTCAATTGTCTCAAGAAGGACTGCTTGATATTTATCCGCAGCGCGGCACGGTCGTGTCGCTTATCGATTTGGAGCGTGTGGAAGAGGCGCGTTTTATCCGGGAACAGCTGGAGCGGGCTGTGATTATGCTGGCTTGTGAAAGCTTTCCGCAGGAGTCGCTGCAACTGCTTCGGTCGAATTTGGCTTATCAGCAAGTGTCGATGCGGGAGAAAGATTTCAAGAAGATGTTCGAACTTGATGAAGCGTTCCACCGAACGATCTTCGAAGGGTGCAAAAAGCTGAATACATGGGCTGTCATCCAGCAAGTGAACGTTCATCTTAACCGAACCCGTATGCTTAGACTCGCGGCAGATCACAGGTGGGATGAGCTGTATGAACAGCATCAACATATGGTAGAAGCGATTGAGGGGCATGAAAGCGGGAAGGCTGAGCAATTGATGAACACGCATCTGCATCTCACGATTGCTGATCAAACCGTTTTGAAAGAGAAATTTCCGACGTACTTCAAAGAATGAATGGCAGGGAGGCGCATAGACGATGAAAATGGTTTTTCGCTGGTTTGGAGAAGGCAACGATACCGTGACACTTGGGCAAATCAAGCAAATTCCCGGCGTAGAGGGAATTGTTTGGGCACTGCATGACGTTCCGGCCGGTGAAGAGTGGCCGATGGATAAAATCATGCAGATCAAGGAAGTCGCGGACAAGGCGGGTCTTCACATGAAGGTTGTAGAAAGCGTCAACATTCATGAGGACATTAAGTTGGGACTGCCAAGCCGTGATGTCTACATAGATAATTATAAGAAAACGATCGCGAAGCTGGCGAAGGTTGGCGTTAAGGTGATCTGCTATAATTTCATGCCTGTTTTTGATTGGGTGCGAACAGATCTCCATAAGGAATTGGAGGACGGCTCAACCGCGCTGTTTTATGAAAAAGAGAAAGTCGCCCATCTCAACTTAGAAGAGCAGGTAAAGCGGATTAACGCGAATCCGAATTTCACTATGCCGGGCTGGGAACCGGAGCGGTTGGAGCGGCTCAGCGAATTGTTCGAAGCTTACCGGGATGTGACGGAAGAGCATCTTTGGGCAAACGCCAAGTATTTTCTCGATGAAATTATCCCGTTTGCAGCTGAGCATGATATTCGCATGGCCATCCACCCGGATGATCCGCCTTGGCCGATTTTCGGACTGCCGCGGCTTATTACCGGTCAAGCGAATATTCGCCGTTATTTGGGACTCGTTGACAGTCCTTACAACGGTCTGACGTTGTGCAGCGGATCGCTTGGAGCGAACCCCGCGAACGATATCGTGTCTATCGTGCATGAGTTTGCAGACCGGATTCCTTTTGCGCATATTCGTAATGTCCGCGTGTATGATAATGGAGACTTTATAGAAACATCCCACCGCACAACAGATGGAACGGTAGATATCGCAGGCATTGTGAATGCGCTGTCTGAGAACGATTATGAGGGGTACTGCCGCCCGGATCACGGACGGCATATATGGGGCGAGCAGTGCAGACCCGGTTACGGGCTTTATGATCGCGCGCTCGGCATCATGTATTTATGGGGATTATGGGACGCAAACCGCAGACATTCACTAGGGGAAAGGAAGGTCGACTAAACATGAAGGGTATTACGCAATTTCCTGCTTTGCAAGGAAAAGTTGTCGTTATTACAGGAGGAGCCGGCGTACTGTGCCGGGTTATGGCGGTTGAGCTGGCTCGTCAGGGCGGACGGATCGCGATTTTGAACCGGTCTGTGGAGAAAGGGCAGGAAGTTGCTGCTGAGATTGCCGCTGCAGGCGGTGAAGCCATCGCGTTGTCATGCGACGTGACGGATGCAGAAAGTGTGGCGAAAGCGGCGGAAATGGTTTTGGAGCTCCTTGGACCTTGCGATATTCTGATTAACGGAGCCGGCGGCAATCATGCCAGCGCGAATACGACGAACGAAATCTTCAAATTGGAAGACTTGTCCAATCCGGACATTCAAACTTTCTACGATTTAAGCGTAACAGGGTTCCGCAATGTGCTTGATTTGAACTTTGTCGGAACGTTGATTCCGACGCAAATTTTTACGAAACAGATGATCGGGCGGCCTGACGTGACGGTCATCAATATTTCATCCATGAGCGCGCCTTCGCCGATGACCAAAGTGCCGGCCTACAGCGCTGCGAAAGCGGCCATCGACAACTTCACGCAGTGGCTGGCTGTGCATATGGCCGAAAGCGGCATTCGCGTCAACGCGATTGCGCCGGGTTTCTTCTTGACGAAGCAGAACGAGAAGCTGCTGCTTAAGGAAGATGGCACGCTCACCGAGCGCTCGCACAAGATCATCTCTCATACGCCGATGCGCCGCTTCGGCAAGCCTGAGGATCTGCTCGGTACGCTGCTTTGGCTGACGGACCCCAACTTGTCCGGCTTCGTGACGGGCGCTACGATTCCGGTGGACGGCGGGTTTATGGCTTATTCGGGCGTATAAGATTAAGTGTGTCACAGATGGTTAAGGAGTTAAGCATAGATAGGTTGCTTAACTCCTTTTTTTTGCGTTTACAACGTAACAATGTTATGTTACATTGTTTTTAAAGGAGGGTTGCGAATTGGATGAGGAATTGATTTCAAAGAAAGACTTATTGGAATTAACAGGCATATCTTATGGTCAATTATATCGTTGGAAGCGCAAAAACTTGCTGCCGGAAGAATGGTTTATCCGGAAATCGGCGTTTACGGGGCAGGAAACGTTTTTCCCAAAGGGGCAGATGCTTGCCAGAATCGATAAAATTAAAAATATGAAAGATGATTTGTCGCTAGATGAATTGGCTGAAGTATTCTCGCCGGTTCCGACAGATCTGCGTATAGATGCAAATGAGTTAATTAAACGAAACATTGTTTCGAAGATAACCACGGAATATGCGGAGCCTTTCTTGGGACCTGCTGCGGTCTACAGTTTCGAACAAGTCTTATATTTGTATTTGCTTGACTGCTGCTTGCAATCCGGCGAGATGAATCTGGATGAAGGCAAGCACTTGCTCCAGACACTTAGCGAGAACTACCCCCGTTTTGAGGGGAAGCCTTCCGACTTGATTTTTATACGAAAAATGGGAATGTCTTTGTTCCTGCTCGTGTCATCGGGCAGTGAACTGTATGCGGAGAATAGTGCGAAAGTCGTGTTTCGGGTTCACATGGCCAAGAAAGTGGAAGAGCTGAAGATGAGAATAACAGCGATATGAAGGAGGGAATGGGATGCGTTCAGATGGCAGCCGCAACCTGATCATCAACGGAATAGGCTCTTCCAACGGAGGCATCGTTCGGAATGCTAAAATTGACGGAGTCGGCAAAGTAGACGGTGACATTGCGTGTACCGACTTTATTTTGAATGGCAGAGTGGAAGTACTGGGCAGTGTGAAAGCTGCAAGCGCGGAAATGAATGGATCAGCGGTGATTGCGGGGGATCTGCACGCCGCACGCACCCGAATCCAGGGGAGAGTCCGGATCGAGGGGGATTTCGTCGGGGAAAGCATGGAAATGAATGGAACGCTCATTGTCAAAGGGAGCTGCGAGGCGGAAACGTTCAATGCGGACGGGAAGCTGCAGTTGGGTGCCTTGAACGCGGATACCATTCACATCACTGTTCACGGAAACAGCTCCGTTGCTGAAATTGGCGGGGAGACGATCCGCATTCGCAAACAGCCCGGCATTGATTTTGCCAAATGGCTGAGAGTGCTGCCTTTGCCTTTTGGCAATAAGCTTACGGCGCAAGTGATTGAAGGAGATCACATTGATCTCGCCTATACAACGGCTGAAGTAGTCCGGGGCGCGAATGTGAAAATTGGACCTGGTTGTGAGATCGGACTGGTTGAATATACGTTGAAGTTTGATCAAGACAAAAGTTCTGCCGTTAAGCAGTATAAGAAAGTATAGATTCCGGATACGGAAGGAGGAAAACAGGATGAAAGGAAATCTCACGATTACAGGCAGTTCGACGGCCACAGGCGGTCAATACGATAAAGTAAAAATTGTCGGCGAAGGCATTATCGAAGGGGACGTTCAATGCAATCTGATGAGATGCGTAGGCACCCTGGAAATGGATGGAAGCTTGAAAGCCGAGCGCATGAGTGTCGTAGGGACTTGTTCATGGACTGGTGGCGTTCAAGGGGAGGCTCTCAAAATTTCAGGCACGGTGACTGTAGGCGGCGATGCCAACATAGGCAGGATCAGTGGCTCCGGGGCTATAGAAGCGCGAGGCGACCTGTACAGTGACAGGATGGAGTTGAGAGGGCAGCTTGTGACAGTCGGCGACTGTGAAGCGGAGGTGTTCAAGTCCAGGGGCATGTTTGAAATCGGCGGCTTGCTGAATGCCGGGCAGCTGGATATCAAGCTGTACCGGATTTCGAGCGCCAAGGAAATTGGCGGCGAAAAAATAAGAATTCGGAAGGCGAGTGTGCTGAGCCCTTACAGCTTCTTTTTCATGCCGGCTTCAGATGCACAGTTAACGGCGGATGTCATTGAAGGGGACGACATCGATCTGGAGCATACAAAGGCCAGGATCGTTCGCGGAAATCGCGTGACCATAGGCGCAGGCTGCGAAATTGAGCTGGTGGAGTATAAGGAAAGTTTGCTGCGGAAGAAGGGCGCTGTCATTCACGCTAACTGCAAAAAATAATGATTCGGCAGAAGGGAAGAAACGCTATGAGCTCTGGTTTTCGTGATGTTATAGCAACTGAGGAACAATTTGAAGAATTACGTTCGTTATGCGGCTATCCAAGCCAGCGGGCAGCGGATAAAGTCATTTCCGTATTGGATCATCATTGCCGGGCGTTTATTGCCAAATCTCCATTCGTAACTTTGGCTACTTCCAATCGCAATGGGCAATGCGACGTTTCACCGCGGGGCGATGCCCCTGGGTTTGTACGCGTCCTTGACGAGCATCGGCTGTTTATTCCGGAACGTCCGGGCAATCGGAGAATGGATTCGATCCAAAATATGTTAACGAACCCTCATATCGGACTTCTATTTTTTATCCCGGGTTTAGGGGAGACGCTCAGGGTCAATGGCAAAGCTTATGTAACCCGCGACCCGGAGCTGCTTGAGCAAAGCGCTGTGAACGGAAGCAGCCCTTTATTCGGCATAGGCGTTGAAGTGGAAGAGTGTTATATCCACTGCGCCAAAGCATTTATACGATCGGGGCTATGGTCACCGGCGTCATGGAGTTCCCAAACGGAACTGCCCTCCGTTCCGCAAATGTTGATGGACCATGCGCGAATTTCCAATACGACAGCGGAGCAAGTGGCTAAAGAATTGAATGAAAGCTATACGAATAGGCTTTATTGACCCATGGACTGCCGTGATTAACGGCAGTTTTTTGATTTTACGATGGGGGAAGAGGGAATGTTAAGAAAAATTTACAATTCAAAATTGAAACACGTGCAACCTTTTTTGTAACCTCTCCGTTTATTTAGTTGACCCATGAGGGTTATAAAAAATAATCAGTTAAAAGGAGAGAAGTTACTGTGAAAAAAATAGCTACTGCAACTTTGTCATCAATCATTTTGGGAGCCCTGACTTTTAATACCGCATTTGCCTTTTCGGATGTCGAAAACGGACAAGCTGAGGCTATTAATGCTTTATATGATCGCGGAGTAGTAAGCGGCGTGGATCACCAACATTTTGCACCGAAAAATAAAATCAGCTATGCGCAAACCGTTCAAATCATTGTGAAAGGCTTGGATCTGAACTTGGATCTGCTGCGCTTCGTCAAGAAGCCGGTTGCATCGGATTACTTTACAAATATTCCGAATGACGCTTGGTATGCCGATGCGTTCATCATCGCGCATTACAATGGCGTGGAAATTCCGAAGGATGTAAATCCGAACGCAGCAATCACCCGCGAGCAATTCGGAGATTTGTTGATTCGTGCTCTTGAGAAGAAGGGCAACTTCCCAATGATCAAAATCGCGCCTGCAGATATTAAGGATGCGGACCAAATTACGCCGGAGTATCAAGGCGCTCTGCAGCGTATGCTGGTGTATAAAATTGCCGCGCTAGATAATAACGGCAAGCTGAATCCGAAGGCGGAGCTAACACGCGGCGAGGCGGCAACTTGGGTTTACAACGCAAGCAAAGTGCTGGCTGCGCATACGCAGAAACCGGCACCGACTGAGAGCATCGCAGTAAATGTTGAAAAAGTGAATGACGACGTCAACAAAGTGACGCTGTCGCGCGAATCTAAGCCTACCGGAGGTTATGCTATCGAAATTACCGGCATCCAATTCCAGCAGGACGGTCGCGCAATCATTACTTATACGCTTACAGATCCTCAGCCGGACTCAATGAATGCGCAAGTCATTACCGAGCCTAAAGCGGTAACTTACGTGTCTTCCAAATACACAGCTGTGGCTGAGCCAGCCTCCAAATAAGAACGACAAAAGTGCTTCCTCATGATGAGTGAAGCACTTTTTTTACATGAGCAACAACTGAATCATAAAAGGGCTATCCTGAAAGTAGGTATCTACTTCGTGGATAGCCCTTCCATATGTTGTCTTTTCCAACAATTACCGATGTTCGATGAGGTCAATAGCCCCCAAAACGACATGAGCCAGTCCGAATCCCAACACACCGGTTGCTGCAAGTTTATACTTGCTTCCGAGTAGCGAAGCAGCAGAAGCTGTTACGACAGTTCCAAGCACAGCAGGGATTAAACCTTCACGCATGTGTATCACTCCCATTGGTTTTTTTGGAAAGACAAAGCTTAGTGTAGAACAATCCGCTCTAAATTATCCGTCCAAAACAAAGGGAATGCACGGAACTTAACGTATGAAGATGAAAGTCGCACGCCAAAAAAACGGTTGCAAAAGCAGGAAGATCAACTTATGATAGTATTGAATTCATGAAATTACTTATTAATTAATAAAATTATTAATTTAAGGAGCGGATTTCTGTGGCTAACCGGATTACGATTAACGCCGATAGGGCGAAAGGCACCATTAATCGCAATATTTACGGACATTTCTCCGAGCATCTGGGGCGCTGTATTTACGAGGGCCTATGGGTTGGCGAGGATTCCGAAATTCCTAACACGAATGGGATCCGCAACGATGTCGCGGCCGCATTGAAACAGATGAAAATCCCTGTACTCAGATGGCCTGGCGGATGTTTTGCAGACGAGTATCACTGGAAGGACGGCATTGGTCCCAAAGAAAATCGGAAACGGATGATTAATACGCATTGGGGCGGCGTTGTGGAAAATAATCATTTCGGCACGCATGAGTTTATGATGCTCTGCGAAATGCTGGAGTGCGAACCATACATTAATGGAAATGTCGGAAGCGGGACCGTTCAAGAAATGTCGGAGTGGGTGGAATATTTGACCTTCGAGGGTGTGTCCCCGATGGCGGAGATGCGTGCTGCTAACGGACATACAGAGCCGTGGAAGGTGAAATACTTCGGAGTGGGCAATGAGAATTGGGGCTGCGGCGGAAATATGCGGCCGGAATATTATGCGGACCTGTACCGCCAGTTCCAAACCTATGTCCGTAATTACGGCAGCAATCGTATACATAAAGTTGCTTGCGGTCCTAACTCGGACGACTATCATTGGATGGAAACGCTGATGAAGCAGGCTCATCGTTACATGGATTCGATCACGCTGCACTATTACACAGTTCCGGGTGAGTCTTGGCAGGAGAAGGGTGCGGCAACCGGTTTTCCGGAAGAGATGTGGCGTGTCACGTTGAAGAAAGCTTTGTTCATGGAGGAGCTGATTCGTAAACATTCCGCCATCATGGATCAGTACGATCCGGAGAAACGAATCGGGCTGCTCGTCGACGAGTGGGGAACCTGGCACGATGTGGAGCCGGGAACGAATCCAGGCTTCCTGTATCAGCAGAATACGATCCGCGACGCTCTTGTCGCAGGGATTTCATTGCATATTTTCAATGCGCACTGTGACCGCGTGCAGATGGCGAATATCGCACAATTAGTGAATGTGCTGCAAGCAGTTATTTTGACCGAAGGGGAGAAAATGGTGCTCACGCCAACCTATCATGTCTTCGACATGTACAAAGTTCATCAGGACGCCGAGCTGTTGGATATTCACGAGTCCATCGCGGAGTTAGGTGAGGGTCAGCAGGCAATCCCGCAAATATCCGTCTCCGCTTCCAAGGATGACAAGGGTCGGATTCATATCAGCCTATGCAATCTGGATCATCAAGCTAGCGCGAAAGTTGAAGTGGAGCTGCGCGGCTTGGTTGGCTCGCCTGTCTCTATTAAAGGGACGACCTTGAGTTCAGACACGATCGACGGCCACAACACATTCGAAGAGGCGAATAAAGTAGCGCCGACGGAGTTCACAGCGTTCTCCATGGACGGACAACTGCTCCATGCGGAGCTTCCTCCGATGTCCGTTACGGTTTTGGAAGTCGTCGCGGAGTAGGAATGGATGCTTGAGAATCGAGCTTGCAAAGGGTGCCGGGAAGAGTTCAAGGTTACGGAAGCGCAAATTGACAGGATGCTTCAGGCGCCTATTTTTCAGTCGTATGAGGCATGCGTGCCTGATTCGGTTTACCTCGAGCGGTTAAGCATGTGCAGTAAGTGTCCGAAGCTGCTGAGCGGGAATACGTGCTCACTATGCGGATGTATTGTGCGGGTGGCCGCCAAACTGAAAGACAAAAGCTGCCCGTATCCGGGAGCTGCCCAGTGGCAGCGCTATATAGATTAGAGCAAAAAATGAGGCTTTCTCGAATGTCTGAAAAGACGCAAGAGACAGCCTCCTGTACGTTATTAATCTATTTCTTAATCAGTTTCAATTGTAAAGCTTGTTCCTCCGTCAAGATGAATTCCTCTTTGGGCCAAATTTCCTCATCCTTGTCTCTGCCGAAGAGACGAAGAATCTCAGTCCACACACCTTTTTCAATAGCTTCCGCGGCTGAAATCATAATTTTCAAACAAACCGCCTCCTCATATTGTTTCTATAAGTGTAGTAGCTCCTTCTGTTTTACATGCTCCTCTCCCCATGCGCACATGGCATCCAAAATCGGTTTGAATGACCAACCATAGGGGGTTAAGGAATAAACAACTTTGGGTGGCACTTGCTCATAGCTCGTTCTTTTCACCATACCGTCCTGCTCAAGTTCACGCAATTGCTGGGTCAGCATTTTTTGGGTAATATCGGGCATCAATCGTTTTAATTCGCTTGTTCGTTTGTCGCCTTTGTCCAGATGGCAGAGGATGACGACTTTCCATTTACCGCCGATTACATCAAGAGTAGCTTCAACGGGAACATTATAAGGCATAGCTAACCTCCGTAAAAATGATAGGAACTTATAAGTGCCTATAGTACTTTGTGGTATCTATATCACTTCAAAGTGCGTACTTATCAAATAGTTCGTGTGCTCCTATAATAACACTCAGACAACAAAAGTAAAATGTTGTTGCAGGTCACATTCATTTATTTAGGAGGATATCATGAGCCAAACAATTACACCATCTGCATCTATACAAAAAGAAAAGCTGCTTACCGGCAAATGGGCGCTCCTTGCGCTTGCCATCAGCGCTTTCGGCATTGGTACGACTGAATTTGTCCCGGTCGGTCTTCTTGCGTCCATTGCGGATAACTTGCATATCGGAATTACGCTGGCCGGGCTTCTGATTTCAGGCTATGCCATCGGGGTCGCGCTTGGCGCGCCGATCCTCACCGCCTTGACCAATCGGATGAACCGCAAGACATTGCTCATGGTTTTAATGGTCATTTTCATTATCGGCAATGCCGCTGCGGCGCTTTCCACATCGTTCGCGTTTCTGCTGGTCGGACGTTTCATTACCGCATTCTCCCATGGCGTCTTCTTCTCGATTGGCGCTACGATCGCCGTTCAGCTCGTGCCGCCGCAAAAAAAGGCCAGTGCCATCGCCTTGATGTTTACAGGTCTAACGGTTGCGACAGTTACCGGCGTTCCTCTCGGAACGTTTATCGGGCAAACGTTCGGTTGGAGAGCGACGTTTTGGGGAGTCGCATTGCTAGGCGTAATTGCGCTCATCGCGAGTGCAGCGCTCATCCCCAGAAATTTGAAACAATCGCCACTGGCTAAGTTCTCAGATATATTGCGCCTGTTAACGAATTCACGTTTGATTCTAGGATATGCTATCACGGCACTCGGATATGGTGGAACATTCGTTGCTTTCACTTATTTAACCCCGATTTTGCAGGATGTAACAGGACTTAATCAGCATATCATCTCTATCGTTCTGCTCGTTTATGGGATCGCGGTGGCGATCGGCAATTCGGTCGGCGGAAAATGGGCCAATCAGAATCCGCTTCGCGCGTTATTTTGGATGTTTATTGTTCACGCGGCAATTTTGATCGTGCTCACGTTTATGCTACCATTCAAAGTGGCCGGATTGATCGGCGTGTTTCTGATGGGGCTGCTCGCGTTCATGAACGTGCCGGGTCTTCAATTGAATATCGTCCAGCTTGCCGAAAAGTATGTTCCTTCCGCAGTGGACGTTGCTTCTGCTCTAAACATTGCCGCGTTCAACATCGGGATTGCTGCAGGCTCTATCGTTGGCGGAGTCGTTGTCGATTCCATCGGACTTAAGCACACACCGTGGATCGGTGGATTGATGGTTCTTGTTGCAGTGATCCTCACGGGCGTATCCGCCAAGCTGGAGAGAAAGTAATTAGGTTAATGATAAGGTCAAAAGCAGGGGACTCTCCATGACTATGGAAAGTCCCCAGTTGCTTTTTTATTTCTACCGCTTGGCTTCATCAATAAAATAATTACCAATAAACCTCCGTTTGTTCGGTATAATAAATGCAGCAAGCTGTAAGATTTCAATAAACGGAGGATTGAAATGAACATCGCGAAAAAAGTAACATGGCTGGAGCTTTTTTATGATCTGCTGTTTGTAGCGGCGGTTTCTAAGGCCACACATGTGCTGCTTCATGCCGAACACGAATCGATTGCACCTGAATACATCATCAAGTTTGTGCTGATATTTATTCCCATCTGGTGGGCATGGGTAGGACAAACGCTGTTTAATAACCGTTACGGTCAAGATGTTTTTGCTCATCGGATCTACATGATCCTGCAGTTGTTTTTTGTGCTTATCATGACATTTAGTCTTTCTACGGATTTTGATCGTTACTACGTTCCATTCTTCATTGGATACATAGGCTCGAGGGTGCTAACAGCTCTTCAATATTTAACTATTCAAAAAGGGGAAGTTTCTCACCGGGCTGCGACAGCGCGATTTCTGGGAACTCGGTTTTGGATCGGAATTATGATTTCGAGCGCCTCTTTATTTTTCGATTCGTGGGTACGGTATTTGATTCTATACGCAGGAATCGCCGTAGATGTCTTTCTGCCGGTCATCGGCAGACGGTTTTTGGTGCACACGCCTATCAATACACATCATTTGTTGGAGCGTTTTGCCTTGTTTACTCTAATTCTCCTAGGTGAATCCGTGGTGAGTACATTAGCTGTTTTACAGACTAGCAACGGCACTTTGGCATCGATTTTGTTTGCGGCATTAGCTTTTATTCTAGTTATTGCGATTTGGTGGCAATATTTTGAGAATATCGAGAGAAAAGTGGATAAGGAGCTGCAAACGGCCGGACAAACGATTATTTATGGCCATTTACTCGTTTATTTATCTCTGAGTACAATCGCGGCGTCGATTCAGCTTTTATTTTTGGAGCAATTGGACTACTTCTTTATGCTGGGCATGGTGTTTCTATCGGTTCTGCTATACTTTGTCTCGACGACACTCATTTTTCATCGATACAGGCATAAACATCTTCAATTGAGACCGGTTCATTTGGCCTTATTTTTAGGAATACTTGGTGGATTTTTTGTGCTGGATGTATTTGTTGTTGTACCGAACTATGCGATCATTGGTGAAATGGTGCTGTTCTTTCTGGTGTATGCGAGATTAGCCAGCCGTTAGATGACGATAGAAAAACTAGATTATTTAGTATAATGTCACAATTGATAGCTCTAAGAGGCTGTGCTATACTCTAGGCAACTTTTGGAAATCCGAAGGGAACAAGGGAGAAAGAGGAGGATCGACGCACATGTCAGCATGGATTGGACAAGGGGATGTAGTTTTATTTCAAGGGGACAGCATTACAGATGCTGGACGTATTCGTGACAATGAAAATGATTTAGGTAAAGGCTACGCGCTGATGGCAGCAGCCCAATTTTCGGCGAAATACCCGGAGAAACAGGTGCAATTCCTCAATCGGGGCATTTCTGGAAATCGTGTCGTGGATCTGCAGCAGCGATGGGATCAGGACTGCTTGAATTTGAAGCCTAACTTAGTCTCTATCTATATCGGGATTAACGATACTTGGAGACGTTATGACCGTAACGACCCGACGTCGACAGATAAATTTGAAATCGGTTACCGTGACCTGCTCACGCAAACGGCGGAGTCAGGCGCGAAGATCGTATTAATCGAGCCTTTTGTGCTTCCGGTACCGGAAGACCGCAAACTGTGGAGAGAAGATCTGGATCCGAAAATCACGGTAGTCCGAGAATTAGCCAGAGAGTTCGATGCACGTCTTGTGTGCTTAGACGGCTTATTTGCCCAAGCATCTACACGTGCTGAAAGTGCGTTCTGGGCGCCGGACGGCGTGCATCCATCTCCTGCCGGACATGCGTTAATCGCCAAAGCTTGGCTGCAGGCTGTCGGGGCCATCGAATAAAATTGAGAGATAGGCTTCACGCTAGCTGCGTGGAGCCTTTTTGTTTGCTCTAAAACTCGCAAAAAATGGAGGATTTCGACAATTTTTGTCGAATACGAGACTGTGCAGAGTTAAGCTGTTGAGAACATTGTAATGGGTAAAGGTGAGGGGCAAATGTATAAATTATTTGATGAAAGCTTACTCCTACACATGTTGGATCATATTGAAGACTCGATTTACATCATGAGCGTGGATGGATCCGATTTGAAATATTACTATTTGAACCGGGCTGCCACACAGTTTAGTGGGATTACAATGGAGTCCGTCGGGCTGACATTTTTTGATACGAATCCAAGGCATATGGCGAAATATTTATATAAGAAGTACATCAGAGTAGTTAACGAGCGGCGAACCATTAAATATGAGGATGGCTTTATTTTGCCGAACGGGATGTTAAGCGGGGAAAGTATTTTGACTCCTATTTTTGACGATCACGATAATCTGACGTATATTATCACCGTCACGCGCGACATTACCGAGCGCAAAATGCATGAGAATTTGCTTTACGATTACGCTTATCATGACGAACTCAGCAGGTTGTACAACAGGAGATACTTACTTGAACACGTGATAAGTCCGGCTGCGTTGTATTTGCTTGACTTAGACTATTTCAAAAATATAAATGATATGTTCGGACATGACGTAGGGGATACCGTTCTCGTAGAGGTCGCGAATCGTCTCAGTCAACAATTTGGCGATAAGTATACATTGGTCCGTCTAGGCGGAGACGAATTTATTGTTGTAGCCGACCACATCCATGAACCGGTGGAGCAGACGGCAGAGGCAATCATTCAACTGTTTCAACAAGCGTTCAACGTAAACGATCGGAAAATGAAGATTAGCGTTAGCATCGGGGTCTCTAAGCGAGAGGATCATGAGACGATTCAGGTTCTTCTCAAGCAAGCCGATATTGCGCTGTATAAGGCGAAAGGCGCCGGAAGAAAAAGATTTCATATCTACGAAGCCGCCTTCAAGTACGATCATGTTGAGAATTTCATTCACGAGCTGGAGCTTTCCCATGCGATTGAAAAAGAAGAGCTGTATGTACAATATCAATTGATCTACCATCCGGTGCGGGAAACGGTCATTGGTGCGGAAGCGCTTTTGAGATGGAATTGCGAGAGCCGCGGAACCGTCCAGCCGAACAGCTTTATTCCGGTTGCGGAGGAAACAGGATTGATTGTCGATATCGGTTACTGGGTTATCCGCCGGGCTTGCCAGGATTGGCACTTGTTAAAAAAAGACTATGGCTCCGAATTTAAAGTCTCGGTCAACATTTCCAGGGTACAGTTGAACGAAAAGGATTTCGTTCAGCAGATTTTGCGAATCTTAAAGGAAGAGCATGTCGCTCCCGGTGCCGTGGAACTGGAAATTACAGAGAGCACGACGATGCATTCCATGCAGGATGTCCAGCAAACGTTGAGCCAGCTGCGCGCCAATGGCTTTACGATTGCCCTGGATGATTTTGGAACAGGGTACTCTTCATTAAGCATGCTCACCTTGCTGCCGATCGATAAACTGAAAATCGACAGATCGTTCATCGCGGATGGCAATGTACCGCTCATTTCAGCGATGCTGGCCATGGCCAGCGCACTCCATTTGCAGGTAATCGCCGAGGGCATTGAGACGTATGAGCAGTACATCATGCTTAAGGAAATGGCGTGCTGGGGGATACAGGGCTATTTTATCAATAAGCCGGCTGATCTTGCCCTTCTGCCGAAGCAATCGGAAATCTTCGTGAATGGGGTAGGCAAAATATGAGTAGACGGCCAAAACTGCTTATTTTGCTGATCGTATTTGCATACTTGTGTGATAAATTTGATATAATGTAAGTGTTTGCAAGTGGGGTGTAGTTGCTATATTTCAAAGAGGGCAGGAGAAGAAAACATGCAAGAAGTTTCTGGCTATAAGTCTATAGCGCTAGATATTGCTCAAAGGATTGTAAGTGGTGAGTTCTCAATACAAAGAAAAATTTCAGGACGCTCTCTATTAGCTAGCCAATATCATGTTTCACCTGAAACAATTCGAAAAGCTATTGGTCTATTAAAGGATGAAAACATTGTTTCAGTCTCACAAGGCAAAGAAATCATTGTTTTATCTGATCAAAGGGCATATGACTATATAACAAAAAATAACTACTTGAAGTCGGTTTATTCGCTCAAACAAGAGTTAGAATTATTATTAGTTGAAAAGAAGAAAATGGATCATAAATTTGACATGATTCTTACTGAAATTATTAATTATTCAGACCGTCTTCAAAATCTGAAGCTTTACAATCCAATAGAAATAAACGTGAATGAATTATCCCATGTTGTGGGGAAAACCATTTCCGATCTTCAATTTTGGCAAAATACCGGTGCGACGATTGTTGCACTACGTCGAGGCGTAGAGGTAGCTATCTCTCCCGGACCTCATGTTATTCTAAGAGAACATGACATTCTTGTTGTAGTTGGTGATGGTAATACGTATCAGCGAACAAATCTTTTTATTAATAACAATTGTGTAGAAAACAAAGAATAGTAAAAAAAGCCCTTATTAGGATCATTTCAGTCTGTTGATATTTTTCAACAGGCTTTTTTTTGCTGCATTATTTTAAGCAAGCACCTTGTTTAAATATGGAGTGATCATTGAATGATACAATATGTAACATACAACTTTAAAAATAGTATTGGGTTGTCAGTTGTTGGCGTCTATGTTAAAGTAGTGAACTATAAAACAATTCAGTAGGAGGTTAATATGATCAAATTTGAAGATGTCGGTAAAACGTATCCGAACGGATATCAAGCGGTTAAATCAATGGATTTTGAAATAGCGAAGGGAGAATTCATTGTTCTCATTGGTCCAAGCGGCTGTGGTAAAACGACAACGATGAAAATGATTAATCGATTAATGCCGCATACTGAAGGCACGATTACGATTAACGGGCAAGACATCACGAAAGCGAATCCTGTAGAGCTTCGCCGAAATATCGGTTATGTGATTCAGCAAGCAGGACTTTTTCCGCATTATACTATCGAGGAGAATATTGCTCTGATTCCGGATTTGAAAGGCTGGAAGGCAGCGAAGAAAAAGGAGCGCGTGCATGAGTTGCTGCATATGATCGGTCTAGATCCGGCTCTTTTTGCAGGACGATTCCCCCGGGAGCTATCTGGCGGACAACAACAAAGGGTTGGTGTTGCCCGGGCTTTGGCTGCCGATCCGGAAATCGTGCTCATGGATGAACCGTTTGGGGCATTGGATCCGTTGACTAGAGAGCAGCTTCAGGATGAATTGATTAGACTTCAAAAAACTGTAAACAAAACCATCGTATTTGTTACCCACGATATGGATGAAGCTTTGAAGTTAGGGGATAGAATTGCTGTACTGAAAGACGGTTCCTTATTGCAACTGGACACAGCGGATAAGCTGCTAAAAGAGCCTGCACATGGTTTTGTAGAAACATTCATTGGAAAGAATCGTATTTACCAAAATCCTGATTTTATTTCCGTTAAAGATATTATGAGAGAGAACCCAGCGACTGCGCTTCCATCGCTTTCACCAGCTAGAGCACTATCTTTTATGAGGCAGCGGCGGACGGATACGTTGATTATAGGCGACGATAAAGGTAAGTTGATCGGCATTGTCTCGGCTTACGATTTGCAAATGAAAATGGAAGACATTCGATCCATTCAGGAAATAAGTCAGTCAGCTGTCCCCTATTTAGAGGAAACAGCAACAGCCAAAGATGCACTAATCGCCATTACAGATGCTAAATTCGGTATCATTCCGATCGTGGGACAAAGCAATAAAATTATTGGTGTCGTAACAAGGTCAAGTTTGCTAACCGCATTCGCTGATCATTGGGCAGGAAGAAAGGAGAGTTTATGAAACAAACGTTGTGGGAACAATTGATTACTCAATTTACTATGCGGTGGGAAGACTTGGGCGTCGCCGCATTTCAGCATATGGAGCTAGTGCTCATCTCGATGTTACTTGCTATAGTCGTAGGTGTCCCATTGGGAATTACCGTAACGCGCTTCCCCTTCTTGAAGAGTTGGGTCTTGGGAGGTACGGGGATCCTACAAACAATTCCCGGTTTGGCCCTGCTGGGTTTTATGATTCCCTTGTTTGGGATTGGGATTAAAACGGCGATAGCCGCGTTGTTTTTATATTCTTTGTTACCGATTGTCAGGAATACGTATACGGGTATTCAGGATGTGGATAAAGTTCTGATCGAAGCTGCCAAAGGAATGGGCATGAAGAACGTGCAGATATTGTGTAAAATCGAGCTTCCTTTGGCGCTAAGTGTCATCATGGCCGGCATTCGGACGGCGACGGTAATCAATGTGGGTACAGCAACCTTGGCAGCTTTTATTGGTGCGGGAGGACTGGGGGATTTCATTTTTATCGGTATTCAAAGAAATATTGATGCTTTAATTCTTATTGGTGCTCTTCCAGCAGCTATTTTGGCCATCGTGCTCGATTATTTGTTGGGAGGGTTGGAGAAGTTGACGACACCGAGAGGATTAAAAATATAATTTCAAATCAGTGGAGGGGAAAATGAAAATCAAAAACTTGCTAATTGTAAGTATCGTAGGTATTTTAGCTATTATAATGAACGGATGTAGTTCAAAGAGCAAGCAAGAAACGATAACGATAGGTTCAAAAAACTTTACTGAAAATATTATTTTGGCTCATATGATGGCAGATGTAATTGAGAATCAAACCGATCTTAAAGTTGAACGGAAATTTAATCTAGGTGGCTCTAACGTGGCATGGAAGGCTCTCCTGAACAACGATATCCAGATGTATCCGGAATATACAGGGACAATCGTTTCGAATTACTATCAGGAAATGACAGGTACCGCGGAAGAAACCCTTCAAAAAGCAAAGGATCTGTTGAAAAACGATAAGCTCGTTTTCGATAATCCATTTGGCTTCAATAATACGTATACCTTAGCGGTGAAAAAAGAAACGGTAGATAAGTACCAGTTAAAATCGTTTACTGATCTTGCCAAAGTATCGAATCAACTTATACTTGGTAGCGAATTCGAATTCAAGGATCGTCCAGATGGATATCCGGGATTAGAAAAGGTATACAAAATGGCTTTTAAATATGTAAAGGGCATGGATCATGGCATTATGTACCGGTCTTTGAATGACAATAGTGTTGATGTGATTGATGCTTTCTCAACGGACGGTCAGATCAAGCTGAACAATTTAATCATATTGGAAGATGACCAATCTTTTTTTCCACCCTATAATGCAGGGCCGCTGGTTCGTCAGGACATCCTGACCAAATACCCCCAACTTGCCGAAGCGTTGAACAGACTCCGAGATAAACTTGATGAGAGAAATATGCAAGAACTAAACGCAAAAGTAGATTCTGAAGGTTTAAAAGAGCAAAAAGTAGCGCATGATTTTTTAAGAGATAAAGGTATAATAAAATAGGGTTGTTATGGAAACAAAATTGGATTTATTTAAATGGAAGCAGTATGAATCGTCAATCATCTTACTAACTCAACTTTCGCACCTTCAAAAAACTAGTTAAGCTGCGAAAGTTGAGTTAGTTACCTCGAAGTAACTTATTTTCTAACACCAGGTAATCAGTTATACTCGTTGAAGTAGAGGATGCTAAGATGACTAAGGAGGCTTGTTTCATGAGTACCAATCATAAAATTGGCGGCGGAGGCTTTCATCACGTCGCGTTAAGGGCGAATGACTTTGAAGCGACGGTTAAATTTTACACGGAGGGTCTCGGTTTCACAGAAACGAACAGCTGGGGCGAAGGAGATAAACGAGTTGTTTTGCTGGACACCGGTGACGGTAATTATATGGAGGTTTTCGCTGGCGGGTCCGGCGAACCGAAACCGGAAGGATCCTACTTTCACGTAGCTTTTCGCAGCAATGATGTTGATAAAGCCGTTGCCGCAGCTGTTGCCGCCGGGGCGACAGTGACGGTTGAACCTAAAGATGCTGTATTGGGCAACAATCCTCCGACACCTGTTAGGATCGCATTTGTCAAAGGGTTGAACGGTGAAATTCTTGAGTTTTTCCAAAGCACGGGAGAAAACCAGTTGTAATGATGAGAGCCCTCCATTCGGATATGGAGGGTTCATTGCGTTCCAACCCGCGCTTTTTGCAATCGAGAAGGGGTATGGTACAATTTTTTGGGAATGAAAAGTAGGTTGGAGGTAGTCAATGAAAGCTTTACTATTTGAGCGGTTTGGCGGGCCCGAGGTACTGCAGTATGCAGATGTTCCTGAGCCAAGCTTAGAGCCTGGACATATTTTGTTAAAAACCAAAGCAATCGGGCTCAACTTTGCCGATGTTTACCGGAGACGGGGGAATTATCATTTGGCCGGAAAGCCGCCTTTCATTCTGGGTTATGAGGGGGCAGGTGTCGTGGAGCGGGTGGCAACGGATGTGGAGCATCTCCAAGTCGGCGACCGCATCGCTTTCTGCGATGTTCCTTTTGCCAACAGCGAATTAGTCGCTGTGCCTGTCGACCGGGCTATCCCTGTGCCAGCGGATATTGCTTTTGAACAAGCAGCGGGCATTCTGCTTCAAGGAATGACGGCGCATTACTTAGTCAACGACAGCTACCCGGTTCAAGCCGGCGACGATATCGTCGTTCACGCGGCAGCAGGCGGTGTAGGCCAGATATTGATTCAACTTGCCAAAAGCAAAGGAGCCCGGGTCATCGGTTTGACCTCATCGGACGCCAAGAAAACAGTCGCACTTAAGGCAGGCGCCGTCGTTGTATTCGGCTACGGCGAGGAATGGGCGCAAGAGGTGGTCCGCTTCACGGAGGGGAAACAGGGCGCGGACGCCGTCTATGATTCCGTGGGATCGACGCTGATGGACAGCTTTGCGGCTGCCCGAACGAAGGGGACGGTCGTTTTCTATGGCATGGCGGGCGGAGATCCGCCGCATGTTGATCCGCGAATGCTCATGGACACCTCGAAGACGCTGACCGGCGGTGATTTGTGGAACCATGTGACCACGCTAGCTAATCGAATCGAGCGGGCAGAGGCGTTGTTCCAGGCGCTGCGCGACGGCATTATTCAGATGGGCGGGATAACAAGTTTCCCGCTGAAGGATGGCGCTGAGGCTCACCGCCTAATTGAGAGCAGACAGAGCACGGGGAAAATCCTGCTCATCCCGTAGCCAAAGGGCCGTCTCATAAGTGAAATTAAGAGGGAAATTCCCATTAATTTGACCGCAGAAGCCTGTAAGATCCATTTAGCTGGAAAACCTCCCTCTATTCGCACCGATTTCGTGAGAATCTACGCAATCTGGTCAGATTAACGTGAGGTTTTCCTTCTAAATACCCTGCGAGGTCCTCTTTCCAGCGATTTAGAGGGGAATTTTCCAGTTAATTACCTTCGCCTTCTTCATGCCCCCAGCTAATCCCCAGCCCATGCCCAGAACATCTCTCAATAAGATAAGCTCATCCTCGGACAAGCCAATAATATACCCAAGTCTATACAAAGAAAGTCCCTATGCAATCGTCTCAGAATCGGGTATCGTGTTGGGATTGACACAACGCAGATGGAAACGAGGATAGGATGATGCATCTATGGAAAAAGCTTTCGGATATCAAGCTGCCCTTTTGGGTGATGTTTATGAATACGTTCAGCATGGCGGTTGGGTTTTATATGATGATTCCGCTGCTCGCCTCTTACTTGCTGCACGATTTGCTGCTAAGTGTGACGATCGTAGGCGTGATTTCGGCGATTCGCAGCTTTAGCCAGCAGGGCCTTTCTGCCTTGTGCGGCACGATTGCCGACCGGATTGGCTATAAGCGGACGATTATGATCGGGTTGTTTATCCGCACGTTTGGTTTCGGCATGTTTGGCTTCGTCCATCATGTGCCGGGGTTGATTATCGCGTGCTTCTTCTCCGGATTAGGCGCAGCGCTGTTTCAACCGGCGAGTTATGCGTACTACGCAGCGCTCTCGACGCCGCAAAACAGGATCACGGTGTATGCGATTCGCGAAATGCTAAGCAACATGGGGTTTGTCGTGGGGCCGGTGCTCGGCGCTCTGCTCATGGGGTTCCATTTCAAATATGTCAGCATGACGGCAACGCTGATATTTGTCTTTTCTTTTTTTCTGAGTCTATTCTTATTGCCGCAAATTAATAATGAAGGGATGCAATCGCAGGACGCCCGAATGTGGACGCAGATGAAGAAAGTGCTTCAAAACCGTCCCTTCCGCCGCTTTATGGTGTTCACCATGATGTCGTGGTCGCTCGTCGCACAGCTGTATATTGCCGTTCCGTTTCGCGTGAATCAGATTGCCCCCGGCGCCAATATCGGCCTGATCTACTCCTGCGGCGCCATTGTGATGGTCCTGCTGCAGGTGCCGTTTGCCAAGCTGGGCCATGCCAAAATGCAGCCCTTCGGCGTGCTGTCGCTCGCGACGCTGCTCCTTGCGTCAGGGCTTTTCACCATCGGAGTGACAGGTTCAATGATCGGGATTTATGCGGGAGTCATTGCGTTTATGATTGGGCAAGTCTTTTTGCAGCCGATGATGAATACGATGGTATCCGAGTTTGCCGGGAGCGGAAGTGTAGCCAGCTATTTTGGTTTTAACAGCTTTGCGCTGTCGATCGGCGCTATGATCGGTAACATTGGCGGCGGTTATTTGTACGATTTGGGAACGGTGCTTGGCTGGAGCGCGCTTCCTTGGATCGTCTTCCTGCTGTTTGGTCTTATTAATATTTTCTTCATGCTAAAAGAACAAGGCGGCCGAACGGACGCGAGGATGGCGCGGATGTGATAGATGTGATGGACTTGGCGATGCTTCTCTCGCCAGGTCTTCTTTTTATTTTGAACATATAGTCCATGCACTTGCTCATTCTATACATTCTACCTCGGCTGAAAGCATGCTATCCTGAGTCTATAAGACAACCAAGGGAGGCAAGAATTCACTATGAGCATGAACAAGTTGAATATTGGTGTCATCGGAGCAGGTTCGATTTCCGAAATGCACTTTGAGTCTTACGCGAAACAAGCTAACGCTAATTTATACGCTGTATGCGATCTAAATCGTCAAAGAGCAGAGGAAAAAGCAGCAAAGTATAACCTGGAGCATGTCTACACCGACTATCGCGAGCTGCTCGCCAACCCTGAGATAGATGCCGTTAGCATATGCACATGGAACAATACGCATGCTGAAATCAGTATAGCGGCTTTGCGTGCAGGCAAACATGTTTTGGTAGAGAAGCCGCTGTGTAAAACCGTTGAGGAAGCGCTGCGCATTCAAGAGGCCGTGCATGAAACGGGGAAAACGCTGCAGGTAGGTTTCGTACGCAGATACGATGCTAACGCTCAGCTCGTTAAAACATTTGTAGACAACGATAACTTAGGCGAAGTTTATTATGCCAAAGCGTCCTGTCTGCGCCGTTTAGGCAACCCGGGCGGCTGGTTTGCGGATTCGGAGCGTTCCGGCGGCGGACCTTTGATTGATATCGGTGTGCATGTCATCGACTTGTGTTGGTATTTGATGGGCAGACCGAAGCCGGTTTCCGTCAGCGGGAATACGTATAATAAGCTTGGCAACCGTGCGAATGTGCGCAATCTTTCCTTCTATAAAGCAGCCGATTATGATGTTGATCACAATACGGTTGAAGATATGGCAAACGCTTTAATCCGGTTTGAAAATGGGGCTTCCCTCCTTGTTGATGTCAGCTTTACGCTGCATGCCAAGAAGGATGAGATCGCTGTCAAGCTTTACGGAGATAAAGGTGGCGTGGAGATCGAGCCTGAGCTCGTTTTTGTGACGGAAATGCATGATACGATCTTGAATGTGTCCCCGCAAACGGATGCCAAGTCGATTAATGTGCCGCAAGCTTTTCAAAATGAAATCAATCACTTTATCGAGAGCTGCCAGACGGGGAGTACGCCGATTAGTCCTGTTGAAGACGGGGTTAACATGATGAAAATATTGTGCGGCATTTATGAATCGGCAGCCAAAGGTCAAGAAATTAAATTATAGTTCTGGGAACCAGCATGGAGGTACTTATATGAAATTAGGCGTTAGTACGTATAGTTTATTTCAAGCGCTGAAGTCCGGCGAAATGGATATAATGGCCGTTATCGATTGGATCGCAGATCAAGGCGGCGAGCATGTGGAAATTGTGCCGTTGGGTTTTGATTTACCGGGTAATTTTGAACTGGCTGACCAGATTCGGCAAAAGGCGGAGTCACGCGGCATCGAAATTTCCAATTACGCGATTGGCGCTAATTTTTTAACGGATTCCGAAGAGGCTTACCATAAGGAAATTGAGCGGGTCAAGGGCGAAGTCGATCTTGCAGCAAAACTTGGCGTCAAAAAAATGCGACATGACGTGGCGCAAAGCGCGGACCGTTCCATTTCGAATTTCAACCAACAGCTTGGGCGCATGGCTGAAGCCTGCCGTCAGATCGCGGATTATGCACTGACTTACGGCATTACGACAAGTGTTGAAAACCATGGCTATTTTGTTCAGCATAGCGACCGGGTTCAAGCTTTAATCCAAGCTGTAGACCGTCCGAATTTCCGAACAACTTTGGATATAGGCAATTTCATGTGTGCCGACGAGAACTCGGTTGCCGCGGTGAAGAATAACATTTCTTACGCTTCAATGGTTCATGTGAAAGACTTTTATTTGCGTCCATCGCACCAAAATCCGGGTCAAGGCTGGTTCCAGACCTTGCAAGGCAACTATTTGCGCGGGGCCATTGCGGGACATGGCGATATCGATATGAGAGAAGTGCTGCGCGTTATCAAAAGCTCCGGCTATGACGGCTACATCTCCTTGGAGTTCGAAGGCATGGAAGAGTGTAAAACCGGCACGTTGATCGGGTTGCAAAATATTAAGAGATTATGGGAAGATATGGAATAGGCAGCAAGCAAAAGTCTTGGGAAAGGTGTTGACGAATTAGGATGAACAATCCAATCGGTATCATGGTGGACAGTCTCCGTCTGGGCGTGCGGGACGGTTTGAAGAAAGCGAAGGAGCTTGGAGCGGACGGCGTGCAAATCTACGCTGTATCTGGCGAGATGGACCCGGCGAATTTAACGGCTGGAGCACGCAAGGAACTGAAAGACTACATCGCTTCTCTCGGTCTTGAGATTTCTGCTCTGTGCGGAGACTTGGGCGGTCACGGCTTCCAGGATGCCTCAGCGAATGCAGCGAAGATCGAGAAATCGAAGCGTATTCTCGACCTTGCAGTTGATTTGGGGACGAAGGTTGTCACGACTCATATCGGTGTCGTACCTGAGCAAACGAACGATCCGATTTACGAAACGATGCACCGGGCTTGCGAGGAGTTAGGCGTGTATGCCAAAAGTTTAGATGCCTACTTTGCCATTGAAACCGGTCCGGAAACAGCCGCTCATCTGAAAGGCTTTCTGGACTCCCTTTCAACGAATGGTGTCTCGGTTAACTTTGATCCGGCCAATATGGTCATGGTTACCGGCGATGATCCGGTTCAAGGCGTCATTACGTTGAAGGACTATATTGTTCATACGCATGTGAAAGACGGTGTTCGTCTGCGCCAGGCCGATCCGCGCGAAATATATGGCTCACTAGGGTATAAGCCGATGAGTCATGAGCAAATCGCCGAAGCCGCGACGTCCGGTCCTTATTATCGCGAACTTGCGCTTGGCGAAGGCCATGTTGATTTTGCGCGTTACTTCCAAGCGCTGCGAGACATCGGCTATAAAGGCTATCTGACGATTGAGCGTGAAGTCGGGGAGCAGCCTGAGAAGGATATTGCCAGCGCCATTGCATTCATACAAAAATATCAGTAATGAAAAATGGGACGGAGGATATAATAATATCCTCGGTCTTTTTATTTTCGCTAAAATCCCTATATGTTGTTGTCTGTTTGATTCCACAAATTGGATAGGTTTTTGAGCCGTTGGGACGGTCAGAAATGATAAGCCCACTTCGAAGTGTATACGGTGTCAGGTCCGAACAACATACTGCAGCATATAGGGGTCGTACATCTTGCAAAGACTAAAAGCACTTCGGGGAATATTGGAAAAAATGTTGTGGTTCGCACCTGCACTTATTTTAGGCATAGGCACTCTTCCTAACGTTGCGGGCAGTTTGTGGTGGGATGTGTTTGGAGTGCTATTATTTCTAACCGTCTTGTTCATTTGCGGGATAGGCTTGCAGCAGAAGGAAGATTTAATAGAGTAGACTAGAGAACCGTTATATGCTGCATAAGCGTTTGACGGTTTTTGACGTACGTATTTGTTTAAGAAAAATTAATCTATTCCTAATAATAAATTAATCATTTTGCTCTATCATGGAACTAAGGGAGTTGATAGATTTGACATCTTCTTACTTCGATCAATGGTTGGATGAGTATAATGATTATATGAGGTTGTACGAAATTTTTGGTGATAGGGAATACTTGGATGAAGCTTTAGAAATACGCAATAGTTTGCAAGTGATTGTAGCTAGAGCCGAACAACATAAATTAATCGTTTCGAAAGTCATGAGCAGTCAGATGCACGCATTTGGACAAGCAGGATAGAAACGTTTTAAAAATAAAGAGGCTGCCCCAGTCATTTCTATGACTTATGGGGCGGCCTCTATCCATATCCTCAACTATTCGGAAGCGGCCTCCGGTTGTGCAGCTGGCTCGGCGGACGCGTCCATCTTCTGTATGCCGAGAACCGTAACAAGAATGGTCTCTGGATCGGAGAGTATCTCAATGTGCTTCGGAACCTTGAGATCGGCAACGGTGAGATGCTCGCCTATGTTCAGCTGGCTAATATCCAGCGCAAGGGATTCGGGCAGCTTATTCGGCATGCAGCGGATCATGACTTCGTGCATCTCTACTTGGAGAATGCCGCCTTCCTTCGTGCCTTTAGCCTCTCCTGCAAAGTGGACGGCGATCGACGTCTCTAGCTTTTCTTTCATATTAATTTGCAAAAAATCAACATGCAGCAATTGGCCCGTCAGAGAATCTTTCTGGACATGATGGACAATGACGGATTCTTTTGTTTTGGAAGGCAAGGCAACTTTCAGAATAGCATGCGGATTGCGCTTCAGCGATGCGCGGATTTCTTTTTCCGGGACGGTGACATGCTCGGAATCCATACGAGAGCTGTAGACGACAGCGGGAATATGTCCTTGTTCTCGCAGTTTTTTCACAGGACCTGTTCGTTCAGATAGTAAAATCGTTGTGCTCATATTCTGCACCTCCGTAGCGTTGTAAAAAGCGGCGTTCTGCCCTATAGTCTTTTACCCGCCTGTACAAGCTTTCAAACAGGAAATAAATAGGGACTTTTTTTTCGTTTTGGGCTTCTTTATCTCGCCATTTGAGAGTAAAATAGAGGACAAGAGGAGGATTGATAAAGGATGAGTACACTGAAAAGTTTCACTGATTCCGATCAACAGATTTCGCTGGAATTGAGAGATGATCATCTGACTGTGCTGCGTTTGTACGGTGAAACGTCCATTTACCCTTTCAAAAATATTACTCTTGCCTCCGAGCCGATCCCAGAATATCCACAGAACCGAGTGGCGCTTACCGTTATTGATTTCAACACGGGTGTAACCGATTTCAAGTTTTCTTCTAGTAAAAATGATTTTGAGATTTTCGTCCGAAAGCTAATTGAAGTTCATAGTGAGTTTGTACCTAATCATTAAATTCCGAATAAGCAAAGCATACGTTGAGGATAGGCGAGGCGACTCGTTCTATCCTTTTTCTATATGATTGTTGTTATATTGATTTCTGAACACTTCAGGCGTTAATCCGACGGTTTTTCGAAAGGTTGAGATGAAATGCGAAGCGTCAAGAAAGCCGGTTGCTTCCGCAATTTGCTTGATGGTCCGGTTGTGCTGCGTAATCAGGAGCTCCTTGGATTTCTGAAGCCGCAGCTGCAGCAGGTATTGATACGGAGAGAGACCAAAAGCTTTGCGGAATAGCGTATTGACGTGCTGCGGGCTGACACCCAGCTCCTCTGACATCCACGTAAGGCCGACCTCGGCGGAAGCAAAATTCTGCTCCAATTGAAACAATAGCGGTAGCAACCGCTCGTGGCTTTGGGAGAAGGAGGCGCTTTTGTTGATGTTTCCGTGATTTTTGAGCAGTGTAAGGAACTGATAAACTTCCAGCGAACCGTTCATTCCGGTGAAATCATAGCTGTATCGGTACTTTTCGTAAAAATAGTTGTGAATGCCGGCAAGCGGAGTCTCCGCTCCCCAGCTGATCTGAGTGGATAACGGAATCTCCAAGGCATAAACGATGGAAGCAGCGAGTGCGCCGTCAAAGGTAACATACCAGGTTGACCATTTGGGCGAAAGAACTTTGTATTCATGCGGAACGCCCGCGGCAAGCAGCATGCCTTGATTTTCACCAAGTTTGATCGACGAGTTATCGAGAATAATTTCTCCGGCTCCTTCGATCGTTTGCAGCCAGTGAAAGCAGGGATAGCCTTCTTCCCGCTTATAATAAAGCTGCTGATTCTCGTATCCGACCGTTTCCAGGATCAGCGGCAGCTTCCGGTCCGTTTCCGTAATGACGAAAAATTTTCTATAGTCTGTAGTCATCTTAAGAAGAACCATCTCTTTCATTTTTTAATATGCCACGCGTAGTATCTTATATTTTAAAAGAAATTATTGTCCTGTACAATAAATACATCGTTGATGAAAGTTATACAACCCACAAGAAGCGAGGTTTTAAAAAATGGCTGACAAATTCGTCTATACGCCGCCCGCAAACGGCTTTCCGGAATGGAATAATAATCCCCAGATTTTTCAATTGAACCGGATGGAAGCGCATGCAACATTGATGCCTTATCAAACGGAAGCTGAAGCGCTTGCCGGTGTGCGTGAAGCATCCCCTTCGTACCAATCTTTGAATGGCGTTTGGAAGTTCCATTTTGCAGAGAATGCACAGGGACGTCCGCAAGAGTTTTATACAACTGGCTATGATTGCAGCGGCTGGTCCGACATTGCGGTGCCATCCCATTGGCAGCTGCAGGGCTTCGACTTCCCGCAATATACGAATTTGATCTATCCTTGGGTAGGACATGAGGATCTTAAGCCTCCTTTTGCTCCTGTCAAATATAATCCTGTCGGTTCGTACTCCCGCAGCTTCACGGTTCCGGCGTCTTGGGCCGAGCAGCCTGTCTATTTAAGCTTTCAGGGTGTTGAGTCCGCCTTTTATGTATGGGTGAACGGTGAATTAGTTGGCTTCAGCCAAGATTCTTTCACGCCTGCGGAATTTGATATTACGCCATATTTGGCGCAAGGCGAGAATAAACTCGCGGTTGAAGTATACCGCTGGAGCGATGCGAGCTGGCTGGAGGATCAGGATTTCTGGCGGTTAAGCGGTATTTTCCGCGATGTCTATCTCTATACCACGCCAGTCACCCATATTGCGGATTTCAAAGTGCTGACGGATCTGGACGATGCTTTCGAACATGCGGAGCTGCGCATTCAGGCGAAGGTCTCGAACTATGACGGCCTTGGCAGGGGGACGCGCCGCGTAGAAGCTGTTTTATATGATCGCGAGCTCAAACCGTTATGGGACGCGCCATTGTCTGCCATAGTCGAAGTCGGCGGCACTCAGAACCAGGAAGTGGAGTTGTCTGTCAAGGTGGAGCGTCCGGAGCTTTGGAGCGCGGAAAAACCTTATCTTTACACGCTTGTTTTGAGTTTGAGGGACGAGAACGGAACACTGCTGGAAACGGAGAGCTGCAAGGTAGGTTTCCGTAAGTTCGAAATTGACGACGGTTTGATGAAAATCAACGGCGAGCGCATTGTATTTAAAGGTGTTAACCGGCATGAATTTGATACGGATCGCGGCCGCTCTGTCGATAACGCCAGCATGGTTGCCGATATTTTGCTGATGAAACAGCATAATATCAATGCGGTGCGCACCTCTCATTATCCGAATAATCCCCGTTGGTATGAGCTTTGTGATGAGTATGGACTATATGTCATAGATGAAACGAATCTCGAAACGCACGGTTCCTGGAGCTACGGTCAAGAGGAAGAAGGCGAAACTGTTCCGGGAAGCAAGCCTGAATGGACGGGAGCCGTTCTAGACCGGACGAATTCCATGATGCAAAGAGATAAGAATCATCCTTCGATTTTGATTTGGTCGCTGGGGAATGAATCGTGGGGCGGGGACAATTTTATTAAAATGCATGACTTTCTCCGCGAGGCCGATCCATCCAGGGTGGTTCATTACGAAGGTGTTTTTCATTGCCGCGACTCAGAGGCAGCCTCTGATATTGAGAGTCAAATGTACTCAAAAATTGAGAAAATCGAAGAATACGCCAGAAATAAACCGAAGAAGCCGTTCATTTTATGTGAATACAGCCATGCCATGGGGAATTCATGCGGCAATTTGCATAAGTACTGGGAGCTCTTTGATAAGTACCCGATCCTTCAAGGCGGTTTTATTTGGGATTGGATCGATCAATCGATCCGCAAGGAAACTTCGGAAGGTGTGAGTTATCAAGCCTATGGCGGGGATTTCGGGGATATGCCGAATGATGGCAATTTCTGCGGCAATGGATTGATTTTTGCAGATCGCACGCCATCGCCGAAAATATATGAGGTAAAGAAATGCTATCAGAATGTGAAATTTACTGCACTGGATTTGGCTAAAGGGCTGGTAACGGTAACGAATCAGCACTTGTTCACGGATCTTAGTGAGTTTAATTGGGTATGGACCATTGAGCGTAACGGTGTCATAGTGGGCGAAGAGAAGCAAGGACAATTTGTTGTGAAGCCAGGTGAAACTGCGACAATTGATCTTGCCTTGGAGCAGGCGGAGGCAGCGTTGCCTCAGGACGAGTACGTGCTGACGCTTAGTCTGCAGCTCAAAGACGACACGGCGTGGGCTCCAAAAGGGCACGAAATCGCTTGGGAACAGTTTGTACTGCCTGTTCGTAAGGCATGGGCGCATGCCGGGTTAACTGCACAGGCGGAATCGGCTGCAGCGGTAACGGAGCTTGAAGCTGTGCAGGTGACATGCACGTCTGAAGCGATAACGGTGAAAGGCGGCCATTTCTCGCTTCAATTCCATGCGGCAACAGGGGACATCGTTTCTTACGAGTATGAGGGTACCGAGCTGTTCCGGACAGGACCGGCGCCTAATTTCTGGCGCGCGTATACGGATAACGACCGGGGCAACCAGCATCATATTCGATGCGCGCCGTGGCAAGGAGCGGGCAGCGGCAGAACGCTGCAATCCTTGCAAGCAAAGTCCTGTGTTGACGGGCGCGCTGAAGTGCATGTTGATTATGCGCTTGCCACAGAGCCGGCTTCAACAGTGAAACTGGTGTACGCGGTATCGCCGAATGGGGAAGTGGAACTGCGCATGGAGCTTGTTCCAGGTGCTAACCTGCCGGAAATTCCGGAAATCGGCGTGATGTTCGAGTTGGACCGCTCCTTCGGACAATTAAGCTGGTATGGCCGCGGCCCGCATGAGAATCATTGGGATCGCGCTGTCGGTGCTAAGCTGGCCTTGCACAGCGGGACTGTGCAGGAACAGTTCGTTCCGTATTTACGCCCGCAGGAATGCGGAAATAAGACGGATGTACGTTGGGCGACAGTAACGAATGACGAGGGCCGCGGTCTTCGCATTACTGGACTTCCAACAGTCGAGTTGAATGCTCTGCCGTATTCGCCAACGGAATTAGAAGCTCATGACCACCCGTATAAGCTGCCTATCAGCGATAAAGTCGTGCTACGCGTCAATTACAAGCAGATGGGCGTTGGCGGGGATGACAGCTGGGGGGCAAGAACACATCCGGAGTTCACGCTGTTTGCTAACCGGACTTACGCGTATTCTTTCTCTTTCAAAGGAATATAGGTTGGAAACGGCTGCGCCAGATGGTTAGAAAGTACGGATAAACCTTGAGGACGGTCGAGACGAATGTGTTTATTAACGGACATCAGTGCTCTTATTTTGGATAAATGTCTAAGTTTCATTACTAACGGACTCCAGAGTCGTTACTGGACTAAAAACCGCTTAATTATGCGGTGGATAAAGTGAATAGCTGCATTGACGTCCGTTAGAATGCATACAGGTACTTTTTCCATTGCTTAAAGTCTGCTCTGTCCGTTAAAGCATAACTTCAAAAAGCCGCCCGATACCCTGTATCGAAGCGGTTTTTTCTTCATGACGCCATTTTTCGCGATAGGGTGCTTGGACTGCAGTGGCGTATGCTGTACACCTTACATTGACCTCGCCTGAAGAGGATGTTAAGTTAGGAGTATTGGCTGAAAATGGCATCATTTCGGGCAACAAAGAACATGTTGAATTTTGAAAGGTGGTTTTATGTGTGGTCATTCATCCGGCACAAACCGTTGTTGGATTTATAGGAACTGGCGTCATGGGCAAAAGTATGGCAGGCCATCTTATGCAGGCAGGCTATCAGGTTCACCTGTTTTCAAGGACAAAATCCAAAGCGCAGGAGCTCATTGATCGAGGTGCCCATTGGTCAGAAACTCCCGGGAGTTTAGCGCAGCAGTGTGATGTTATTCTTACAATGGTTGGTTTCCCAAGCGACGTAGAAGAAATTTATTTAGGCGAAAATGGGATTCTGTCGAACGCCAAGCCAGGCAGCTATGTCGTAGACATGACAACGTCCTCCCCGAAGCTTGCCCAGCGGATTGAAGATGAGGCCCGTTCCCGCGGGGTGTATGCGCTCGATGCGCCGGTTTCCGGCGGAGATGTTGGGGCGAAAGAAGCGAGACTGTCGATTATGGTGGGGGGCTCGCGCGAAGCTTTTGATGCGGTACTGCCATTGTTTCAAAAGTTAGGTACGAACATCGTCTATCAAGGGGAAGCAGGCGCAGGCCAGCATACCAAAATGTGCAATCAAATCGCAATTGCCAGCAATATGATGGGGGTGGTCGAAGCGCTTGTCTACGCGGAAAAATCAGGGCTGGATCCAGCTACGGTGCTGAAAAGCATTGAGTCAGGCGCCGCAGGCAGCTGGTCATTAAGCAACCTGGCACCCCGGATGATCGCCGGAAATTTCGCGCCTGGTTTTTATGTCAAACATTTTATTAAAGATATGAAAATCGCGCTTCAATCGGCTGAAGAAATGAATGCGAAGCTGCCAGGACTTGCTTTGGCTGAATCGCTCTACGAGCAATTGGCTGCGAGCGGTGAGGAAGACAGCGGTACGCATGCGTTATATAAACTGATCAGCAGACTTTAATCAAATGTGACCGGGATCGAGGGGACGTTCTGTGAAAATTGTCATAGCGCCTGATTCATTTAAGGGCAGTTTAAGCGCAAAAGAGGCCGCTCTTGCGATCGAGCGAGGCATTCGAAAGGCGGCTCCCGACGCGGAAACCGTGCTCGTGCCTATGGCTGACGGCGGGGAAGGAACGGTCGATAGTCTGATCGGCGCGACGCAGGGGACCACAATCCAAGTTCCTGTTCGCGGCCCTCTGTTGGATGAGGTGACTGCCGAATACGGTGTTCTCGGTGACCAAAAAACTTGTGTCATTGAGATGGCAGCGGCTTCCGGGCTCATTTTGATCCGTGAGGAGCAGAGAAATCCTTGGCTAGCGACGACCTACGGAACGGGGCAGCTCATTAAGCATGCGCTGGATAGCGGGTATCGCAAGTTTATTTTGGCGCTCGGCGGCAGTGCAACCAATGATGGAGGCAGTGGAATGCTCCAAGCGCTCGGGTTAGGGCTTTTGGATGCAGACGGGCATCCTGTCCCGCATGGGGCGCAAGGTCTTACACAAATTAGCCGCATTGATGCCGCTGATTGGGATGTGCGAATTGCACAATCGTCTTTCACGATTGCATCTGATGTGGTGAACCCCTTCATTGGTCCGCAAGGAGCGTCCTATGTGTTCGGACCGCAGAAGGGTGCGACCCCCGAGATGGTCGAAGAACTTGATAAGGCGCTCCTTCATTGGGCGGATCTTATGGAGGCTCATACGGGCATCGCCGTTCACAATCTGCCTGGCGCAGGGGCGGCAGGTGGACTGGGAGGCGCATTTCAAGCATTCTTTCCCTCCGAAATGCGGCGCGGTGTTGAGATTGTCATGGAAACGTGCAATTTTTATCAGCATCTGCAAAGTGCCTCGCTTGTGTTTACGGGAGAAGGCCGGACAGATGCTCAAACCGCTTCCGGCAAAGCTCCTATGGGCATCGCCCAGGCTGCTCAGAAGAAGGGCGTACCTGTTGTTGTACTGAGCGGTTCTATCGGACAAGGCGTGGAAATCCTCCTCGAGCATGGCATTACGAGCATCCATAGTATCGTGAACGGGCCGATGTCGCTGCAGGAGGCGATGGACAGGACCGCTGAGCTTCTGACGCAAAAAGCGGAGCATGTGATGCGGACTTATCTTGCTTCTTTGGGGCAGAGATAAAATGGACGGACGAGGGGAAACGGTTGGGGTTGACATGCAGCTGAAGTTGGTTTTCTGGCGCTCATGTTGCACTTTGTGCAATCATTTGCGCCTGTTTACGCTTCGGCAGGAGGCTTCGTTGCATTTTGTGCAACCATTTGATCCTTGTGGCAGGGTATTTGGCACATTTGAGGAAAATCATTGTATTTTATACAATGAAGAGTTAGTTTGGCTTTGAAAAGCACCCAATTCGTTGTACAAAGTACAACGTAGGTGTAATGGTCACCTGTAAGTTAATGAAATGTCATGATTACGAATGATAACCTGAATCTACTAAGAACAAAAGTTTGCCTAACTTTCCGCGGCTGTGCTGAGGTTGGGCAGATTTTTTTTGCATATAAGCAATTCTACGTTTTAGATTAGGTCTTATCTAAGCGGATACCTCGAAATTAGATGGAATAAACACAGATAGCTTGCCTATTTATCTCTGAGCACAAAAAGTTAGAGATACTAGCAGCAGGCTAAGGTTATGAGGTGTTTGGCGAGCCAAGATTATTACTTATATCACGTAGGGACGGCGAATTTTCATACCTCGTTGAAAGTGGGAACTACAGGGCGCTATTTGGCTAGAAAAAGCCCTTTTCGCAAGGGAATGGGAACTAGGTTCCGCTATTCCACCAATGCGAGCAGATTGTTAGATCATTGAGGTGAAATAAGACCCTGTAGATCCCCTCGGGCGCCCGAAATTCCGCTTTTCACTGAAATAAGGGAATAGAGTTCCCTCAGTAAGCGGATTTCAAGTTGAGCTGGTACCAAGCATGCGAAGGTGAAGTGCATCCGGAGTATAACAAGGGTGTACAAGAAGTAGAAGTAGAAGTAGAAGTAGAAGTAGAAGTAGAAGTAGAAGTAGAAGTAAGAGAAGTAGAGAGTAGAGAGTAGAGAAGTAAAAACCAGAGGACCCACAATTACTGCTTTTGCTCAAATAAAGGAATGGAATTCCCTTTTAAAGGCGAGGCACATGTTTGGGATATTATCCATCATTAGGATGGAAGGATTGGATTTACAAGCCGGACAGAGAGCCCCTTATTCGATGGAAAAAGACCTCCTCGAACAAGCAGCGGACACCAGCGCTGTTACTTGCTCATTTGGGGACTGATTTCGCCTCGAAATCGGCAAATACAGTCTCTGGTGTCCGATAGAAGAGAAATACGACGCTTTTCGCGAAGATAACGGCTGTTGTGTCCGAAGCGTGATGAGACATACCATTCCTTCAACCGAATCAGGGTAAGGGAACAGACGATTTCAAGAAACGGCTGGAGCACTATGTCCAATTCCTCCCCATGCTCAAACGTTATGGGTTTAAATAAGGACCTAGCCGCAGGCTAGGTCCTTATTGTGTTTGCGTTCTCAGGTTGTCCTGTCGAACATTCAGGGAATATAACTGTTTCTTGAACAAAAATAACGGTTTTTTATTTGGCAAATAAAAAATACACAATGTATCATTTTAGAGGTAGTGAGAAACATGGACGAGTATCATGGAGTTACGAAGCAACGATGAGAGGAGGCTGCAGCGCGCAGATAGGATGAGTGTCGAGCTGATATCCGCAGGGGACTTGTAAGGCGTGCTTTCAAGGTGTTTAGCATGAAATGCTTCAAATAATGAATGTCTTCTCAGAAAAATCTTGCGCATAAAATCCAGAAACGAATTGTATCGAATTATGTCGAATCGTAAGATTCATAACCGATAAGGATGGTGACTTAAAGCATGGGGAAGAGAAAATCCAACATCGCAAAGAAAGCGCTTACTATTACAACGGGCTGTATGGTTTTGTTCAGCGGCATGGTCGGAACAGCAGCAGCCAATGAGCAGTCGAGCAATCAGGTAACTACATCAACCTCAACAGGAGTACAACTGGAATATTTGGATCGCGGATTGACGGCTGTTGTGAAAGGCAGCGGTGTGTTTCTTAGCTGGCGGCTGCTCGGCAATGAGGTAACAGGCTATTCGGCAACAGGATTAACAGGGACAAACTTCAATCTGTATAGAGATGGCGTGAAGATTGCGACGATCGATAGCAGCACGAATTATTTCGACAGCGCAGGCAAATCTTCGTCGAAGTACTACGTTGCTGCGGTCGTAAACGGAAAAGAAGTTGATAAAAGCGCATCCGTTACGCCGTGGGCCAACGGTTTCTACGACTTGCCTTTGAAAAAACCGGCAGACGGCGTGACGCCGGCGGGAGAAGCCTATACGTACAAAGCGAACGACATGAGCGTTGGCGATGTTGATGGAGACGGCCAGTACGAATATTTCGTCAAATGGGACCCTTCCAACTCCAAAGACGTGTCCCAAAAAGGCTATACAGGCAATGTATACGTAGATTGCTACAAGTTTGACGGGACGCTTCTGTACCGCATCGATCTTGGGGTAAATGTTCGGGCGGGCGCACATTATACGCAATTCATGGTCTATGATTTCGATGGCGATGGAAAAGCGGAAATGATGTTCAAAACAGCGCCGGGCACGAAGATTAGTAATTACGATGCGCAAGGGAATGTCACATCCACGAAGTACATTACGATACCGGGCGAAGATCTTGCGGCAGGTTACTCGAACACCGACGATTATCGTTTGAGTGCCGCAGGCTACTATGATCACGTGGTTAGCATGTTCATGAATTGGGACAAGCATCCAGAGGTGATTAACGGCTCGTGGCCTAAAACATTGGAGGAATGCTTCGGCATCCCCAAAAAATATGCGTATCCGCTTTCCGTAGGGGATGCCAAGCTTTTAGCGGATTATTTTATGGACGTATATGCCCCTAGCCGCAGCACGAATAACAAATTACGTGAATTTGAAGGATTTATTGTGGATGGTCCTGAGTATTTGACCGTATTTGAAGGTGCGACAGGCAAGGAGCTGGAGACGATTCACTACAAGCCGGGCCGTGAAGACGACGGACTCATGTGGGGAGATTATGCACTTGCCAGAATTGAACCGGCCAATCGGGTTGACCGTTTCCTTGCAGGCGTTTCCTATCTGGACGGCGCTAATCCGTATGCGATTATTGCCAGAGGCTATTACACCAGAAGTACGATCGTATCTTACCGCTGGAACGGCAAGCACTTGGAGGAGTATTGGTTCGTTGACAGCGGATGGGTGAAAATGACCAACCCGTTCAATGACTCTCCACACGGCAGACCGGGCTCAAATCCTGCTTACGCATCACTCACCACGCAGGGAGCTCACTCTTTGAGCAGCGCTGATGTGGACGGCGACGGCAAACAAGAAATCGTATATGGGTCCTCGACGATTGATCATGATGGCACATTATTATACAGCTCAGGCGATACGATCTCCACAGGACCGAATGCAGGCACTTATGCGCTTCTCGGCCATGGGGATGCGCTTCATGTCACTGACATTGACCCTGATCGTCCAGGCTTGGAAATTTTCATGGTCCATGAGGGTGCAACAAGCGTGCCTTACGGCTATTCCTTGCGTGATGCGAAAACAGGGGAAACCATCTATGGCGCCTATACAGGAAAAGACACAGGCCGTGGCATGATCGGGGATGTCGATACGACCAAAAGAGGTATCGAAACATGGGCCACTGCACTGCGCATGGCCAATGGCACGACGCTTGGAACTTCTATGCCAGGCACAAATATGAGCATTAAATGGGCGGGCAACATGACCACGCAAATTGTGAACGGTGCGGAAGGCTCAACACCGACGATTGATGTGTGGGGAGGTGCGAGAGCGCTGACGGCTACAGGGACAACGACGAATAACTCCACCAAAGGGAATCCGTCGCTGGTTGCCGACATTTTCGGCGATTGGAGAGAGGAATTGCTCGTAAGGAAGACAGACAGTTCGGCTATCCGGATCTATATGAGCACAGAAGAAACGAATCGCAAGCTGTATACATTGATGCACGATCCGCAGTATCGCGTTGAAATTGCCAGACAGAACACGGCGTACAATCAACCGGCGTATACAAGTTTTTATTTTGCCTCTGACACGGATTGGTCCAAGGTTCCGATTCCGAACATGAAGCCTTTTGTGGCAGGCGGATCTTTAAGCGGTCCTGACGCTGTCGCTCCGGGTCAATCGTTCAACGTTACTTATGGTTTAGAATATGTATCCTCGGAGGTTTTAGCGGAAGATATCACGATTAATGTGGATACGTCGAAGTTGGATATCGTCAATGCACCTCCTGTTTCTTTGGATGCAGACACTTTTAAAGTGCTTGATTATAAAATAACGCCTGGCAAGATTCGTATTCTTGGCGTTCATTTCGGAGACAAACAAGCGCGTCCGAACGGCCCGTTGTTCAGCATTGCCTTGACGGCCAAAGCCTCCGTGCAATCCGGGGTTGGCACTGCATCCGTCTCTGCGCTGACCGTTGCCGACAGAGAAGGCGCAGAGCAGCAGCTGCAGGGCAGTTCGTATGCCGTACAAATCGGCTCCGGAGACAAAACGCAGTTGAATGCCTTGATCGCAGAAGCGCAGGGTGTGATAAACGCCGCTGTTGAGGGCGGTCAAATCGGACAATATCCAGCCGGTTCCAAAGCGATCCTGCAGGCGGCTATCGATAAAGCGACTCAAGCAGCCAATGATCCGACCATCGGACAAGAGCTCATTAATCAAGCAATTGCCGAGCTTTCCGCTAAATTGCAGACTTTCCGTAACAGTGTTGTTACAAGCATTGTTGGCGACTACACAAACGATGGCAAAACAACCATCGGCGACTTGGCGCTTATGGTCAAAGCATACGGCAAATCGCAAGCTGACATGGATTGGAATGAGTGGAAGAAATATGACCTCAATAACGATAAAATGATCGATATTGTGGATCTTTCTATACTGGCTCGTTTAATTATGGGGGATGACTTGTAAGCTGCTAACGAAAGGTAGATGAACGCGACAATGAAAATGAGAAAAATGTTTCCACTCTTGCTAAGCGCAACGATGGCATGTACCGTGTTTTCAAGCGCAGCGCTGCTTCCCGAGACTGGCCATGCCGCTCCGCATGCCTATCTGTTTGATTTTGGAACGGCGACAAGCCCTGTAGCTTCCGGGTACACGCGCATCTCCGAATCGACGTTGTACACCTCCGCACTCGGATACGGGCTGAGCAAAGTAATAGCCAGTCGGGACCGGGGGGCTGCTTATAGCGATATTTTAAGAGATTTTGTTATTGATAAAAGCTTTTCTTTTAATGTCGATATGGAAAATGGGGATTATTTCGTTAAATTAACCGCTGGCGATGGGATAGCAACCAATAAGACCTCAGTAACGATCGAAGGTGTGAACCGTGGCTCAACGAATACCGCCAGCGGCAGCTTTCAGGACATTACGGCTGTTGTAACTGTCGCGGATGGGCAGATGAACTTCGACATTGGCGGGAGTGACGGCCGTGTAAATGCCATCGAAATCACGCCTGCCGTTGTGATGCGGGGTGTCAAGGTTGACAGCGTGAGCGTAACGCCCGTACCTAGCGTGCAGCTTAGCTGGGATGCGGCACAGAGCGGGAGCGAATACAGCATTTACAGGAAATCAGAAGGCCAATCGGACTATGTCAAAATTGCAACGACGAGCGGAGCTGCCTATTCAGACACCTCTGTGGAGCTTGGATTAACCTACACCTATACCGTGACGAACACCAGCGGGGGTTATGAATCTCCGAAGAGCGATCCGCTTACGGTAACTGTCGCCGACGTGTCGGGTCAAAAACCGGCTGTTCCAGCTCATTTCCTCGTTTCGAACGCGACAGAGAATTCCGTCAGCTTAGGGTGGGACACCGTTGCCGGGGCATCTGTTTACTATGTATACAGATCGGTAAGCGAAACTGGGACCTATAGTAAAATTGCGGCAACGTCGGAGCTGTCTTATGTAGATCGATCCGTGACAACAAATGTTCCTTATTATTACAAAATTGCAGCGGTAAGCACGGCGGGACTATCCGATCTCACCCCTTTTGCCGTATCGCCGGTCAAAAAAATCTTCCAACGCCAAATGGAACGTCTGGAACGCGGCCTTACGGCAATCAAAGTGAGTAATGGCGTATATGTCGGTTGGCGGCTGTTTGGCACCGAACCTAGCACCATCTCGTTCAATTTGTATCGGGACGGCCGGAAAATTAACGCTTCGCCGATCACATCGAGCACTAACTTCCTGGACAGTGAAGGAACGCTTGAAGCGACTTATACCGTTCGAGCGGTCATTGGCGGGATTGAACAAACGGCTTCAGGCAGCGCATCTGTCATGGCAAAGAATTATTTGGACATCCCGTTAAACAAGCCTGCGGGTGGCACGACACCGGATGGCGTCGCATACACGTACAGTGCGAATGATGTCAGCGTAGGCGATTTGGATGGCGATGGGCAATACGAATATATCGTGAAATGGGATCCGTCCAATTCCAAGGACAACTCTCAGTCCGGTTACACAGGCAATGTATACATTGATGCGTATGAGCTGGACGGCACGCAATTATGGCGCATTGATTTGGGCAAAAACATCCGTGCGGGAGCTCACTACACGCAATTTATGGTGTACGACCTTGATGGGGACGGCAAAGCCGAAGTCGCGATGAAAACAGCAGACGGCACCATCGATGGGGCTGGAGTCGTGCTCGGAAACGGATCGGCGGATTACCGCAATTCATCCGGCTATATTTTATCCGGACCGGAGTACTTGAGTATTTTTGAGGGCGCCACAGGAAAAACGCTTACCACTACCTCCTACGAGCCTCCAAGGGGAACAGTCGGAAATTGGGGAGATACTTACGGTAACCGAGTGGATCGCTTTCTGGCGGCTATTGCCTATCTGGATGGCGAGCATCCGAGTCTTATTATGGCGCGAGGCTACTATACAAGATCAGTTCTTGTCGCCTATAACTGGAGAGACGGGCAGTTGTCCAAAGTATGGACGTTCGATTCCGACACTCCCGGAAATGGCGGCTATGCAGGCCAAGGAAATCATAATTTAAGCGTTGCTGACGTAGACGGCGATGGCAAGGATGAAATTATTTATGGCGCAATGGCGGTAGATCACGATGGCAAAGGCTTGTATACAACGGGGTTGGGGCATGGCGATGCGATGCACCTGAGCGATTTGGACCCGGATCGTCCCGGATACGAGGTCTTTCAGGTTCATGAGGAGAAGCCGAGCCGGGCAGGCTTGGAATTCCGCGATGCGAGAACAGGCGAGCTCATCTGGGGGAAACCGACAACGTATGACGTGGGCCGTGGCCTTTCGGCGGATATCGATCCAAGATACAAGGGAGCCGAGTCCTGGGCTATTGATGCGGGGGGCTGGAACAGCACTTCAGGAGGCTTGTACGATGTGAAGGGCAATGAGATTTCCACTCATATCCCGCCTGCGAACTTCGCCATTTGGTGGGATGGAGATCTCCAGCGTGAGCTGCTGGATCATACGTACAACGATAAGACTTTAACTGGCGTAGGTAACATTTTGAAGTGGGATTATGAGAATTCTCGCGTGGTCACGCTGCTTACAGCAGAAGGGACTTTCTCCAACAATGGAACAAAGGGGAACCCGGGTCTGCAAGCCGATCTATTCGGCGACTGGCGCGAAGAAGCGATATGGCGGCTTGAAGACAGCAGCGCTCTTCGCATCTACATGACAACCGACGTAACGGATTATCGCTTCTATACGCTTATGCACGATCCTGTTTACCGGTTAGGTGTGGCCCGTGAAAATACGGCCTACAACCAGCCGCCGCATGTCGGCTATTATCTCGGTGGCGGAATGACCATGCCGCCAATGCCGAACATTACGGTGCCAGCAGGCGATGCACAAGAAGCAGGCGTTACTTTAAACGGCGGCAGCACGCTGAAGCCGGGCGAGACGATTTCGCTGAAATACGGACTGACCGGCATTACAGAACCGATCATCGCGCAAAATGTGAGCTTTACGTACGATCCGGATTATTTCGAGTATGTGTCTGTAACCGGACTGCAAGAAGGTGTAAGTGTTGTAGGCAATGTATACAGCCTACCAGGCAAAGTGCGAATCATCTTGGCCAGTTTAGGAACGGATTATGGGGTGACGGGCAGTAGTGAATTAGTATCGCTTCAGTTGAGAGCCAAGGCGGTGAGCAGCACGGTTGATACCCATGTCTACAGCTCAGCGCAAGTCGCCAATGCCGAAGGTGTAGAAACGACTTTCCAATCTGTGAGTAAACCAATCACGATTCAGTATGCGGACTTGTCCTCGCTGAATGCGCTGATCGGCACGGCAGAAACGAGTTACGCGCAAGCGGTGGAAGGCATCGGTCAAGGGGAATATCCGGTAGGCTCGAAAGCAGCGCTTGAAGCTGCCATTGCGAAGGCCAAGGCTGTTCAAGCGAATCCAAATGTTACCCAAGCGGAAATTACGCAAGCTGTTGCTGAGCTGAATGCCGCTTTGTCAGCCTTCCAAGCTTCGGTGAACACAAGTCATGCCTACGACGTTAACAATTCCGGTCAAGTGAGTGTCGGTGACTTAGCTTTCATTGCCGCCCATTACGGACAAACGAGCGCTGATCCGAATTGGAACAGCAAAGCGGACGTCAACGCGGACGGCGTGGTTGATATTCTGGATTTAAGTGCAGTTGCCAGCTACATTTTAAACGAATAGGCTAAAAAGAGGACTTGGCGGAGAGGTCTTGAATTATCCGTAACGGAATAAGATAATAAGAATGAGGCAGCTACCTTTGTCGCCGTAAAAAGGTTAGCTGCCTTTTTTCTACCGCAAATGCGGTAGAGACAAGCTAATAATCCGAAGGAGTGATCACAGGTGGGAACTCGTTTATTATCGGAGCAGCTGGTGAAAAATCGTTTTCCGCATTTGAAATATGTTCGGATTCATACGACGGAAAAGCATAAGGCGACAATCTATGCATGGAACGAAGATCTGCACTTAACGGAAAAGGACGCAGAGCGCCTGCAGCAATATGCAAGCGGTTACTTATATCCGTACGTTCGCTACCAAGTGAAAGCTTACCATATGGTGCAAACGGATAAAGTTCCGCTCGAACAGGTCATTCCAGAAGCTGTTGTCCAAACCGCTAAGCGCAGAAATTTGAATCAACATGGCATTATCGAGGCGATTAACAGGCTGTTTCCATTCGGCCGGTTAACGTTTGTGAAATATGATGGAGCTGAAAGCCTGATTTATTTTGATTTTTATGCCACAAGATGTCTTCAAAATCGCGAGAAAGAAGCGATGTACAGCTATTTGAATGAAATTATTCCATTGGGGTCTTATTGTGATGTGACATTCTATTAATGGAGAACTTATTCCTCTTCAACGCGAAATTCGCTTTCTTCCCGTATATAAGTGAAGTCGCCGACCTGTACCTCAAAAGGCGAATATTTTCTAATTACACCTACAGCGAGAAAAACAGGAATATCATCGGCGGTTCGCTGGATGACGGCGACATTCACTTGTGTGAGTGCCGCCGCGAATAATTGCATGTCTGTCAATAGCGTCTTATTCAATACAAATTCACCTCCGGCTTTACCTCGTAATCCGTTCCCCGGGTTGCAGAACGGGAACCTGCACGGTTACGGTGTCCGGATATTTAATTCCTGCACCCGTGTTCAGCGCGATGACGATCTCATTGTCTCCGATCCAGCCGGATTGCTTCAGTTTTCTTGCGGCTGCGAACGTAGCCGCTCCCTCTGGGCAAACGAACGCCCCTTCCAGCTCCGCCACCCGCTGTTGTTCTTGCAACAGCTCTTCGTCATGAATGGAAATCGCGCATCCACCTGTTGCATAAAGCGCCTCTAGGACTAAGAAATCGCCAAGCGCTTTCGGAACGTTAATGCCGAAGGCGACTGTTTTGGATTCCTCCCAAAATTGTGATTCTTTCTCCTGATTCCCCCAAGCCTTCACGATCGGGGCGCAGCCTTCCGCTTGAACAGCGACAAGCCGCGGCAATTTACCTTGAACCCACCCTAAAGTTTGCAGCTCCTTTAGCGCTTTATAAATGCCGATCAACCCGACACCGCCACCGGTTGGATACAAAATAACATCGGGCAGTTTCCAGCCCAACTGCTCGGCGATTTCCAGACCCATCGTCTTCTTGCCTTCGATACGGTAAGGTTCTTTGAGCGTTGACGCATCATAGAGACCGTAGGCTTTTACGAGATCCGCAACGATCCGTCCCGCATCGCTGATGAGACCGTCGACGAGGTAGAGATTGGACCCTGAAATCGCGCACTCATTGCGTGTAATGAGCGGTGCATCCACAGGCATAATGACGGTTGATTTCATCTTGGCTCTGGCCGCATACAAAGACCAAGCGGCGCCGGCATTGCCATTGGTTGGCATGGCGAGCTCCTGCACACCCAATTCTTTCGCTTTGGATATTCCGACTGCTGCGCCCCGCGCCTTGAAAGAGCCGGTGGGCAGCAAGCCTTCGTCCTTCATAAGCAGACTTGGAATCTGCATGTCTGCGCCGATGCTTGGCATGGGCAGCAGCGGGGTAAAGCCTTCGCCGAGCGTGACGACATGCTCCGGATGGATGACTGGCAGAAGCTCACGATACCGCCATAGGCTCGGTTCGCGCTCACGCAGCATGGCAGGAGTCAGGGACCCGGCTAAACGCTCCATATCGTATGCGACTAATAGCGGAGAACCGCAAAGGCAAAGCTGATGTTTGTCTTCGATGTTGTAACGTGAGGCGCATTTGGGGCAATAGAGATGAGAAACAAAACTATTCGGCATGGCGGAAGTCTCCTATATGTTTTATGACCGCTGGATAATTATACTTAGTCATCGTAATAGATAGGAAACCTACCTGTCAACGAGCCTGTTCATCACCCGGCTGATTCCGTCATATGTTATCATGGATAGATGAGTGACCAAGATGTTAATAGTAAAGGAGCTCGAGCCGGCATGATACGACGATCACCCTACATACTTCTATTGCTTGCCACATGTATATGGGGAGGCAATTTTGTTGCGGGCAAAGCGCTTGTCCTGCATATTCCCCCGGTTACGCTCGCTGCTCTGCGTTGGGGCATTGCTTTTCTTTGTTTGCTGCCTTTCTATGGCAGGCAAACTTGGCGGTTAAGAGCACAATTTCTAAGGCACTGGAAAACGCTATTGTTCCTGTCTGCAACCGGCGTTGCCGGATTTAACACGCTGACATATATCGCTGTGCAATACACAGGATCGATTAATGCATCATTAATGAACTCTGCAACACCGATCATTGTGGTTGTTTTAACTTGGCTGGTGATGAGGGAGAAGTTTGCGTGGACGGCATTACCCGGCATTCTGATCTCGATGGCTGGCGTAAGTTGGATCATCAGTCGCGGCAGCTTGTCCGCTCTGCTTCATCTTTCTTTCAATAAAGGTGACTTGTTTATGCTGATTGCAGTTTTATGTTGGGGATTATATTCCGTCGGGATGAAAAAAGCAGGGGGGAGGTTTCCGTCCAGCCCTTTGCTGCTGGCTCAGATTGCTTTCGCATTGCTCATGTTGATTCCACTTTCGCTTATAGAGGTTGCCGTGAAATCCCCGCAGATTGCTTGGAATTCGGGCCTCCTTTCCGGACTCATCTATATCGGACTATTCGCTTCAATTGTTGCCTTCCTAAGCTGGAACCGCGCCATTGCAATGGCTGGCCCACAACGCTGCGCAGGCTTTCTGAATTTCATCCCGATGTTCAGCGCGATTTTCGCCACGGCTTTTACGGGCGAGTCGCTTCAGCTGTATCATCTTATAGGTGCCGTTTGGATTGTGACCGGGGTCTATTTAACGAATTATGCGATGAAAAAGCGGCAAACGCAGGCCGCGTGAATAAGAGGCTGACCCCAAGGTAGATCAACCTTGAGGCAGCCTCTTAGCATTTATATCGCTCAATATCGGACTCTCGCTATTCGTCGAACTCCTCCAAATGGCCATGATTGCGGCGTATCAGCTCCACGGCGCCTGAATAATCAGCGTCAGCGACTTTGGCTGAAAGCACATAATGCAGCGCGTGGACATCGCCGTCATTTGTATCACCGGCTGACACCGGAGCCGCAGTTGGCAGCACATCAATGATGCCGAATTTGTTGTTCGCATTGACTTCGCTTAGGAAGCCGCCGCCTTCCATGATCGGAAGCAGCAGACGCCCGCTGCCGCCGTAGCTTTCAGGCAATCTTCCAACTTCAAGTTGTCTCGGATCATACTTCAGCAGCAGCACCCTTGCGTCCTCGGCTTGATTTTCCGTGTGAAAATACGCTTGTATCATTCGGCTCATCCGTCATCATTCCTTTCGTTGTTATAAGATGTTCTTATGGCTGCTTACCCTTATGGAACCAAACTCTCACCTTTATTCCGAAAAAAATTAAACTTAGATCTTTAATCGGGATGATCGGATTTGAGGGCGCGCAATTATCCTGCATTATAAGGGAGATTTACGAAAGGGATTAGTAAAAATGATTGGACATTTCTCTGACTTTAGTTCAAAATAGAATTAAGTGCAGGGGAGGTCAACCAACATGCCAATATATAACTTTTCTAAATTAATGCGTATTTTCTGGACTTTTTTGCGGATCAGCCCACTCACCTTTGGCGGCGGTTATGCTATGCTGCCTGCCATTCACAGAGAAGTGGTTGAAACGAACAAGTGGATGTCCGATGAAGAAATGACAGAATTACTTGCTATCTCCGGAGCGGCTCCGGGCGGCGTAGGCGTGAACGTGTCAGCTTTAGTCGGTTACCATCTGGCAGGAATTCGAGGAGCGGTAGCAGCCGTCATCGGCATTACGCTCCCTGCTTTTTTGATTGTGATGGTCCTTAGTATGGTTTACGCTTTTCTTCAAAATTATCCGAAGATGCAAGCCATTATGGCAGGTATCCACGCTGCTATCGTTGGACTCATCGGAGCTGCCGCATACAAAATGGCGAAGTCTGCCATTATTGATAAAATGACGCTATTCGCTGCCGTAGTTACCGTGCTTGTCCTGCTGTTTAGCCCGATTTCGCCGATTTTGATGATTGTCTTCGGTTTAGTAATCGGAATTGCGGTGGTGTTCCTGAAACAAAAATGGGGAATGAAAGATCCGTTCGCGAGCAAAGATACGCCTTCGCAACCGTCAATGAGCAATCGGGCAGCGGATTATTTCATCGCAGACGGCATATGAGGGAAGGTGAGGAATCTTGCTTCTAAAATTGTTTCTTACTTTCATTAAAATTGGATGTATGTCTTTCGGCGGCGGTTACGCCATGATGCCGATCATCCAGCATGAGGTAAGCCGCAATCAATGGCTCTCGGCGGATGATTTTAACCAAGTCGTGTCTTTGGCAGGGACAGGTCCCGGACCGATCGCGACGAATAGCGCCACGTTGATCGGTTTTCAGACAGCAGGATTGCCGGGAGCCATTATAGCGACACTCGGGATGGTGCTGCCATCTTTGATTCTGATTATTTTGTTAGCGGCATTTTTGTACAAATGGCATACCAACAAGTGGTTCAAGTCATCCTTCTACGGCTTGAAGCCTGTAGTAACCGGCCTGATTATATTCGCGGCGATTCACTTTGGCATGGCGGGCTGGGGAGAAGCGAAGCTGCCGGTCACATGGCCGCAGATTGCGACGATTTTAATCACAGTCGGCGCTTTCGTGGGCATTGTTAAATATAAGCTGCATCCTTTTATTATTATTGTAGGCGCAGGCATTATGGGAATTGTGTTTTTTCAATAGGTCAAAACTTGCCAAGCTCTCTTTTCATTTCTTCGCGGAAGTGGAAAGGGAGCTTTTTGACATACTCAATCATATTCATTTAACGACTCAAGGTGATAAAATTTTATTTTATGTGCTATAAACAATGTTATTTTCCTTTATTATGCTATATAATATACAATATATAAAAAATAGAACACACTATTGGGTTCTTTTTGAAATGTTTAGGAGGGAAACATCATCGAGCTTACAACCCGCCAGTTGGAAATTATTGATCTAGTGGGCAAACATGCCCCGATAACGGGGGAACGTATCGCGGAGCTTTTAGGCATAAGCCGACCAACGATCCGTTCGGATCTGGCAGTTTTGGTCATGCTTCAGCATATCGATGCCAAGCCGAAAGTCGGCTATTTTCTCGGAAAGGCCGCGCTTGAGGTAAACTCGCCATTCAAGCATATCGAAGCGTTGAAAGTCAAAGAAGTGATGGGTATTCCCGTCGTGCTAAGGGAAACCGTGACGGTCAGCGACGCCGTAGTGACGCTTTTTCTGGAAAATGTAGGCAGTTTAATGGTTGTTAATCAAGCGGGAGCCTTGGTCGGAATTGTTTCACGAAAGGATTTGCTCAAGGTTACGCTGGGGCAATCTTCGGCAAATGCAATGCCCGTTTCACTAGTCATGACGAGGCATCCGAACATTGTGACGGTGAACCCGGACGACAGTGTGCTAGAGGCAGCTCGGAAAATGATTCATCATCAAGTTGACGGACTGCCTGTCGTTAAGTCAGCAGGGCCGGATCTGGACCATGATGAAGTAATTGGCCGAATTACGAAAACGACGATGACCAAATTGCTGCTCGAAGTAGCGCTGGGAACTTAATCAGGAGGAGTGCAAGTGGGAGAGAAGATGCATACGATTTTCGTTTGTTCGGATGCTGTGGGGGAAACGGCGAATACCGTCGTACAAGCAACCATCCGTCAATTTAATGCCAGCCAAGTGCAAGTGAAACGCTTCGGTTCGATCCGAACGGAAGATGAAGTGCGCTCCGTAGTGGAAGAAGCATCGAAAGTAAACGGTTTTATCGCCTATACGCTTGTGCTCCCCGAGCTCAGGGAAATGATGCGGCAGGAAGCGATCCGGCTCAGCGTCAATGCGATAGATATTATGGGGCCTATGATGCAAGCTTTCATTGATACGTTTAAGGATTCTCCGAAGCGGAAAGTAGGCCTGCTTTACCAGTTGGATGAGCAGTACTACCAACGGGTGGAAGCTGTTGAATTCACGGTAAGTTGTGACGATGGCAAAGATCCCAACGCGATGAGGCACGCCCATATTGTACTGTTGGGGCCTTCCCGCACCTCCAAAACACCGCTAAGCATCTATTTGGCGCATAAAGGAAATAAGGTGGCGAATTACCCGCTGGTTCCTGAGGTAAAGCCGCCTGCCATTATATATGAGTTAGATCCGAAGAAACTAATCGGCTTAACGATGAATCCTGATCACCTGGTACGCATTCGCACTGAACGATTGAAAGCGGTCGGGCTTCCCTTTGGTGCGAAATACGCTACAGAGGAGCGCGTGAAAGAAGAGCTTGCTTTTGCAATGAAACTGTATCGTGAGCTCGGCTGCCAAGTGATTGATGTCAGTGAGAAGGCGATCGAAGAAACAGCAGGGCTCATCCTGGCTGACAGAACTTGAATGCTTCAAACGATTCTAAAATAGAAAGGGTGAATGGATGTATGCAAAGAGATTTGTCACTGGAGATTGTACGGGTTACAGAATATGCTGCTTTAGCATCCGCACGGTGGACTGGAAAAGGGAATAAGCATAGCGCGGACGAAGCGGCAACTTCTGCCATGCGTTCTATTTTTAGCTCCATTCCTTTTCGGGGGACTGTTGTTATTGGGGAAGGAGAGATGGACGAAGCCCCGATGCTCTACATTGGCGAGTCTGTCGGCAGCGGCGCTGGTCCTGAGTATGATGTAGCCGTTGATCCGCTTGAAGGCACGGATATTGTCGCAAGCGGCAGAAACAATGCGCTCTCTGTGGTAGCCGTTGCTGAAAAAGGGAATTTGCTGCACGCTCCGGATATGTACATGGAGAAACTTGCGGTCGGGCCGCGCTTAGCCGGTCATCTAAGGTTAGAGGACCCGCTCGAAGTCACGGTACGCAAAGCGGCAGACCATCTGCAAAAAGACGTAACAGAGCTAACGGTCTCCATTCTGGATCGAAAACGGCATGCCGATAAAATTCTAGTTCTGCGCACGCTTGGCGTCAAAATTCATTTGCTTAGCGATGGCGATGTGGCGGGGGCCATGGCGACAGCCTTTCCTGAGACGGGCATCGATCTGCACGTGGGATCGGGCGGAGCGCCGGAAGGCGTGCTTGCTGCTGCTGCGCTGCGTTGCATGGGCGGTGAATTCCAAGGACGGCTGCTGCCGGAAAATGAAGATGAGGTCGCCCGCTGCTTAGCAATGGGCATTACAGATCCGTCCAAAGTGCTCAGCATGCGCGATTTGGTCGGTGAATCCGATATCTACTTCGCAGCTACAGGAGTCACTTCAGGCGATTTCTTGAGCGGCGTGAAAGTTCAACTCGGCGGGCGGGCGGAGACTCACTCGGTCGTGATGAGAGCCGAAACGCAGACGGTGCGTTTCATTCATTGCGTTCATCAGACGCAGGTGTATCTGGGGAGCGCCTAGGGTGTAAAAAGAGCTGAAAAAACGAAGTTAGGGGTGCTAGTCGGAAAATCTCCCACTAATTGCTCGAAAGATAACCCTGCAGGGAATTTAGAGGGAGAACCTCCCGTTAATTTGCCCGGATTTAGTAGGTTCTCACAAAATCGGTGCAAGTAGAGGGAGTTTTTCCGGCTAAATGGATCTGACAGACTTCTGCAGTCAGATTAGTGGGAATTTTCCCCTCTAATTTGACTGTAGAAGCAAAATTGCACAAAGAGACTGTCCCACAAGTCATAGAAATGACTGAGGGTAGTCTCTTTTTGTTGTTCGGAGACGAACTGATCATGGGCCAAGTCCACTGACGCATATACTTTAGTTGAGAATGATGCGAAAAGAGGGATAACCATGAGTTTGACCCCCATTGATTTTCTTTCTGTCGTCCGAAGCTGTATTCCGCAAGAAGCAGAGATTGTACAGCTGAAGCAGCAGGGGAATCCCGCGGCGATCTTATATGCTGACGTGGATGGTGACGGCTCTCCCGAAATCACGGCGATGTATAGATTTTTAGACAACCAGTACCTGTTTTCACTCAAGGATTACTCGGGTACCTGGTTTCCTATCGCATCTGCAGCCACGGGAGGTATTAGGGAAGCGACTGATTTTATCGCGGCGCCTGTTTCACGCAGTGAAGGCTGGGATGTGATCGTCGGCTGGGTGCAGGAGGGTGCCGGTTCCGAGCTCGATATCATCCAATGGACGCCAAACGGATTCCAACGGATGATTCCTCCCGGAACCTCGTACAATCATTTGGAAGTTGAGGATATGCCAACCAGAGAAGGCAGAGACGGATTATGCGAAATCGCGCTATGGGTTCAGGACCATGACAAAGCCTTCCAAGTGCAAACGTATCGGTGGAATCCATACAGGCTGGTTCCGACGCAAGACGTCCATCCCTACTATTTCCAGAGGGTCACTCGCTACTATGAGGATTTAGTGCGTGATCATCCGGAGCAGCAGGCGTATCGGAGCTTTCTGGAAGATGCGCAGAAAAAGGCAGGGGGCAAGTAAGGCGTGTAAATGCTGGCAGATCATAGAGGAGCTGCTTGAGAGGTCTGCGAATGATGACATGTATGGCAAGAATGACAATGATGGCAAAGGCTTGCGGCGAGGCTGTCTCGAAAGTAGATCTATCTGCTTGAGGGCAGCCTTTTAGACTTATTTGCTTAAAGCACTATGGGTTAATTATAGATGGACATGTATGTTTTACATGATCTGTGTGATGGGGATGCGGGAAGTTGGACTAGTTAGTTTATGGAAAAAAGGTTTGCATATCGCGATAACCATCAGCGAGGCGGTGCAAGCAAAGAATTCGTCATGTCGTAATTCCTTAATCTATTTGTCCTAATGTTAGACTAAAAATCTTGCTATTCCTATGCTACATTTAAGGAGGATGTCTTAATATTACATGTAGCGATGAGGTAATGGGATGAGCAAAACATTGAAAATCGGCATTATTGGCGGCGGCGGTATTGCCGGCGCTCATGTAAAAGCCTACCGAGAGTTGGCGGACGTAGAAATTGTAGCCGTTGCAGATGCTGTGCCTGGCAAAGCGGCGCAATTTATTGATTTTTGGCAGCTTTCATCGGCGCAGGCCTTTGATGATTACCGGCAGCTGCTGGAGTTGGAGCTTGACGGGGTAAGCATTTGCACGCCGAACGTGGCTCATCACCGCACAACGGTTGATGCCTTGTTGGCAGGCAAGCACGTTATGCTTGAGAAGCCGATGTCCGTCACATTGGATGAAGCGATAGAGATGGCGCAAACGGCGAAGAAGACAGGCTTCATGCTGAATGTTGGCTTCCAACCGAGATATGACCCGAACATGAAAGTCATTCAAGATGTTGTTCAGTCCGGTCAATTGGGCAAAGTGTACTATGTGGAAACCGGCGGCGGACGCCGAAGAGGCATGCCTGGCGGCACATTTATTTCCAAAGAAATTGCCGGTGCCGGCGCGATGGCGGATATCGGCTGCTATTCGCTTGATATGGCGTTAAATGCAATGGGTTATCCGAAACCGCTTACCGTATCCGCGTATAGTTCTAACTTTTTTGGAACGAACCCGTTATATCATAAGGAAGCAGCGCGCTTCGATGTAGAGGATTTCGGCGTTGCGATGATCCGGTTCGAAAATGATCTCGTGCTGAATTTTAAAATTTCTTGGGCGATGCATATGGATACATTAGGACCAACCTTGTTCCTTGGAACAGATGGCGGTTTGAAAGTGACTCCTGCCGGCAAAGGGCCGTGGAGCGGCGTGTTTGACGGATCTGTAGGGTCCATTACGTACTTCCACGATGTTCTTGGACACCATACGGAAAGCCAAATCCCGCTCATTGAACATAAAAAGAACCTGTTTAACGAAAAGGTCCGCGATTTTGTCGAAGCGGTTCGCGACGGCAAGCCAGCACCGATTCCAGGCGAACAGATTGTTCGGAATCAAGCGATTATCGACGGCATCATCCGTTCCTCGATTCTGAAACGCGAAGTCACAATTGAACTTCCTAACTAAATAAAACAGACGAAGCTTTGGAGGTATTCTCATGTCACGTATTTTCCGTATCGGTATTATTGGTTGTGGCGGTATTGCAAACGGCAAGCATTTGCCGAGCTTGGCAAAGTTAAAGAATGTTGAAATGGTCGCATTCTGTGACATCGTTGGAGAACGTGCGGAAAAGGCGGCGGTCAAATACGGCGCAGAGGGCGCTGCCGTTTATGAAGATTACAAAGAACTTCTAACGGATGCAACTATCGATATCGTGCATGTGCTTACACCGAACGATTCGCATGCGGAAATTGCCATTGCGGCGCTGGAAGCGGGCAAGCATGTCATGTGTGAAAAGCCGATGGCGAAAACGGCAGCCGATGCCAAACGCATGGCCGAAACAGCCAAGCGCACAGGCAAAAAGCTTACGATCGGCTACAACAACCGTTTCCGCGCGGATAGCCAGCATTTGAAGCGGGTATGCGAGCAAGGGGAGCTAGGCGAAATCTATTTTGCGAAAGCGCATGCGATACGCCGTCGTGCGGTTCCGACATGGGGCGTATTCTTGGATGAAGAAAAACAAGGCGGAGGTCCTTTAATTGATATCGGGACACATGCGCTGGACTTGACGCTTTGGATGATGGATAACTATAAGCCGAAAGTTGTGTTAGGGACTTCCTATCACGAATTGTCCCAAAAGGAGAATGCCGCCAACGCATGGGGCCCATGGGACCCAAGTAAGTTCACCGTGGAGGATTCCGCTTTCGGAATGATCGTGATGGAAAACGGAGCAACCATCATGCTGGAATCCAGCTGGGCTTTGAACACGTTGGAAGTTGACGAAGCCAAATGTTCTCTTAGCGGAACGGAAGGCGGCGCTGACATGAAAGGCGGACTTCGCATCAATGGCGAGAAGCACAGCCGTTTGTATACGACGGAAGTGGATTTGAAAGCAGGCGGAGTTGCTTTTTATGACGGGGCCAAAGAAAGCGATGCGGATTTGGAAATGCGCACGTGGATCAAGGCGATTGAAACAGATTCAGAGCCTGTTGTAACGCCTGAGCAAGCTTATGTCGTGTCGCAAATTTTGGAAGCTATTTATGAATCGGCGCGCACGGGTAAAGCTGTTTATTTGAATGCTTAAAATGGATGAAGGAGAGGCCTCGCGCCTCTCTTTTTTTGATGCGCTGCGATTGCAGAAATGGAGGATCAGATCTCCCTATCCGGAGTGGTCTTTCCTATGCTACTAAAAAGGAGTATGCTTGAATTACTTTGGTGGTGTCAATGAAAGGATGGATGAAGCAATGGATTTAGGCTTGAATGGTCAAGTCGCCTTAATTACAGGCGGTAGCAAAGGGATTGGTTTAGCGACAGCCATAACGCTATCCCGCGAGGGAGCGAAGGTTGCCATTTGTGCACGGAATGAGGAGCAGCTTCAGGAAGCTGCCAAACATATTGCGAGTTTAACCGGGAGCCGGGTGCTGACGATCCAAGCGGATGTCACTTCGGAGGAGGACTGCAAACGCGCCGTTGAGCAAACGGTCGAAGCGTTCGGAGGTATCGATATATTGGTGAACAATGCTGGAACTTCTGCGGCCAAGCCTTTTGAACAGGTAGGTACGGAGGTATGGCGGCACGATCTTGAGCTGAAACTGTTTGGGGCCATTCATTGCTCCCGGTTTGCCATTCCGTATATGCGTCAAGCCGGAGGCGGCTCGATTGTGAATATTACTACGTCCGCTGCCAAAACGCCGCCGGCATCTTCCTTGCCCACAAGCGTCAGCCGTGCAGCTGGACTCGCCTTAACCAATGCGATGAGCAAGGATCTTGCCGGGGATGGCATTCGCGTCAACACGGTGTGTATCGGGAAGATTCGCAGCGATCAGCTGGAAAAGGGCTGGAAGCGGGAGGCGTCTGAGCTGACTTGGGACGAGTATGCCCGAGATGCAAGGCACGACATTCCGCTTGGCCGGATTGGCGATGCCGAAGAAGCGGCGAACGTTATCGCGTTTCTGTCTTCTAAAGCGGCTTCCTATGTGACGGGAACTTCCGTCAACGTGGATGGCGGCAAAGGCGCAGCGCTATAAGGAACATTCGAATGAAACTTAGTGTATTGGATCTTGTGCCAGTCATTTCCCCGGCAGATGCCGGCGCTGCTTATGAGCAAGCCGTTAAGCTGGCTCGGCATGCTGAACAATGGGGCTATTCACGCTATTGGGTCGCCGAGCACCACGATATGCCCGCGCTGGCTTGTCCGTCGCCAGAAGTGCTGCTTGCTCATATCGGCGCGCGAACCGAGCGAATCCGGCTTGGCTCGGGGGCGCTTCTGCTTCCGCATTACAAACCAATGAAGGTAGCTGAAAACTTTCATATGCTGGCTGCCTTGTATCCCGGCAGGATCGATCTAGGCATCGGGCGGGCGCCAGGCGGTTCGGCGCATGCGACAATTGCGCTCAGCGGGAATTTCCTGGAAAACGTTCGGCAGCTGCCGGACTCGTTGAAGTCGTTAATGGCCTTGCTGGAAGGACGTTTTGAGTGTGAGGGGCAGCCGGTAACTGCAAGACCGGTGCCAGCGACTCCGCCAGACGTGTGGATGCTTGGCACGAACAGCAAAAGCGCTGCATTCGCAGCAGAACTTGGAACCGGTTATGTGTTTGGGCAGTTCATGAGCGATAGCGATGTTGTGGAAGTTGTGGGCGGATATCGGGAGAAATTCGCACCGTCCACTCAAGGCGAACGCCCTCGAGTTATCGTAGCGGCCGGCGTAGTTTGCGCCGATTCGGAGGAGGAGGCACGGGCTTTAGCAGCCGCACTGCCTTGGCTGCAGGAGGCAGATGAGGGAGGCGCTGGAGCAGGCGCAGAGAACCAGCCTCTAGCCCAGCGCAGGATGTATCTGGGCACTGCGGCCAGCGTGCGGGAGCAATTGGAACGGGAGGCGCAGCGCTGCGGCATCGACGAATACCTCGTCGTGACACCGATTGCTGATTACGATAAGAGACTACGCTCATATGAATTGCTGAGCTCGATTATTTGTTGATCTTGCAGCGGAACTGCTCGATACCATTCCTACTCGGCGCATTGCTCCGCCCGAAAGGGAACTGCAGTCCGCTATTTTGGAGAAATCAGCCGATTCGGCTTACTAGGGGGAACTACAGGGCCTTATTTGCCCCATTTCCCCCGTTTTTAGCCTAAAATAGTAAAATAGCGGACCATAGTTCCCGCTCGTTTGCCAAAAAGCAGCTTTGGGCAAAATAACGCCCTGTAGTTCCCTTTGCCTCACTCGAACGCACAATCACTGCTCATATCCACTAATCTGAGACTCTAAAACTTTCATCGACTGCCTATAGCACCTTACATTGACGCACCACTGCACACCTACCCGTCCGCTACCCATCAACAAGTATTCAGCGTCTACTCACCAGTCCGATCCCCACACAACACATATTCAATGTCTACTCACCAGTCCGATTCCCATCAACAAGTATTCAATGCCCACTCACCAGTCCGATCCCCGCCAACAAGTATTCAATGCCCACTCACCAGTCCGCTACCTGCCAACGCATATACAGTGCCCACTCACCAGTTCGATCCTCGCCAACAAGTAATCAATGCCCACCCACCAGTCCTATCTCCGTCAACACGTATTCAATGCCCACTCACCAGTCCGATCCCCGCCAACAAGTATTCAACGCCCACTCACCAGTTCGATCCCCACCAACAAGTATCCAATGTCTACTCACCAGTCCGATCACCGTACACCTACCCTCACGCGCGCCCACAGTGCTCCAATCCCCGCCGCCGCAGCTCTATCTCACATAAACTAACGTAGAGATTATCATCTGAGCTAGTGATTATTGAACGCTGAGAAGTCAGATTTTATAGGGAAAAGTTAATTTATGTAAAAATGATTATTGCCGCACTTGGTAATCTCTGGATATAGTCGAGGTGCGGGAGGGGGGATAGATGGCGAATTAGAAACGACACGACACTTTATAGGTGTAAGATTTGGGATGATCATCTTTGAACATGCACACGGATATAAATTGCCATAATGGAAGGAGGAAAGTAATTAATAAGACTCATTTGATATCCGCAAAAAAGTAAGCGGTTCCAAGTAATGAACCATAAAAATGTAAGGGAGCTGACGATTTTAATATGAATAACATATTTAAAGGGAAAAGATTCGAAAAATCAATTGCATTAATGCTATGCCTTGCACTGGTCCTATCATTCGTCATGGCTTTTCCGGCAAATGCGGCCTCTTTACTCAGCAGTAATTTTAATGACGGTACGGCGGCAGGGTGGACTCCGACTAGCGGCACATGGTCAGTTGTACAGGATGCGGGAAACTATGTTTACAGCCAATCGAGCACTAGTGAGGGGAGAACTTCTGCGGGAAGTCAGTCATGGACGGACTATAGCGTAGAAGCCAAGGTAAAAGTGGAGGACTTCAATGGTTCAAATAGAGCCTATGTCGCCGGAAGGTACAAAGACGGCAATAACTTTTATGCAGCTTCCCTCTATAATAGCAGTGGGGGAACGCTTGAAATCCGCAAAAAAGTAAGCGGTTCCACAACAACGTTGGCAAGCAAAACGAACTATCCGCTGGCCGCAGGCACATGGTATACGGTCAAATTAGAGATGGTCGGCTCATCCATTAAAATGTATGTAAATGGGGTACTGCAGCTTTCCACTGTAGACACAAGCTTAACATCCGGTGCGGTTGGACTTGTCGCTTACAAAACCGTTTCCAAGTTCGATGATGTCGTGGTCACAGACACAGGCGGAACATCGTCGCCAACGCCAACCCCGACAGCAACGCCAACGACAACGCCAAGTCCGACGCCGACAGCAACCCCGACACCGCCGGCGGGCTCCTTGAGCGCGTACAATCTGACTGGCTTTGCTGCCGGCAATACAGGCGGGGGGAATATCCCGGAAACAGATGCCCGGTACAAGAAAGTGTACAACGCGACTGATTTAGCTGTCGCTTTGAAGAAGAATTCCGGCATCAAAGTCGTCGAGATTATGAATGATTTGAATTTGGGTTGGAACGAGCTTCCGGCTGCTGCACAAGTTATGCCTTTCAGCGCGAACAACCCTGCTCAGACGCATCCTGTGCTGAAAACAACCGGAGTAAGCAAAATTTACATCGATAGCTTTAACGGTCTAACGATCTTCTCAGCGAACGGGTCAAAAATCAAACATGCGGCCTTTACGATCAAATACAGTTCGAATATCATTATTCGCAATCTGGAATTCGATGAGTTATGGGAATGGGATGAAGCTTCCAAAGGCAATTATGACAAAAATGACTGGGATTATGTCACCATTGAAGGTGCCACTTCCAAAGTTTGGGTGGATCACTGTACGTTCCACAAAGCCTACGACGGTGTGCTCGACGTGAAAAAAGGCAGCAACGGAGTCACGGTTTCATGGTCATCGTTCGTTCCTGACGATCAAAGCTCTAACAGCTGGGTTACGCAGCAAATCAACGCTTTGGAAGCTAATATGTCGGCTTACCCGATGTATGCTTATTTGCGAAGCAGTGCTATCGGTCTAAGCAAGGCGGATATTATTGCAGTTGCTGCAGGACAGAAAAAGGGGCATCTGGTAGGCGCGACAGAATTTGCATCCGACAATGCCGACCTGCAGGTTACCCTTCATCATAACTACTACAAGGATATGCAAGACCGTATGCCCCGTTTGCGTGCCGGCAATGCTCACGTTTATAACATCGTGATGGACAACAAGGACGCCTGGTCAGCCAAGAAAAAAATAACGTCGGCGATGGAAAGCGCCCTATCAGGGAAAGGCTATCATTTCGGTGTAACGAGCAATGGAGCGATTTCCACCGAGAACGGAGCCGTGCTGGTTGAAAATTCGCAAATTATCGACATTGCCTCGCCAATTCGCAACAACCAAGCGGATCCTGCGGATGCCTCCTACACAGGCAAAATTCGCGCGGTAAATACGCAGTATTCACTTAACGGTTCCGTATTTACAGGCAGCAGCGATACAGCGGGCAGCCCGCTCGCGCCCGTACCTGCACCGGTAAAAGCATTTTCCTGGAACGGGTTTTCCTCTCTTCCATACAGCTACAGTCTTGATCCGGTTGCAACTTTAAAAACAAGGCTTACAGCAGCAGACGGCTCAGGAGCTGCGAAGTTAAAATGGGCTAAAGTCAACTGGTTGATCACCAGTTATTGATTGATTTTGCAATAGACTAGCTCAAAGGCTGCTTCCTTAGTAAGAATTCTACTAGGGAGCAGCCTTTGTGAATTGATAAGAAAGTATAAGGTTTATACTTTTGCATCGCGTTTACCTTGGTCGTCTATCCTTGGTTCACATACATATAAGTCATGTTATCCGCGACGTTTTTTACGTAAATACCAGACTAACATGGAAATGGCGTCACGAATGGAAGCGGTTTGGTAATACCTGAGTGTCATTGTCATAAGCAAGAAACCTCCCTAACCCTGAAAGTATGTCATGCATAAACAGTACTACGTAAAAAGTGTTTAGATGGTTTTATTTTTTTTAATAATCTTTTAACACTGTTTTTTAAACAAATACCTCTACTTTCTGGATTAATTTTTACGCCATAAAGTTGGATAATAAACATGTAAGCGTTATCCAAATTTGAACGGCACTTAGGGGAGGAATAGAGATGAAAAAAATATTCACTTTAGCTCTGTCGCTATCTATGATGTTTACGGCGGTGGCTTGCTCATCCAGTACGACCAATACGGCCACGCCTGCGCCTACCAGCGAACCGACCAAAGCGGCGGTGGCGACAACAGCGCCAAGCAAAGATCCAGTCAAGCTTCGCATCGCATGGTGGGGTGGACAAGCGCGTCATGATTACACGCTTAAAGTCATCGAGATGTACGAGAAACAGAATCCGAACGTTAAGATTGAAGCGGAATACGCGCCATTTGATGACTATTGGAAAAAGCTTGCTCCGCAAGCCTCAGCGAATCAGCTGCCGGATATTATTCAAATGGATATCTCTTACTTGACGCAATACGGCGGGAAAAATCAGCTGGCTGATTTGACGCCTTACACCAAAAACGGGCTTATCGATGTTTCCTCCATCTCCCCGAATGCCATTTCCGGCGGTGAAGTGGGCGGTAAGCTAGTCGCGATGAACTTAGGTGTGAATGCGCTAGCTACTACAGTTGATGTGAATACGTTCAAAAGCTTGGGCATCAATATGCCTACCAAAGATTGGACTTGGGATGATTATGATGCGGTTGCGGCCAAAGCGAAAGCCGGCGGCAAGCAAATCGGCGGTTTTGCGCTTCACCATGAAGTCTTCTTTCCGTATTATCTTCGTTCCGTCGATCAAAAAATGTATAATGCAGACGGAACTGCTCTAGGCTATAACGATGATAAGCCGTTCATTGAGTACTTCAAGCGATATCAGAAATGGTACGATGCCGGAAATATCCTTTCTCTTGACAAAGAGTCACAGAAGAAAGGGGTAGCCGAGGAAGATGAAATTCTGTTGAACAATGCGGTGACAGGCAATGGATGGTCTAACCAATTCTTGGCTGTAGCCAACTTGGTCAAAGACCGCCCGCTTGAATTGTTCCCGTTGCCTGGTCGCAACGGCAATAAAGGTCTATTCATGAAGCCTAGTATGTACTTCTCCATTGCAAACAGCTCCAAGCAAAAAGAAGAAGCGGCAAAATTCATTTCCTTCTTCGTCAACGATATTGAAGCGAACAAATTGATTAAAGGCGATCGCGGCGTGCCTGTTTCCTCCAAAGTGAAAGATGCCCTGAAACCGCTGCTCTCACCGAACGAAGTGAAAATCTTTGATTATGTAGCATGGGCAGAACAAAACAGCTCTCAAATGGATCCTCCGAACCCAGTAGGGTCAATCGAAGTCGAGAAATTGCTAAAAGCGGCGAGCGAGCAAATTTTGTATAAGAAAACGAGTGTCGAAGAGGCCGCTGCGAAATTCCGTAAGGACGCTAACGCCATTTTAGAAAAAAATAAAGCGAAGTAAATCATAGCCAAAGAGAAAGACCGGACCTCCTTGAACCAGGAGAACCGGTCTTTTTTTCGCTTGACAGGTTAAACGTTTCAAATTAAGCTATTAGTGTATGTTAAACGTTTAACAAAACGGAGTTGAATCAGGGATGACCAAGCCCAAACAAGTCACCATTGTAGAAGTGGCCGAAGCAGCAGGTGTGTCGATTGCCACCGTCTCCAATGTGTTGAATCGAGGTGGTATTCGTTCGTCGAAAGAGACGATTCGCAAGGTCGAATTGGCTGCTGAACAACTGGGATATCGACGCAACACGATGGCTGCGGGTTTAAGCCGCAGCAAAACCTATGAAATCGGTCTCATCATACCGGCGTTGACCAGCTATTATGGACAGCTTGCCGAACATTTGCAAATTGAAGCGCACAATGCGGGATACCACTTATCCGTTTTTTCTTCCGGGGGATTCGATCCGGATATTGAGCGGAGGCACTTGGAAGTCTTGCTGCAGCGCAGAGTGGACGGGTTGATTTGCCATGGATTAGCCATGGGGTTCGAAACCACGCGTTCGATTGTGAATAGCGGGACGCCGTTAGTGCTGATTAATGGCTGGAATTGGCCGGAGGACATCGCGACAGGAGCGGTCAATCTGGGGTTTGCCGGCGCTTGCCGGGAATCCGTCAAGTTGCTTGCTGAACGCGGCTGCGGAGCAATTTGCTACATAGGAAGCAAACGGTCGAAGGTGATAGATGAACAGCGTCTACTCGGTTTCCATGCTGGGATTGCGCAATACGGAAGCGGTCTCAAACATGAAATCGTGGATGCGATAGGCTTGGATGCCGAGGCGTATCTGAAGGATCTCGTGCAGCGTCATGATAGGCCGGTTGGCATTGTTGCCTTTGATGATTATGTGGCTTTGAGAATTTTATCGGCCGCTAATAAGCTGCACATCGATATGCCGAATCGATTAAAACTTATTGGGATTAATAACGAATATATGGCAAAGGAAAGCTATCCGGGCATTTCAAGCTGGGACATTCCTTATAACGATCAATCGCAAATGGCTGTAGCAAAGTTATTGCACAAGCTTGGCCATCAAGCGGAGTCAGGTGAAGAACGTGAAATCGAGGTTCCCCTTACTTTTATCGAACGAGAAACAACCAAATCATACGAATCGGAGTGAATCATTCATGTGGAAACAAGCCATTGAAGATGCATTACAGAAAACGAAAGCGAACATTGAACGTTTTGGGGATCTTTTTCCGCATGTGAGTGAAAATGATGTGTATCATCTGAATCCGAATACGGATTGGACGGACGGTTTTTGGTCCGGTATTCTCTGGCTGGGCTATCAATACAGCGGAGACAAAGCATTCCAAGAGGCTGCTCAGAAAACTGTCGCAAGTTTCAAACAAAGGTTGGAAAACCTTGTAGAGCTTGATCACCATGACATCGGATTTTTATATTCGCTTTCTTCGAAAGCACAGTGGATCATTGAAAAAGATGAAAATGCGAGACAGCTTACGCTGCAGGCAGCCGATGTGTTGATGAAACGTTGGAGACCAAAAGGTCAATATATTCAGGCATGGGGTCCTGAAGGCGATGAGATCAACGGGGGACGCATTATCATTGATTGCATGATGAACCTGCCGCTCTTGTACTGGGCTTACGAACAAACTGGCGACGCAAAATACAAAGAAGTTGCGGTCATTCACGCCGACTTGAGCCGCCGTTATTTGGTGCGCGGCGATGACTCTTCGTTCCACACGTTTTATTTCGATCAAGAGAACGGCGAACCTCTGCACGGTGGAACAGCGCAAGGCTATAGCGACGGTTCTACATGGACCCGCGGTCAAGCTTGGGGAATTTATGGGTTCGCGCTTTCGTACCGCTATACAAAAAATCCGCTGTACTTAGAAACATCCAAGCGTCTGGCTCGTTACTTCTTTGACCGCTTGCCGCAGGACGATGTCGTTTACTGGGATTTCAATGCGCCTGTGAACGAAGAAACGAAACGCGACAGCTCAGCTTCCGCGATCGCTTCAGCTGGTGCTCTTGAATTGTTGGAACACTTGGCTGAAGATGATGCAGATCGCGCTTATTTAGAGAATGCGATTCAGCGCTCCATGACCGGTTTGGTGAAATCTTATGCTACGATCGGCAAGCCGGATGCACAGGGCTTCATCGAACGCGGTTCTTACAGTGTTCGCGGCGGAAACGCGCCTGACGATTTCATGATTTGGGGCGATTACTACTACCTGGAAGCACTGGTTCGTCTGGAAAAAGGAATCAAAGGATACTGGTATGAATAATCAATCAACAGTCAGCAATACCCGTTCTTACTGGCTGCAAACGATGCTTCGCATCGCTAATCCTGTATTGGAAGCATTAGCAGAACGAAAATTGCGAGCGACCATGCCTGTTGAAAATAAAAACGAAGAGCAGCGCCAGTTTTCTCATTTGGAAGCTTTTGCCCGCACGCTCGTCGGCATGGCGCCATGGCTGGAAAGCCCTGCGCTGGATGCGGAGGAAGAAAAGCTTCGGACGCGCTACTCCGAGCTTGTGCGCGCAGGTCTCGATGCCGCGACGGATCCTGAGTCGCCTGATTTCTTGAACTTTAGTCAAGGATTTCAGCCTGTCGTTGACACCGCCTTTCTGGCTCACGCGATTCTGAGAGCTCCGAACGCGCTATGGCATGGATTAGACAGCCGCGTACAGGCTAATGTGGTGAAAGCTTTGCAGTCGTCGAGAACGCGCAAGCCGTTCTTCAGCAATTGGTTGTTGTTTGCAGCCATGACGGAGACGGCGCTTCGTTACATGGGCGCAGATTGGGACCGGATGCGCGTGGACTTTGCTCTGAAGCAGCATGAGCAGTGGTACCTCGGCGACGGCATGTACGGCGACGGGCCCGACTATCACGCTGACTATTACAACAGCTTCGTCATTCAGCCGATGCTGGTTGATATTATCGAGCAGGTCCGTGGGGAATATCCGGACTGGGACGCCATGCGCGAGAATATTTTGATTCGCGCTCAGCGCTTTGCTGCGGTACAGGAGCGTTCGATCTCGCCGGAGGGAACGTTCCCTGTCATTGGCCGGTCACTGGCTTACCGGTTCGGCGCCTTTCAGTCGCTGGCCCAGACGGCGCTGCGCCGCGAGCTGCCGACCGGCGTAGCGCCGGCTCAAGTCAGATGCGCGATGACCGCGGTCATCAAGCGCCTGATCGAAGCGCCCGCCACGTTCGATGAAGCGGGCTGGCTGCAGATCGGCCTGTGCGGCCACCAGCCGGAGCTTGGCGAGCCGTACATTTCCACGGGCAGCCTGTACTTATGCTCCGCCGTATTTCTGCCGCTTGGCTTGCCGGCGGATGATGAGTTCTGGCAAGGAGCGGATGCGCCTTGGACCTCGCAGAAGGTTTGGTCAGGACAAACCGTTGCCATTGACAAAGCGATATAAGATGGAATCTCCAAAAGCGTTCTGTTTCCTAGTGAAACAGGCGCTTTTTTCATGTATACTAAATTCGTTAATTCCGTTATCCCCAAATAGCCTGAAACGGCAGCTGTGGATAACTTCGGTGAGCTAGAAGAAAGAAGCGTGACGCTTTTGAATGAAAATTATCAGTTAACGGTACAAGAAGTGCTGAGAAGACCGTTCTTTCAGCAAGCCTATATCGCTGCGGGTCAAGACGGCTTGCAGCGTCTCGTCCGCTGGGTGCACATCATTGAAGTGATCCAGTTTGAAGAGCTGCTTCAAGGCGGAGAGATGATTCTGACCACAGGAGCCGCTTTCAAAAGCGATACGAGACTGTTTATGACTTATCTGGAGCAGCTCATGAACAATAACGTGTCCTGCCTGTGTATTGAGATGGGCCATTATTTGAGTTCCGTTCCGCAGGCCTGGATCGATGCGGCGGAAGCCTGCCGGCTGCCGCTCATCATTTTCCCGCAAGCCGTGCGGTTCATCGATATTACGCAGGATATTCATGCGCATATCATCAACCAACACCATAAAGCGCTCCAGGATCTGGAGAAAATATCGCGTGAATTCCACCGCATGACGCTGTCCTCGCAAGGCGTGTCCCACGTGCTGGGACTTCTGCAAAGCAGTACGAAAGCCCAGGTGATCTATGTGCCGCAGGATGGGCAGCCCAAGTTCATCCCTCAGCTGGGGAGCCGCGAGTCCAGCCAGTGGCTGGAATTGCTGGAGGGCCGACTTGCCTCGGACCTGAACGCCAGGCATGCGGGCTCGCCCGCTGTCTTCGAAGTCGAGGGCCAGACGGTTATCGTGCAGCCTGTTGGCGCCATGGGCAAAACCTGGGCCCATATCATCCTCGTGCTGAGCCGCAAGCCGCAGGAGTATGAATACTTGATTCTAGACTCTGCTTCTTTATCGATCGCGCAGGATTTACTGCGCAAGCGCTATATGGAAGAACGTAAATTATATTCGCAAACCTTATGGATGGATGATCTGCTGCACCTCCGCATTCGTGACGAAGAGCAGATCAAAATGCTGATCGGCCATACCTTTAGACAGCTTAATGAACTGCCTTATCATGTCATTTTAATCGAATTTGCGCACAAACAAACAGAGGATTACCCTGCTCTAGGTGATGGCGAAGGGATTGAATCTGCGGGCATTCATCTATCGCTTGCCGCCCGCTCTATTTTTGAGCAGCATACGTTTCATCCCCTTTTAACCTTAAAAAATAACCGGCTTGTTGTCGTAGCTTTTGACAAAACACCCAAACGTCCTGCCAAAGAGCGGCTGCAGCACGTATTTCAATCCCTTCAGCTGTTGAAAGCGGAGGAAGAGATGGAGCTGACGATTGGGGTCGGACAAAGCAACCGAAGCTTTATGCAGGCGCACCAAAGCTATCAAGAGGCGCTGCAAGCGATATCGCTTTGTGCGACACTGCAAAGCAAAGTACTGTTTTATGATGAGCTTGGTGTCTTTCAACTGCTGCTTCATATTGGCGATAAGCAAATGCTGCAGTCTTTTGTGCGCACGTATTTGGGACCGATCATCGACTATGATCATATGAAGGGCAGCGAGCTGCTCCGCACGCTTAAAGTATATTTGGACAGTGACGGCTCCAAGCAAATCGCGGCACAACAGCTTTTTATCGTCAGGCAATCGCTCTACTACCGTCTGGAGAAAATAGAGGAGCTGCTTGGCGCAAACTACATGCTGCCGGAAAAGCGGTTAGCGCTGCAAGTGGGCATCCGTGCCTTTCAACTGTTACATCCGGAAATAAAATTGTGAAAAAAAAACGGACAGTTTCTTTACAATTTGTCTAATGGCACGCAGGCGGATCCCTTTTATACTTGGAATCATCAAGTAGAGACGGATCCATTTTTGATGGATCCCACAGAGAGGCAGATGCAGAATGATAATTGGGGTTCCGAAGGAAATTAAAAATAATGAGTTTCGCGTTGGCATGACGCCAAGTTCCGTGCTTTCATACACAAAAGCGGGGCATGAGGTTAGAGTTGAGACCTCAGCAGGTCTGAGCATCGGGTTTAAGGATGAAGATTACGTGCAAGCAGGAGCAACGATTGCAGCATCGGCAGCGGAAGTATGGAAAGCCGATATGGTTGTGAAAGTTAAAGAACCGCTTCCGGAGGAGTATGGCTACTTCCATGAAGGTTTGATTCTATACACGTATCTTCACCTTGCACCGGAGGCTGAACTGACGCATGCGCTGGCTCGCAATAAAGTAACTGCGATCGCTTATGAGACTATTCAACTCGACAATGGCAGCCTTCCGCTGCTGACGCCGATGAGTGAAGTAGCTGGCCGCATGTCCGTCCAGATCGGAGCGCATTTCCTGGAGAAGGCGCATGGCGGCAAAGGGATTTTGCTTGGCGGCGTACCGGGCGTTGAGCCTGGGCGAGTTGCCGTCATCGGCGGAGGCATCGTAGGCGCGAATGCGGCGAAAATGGCAATCGGATTAGGCGCCGATGTAACGATCGTTGACTTGAATCCGGATCGTTTGCGCCAATTGGATGATCTCTTCCAAGGACGCGTGAAAACGATCATGTCCAGCCCTTATAACATCGCGGAAGTTGTGCGGCACGCTGATTTGGTCGTAGGCGCCGTATTGATTCCGGGAGCTCGCGCACCGCGTCTGGTGACCGAAGAGATGGTCAAAACGATGAGCCCGGGCAGTGTGATCGTTGACGTTGCGATTGATCAAGGCGGCTCCATTGAGACGATTGACCGCATCACGACGCATGATCAACCGACCTATGAGAAGCACGGAGTCATTCATTATGCCGTGGCGAACATGCCGGGTGCCGTAGCGCGTACGTCAACTTTGGCGCTGACGAATGTAACGACGCCATACGGTCTGCAAATTGCCGGCAAAGGCTATGTACGTGCTGCATTGGACAACAAAGCCATCGCCAAAGGCATTAATGTGGTTGCCGGGCATGTCACTTACAAGGCAGTTGCCGAAGCGCACGGGTATGAATACACGGATGTGTACTCGCTTTTACAATAGAAATGGGCCGCACAGCGATGTGCGGCTTTTTATTTTAGCCAGTGCAGGTTAACTCACGGCCAACAATTGTTTTGATGGTGTTGGTTAGTGGGAACTATGATCCTCTATTTGCCCTAGAAGAAGCCAATTGGCAAATTTGTGGGAACTATGATCCGCTATTTTGCCGATTTCGGTCACTAAGCGGGCATCCGATGGCGAATAAGACTCTGTAGTTCCACCAGGAGTTGAAAAACAGTCCACTTGGCTAAAATAGCGCCCTGTAGTTCCCTTCACATTGGCGATAAGCTTCATCTCATAAAAAAGCTGCCCCTCCAGGTCAAACCTGGGAGAGCAGCTTTTTGTGATATTAGAACGCTGGAACGATAGCGCCTTTGTATTTGTCTTCAATGAATTTCTTCGTGTCAGCGGAGTTCAATTCTTTCGCCAGCTTCTGCATAGCTTCAGAATCCTTATTGTCTGGACGGGATACGAGAATGTTCACGTAAGGGGAGTTTTTGTCCTCGATGAACAGAGCGTCTTTCGTCGGCATTAAGTTCGCTTGCAGCGCATAGTTCGTGTTGATCAAAGCAAGATCGAACTCGCCGATTGTACGAGGCAGCATAGCAGGGTCAAGCTCTTTAATTTGAAGCTTTTTGCTGTTTTCTACGATGTCTTTCACTGTAGCTTTAATTCCGATGCCGTCTTTCAACTTGATCAGACCGTTTTTCTCCATCAGCGCAAGCGCACGGCCGGCATTGGAAGGATCATTTGGAATGGCTACGGTCGCGCCTTCTTTCAGCTCGGCTGCGGACTTCACTTTTTGAGAGTAAGCGCCGAATGGCTCAATGTGCACGCCAACGACTTTGACAAGGTTTTGCTTTTTATCGGCATTGAATTGGTCCAGGTAAGGCTGGTGTTGGAAAAAGTTAGCGTCCAATTGCTTTTCAAACACTTGCACGTTCGGCTGCACATAGTCGTTAAACTCTATTACTTCCAAGTTAACGCCTTGTGTTTTCATTTTTGCTTTCAAGTTGTTCAAAATTTCAGCATGAGGAACGGAAGACGCGCCGACTTTCAATGTTACTTCTTTGGCAGGTGTCGTAGCAGCAGGTGAAGCCGATGCGGCAGGCGCCGAGCTGGCTTGATTCTCAGCCGGTTTTTGTCCGCAAGCGGCAAGTGCCAGCACGAAGAACAGGGAAACGAGCGATACAGTAAGTTTTTTCATTGTAAAATGACCTCCAATAATCAATGATGTCTTATTTGCGGTTGTATTTGGCGACCATACGATCGCCGAGCATTTGTAAAAGCTGAACAAAGATAACAAGTATGACGACGGTGACGATCATAATGTCCGTACGGAACCGCATATAGCCGTAGCGGAGCGAAAGATCGCCAAGCCCGCCGCCGCCTACGACGCCTGACATGGCGGAGTAGGAGAGCAGAGCCACAGCCGTAACGGTCACGGCTGAGATCAAGCCCGAGCGCGCTTCCGGCAGCAGAACGCGCCATACGATTTGCCATGGCGTAGCGCCCATCGACTGAGCGGCTTCAATGACGCCGTTCTCGATCTCGCGCAGCGCGGATTCGACCAGCCGCGCAAGAAATGGCGCGGCGGCGATCACGAGAGGTGGGATCGCGCCTTTCACGCCAATGGTGGTGTGCACGAGCGCTTTCGTGATCGGGAACACGGAGATCATGAGAATGACGAAGGGCACGGAGCGCAGGATGTTCACAATCAACGAGAGAACTCCGTACAGCGGCGTATTTTGCAGCAACTGTCCTTTGGAGGTCAAGAATAATATAATGCCTAACGCTAAGCCGATGATGACGGTGAATAGGAGCGACCACCCCAGCATCACAAGCGTATCTCCCGTTGCTTTTGCTATTTCAGCCCAGTTGATTTCCCAGGTCATATTCATGGGGCCATCACCTCCACATCCATTCCTTCCTGCTTCAGCTTCGCGATAACCGCAGCGATTTCCTCATGCTGAGCGCCGGATAATTGGACGACCAACTGACCATAAGGCACACCTTTCATGGAAGAGATCGTACCCTGCAAAATGGCAAAGGTCACATTCGTCGACTTGACCGTCTCGAACAAAATCGGTTCATACGTTTTCGCTCCGATATACGTAATCCGGATGACCGTTCCTGCCATTATTCCCTGTTTAGTATTCGAATCGATTGCTGTGCTGCTTGCCGCAAAATCAGAAACTTGTCCGACAAACTCCTTTGTTACCGGGTGCTGCGGCTGAAGGAACACATCCAGCACTTTCCCGGTTTCCACGATCAAACCTTTCTCCATGACGGCTACGCGGTCACAGATCGCACGAATGACCTGCATTTCATGCGTAATCAGCAGGATCGTAATGCCTAGCTTCCGATTAATATCTAGCAGAAGGGCGAGAATCGCATTCGTCGTCTGCGGATCAAGCGCAGAAGTGGCTTCATCGCAGAGCAGAATATCCGGGTGATTGGCAAGCGCTCTGGCGATGCCGACACGCTGCTTTTGTCCGCCTGACAGCTGGCTTGGATATTTGTCCGCATGCTCCTGCAGTCCGACCAGTTCAAGCAGCTCCTTAATCCTCGCACTGATCTCAGCTTGACTCGTTCCGGCCAATTTCAACGGAAAGGCAATGTTTTCAGCAACGGTAGATGAAGAAAGCAGATTAAAATGCTGAAAAATCATGCCGATCTTGCGGCGTTTGACCTGCAGTTGTTTGGCGTTTAAACTTGTCATGTCTTCGCCATCGATCATAATGCTTCCTGAGGACGGACGCTCAAGTAAATTTACACATCGCAGCAAGGTGCTCTTTCCTGCGCCGGAGTGCCCGATGATGCCGAATATTTCTCCGCGATCGATATGTAAACGGATCTGCTGGATAGCCGGTACACGTCCCGGTATATCCTCGTACACTTTTTGTAAATTATCGATATGAATCAGGATGAATACCTCCTATTCCATGCAAATGTTGGTGATCGTATATTTTGGCCAACGGTAGATTATTTTATAAGAAATTGCAAGAGTAAGCAACAGCCAAAATATGAAAAATGAAACTTTCAGGATGCATTGACGCTGCATTTATTTGCATATAAACTGAGGTTAAACGTTTCAATAAGTGAAAACAGCGCTTTATCTTACATAGAAAACGCTCTTTTACGATTTTTCCGAGGGGATGATAAATTTGACGAATTTGCAACAAAGACAAAATGAAATTACGGCCAAAGTTGCCGCAGAGGCCTATCAACGGCCATTACTCAGCAGCGGTTTCTTGTTTCACCATGATGTCCGGGATAATTTCTACTACGCTTCTTATCTATTTGCAGCTTCCCAAGAGGGGGACATCGCGTTTGATGGAGACCGCCAATCCGCGAAAGCGAAAGCGGAAAGCATTCTCCAGCTTTTACTCGAGCTGCAGGATCAGAATGCGGAGAGCCCAACTTACGGACATTGGCCGCTAAGGTTAAGCCCAACCACGCATGAAGCTGCGAAGAATACACTCCCGGTGGAATTAATGGGGAGCTTGATGGTTTATTTTTATGAGCGGTACGCGGATGTTCTCAGCGAGTCGCTGCGCAGCTCCTTCGAGGTGGCGCTTTTCCATATTTATCAAAGCGGCTTCTATCGCAAAGAGATCGAACACTATCATCATCACGAAGCGAAATATACGGCAGCCAAGCTTATTTTCGGTCAGCGCTATGAGGATAAAAGCTTGCTGGAAGACGGCATTGTGAGCTTGCGCCGCACGTTGGATCGAGTGACAACGCTCGGAATGTCCGAATACGGCGGGCTGCCGTGGTTCTGGCATTGGGTGCAGGCGTTTACGTGCGCTTGGCAGTTGATGAAAGATCAAGAGATTAAAGCGGATCTCGCCCGAATGTTGGATTATTTATGGCGCGTTCGCTCGACCTTTTATTTAGGAGGCGCATGGGTGGGGCCGCATTCCCGAATTTGGCCGCACGATATGCCGAAGGATACGAATGTGCTGCATGATTATGTGCAGTATGGCGATTTTACGCTGCCTGAGGAAATGCCCCGGACAGAGTATGCAGGTTTTCTTGCGTACGACGCTCCGGCCGATGCCATTCATCTTGCTTTGCACCGCCAAGTTCCTCTTGAGGTGAAGTCTCGCATCCCCAAACAAGCAGGCACAGCTGTAAATGAAGAGGATGTACTTCACAGCTATGTATATATCACAGAAAACTTTGCCGTGGGCGGTATTTACGAACGCGTGCTTGAGTTTGACAATGAACAGCATCGCTGGGATGTAGCGCTGCCGCTTGATCGTGCGCAAGGAGTCAATCATGCATATTTTTTCCATCCAGCTCCTGGAAACGGAGAAGGAGATTTGCGCCATCAAAGCGAATATTCAGAAGTGTTTTTTCACCGCGGTACGGTCATAGCCGATTATCAAATTCCTGAAAATATGCCCAATCAAATTATCGGCTGCTTGCCGGCGGGAGATTGGTTGGAAGAGGAGAACGCTTTATTCGGCTTATGCGGAGATGTGTACATGGCCGTCTATGTGCAGCAGCCTTATCAAAGGCAAGTACTTGCCGACCGTTCCGTGATCACGAGCAGCGGAAATAAGAATGCCGTCGTTTTTGAATGTGTGGACCGCAAGGGCGCCGCGGCAATGGGTGTCGCTGATCTCCGGCAATTTGCGAACGTCATGAAAACTAAACAACCGGCATACTCCGGGGCAGCGGAAGACGAATTCGCTGTTCATTACACAACGCTGAATGATGATTTGCTTGTTTTCAAAAGCGGCCCTAACTCCGAAACCAGCAGATTTGTAAATGGTCATGCTGCGGATTTCACTGATTACAAGGCCCTTTTAAAATAAAAGAAAAGAGGATAGAATCATGCCATTAGTGGATATGCCGTTAGACAAGCTGCTTGCGTATGAGGGACGCAACCCCCGCCCGGAGGATTTCAATGCGTACTGGGAGCGGGCCATTGCAGAAATGAAAGCTGTTGACCCGCAAATTGAACTGCGTCCAAGCGAGTTTCAAGTTCCTTTTGCGGAGTGCTTCGATCTTTATTTTACAGGCGTTAATGGCGCCCGAATCTATGCCAAATATATTCGTCCTAAGCACTCATCCGAACCTCATCCGGCCATTGTTCAATTCCATGGTTATTCCGGTAATTCCGGCGACTGGTCGGATAAAGTGCAATATGCGGCCTTAGGTTTCTCGTTCTTCTCGATGGATTGCCGCGGTCAAGGCGGCTTATCCGAAGATGTAGGGGGCATGAAAGGGACTACGCTCAGAGGTCATATCGTCCGCGGACTCGACGATCATCCGGATCAATTGCTGTTCCGGGATATTTTCCTGGATACTGCCCAACTCGCGGGCATTGCTATGAGCATGCCGGAGGTAGATCCAGCGCGCGTAGGAGCAATGGGAGGCTCGCAAGGCGGCGCTTTGACGATCGCTTGTGCTGCACTGGAGCCGCGCATTAAGCGTTTAGCGCCTGTGTATCCTTTTTTGAGCGATTATAAGCGCGTATGGGAGATGGATTTGGCTAAGGACGCCTATCAAGAGCTTAAGGACTTTTTCCGCCGTCATGATCCGCAGCATAAGCGCGAAGAGGAAATTTTCACCAAGCTGGGCTACATTGATATTCAATATCTGGCGGAGCGGATTCAAGGAGAAGTTATGATGGCTGTGGGTTTAGCCGACACGGTATGTCCGCCTTCTACGCAATTTGCCGCTTATAACAAAATCAAATCGCCAAAAAGCTATGAGCTGTATCCGGATTTCGGCCACGAAGGCTTGCCAGGCTTCAACGATAAAACGCTGCAGTTCATGCTAGGCTTATAATGCAAAAAATGACTCTCTCATCGTTGGGATGGGAGGTCATTTTTTATTGTTTAAGGCAATTATGCTTTAAAATGTACGACTGCACTGTAAAGCATCTTGCCTGCGTTTGGATCAAACACGGTGTGATGCTGAATGGCGAACACGCCTAGCATAAGCGCTTTATTGTTATCAATCTGTTCGTTAATTTGCTTCTCCAGCGATTTCAAGTCATAAGCTTGAAAAAACTCAATTTTATTGTCAATGCGGTCCAAAATAAAATCCATGCGGTTCATCCTCCCAGGCAACATATGTGAAAATTAGATGGCTTCTCTATTATAACGTCAATATCTGATATAGGAAGTGGCTTTGAATAGGCGTATACTGTAGGGGGATGCGCGGCAAGATCCAGAAGTTCCTTCGGAATACGAATTATTCCAGACAACAAGTAGCAGGAAGTGATGTCGTTTTGAAGTCAACAAGGTTATTAATTGATTTCTTGAAGCAGAAATGGCCGTTGTACCTTGCAGCCGCATTGTCAATCTCGGTGGGAAACATCGTTTATTCGTACTACCCAAAGCTCCTTGGCGAATTCACAGATCACCTACAGCAAGGGGGCTTAAGCAAAGATTTAATTTTTGGATACAGCTGGAAGCTCTTGTTCATTGGCGTTTGTTTCGGTATTTTGACGGCGATTGGCCAGTATTTGATTATGCGGAGCGGCAGACGCTTCGAGTTCGTCGCAAGAAACCGGTTGTTTGACCATTTTACAAAGCTCGGGGCTACCTTTTACTCCAAGAATGGCGTCGGCAAGCTGCTCAGTTATGTGATGAACGATGTGACCGTCATTCGGGAATCCATTTCGATGGGGATTAACCAGATTGTGAACTCGGCGATATTAATAATCGCTGTGATTGTGACCATGCTTTTCAGTTCGATTCCGCTGTACTTAATTCTCGTCTGTATCTTGCCTTTATTGCTCATTCCCGTACTGACCGTGAAATTTCAACCTATTATTAAAAATCGTTCTTTGCAGGTTCAAGAGGCATTAGGCAAAATGACCGAGTCAGCCGAGGAGCAATTCGGCGGCATCCGCGTCGCGAAAAAGTTCGCGGTAGAACCGATCATGATCAGCAGATTCAGCACCACGGTGGACCGGATTCGTGACAATCAGCTAAGGCTGGTACGCCTTTCTTCTCTATTTGAAGCACTTATTCCGTTTCTGGGGGCAATATCGCTGATTATCGCGATTGCATTTGGGGGCTATTTGACGATTCAAGGGCGAATTACGATTGGAAACTTCGTTGAATTAACGCTGTACATAAGAATGATGGTCAACCCGCTTCAACAGATCGGCCGTGTTATCAATGCGATGCAGAGGTCTAAAGCGTCGCTTGAGCGCATCAATGAACTGCTCGATTTGAAATCTGAAATTGTGCAAAAAGAGCTGGCGCAGCCTTCTCATCTCGATCAAGAGGGCATTCGGATTGAGCACTTGTCCTTCGCCTACCCGGATGATGAGGATGAGGTGCTCCATGATATTTCTCTGACGATTGAGCCGGGGAAATCCATTGGCATTATCGGCAAAACAGGAAGCGGAAAGTCGACGCTGGTGAAGCTGATGTTGAGGATTTATGACCCTCCGGAGGGCACCGTTTGGATCGGGGACACGGACATTCGGGATGTGACGCTGGAAAGCTTGCGCAACCAAATCGCTTACGTGCCGCAAGAGGGCTTCCTGTTTTCTACAACTATCCGAGACAATATCGCTTTCTATAAAAGGGAGCTGCCGCTCGAGCAGGTAGAGCGCGCTGCCCGAAATGCGCAGATTCTGAACAGCATCACCTCCTTTCCCGAGAAGTTCGAGACGAAGCTGGGGGAACGCGGGGTTACCTTGTCGGGCGGGCAGCGCCAACGAACGAGTCTCGCCAGAGGCATGATTAAGGATTCGCCGTTGATGATTCTTGACGATAGTGTAAGTGCCGTAGATTCTGTGACGGAGAAGCATATCATCGACACGATCCGTAAAGAGCGGTCCAACAAAACGACCATCTGGATCGCGCATCGCATTTCGGCATTAAAGCATACGGACGAAATCATTGTGCTTCACGAAGGGCGCATTGTGCAGCGCGGCACCCATGAAGAACTTATTGCGCAGGAAGGCTTATATGCAGAGCTTCATGCGATTCAGGAAGGGGGCAGCCACGATGTCGCAGAGTAAAGAGAGCACCAAGAAGGATCAGCAAGCGACCAAAACGTCCTTCAGGGCTTTATCCGTCTATGCCAAACCGCACAGGTTTACATTTGCAGCCGTATTGCTGTGCGCATTGCTGGGGATTGCCGCAGATTTGTTTCAGCCTTATCTCGTGAAGATCGCAATTGACGATAATTTGATGATAGGCAAAAATGATTATCACGCGCTGCTCATCATCTGCTTGTTCTATGTAGGACTTTCAGTAAGCTCTTTGTTTTTCAGCTATTTGCAGAACAATTTGCTGCAGTTTGCCGGCCAAAGCATCGTGGCCAAAATTCGTAAAGATTTGTTTCAACACATTTTCAAACAGTCGATGTCCTATTATGACAAAACGCCTAGCGGCAGTCTGATCACACATGTGTCCAGCGATACGGAGACGCTGAATCAGTTCTTCACGCAAGTGCTGTTAAGTCTCATGCGCGACGGGATGACATTAATTTTTATCATTGTATTGATGTATCACCTGGACCCGATGCTAACGATGTACAGTATGATTGTAATCCCTATTATCGCTATCATTGCTATCAGCTTTCGCAGATATATGCGCAAAACGTACCAGCTTTCAAGGACGCAGCTGTCCCAAATGGTAGCTTTTGCGGCTGAAAATTTATCCGGCATGCATCTCATTCAAGCGTTCCACCAAGAAAACGAACAAATGAAACGTTTCACGGATCGAAATTTAAGTTATTTCCGCGCAAATTTGCGGGAAATCCGCACGAACGTCTTATTTAACCGCTCTTTTGATATTCTAGGTAATTTATCCGTTGCCTTCATTACGTGGATCGGCGGCATGGCCGTATTCGATAAAACGATCGAGTTCGGTGTCCTTTATGCGTTTATTACGTATATCCGGCAGTTTTTTCAACCGATTAACAGTATTACTCAGCAGTGGAATACGCTTCAATCTACGACCGTGTCGATGAACCGGATCTGGAACATTTTCGCCACGCAGCCGGAAGTGAAAGACAAAGAGCATGTGAAAGATATCCCACTCACTGCGGTTAAGGGCGAGATTCATTTTAACCATGTGAAGTTCGGTTATTTGAAAAATATAGCTGTTCTTGAAGACCTTGAGCTGCGCATAGAGCCTGGTGAAATGATCGGGATTGTAGGGACGACAGGTGCGGGCAAAAGCTCGCTGATTTCGTTGCTCTGCCGCTTCTATGACGTGCAGGAGGGGAGCATCCGGATTGACGGCACCGATATTCGAGATATTCCGCAGGCCAATCTGCATCGGATGGTAGGACTGGTTCAGCAGGAACCTTATCTATATGCGGGAAGCATTCTCGATAACGTACGGATGTTTGATGAGACAATTGCGCCGGAGGATGTCATCAAGGCCTGTCAATTGGTTGGCGCAGACAGCCTGATTGCAAGGCTGAAGGATGGGTACGAGACGCGTATCTCGGAGAGAGGAAGCGGCTTATCGGCGGGCGAAAGACAACTGATTTCCTTTGCGAGGATCATCGTTTTCCAGCCCAAAATATTGATTCTGGATGAGGCTACGGCGAATTTGGACTCCCAAACGGAGCAGTTGATTCAAACGGCGCTGCAGGTCGTTGCCGAAGGGAGAACAACGCTTGTCATTGCCCATCGTATCTCGACGATTATTCATGCCAATCGCATTATCGTCATGAGTCAAGGCCAAATCGTCGAAGAAGGGAACCATGCGGAATTGCTTGCGCTGCACGGTTACTATGAGCAGTTATATTTGCACTCTCAAGGGAGTATGGATGCAGCGCATCCGATCTCCTAAACCTAAAAAAGCTTTGTCGCCTTCCTTTCGAGAAAGAGTGACAAAGCTTTTTTATCCTATTATTCTACCAAAGGTCAGTAAATTTGAAGTTGAGTAACTATATAACAAAAGTACTATTTAATGATAAGTATTGGTAAATTGTGTTGTTTATTTTATTTTACTAGACTATACTAATGTATAAAATTGTAATATTTTTGTCGATTTCTGTCGACGAGAGGAGAAAATGATGAAAGTAAGCATTCGGCCAAATCCACAGAAATTATTTCCCAGTGAAGATGGAAACCAGCAAACGCGTCAGATGATGCTACGATTCATCGAACAAATCTTAACAGGTGTCGATGTGCTGAAAAATCCGGATGGCGTCAATTTGAAGGGTGAGAAAGACCGGACAGGCAATTTTTATCATAACCTCATCCAAAGTAGTGAGATCCCAACGGCCAGTATCCCGCTAGAGGAAGTCAATGCCGAGTTGTTGAAACTGCTGCATGATCATCCGTACCATACGAAATATTTCTTGACCAATATTTTGCCGATGGCGAGCATCCCGGGCATCTTGGGTATGATTGCGGCGTTTATGGTGAACGGCAACAATCTATGGGATGTTTACGGTCCTGCGGGAGCAGAGGCGGAAGTCAGAGTCATCAGCATGATGTCCAAATTAATCGGTTATGACGCGATGACAAGCGGCGGATATACGACATGGGGCGGGCAGGGAGCTGTCTTTTCAGGACTGCGCATTGCGATTGCCAAATTTTTTCCGGAGGCTTTGCAAAAGGGTATTCCCGACAATTTGTATGCGTTTTGTTCCCATTCCGCACATTACAGCTTGTTCAAATCCATGGAAGCGACGGGGATTGGCAGCGATAATTTAATCCGTGTTCGTACGAAGGCGGACAGCTCCATGGATGCTTGCGATTTGAAGCACAAGATGGAAGAGGTTATCGCACGAGGCGGAATTCCGATCTATATAGTCGGAACGACAGGATCGACAGATGCGATGGGGATCGACGATTTGGAGCAGATTTATGCGGTGTCCAACCAAGTTGCCGCACAGTTTGAGCTGCGGAGAGCTCATATCCATGCTGACTCGGCGTTAGGCGGATTCTTTGCTTTCTTTCACGATTATGATTTCACCAGCAATCCACTTGGATTCAAAGATGAGGTCGCAGAGGCTTTAATGGCAATTCATAGCCGGATGAGACATTTGCATTTGGCCGACTCGCTGTGCTTCGATTTTCAAAAACTGGGGCAAACGCCGTATCTGACAAGCCTATTCCTGCTCAAGGAAGCCGCAGATTTGAAGCTCATGGACCTGCATCCGGACGAAACGCCGTATGTCGGACATCGCGGTTATGGACAATACCATACCGGATATACGTTGGAATGCTCGCGCATGGCTAGTTCCATTAGCATATATAGCGCGCTTCTTGCATTCGGCATCCAAGGATACCAACAGCTTCTGGCTCAATTCGTTGAGGTCAACCTTGCATTTCGGGCGAGGCTGCGTCAGGAAATTCCTCAGGCTGAGATCGTTAATGAAGACAATCCAGGCATTATTACGTTATTTCGGATTTATCCCGAGGGAACGCACCGTTTCCAGGAAGAAATTTCGGGAGGCTGCACATCGGAAGAGATTGAGCGGAACAACAAGTTCAATGAAGTCTTGTTCGAGATGCTGGGGAAGCAGCGTGATCGCATCTTTTTTGGCGATACCAAAAAGCACTTAATGGTGCCAACGCAGGATAAAAGCTTGATGGCTTTATACGCGAGTAAGATCTTTGTCATTTCTCCTTATACGGAGTTTGAACATGTCCCTGAGATTATTCAGCATTTGAAAGAAATCGTAACCCATGTTTACGAGAACTATGCTGAAGCATCTACGATAAGCAGGAGGTAACAACAAGTGGCTGCGCAAACGCTAAAATTATCAGGAAAAGACAAGCTTTTCAGTAAGAAAATAACGAACTGGGTCCGTGAGCATATTGCAGTTAAAATGACGCTTAGCATCGTTTTGCTGCTGCTGGTCGTTAGTAGTGCCTTTTCCTTTTCGGGATACTGGATTAGTAAAAAATTAACGATGAAGCTTGAAGATCAATTTGTTCTGCGCTTGACGTCAAATATTCAAAACGTTTCTAATTATTTAGCTGTTATTCCTGAACGGCCCGAAGAAATTACGGATTCAAAGCAACCAGCTCATGCGAAAATAAAAAAGCAATTCGAGGAGTTCAAAAAACAAGGCACACTGGAGAACGTATTTGTTCTGACGAAAACTCCACAGAAAGATCAAATCGTGCTGCTAACCGGGGTTGATGATGATTACGGCACCGAATATCCGTTTACGCCGGAAATGAATGCGGCGATAACCGAGGACAAGCCGATGATCAGCAACATTTACAAAGATGAATACGGCATTCATAAATCGATCTTTGTTCCGCTTCGCAGCAAGAATGGCGAGAATGTCGGCATTATCGGGATCGATTTGGATGCAAGTATCATCCCCAAAACGAAACAAGATATGTTTTGGACAACACTGATCATAACGTTGATTGTTGTGGCTGCGGGCAGTTGTATCGCCTACTTCATAAGCCAGAGTGTGACAAAACCGGTCGTTCAGCTCATGCGAGTAACCGAGAAGGTAGCTAGCGGGTATTTGACGGAACCCGTCTCAGTTGACCGCATCGATGAGCTTGGGAAACTGGCGGGAGCATTTAACGAGATGCGGAGGAATTTGGAAACTTTGATTCGTCAAATGTACGACTCCTCGCAGATCATTACCCAAACGAGCGAGCAATTGTACCAATCAGCCGATGAGTCAAGCTCAAGTGCCGGGCTGGTTGCCGTCTCCATGAACACGATGTATGACGGGGTAGCCGAGGTTGTGACGTCGATTTCGGAGAGTACCCACTCCATCGTTGAAATTAATTCGGAATTGACGGAGGTAACGACCGAAGTCAAAGAGATGCAGGAAATGGCACATAAGGTGGGGGCCCAATCGTTTGACGGTCAACAGCTTGTCGAAAAGACGCTGCATCAGATGAACGTGATTCAAAACGAGATGAAACAATCTCAGGAAGCGGCGCTGCAATTGGGGAACCGTTCCAAAGAAATCGGTGCGATCATCAATATTATCACGGAGATCGCTCAGCAGACGAATCTGCTGGCTCTGAATGCTTCCATTGAAGCGGCTCGTGTCGGCGAGCAGGGAAAAGGCTTTGCCGTTGTTGCCGGCGAAGTGAAGAAGCTGGCTGAGCAATCGACCCAAGCGGCAAGCTCGATTACCGAGCTCGTCTCCGGAACCCAAAAAGACAGCCATTTGGTCATGCAAAGCATCGCTCAGGGAAATCACGCCGTAGAACAAGGCCAGACGTGGATTAACGATACCTACGAAAATTTCAAGGTTATTTTCAACGGTATTTCCGTTTTCTCCGATCGGACTGATCATTTATTGGACACCCTGGAGCGAGCCGTGAGATCTTTCGAGATCATCTCCAGGATGATGCAAAAAATTTCCGGGATTACCGAGCAGCAATCTACCGGGTATGAGGAAGTAGCTGCTGCTGCAGAGGAACAGAGTGCTTCCATTGAGGAAATTACATCGGCGATTCGCCAACTGTCCGAAATGTCTGTTGAACTGCAGAAGTCGGTTAAAAGCTTTAAAATATCTCACTAAACGAAAAAGCTCATGAGTTTATCCGCCAGCCTCCGGGCTGGTTTTTTAATTTTGGAAAGGCGAAGCATGTCTATTCTTTCATGCAGTGACGGCGAGTCTCCAGTCTCCGTGATCCTCTGGAAAAGAGGGGGAACTACAGGGCGCTATTTGGCTAGAAACTGCCCTTTCGGCAAGGGAGCGGGAACTAGGTTCCGCTATTCCACCATGCGAGCGGATTTATAGATCATTGAGGTGAAATAAGACCCTGTAGTTCCCCTAGGACGCCCGAAATTCCGCTTTTCGCCGAAATAAGGGAATGGAGTTCCCACTGATAGGATGGACGATGGTGATCCGGAAGCTCCGTTAAGATAATCTTAAGAATTGTCCCCATAATTTGTTAAGATTCACCGTCTACACTAGGTCTCATGATAGCTATCAACTTTTTGGTTGTATTTACCAGATCAACTTGATACGGTATGGATATATCCGCAACGCATAACACAGTACATAGGGTTTAAATGAGCTTTTTCTTATTTTCACAGAATTGTAAAGGAGGGTAGCCGGAATGGCACAACCCACGATACTCCTTGTCGACGACGAGAAAGAAATTATCGATATGCTGGCCATCTATTTGAAAAATGAAGGCTATCTATTGCTCCGAGCTGCTAATGGAGAAGAAGCCTTACAGGTGCTTCAAAAGGAAGAGGTCGATTTGATCGTACTCGACATTATGATGCCGACCATGGATGGAATCGAAGCCTGCTTTAAAATCCGAGAGCAAAAAAATATGCCGATCATCATGCTCTCTGCAAAGAGTCAAGATATGGATAAAATCTGGGGCTTAAGCTCAGGCGCCGACGATTATATGAGTAAACCGTTTAATCCCTTGGAACTTATCGCCCGAATCAAATCGCAACTGCGCCGTTACACCAGGCTTAATGTGCCTCATGTGAACAAGGATCACGAGCTTGAAGTAGATGATCTTTCGATCAACACACAGACGCACGAAGTCAGGCTGGAAGGGAAAGAAATTAAGCTAACCCCGAGGGAATTCGCCATTCTTGAGGTGCTGGTCCGCAACCGAGGGATGGTGTGGAGTTCGGAAAAACTGTATGAAACGATTTGGAAGGAAGAGGCTCCGACAATACGGTCATGGTGCATATCCGTAAAATTCGCGAAAAAATTGAACAAAATCCAAGAAAACCGAGATTTATAAAAACGGTATGGGGGGTAGGCTACAAAGTTGAATAATCGAACCGATTTCGATCTTTACGCTAGGCTCAACCGATTTCCATTTACCTTATTCCCGTTCAACCTGCTTCTAAAGCTGATAGTTTGGGTTGGAATGCTATATAAGCTTAGTATTAGGCATGTGCAGCGGAGCCTGCGGATGCAGTTGATGCTAACCTTTGGCATCTGTTTGTTGGCGGGATTGCTGACTTACGGCATCAGTTCTAATTTGTTTGGCGAAATGAAGCAGCTGGCTGTTATTGACTATAAGTACGGAATTGAACGAATAGATAATGAGACTCGCGGCTTGGTTAATGAACTATCGGCACTCCAAAAACAAACAGATATGGCCGGTAGCGAAAGTGAGGGAGGGAGGCCGGAGTTCTTCGAAAATCATGTGAACTGGATGAATGATCAGAAGTTTAAGGTGCTCATAACGGACCTGGAGGGCCGTGTCGTATACCGCAGCCAAAATGCTGCGGAAACAAATGTCGAAATTCACAATGTGATCAGTAACGCGATGAATGCCCGGACGGATCAGGATTATGGCCGAAAAGAATTTTCCAGTTTTTACCCAGTCAACTATATGGGACAAAAATCTTATCTGATTGTCTCCGGCATCCCGGAACCGCACATTACGTATCGAAAGGGTCAAAGCCCGCTGTCCTTGCTGATTGCTGTTGCTGCTTTTATCCTTTTGTTCTACTTCATGACGCAAAAGAAGATGCGCCACGTGGAGGAACTGGCCAGTGGTTTGCGCGTCATTGCGACGGGGAACTTGGATTACCGTGTCATCGAACGCAGTCAAGATGAGCTTGGTTCCCTAGCCCGGGATCTGAACTTCATGGCGGAGGATTTGCAGAAAAGGATGGAGGAGGAAAGACGAAACGAGCGTTTGAAGCGCGAGCTGATTACGAATGTTTCGCATGATTTACGCACACCTCTAACGCTCATCATGGGTTATTTGCGGCTGCTGCAAGATAAAGGCTACGAGACACCTGAGCAGGCGGCAAGCTATGTAAGCATTGCCTACAATAAATCTGAAAAGCTGAAGCTGCTCATTGATGACTTGTTCGAGTATACGAAATTATCCAATCGCGACGTGCCTCTTTACAAAGAAGGTGTGGCGATCAACGAACTATTGGACCAATTGCTTGAGGAATTTGTCACACCAGCCGAGGAGCAGCAGCTTACAATCAACCGCACGATCCCAAAGGAACGGCTGCTGGTTCGCATTGATGTGGATAAGATGATACGTGTCCTCGAGAATCTCATGGGAAATGCGCTGAAGTACAGCTTGAAGCCGGGGTCGATCACGGTCACTCTTCGCCACGATTACCGCTATGTCACTGTGCAAGTTAGCAATCAAGCAGAATGGCTTAGCGACGACGCCTTACAGCAGTTATTCGATCGGTTCTATCGGGTTGACACAGCGCGCTCTTCCCATACAGGAGGGTCGGGATTGGGGCTCGCCATTGCCAAAAGTATTGTGGAGTCGCACGAAGGCGCCATTTGGGCGGAGCAAAGCGGGGGACAGATTCATTTTTTCGTAAAATTAAAGCTTGTATAATAGAATTAGTAAAGGGGCATTGCTATGAGACGATGGATGGTATGCCTGATGCTAGTAAGCTTACTCGGAATGATAGGATGCTCTAAGCCTATTGAATTTATCGGGAAAACGGAGAACTGGCGGGTGGAATGTACGGTAAATCCATCCGATCAAGTCAAAGAATATGCGATCACGTATATTGGAAAAGACAGTCAGTCTGTTAAAAATGTTAGCTACTCGTTTATGCAAAGCGAAAATTTCAAACAAACAGGCACTAGCGAAACGAGCTCGAAAAATTTGAAAATAACCGGAAAGTCTATCAAAGAAACGCCTTATGTTGAGGAAGAGAACTTTAAACTTCATATCAAATGGAATGATAAGGAGGATACGATACCTGTAGTAAAAAAAGGATAGCATCCCGCATATGCACACACAGCCGATTATTGCCCTAAAGGTAGAATCGGCTTTTTTGTCATGCAATGGAAGGTTAATGATCAGGTACTAGGAATAGATAGTACTTCTCAAAGCGGCTAACTCAAGTACAATTAGAAGTAAGACGAGAGGAGGTTAACTCATCATGAGATCGAAATGGGTTACGATTCAATTGGGCTATGTATTGGGATCCAGCTCCCTTTTAACCGCCATTGTATATTTCTTTGCAACGAATTGGGAGAAGTTAAACCGCTGGGAGAAATTCATTCCTGTCTATTTGCTCATACTCGGCTTCTATGGACTATCCGTTTGGCTTTCACGCCAAGCAGGCCGCCAGTTTCTAAGCAAGCTCAGCTTATTTGCAAGCTGTGTGTCATTTGGCGTAGGTGTCGGACTCATTGGGCAAACCTATAACTCACATGCCGACAGCTACACTTTGTTTGCTGTTTGGTTTATACCGGCTTTCCTCTTAGCTGTTCTGACGAAATGGCAGCCCTTTTACATTCTTTCTTATATCCTTGGCCATTTGGCATATGGGATCTATTTTTTTCCGCGATGGGAAGGGATGACGGAATCGGAAGTTGTCCAGATCGCGATTTGGTTAGGCATGGTCGTTGTTAACGGCATCCTCTATGTGCTGACGGAGCGTGGAATGCTAAACTCGCCGTTATTAAAGTGGACCTCATTTCAAGCAAGCATAGGTATTTTACTCGTGGTATCAAATTCGCAAGCTTTTGAACACTATGGTGTTATCATGAACCTGCCTCTGATTGCAGCGCTTGCAGCCGCTATTTGGTACACATACCGAACGAGAAACAAGGCTTACCTGCTATTCTCAGGCCTGTGGATTTCTATCACCACTATGTCTAAATACATTGAACTCATCGTGCACTATCATAACGAGCTATTTTTCATTGTCAGTTTATTATTTGTGATTTTGTTCATCGGTGGCAACGTGAAATTTATGACTTTTATTCGTGCATGGCAGCCCGCAACGGTGCCGTCAGAGACAGATGAGCGCAGAAATGAAACAAACGAAAGTGATAAACCGGAGAGTGACTTCACCAAATGGGTCGTACGCGTTCTGACCGTTTCAGTCGTTATGATCGGCTCACTGCTAGGCAGTTTGACGGTTATCGGTTTTGTCACTTTGGTGCTGGGTTTTCAAGAGCCAGTGAACGTGTTGATCGGATTTGGGCTTGTCGTGGTCACAGGCATGGTCCTGGCCAAAAAGGTAAATGCCTTAGTCCGATACACGGTTCTCATCAGCGGATTGCTGCTTGGGGCGGGAGCGGCAGCATTTTCTGAAAATGTGCCTTTTCTTTTGGTTTTTTTGGTACTTGCTGTAGGGGCTTTTGTCTATATCAACGGGATCGTGCAGCGTATCTTTTTCTTCCTTGCAGCTGTTCTGATTGCCGCAGTCATTTTATTCAATTGGCTCAATAGCGGAGTCATTGTACTATCCGTGATTACCAGTATATTATTCATAATCTTTGTCTGCGGGCAGCTTATTAAGAATGGAGCTGTTCGGCAGCCGGTCTTATACAGCAGCTATCCTTCGTTTCTAATGACGCTATTTATCCTTACCTTTATCACCGAATCCTATTGGTATTATTTGATCAATGCGCTTTTCTTTCTAGTTGTTGTGCTTGCCTTAATCGTAAGCAAGGTGCGGAATGTCCGATGGATTTACGCTTGGTCGATGGGCTTTTGGGCGGCCTATCTCGTGTACAAATATTATGATCTGGCCTGGAAGCTGCTGCACAAATCGGTTACGTTCGCCATGATCGGAATCTTGATTCTGGGCTTTACTATATGGTATGAAAAGAGACATCGTTCAGAAGCGGTGGAACCGGCGGATCATGCAAGTTATACGGCGAATCGATTCCTGATAGGGGTACTTGTACTGCTGCAAATCGCGGCTATGTCCATACAAATCGGCAAAAGTGAGTGGCTGCTGTCGCACGGTCAGCTAGTTAAGCTTCAGCTTGAGCCGTTAGACCCGCGTTCGCTCATTCAAGGCGATTATGTGCGTCTGCGCTACAAGATCTCTGAGCCTCCTATTTTCAATCAAAAGAATGAAGCCTTGACGTCCAAGCGGAAAATCTCAGTCGTGCTCGCTCCGAACGCTTCGACAGGTGTATATGAATACAGCCGCGTTTATTCGAAGGGGGAGTCGCTTGCTCCCGGTGAAGTTCGTTTGAATGGGACCCGAATCGGTTATGGGAGGATTGAATATGGGATTGAATCGTTTTTCATTCCAGAAGGAACCGGCAGGGAATACGAACAAAATGCGAAGTTCGCCGAAGTGAAGGTTTCTGCAAACGGAGATGCGATTCTTGAACAGCTTTTGCTGCAACCAAGTGTTGTCCAATAATCATTAATGTGGTAAAATTACCCGATCTTTGCATGCGAAAGAAAGGGGTAGCTGTACGAATGTGGCTCATGTATTCTGTACTTGCGGCTTTCAGTTTCGGGCTGCGGGGCATTCTGTATCACTGGACCAGCCAGCAATCATTAAATCGAAATGTGCTGCTGTGCGGCACATTTTTCATGGGGGCGTTGATTAGCGGCATCTGCGCTATACTTTTACAACAGTCTTGGACGTTGACTGCGCTGATCGGCTGTCAAATGGGGCTGTTTTCCTTCGGGGCCAATGCCAGCATGTTCAAGGGCTTTGCCGTAGGCAAAGCGTCGCTGGTCGCCATCCTAACCGGCTTGCCGTCTGTCATTGTGGTGTTTGTCGCATATTTGATTTGGGATGAACGATTGAATATGATGCAGTTCTTAGCCTTTTTCATTATTGTTATCGGGATTCTGGTCGTCCGTTATTCCAATGATATTACGCTGAAAAACTTGCAAGGCGCGGGATGGGGAGCGCTGGCTATGATTCTATTTGCCGGAAACGATTTGACCGGTAAATGGACAACGTTGGTTTCAGCCCCGTTATTTCCGACGCTGTTTTGTATGTTTGCTACAGGAACCGTCTGTTTCGGCCTTTGGTGGTTGAAAGATCAGAAGCAGGAGGGAAATCAACAGGCTGCCAAGGGAAATTGGACGGAACGCCGGACTTTTCTATTTGGCATGATCGTGGGGATTACGAATGTGGTCGGCATGATCTTTATTCTTCATGGTTTTGATCATGGCAAAGCAGGCTTAGTCTCTGCAGTTGTCGCACTGAATGTGCTGATTGTACTCCTGTACACGCGGTTTGTTTTGAAAGATAGATTTTCGAGGATGGAGCAGTCCGGACTGGCTTTGGCGTTCATCGGCATTCTGATGATGAAACTGGTTGCCTCTTGACAATAGAGTCGTATTGCAGTAATATTCAGTCAATTCATAACATGATAAGTAACATTGATGAACAGGATAGTAGTTCTTGTCGGACAGTCGCAGCGAGCCGGGATTGGTGGGAACCGGTACGAATGTCAGGAGCGAAGCGGACCTGGGAAATGGTCTTCCGAACCGAGGTGTAGGGAGATCCGGCATACGCCGTTATCGCTTAAAGGGGTTAAATCTGCTGATTTAACACTTAGAGTGGTACCGCGGGAATGAATAGCTCTCGTCTCTTATTTAGAGACGGGGGCTTTTTTGCATGCTATTTATGCCATTAGGGAGGAAAATACGATGATTCATCAGCTTTTAACCGCAGAAATCGAGCAGCATGTCGAGGCCATGTTCCAAGAGTCCGGGAACGAACGTCCGGCTCATTTGAAAATTTTGACCGAGCATCCGGCACATCCGGAGCACGGGGATTACAGCTCGAATATCGCGATGCAGCTTGCTAAAATATGGCGAAAAGCCCCCATGCAGATCGCCGGGGAGCTGCAAAGCCGCATCGAGCAGAATGCGCGTGTACAGGGTCTGTTCAGCAAAGTGGCTGCCGTAGCGCCGGGCTTTTTGAATTTTTATATCGATTGGGAAGTTTGGGCTTCTGGTGTTTATCCAACTTCGGGTGAACGCACGAATCCCAGAAAGGGAACCAAAGTGTTGGTGGAGCACACATCCATTAATCCCAATAAAGCGGCGCATGTTGGCCATTTGAGAAATTCTTGTATCGGGGATTCGTTGTCGCGCATGCTGTCCCATGCCGGATACGAGGTGGAGGTTCATAATTATATAGATGACCTTGGGAATCAATTGGCAGATACGGTAGTAGGTATGCTTCATACGCAAACAGAGGGGAGTTTTCCGCGCTTCGGGGATTTTTGCTGGGAAACTTACGCGAAGGTGAATCAAGCCTATAAAGCTCAGCCGGAGCTTGCCGAACAGCGTTCAGTGGTTCTTCATGCAATCGAGAGCGGGACTTCGAATCTTGCGTGGATGGGCGCTTTGGTGGCGGAGCGAATCGTTCGCGAGCAGTTGGACGAAATGAAACAGTTCGGGATCTCCTATGATGTGCTGGTCTGGGAAAGCAGCATTGTTCGGGCGGGATTTTGGGATACAACCTTTGAACTGCTGAGCAAAACGGAGATGTTTCATAAGGTGACAGAGGGGAAATTAGCAGGCTGCTGGGTGCTGAAAAATCTGGATGAAGCGGGGGAAGCTGCCGCAGACAATCTGGAATATCAAGGCGATAAAGTGCTCGTCCGCTCTAATGGCATCCTTACCTACACAGCGAAGGATATTGCCTATCATTTGTGGAAATTCGGTTTGCTGCAAAACGATTTTGTTTATAAAAAATGGGAGGATCGCCTGTGGTCTACGGCTGTCCAAGGCACCAAAAAAGCGATCGGGCACGCAGATATGGTCATTAATGTGATTGATTATCGCCAGCAGTATCCTCAAGAGATGGTGAAGCTGGCGCTGGAGGTTCTTGGGTACGATCAGCAAGCGAGCCAGCTCAAGCATGTGAGCTATGGCGTTGTTTCCTTGAGTCCCGGCACGGCGGCAGGTTTGGGCATGGATACCTCTGAAGGCAAAAGCTCTTATGCGATGTCAGGCCGTCAGGGCGTCGGGATTAAGGTCGCAGATTTGCTTGATCGCATGGAAAGTGTCATTGCAGCCAAACGCTCAAGGAAAGCGGGAATATCCAGCAGATCCATCGCCGCGGCTGCGATCCGGTACTATTTGCTGAAATATCAGCTGCAGACGGAAGTGATTTTCGATCTAGAGCAAGCAACGGAAGTGACGGGAAATACAGGGGTATATTTGCTCTATGCGTACACAAGAGCGAACAGCATTTTGGACAAAGCGAAGAAAGATGCTCGTTTGCAAACATTGGAAACCAGGTTCACAGGCAGTCTGCTGGAAGTTCAGGAGTACCATCTGCTCAGACATATCGCTTACTGGCCCGAAACTTTGGAGAATGCGACTTCGCAATTGACGCCCAGCTTGATTTGCAACTATGCATTTGAATTGGCATCTCTGTTCAATCATTTCTATAGCGCTTGCCCGGTTTTAAAAGGGAGCGAAGAATACGCGGCCCATCGCCTATGGATCACACAAACGGTGAAGCATACCCTTCATCAAGCGCTTGAATTGCTTGGCATGCCGACGCCTAAACGACTATAGGCCGTTAAAATACAACAATAGCTTTCTGAACTTGATCAAATGCGGTACAATAGGGATATTCGTGCCAATATGAATGATTCAGGAGGCTTTCATTACAATGACAGAAAAAGAGATCGATACACAAACTGAAGAAAATAATGCTGCAAACTTGGAACAAGAGCAGGCCCAAATCATTATGAGTTGGTTTCAGCACATGAACGAAGTTATGAAATCGCAATTTCCGGAATATGAAGTCGAGGGACAAATCGGAAATAACCCGACCTATGGCCCGATGTTTGCTTTTACACTTAAAACAGAAGAGAAGTTCACTTCTTGTGGGTTTTTCTTGAATGAAATTATGAGAAATTTCCAAACGAATCCTAACGCGGGACTGTGGCTTTCTTCCTTCTTTGTGGACTTGCTGAGAAGCCCGGAAAATCATCCGCTGCCTAATCCGCCGCAATCCGAAGACGAGGCGAAAGAGCTGCTGGATAAACATATTGTCCCTTACTGCGCGTCAGCCGTGCGTGAAGAGTTCCCGGACCAAAAGATCTACGTCGATCTGGAGCTTCATGAGGAGCATGGACCGGTTCTGGAAGCCGGCTTCGTTGCTGTACAAGAAGGCAACAATACTTGTGCGCTGCCGCTGCAATATTTAATGACGTTATATTTATTGAATCGCGATCCAGCGGAGCCGCTGATTCAAGCCATGTATCGTTTGTACGAAGAAAATAAATTAGGCCAATCATAAATAAACCCTTTCTTTCTACGAAAAAAAGCTATCTTACAGCCAATTCATGGCTTGCAGGATAGCTCTTTTTTTATTCTCTTTTGAGCTTAAGTGACTTATAATCCGCATAGCTCTTGATTGTGGCAAGTGTAGTGAAATTTACTGATTTTGCATATTTCATGGCATGCGATGTATTGAACAGGACGACCGAGTCGGTTGGACGCAGCCAGCCGCTGTCACAGAGCGCGAGCATGCCTGCCCAAGTCGCAGAGCCTTCCGGTGATGAGGAAATGCCTTGAGCGCCTAAGGCTTGCGTAGCTTCTGCAATCTGACCGGCGGTTAAAGCCACCGCCGTGCCTCCGCTTTGCTTCACAATGGACAGGATGAGCGGCAAATCCGGCGGTTGCGGTACGCGCATTCCCGTCGGACTAGCTTGAGCGGCAGCTTCTGCCCGGAATATCAGGGAATCCGGAGACAGGCCGTCGGCAATAGGCTGGCAGCCTGCTTCCTGCACACACACGAATCTCGGCATAGGTCCGTCAATCCAGCCAAGGGCTTTAAGCTCCAGGTAGGCTTTCCACATGCCAATAATGCCGGAGCCACCGCCTGTCGGATAGATGATGACGTCTGGGAATGTCCACCCCATCTGCTCGGCGAGCTCAAGTCCCATTGTTTTTTTGCCTTCTACGCGTCCGGGTTCCTTCAAGGTGCCGACATTCACCCAGCCCTGCTCCTGTTTGCCAGCTTCAATAATAGCTGCAGCGTCATGAATAAAGCCATCCACCAAGTAGGTTTCAGCCCCATAAAGAGGGCATTCCTCCGCGATCAACGGCGGGCAGTCCGAGGGGATGAACACCGAGGCGGCAATCCCGGCGCGGCTTGCATAGGCAGCCAGCGCCCCGGCGGCATTGCCGTTGGAAGGAACGGCTGCTTTGAGCGCTCCCGATTCTTTCAGCAGAGAAACTGCGACAGAAAATCCTCGTGATTTGAAACTTCCCGTCGGGTTCTGCTCCTCGCGCTTGATCCACAGCTGCCTGATCGGGAGCTTCTGTTCCCATTTCTGCAGGCGTATAAGCGGAGTCCAGCCTTCGCCTAATGTGATGATACAATCCGGGTTGCTCACCGGAAGCAATTCTCTGTATCTCCACATGGATGGGTAGCGAGTCTGTAATGCTTCCTTCTTCAATGTTTTTCTCAAGTGCTCCAAGTCGTAATTGACCAATAACGTGCCGCCGCAAGTGCATTTCATGTCTTGATAGCGAAAAGGGAGCCTTGCCGAACATCGTGAGCAATAGAGCCCCAATTGGTTCATCTCCGGGCCTCCTCACCGTTGTTTCTCTTAATTTTACTTGTTTTTGTGAAATGACTTGATTTTGCGGAACATGGACTTATCCTTCAGCTTCAGAAACAGTTCCAGCATCGGCGCATAATTGACTTCAATGATCCAAACATGCCCGTCTTTGTCGAAGGCCATATCGATCCCCATCGTTTTTACCCAAGGGTAGGAAGGAGCTAACTTCGCGGCGCTTTTCAAGGCGACTTTGTCCAGTTGCGCCAGAAGATCTTCTGTGCGCATCGTTTTAAGCTGAGATCGTTGAATTGCTTGCTCGACCGGTATCACCTTGCCGCCGCTCATACGAATATTTGTAACGATAAAACCGGCTCCGGCCACTTTGGCCAGCTTCCCGGTGACTTGCCAACGCGAAGAAGGACGGCGCTGCACCATCACGCGAAGATCAAAGGGGCGGCGCTTAACGGTAGCCAGACGAATTCTCTGCTGGACGATGAAACTTTTGCCGGTCTTTCTTTTGAGGTAAGCGTTTACTTGAGCTTGATTGCGAAATGTTTTCTTTTTTGCCCCGTCATGAAGCTCATATTCGGATGCCTCCGTTTTTTTAAACCTGATAACGCCATGTCCGCCATAGCTGCCGGTAGGTTTAATAATAACTTGGTCGTATTTATTCATCATGCGCCAGAAAGCGGATTCCTTCAGCCAGGCTGTTTCCGGGAGATACGCCCTCAGCTCCTTCGATTTGCGCATTACCTTATATTTTGACCATTTGCTGGTGCTGAGTTTACTCATAAGACTTCACTTCCTGCTCTTGGATCACGACATCATGTTCCTCGACCCGGAGCACCTGATTCCGCTCATCGACGAAAACGACTTGAGGCTTCAGGGCATTAATTTCAGCCTCACTCATCAGCCCCATACTCAGAATGATAACCAGATCCCCTGGTTGAAAAAGGTGAGCTGGAGGACCGTTCAGACCGATTTTGCCACAGCCTTCCGGTGCAGGTATTGCATATGTTTTCCACCTTGTTGCGTTTCGCAGACTGGTAACCTGTACCATTTCGTAAGGCAAAATATTTGCTTTACGCATTAATAAAGCATCAATTGTAATGCTCCCGACGTAATTCAGATCGGCTTCTGTTACCGTTGCGCGGTGGATCTTACCCTTACACATTAGTCGCTGCATGTGCAGTTGCTCCTTTATCATCACATTGGGTGCTTATCTCAACGTATGAATTAGACAAGTCTTCTTGTGCAGGCAAGCGCCCTTTGCGATGAAAAATGGGTCAATACCTCCGTTATTTCCCGGGAAAAGGGAGGGGGAGACAGGGATATGCAAAAAGCGTCCGAACAGGCTCGGACGCTTTTCTCATCATTATATTAATTTAAGGCCGCTAATTAAAACCAAGCTTGCAATGATCGTTCGCAGGACGTTGGTAGGAGCTTTCGTAGAGAGCATGCTGCCGATCAGAACTCCGGGAATTGATCCCAAGAGCAAATTGATTACTAGCGTGTAATTGACATTCCCCATGCTTGCATGCAGAATACCTGCTGTCGTTGCCAGAAAGAAGGCGTGAGCAATATCTGTACCGACGAGCTGGGCAGGCGCCATACGGAAGAAATAGAGCATCGCAATGGCATACAAGGAGCCGGAACCGATGGAGGTCAGACCTACCACGAAGCCAAGGACTGCGCCAACGGTAATGATTAGACCTTTTTTCTCCTCCAGGCTTTTGAGCTGCCAGCGGTTTTCTTTGATCTTGTGGCCGAAGAAAACTTTGAACATCGTGGCGAAAGCAACGAGAATCAAGACATAGCCTAGCGCGTGCTTAATTATGACCTCTTGATTATTGTAAAACGAATTGAAAAGTTTCAGGAAAATAATTGCAACAATGACACCCGGAATACTGCCCATAGCTAACATTTTGACAAGTTTAAAATCAATCGTTTTCTGCCGCCAATGCTGAATGGTGCCAAAGAGCTTCGTGATTGAATTGTAAAGCAGATCTGTTCCGACGGCAATGGAAGGATGAATACCGATGAGGATTAAGATGGGGGTGAGCAGCGAAGCTCCGCCAACACCTGTCAATCCGACTAAGAAACCAACGATTACACCCATTAATAAAACACTTAAAGTCATGTTGTCATGTCCCCAATCAATTACCGACTAATTCAATTGGATTAATTTTATTATAAGGTAAAGCCATATGTAAAGAAAAATTTTTTTGATACATAGGATCGAAGCGAGGTTAGCAAATCTCTAAATAAACTATTCATTATTCAGGGAATCAGTTACAATATATGGATGTGACTTTGAAGATGGCTTAGGAGGTACGCAAACATGAGTAATCGAAGTAATCGAACAACGGTCATGATCAGCATAGTCTTGGCAATGTTAGTTGCATCCATGGATGCAACCATAGCCAATACGACAATGCCGATTATCGTGAAAGAGATAGGCGGCAGCGACCTGTTTGCATGGGCGTTCACGTCGTATATGGTTCTTTCTACTGTGCTCGCTCCGTTAGCGGGCAGGTTATCCGATTTATTCGGTCGGAAAAGAATTTATGCGGCAGGCATTCTGTTGTTCCTTGGCGGTTCTGTGCTCTGCGGTCTGTCCCAGAGTATGCTGCAGCTGATCCTGTTCAGAGCGATACAGGGGATTGGCGCAGGCGTGATGATGCCCTTTCCTGCGATTATCGCAGGGGATATTTATCCGGTTGAGCAGCGCGGGAAAGTACAAGCTTTTTTCACCGCGATGTGGGGACTGGCAGCGGTTTTAGCTCCGCTATTGGGTACGTTTTTCGTAACGTACTTGAGCTGGCGATGGATTTTCTTTGTGAATATTCCGATATGCTTGGTCTCGCTTTTGGCTTTGAAGCCATATAAGGAAGTGTATCAACCAAAGAAATCTGTGGTGGATTACGGCGGCGCCGTTCTGTTCGCCCTAGGAATTTCTTTGCTGCTCCTAACGACAACGGTCGAGCATTACAATTACATATACGGGGGATTAGGAGGATTATTCATGGTTGCCTTTTTCTTCTATGAAAAAAGGCACAGCGCTCCGATCGTTCCTTTGAATTTACTTCGGAACCGACCTGTTGCACTCATGATTGCAATCTCGTTCCTCTCCTGCGCAGCTTTGTTTGGCACTTCGAGTTTTATACCGCTCTATTTGCAAAACCAGGGATATTCGTTATTTATCAGTGGCATAGCGCTGTTGGGAACGTCGATCGGATGGATGGTTGTTGCGGTCCCAAGCGGGAAGTGGGTGCTGCAATACGGTTATAAACCGCTGCTCATTGTGGGGAATGTTTTGCACGTGATAACGGCTATTATGCTTTATATGATGGGCGAGAACACGTCCTTCTGGTACTCTTTCGCAACGATGACGATGCTGGGGCTTGCCTTCGGACTTATTTTCACGGTTACAACGATAGGCTCGCAGCAGCTCGTTGAGGCGCATCAGAAAGGGATCTCCACTTCCCTTCAATTGTTCGCCCGAAATATTGGAACTGCGGTCTCCGTGACGATTATGGGGGCGATTTTAACGAAAGCGACCGTTTTTTACAGCGGTTTTCACGGGATGTTCGTTTTCGGCCTCATCATGAGTATAGCAGCGATGTTTATGCCGTTTGCGATCCAATCCACGTCTAAACAGACAGCTAATTGACCATACCGGGCACGAAAATGATTTCGTAGTGTAGTGAAAAGGCTGCGAAAAAGCAAAGGAGTTATGCCGCTTGTAGGATGCAAGCCGCGTAACTCCTTTTTTCTTTTTATTAGGAAGCAGTGGCTGTGATTGTTCTTCTCTGTTCGGTTAAATCCCTGATAATAACCGCGAACACTTGCTTTCCGCCGAATTGAAACCCGGTTATCGTAATCTCCGCGGGAAATTCGGAGCGGTCTGAGCGATAGGCCGTCATTTCGATCCGTTTGCCGATCAAGGCCTCATCTTGTCGCTTCAATTGCTGAAACAGGGAAGCGGCAGCCTCGCCGTTTTGATCAAAAGGAAACAGAAAATCGAACATCGTCAGGGATAATGCTTGTTTGCGGGTATAACCAAACGCTGCCGCTGCGGCGGGATTACATTCAATGATCCACCCTCGGCTGTTAAACATCATCATGCAGTCGACACTTGTATCGAGCAAGGATGCTTTAAGGGCGGATTGTTCAGCGAGCTGCTGATCGATTTTGAGCGAACAAATCATGCAGATCGATAAAAAGATGAGTGTGCCGAAAGCGACCAGGATGGCTAATACAAAAACGTCTAAGTGTGCGCCCTGAGGAGTTGCTAGTGTGTTAATAGCCGGAAAAGTCATTTCAGCTGCAAGCATCCCCATATCGTGCATTCCTATAAAGGATACTGAGATGACGAGGCAGCTGGTGACCAAACTTTGACGAGAACTAGCCGATAGGTATAAGGTTAGGATGGATGCCAATATCGCAAGCAGGATAGAAAGTATAAAAGGAATGGGTAAATAACGAATCTCAACTAGATTGAGTGCGCCAACTCCGATGTAATGCATCCCGGAAATCGTAAGTCCCATGAACGTTCCGCCGAGCAGAAATTTAGGCGTTTGGAATTTGACGAAGTACGTTACAAAAAAACCGATGAGCGAACCTATAACCGCGACGGCCATGGAGGTAAACACGGTGAAAATATCATAAGTTATGTCCGCAGGCAAAGGGCAGGCTAGCATCGCAATAAAATGCATCGACCAGATGCCTACGCCTAACGTGATTGCACTGCATGCGATCCAAAGCTTTTGATGCCGGGCGTTAGCAGCGGCAACCCTTCTCAATAAATTCAGACTCGTATATGAAGCTAACAAAACAATGGCGAAAGCCAGGAGGATGAGGTATAAACGATAGTTATGAGTATCTGCAAGATGCATGTCCATTTCCTCTCTTGATTAGATACATGGTGTCAGTCGTTGGTGGTTTTTATTATAGTTGTCAGGCAATTTCGTGTATATAGCAGTTAATGATAATTTACATCGAATAATGTCGAAATACACTAAATCTCGATATAGTGGGGTGGAAGTGCTGAAGAACGAAGAAAGTGCGGTTAAAGGCATTATTTTTGATATGGATAATACGCTTCTTCAATCCCATATCGATTTCCAAGCGATGAAGCAGGAGATTGCCCGATTTTTGAGTGATGAGGGGCTTCTGCCGCGTGATTTCCCGGTTGGGAAGCACACAACATCGACAATTCTTGCTCATGTCAAAGAGAGAGGAGCATCCGAGGCAATCATTGCCGCCGCGTTACAACTCGCACAAGGACATGAGCTGCGAGGGATGGAAGGAGCGGGTCTGGAGCCAGGAGCGGAAGAGCTTTTAGAAAATCTGCATGGAGCCTATACTTTAGTTGTGGTGACTAATAACTCCTATGCTGCTGCAGTTCGAGCGTTGGAGACTACCGGCATCAAGGATCGATTCGATTTGATTATAGGGAGAGAGCAGATGGAGGCAATGAAGCCTTCACCCGCAGGGTATTTGGCCGTTTTGAGGCATTATTCCGACATTGAAGCGCAGAGGTGGATTTCCGTCGGAGATTCATGGATGGATGGCAAAGCATCGATGGGAGCGGCGATTCCATTCATAAGTTATAAGATTAAGGCTTCTGAGTTGGCTGAAAAGGGAGTTACGCCCGCAGCCCACATTGACAAGCTGTTAAGTCTGTTAGATCATGTATAGATTACAGAAGATCAAGAGAAAGAAGTGACGGCAAGTGTTAATTGATGTTAAATCCAGCCTTCAGGAGGCTCCTATTCAAGAACTGCTCAGCTACAGCGTTTTCCCCGATCCCGATGAATTGGAAAAGGCGATTAAGGTTTACGAGAATGATTCGAACATGTGGCTCTATGGATATGAATCTGAAGGAATTCTCGTCGGAATTATCGGTTTTCGCATCGATGACGAACAGGAAATGACGATTCAACATCTGGCGGTCGAACCTCACAGCAGAGGGGCTGGGTTCGGGCGGGGCATTATTCTCGAAATAATTGAGGAGATGCACCCCGTGAGAGTCGTGACAGAGACAGATGAGGATGCGGTGCAATTTTACCGGAGCATCGGCTTCGTGATTCGCAGTCTTGGCGAAAAATATCCAGGCGTCGAGAGGTTTCTATGTACCTATGAGGTGGACCCGGAAGACGAATAGTTGAATAAGCGCGAAAGAAGGCTGCCTGTTGAGGCAGCCTTCTTATTTTTTGGGGGGGAAGCGAAGCTTACTCCCAATTTATCGGAATTTCAGTGTGAACTGCTTTTTGCAGTTTTGTCCTCGCTAACGGACTGAGAGGCACTTATTCGACGGAAAAGTACCCCTTCAAACATGTAGTGGACACCAGCGCTGTTACTTGCTCGCTTGGGGACGGATTTATCCCCGAAATTGGCAAATAAGGCTGCTGGTGTCCGCCAGCAGATAGACACGATGCTTTTCGCGAAAATAACGGCCGCTGTGTCCGAAGTGCCACGATGGAGTCCTTCAACCGGATCGGGGTAAGAGAAAGAGAATGGATATGGGGTGAAAAAGCGAATTCACCTATACCCGATTCCCGCCCATGCACCAACGTACGAGTTTAGACAAGGACCTAGCCGCAGGCTGGGTTCTTCTTATATAAAAACCTAATTTAAATGAATAAGATTGCTAACTAAACTTTCAACAATGACATCTCTAATCGTCGCTTTCTCTTCCTCTAAAATATGAATGATGTAGGTTTCATCCGGCGTAGAAGCTCGAAAAATGATGTGCTCTTTATCTTCTAGCATGACGTTATGACCGCAATCCCTTAGACATTGTTCGTAATCTGATAAGGTTGGCTCTTGATTTTCCTCTAAGAAAAGAATTCCTCTTAGCAGGGAGCTTCGGTCATGATGGATGACTTTAAAATGAACGGTAATTTCTTTTTTCATAGGAATCATCTCCTTGGTTCTTTAATGGATATAGCATTCATTGTAAACAAGAAGAAACCTGTGGGCTGTGATTTAATTCACATACAGCTCTTTTTCTCCGATCTATAATAAAGTCATCAGATACGGAGGAGATGGTTCACATGATGAATTGGTTAAGAGGAAATAATTACGCGGCAATCTTGTTGACGATGATTCGATTATATGTAGGTTGGGAATGGGCAGTGGCCGGATGGCACAAAATTACAGGCGACAAAGCTTTTGACGCCACAGGATATCTGAAAGGGGCCATTGCCAAACCTGTTCTTGAAAGTGGAACGAATGATTTGGTGTATGCGAATTATGTGGCGTTTTTGAAAAACTTCGCACTGCCCCATATCGGCTGGTTTAATGTCTTAGTTCCGTGGGGAGAGCTTTTGGTTGGGATCGGCTTACTGATTGGAGCGCTGACTACAACAGCCGTGTTCTTTGGCTTATTGATGAATTTCATGTATATGTTCGCGGGTACGGTTAGCACGAATCCATGGCTAGTGCTTTTAGGCTTCTTCATTATAGCTGCTGGAGCAAACGCAGGGAAATTTGGTGTGGATCACTTGATTCTCCCCTACCTGCACAAATGGTTCGATAAGCTCTTGGAACGATTCCATCTAAAAACAAAATTGAGATAAGTGCTCATGTTTAATCAGCAAATAAAGGAGTGAAGGAATCATGACAACCAAGGAAGCGAAAACGAACGAACGGATTTCAGCGCAAGATGAAGTTAACCAACTGGTGGCCAGAGCGAAGGAAGCGCAGCAGCAATTTCTGGAGTTGGATCAAGCGCAGGTTGACCATATCATTCAGCAAATGGCATTAGCGGGCATCGACAGGCACATGGTTCTTGCCAAATTTGCTGTGGAGGAAACCGGCCGAGGTGTGTATGAAGACAAAATCACAAAAAATTTATTTGCGACAGAGTACATTTACCATAGCATCAAAAATATCAAAACGGTGGGTGTAATCGAGGAAAACACGTATGAGAACTACCGCGTGGTAGCGGAACCCGTCGGCATCATTGCCGGGGTGACACCAGTTACCAATCCGACTTCGACAACGATGTTCAAGGCCTTGATTGCGACCAAAACCCGCAACCCGATCATCTTCGCATTCCACCCGTCCGCCCAGCAGTCAAGTACTGCTGCGGCAGCGGCTTTATTGGAAGCAGCGGTGAAAGCAGGAGCTCCCGAGCATTGTATTCAATGGGTGAAACATCCCTCGGTGGAAGCAACGCAACTGCTAATGAATCACCCGGAAGTAGCGCTTGTGCTGGCAACCGGAGGGTCTTCTATGGTGAAGGCAGCCTACAGCACAGGGAAGCCGGCTTTGGGCGTCGGGCCGGGAAATGTCCCTTGCTTTATTGAGAAGACAGCGAATCTGCAGCAGGCTGTGAACGACTTGATTTTATCCAAAACGTTTGACAACGGCATGATTTGCGCTTCGGAGCAGGCTGTTATCATCGAGGAAGCCGTGTACGCGGAAACAAGAAAGTTAATGGCGGATCAGGGCTGCTACTTTTTGAATAAAGAAGAGACCGAAGCTGTTTCCAAATTAGTCATTAATGCGGAGAAGTGTGCGGTTAACGCCGTTATCGTAGGTCAACCTGCCGTGAAAATTGCTGAGATGGCCGGCATTAAGGTGCCTGCGGCTACGAGAATACTGGTGGCGGAGCTAGCCGGGGTCGGGGAGGCTTTCCCATTATCCGCTGAGAAATTAAGTCCTGTACTCGCTTGTTACAAAGTAAAGAATGCGGAGCAAGGCATTGCCCGTGCGGTAGAAGTGGTCAGATTTGGCGGAATGGGTCACTCCTCTGTCATTCATTCGCAGAACGAAGAGGTGATTCAGGCCTTCTCCAGCAACCTGCAAACGGGGCGCGTCATCGTCAACTCACCATCCACACATGGGGCTATTGGAGACATTTATAATACAAACTTGCCTTCTTTGACGCTTGGCTGCGGTTCCTATGGACATAACTCCACAACTTCCAACGTTAGCGCTGTAAATCTAATCAACGTGAAGCGGGTAGCCTACCGCACGGTCAATATGCAGTGGTTTAAGATACCGCCGAAGATCTATTTTGAAAAAGGCGCTACGCAGTATTTGGAAAAAATGCCTGATATATCGCGGGTTATGATTGTCACCGATCCTATGATGGTGAAGCTTGGGTACGTAGAGCGGGTGGAGTATTATCTTCGCAAAAGGCAGCTACCTGTTTACATCGAAGTGTTCTCGGATGTGGAACCAGATCCGTCCGTCGAAACCGTGGAACGCGGCCGGGCACAAATGGCTAGTTTCCAGCCGGATTGCATCATTGCATTAGGAGGCGGATCGCCGATGGATGCGGCCAAGGCGATGTGGTTGTTCTATGAGTACCCGGATACGAGCTTTGACGCCTTGAAGCAAAAGTTCATGGATATTCGCAAACGGGTCTACAAATACCCGCGTCTGGGGCGCAAAGCTAAATTCGTCGCGATTCCCACAACTTCGGGCACAGGCTCGGAAGTGACCTCATTCGCCGTTATTACCGACAAAGAAAAAGGCAATACGAAGTATCCGTTGGCCGATTATGAGCTTACGCCGGACGTTGCCATCATTGACCCTGATTATGTGTACAGCTTGCCTAAGACGGCAGTAGCCGATACGGGAATGGATGTCCTGACCCATGCCATTGAAGCCTATGTGTCAGTGATGGCGAACGACTATTCAGATGGATTGGCCATGAAAGCTATTCAACTCGTGTTCCAAAACTTGGAGAAGTCGTTTGCGACGGGAGATCCGATTGCCCGGGAGAAAATGCATAACGCTTCAACGATCGCAGGCATGGCCTTTGCAAATGCCTTCCTCGGTATTAATCACAGCTTGGCGCATAAGTGGGGCGGCGAATATCACACCGCGCATGGCCGTACCAATGCGATTTTGATGCCGCATGTCATTCGCTATAATGCGCAAAAACCGACCAAGTTCACTTCATTCCCGAAATATGATCATTTCATCGCGGATCAGCGCTATGCCGAAATTGCCCGTATGCTGGGACTTCCAGCCCAAACAACGGAAGAAGGCGTGAACAGCCTGATCGAAGCCATCCGTAAGCTGAACAGAACGCTTGGCATTCCTGAGAAATTTCAGGATTTGGGATTCCAGGCGGAACAATTCGAGTCGAAGGTAGATTATTTGGCGGACCGGGCTTTTGAAGACCAATGTACAACCGCCAATCCACGGATGCCGCTGGTGACAGAGTTGGCTGACGTTTACCGCAACGCTTTTTACGGCAAGCTTTAATCGCGATTTCGAAGGAGGCACCACTCATGGCAATCCGAGAAGAAGAGTTGGCGGCAGGCCGCCACTGGCATGGATTTGTGCAGGGGAAATGGCAAACGGCGATTGATGTGAAAGATTTTATCGATAAAAACATGACGGTTTATTCAGGTGATCACACATTCCTGACCGGTCCTACGGAAGCAACGAACAAGCTGTGGCAGGCGGTCAGCGCGCTGACCCGCCAAGAGCGGGAGAACGGGGGCGTTTTGGATGTGGATGTCCGCACGGTGTCCACGATTACCTCCCATGCGCCCGGTTATATCGCCAAGAACGAGGAGAAAATCGTCGGTCTGCAAACCGACGCTCCTCTGAAGCGCGCCGTGCAGCCTTTCGGCGGTATCCGCATGGTGATCGATGCTTGCGAGGCCTACGGATTCAAGCTGCCGGAAGAAATGATTCATGTGTTTACAGATATTCGCAAAACGCATAACCAAGGCGTGTTCGATGCCTACACCACTGAGATGAAAACTGCGCGCAAGGCGGCCATTATTACAGGGCTGCCGGATGCTTACGGACGCGGCCGGATCATCGGCGATTACCGGCGGGTTGCGCTGTATGGCGTAGACCGGTTAATCGCAGAGAAGAAAAGAGATCTTCTGCTCTTGGAAGTTGACGCCATCACGGAGGATGTGATCCGGCTGCGCGAGGAGCTCTCCGAGCAGATCCGCAGTTTGGGCGAATTAAAGAAGATGGCCCAAACGTACGGTTTCGATATTGCGAAGCCGGCAGCGGATGCCAAGGAAGCCGTGCAATGGCTGTATTTTGCCTATTTGGCAGCGATTAAAGAGCAGAACGGTGCGGCGATGAGCCTTGGGCGCGTATCCAGCTTCCTTGATATTTATATCGAGCGGGATCTGAACGGCGGGACGCTGACGGAAGATGAGGCGCAGGAGCTCGTTGACCATTTTGTAATGAAACTGCGGATTGTGAAGTTTCTACGTACTCCTGATTATAACGAATTATTCAGCGGAGACCCCACGTGGGTGACCGAATCCATTGGCGGCATGGGACTGGACGGCCGACCGCGAGTGACCAAAAACTCCTTCCGCTTTCTTCATACCTTATACAATCTGGGGCCGGCGCCTGAACCGAATTTAACCGTGCTCTGGTCCACGCAGCTGCCGGATGGCTTCAAGGCGTACTGCGCCAAAGTATCTGCCGAGACCAGCTCGATTCAATACGAGAATGATGACCTCATGCGACCATATTACGGGGATGATTACGGCATTGCTTGCTGTGTCTCCGCTATGCGCATCGGCAAGCAGATGCAATTCTTCGGCGCTCGCGCCAATTTAGCCAAAGCTTTACTGTATGCTATAAATGGCGGGGCAGATGAGAAGCTTGGGATCCAGGTTGGCCCCCGAATAGCTCCTATAGCCACGGACGTGTTGAACTACGAGCAAGTCATGGAGAACTTCGATACGATCATGGAGTGGCTGGCGAAACTGTACGTGAACACTCTTAATGTTATTCACTATATGCATGACAAATACTGCTATGAGCGCTTGGAGATGGCTCTGCACGATCGCGAAATTGTACGCACCATGGCTACAGGCATTGCCGGCTTATCGGTAGTAGCCGACTCGCTCAGCGCGATTAAGTATGCGCAGGTACGCCCGATTCGCAATGAACAAGGCATTGCCGTGGATTTTGACATTGAAGGCGAGTACCCGCAGTTCGGCAATAATGATGAGCGGGTAGATGCGATTGCCGTGCAATTGACAGAAACGTTCATGAATAAGATTAGGAAGCATACCACCTATCGGGGTGCGGTGCCAACGATGTCCGTTCTGACCATCACCTCGAATGTCGTCTATGGCAAAAAGACAGGTAGTACGCCGGATGGCCGCAAAGACGGAGAGCCTTTTGCGCCAGGCGCCAACCCTATGCATGGACGCGACCGGAAGGGAGCGTTAGCTTCACTCGCCTCAGTAGCCAAGCTACCTTATGAACATTGCCTCGATGGCATATCCAACACGTTTTCTATCGTGCCCAAGGCGCTTGGCCGGGAAGAGGAAACGCGCTTCTCGAATCTGGTTGCCATGCTGGATGGCTATATGGCTAACCAGGGTCATCATTTGAATATTAATGTGTTTGATCGGGCGAAGCTGTTAGATGCTATGGAGCATCCGGAGCTGTATCCGCAGTTGACGATTCGTGTCTCCGGTTATGCGGTGAACTTCATCAAGCTGACCAAGGAGCAGCAGCTTGATGTGATACATCGTACTTTCCACGGTACCATGTAAGATAGAGAGGGGGCAGACCAGTGAAAGGACGCATACATTCCTTCGACACCTTCGGCACCGTTGACGGTCCGGGCATCCGTTTTGTGCTTTTCATGCAGGGCTGTGCGCTGCAGTGTAAGTACTGCCATAACCCGGATACATGGGAAATGCATGCGGGCAGACAGATGAAGATCGAGGAGATTCTCCGGGAGATCGAACCCTACGTCGAGTACTACCAGCGCTCGGGAGGCGGCATTACGGCAACAGGCGGGGAGCCGACTTTGCAGGCTCCCTTCCTGGCCCGATTGTTTGCCGAATGCCGCAAGCGCTGGGGCTTGCATACCGCCTTGGACACCAACGGGTTTTGTGAGCCGAGTCATGCGCAGGAGCTTCTGAACGTCACGGATCTAGTGCTGCTTGATCTGAAACAGATCAATCCAGAGACGCACATCGCGCTGACGGCTCAGCCTAATGATCCCATCAAGCGTTTTGGCCAATACTTGAGCGAGATTGGCAAACCGGTCTGGATTCGCCATGTGCTTGTACCCGGCTGGACGGACGATGCCAAAGATCTGCTTGAGCTAGGCAAGTTTATCGGCTCTTTGCGAAACGTAAGTAAATTGGAATTACTGCCCTATCACAGAATGGGCGTTCATAAGTGGCAGCAAATGGGGAAAGAGTATCCGCTCGAACATTGCCCTGTACCGACAGATCACGAGGTTGCCCGGGCGAGAGATCTGATTGAACAGGGTAGGAAATGATGACATGGGGAGGGACGCTGTATGGCAATACATGCGGCTGGCTATACTTCAGGGATTGCTTCTTCAAACCCAGACGAGCTTGCTTATGCGACCGATCGATTAAGGGCAGAGCATGAGGAATTGAGAGAAAAGCTAAGGGAGCTCGAAACGGGCGCCAAGGAAGTGATTGTATCGGATGATTTGGTGAAGAGCAAACAGCTTGTCCAAGAACTCAGAGATCAGACTCAGCAATTCGTTGAAATGCTGGAACGGCATTCGGAATGGGAAGAGCGGGAATTGTTTCCGTTTCTGCTGACGTATTTCGATCGGCACTCGGCGCCTTCTATCCTGCCATCTTTCTGGGTATTGGAAAAAGATCATCAACTCGGCCTGTCGTTTATCGAATCTTTTCAAGAAGCTGTTGGCAAGGTAACACCTCTTGTACCAAAGAAGCAATTAGCAGAGATCACAGCGCATCTTGTTCAGGCATGCTTGATATTAAACGACCACTTTACGATGGAGGAACAGGTTGTTTTTCCAATAACGGAGCAAGTGATGACTGATTTGGAGTTATTTTTTTGTTGATATAGATCTTAAAGGAACCGTCAGGGTGAACTGACGGTTTTTTTCTTTTATCCCGAACGACAAAAGTCATAATTCTACAAAAGAAAATCAAAATAGTGGCAAAGTTGCCGCAGCCCCTTCCCCTATAATGAAAGCTATAAAGAAAGAGAGGGAGGTTCAGCTGAGGATGAATTTAGTAGAAGGAGATATCAGACAGACATGAGCGAACAGCAGGCAAAACCCACGATTTATCCTGTCTTATTTGCGATAGGCTTGGCGCACTTGATCAACGATGCGCTGCAAGCCGTTATTCCGGCTTCTTACCCGATCTTGAGGGATTCGCTGCATCTATCTTTTACGCAAATAGGAATGATTACGTTCATCTTGTATTTTTCTTCATCGGTGATGCAGCCTTTTGTCGGCATGTATGCGGATGCGCGACCTACGCCGAACCTACTGCCCGTAGGCATGGCGATCGCGCTTCTGGGCATGCTGGGGCTGGCTTTTGCCCCCGGGTATGCGATGGTGCTCGCCGCTGTTGCCTGCGTAGGCGTGGCTTCGGCGATGTTCCATCCGGAGGGGTCGCGGATTTCCTACTTGGCTGCCGGGCAGCGCAGAGGCTTGGCGCAATCCATCTTCCAAGTTGGAGGCAACACGGGCAATGCGCTTGCGCCGTTGATGACGGCATTGATCTTTTTTCCATATGGTCAATTCGGAGCCATATGGTTCACGTTGCTTGCAGCTATAGGCATAGCCATTCAGCTGCGGGTTGCGCGCTGGTATAGAGCGCATCTATCGCTCATTCCCCTGAAAAAAAACAGCGCCAACGCCAAGCCGGTGGATGAAAAGCATAAAAAAGCGATCCGCTATGCCATCATTCTGATTATTTTCATTGCTTTTGCCAGGTCTTGGTTTGGATCCAGTATTTCGACGTATTTTGTATTTTACTTGATGGAGCATTTTCAAATATCCGTACCTACAGCGCAGCTTTATATATTCATTTATTTGGGCGCAGGCATTCTCGGAACATTTGTGGGAGGCCCGCTGTCAGACCGAATCGGCCGGAAAAATGTGATTTTGCTTTCTTTGCTGGGCTCGGCACCGTTCGCGATGCTGCTCCCGCATGCCAATGCGCTGTGGACTTATCCGCTGTTATTTTTAATTGGTGTTCTCAATCATAGCAGTTTTTCTGTCACGGTCGTCTATGTGCAGGAGTTGGTTCCTGGCAAGGTGGGAACCGTTTCGGGCTTGATTACGGGTCTCTCCTTTGGCATGGGGGCGATAGGCGCCGTAGCTTTGGGAGGTTTGATTGATGCTACGAGCTTGACCCTGGTAATTACAGCGTGCTCATTTATGCCGTTATTGGGCGGCATGGGCTTCCTGCTTCCATCCGACAAGAAGATTCGCGATTGGTCCGCACAACAAATTTCATTAGAGAGGTGAATGCGATGAACCGAAATTCCTCGGTAGTTTCCATTGATAGACCGATTTCCAATGATAGACCGATTTCTAAGCAACGGTTAGGATCGTTGCAGCGCAAAGAATCCTTAGCAGGTTTATTATTCGTTAGTCCGATGATCCTGGGTGTTACGTTTCTAACGCTCATTCCAATTATAGCTACGTTCCTGATCGCGTTCTCGGACTGGAACTTTATCATGGGGCTTAGCGGTTTTAAATGGGTTGGCTTTAGCAATTTTCAAACCCTGATAGGCGATGTCTCTTTTTTGAAGTCGATGAAAAATAATGCCATGTTCTTACTGACGGTCCCGATCTATATGGGGATTGCGCTGCTGCTTGCGATTCTGATCGAAAAGCATATTTATTTCAAAAGTTTTTTTAAGGTCGCTTTTTTCATGCCCTATATTTCCAGCGTGGTCGCTGTTGCGACGGTGTGGATGGTGCTGTTCAATCCGTCTACAGGACCTGTTAATCAATTTCTGGTCTCTATCGGGATTAATAATCCGCCAAAATGGATTGCAGATCCGTCCTACGCGCTGCCTTCGCTGATGATGGTATCTGTATGGATATCAATCGGCTTTAATATGATCATTTATATTGCCGGATTGCAGGACATTCCGAAGGACCTGTATGAAGCGGCAGACATTGACGGGGCCAACGGTTGGGTGAAATTTCAGAGAATTACTCTGCCGCTCTTGTCGCCTACCTCTTTCTTTCTACTCGTCTCCGGCATCATTGCAACTTTTAAAGTATTCGATTTGATTGCCGTCCTCACAAGAGGAGGTCCGATGAGAGCCACCTCGATGATGGTGTGGGACATGTATGAAATGGCTTTTGTTAATTTGAAAATAGGTTATGCCTCCTCGATGGCATCCGTGTTGTTCTTCTGCGTTCTACTTATTACGATCCTGCAATGGTTCGGTCAAAAGAAATGGGTCAATTATTAGGAAGGAGGAAGCCTTGTGCAATCAGCAATCAATTTGCGTAAAGTAACGCTTACCGGCATCATGTTTCTGTTCAGCTTGCTTTTTCTAATGCCCTTCTTCTGGATGATTTCGGCATCGTTCAAGATTGAAGCGGATGTCTTCAACTTCCCCATTGAATGGATTCCAGTCCATTGGAATGCTTGGGGAAACTACAAGGAGGTATGGTTTGGCCATTATCCCTTCTATACGTATTATTGGAATTCCATTAAAATTAGTGTACTAACGACGCTGATCTCCTGTACGGTTTCGAGCTTGGCAGCCTATGGCTTTTCCAAAGTTCAATTTCCAGCCGGCAAGTGGCTGTTTCTAATCGTACTCGCCACCTATATGATTCCGGGACAGGCCATTCTTATTCCGCAGTTCATTTTATACCGCTCCGCCGGTTTTTTTGATACCCATATGGGGTTGATTATTCTCAATAGCTTTAGTGTACTTGGTACGTTTATGCTGAGACAGTTTTTTATAGGCATCCACAACGAGTACATCGAATCGGCCAAAATGGAAGGCGCAGGACATTTCAAAATTTATTTAAGCATTGCACTTCCGTTGGTGCGTCCGGCTATAGCCACCTATGCCATCCTGCGATTCATTTGGACATGGAACGATTATCAAAATCCGTTAATTTTCTTAAGAACAGATAAGCTGTATACGATCCAGTTGGCTATGCAGAAATTTTCAAGCATTAATGGCGAGTTCTATTCCCTCATTATGGCCGCTGCCGTTTCCGCGATCTTCCCGCTGCTCATCGTTTTCTTGGTCGGGCAGAAAAGCGTTATTGAAGGCATCTCAATGGGAGGCGTGAAAGGATAATTGGCGTAAAGACAGGGCGAGCTGGCGTTATAAAGTCAAAATAGTCGGTAAAAAAGTCAATTCTCTTTTATAGAAGGAACCAAAGTTCTTGTTACAATAATCGAGCATGCAATGGAAACGCTATCACAAAATATGGAGGGGTTCATTTGAAAAAGAATGCGTTCAAGGCTTTGCTAGTAGGAACTGTGGGATTAAGTTTACTTGTCGGTTGTTCCGCCGAAAATAAAACACAATCCAAAGAGGGAAGCAGCACGCCGTCCGGCGGGAAGTCGAAGGAAGCGGTTACGATTCGATTTTTGACGCACGGCATGGACTCGAACTACAACTGGAAGGAAACAATTCCCGCTTTTGAGAAGAAATTTCCCGATATTAAGATTGATCTGGTTCAACTTAGCGATAAGGGGGATACGGCAGAGGCGAATAAAAAACTCGATTTGGCCGCTTCCTCCGGGGAAACGATGGATGTCTTGATGCTGACGGACCCAGCCAGCTTTGCGAAGCGGGTTGCCTTGGGGATTGCTGCGCCGATGGATGAATTCATTGCCAAAGAAGGCTTTAAGGTTAGTGAAGAATATAAGGTCGATACGCAGCTCAACGGCAAATATTATGCTCTGCCGACGAAGCTTACACCTTGGTATGTTGTTTTGAACAAAGACCATTTGGATCAAGCGGGACTGAAAGTGCCTACGGATTGGACTTGGGATGAGTTCAGGGACTATGCCAAGAAATTGACGAAAGTCGATGGCGCAACGAAGCGTTACGGGGCATTCTTCCACGGTCCGACTGACGGCGGATTTATGGAGTTTATGAAGCTGGAGTTAGGCAACCAACCGGAAAATATGGAATTCCTGAAAGCGGACGGCACCTCCAATCTTGATAGCCCTTTATTTAGAAAAACGATTGAGCTTTACCTCAAAATGGAGAAGGAGGACAAATCTTTAACTCCGTACGACGAAAGAATATCGCAAAAGCTGCACTATCGTCCAGCCTTCTTTAACCAAACGACAAGCATGGTTCTGATGGGCAGTTGGTTTACGAGCGAGCTTGGCGGTACAGACCAATTTCCGCTGAATTTCAATGTTGCCGTAGCGCCATATCCGAAAAACGCGCCTGGCGATCCAAGCGGCTACGCGCCGTATATCACAGATTACATGGCGATAGCGGCCAATTCCAAACATAAGGAAGAAGCGTATAAGTTCATTCGTTGGTATACGACAGAAGGACAAATCGTACAAGGCAAACAGATTCCAGCATGGAGCAAAGTCAAGCCGGAGGAAATGGGGAAAATTGTCGATGTCATTCTGAGCAAAACGAAAAACCCGGAAAAGGTTGATAAAGCCTCGATTACGAACGTGATGACCGGTTACAAATCAGCCAAATCGATTCCACCTGTGACGTATCAAGCGGAAATCAATAAAGCGATTAATGAGGAATTTGAATTGTTGATTTTCGGTAAGCAGGATATAGACACGATGATCAAAAAATCCAATGACCGCGTTCAAAAATTGATTGATGCCAATAAAAAATAAATAGCTATAATAGAAGCAAGTAGGAGGGGGCACAGGTAGCCCTTCCTGGTTTCAATAAGGGAGGATCGCAGATGTGGAAGATGCTGGCTAGAATGATGCCACCCCGAACGCTTCGATTTAAATTAATGATTGCATCCGTTGTCTGCATCTTGATTCCGGCTTGTATTACCATCTCGGTCTACAATTATTTGACGCGGGATGCGGTTAAGGAACAAGCGGTATCCAATGCGGCGGAATCGCTAAAGTTGGTAGACGGCTACGTCACGAATTTACTGAAATACATGCTGAATATTACGAATTATATTCAAATGGATTCTGAAATTAATACGATTCTGAGAGAGGTTTCAGGCACCGGATACCAGGGAGCGGATATTGAATATCGGAGATTTGCAGACAGATATAAGATAACGAGCAAAATCACGAATATTACTTTCACAGGCGAGAAAAGTTATGTAACGATTTTATTGAAGAACGGAACGTATTATACCAACTACCCGCTGTATGAGTATGATCCGATGCAAATCTTCGAAGAGCCTTGGTTCGGCAAGTTGAAAGATTTGAGCGGGATTCAATCCTACTGGGTGGGAACGGCACCGACCGTGTTTTCAACTGAAAAGTCATTGAAAAATTTACATCAAATCTCTGTAGCCCGCACACTGCGAGGCGAGGGGCTCGATATTTACGGCTATGTCATTGTCACCATCATGGAAAATCAAGTGAACCAAATTTTTAACCGGATTGCTTCCGATCAAGGAACTTTGCTGCTGGATGAGTCGGATACCATTCTTTCACAAAGGAACAGCGAACATGTCGGATTGAAATTTCCCTATGTGAAGCAAGCAGCAGGACACGCTTCGGATATCATTCGCATTGAGGATGAAGATTACTTGCTGACGACGCTCCCGCTAAGCGTTACGGATTGGAAGCTTGTGTCACTAATTCCTTACAAAAAAGCGATTTTCAAAATCGATTCCATTTTTAAAAAGGTATTTATTTATCAAGTCATTTCATTTCTTGTATTTTTATTGCTGCTGCTGTATCTCCTGCAAGCTTTCACCAAACCGCTTGCACATCTTGGCAGAGTGGCGGCAACCGTACGGCGGGGCAATTTGGAGGTTCGCTCCTTTATCCGGGGCAAGGATGAAATCGGAATTCTCGGTATGTCCATCGATCACATGTTGGATCACATCAAGGTTATGATTGCTGAAATTACAGAGACCCAGACGCGCAAGCGCAAGGCAGAACTGGCCATGCTGCAGGTGCAGATTAATCCGCATTTCTTGTTTAATGTCCTGAATTCGATTCGAATGAAGGTGCTGCGGAAAGGAGATGTGGAAAGCGCGCAGATGATGAGCTCACTTTCCAAGCTTCTCAGAATGACGATCTCTCAGGATCAAGATTTGATCTGCTTTCACGAGGAAGTGGAGACCGTCAAGCAGTATGTGCAGTTAATGGATATGCGGCAAAAGGAAAAGGTAAATCTTGAAGTTGATGTGTCACCGGATGTGCTTTTTGAGAAGGTGCCGAGATTCTTTTTACAGCCGATTATCGAAAATGCGCTTATTCACGGGTTGAACCAATGCGCTGGAACGATAACGCTGAGGGCAATTGTCAACGAACGCCAATTCGTCGTGATTGTTGAGGATAACGGGCAAGGCATGGAACCCCACGTATTAGCCAAACTACGTCATACTGTGCTGTTAGGCAAGGGCTTGGACACGGCGGAGGGAGAGGATGCATACCGCTTCTCCAGCGTTGGTTTGCCTAATGTATGGGAACGGATGAAGCTGACCTTTGGGGATGCTTTTGAAATGAAGATCGACAGTGAACGCGGAAAAGGAAGCTGGGTAACGATGCTTTTTCCCAGGGAATTGGAGGGGCGCAGCCATGTATAAAGTGATATTGGTAGACGATGACTATCCCGTTCTTGAGTTATTATCGGAAGCCATTGCCTGGGAAAGCCTCGATTTGCAGTTGACCGGCGTTCATGAAAATGGAATAAGCGCTCTGGAAGCGTGCGAGAAGGACATGCCGGATATTGTCATTACGGATATTGGCATGCCCAAGATGAACGGTTTGGACCTCATTCGTGAGCTGCAGCAGCGGAAACCGGACATTCGAGTCGCAATTCTGTCATGCCATAGTGAATTTCATTATGCGCAGCAGGCTATGAAGCTGAATGTTCAGGAATACCTATTGAAGGACACGCTGAATCCGTCAGATCTGGAGCAGCTGCTGCTGCAATTCAAGGTGAAACTGGACCAAGAACAGCGGCAGGATCAGCTTCATACCCATCTGCTTAATCTGGTTGATCGCAGCAAAGAGATGATGAAGGAGAAGTTTATTCGCAGCACCATTCAAGAGCCTATTTTGGATGCAGCCAAGTGGGAGGCGGAGGCCGGAGCCTTTGGCTTAAGCTTTCAAGGGCAGGTCTGCCTGCCGGTTATGGGCTTTATCAGCAATTACCGTAGCGTTGCGCAACGATTCGTATCCAACGATATTTTGCGCTTTGCTGTCAACAATGTGATTCTGGAAGTCTTGGACAAAGAGCGTTCTGGGGCGATTCATGCCAGCTATGATGCCAAAGAATCCTTTATGCTGTTTCTATATCCTCCGGGTCTTAAGATCAATCCGTTTGAGCAAACCAAGCGGACGATTGCGTTGATACAAGGGGCACTGCACCGATTCTTGAAAATAACGATGACGTATTTGATCGGAAGCATAAGCACCAACCCCGAGGAACTGAAGCTGGGCCTTAATGGGCTGCTGGGCAGCACTGCACAGCGCTTCTATTTAGGCGAAGGGGAGATTGCCAGACAACAGGAGCGGGAGCTTGTTCCAGCCTGCGTATTCGCTAATTACGATAAAGCCAATGAAGAGTTCAGGGACATACTCGTCGATAAACAAGAAGCGGCCTTGCTGCCAACCGTTAAGCGTTGGATGAACGTATTCAAGGAACAGACGTATCCACCGGAGATGGTGAAGGATTGGGTATTGAAGCTGCTGCTGGATTTGAAGCTGAAATTGGAATCCTTGCAGCATTTCCGATCCACGTATTCCGTCGATGTGATGCACAAGGATATTCTGGAGATCGATACCATGACGGAGTTGGAGCATTGGCTTATCGATTACTTCCATTCCGCCATCTCGGTGACGGGGGAAATTATGGACCAAAGCAAGCGTCTGTCTGTGTTGAATGCCTTGCAATATGTGTCCATGAATTTGGATAAGCGCATCTCTCTGGAGGAAGTGGCCGAGCATCTGTTTTTGAATTCCAGCTACTTCAGCCGTTTGTTCAAGAAGGAGACCGGGGAAACCTTTATTGAATACGTAACCCGAATGAAAATGGAAAGAGCGAAGGAACTGCTGGATATGACCAATGAGCCGATGTGTAAAATTTGCGAGCTGCTGGGATATGACAGCCAGAGTTATTTTATCAAAATATTCAAGTCTTATAACGGGCTGACGCCTGTCGAATACAGAAAGCTAAAATCATTTGCTAGTGTCAAAGTGTAGATCAGAAATGTGGGGGTGGGATAGCCATGACAAAGTATGCATTGGTTACCGGAGCGGACCGGGGGTTAGGGTATGAGTTGGCGGTTCAGCTGCTCGAACGAGGATACACCGTGTTCGCTGGACGATTTATGCGGGATTGGAATCAGCTCGACAAAGCGGTCTATGCCTATGACGGAAGGCTAATCACGATTGATTTGGACGTATCGGATGACGAGAGTGTTAGGCAAGCTGCGATCAAGATCGCCGGGTATACGAGCAAATTGGATCTTGTTATTAATAATGCGGGTATCGCCAGCGGCAAGGATGATGAGATTTTTGGCGAGATCGATTTCAACGCGATCATGGGGTTGTATAACGTGAACGCATTGGGTCCGCTGCGCGTGACGAATGCGATCATATCGCTGCTGATGAACGGCGAAGACAAGCTGATCGTCAACATTTCTTCCGAAGCCGGTCAGATCAATCAAACGTGGCGGGAGAGTTGGTACGGTTACTGCATGTCGAAGGCGGCATTAAACATTCAATCCAACATCGTTCATAATCAATTGAAAAATAAAGGCGGACGCGTTCTTGTCATTCACCCAGGCTGGATGAAGACGTATATGAGCGGGAAACGAAACGATTCAGCTGATGTCGCAGCGGAAGAAGCGGCCTCACAGATCGTGGAAACGCTATGTCAGTATCGAGAAAACAAAGAAGTATTAACGCACCCGGCTTTCCTTGATTACAAGGCAGAGGTAATGAGCTGGTAAACAAATCGAAAGGGGCTTGTATGCATATGAACAACGACAAAAAAGCTTTATTGCTGGGAGACATCACAAACGCCAAATATCATCCGCTTCAAGCGGTAGTTGATGACATAACGGAGGTATTCCGGGATCATATCGGTGTGGAGATATCGGAAGACAGGGAGAAACTAACGTTTGAACAGTTGCAAGCGTTTGATTTATTCATTTCCTATACGGATAGTTGGAAGATCCAGGTGACGCCAGAGCAAGTAGCAGGCGTACTAGCCTATGTAAGCGGTGGCGGTGGGCTGCTTGTTATACATAACGGGGTATCGCTGCAAGCGAGATACGAGCTGAGCCAATTGATAGGCGCCAAATTTACGGGACATCCTCCTTATACATCGTTGGATTTCCATCTTACCTCTGCCGAACATGAGATCACGCAAGGGATCGAGCCGTTCTCCATGGATGAGGAGCCTTACCGCTACGACATGGATCCGTTGTCAGAGAAAACGGTGCTGCTCGAATATACGCATGAAGGCGAGAAGTGGCCTGCTGCTTGGGCACATGAGTACGGACTGGGCAGAGTTGTTTACCTCATGCCAGGGCACCATGTGGAATCATTTAAGCACCCGATGTACAGGAAGTTGATCCTTCAGGCCGGTCAATGGGCTTTGAGAAAGCAGGTTTAATAAAAGAAGCTGTCCCGTAAGTTTTCTGAAGACGGTGAAGCAAGTTAACGGGAAGATCTCCCTCTAATTTGCTCGAAAGATGACCTCGCAGGAAAATAAAAGGAAAAATCCCTTTAATTTGATCGGATTTCGTAGATCCCTACGAATCCGGCCCAAATAGGGGGAGTTTTTCCAGATAAATGGATCAGACAAGCTTCTGCAGTGAATATAAATGGGATTTTTCCCTTATTTTGAGCACAAAGCATAACTATAACGAAGAGGTTTTCCCATTAGTCATAGAAATGAGTGAGGACACCCTCTCATTTTTTGCTAAGAAAGCAGCCGTTGACGCAAGAAGCAAAGGAGTTAAGCGCATGAAAGCCGCTTAACTCCTTTGCTCTTTTTTTTCTGAAAGGCAGCCCTGTCCTAAAAGTCATTAATTCTTTCTTTTGGGACACCCTCTTCACATGCAGCGCCTTACAGCGTTGCGCCTTTTCCGCCGTCGACATTTACCGATGTGCCTGTCACATAAGAGGCCGCATCGGATACGAGAAACGCGATGACGTTGGCAGCCTCTTGCGTATAGCCGACGCGTCCCAAAGGAATTTGATGGTGGGGAAGCTGTGAGAATTGCTCCCAGGTCAGCTCGGGATGCTGGTTTTTCCAGCTTCGCTCGATTTGATCGCTTTGAATTAATCCTACGCAGACGGCATTCACGCGAATATGGCTGGCGGCCAAATCCTGGCTCATCGCCTTCGTTAACGCCAAGCCTGCGGCACGGCTGACCGAAGTGGGCAGCGTTGATGCGCCAGGGGTTTTGGCGGAGGATGTAGACATGTTCACAATCGCTCCTCTACCTGACTCTTTTAAGTAAGGCAGGGCTGCTTTGGAACAATGAATAGCACCAAACAATTTCAAATCGAGATCCTGTGTCCACGCCTCGTGCGTCGCATGCTCGAAAGGGCCGGCGGCGAAGGTTCCGGCATTGTTGATCAAAATATCCAATCGCCCAAAGCGCTCCACCGTTTCCGCAACAGCTCTTTGGCAATCTTTCTCGGAAGAAACGTCGGCTTGAATATAATGAACCTTCGCGCCGGTTTTCTCTACAATCCTCGCTGCTGCGCCCCGAAGGTCGTCTTCATTGCGAGCGCAAATGGCGATATGAGCGCCTTCAGACGCTAGCGTGATCGCTGTCACCAATCCGATCCCCTTGCTTCCGCCGGTAATCAGAGTTACTTTTCCTGTCAATCCCAAATTCATGTTGTATCCTCCTGTCATTCCTAGTCCTGATGAACCTTTCCTAAGTATAGTGAAAATGGCTAGCTTTCTTTATCTGTATTTTGATTATTCGTAGCATTATTTTTACTTCATTCCAGCTGTGATGCACCTCACAGAGAATGTTGGAGGAAAGGCATACAATATAGGTAAGCCTACATGCGGCATATTTCCAACGGGCAGTTCTCGCAGCGGCATATATTGCGAAGGTAAGACAAGTTCTTAATGACAATGCAGCCATTGTTGAAGTCGAGAGTGTTGTCCTTCTTCATATCATTTAGCATGCGATTGACGCTTTCGCGGGTTGCTCCAATCATGTCCGCCATTTCGGAATTGTTTATTTTGTAATGAATGTGAATATTGCCGCCTTGGGGAACGCCGTACGAATTGCTTAATCGAATTAACAAAGAACAGAGCGCGCCCGACTTGCCATACATCATTAAATCGCGAAACTTCGTTTCGGTCATGCGGTGAATGAGTCCTATCCATTTCATAAATTCAATAGCCAGGTCGCCGTGCTGCCGAAGCAGGACCTCGAGGTCTTTGCGTTGTATGACGCCAATTTCACCATCCTCCGTCACTTCCGCACCAAAACTATGCAGCGAGTTCTGAAAGGGATCGATTTGGCCGAATAAATCACCGGCTTGATGCAGGTAAAGAATGAAGCTTTTACCCGTTTCAGACTGTTTGGTCACGCGGACTCCGCCCTGGACGATATAATATAATTTGTCTGCCGTGTCGCCTTCCCAGAACAAGAAATCCCCTTTAGCAGCACGTTTTATATGCATAATGCTCTGCAGTCTTGCGAAATTTTCCGGAGAGAAACCATTCATATTCCCTTTTGGATCTTTCGGTACCATTCCATTGCAAGCAGTCATTTCATCTTTTCGTGCAGTCATCATGGCCATGGGGACCAACTCCTCATCGTATCTTTGGTTATCTTCATCGTATCGAATTTCTAAGTATTTTGTTATCGGGAGTTCTACTGATCTTTCAGGGGGAAACCCCTTATTTTAATTGTGAGGAAAATCACAGCCAGCTCTTATATTTGCGTAAATTCCTGATGCGGGAATCAGGGTATTCCCTGACTTACAAGAAGTCTCAAAACGTTTACAATGATTGGTGAAGAAAATTTCAGTTTGGCTTCGTCGAAACGGAGGTGCCCTGTGTGGCAAGTAGAGAGGTAAACATACTAGTAGAACTGGAGCTTTTGCGAAGCTTGACCTCAAGCGATTTCATTGCGCTGGCGCCTCCTCCTGATGACAGAGGGCGCAGCTACTGGAAATATGTATTAGGCAATGGAAACGACAAATATCGACAAATGGTCATCAAAAAAGTGAGCCTTGGACTAGCCGGAGCTGTTCTGCGCCTTGGCCGATGGGTTAAACTGGATGAAACGAATCCCCGGATTAACCAGGAAAGACTTCATTGTCCCGTTATGCTCGCTGAACGTTTGCAGTCTGCTGCTGCTTTTCCGCTAGTGACAGGTTCAAGCCATCGGATATTGGGTTTGCTATATATCGGGAAACGGGAACAAACCAGATTTGAAGCCAGTGAAATAGAGGCCGTTCAAGATAGAATACACACCTTAACTTCGTTCATAGAGGAAAAGGCGACGTGAATGTTCTTACGGGAGTTCATCATTTTTGTTATGATTAAAGGAAAGAAGAAGGGCTGATCATATTAGCCGGTTACAAGGAGGATGGGACGTTGAAGATTCTAGTCGTGGATGATCATGCCGTGGTGAGGTCGGGATTAATGATGCTGCTCCATGGCAAGCACAATATCGAAGTCGTCGGAGAAGCTGCGGACGGTGCAGAAGGGATTCAGGCAGCCCTGCGGTTGAAACCGGATGTCGTTTTAATGGATCTGAATATGCCGTCAGGCATGGACGGGCTTACCGCGACAACGGAACTGAAACGATTAATGCCGGATGCAGCCATTCTGATTTTGACCATGCATGATGACGATGAATACTTATTCAGAGCCATTCATGTCGGCGCATCCGGATACATATTGAAAAGCGCCCCGCACGAGGAGCTATTGACGGCTATCCGTTCTGTTGCAGCGGGCAATGCCTATCTATATCCAACGGCGACCAAGAGGCTCATGAATGAATACATTGAACGATTAAAACAAGGTGAAAATAAAGACACATTCGAATCTCTCTCAGAGCGAGAAAAAGAAGTGTTGAGCCTGATTGCCAAAGGCTTCTCCAACAAAGAAATTGGCGAACAATTAATCATCAGTGTCAAAACCGTGGAGTCACATAAAAGCAACGTGATGGAGAAGCTTGGCCTCAAGACGAGACCGGAATTAGTGAAATTCGCTGTGAAGAAAGGACTGCTGAACTTTGAGTGAGACTTTGGATAAAGAGTTTCCGGATGTCATCGGCGAGCATGTCGGCGAATTATTGGATCGCCTTGATGAACATATTGCTGATGCCGAATTTCAACAGGACTTACGACAGTCGCTGCAACAATTGTCCAATGTGAAATTTGCGCTCGACGAATCATCCATTGTCGCGGTGACTGATCCCAAAGGAATCATTCTCTATGTCAATGACAAGTTTTGCGAAATTTCAAAGTATCCCCGCATTGAACTGATGGGGCACGATCATCGGATTATTAACTCCGGCTATCACCCGAAGGAATTCATGATCCATCTCTGGCAAACGATTTCCTCGGGGCGGGTATGGCATGGCGAGATCAAAAATAAAGCAAAAGACGGAAGCTATTACTGGGTAGATACAACGATCGTCCCATTCGTGGATGAAAAGGGCAAACCTTATCAGTATCTCGCCATCCGCAATGAGGTTACGGAACTTAAACGAGTGGAAGAAGAGCTCAAGGTGATGATGTCGCAGGTGATGCAAATTCAAGAGGAAGAACGCAGAAAGTTTTCCCGCGAACTGCATGACGGCATCGGTCAAAGCCTTTTTTCTTTGCTCATCCAGATGGATCGATTCATTGGGGAAGGGGAAACGGCAAACCCGGAGATAACGATTCTCCGGCAAAATGTTTCCGGAATTATTGAAGAAGTGCGAAGCTTAGCTTGGCAGATCCGGCCTTCGGTTCTGGATGATCTAGGTGTTGTGCCTGCCATACGCACCTATATTGATAACTATGTAGACCACTATGGGATAAAAGTAAAGCTGGAAAGCAGCTTGCGAAAACGACTCGGTCCGCTGGAGGAAACAACGATCTACCGCGTCATACAAGAAGCGCTTACCAATATTGCTAAGTATGCGGACGTCTCAGAGGCTAGCGTTTCCCTGCATGAGATTGAATCTTGCGTTGAGGTGCGAATAGTTGACAAGGGCAAAGGTTTTATAAGAAACAGCATGGCTAAAGGGGTAGGCCTGTTTAGTATGGAAGAGAGAGCAAAGAGCGCAGGCGGCCTGCTAACTATTGATACGGAATTGGGAGAAGGTACGATAGTGGTTTTGAGGATGCCGATGAAGTGAAGGGAAGGATTCTAAGCGGTGGAAAATAGACTGTCAAAGGAGCTAAGCGGCTTGTATGCGCTTAGCTCTTTTGTTTTTGGCACGGACAGCCTCGTTCTTGCGTTTGCCGCAACTTGTTCCCGCGATCGGAGGAATAACTTCCCCTAGGTCCATCGATCGGCAAAGTTGTGGGAACTACAGGGCGCTATTTGAGCTAAATGGGCATTTTGTTGGCTGCAGACGGAACTACAGGGTCTTATTGCCAATGAAAACCTCCCTTTTTGCCAGAAAACGCCAAATAGGGGATCGTAGTTCCCACTAACTTGCAGGAATATCGGCTTTTTGAAAAATAGCGGATCATAGTTCCCACTTACTCGCGCCGTCCAAGTAATTCATCCAACCCCCAACCCCCAACCCCCAACCCCCAACCCCCAACCCCAACCCCCAAACGCGAAACCCGCCCATCAGACCATTCCTGATCTTCTGAGCCCCCTCCGGGGAATCATCCCCTCTGCCATTATTCCTCAAACGTGCCCGCAGAACGTCCAAGCCAAAAGTGAGCGTCATATTAGAAAGTCTTTTGCATATATTGTTGTAGGCTAGTAATTTTATGCAACTAACGTTGAAAGCGATTTCTACACGTCATTTAAGTGACAAAATTCACAATGATGACAAGTATTGCCACCGTTTTGTCAAACGATGCAACAAAAAGTTCCCCGAAGAAACAGGAGGGTGCAGAGATGCTGCATATCGTAGTGTGTATCAAGCAGGTACCTGACTCGAGAGAAATTCGCATTGACCCGAAAAATAACACGTTAATTCGTCAAGGCGTTCCCAGCATTGTGAATTTTTACGATATGCACGGGCTGGAAGAGGCGCTGCGAATTAAGGATGAAACCGGGGCTAGGGTGACAGTCGTCACAATGGGTCCGCCACCCGCAGAGAAGGGACTGAAGGAATGCATATCCCTCGGAGCTGACGATGCGGTGCTCGTAACGGACCGCGGTTTTGCCGGAGCGGACACGCTGGCCACCTCGTACGTGGTTGCCCGGACGATCCGTAAAATAGCGGAGACGTGGGGGACGGTCGATATTGTTTTTTGCGGTAAACAGACGCTGGACGGCGACACAGGACAAGTCGGTCCCGGGGTTGCTTGCCGATTGGATTTGGAGCAGCTTACTTATGTAAACAAAGTGGTTCAAGTCGATGAGGAGAATCGCAAAGTGCGCGTGCACCGGCTTTTGGAGGACGGCATTGAAGTGGTGGAGACAAGCATGCCTGTGCTGATCACGGCGCTTAAGGAACTGAACAAGGTCAGACGGGCGTCACTACCGGGCATGATTCGAGCGGCTCGCTACAAGCCGACAGTGTGGACAACGGCGGATTTCCCGGACTTGGAGCGAGCGAAAATCGGACTCAAAGGCTCGCCGACAATCGTTGCCAAAACATGGGTGCCTGAAGTGAAAGCGGTCAAAACCCAGATGATTGCGTATGATTCTCCGGAAGCCGCCGCGGCTCAACTGGCTGACAAGTTCATGACGAAGGAAATGCAGACGCTGCTTGACTGGTCCTAGCAAGGATTTTGGAGGCACTTACGAAGTGCGCAAGCGGCAAACGGAGCAGAGTAGGATCACGTAACGAATGGAGGAAGTTACTATGGCTAGTGAACAAACTGCGGACCAAACCGAAGCGTCAATGCCCGATTGGTCCGCATATCGGGGCGTATTAATCGTCGTCGAGCAGCGGGACGGCGCTGCGAAGAAGGTATCCTGGCAGCTGCTGGGCGAAGGCAAGAAGCTGGCGGCGAAGCTGGACGCGCCGCTCATGGCGCTCGTAATCGGCGAGGATGTCGCGCACCTCGCCGAGGAAGCCGTGCATTACGGCGCGGACCGGGTGTTTCTCTGCGAAGCGCCGGAGCTTCGCACCTATCGAACCCGGCCCTACAGCCGGGTCTGCTTGAAGCTGATCGAGGAAGCAAAGCCCGAGATCGTGCTGTTCGGCGCGACAGCGACGGGCCGCGACCTGGCAGGCGCCATCGCGACGCACCTGCCGACAGGGCTGACGGCCGACACGACGCAGCTCGACGTGGAGCCACCCCCGTCGCGGCTGCTGCTGGCCAGCCGGCCGGCTTTTTCCGAGAAGATGATGGCCACCATCCTCTGCAAACAGTACCGGCCGCAGATGGCGACAGCGCGCGCCGGCGTGTTTCAGGCGCTGACGAAGGACACGGCGCGCCAAGGTGAAATCGTGCTCATCGAAGCTGCGATGCGGGAGGAAGAGATCGCCGCGCAGGTGCTGGACTTCCTGCACGAAACAGGCAAGCTCAATCTCGAGGATGCCGAGATTATCGTGGCCGGGGGCCGCGGACTCGGCGGCCCAGAGCCTTTCGCGCTGCTCGCCGAGCTGGCAGAGGCGCTTGGCGGCGTCGTCGGCGCATCCCGCGCGGCGGTTGACGCGGGCTGGATCGGGCATGAGCACCAGGTCGGTCAAACCGGTGCAACCGTACGGCCGAAGCTGTACTTTGCTATCGGCATCTCTGGGGCCGTGCAGCATACCGTCGGGATGAGCAATGCGGACGTTGTCGTCGCGATTAACAAAGACGAGAAAGCGCCTATTTTCCAATTTGCCCACTACGGCATGGTAGGCGATTTGTTTAAGCTGGTTCCGGCGATTACCCAAGAGGTGAAAAAACGCCGAACCTTGTTTGGCAAGCAAGCAGCGGAGATCCCCGCTTCTGTGCCAACGCTGGAAAGGAGTGAGGCCAAATGAATGAAAAATTTGATGCGATCGTCGTTGGCGGAGGTCCGGCCGGCGCAGCAGCGGCTTTAACGATGGCGCAAGCCGGGTTATCCGTTGTGCTCCTGGAACGGGGGGAATTCCCCGGCGCCAAAAACATTTTCGGCGGCGTTCTCTACCGGAAACAAATTGAAGAGCTCGTACCCGAGTTCTGGAAAGAGAAAAACTTTCCGATGGAAAGGTACATTGTGGAGCAGCGCATCTGGATGATGGGCAAAGAGTCCATGGTGACGTTCGGCCACCGCAACGAGGCGTACAAGGAGCCTTACAACTGTTTCACAGGCTTGCGAGTCAAATTTGATCAATGGTTTGCCGATAAAGCGGTTGCTGCCGGAGCTATCCCTGTGTACGAAACCGTCGCACTGGACGTTATCCGGGAAGGCGATAAAGTGGTTGGCGTTAAGACCGACCGGGATGACGGCAATTTATATGCGGACGTTATCGTCATAGCCGACGGCGTAAACTCTTTGCTCGGGAAGGCCATGGGCATTCATAAAGAATGGACGCCGGATCAAGTGTCGCTGGCCGTGAAAGAAGTGATTGCGCTGCCGAAGGAGAAGATCGAGGACCGCTTCGGGCTTGAGGGCGACGAAGGCGTAACGATCGAGTTCATGGGCGAAACGTCGCTTGGCATGGCGGGGATGGGCTTTTTGTATACGAATAAAGAGACCATTTCATTAGGCGTCGGCGTGATGGTGAACCATTTGCGCGATAAAAAGGTGAAGCCCTATGCGGTGTTGGACGCGGTGAAGCAGCATCCCATGATCCGCAAATTGATTCAGGGCGGAGAAACGAAGGAGTACTCCGGGCATTTGATTCCCGAAGGCGGCTTTCACTCCATTCCGCCCTTGTCGGGAAATGGCTGGTGCGTCTGCGGGGATGCCGCGCAGCTCATCAATTTCGTCCATCGGGAAGGCACCAATTTGGCGATGACCTCCGGCCGCTTGGCTGGGGAAGCGATTGTGGAGGCCAAGGGACGAGGGGATTACTCGGCGGCTTCGCTGCAAGCCTACGACCAAAAAATACGCGAATCCTTTGTGCACAAAGATTTGCAGAAGTATAAGGGCATGCACCAATTCCTGAAGGAGCAAGATCCTGAACTGTTGTTTGATAAGCTGCCCAGAGCGCTAAATGAAGCTGCCTATAATATGTTCCTCGTGGATGGCATTGCCAAAGGGGATAAGCAAAAGATGGCGATGAAGCTGATCAAAAACGCCGCAGGCGGCACTGTAAACTTGATGAAGCTGGGCTATAAGGGATGGAGGGCGATGAACGGATGAGCCAAAGTGATATTTCCGATAAGCTATTTACCATTCGTTACAAATGCGATGATAAGTCGCACCTCGTGATCAAAGACAAACAGACTTGTTTGAATTGCGTGACCAAGGATTGCAACTTCTTTTGTCCTTCCGATGTGTATGAGTGGGAAAAAAAGCTTAAAATTACGACGGTTGCTTATGAGAACTGCATCGAATGCGGCACCTGCCGGATTGCCTGCCCGTCCCACAACATCGATTGGGTGTATCCCAAAGGTGGCTATGGCATGACGTATAAGTTCGGCTAAATCCCGATTATGGCTGCGTAAAGCATCTTCTCATTTCTCCGAGTTTCCGCTATGATAAGTCTATTACATAGATAGACTGATGATGGAAGGGAGATTGCTGCGATATGCTGAAGCGACCAGAAAAAGAGGAATATGCGCATTATTATGAAGCTTATGTGAGCAAAGTGCCTGACGGGGATTACGCGGCATTTCTGCAAAGTCAACTAGAGGAAATTACGGCGTTATTTGCCAAGTTCGATGATGAAAAAAGCTTATATCGCTATGCGCCGGGGAAATGGAGCCTGAAGGAAGTATTGGGCCATATCACCGATACGGAGCGTGTGATGAGCTACCGGATGCTGCGGATCGCTCGCGGAGATACAACGAAGTTGCCTGGGTTTGATCAGGATGTATTTATTGCGAATACGTCGTTTGACGAAGTGCCGATTGCGGATTTGCTGCAAGATTTCCAAGCGGTTCGGCAGTCCACGTTCACACTGCTGAAAACAATTGCAGACTCCGCTTGGACGCGTCTGGGCAATGCAAGCACTTATGACATAACCGCACGAGCGCTTGCGTATGTGATCGCGGGCCATGCTCAGCATCATCTGGCTGTAGTGCAAGAACGGTATGTATAAAAAAAGTACGGCGGGACAATAGTCCCAGCCGTACTTTTTTTTAATAAAGCGACAACGCCAGTGAATCACGTTCATTGAAAGAGTGCAGAATCGCTTCGCATCCAACAATTTCGATACTGATGATAGAGTCCAAGCATTTCTTGATCGTAGCTCTTCCTTTAATAACTTTCGCTTCAAGAGCGGATTTCAATAAGTTGAATTTCTTTTTATTTTTCTCATCGGAGTAAACAGGCACGGGTTTGTTATGAATCGTAATAAACATTTTCATAGTTTTTCACCATCCTAGGAATTGGATATATTTTAAGCATATATGAGGATTATTAATTTAACCTTAAAATAGTTTTACAATTTTGAAACAAACAGGCATTTCATGAATTTGTTTTCAACTATTTAAACTAAATCCTCGTTTTCGGTCCTATTAAACTGCTGGCTTTTTTGTTGTCTATAAATATACGGATCAGCAGGCAAAAAAGTTCCATACTCCGAGGAGATCGCCATGAAAAATTTGTGAATTTCCGTTAGTTTTGAGAATCTTTCTGGCGATACAGCTTTGGTGAGATCCCGAATCTATGTTTGAAGGCACGATGGAAATAAGGATAGCTGCCGAATCCGCAGCTTAAAGCAATCTGCTCCAAAGACATGGAGCTGTCATGCATGCGTTCTACCGCGCTCGATAACCGGACTTCCAGGGCGTATTGAATCATCGTTTTGCCAAAGCATTCCTTGAACAAATGAACGGCGCGGGATACGCTGAGCCCAACATGGTCAGCCACATCATCGACTTTGAAAGTTGCCGTCGCGTGGGCTTCGATGAATCGTTTCATGCGGGTCCCTGTAAAAGGCCGGCCTTGCAAAGAGACCGTTTCGGTTGCTGCCCGCTCCACATAGAGGCAAAGTGCTTGCAGCAAGTAGCCGCTAAGCTCGCGGTTTTCCTCCTCCATTCTACGTTTCTCGAGAATAAGCTGGCGCCACAGCGAAATGAGCCGTGCGTCGAGATCAATCCGCGTGCACGATTGTTTCAGGCTGCGTTTCCACCAAGCATCGATCCATGCGCCTTTGCAAAATAAATAATAATCTCCGCTGGCAATTTTACTCCCGGGGTGCTCTTTGTCATGTTCAATCCGGAGCTCGTAGGGATCTCCCGGTTTATAGAGAAGCAAATGGCCGGCTTCGATTCGTATCATTTGGCCATCCGCAAGAATTTCGCAAGTACCCTCAGTCTGCAAACGGAAAAGATAAGAATTCAGCCCGGATTTCGTACTCACATTAAACGGTTCCATATGAAAAGAATAGCCGCAGGTTAACAGCTCAGTGTCCATCGAACTCACCTTTCGTAGCCAAATAAGAGATGTTTTGATTATATCGTGAATGGTCATCATAAGCCAAGTTCCGCTATACTGTTTACATAGGCTCTAATCATGCATAATTTGGAATCCAAGAAAAGAGGGAATTATATGGGACGTTTAGGAATTGCTCTTCAACTGTATACACTTCGTGATGATATGGCAAAAGACGTGGAAGGCACATTGCGTCATGTTGCCAAGCTGGGATATGAAGGCGTTGAGTTCGCGGGTTATTTTGACAAGCCTGCCGCAGAAATGAAACAACTGCTCGACGAACTTGGCTTGAAAGCAATCGGAAGCCATATCAGCCTGGATAGATTCCGCAATAACTTGCAAGGAGAAATTGACTACCTGCACACACTCGGTGCGAAATACGCCATCTGTCCGTATGTAGGTGCCGAAGAGCGTGAAAACGCTGACCAATGGAAAACGCTGATTGCTGAATGCAATCAAATTGCGATTGAAGTCGGCAAACAAGGTTTGCAATTTTTATACCATAATCATGATTTCGAATTTCATCATAATGTGGACGGCGAGTTCGTCTTTGATGCCATGTATGCAGGGAATGACGCGATCCAAGTGGAGATGGACGTATGCTGGGTGAAATATGCCGGACAAGATCCGCTTGCTTACATTGCGAAATATGCAGGCCGTCTGCCGCTGCTTCACTTCAAGGATTTCTCGAAAGATGAGGAAGGCAAACTGGTTACGTTGGAGCTTGGATTAGGCGAAGTTCCGCTTGAGCAAGTCATCAAAGCTGCGGAGCAAGCTGGCGTAGAATGGCTTGTTGTTGAGCAGGATCACTGCCAAAAACCGCCGCTAACAAGCATCGAAAACAGCTTAAACTGGGTTAAAGAGCATTATTTAAACATTCATAACTAATACCTAACCATTCAGAGGAGTGAACATCTATCATGAGTAAAATTAAAGTGGCCGTCGTTGGCTGCGGCTCCATTTCCAAACATAGACATATCCCGGAATACGCATTGAATCCAAATGTTGAGCTTGTTGCGTTCGTAGATCCGGTTATCGAGCGAGCGGAACACTATGCGCAGCTTCATGGCGGCAAAGCGTACAGCAGCTACGAGGAAATGTTGAAAGAAGAAAAAGTAGACGCAGTGAGCGTATGTACGCCTAACTATCTTCATGCAGAGGTGTCCATTGCTGCAGCAAACGCTGGCACGCATGTCCTAGTTGAGAAGCCAATGGCTGCTTCAGCGGAAGAAGCCGATGCGATGATCGAGGCTGCTCAGAAAAACGGCGTATTCCTGATGGTTGGTCACAACCAACGCCTCATGCCGCCGCATGTGAAAGCGAAAGAAATTTTGGAGTCCGGCAAATTGGGGAAAGTTCTGACGTTCCGTACTTCCTTCGGTCATCCAGGACCTGAAGGTTGGAGCGTGGACGGCCGCGAGAGCTGGTTCTTCCGCAAGGAAGAAGCGATTATGGGCGCGATGGGCGACCTCGGCGTACACAAATCGGATTTGATCCGCTATCTGCTGGATGATGAGGTTGCGCAAGTGGCAGCTTTCGTAGGTACCCTGCATAAAGAAGGCACTGATGTGGATGATAACTCGACTTGCTTGCTGCGCATGAAAAGCGGAGCTACAGGCTCGCTGGTTGCCAGCTGGACATATTACAAAGGCCAAGACAACTCCACTGTTCTCTGGTGTGAGAACGGCGTAATCAAAATCGATACTGACCCGAACGATCAAGTCATCGTAGAGCTTCGCAACGGCACGGTCGAGCGTTATAAAGTCGGCCAAGTCGCGACAAACGAGAAACAAACGGTCAGCGGCGTTATCGATGAGTTCGTGTCTAGCATTGTGAACGGTACGAAGCCGCGTATTTCCGGCGAAGAAGGCAAGCGCTCCCTGGAAGTGATCCTGGCTGCGTTCGAGTCCGAAGCAACTGGTAAAATCATTACGCTCTAATCGTCTATAACTATAAAAAAGAGGGCAGTTCCAAAAGTAGATTCATCTACTGATGGAGCTGCCCTCTTTGTCTAATCTATTATCTTCCGCCGATCTCAATCGGCAGCGTGTTCGATCTGCCCACGATCGTTTCCTTCGAATCCCTCACGTTCACTTGAATGTCCCAAATGCCAGCTTTCAGCAAATTGCCTTCGACTTTAGCTGTTACCGTATGCTCATCCTGCCATGTCGTAGGAACGGCTTTACCGTTCAGCGTAACACAGCCCAGCGGCGGTAAATTGTTGCCACGTACGGTTAGCGTCACACTGGTTCGTCCGGAAATATCTTGCGAATCCGTCTCGATTTGCGTAAGGAGAATGGGGCCAAAACCGAGCATATACTTCGTATTGATAATGGGTGTTGTGTAATCTTTATAAGCATGCCGGTCGCCAAAAAGGATATCGTACTGCAATGTTTCATAATCCTTCAGATCCTGCTCGCTTATGTTCATGGACTCAAAATAGTCTTTCGGCGGAATGACAGGAACCTTTTTCGCAAGCTGTGTCAAATAATCCGTATAATAGCTGCCTTGCTGTCTCGATAATTCAATAAGATAAGGACCTAAGAAAGAGGGACTGATATTTAATTTATCCTTGCGTTCCGTATCGAAATTGTTCCAGACGACAAGCGGGACGCTGTACATTTTTTTCAAGAAATCAGGGTCATCTTTGCCGCTGATATATTTGGTGTCGATATAGGTGGCGTAGTCATCGCCAAGGGCCGGTAAGTGATCTCCCCAGAAAGCGATAATGGTAGGCTCGCCTTTTTTCTCAAAGTGTTCCACGAGCGTTTTCAACATATTATCGGAAGCATTGATGCCTTGGGCAAGCGTTTCTAGCATACCTTGAGAAGAGGCGGACATATCGCCTTTGACATCGAAATTATTTTTCGGGAACTTGCCCGGGTAAAAATGGAAGTGATTTTCCATCGTATTCGCGAAAACAAAATCGGGTCCGTCGCTGAGATCCGTCGCATGAATAATGTTGGCAGCAACCTCGCTATCCGCGATGTACGGGCCAGAATAGTTAGGCTTAAAATATTCAATCGGAATATACTTAGAGAAACCGAAGTCTTTATATACTTTATTACTGTTAAAATACCAATTATAAAAAGGGCTGATGGCGGTTGATGTATAGCCTTGTCTGGCATAAATACTGGCTAGCGAATCCACTTCATGTGAAATGAATTGATTGTACGCAATCGATCCTTGCGGCAGAAACCGCATTGAATTCCCTGTCAGAACCTCGAACTCCACGTTGGCCGTTCCTCCGCCGTACTGCGGCGAAAGCATCGTCCCGCTGCTCCCGGTTTGCTGCAATTTATGAAAGAACGGAATCGGATCTTTACTGAATTCTACGCCCTTAATGATGGTTGGGTCCCAGAAAGCTTCACTCAAAACGACAATCACATTCGGTTTTATTTTATCGCCGGCTTTTACTGGCTTAGGGGTTTGACTGACGATCGCTTCGACAGCTTTATCGTCGTACCCTTCACGCTTGTCGTTGAACATGGACTTCGTATTCAGAAAGGTAGCAAGCGCGTAGCCGTTCTTTTGTGTATTTTCAACCTGATTCCAGACCGAAGCTTGAATGCCGAACCACTTTTGCACGGGCAGCGGCAGATCTGTGTAAACCGCTGTCAGCATCACAAGCGCAATAACGCCAATGATTCCTCGCTCTTTAAAGGCAACTTTTTTCGCAAATAAGCGTGTGCGGTATAGCAAGTAATAGCTGGAAGCCAGGAACAGTACGATCGCAAATAAAATTTTGAATGAAAAAATGTTCTTGATATATTGCACCATATCGGACGCTTCGCCGGCGATCACGATATCCCATGGCGTTAAAGGGACGCCTAATATTTTGAGTTTTATCCCGCTGATAAGCCCCATGACCAGAAGCATCCCGGAAAGAATCCAATAAGCCGCTCGAGTACGGCCAATGATGGCGATGAACAGCAGAAGCAGGCTCAGCACGATCCATTCGTTAAAAAGCAGTTCGACCACATGTTTGAAACTCCACGTAATCATTTCAACATAGTGCCCGCGGCTTAGTATCTCCATAATCACCACAGGAATTAAAGCAAGTAAAACGAATGGCAGCCACTGCCGGGACAGCCGCAATAAACGGTCGGTGTGTAGTTTCATATTTTCTCCTATGGAATTGTAGATGAATTGTAAATGACATCTGACATTATACCATGGGAAACGACAATATTCGATGGGGGTTTATCTAATTATTTTATGGCATTTTGACGAGCAGATTTAGCGTGTTTCAAGCAGGAAAAAGCTGCCTTTATCGAGAAAATGATGAATAGAAAAAACGGCGGAGGGGATGAGCAATGACAAGAGAACAGATTCAATTACAGAAGAGAGCGTCGATCAGAGCGCAGCATCGGAGAATGACCAAGAGCAGCTTGCTGCGGCGCGGCGTATTTTTATTTATCGGAGCCGCCTTAATGGCTGTCGGACTTGATATTTTCTTAGTCCCCAACAAAATTATTGACGGGGGAATCACCGGTATCTCCATCATTTTTTCGTATTTGACCCACATCCCTGTGGGGATATTTTTGACCTTATTAAATATGCCATTTCTGTTTATCGGTTATAAAATGATCGGAAAAACGTTTGCGTTATCGACTTTATTCGCCATTCTTGTGATGTCGGCAGGTACGGCGCTGCTTCACCCGGTTCATGAACTTACCAACGATCCTTTGCTAGCGGCTGTGTTCGGGGGCATTATCCTCGGCGTTGGCGTAGGGATGGTCATCCGATTCGGGGGATCGCTGGACGGAACCGAGATTATTGCCATACTGGTTTCCAAAAAAATTCCGTTCTCCGTTGGGGAAGTCGTCATGTTTTTCAACCTCTTTATTCTCGGCAGCGCTGGCTTTGTATATAGCTGGGATCGTGCGATGTACTCGTTAATTGCTTATTTTATTGCTTATAAAATGATTGATGTGACGATTGAGGGCTTTGATGAGTCCAAATCCGTCTGGATCATTAGCGACCAGTTCCGACAGATCGGAGAGGCGATTCTAGACCGGCTGGGGCGCGGCGCAACGTATTTGGAAGGGGAAGGCGGTTTCTCCGGAGATAACAAGAAGGTCATCTTCTGTGTGATCACGCGGCTGGAGGAAGCCAAACTGAAATCTATCGTTGACGAATTGGATCCAGGGGCATTCCTCGCAGTCGGCAATATTCACGACGTTAAAGGCGGAAGATTTAAAAAGAAAAATATTCACTGATCTTTTTCTCGCTCGAACAGCCCCAAGTTTCTGATTTTTTGGGCAGCATCCTTGCTGCTTGGGCTCCCGAGTTTTTTCAAAATATGGCCTACATGGATTTTGACCGTTCGCAGTGAAATGAAAAAGCGGTTCGCAATTTCCGTTTGCGTGTGGCCCTGATCGATCATTTCCAGCACCTGAAGCTCTGTCGGCGTAATCAAATCACGAACTTCCTTGACCTTGAATTGGTGCTCCAGCCGCTTAAGCCTGCGAAATTCTTCTCTCATCTGTTCGGCTACAGCCGCGTTGATGGATGCTTTGCGGGCATGAACGGCCCGAATAATGGCCGGCAGCTCTTCGAAGCGGGATTTGATTTGATAGTCGATGGCCCCGGCTTGAAACGAACGGAAAATAAAGTCCTTCTCTTCCATCGAAGTCAGCATAATGACTTTCACTCCCCAAGCTAAAAGCGCTTGTTCGGCAAGTCCAATCCCTGCCGGTTCATCTTGAATCATGATATCCATCAGTACAACGTCAACGCCCGGTTCAGGCGCCATAAAAAGCTCTCTAGCCTCTTCCGCGGTAGAGACCGTATGAATGACCGATAGATCAGGCTGGCGGTTCAAATAGGCTTGCAGGCCGCGCAGCCAGTCAAGGTCATCTTCAACAATTAAAATACGAATAGGTTCCAATACGGACCCCCCTTAAGTTAGTAATCGGCTGCCGGGAAACGTAAGGAATACGCTGGTGCCTTTCCCCGGTGAGCTGCCAAGCTCCAACGTTCCTCCATGCTTCTTCATAACGCTGTAGCAATAGGCGAGACCCAGGCCGAAATTGTTGTGACTGCCGCTTTTCGTCGTATAAAACGGTTCCAGCACTTGCTTCAGAACTTCCTTCTCCATGCCTGAACCGCTATCTTTTATTTCCAGAACAATCTGTTTCTTTGTCTGCAAAGTTCGGATGGTAATCTCACCGCCTTGCGGCATCGCTTCGATCGCGTTCATCAATATATTCGTCAAAGTTTCTGCCATTTGAATGCGGTCTATCTGGAGCGTCAGGTTCTCCGTTATGTTCGACTGGACAACGACTTTGGATAAATAAGGGTCGAGCGTAAGGAGCACTTCCTCCAGCAGATCTCCCAGATGAACAGAGGAAACCCGCAGGGGAAGTTCCTGCGTTTGCTCATGAACGCGAGTTATCATGTCCCGGATGTGCGAAGACGCCCCCATGACAACTTCAATGTCCTTCATGAGCTCGACCTGATTCGTCTCCTCGGCATGCTGCTTCATTTTTTCGAGAAACAATCGCATTTTGCCGACATCATTTTTGATCGCATGGTTTAATATCGCTGTTCCTGAAGTGATGGCTCTGAGCGTGGAGTCAAGTTTGCGGCGCTCGATCAGAAGCCTCATGCCAAGGAAGCCGTATTTGAAAAAGGTAAACACGAAAAAAGGCACGACAAACGCGAGAATCCACACATGATACACCCACATCCGGTAAAAGCCGAAGCTAGGCATGACATAATTCAGCACGCCGACGCAGAGGATAGGCGGCAGCAGCGCGAGACATGTAAACAAGTGCGTTCGTCTCATGGCGGGCAGCCGATCCGTTTTCATGACAATCAGCACGGCGCCAATGAAAATGTAAGGCACGGCCCACAAGGCGACAATCGGAAAGGCGATCGGCATTTCCTCGGTATATTCGGGTGTAAACAGGAGGCATGCAATCGGCGGAATCAGCATTCCGATGGGCAGCCATGTTCGAATGGCCTGTTTTTGCCAAGCTGCGTTATATTTCAAAGAAAGCATGGCGAAAGAATAGGGCAAGCCGTAATAAGAAATAAGGGAACATATCCCCATAAAACGATAAAGCAAGAGGGAGATCGCAGGGTTAGGCACGGTTTGCTGGATATAGGGGATGAACGTCTCCGATAATACGGCAGCAAGGGCGCCGAAGCCTCCCGTGAAAGCAATCGCGCTCATCCAGCGCATCGTGCTTGACCGGGGATCAATCATGACAAGCCCGATCGCAATAATCCAAAGGGCAAATAACACAAAAAGCATAAGTCCTCCGTCGAATGAATCCGATATTTCCTCTATTGTGGCATGGAGCCAACAATTGCACAAGAGTTCCTTTGCGGGTGAAGCGGCAGGAGATAGGACCTTCTTCTCGAATAAGTGGGGAGAAGGGAGTGAAGCCTCATTGACGTAAAGAAGCGAATAACCTTAGCCGTTCTATCCATTTTAACCATTTTGGGCAAAGTAATGTTGTCCCTTGTTTTCATTGTTGTCATCACGGTCATACTATCGATTGCAGCGGCGGTTGTCGCGATTTTGATACAGCCGGAGCTGGAGCTCAGCATGGCCGCAGTTGCTGCCGATCCTTTTTTTATCAAGGCAGCTTTGTGGGCGCAAATTATTGGTTTTATAAGCGGCGTGATGCTGGCTTACGGCATCTTCGAACGCCGCAAAGGATGGGCTTTGGGACTGGATATTCGACGGTTCGGACGGCGGTTTGGCGAAGGTTTCGCCGCGGGGGCGCTTCTCATATCGGCCTCTTGTTTAGGCATTTGGCTGTTAGGGGGCATTGCCATTCAGTCAAATCCTTGGACCGCTGCTATGTGGATCGATTTGCTTAGCGGGTTCCTGCTCTTCATCGGCGTAGCCGTGAATGAAGAATTATTCGCACGCGGCTATTTGCAGGGACTGGTGAAAGCACGGTTTGGCAGCGGAGCTGCCGTAAGCATCTCGACCCTCGTTTTCGCATTTCTACATACGTTCAATCCGGGGATGTGGAGCTCGCCTATGCCGCTTTTGAACTTGCTTCTGGCCGGACTGCTGTTCGGCTTGTCCCGTGAGCTTTCAAGAGGCTTGTGGATGCCGGTCGGCATGCATTTGTCGTGGAATTTCATTCAGGGCTGCATCTTCGGCTTTCAAGTCTCCGGCACGCCGATGCCTTCGATTTTCCAAGCCTACACGCAGGGAAAACCGCTCCTTTCCGGCGGATCGTTTGGCGCTGAGGGCAGCTTCGTTACCACAATCGTTCTAGTGGCAGGAATACTTCTAATTATGGCCTATTATGGTCGGCTATCAAGAAAAAATGCTCGCCAAGCAAGATTTGCTTGAGCAACACACAAGGAGGATTCACCATTGTCACGCTATGAACTCATCCAAAGCGAATGGGACGGGGAGTCGACGCTTCGCCTCGTCGACCATGACGCCCAAGCGACGGCCGAAATCATTCCGGCCGTCGGTCTGCACTTGTTCCGCTTCGACGTGCGGAACCATGCCTACATCGCGAAGCCAGACAGCGCAGCTGAGCTTCGCGCCAAGTCTTCGCGCTACGGCGTGCCCATTCTGTTCCCGCCGGGGCGCGTCAAGCAAGCGGCCTTCACCTTCGAAGGCCGCGAATACCGGCTCCCCGCGAACCGGGAGCCGGATCACGCCCACGGCGAGCTGCGCGAGCGGCCGTGGAAGGTCGTCGCCAGCGGCGCGGATGCCGCTGGCGGGGCGCATGTCTCCGCGGAGTTTAATCTCGCGGAGCATCCTGACATGCTGGCGTACTTTCCGCACGCCGCATGCTTTCGCTTCACGTACCGCCTGAAGGACGGTACGCTGTCTCTCCGCGGTGAAATCGCCATCCATAGCGGCCAAACGATGCCGCTATCCCTTGGCTTTCACCCGTACTTCGCTTACGCGGACGGCGAAGCCAGCCGCGTTAAGGTGTTGATTCCAGCGGCGGCGGAGTGGCCGCTGACCGCAGACGGCTACGCCGCAGGCGAGCCTGCGCCAACGTCGCTGACCGCTGCGCTTCAGCAGGGCGTTGTGGTCTCGGCGCTGCCGCACTACCCTGGCGGCTCACAGCTGCTCAGCGTCGAGCCCGGCCCGCAAACTTGCGAGCTGCACTATGAGGCTCGCGGAACGAAGCTCGTGTACGATATGGGAGACAAGTTTCCCATTCATGTTCTGTTCACGGCGCCGTGGACGCATGCCGTGTCTCTTGAGCCGTACACGAGCATCATGAACGTGTTCAACGAGCCCTTTGCGCCTGAAATATCCGGTGCCCGCGGCTTAGCGGCAGGGGAGACATTCGCGTTTGAATGGTCGATTCATATTGCGCCATTAGATAAATAACGGAAAAAGAGTCAAGTGAAGGCTGAGAAAGCCGCTTGACTCTTTTTTTATTTCACCAAGTTATTATTTCACCAAGGTTCATATCCAAAACCAACCGTAGAATACCCGGAATACGTATGCTGATGCAGCTCTTCAATCAGCCCTTCCTTTTCTGCGGAAATCACAAGCGCCTTGCCTCTTGACGTGTTAAAGGCATTTTGTTCGACGGTGCCTTCCAGAAAATGAATATGACGTCCATTCTGAAGCGCTATGGCCGGGCCCGTCGTCCCAAAATAATTGTGATAATGCCCGTATTTTATGCCAGTGATACCTGCGTACTGATGAACGTGGCAATCGTAGGCAGTACCGTTCACGCTATACGTATACAGACGCAGTAAGTGATTATGCTCTAGTTCTTTGGACGACATCGCTTTGAAAAAGTGCACGTGAGCAGGAGGAACCCGATAAAGCATAGTCCAAAAACCCCCCTTGGCTGCAGGATATGGTTCATCCTATTCCAAGAGGGCCGGTGTCATGACTGTGGAAGCGGGTAGAGAGCGGATTGACCGATCTTCATCTTCTTATCGTCATACACGCGGACTTCAACCTCATGAGACTTGCCGCTTTCTAATGCGGGATTCTCCTTATCCGACAAATCGACATACAGCGTGTCTTCGCCGTCAAAGTTAGATTTAAACAGCTTGTCGTCAATGTAGACGTTGCAGGACGAATAAAAAGGCTTGCCCACGACTTGAATCTTATTATCATTTCGAATTACCTTGCTAATGACCGGATCTCCATAACCTAAGATATAACCAGGCTGCACAATCGTATCCTTAAAGCCTTTGGCTTCGTATCCGTATCGGCCTCCGAATAAATTATCGTACTGAAGCATCATATAGTCCGAAAGATCGCTTGCGTGGATGTTATACTTCTCCCACATGTCATTAGGCGGAATAACCGGAATTTTTTGCGACAGATCGTAGAGATAGTCCGTGTAGTAACTGCCTTTAACGCCTGCCATGTGCAGGAGCTTAGGACCTAAGAACGATGGACTCATCTTGAGGTTCAACTGTTCTTGATCGGCCGGCAGAAAATTGTTCCATATCAGGAAGGGCGTATAATGGGTTTTTGTATATAAATCAGGATCGTTAGGAAGTACGTACTTGGCGTCGCGATATACTTTGTAATCATCCTCAAAAAACGGAAAATGATCGCCAAAAAACAATAGAATCGTTGGCTCAGACTTTTTGGAGTAATAGTCCACCAAAGCTTGAAGAGCTTTATCGGTTCCCGAAATGCCCTGAGCGTACGTCTCCAGAATTCCCTTGGATTCAGAAGTAATATCCCCTGTCACTTCAATCGTGTTTTTACTGAACTTCCCGGGTTTAAAAGGATGATGGTTTTCCATCGTATTTGCGAAAATAAAATCAGGTCCAGGGCTTTTTTCCGTTTCCTCGATAATCTTCTTTACAACGGCACGATCCGCATAATTCGGCCCTTCAAAATCATTCGGGAAATACTCGCTGGAAATAAATCGCGAGAACCCAAAATGTTTATATACTTTCCGGCTGTCGAAAAAATAGCTGAAAAAAGGGTTAATCGAAGTTGCTGTGTAACCTTGTCGGGTCATAATGCTGGCCAACGAGTCGACGCCATGGTTCATATATTCGATATATGGCAGTATTTTATCGGGTGATTTACCGAAGAAACGCATGGAATTTCCCGACAAAACTTCAAACTCTACATTTGCAGTACTGCCCCCGAATTGGGGAGACAGCATCCAACCGCTCGTGTAAGACTTTTGAAGCCGGTGCAGATTGGGGATCGGATCTTGGCTGAACGTAATATTTTTCATAAGCGTAGGATCCCAAAAAGATTCTCCGAGCATGACGATGATATTTGGTTTTTTATCGCTTGCCGCCGGTTTATCCGGAATTTTAGCTAAAATGGAAGCCACCGCTTTTTTACTGTAACCGTCAGGTTTAGCTACATTCAGAAACCCGAGCATCTGCACGGAGGAATAGAGATAGCCGTTTTCGTCATAGGTAATCGTTTGATCCCAGGGCACTGTGTAAATGCCGTAAAGATTCATAAATGGAATAGGCTTGTCCATATAAAGGCTCGTGGCCATTACGATGGTGATAACTGCATAAATACACCGCTCCATCCAAGTAAATTGAATGCGCTTGCGACGAAGCGCCAGATGAAACAATAGGGCGATCAATACGAGAAATAGCATGACAATCCCAAGTATCCGAAGGTTTAAATACCCTTTCAAGAACGTCCTGTACTCCACAATTTGATTGTTAAAATAAAGATCCCATGGATAGTAGGGGGCTCCGATTGCTTTTAATTTACTGCCGCTAATCGCTCCGAGCGGTAATAGCATCACGCATAGCAGCCAAAAGGACAATCGGCTTTTTCCGGTTAATGCGATTAGAAATACATACAAGGTTCCTACAACAAAGTAGGCAAGAACCATAGAGAGCGGGTGGTTCATCACCCATTTATGAAGCTCTTCATAAGACCCTCGTTCCAAATATTCGACCATGACCATCAGGAAAAAAGGCAAAACAAGAATCATAAAACGGGAAGGCAGATGTTTAAGCCATTGAAGAAGTGTGGTCATTTGTGTAACTCCTGTTCGTTTTGTACAAGTCCATTCGTCCATTATCTTATATCCGGGAAAAAGAAGGAAGATATTCCTTGAAATTAATTCATCTGTCTGAACCGATCTGGCGTAAGTCCGACATGCTTGCGAAAGCTGGCAACAAAATGGCTGACATCACGGAAGCCAACACGTTCGGCCACTTCCTTAACGGTTTTAGCCGGGGTATGAAGCAGCATTTCTTTCGATTTACGCAGCCGCATGCGAATCAGATAAGAATATGGCGACAGGCCGAACGCATGCTGAAACAACGTGTTCATATGCCTTGGCGTTATAGCTAGGACGTCGGCCATTTCTCCAAGACTTGTATCGGGGTTATGAAAGCTAGTCTCGAGCCACTCCAATAAAGGCTGCAAATGCGCAATTTGATTGCGAATCGAGGTGCGATTATTGAGCTGACCGTACTTTTTGAGCTGGATGAAGAAATGGTATAGATCGGCGGAGGCATCATAACTGGAGTAATCAGCCCCAACATCCATATTTTCAATAATATGTCCTAATTCGGTTTGCATCGGGCCATGAATATCCCATTTGTAAACGGCAGAATCCAATAAATCCAGCGTACTAAGGATAACTTCTACACATGCCCCGCCAAAAGTGACATATTGCGTACACCATTTTTCCGTTATCGCGTAGTAAGTGTGGGGCACCCCCGGAAGCAGTAAAACACCCGATCCTTCTGGCAATCCATATTTTTTTCCATCCAGAATGAACTCTCCTTCACCGGCGTACGTTTGAAGCCAATGATAACAAGGGAAGCCTTCGGGTCGTACAAGCTTTTCCTGATCTTCATGATGTCCAATACTCTCGATGAATATTGGAAGCGGTTGCGCTGTTGACGGAGTTAATTCATACCTTTTATGCATCAACGATGTTCACCTGTTCCATTTTATTATACTATCGTGTAAAAATATTATATTTTAAGATAAAAAATATTCCAATACAATGGACTTATTCTTATATTAACAATAACCTTTGATGAGGTGACTGCATGATCAATGAGAAGCTCCCCAAAATTTGGTACGGCGGGGACTACAACCCTGAACAATGGGACAAAGAAGTCATGACGGAAGACCTGCGGATGTTTAAACTTGCAGGAATTGATGTGGCTACCGTAAACGTTTTTTCGTGGGCTCGACTTCAACTTAGTGAAGATACATATGATTTTACTTGGCTGGATGAAATCATCGACAAGCTTTATGAGAACGGCACTTACGTTTGCCTGGCGACGAGCACAGGTGCGCATCCCGCGTGGATGGCACGTAAATATCCGGATGTGCTGCGGGTAGACTTCCAAGGGCGGAAACGTAAATTTGGCGGAAGACACAATTCCTGTCCAAACAGCCCTACCTATCGTAAATATGCCGCTCTTCTCGCAGATAAGCTTGCGGAGCGTTACAAAGATCATCCGGCCGTGCTAATCTGGCATGTTTCAAATGAATATGGAGGCTATTGTTATTGCGATCAATGTGAGAACAGCTTCCGCAAATGGCTTCAAGAACGGTATACAACACTTGAAAAATTGAATAAAGCGTGGAATACAAGCTTCTGGGGGCATACCTTCTATAAATGGGAAGAAATAGTATCTCCGAGTGCGCTTTCGGAAGAATGGGATGTGGATAATACCAATTTTCAAGGCATCTCGCTGGATTATCGCAGATTTATGTCAGACAGCATGCTTGAATGCTACCAATTAGAATATAACGCGCTCAAAAAACATACGCCTGATCTCCCAGTCACCACAAATTTAATGGGATTATACAAAGAATTAGACTATTTCAAGTGGGCAAAATATTTGGATGTCATCTCGTGGGACAACTATCCTTCCTTGGATACGCCGGTCAGTCTGACGGCCATGACACATGACCTCATGCGCGGCTTAAAACAGGGTCAACCTTTTATGCTGATGGAACAAACGCCAAGCCAGCAAAATTGGCAGCCCTACAATTCACTCAAGCGTCCTGGGGTTATGAAGCTTTGGAGTTATCAAGCCGTTGCTCGGGGCGCAGATACCGTCATGTTCTTTCAACTTCGAAGATCCGTCGGAGCCTGCGAAAAATACCACGGCGCAGTCATTGAACACGTCGGCCATGAACATACGCGTGTATTTCGCGAGTGCGCGGAATTAGGAGCTGAACTGCATAAACTGTCAGATAAATTGTTAGACTCTAGAGTCTTAGCAAAAGTCGCCATCGTATTTGACTGGGAAAACCGGTGGGCTGTCGAACTATCGAGCGGGCCAACCGTCGCCCTCAAATATGTAGATGAGGTTCACAAGTACTATGACGCTCTCTTTCAACAAAACATCCAAGCAGATATGATTGGCGTCGATGCCGATCTATCCTCCTATGACATTGTCATTGCGCCTGTCCTTTACATGATTAAAGAAGGCTACGCAAAGCGTGTTGAAGACTTTGTACATGCTGGCGGCACATTCCTTGCCACATTCTTCAGCGGCATCGTTAATGAGAACGACATCGTCACCCTAGGCGGTTATCCAGGTGAATTACGAAAAGTGCTCGGAATCTGGGCTGAAGAAATCGACGCCTTATTCCCTGATCAGAGCAATCAAATCGTGATGAAGGAATCTTGGGGAGAGCTGGAGGGAGAATATCGATGCGAAATCCTGTGTGATTTAATCCACTCGGAGGGTGCAGAGATCAAAGCTGTCTATGGCAGTGACTTCTACTCAGGGATGCCTGCTCTTACCGTAAACACATATGGTTCAGGCCAAGCCTGGTATGTAGCCACTAGCCCGGAGCCATCATTCTTGCAAAAATTGCTCCGCGATTTGTGTCAAAACAAAGGAATCCATGCTCCGATAGCCGCTGTTCCAGGTGTTGAAATATCCGTCAGAAGCAAAAATACGGAGAACTATTTATTCCTACTAAATCACAATGAGGTGGAGGCCACCGTTGAATTAGGTGATTTCAAGGCAGCAAACTTAATCACAGAGCAAAATATAGAAAATACCGTCACACTCCAAGCAAAAGGCGTCACTATTCTTCATATAAATTAATACTCAAGCAAAAACCTCTGTCATATGAAGGATAGAGGTTTCTTTGCATATTTGGTATAATTTAACGAATAGCAGGTTCATAGGGAGGGTGCAGTGTGACCGAACAACAGCAATTGTTTCTTTGCTCTGATTCAATTGGCGAAACGGCGGATGCCGTTGCCAGAGCAACCATTCGTCAATTCAACTCCGAACAGTTGAAAATTAAGCGTTACGGTCATATCAGCCAACAAAATGAAATCGTCCAAATGCTGCAGGAAGCGGCCGCAGCCGGCGGTTTTGTCGCCTATACACTAGTGCAGCCCGAGCTGCGTGAAACAATGAAAAAAGAAGCCCACCGCCTGGGCGTGCGAACCGTCGATATCATGGGTCCGATGCTGGAAGCTTTTTCGGAAACATATGGACACATACCGAAGCGCAAACCGGGCTTGCTGCACGAAATGGACGCCGATTATTTCCGAAGAGTAGACGCAATTGAATTCGCCGTCAAATATGACGATGGCAAAGACAACCGCGGCATGCTTCAAGCTGAAGTAGTCCTCATCGGAGTATCCCGCACATCCAAGACACCACTAAGCATTTACCTTGCACACAAAGGTATTAAATCCGCAAATCTTCCCATCATCCCAGAAATCCAACTGCCACATGAACTTTTCAAAATCCCAAGCAAACGCATTATCGGCCTTACCATGGATGCCAACCAAATCCTACAAATACGACTTGAACGTCTCAAAGCCGCCGGCCTTCCGAATGGCTCCCAATATGCCACCTTCCGCCGCATCCAGGAAGAACTCGATTACGCCAATTCCATCATGAAACAGCTCGACTGTCCAATCATCAATGTCACCAACAAAGCTATTGAAGAAACAGCCGGACTAATCCTTGATCTCATCGCTATTAGATAAAATAGAATGAATGACTACCATCAAAAAAACGCTGCCCAGAACGCAAAAGTTCATGGCAACGTTTTTTTTTGCTCGCCTATCCATCTAACGACCCTCAATATACACATTTCCCATCCGCCCCTAATCATCACAAACTCTTCTCTGATCTCAGCTGCCATATTCCAATTCCGTATCGAGCCCTCGAATCCTCGCCGCGCACCTCGACGCCTAACTTCTGACGCCCG
>NZ_WHNZ01000040.1 GCF_013141725.1 Paenibacillus planticolens | reverse complement strand
TTTAAACCTAAGGATTCAACTTTACAAACGTTTCGTATCTAGTTTTCAGGGAATAATAATCCTTGATTATATATGTCTTGGAGAGATACCCAAGTGGCTATAAGGGGACCCTCTGCTAAGGGGTTAGACTGCGTAAGTGGTGCGAGGGTTCGAATCCCTCTCTCTCCGCCAGTTCCAAACATATATATCCCTTTTATGTGGCGGCGTAGCTCAGCTGGCTAGAGCGTACGGTTCATACCCGTAAGGTCGGGGGTTCGAGCCCCTCTGCCGCTACCATAAAACCAATCCAGATGGAGGCTTAGCTCAGCTGGGAGAGCATCTGCCTTACAAGCAGAGGGTCGGCGGTTCGATCCCGTCAGCCTCCACCATCTTATGCCGTTGTAGCTCAACTGGTAGAGCAACTGACTTGTAATCAGTAGGTTGGGGGTTCAAGTCCTCTCGACGGCACCATTTTGTATGGTGCAACTTGAATTGTCATGGAGCCGTGGTGTAGAGGCCTAACATGCCTGCCTGTCACGCAGGAGACCGCGGGTTCGAATCCCGTCGGCTCCGCCATTCATGTTTTTTCTTGAATGGGACAAACTATTGGAAGTACATAAGGCTCGGTAGCTCAGTCGGTAGAGCAGAGGACTGAAAATCCTCGTGTCGGCGGTTCGATTCCGTCCCGAGCCATTGAGATGGTTGTGCTGCTTACACGCAGTACGGTTATCTCGCATCTGGAGGCTTAGTGAAGTGGCTAAACACGGCAGACTGTAAATCTGCTCTCTCCGAGTTCGGTGGTTCGAATCCATCAGCCTCCATTTCCTTAAGAGCCATTAGCTCAGTTGGTAGAGCACCTGACTTTTAATCAGGGTGTCGTAGGTTCGAATCCTACATGGCTCACTTTTATAAGCAAACACAGAAGACCATGAGGGTCTTTTTTTGTTTTAAGAGGAGTTTCTCCAGTTAATTCCTATCAACTTAGCCTATCTTTACCGATTAACAGTAAAATCTCCTGTTAAATTGTTTTCTAAACGCTGTATCAGGTTAATTAGTATCAAATAAAAGGAGAATTTCCTGCTAATCGATTGATAGCACTAAGAACCAAAGTATTTAGCGGTAGTTTTTCCCTGTATTCAACTGCGCGGTCAAATACACAAAAAAAGCATCCCTAGTTGGGATGCTTTTTTAATTTAACTTCTCGGCGACCGACTGCATTTTCTGAGTCATCGATGCTGCTTTGTCGCGGCGATCGTCAATTTTGATAGAGGTGGAGACGCGCTGTGCACCATTTGTGAAAGGAACTTCATGCACGGCACGAATAACTTCAAAAAGCCGCTCTAGGGGGCCTTCCAAGATGGTGCCCATGGGGGTCATTTCAAAGGTGACATCTGTGTGCTTTTCCAATTCCTTATGTAAATCTGCAACATAACCGCTAAGGCTGGTGGTTGCCGTCCCAATGGGGATAATGGTGAATTCCGCGATAGCCATGGATGTGACGATCTCCTTTTCTCATATTGTCCCTGGGCGCACGTGGCGCAGCATGGAAGCAAATTCGCTCTCACTCATTTTAATTGAGTTAGCATCAGTAATGCAATCTAAAGGAGAGTGCCTAGCGAGCACTCCGCCAGCTACGCTTGCCCCAACAACATAAGATATCTACGGCTCTCGCACATATCTCCTCTTCACAGCGTTTTAACGGCCTCCCAAGGGTCAAGTAGGCCCGGGTTCGCGCGAACATATCCACGGGGATAGGCCGGACCGCCATAACCGATTTCGGACCATATCAAAGGATGAGAATAATAGGCTTCAACACTGAGCGTAAGGAGTTTTTGAAATAAGGCTTTCTGTGGGATGCCATCCCAATTCGCAGTAGGAGGATAGCTGCCGCTGCTGATTTGGAGCATGATTTGACGCTGTGATTGCTCATCCAGATGGATGAAAGGTTTACTGCTGGCGATCCAGCCGGTCTCATCAATGCCTTTGAGTCCTTGACGCAGGAGGGTGCGAATAGGGGGAACGTTGACGTTGCGCTGAGCCTCGCCCTTGTCCTCAGCAAGGACTTTATCGATATGACACAGGACGTATTGAATAATGTCTCCCCGGTGATCATCCATAAGCAGCCCGCACCAAGCTCGCAGGGTTTCAGCTTCAACAAGCGTGAGATACTGATATCCATTTTCGCGCAGTAAGCGGGCGTTTACGATGTCCCGTGTGTGGGCGTCCCATTCCTTTTGCTCATCCATGACGTTATAAGTCGGATAATGGCTCTGAGTTGTCATTGTCAATCAACCTCCATAAATGGCGTATGTCCACCCTTGTACAATTATTTCCAAAAAAGCGAAGTTTATGAGCACGCTAATCTTTCGTAAATTTTCCACCCCACGCTTACGCAGCCTAGACGCAGGAGGGTTCTTTCCCATTAGGCTAGTGACATATGGTACAATAGAGAGATAGAGATAGAAGAAGCTAGGAGCAGGGAGCGAGGCAGATGGATTGGGAGCGCATAAAAGAGCGTTTGGAAGCGGTTTTACAGACACCTATGCACATCGGTTTGATATCTGAAGCAGATTGGACGCACTTGTCCGAAGAACAAGCTGAACATCCGGCAAGCTTTTGCCGAAGTATTGAGCGTGGTCAAGATGTATTGTTTTATTTAGCTAAGGAACACAAAGATATACGGGTTCTGCAGATAGCTGGAGCAAAGCTGACGGCTTCTGAGCGCAAACTCGTAGAGATGACCGTCGAATCCAAGCAAGCACAAGAGAAGAAGCAAAGGGGCGCGTTTCTGTCTGAAGACGAAAGAAAAGCGTATCAGTTAAGGGATTGGCTGCTGCTGCAGATGGAACGCGGCTCCACTTATGCGGAGCTTCCGGATGCGCTTGCTTCGCAATCCTCTCTCTATTCAACGAAGATTCCGCTGCTCTTATACGGGGACTACTCCCAAAATCAAAGCGTATCCTACGCTGATCTGAAGAAGCTGCTGGAATCTTTCTTTGAATCGGAAATCATTCTGATTCCTTTGCTGGACAAAGAATGGCTGATTCTGGCGCCGGAAGGCTTGCTTACGAGCGGCAGCGAAGAGCGCGAGGGCGACGAAGAAGAAAGTGTCGAACAAATTCTGGATGCCCTTGGCTCAGGTCTGTATGAAATGCTTGCCAATGAATGGGTAGGGGAGTGCCATCTCGCGATCGATTATCCGGTGAAACCCGCGAAATCACTGTTTGCGACTATTCTCAAGCTGAGGGAAACGATCATGCTGGGCCGTTCTTTTCATGTCGGAAGCTTCATTCATCTTCGGTGGGAGCTTCGTTTGGAAAAGCTGCTTCATCTCATCGGGGAAGAGGAGAAAGCCGAATTCCTGGAGCAGGTGCTGCGCGGCACCGACCATGCGCTTGATGCGGAGACGGTGACGACGCTTGAACACTTTTTCTCCTTGGACTGCAATGTGAGCGAAACAGCTAAGAAGTTGTACATTCACAGGAACACGCTGCTGTACCGGCTGGACAAGTTCAAAAACGAGACCGGATTGGATGTCCGTACGTTCAATCATGCGGTTTTAGTGAGACTTGCTCTATTATTGTACAAAGTAACGAAAAGAAAGTGATTTTTTTGTAGGTATTGTGCATAGTCAGTCCGGCATTCGTGGGGTAAGATGAGTATAGTCAAAAGTTGATGAACAAGTAATGTACATCGATAAACCGTAGGGGGAATGAACACATGGCAGGCGTACGTTTAAATCATATCGTAAAAAAATATTCTGGTGCAGAAGAATCCACGGTTAAGGATTTCCATCTTGAAATTGAAGATAAAGAGTTCGTCGTATTGGTTGGAGCATCCGGTTGCGGAAAATCCACAACTCTTCGTATGATCGCAGGATTAGAGGAAATCACTGAAGGTGAACTTTACATCGGAGACCGCCTTGTAAATGATGTTGCTCCTAAAGATCGCGATATCGCGATGGTTTTCCAATCCTATGCCCTTTATCCGCATATGACTGTTTATCAAAACATGGCGTTCGGTTTGAAACTTCGTAAATTCAAAAAAGCAGATATCGATGCTCGCGTTCGCGAAGCAGCGAAAATCTTGGATATCGTTCACTTGCTGGACCGCAAGCCTAAAGCTCTTTCCGGTGGTCAACGTCAACGTGTTGCCTTGGGCCGTGCGATTGTTCGTGAGCCGCAAGTATTCTTAATGGATGAGCCGCTTTCCAACTTGGATGCGAAACTTCGCGTACAAATGCGTGCGGAAATCACAAAATTGACAAAACGTCTTGGTGTTACGACAATCTACGTAACGCATGACCAAATTGAAGCAATGACAATGGGCGATCGCATCGTTGTTATGGATAAAGGTATCATTCAACAAGCAGCTACACCTGAAGAAATTTACAACTTCCCAGTGAACATCTTCGTTGCGGGCTTCATCGGATCCCCATCCATGAACTTCATGACAGGTTCATTGACACAAGAAGGAAGCGGAATTTTCTTCAAAGCAGGTTCCGTTAACGTTGAAGTACCAGCTGGCAAAGCACAAGTATTGAAAGATAAAGGCTACGTTGGCAAAGAAGTGATTCTGGGAGTTCGTCCAGAAGATATCCACGAAGAGCCAGTATTCTTGGAAGCATCCCCGAACACAGTATTCAACGTAAACGTTGAGTTGACTGAGAACTTGGGTCACGAAATGTACTTGTACCTGAACGGTATCGGCTCCAACACCGTTATCGCTCGTGTAGACGGCCGTTCCGGAATCAAAGAAGGCACAAACGTGAAATTGGCTTTGGATATGAACAAAGTTCATTTCTTCGATAAAGAATCCACATTGTCCATCTTAGCTAAATAAGTTGGATCAGAAAGGCCAGCCGATAACGGCTGGCTTTTTTTCTTTTGATGCGAAAGATGGAGTTTGTGAACACTTTAGTTGATTTCGGTATCGTATTCCATTACGATGAAACTACTGGAAAGAAAAGAGTATGAGCAGATGAAGCAGGTTTTGCTCAGGCAAAACGCAGAGGAGATAGGACGATGGCCAAAAAGGTGAAGGTTTCCGAATTAGTGGAACAACTCCATATGGAGGTTCTTGCAGGTGAATCTGGACTTAAACGTGCGATAACAACCGGAGATTTGTACCGTCCCGGTCTCGAAATGGCGGGATATTTCAACTATCACCCGAGAGAACGTATCCAAATGCTAGGGAAGACGGAAGTCACCTTCATGGAAATGTTAACGACAGGTGTTCGCCGGAATCGCGTAGAGCAGCTGTGTGCTCCCGAAGAAACACCTTGCATCATTGTGACAAGAGGGCTCGATGTTCCGGTCGAACTGTTGGAAGAAGCAACGAAGCGAGATCTTCCGGTGCTGCGCAGTCAAATGTCGACGACCATTTTTGCAAGCCGTCTAACAGGGTTTCTGGAGAATAAATTAGCGCCAAGCACAACGATTCATGGTGTACTCGTCGACGTATACGGTATCGGTATGCTGATTACAGGAAGCAGCGGTATCGGGAAAAGTGAAACGGCTCTTGAACTTGTAAAAAGAGGGCATCGCCTCATTGCCGATGATGCGGTGGAAATTCGCCAAAACGGCGATAAAGTGCTGACAGGGAATGCACCGGAGCTGATTCGTCATTTGCTGGAAATTCGCGGTGTAGGTATCATCAATGTGATGACCTTATTCGGCGCGGGTGCCGTTCGTAATGTGAAGAAGATTTCCGTTGTGGTGAAATTGGAAAATTGGCAGCAAGACAAGCAGTATGATCGTTTAGGCTTAGATGAGGAGCTGACGCGCATCATCGACACGGATCTGCCGCTCGTAACAATTCCGGTACGACCAGGCCGAAATTTAGCAGTTATCGTAGAAGTGGCTGCGATGAACTACCGCTTGAAACGGATGGGGTATAACGCGGCGCTTCAGTTTACGAATAAATTGACGGAATCGCTGAACGAGGATTACGAAGACTTTGATTGAGAGCCTGGTATCGTAATATCTTACATTTAAAGGAGTGAAACTATGTTAGAAAGTGTTGCATTTTCCCTTGGACCGATACATGTCCGCTGGTATGGCATTATTTTAGGTACAGCAGCATTAGTCGGGTTGTTATTGGCCATTCAAGAAGGGAAACGATTCAAGCTTATTCCTGATTTTTTCATGGATTTATTGCTGGTCGGCGTGCCTTCGGCGATTATTGGGGCAAGATTATACTATGTTGCCTTCCAATGGTCGGATTATAAGAACAATTTAGCTGAGATCTTCATGATTTGGCATGGAGGGATCGCCATCTACGGCGCGTTAATCGGGGCCATTATCGGCGTGTTCTTCTACGTCAGAGCCAAAGGCTACAATTTCTTGCGGATTGCAGATATTTGTGCGCCTGGTTTAATTGTAGGTCAAGCTATTGGCCGCTGGGGCAACTTCATGAATCAGGAAGCGCACGGAGGTCCTGTTTCGGAATCTTTCCTGAGAGATACGCTGCATTTGCCGAATTTCATCGTGAATCAAATGAATATTCAGGGCACGTTTTATCATCCGGCGTTTCTTTATGAATCCTTATGGAACCTTGTAGGCTTATGTGTACTCTTGTGGCTTCGCCGCAGACCATTCCTCCGGACCGGGGAGCTGTTTTTCAGCTACTTCATTTGGTACTCCATCGGTCGTTTCTTCATCGAGGGAATCCGTACGGATAGTCTGGATTTCACAGGCCCTTCATGGCTGGCATCTCTAATGAACTCGCTTTGGTCTCCAATGACCGTTGTCTTTGAGCCGGGTGTAATGACATATGGCGGAAACATTAGATTCTCGCAGCTTTTAGCGTTCCTGCTTGTGATCGTTATGGTCATCGTCATTATCGTTAGACGGAAAAAAGGGTATGCCAATGTTCGTTACGCGGACCCCATTGTTTCTTCCAAAAAGTTAGAGAAAAACAAAGTAGTGAAAGATCAAGAGCAGCAGGATAAAGGAGCAGATTATGATTCAAACCGTACTGTTTGACCTGGATGGCACGATTGTCGATACCAATGAGTTGATTGTTCAATCTTTTTTGCATAGCTTGGAAGGCGAAACGCCAGAGCCTTTGAGCCGGGATCTGATTATCCCGAATATGGGACGTCCGCTCGTCGAGCAAATGGAGTTTTTTACAGGCAAAAAAGAAGTTGAAGAGCTGATCAAGAAATATAGAACGTTTAATTTGTCGAAGCATGATGAGCTGGTTAAAGAGTTTCCTAATGTCCATACCGTCATGAAGAAGTTGTACGAAAACGGCATTAAGATCGGCATCGTGACCAGCAAAATCAGACAAACGACGCTAATGGGTCTGAAGCTGTGCGGACTAGATCAATATGTGAGCACAATCGTTACCGTTGAAGATGTCAAAGAAGCGAAACCGCATCCGGAAGGGATACTCGCTGCGCTTCAAGTACTGGGAGGTACGCCGGATCAAGCCGTGATGGTGGGAGACAGCCATTATGACATTGAGGCCGCGAAAAATGCGGGAGTTACCTCAGTCGGCGTTACATGGTCATGGAAAGGGCGTTCTTATTTGGAGGCGTACAATCCGGATCACCTGATTGACGATATGTTTGACCTGCTACCTATCGTGGGTCTTACGTCGGATGTGGATGCCCGTTGAGAAAAACGGATAGGTACCCGGTTGAGGGACCTAATGCCCTATGGCAAATCTATCATACCGTCAGCAAATGGAAGGCGATCCGCAATTTCGTTTTCATTCAGATTACGCGGTACTCGCCTTCGCTGCGGATGAAAAACTGGATCTACCGGAATATCCTCGGGATGAAGGTGGGGGAGCACACCGCTTTTGCCTTGATGGTGATGGTGGATGTGTTTTTTCCAGAGAAGATCCATATTGGGAATAATACGATTATCGGGTATAACACGACGATACTGGCCCATGAATATTTGACCAAAGAATACAGGCTTGGGGATGTTCATATCGGCTCCCATGTGATGGTCGGGGCGAACACCACAATTCTTCCGGGTGTAACGATTGGAGACTATGCTATCATTGGCGCAGGATCAGTGGTACACAAGGATGTGGCCCCGCATAGCTTCGTCGCCGGGAACCCGCTGCAAACGATACGTCAATTGCAAAATGAGAAATAAGGAAGGAGAGTTGTGCGCTAAAGAGCTGTGCGGCTCTCTTTCTTTGCGCTTATATAGATTTGTAAATTTTGGGAAAAAGGGAAAGAGGCAATTGACGGTACTAAGGTTCCGTGATAAAATATCCGTACATTCTTTATTTTGGTAGCATGGTAGCACGTTAACGTACTAAAGTAAACAAAAAAGAGAAATCAGAACTGAATTCCAAGATGTTGAGGTGAGACGGTGTCAAAGCCAAAAGTATTTGAAAAGCCGTTAGGGGTCAAAGATTATTTGCCTGAGGCGGTTACGAAGCTGCGCAATATAGAATACCGTGTACTGGCTTGTATGGAACGCTGGGGATACAACCAGATTCTTACACCCACACTTGAATATTACGATACCGTTGGGGTGGCAAGCTCCACAGAAGATAAGAAGCTTTTTAAATTGCTTGACCGTAAGGGGAAGACATTAGTTCTGCGCTCAGAATTGACAGCGCCGATTGCGCGTGTAGCTTCCTCACTGTTAAAAGAACATGCGTTCCCACTTCGTCTATCCTATCACTCGAACGTCTTCCGTGCCATTGAAGAGGAAGCGGGGCGGGACTCGGAATTTTTCCAAACCGGTGTGGAGCTCATCGGAGACGCTACATCGGAAGCTGACGCAGAGGTAGTAGCCTTAGCCATTGCTTCCCTGCAAGCCGCAGGCGTGGGCACATTCAAAATTGCGCTCGGCCATGTCGGCTTCCTCAACGGTCTGTTCCAGGAAACGCTGGAAGGGCGCAGTGACGCGCAGCAGAGCCTGAAGGAGCATTTGCTAGGCCGTGATTATGTCGGATACCGTGACGCGATTAAGTCGTTGGCGCTTACGCCAGAAGTAGAGCGGGAGCTTATCGGCGTCTTAAGACTTAGAGGCGGAGACGAAATCTGTGAACAGGCCAGATTGGTGTCTAAGCACCCGATCGCGCAGGATGCGATCCGGCATTTATGTGAAGTGTGGGATGTGCTGAAAGCTTACGGGGTAAGCGAGCATGTCGTTATTGATTTAACGATGATTGGAGATTTCTCGTACTATACAGGTATGACGTTTGAAGGCTATGCGGCTGATTTGGGCTTCCCTGTTTGCAGTGGCGGCAGATATGACAATTTGCTGAGTCAGTTTGGGCGTCCTGCGCCGGCAACGGGTTTTGCGTTGAAGACGAATCGCATCCTTGAAGTAACCGGGGAAGACGTTGTTGCAGCGCCAAGGCGCATACTGATTGCTTACGATGCCGAGCACCGTGAAGAAGCGCTTCAATTGGCGAAATCAAAGCGGGCCAGCGAGGATGCGGCTGTGATTATTACGCAATTGGTGAGCGAGCCTGAGAGCTGGTCGAAGAAACTGACGGCGAAAACGATGGACGGCGACTACGAAGTTTGCGGCACGAAGTATCAGGATGTTATGACGTTGTTGGCCCAATAAAGCAAACACAATGCGGAGAGGCGGGAACTGCACTGCTGAAGTCCTCTCCCGTTGATCGGAAGGTAGGTTGGAACGGTGGATGAAATTCTTAAAGTAGCGATGCCGAAAGGCCGTATTTATAAACAGGCAGCGAAGCTTTTTCATAAAGCGGGGCTGCCGATTCCGGAAGACTTGGAAGAAGGACGCCGTTTAATTATTCCGGTGCCTGAAGCGAGAATGGAATTCATTTTGGCCAAACCCGTGGATGTTCCGACGTACGTCGAATACGGCGTTGCGGATATCGGGGTTGTTGGCAAGGATGTGCTGATGGAGGAAAATCGTAACGTTTACGAGCTACTTGATCTAGGCATCGCACGCTGCCGCATGTCGGTTATCGGGCTGCCGGACTGGAAGCAAGTGATCAATCCCCGGGTAGCGACGAAGTATCCGAATGTGGCGTCACAGTATTTCCGCGAGCAAGGGCAGCAGGTGGAGGTCATTAAGCTGAACGGTTCCATCGAACTAGCGCCGCTAATCGGTCTTGCTGACCGCATCGTCGACATGGTCGAAACGGGTCAAACGCTCAAGGAGAACGGACTTGTGGAGCAAGAGGAGATTTTTCAAATTACGAGCCGCTTAATTGCGAATCGGGTTAGCTACCGTATGAAGAACGAGTCCATTCAGCGGTTGTGTGATATGCTGCAGGCGGTGCTTCCTGCGTTCACGAAGGTTTAGATAGAGAGGAAGATGGATATGCGGATACTACCCGCCTCGGAATTTGAATTGAAGCGAGAGGTCGAATACGGTTCACCCGAGCAAAATGAGACCGTCCGCCGCATCATCGAAGAAGTGCGGCAGGACGGCGATGCCGCGCTGCGGCGCATGGCACAGCAGTTCGACCGCGTCGAAGTCGCTGAGCTTCGCGTCAGCGACGAAGAGATCCAGGCGGCATACGCGCAAGTCGACGCCGGGTTTCTGGCGGCGCTGCGTCAAGCCGCCGCTAATATTCGTGCGTTTCATGAGAAGCAGAAACGCACGTCGTGGATGGACCTGCAGCCGGACGGCAGTCTGCTGGGCCAAATCATCCGACCGCTGAAGCGGGTCGGATTGTACGTGCCCGGAGGGAAGGCGGCGTATCCGTCCTCCGTGCTTATGAACGCCATCCCCGCGATCGTGGCGGGGGTGCCGGAGATTGCGATGGTGACGCCTCCGGCCACCGCAGGGGAAGAGGGCATTAACCCGCATATCCTCGTGGCGGCAGCCGAAGCGGGTGTGAAAGAGATTTACCGCGTAGGCGGAGCTCAGGCGGTAGCGGCACTGGCCTACGGGACGGAGTCGATCCAACCGGTCGACAAAATCGTCGGCCCCGGCAACATCTACGTTGCGCTGGCGAAGCGCTTCGTGTTCGGCGTCGTCGATATCGACATGATCGCCGGGCCGACAGACATCGTGGTGCTGGCGGACGAACACGCCGATCCCGAATACGTGGCGGCTGATTTGCTGGCGCAAGCCGAGCACGATGAGATGTCACCGGCGATTCTGGTGACACCGTCGCAAGAACTCGCCGAGTCGGTGCGGCTCGAGCTGTGGCGGCAGCTGGATGTGCTGCCGAAGAAAGCGATCGCTGCGGTGTCCACAGCGACCAAAGGGGCGATCCTCCTCGTGGATAACTTGGACGAAGGCGTTGACGTAGTCAACCGCTTGGCGCCGGAGCATTGCGAGCTGTTGGTGCAGGAGCCTTTCAACCTGTTGCCGCGCATTGAGAATGCAGGCGCTATTTTCTTGGGGGCGTACAGCACGGAGCCAGTCGGCGATTATTTTGCCGGCCCTAACCATGTGCTGCCGACGAACGGAACCGCCCGATTCTCATCGCCGCTGAATGTGGACGATTTTCTGAAAAAATCAAGCGTTATTCACTATAGCAAGGAAGCGCTCCTCGCGAACGGAGATATGATTATGACTTTGGCCCGGAATGAAGGGCTGGAAGGTCACGCGAGAGCGGTGGAAGTACGACTGAAGAAGGAAGGGAAGTTGACCTAATGGCTGAACAGGATAATGGGAGGGCCCGCTCGGCGAGTGTAGCCCGCAAAACGAATGAGACTGACATTAAACTTTCGTTCCAAGTGGACGGAACCGGGATTTCGGAGATCCAGACGGATGTTCCTTTCTTGAATCATATGCTCGACTTATTCACGAAGCATGGGCACTTCGATTTGAAAGTGGATGCGAAAGGCGATATCGAAATTGACGACCATCATACGGTTGAAGATATAGGGATTTGCTTGGGTCAGACGCTGCGTGAGGCGCTCGGCGACAAAAGAGGCATCAAACGCTATGCGAGCGTATTCGTGCCGATGGATGAGGCGCTTGCGCAGGTTGTCATTGATATCAGCAACCGGCCGCATTTTGAATACCGTGCACAGTATCCTACTGCTAACGTGGGAAGCTTTGAGACGCAGCTTGTTCACGAGTTCTTATGGAAGCTGGCGCTGGAAGCCCGCATCACGCTTCATGTTATCGTGCATTACGGGCAAAACACGCATCACATGATTGAAGCGGTGTTTAAAGCGTTAGGCCGTGCCATAGATGAAGCGACATCGATTGATCCTCGGGTGCAGGGGGTTCCTTCGACGAAGGGAGTGCTGTAGGAATGATCGCAATTATTGATTATGGCATGGGGAACTTACACAGCGTCAGCAAGGCGGTAGAGCGCCTTGGATATGAAGCTGTAGTGACCGGCGATGCCGAGCAGATTCTTGCCGCAGAAGGAGCGATCCTGCCTGGCGTGGGCGCCTTCGGCGATGCAATGGAGCAGCTTCGCGAGTCGGGGCTGGGCGATGTGGTGAAGCGGTACGCGGCGACCGGCAAGCCGCTGCTCGGCATTTGCCTCGGCATGCAGCTGCTGTTCGCTTCCAGCGAGGAGCACGGGGATCACGAGGGGCTGGGCCTTCTACCCGGTTCGGTTGTGCGCTTTCGCGGCGACTATAAGGTGCCGCATATGGGTTGGAACAAGCTGAGCTTCAAGCAAAGCGGGAGTCCGATTTTCCAAGGGATTGAAGAAGGACACGTGTACTTCGTGCACTCTTACCACGCCAAGCCTGAGCGCGAAAGCGACCTGCTGGCGGTGACGGACTATTATCAGCAGGTGACGGCGATTGTCGGCAGAGACAATGTATACGGCATGCAGTTTCACCCTGAGAAGAGCGGCGATATCGGCATGCAGCTGTTGAAAAACTTCCTGGCCCTGTGTTAGGAATAGGCGGGGAATAGCAGTTTTGCAATAATAGAATCCATGGCTAGGCTCTGAAGTTAAGAAGGAGGTGCCAACATGTTAGCCAAAAGAATTATCCCTTGCCTCGACGTCAAGGACGGCCGGGTGGTCAAGGGCGTTAATTTCGTGAATTTGCGCGATGCTGGCGACCCGGTGGAGTTGGCGGCGATTTATGATAAAGAAGGCGCTGATGAACTCGTGTTTCTCGATATTTCGGCATCCGTCGAAGGACGCGCAACGATGGTGGAGGTTGTCCGTCAAACGGCGGGAGAGATCACGATTCCCTTCACGGTAGGGGGAGGCATCTCCAGCGTGGACGATATGAAGCGGCTGCTGCGTGCCGGAGCGGATAAGATCGGCATCAACACGGCGGCGGTTCGTAACCCTCAGCTTGTATCTGACGGGGCGCGGAAGTTCGGCTCCCAGTGTATCGTCGTAGCCATTGACGCGAAGTTCAACGCGGAGTGGGGCGAGTGGGAAGTATTCACGCACGGTGGGCGTAATGCCACGGGCATTAGAACGCTGGAGTGGGCGAAGCGCATGGAAGAGCTTGGCGCAGGCGAAATCCTGCTGACCAGTATGGACGCGGACGGAACGAAAGACGGGTTCGACTTGAAGCTTACGCGCGCTGTTTCCGAGCTGCTCACGATTCCTGTGATTGCTTCCGGCGGAGCGGGCAAAACGGAGCATTTCTACGATGTATTTACCGAAGGCAAAGCCGACGCGGGGCTGGCGGCTACGATTTTTCACTATAAAGAGCTATCGATTCAAGGGGTCAAGGCTGAACTGAAAGGTAAAGGGGTTGAAATCCGATGACATTTTCACTGGAACAAATCAAATATGACGCACACGGACTTGTACCTGCCATTGTGCAGGATGCCGTCAGCAAAGAAGTACTCATGCTGGCTTATATGAACAGCGAGTCTTTGGAGCGTACGATTCAAACAGGTGACACTTGGTTCTGGAGCCGTTCCCGCGGGGAGCTTTGGAATAAAGGGGCAACTTCCGGTCATACGCAAAAGGTCAAAGCACTTCGCTACGACTGTGACGCGGATACGCTGCTTGTTCTTGTAGAGCAAGTGGGTCCTGCCTGCCACAACGGCACTTATACATGCTTCACGGAAAACATTCCGGTTGAAGGCGCAGCGCAAGAAGGAACGGAGACGGCGGTCTCCGGAGATCGTTTTGCCATCCTGGGCGAGCTGGAAGCGGTCATCGCGTCGCGTGACGCGGAACGTCCGGAAGGCGCGTATACGACTTACCTTTTTGAGAAAGGCGTCGATAAGATTCTCAAAAAAGTAGGCGAAGAAACCGCTGAAGTCATTATTGCTGCCAAAAATAAAGACAATGACGAGCTTCGCTATGAAGCGAGCGATCTTATTTTTCACTTAATGGTCCTTTTACGTAATAATAAATTGCCATTGGATGATATTATGAAAGAGCTTGCGAACCGGCATGTCAAAAAATAAATAAAACGACCTGGAGTGAATTCACGATGTTGATTGATTATCATACACATCATGTGCGCTGCGGTCATGCCTCCGGGGAACTGGAGGAGTACGTCAAACGCGGCATCGAGATCGGGCTCACGCAATTAGGGCTGTCTGATCATATGCCGCTTTTGCATGTGGATCCGCAAACGTATTGGCCTGAGATGGCGATGCCGATGGAGGAATTGCCTCGCTATGTCGAAGAGTGCTTGTTTTTGAAAGAAAAGTATAAGGATCAAATTGATATTCGCGTCGGCCTTGAGGGCGATTACATTGAAGGGCATGAGGCGGAGATCGAAGCGATCATCAAGGCGTATCCGTGGGATTATGTGATTGGCTCCGTTCATTTTCTGGGCGAGTGGGACATCTCGGATTTCCGGCAGATCGCAGGCTGGGAAGGCAAGGATATTTATGAGGTTTATACCCAATACTACGAGGCAGTGAAGAAAGCAGTCCGTACCGGTTTCTATGACTATATCGGCCATATCGATATGATTAAGCGGTTTGGTTATGTGCCGGAACGCGACACCTGGGAGCTCGAGAAAGCTGCGCTTGATACGGTGAAGGAGTGCGGGCTTGCGCTTGAGTTGAACGCTTCGGGGCTTCGCCATCCGTGCAAAGAGATGTTTCCGAGCCGCCGCATGCTGGAGTACTGCCATAAGGTGGGAATTCCAGTAACGCTTGGTTCGGATGCCCATCAGCCCGAAAGGCTGGCCCAATTTTTGGATGAAGCAAGATCCCTGCTCAAAATGATTGGATTTAACGAAATAGCCACATTTCATGCACGAAATCGACATCTTGTGACTTTTTAAATTCGACAGCTTTCATGTATAATGAGTAGGGCGTGAACAATTTATTTAATGAACCTTCGGAGGTAACCATTAACCATGCATAGCGACAATGTTAAAATTTTTTCCGGATCTTCGAATCCGAAGCTTGCGGAACGTATTTGTAAAGAGCTCGGCCAGCCGCTTGGACAAATCAAATTATCCCGTTTTAAAAGCGGAGAAATTTACTGCCTTTACGAAGAAACTATTCGTAACTGTGACGTATTCCTGGTACAAACCTTTTCCCATCCGATTAATGAACATATGATGGAACTCTTGGTCATGATGGATGCGGCAAAAAGAGCTTCTGCAAGAACGATCAACCTTGTCATCCCTTACTATGGTTACTCTCGTCAAGAACGCAAAGCTGCTCCCCGCGAGCCTATTTCTGCTAAATTAGTAGCCGACTTGTTCAGTGCGGCAGGGGCCAACCGTGTTGTGACGATTGACCTGCATGCACCGGCGATTCAAGGCTTCTTCAATATCCCGGTGGATCACCTGACGGCACTTGACGTCATCAGTGATAGCATCAAAAAGAAAAATCTGTTTAACCCGATCATCGTTTCTCCGGATGCAGGCCGTGCGACGACTGCCGAGAAAATGGCTAACATCCTGGATGCTCCGTTCGCGATGATGATCAAGAAGCGCCCTGAGCACAATGAGGCTGTTATTACTCACGTTATCGGTGACGTTGCAGGACGCACGCCGATCATTATTGAGGATCTGATCGATACCGGAACGACGATTGTAAACGTTGTAGAGGGCTTGAAGGAAAGAGGAGCGCTTGACGTTTATATCTGTGCGACGCATCCTGTCTTCTCCGGACCTGCTCTGCAGCGCTTGGATCACCCGAACATTAAAGAGGTTATCATCACGGACTCCATCGCGATTCCGGAAGGCCATTCCGATAAGTTCAATGTCCTATCAGTCGCTCCATTGCTGTCGGATGCCATCCGCATTATTAATGACGGCGGTTCCTTGTCCTCCCTGTTTAAATACGGCGGCGTTTAAGCCGAATAGACAGACCAGATCTTACCTTCGGATTATGTTTTTGGCTTCCAGGCGATCTATGGTATAATTTGAGTGTAATCAAATTGCCGGAGGTGTCTTGCTATGGAAAAGATTAAGCGTGTGTCCGAAGCGCCAAAACCTAAAGTAATCTCAATAAACATGGATGCCGCATTCTTTTTCGAGAGAGCGGTTCAATCTTTGGATCGGTTTCATTATGATAAGGCATTGAAATATTTCCGGCGGGCTGCAGAGTATGAGCAGGATAACCCTGTGAATCACTGTAACCTCGCGGGTGTTCTCTCCGAAATGGGCAATTATGACGAGTCGAACCAAATTTTGCAGCATATCCTTGATACGATCGATCCCGAGATGACGGAATGTCACTTTTATATGGCAAACAACTACGCCAATATGGAAAATTTCGAGCAGGCAGAACAAGCATTGGTTCGGTATTTGGAAACTGATCCTACAGGACAGTTTATGGATGAATCCGAAGAAATGATGGAAATGCTGAGCTACGAGCTTGAACGGCCCGCCCCTCTCACTAGCATTAAGAGTCGAGAAGGGCTCTTCGAGCATGATAAAGCCCGCGCCCTTCTGGAAGAAGGGAAATTCGCCGAAGCCGTGAGGCAGCTGGAGAATTTGGTGAAGAATCAGCCTGAGTTCACTGCGGCGCGGAATAATTTGGCTCTCGCTTATTACTATATGGGTCAATTTGAAAAGGCGATGGAAACGATTCGCGCGGTGCTCGAAATCGATGCCGGGAATTTGCATGCGCTGTGCAATATGGCTATTTTCCATCAGCATTTCGGTAATAAGAAAGAGCTGGCCGAACTGACCGAGCTCTTGTGCAAAACGTATCCGTTTCAGCAGGATCATGTATTCAAGCTTGCCACAACGATGGGGATTCTTTCTCAGCACGAGAAGGCATACCATCTGTTCAAGCGATTGCTGAAAGCGGGGGATGGTACGACAGATCCTTGCTTGTATCATTATGCAGCCGTAGCCGCTTGTCATATCGGTCGTTTCGAAGAAGCCTACCGGTATTGGAAGCAGACGCAGAAGCTGGATCCCGGCGCGGAAATCTCCAAGTTTTACTTGGAGCAACTGCGCACGCGAGAGAAAGCCGAGGGCCCGTTAACTTGGAGCTACCATTACCATCTGCCCTTTGAAGAGCAGTTCCGTGCGCTGGAGAAATCCGCGCAGGGCATTCCCGATCAATTGAAGAAAGACCCGCTCGTCAGGTCCTCTTTCTTCTGGGCATTGCGCCACGGCGATATCGAGACGAAGCTGCAGGTCATTCAAGCTTTCGGTCTGATTGCCGACGGTGAAGTGAGAGAGGCTTTGCAGGACTTCATTCTGGATCGCCAGGAAGACGACTATTTGAAGAAAGTCGCCATTTTCGTGCTTCGCAGCATGGGAATCCGCGAAGCCATTCCTGCCTTCCTTGAAAACGAAGAGATTATGGTCGAGGCTTCTCCATACTCGCCTCATCTGCCCGTTTGGGATGCGAAATGGCAGAGTGTGATGGAAACGGCGCTTTCTCATATGCATAAGCGCTATGATATGGTGCAACAGTATGATCTAGAAATACTGTGGGTTGAATTTCTGACGAAAGTGTATCCGAACGTGCCAAAAATTCAGAAGTCGGAAGGTTGGGCAGCGGCGTTAGAGTACTTGATCGCGAAAATGCATCGCCGCGCCATCTCTTATCAGGAGGTTTCTGCGCGCTATGGCGTGACTGTTTCTACGGTCAGTCGCAACGTGAAGTTGATTGATGATACTTGCGGCTTGCGCGAGAAGATGGAAGCCATTTTCAACAAATTTACGAGCATTTGATAGCTAGGGTTTTGCCGTGTCGCAAGACCCGGCTTTCATACATATAAGCATGCTTACTAAAGATAGCTTTCCGAGTGGAGAGCACCTAGGAGGGAAACCGAATGTACAAATCAGTCGTCGTAGGAACAGGACCATCCGGTCTAACAGCAGCCATTTACCTAGCTCGTGCTAACCTAAGCCCGCTCGTCATCGAAGGGCCGGAGCCAGGCGGTCAATTGACCACTACCACCGAAGTAGAGAATTTCCCAGGTTTCCCTGAAGGGATCATGGGCCCTGAGTTAATGGAAAATATGCGCAAGCAAGCAGAGCGTTTTGGCGCTGAATTCAAGACGGGTTGGGTCAACTCGGTTGAACTGACCAATCGTCCATTCAAGCTGCAAGTCGAAGGTCTGGGTGAGATTGAGACGGAAACGCTGATTATCTCCACAGGTGCTTCCGCCAAACTGCTCGGTATCGGCAATGAGAAAGAAAATATCGGACGCGGCGTAAGTACTTGCGCAACGTGTGACGGTTTCTTTTTCCGCGGCAAAAAGATTATCGTCGTCGGCGGCGGAGACTCCGCCATGGAAGAGGCGAACTTCTTGACTCGCTTCGCTTCCGAGGTGCGTCTGGTTCACCGTCGCGATGAGCTTCGCGCCTCCAAAATTATGCAGGACCGCGCGCGCGGCAACGAAAAAGTGAAATGGTCCTTGAACAATACGCCTCTTGAGGTCGTTTCCGGCGAGAAGGGCGTTACCGGCCTGAAAGTGAAAAACAACACCACCGGAGAAGAAGAAATTATCGAGACGGACGGTATTTTCGTAGCCATCGGCCATACACCGAATACGAAGTTCTTAGGCGGACAAATTGATACGGATGAGCAGGGCTACATCATGGTGAAGCCGGGCACGACAGAGACGAATATTCCCGGCGTTTTCGCTTGCGGCGACGTTCAGGATACGAAGTATCGCCAAGCGATCACGGCAGCGGGAAGCGGATGCGCAGCAGCCCTGGAAGCTGAGAAATTCCTTGAAGGCCATATCGTACACGATTGGAGCCAATCGCTTTAAAAGGGTACAGCAAACGTGGAAGGCTATGCTTTCCACGTTTTCTCATTTCTTTGGGGAAATAGTTGAATCTTGACCTGTCTACAGGGTTGTCTTATAGTTTAAACAGGAGCGTATGCCCGAAAATTTTAATGATTATTCATGAGGTGACCTTGCAATGTCAAATCAGATTTATATCGGTGTAGATTTAGGCGGTACGAATATCAAAGTCGGTATCTGCGACGAGCAGGGTAAGCTGCTGCAAACGTTAGAAGGTCCAACAGGCGCGGAGAACGGCGCTGAAGCAGTAATAGAACGGATTGCGCAGCAAGTACGCCAAATTGTCGAAGAATCCCCGTTTGAGTGGGAGCAGGTGGCAGGTATTGGCGCAGGTTTAGCCGGATTCATGGATATTCCGGAAGGATTCGTTAAATTCTCTCCAAATTTGCAATGGCATAATGTCCCTGCGAAGAAAATATTAGAAACACTGCTGGGTAAAACCGTGAAGATCGACAACGATGCCAATGTGGCTGCATTAGGCGAAGCATGGGCAGGAGCGGGAGCAGGCATTCCGAATGTGGTCTGCTATACGCTTGGAACCGGTGTTGGCGGCGGCATTATTATTAACGGTAAAATTTATCAAGGCTCTGCAGGGATGGCTGGCGAGCTTGGACATATGTCCGTCGTGCCTGATATCGAAGCGATTCAGTGCGGTTGTGGACAAATGGGCTGTCTCGAGACGGTATCCTCCGCAACAGGTATCGTTCGTATGGCCAAAGAAGCGGTGGAACGCGGTGAGCGTACATCCTTAGCGCTTCATGAGAAAATTGAAGCTAAGCATGTATTCGATGCAGCGAAAAGCGGAGATGAAGTGTCCCTTCGCATCGTAAACCGTGCTGCCTACTATCTTGGACGCTCCATGGCGGCAATGGCCGTTATCGTTAACCCGAAACGTTTCATCATCGGCGGGGGCGTATCCAAGGCAGGAGAAATTTTGTTCCAGCCTATTCGCGAGACTTTCAAGAAATATACACCTGAGACAGCCGGTGAGGGCGTTGAGATTGTTGCTGCAACACTTGGTAATGACGCTGGCGTCGTAGGCGCTGCCGGATTGAACTTACGTTAGTCAGACAAGTACAGGTTCGCATGGCTGACGGTAGGAACCTCGGCCTGCGAAAGCACTCCAAAGGAAGGTGTCATTCATGGAAGAGAACCACCCTTTAGCGAAACTGGTCATTATTACGGGAATGTCGGGTGCCGGAAAGACAATTGCGGTGCAGAGCCTAGAGGATCTCGGATTTTTCTGTGTCGATAATTTACCCCCTGTCCTCATTCCTAAATTCGCTGAGTTGATCGTACAGTCGATGGGGAAAATCGGCAAAGTCGCACTGGTGATTGATTTGCGGGGGCGTGAATTTTTCACTGCACTTCAGGAGTCGCTTCGTTATATCCATGAGAATTATACACTTAGCTATGAAATTCTTTTCTTAGATGCTACCGATGCGACACTTGTTCAACGTTACAAAGAAAGCCGCCGCCGTCATCCGCTTGCTCCGGAAGGAGCTCCGCTTGAAGGTATCGGGCTTGAGCGCAAGCTGCTTGAAGAGCTGAAAGGCCTTGCTACACAGGTTATCGACACCAGCACGTTAAAGCCGGTGCAGCTTAAAGAAAGAATTATTTCCCGGTTTACCAATTTGGAAACCAACCGCATATCTATAAATGTAATCTCCTTCGGATTTAAGTATGGTGTACCTATTGATGCTGATTTAATCTTCGATGTTCGCTTCTTGCCGAATCCCCATTATGTGGAGCAGCTTCGCCCGCAGACAGGTCAAGACCCCGATGTGTACGACTACGTGATGAAATGGACCGAGACGCAGGAGTTCCTGACCAAGCTGCTCGATATGCTGAATTTCTTAATGCCTCAGTACAAGAAGGAAGGTAAAAGTCAGGTTGTCGTAGGGATCGGCTGCACAGGAGGCAAACATCGTTCCGTAGCGATTACCGAATATCTCGGTAAAGTGCTTGGAAACAGTGAAACGGAAGCTGTGCGTTTGAGCCATCGAGACGCCGAGCGGGACCGCGTATAAGTGTGTCTAACGATTAAGAGGGTGAATGAAGGATGAAATATGAAAAATCACAGCGCACTCCCAGAATAGTCGTGATCGGCGGCGGCACAGGTCTTTCGGTTATGCTTAGAGGTTTGAAAGAAAAGCCGGTTGATATTACAGCTATCGTGACGGTAGCTGACGATGGAGGCAGCTCCGGCATTCTTCGCAATGAGATGCAGATGCCGCCTCCGGGCGATATTCGCAACGTGCTGACCTCGCTAGCTGATGTAGAGCCGCTGCTGTCGTTAATGCTGCAGTATCGATTTCAGGTGGGAACAGGTTTAGCCGGACATAGTCTGGGAAATCTAATATTAGCGGCCCTCACTGATATTACCGGTGATTTCGTTACGGCAGTGCAAGAGATGAATCGGGTGTTTGCGGTCCGCGGCCGGGTGATACCGGCGTCAAACCAAGCTATCGTGTTGAAAGCGATTATGGAAGATGGTACCTTAGTCATAGGGGAATCCAAGATTCCCAAAGCTGAAGGACGCATCAAGCGAGTGTTCCTAGAACCCGCTAACGTGACGCCTCTTGCGGATGCCGTTCAAGCTATCCGCGAAGCGGATGCCATTCTTTGCGGTCCCGGCAGTTTGTATACCAGCTTGCTGCCCAATCTGCTTGTTCCCGGTATTGCCGAAGAGATTGCCAAATCGAAGGCTGTCAAGCTCTTCATTTGCAACGTCATGACGCAGCCGGGGGAAACGGACGACTATTCGGTCAGTGATCATCTCGACGCGATTTATGATCACCTCAAAGAGCATCTGTTTGACTATGTCATCGTGAACAATGGTGAAATTCCGCCGCAAGTCCAGGCCAGATATGCCGAAAAAGGGGCGAAGGCGGTTCACCTGGATTTGGATGAAGTCACGAAAAGAGGGTATCAGGTTATTGCTGACCGGCTCGTGCTGTTCCGCACGTACCTTCGTCATGATGCCGAGAAATTGAGTGACCATATTTATCAGCTCGTCGAAAGCTGGATGTTAAGGAAGAAGTGAGTCTCATGTCCTTTGCGGCAACAACCAAAAAAGAATTGACCTTAATAACGGAAGCGGAAGCGTGTTGTGAAAAAGCGGAGCTGTCTGCTTTGATTCGCATGAACGGGTCGGTACAGTTAACGAACCAACGCGTTGTTCTCGATATTTCCACCGAAAACGCCGCTATCGCCAGACGTATATACTCGCTCATCAAGAAGACGTACAAACTGCACACAGAGTTGCTTGTGCGCAAGAAAATGCGTCTCAAGAAGAACAACGTATATATTGTTAGAGTACCCGGTCAAGTGCAGGAGCTGCTCAGCGATCTGAAAATTGTTTCTGAAGGGTTTATTTTTACGACAGGAATCAACAAAGAGATCATTAAGGGTAACTGCTGCAAACGCGCTTATCTCCGCGGCGCCTTCATGGCTGGCGGATCGGTGAACAATCCCGAGGGTTCTTCCTATCATCTGGAAATTGCCTCGATTTATGAGGAGCATTGCAAGGCATTGGCGCATCTGGCCAACAAATTCGACTTGAATGCCCGCTTTATCGAACGCAAAAAAGGGTTTGTTCTGTATATTAAAGAAGGCGAGAAGATCATTGAGTTTCTCAGCATCATTGGGGCCCATCAAGCGCTGCTGCGCTTTGAGGATGTCCGAATTATGAAGGATATGCGGAACTCGGTGAATCGGATTGTCAATTGTGAAACGGCGAATTTAAACAAGACGATCGGTGCCGCGGTCAGGCAGATCGAAAACATTCGTCTTCTGCAGAGAGAAGTCGGACTCGATAATTTGCCTGAGAAGCTGAGAGAGGTTGCTGAAATCAGACTTCAGCATCCTGATCTGAATCTGAAAGAAGTTGGCGATATGCTCAAGGGCAGCGTCAGCAAATCCGGCGTGAACCATCGTCTGCGAAAAATTGACGAATTGGCCGAAAAACAGCGAAATTCCTAGCTTTATAGGGATGGAACACTATGTAAATAAGTTTTTCTCATTTTTTCTAGTGTACTTCAGGGAAAAATGCTATAATGTTATAACATAAGGAATAGCACTGTTATCAGTAGTAATTCATATAAGCTCCACACTAGGGGGAATTAGTTCCATGTCCAGACGTCCAGTCGTTGTGAAGTTGAGAACAGGACTTCATGCCAGACCTGCGGCATTGTTTGTTCAAGAGGCGAATAAGTTTTCATCAGAGATCTTCGTTGAGAAAGATGAAAAGAAAGTGAATGCTAAGAGCATCATGGGAATTATGAGTCTTGCGATCAGCACAGGGACCGAAGTCTTCATAAGTGCAGAAGGTTCGGATGCCGAGCAGGCTGTAAACGCTTTAGTCACTTTAGTCAGCAAGGAAGAATTGGAAAACCAATAATCCTTCAAAAGCTTCCTTTCGAGGAGGCTTTTTTGCAAGTGGCCGCTGCTTGGGCAGCAAAGGCGAATAAGTGTCAAACTTGTTAACTTTTAGGGGAATTAGCAACCTTTTTCTCTTAGCTACGTCTAATGAACGTGGTTATTGAAGGAAAGGGCTATTTGCCATTCCCTCAATTGTGCAAACTAAGGTTATAAAGGAGCCAGGGAGAGAATGAAATGGAATGCTTTAAAGAAAGAAATCACTGTCATGCTTGCTTTGCTAGTGTTTCTGGCCAGCGCAATAACGGCACCGGCGGCGCATGCGGTATCGACAAGCTCGTCCTTAATTTTACTTTATATCGATAAGTCAGAAGCTTTCGTGAATAAGGATCAAGTTCATCTGGACGCGCCATCTACGATTATTAACGGGAGCACTTTCGTTCCGGCCAAATTCCTAGGGGACACATTGGGTTTCAAGGTGGAGTGGAATGACGATTCCCGCACCATTCAAATGACACCTCCGGGCTATAATATCGTGCTGGATGCCGATCATAAGATTGTAACGACCAATGGCGAGGATACGCCGTTCAATTCGGTTGCTGCGATTGTGAACGGAAAGCTTCTTGTGAAGCTGACGTGGCTTGCGGATTATATGGGTGCGAAGTACACATACAACAATGAATTGCGCCGTGTAGAAATCGTCCACTTCAAGGCGCCAGAGGGCATCTACATCGATCAAGACGGCAATTCCCGACCTGTAGCCAAGTTTACAACGGCGAAGCCTACATACCGTCTTGGAGAGCCTGTGAAGTATATAGACTTAAGCTATGACCCTGATGCGGAAGGCATTGCGTCTTACAATTGGGTAGGCAAAGAGGAAGTCTTTTTTAAGCCGGGGACATATCCGATTACTTTGACGGTGAAGGATCGCCACGGGCATGAAAGCAAATTGTTCAAAAGCTATGTGACCGTCGTGAATGAATCTTATTTAACACAAGTCGAATACCCGATTTATACGACACCGGTGGGTGGTTTCATTAAGTCAAATTGGTCAACGATTTGGAACAATTTCAATGAGCTGCCGCTGCTTCCGAGGAAAGTGACAGAAGTGACTGGACGCACGCTGCTGGTGAGCGATAGTCCGGAAGAGTTTACAGAGAAAGGCATTCTGTATCAGGATAACATCAATGGGCAAGCCCGTCTGTATGCCGACCATATCAACGGGACCAAACAAAAAATGACGATGGCGATTTTCGCTACGAACAACACAGATAAACCGGTAACGATCAAAACAACGAATAAAGGAGAGGTTTATCCTTCCGTTTACGCCAATTTGATTGGCAGTGAAGCTTCCGTAGATTTCCTTCTGAACAATGTGTACTCGGAAGAAATGACGGTTCCTCCACATGAGTCCTATGTGTATGCGAAACTTCCGGACTTCTATCCGGGGCAGGGCGTCAACTTGTTCTATGACGTAGAAACGAATGGCGAACTGCAAATGTCTTTCGCAGTAACCGATCAAAAGCTGACCTCAACAACGGTGAAAGAGCTTCCGCTTCTGGCATTCAATGGCCATGTGCGCGGGACGTTCCCGGTATCGGAGATCAAGTGGGATATCGATGCATCGAGCTTTAACAAGACTTCCGTACTGACCATTGGCGACAACAAAACCGATCCGTTCGTCAAAGGCTATGATGTGGTACGGAAGCAGAACGTGGAGAACGGCGGAAATTACGGCGTAGTGTATAAAATCCATACGGATAAGCCGCGCAAAATGGCGGTTATGATTATGGCCAAAGGCGGCGTATTCAAAGGGCCGTTCAAAATTAACGGCGAAATCATTCCGGTTCCGTATTCCGGCGTAATTACAGCCTTCGACGGCATGGAAGTGCTGGCCCGTACGACAGGTACGGAGGACGCGCTGGACATCGAGTTCACGCCTCCGGCGGGCTCGGCGTTCCCGATTGACCTGATTTTCTATCCGTTGGATGAGAAGAAGTAAAAGATGATAAGAGCTTTGGAGACCCTTATGTGCGAAATCGGAAGATTTTCGGGCTGACAGGAGTCTTCGAGGCTCTTATTCATTGGCAGAGGTCTGTTGTCCGAGCGGCAGCATCCACCGAATCTAATGGACACCATCGCCCTTATTTCGGCAAATTCGGAGCTATTTCAGATTAAACGGACTTCACTGCTGTTAATTGCCACTTCCCCAGTCGGATCATACTTGGAATTGGTGAATAGCGGCTTTGGAGTCCGTTTGAATTTCAAACTGCCGCAATTCAAAGAATAGGAACTGCTGAGTCCGTTAGATGTACAAGCCGGAGCGATTACGTCGGTAAGACTTGGCAACGGGAATAGTTCTCTGAACGCAAAAAACCAGCCGATAGGCCGCTCGTAGAGCAGTCCATTCAGGCTGGTTTTTCGATGATTAGACGCGCTCGATCACTTTATCGATGAGTCCGTATTCGGCAGCTTCGGCAGCGCTCATGAAATTGTCGCGGTCGGTATCTTTTTCGATACGCTCGAACGTTTGTCCAGTGCGCTCAGCAAGGATTTTGTTCAAGTTATCTCTCATTTTCAAAATACGCTTTGCGCGAATTTCGATATCAGAGGCTTGACCTTCCGCACCGCCAAGTGGTTGGTGGATCATGACTTCGCTGTTCGGAAGCGCGTAACGCTTGCCTTTGGCGCCTGCCGTCAGGAGGAATGCGCCCATGGAAGCGGCCATACCCACGCAAATCGTGGAAACGTCCGGCTTGATGAACTGCATCGTGTCGTAGATCGCCATACCGGCTGTAATGGAACCGCCGGGGCTGTTAATGTATAGCGAGATATCTTTATCAGGATCTTGTGCGGCCAAGAAAAGTAACTGAGCAATGATGGAGTTCGCGACAACATCGTTGACACCCGTGCCTAAGAAAATAATGCGATCCTTCAGCAAGCGAGAGTAGATGTCATATCCTCTTTCACCGCGCGCGTCCTGTTCGACGACCATTGGGATAAAACTCATGAGAATGACCTCCTTGGGGTGGGTAGATGGTTTATTTACAGTATCTACAAGTATGATAACGAAAAAACCTCCGAAGGTCAAGAAAGGTCAAACTAACAACAAAAAAAATCAGTCGGATGACTGATTTCTCTTGCCTGTACGCTATTTACGCGCCCGAAAGGAATCGAACCTTTATCTCAGGCTTCGGAGGCCTACGTCATATCCATTGGACCACGGGCGCATGTCTCGAAAAAAGCGAAGCAAGGGTTATTATATGTCACCTCCGCGCAAAAAGCAAGACATAAACCCATACCGTACATTTTTCAGAAAATTGTATGAACAATTGTTGAATGTTAAACGGTTATTGGTTATAATAAGCGTGTAAGGCCATTTTTTTTCACCTGGGTGGGACATAAAATGTATACCCGGGACATAAAACGTCCAACACTGGATCAGGAGCGTCGAACGTCGATATTATGAGAGAAATTCTTGACATTCAGAAAAAGCTCTTGCCGGATCTTATGGACATCATGAAGAAGCGGTACTCGATCCTGCATCATATTTTGGTTTCCGGTGTTGTCGGACGCAGAACGCTGGCCTCTTCGCTCGATATGACGGAGCGGGTGCTTCGCGGTGAGGTCGACTTCCTTAAGGAGCATGGGCTGCTGGAATCGGACGCCTCAGGGATGAAGATCAGTGAGTCCGGCCGTCAACTGCTCGAAGATATGCTTCCGATCATTAAGATTGCTTTCGGATTGACGGATTTGGAAGAAAGCATCGCCAAAGCTTACGGTCTTTCGCAAGTCATTGTGGTTCCAGGCGATACGGACACTTCGGTCTTCACCAAGAAGGAGCTCGGACGCGCAGGAGCGGCGGCATTGCGCAAATATGTTGCCAAAGGCGACATTATTGCGGTGACCGGCGGTTCAACGATGGCGCAGATTGCGAATAACCTCGCGATATCGTCTTCCATGAAAGGCAACTGGTTCGTACCGGCTCGAGGCGGACTTGGCGAAAGCGTGGATATGCAGGCGAACACGATCGCATCCATTATGGCCAAGAAGACAGGCGGGAAATACAGACTGCTGCATGTGCCGGACCATTTGGGCGAGGAAGCTTACCAAACGCTCATCCAAGATCCGCAGATACAGGAAGTTGTTGACGCCGTGCGGAGTTGTCGCATCGTTGTTCACGGTATCGGAGATGCTATGGTCATGGCTCGCAGACGTAAGGTAGATGCCGAAACGACGCGCAGCTTGCAAGCTGACGGGGCTCTAGCAGAGGCTTTCGGGTACTATTTTGACCGTCAAGGAAATGTCGTGCACAAGATGCCGACAGTCGGACTGCGGCTCGAGGATCTGCAGCATGCGGAAGTCGTGATTGGCGTAGCAGGCGGTAAAAGCAAGGGTGAAGCGATCGCTTCCGTACTCAGGCATGGTCAGGAAGATGTGCTCGTGACGGATGAAGCGGCAGCTATTGAAATTATGAAACATGTGTAATGAGACATCATAACGTATGCTTTTATCGGCTGCGTTTTGAAATATATAAATCTTTGTTAATCTTAGGAGGAATTCGCTATGGTAAAAGTAGGTATTAACGGTTTCGGACGTATTGGTCGTAACGTGTTTCGCGCAGCTTTGAACAGCTCAGAAGTACAAATCGTTGCAGTAAATGATTTGACTGACGTTAAAACACTGGCTCACTTACTGAAATATGACACAACTCACGGTAAACTAGACGCTACAGTTGAAGCTGGCGAAGGCGAATTGATCGTTAACGGTCGTTCCATCAAGGTTTTTGCTGAGCGTGACCCTGGGAACCTGCCATGGGCATCTGTAGGCGCTGAAATCGTTGTTGAATCCACTGGTATTTTCACAGCGAAAGAAAAAGCATCCCTTCACTTGAAAGGCGGAGCTAAGAAAGTTATCATTTCCGCTCCAGCATCCGACGAAGATATCACAATCGTACTTGGCGTTAACGAAGACAAATACGATCCAGCAGCTCACACAATCATCTCCAACGCATCTTGTACGACAAACTGCTTGGCTCCTTTCGCGAAAGTTATCAACGATAGCTTCGGAATCGTAAAAGGTATGATGACGACTGTTCACTCCTACACAAATGACCAATCCGTGCTTGACGTTCCTCATAAAGACCTTCGTCGTGCTCGTGCAGCAGCTGAGAACATCATTCCTTCCAGCACTGGCGCAGCAAAAGCAATCGGTCTTGTTCTTCCAGAACTTAAAGGCAAATTGAACGGTATGGCTATGCGTGTTCCTACACCTAACGTATCCGTAACTGATTTGGTTGTTGAACTTAAAGTTAACGTAACTGTTGACGAAGTTAACGCAGCTCTGAAACAAGCTTCCGAAGGCCCTCTTAAAGGCATTCTGAACTACACAGAAGAGCCGCTTGTATCCAGCGACTTCAATGGCGACCCAGCATCTTCCACAGTTGATGCATTGTCCACAATGGTAGTTGGCGACAACATGCTGAAAGTGGTTTCCTGGTACGACAACGAGTGGGGCTACTCCAACCGTGTAGTTGACTTGGCAGCTTTCATCGCGAAAAAAGGTCTGTAATTTCATAAATCACACACTAACAACCACATGAAGAGGAGAAGCGATTCTCCTCTTTATGTGCGATTTATCCCCATATAAGGTTAATAAGAAGCAGAAAGTACGGAAGTAAACCATACACGTTCAGGAGGCTTTGACTTATGAGTAAGAAAAGTGTTCGCGATGTTGAAGTAGCTGGTAAAAGAGTATTCGTCCGCGTTGATTTCAACGTACCTGTAGAAAATGGTCAAATTACGGACGATACACGGATCAGAGAAACGCTCCCTACGATTAAATTTTTGGTTGAGCAAGGCGCTAAAGTCATTCTTGCTGCTCACTTTGGTCGTCCAAACGGACAAGTGGTTGAAGAGCTCCGTTTAACGCCAGTTGCTGCAAAATTGGCTGAGCTTCTTGGCCAAAACGTGATCAAAGCGGATCAATCCGTTGGTGAAATCGTGAAAGCGCAAGTGGATGCGCTTGAAAATGGCGACGTTCTCTTGCTTGAAAACGTTCGTTTCAACGAAGGCGAAGAGAAGAACGATCCTGAATTGGCCAAAGCTTTCGCTGATCTGGCTGATCTGTTCGTGAACGATGCATTCGGTGCTGCTCACCGTGCACATGCTTCGACTTCAGGCATCGCGGCTTACATCCCGGCTGTTTCCGGTCTTTTGATGGAGAAAGAGCTTGATGTTCTAGGCAAAGCGCTGAACAACCCTGAGCGTCCTTTCACAGCGATCGTCGGCGGATCCAAAGTGAAAGACAAAATCGCTGTCATTGAAAACCTCCTGAACATTGCAGACAACGTCTTAATCGGCGGCGGTCTGTCCTATACATTCTTGAAAGCACAAGGCTATGAAATCGGTAAATCACTTCTAGACAATTCGAAGCTTGATTTGGCGCTTAGCTTTATTGAGAAAGCCAAAGAAAAAGGCGTTAACTTCCTGCTTCCTGTAGATATCGTGGTTACGGATAAATTCAGCGCAGATGCGAACACACAAATCGTTGATATTGATAGCATCCCGGCAGATTGGGAAGGCATTGACATCGGACCAAAAACGCGTGAACTTTACGCAGACGTGATTGCAAAATCCAAGTTGGTTGTTTGGAACGGGCCGATGGGCGTATTTGAAATCGAGCCGTTCTCCCACGGTACACGTGCTGTAGCGCAAGCTTGTGCAACAACAGAGGGTTACACGGTAATCGGCGGCGGCGATTCTGCTGCAGCTACAGAGAAATTCCATCTTGCTGAACAAATGAACCACATGTCCACAGGCGGCGGAGCTTCCTTGGAGTTCATGGAAGGTAAAGCATTGCCAGGCGTCGTAGCCTTGAACGATAAATAATTTATTTTCAAAGGAGAGCATTCCAATGAGCAGAAAACCGATTATCGCGGGTAACTGGAAAATGTTCAAAACGGTTTCCGAAGCAGTCAGCTTCGTGAACGAAGTAAAAGGCAGCACGATCGAAAGCGTAGAAAGCGTAATTTGTTCTCCTTTCACGAACCTGCCGGCACTAGTTGAAGCTGTAAAAGGCACAGACGTGCATGTAGGCGCACAAAACCTGCATTTCGAAGACAATGGCGCGTTCACAGGCGAAATCTCCGGCGTAATGCTGAAAGATCTTGGCGTGGAGTATGTCATTATCGGACACTCCGAGCGCAGAGCTTACTTCGCTGAGACGGACGAAATCGTGAATAAGAAAGTCGTTGCGGCTTTCAAACACGGCTTGAAACCGATCCTTTGCGTAGGCGAGAAGCTGGAAGAGCGCGAAGCGGGTCAAACGAAAGACGTATGCAAAGTGCAAACGGAAGCGGCTTTTGCCGGCCTTAGCGCAGAGCAAGCGGCGCAAGTGGTTATCGCTTATGAGCCGATCTGGGCTATCGGTACTGGCAAGTCATCTACAGCTGCTGATGCACAAGACGTTATCGGCTACATCCGTGAGCTTGTGAGCGGCCTATACGGCGCTTCCGTGGCAGATGCGGTTCGCATCCAATACGGCGGCAGCGTGAAGCCTAACAACATTGCTGAATACATGGCGCAACCTGATATTGATGGCGCTCTTGTCGGTGGAGCAAGCTTAGAGTCTGCTTCCTACATCCAACTCGTCCAGGGGGCGAAGTAACATGTCCAGACCGAAACCGGTAGCACTCATCATTCTCGATGGCTTCGGACTTCGTTCGGAAGAGCAGGGCAATGCCGTTGCTCATGCCAAAAAGCCAAACTATGACCGTTACTGGTCAAGTTATCCACATACAACCTTAACTGCATGCGGCGAAGCTGTAGGTTTGCCTGAAGGCCAGATGGGGAATTCTGAAGTAGGACACCTGAATATCGGCGCAGGCCGTATCGTGTATCAGGATCTGACGCGGATTTCCAAATCGATTCGTGACGGTGAATTCTACGACAACGAGACGATCTTGGGCGCTGTCCGCCATGCCAAAGAAAACGGAAAGAAACTGCACCTTTACGGGCTGCTTTCCGATGGTGGCGTACACAGCCACATTCAGCATTTATTTGCTTTGCTGGATCTTGCTAAGAAAGAAGATTTCCATGAAGTGTATATCCATGCCTTCCTCGACGGCCGCGACGTAGCTCCGGATTCTGCGAAGAGCTACATGGAAAGCCTTCTGAACAAAATCGCGGAAGTCGGCGTAGGCAAAATTGCGACCGTTCAAGGACGCTATTATGCCATGGATCGCGATAAACGTTGGGAGCGTACGGAGAAATCCTACCGCGCCATGGTTTATGGCGAAGGCCCTGCGTACACCGATCCGATGAAAGCTATTGTCGAATCCTATGAGAAATCCATTTTCGATGAGTTCGTCATGCCTACCGTTATCGTTGGCGAGGACGGCAAGCCTGTAGGTCTTGTTGAATCAGGCGACGCCGTGATCTTCTTCAACTTCCGTCCTGACCGTGCGATTCAGCTGTCCCAAGTCTTCACCAATGAAGACTTCCGGGGATTTGACCGCGGTCCTAAAGCCGCTAAGAACTTGTACTACGTATGTCTGACGCTGTTCAGTGAGTCCGTAGACGGTTTCGTAGCTTACAAACCGAAGGATCTTGACAACACGCTCGGTGAAGTACTGGCTCAGAACGGTTTGAAGCAGCTTCGCGCAGCGGAAACCGAGAAATATCCGCACGTAACGTTCTTCTTCAGCGGCGGACGCGACGCGGAATTGCCTGGTGAAACGCGCTTGCTTATTCCTTCGCCGAAAGTTGCTACCTACGACCTGCAGCCGGAAATGAGCGCCTATGAGCTGGCGGATGCTGTCGTTAAAGAGATCGAAGCGGAGCGTCATGACGCGATCATCCTTAACTTTGCAAACCCTGATATGGTTGGTCACTCTGGCTTGCTGGAGCCAACAGTGAAGGCGATCGAAGCGACAGACGAGTGCTTAGGCAAAGTGGTCGAAGCGGTTCTGGCCAAAGGCGGCGTTGTGTGCATCACAGCCGATCACGGGAATGCCGATGTGGTCACGAATGCGGACGGTTCACGCAATACGGCGCATACGACGAATCCGGTCCCTTTTATTGTTACGGACAAATCTGTTACACTAAGAGATGGCGGAATTTTGGCAGATATTGCCCCGACATTGCTTGACTTCTTAGAGGTTAAACAACCGGAGCAAATGACCGGGACAACCATCCTTAAGAGATAGCAAACAACTTATTTTATAAAAGGAGTGTTTTCTACAATGACTATTATTTCTGATGTTTATGCACGCGAAGTACTGGATTCCCGCGGTAACCCAACGGTTGAAGTTGAAGTTTATCTAGAGTCCGGCGCTTTCGGCCGCGCGATCGTTCCTTCAGGCGCATCCACAGGCGCATACGAGGCTGTTGAGCTTCGTGACGGTGACAAAGGCCGTTACCTGGGTAAAGGCGTTCTGAAAGCCGTTGACAACGTGAACGAAATCATCGCTCCTGAAATCATTGGTTTGGATGCTCTTGACCAAGTTGGCATCGACACCAAAATGATCGAGCTTGACGGTACTCCGAACAAAGCGAAATTAGGCGCTAACGCGATCCTAGCTGTTTCCATGGCTGTTGCTCGCGCAGCTGCTGACGCTTTGGATGTTCCTTTGTACACATACCTTGGCGGATTCAACGCTAAAACACTTCCAGTTCCAATGATGAACATCATCAACGGTGGGGCGCATGCCGACAACAACGTTGACGTTCAAGAGTTCATGGTTCTGCCAGTTGGCGCTCCTACGTTCAAAGAAGCTCTTCGCATCGGCGCAGAGATTTTCCATAGCTTGAAATCCGTATTGAAAGACAAAGGTCTTAACACAGCTGTTGGCGACGAAGGTGGATTCGCTCCTAACTTCACATCCAACGAAGAAGCAATCACAACCATCCTTACAGCGATCGAAAAAGCCGGTTACACACCAGGCGTTGACGTATTCTTGGGTATGGACGTTGCTTCCACAGAATTCTTCAAAGACGGTAAATACGTGCTTGAAGGCGAAGGCAAAACGTTCACATCTGCTGAGTGGGTTGACTTCCTTGCTGCATGGGTTGATAAATACCCGATCATCACAGTTGAAGACGGCTGCTCCGAAGACGATTGGGAAGGTTGGAAATTGCTTACTGAGAAATTGGGCAGCAAAGTTCAACTCGTTGGTGATGACTTGTTCGTTACGAACACAGAGCGTCTTTCCACAGGTATCGAGCAAAACATCGGTAACTCCATCTTGGTAAAAGTAAACCAAATCGGTACGCTGACTGAGACTTTTGATGCGATCGAAATGGCAAAACGCGCTGGTTACACAGCGGTTATCTCCCACCGTTCCGGTGAGAGCGAAGACAGCACAATCGCTGACATCGCGGTTGCTACAAACGCTGGTCAAATCAAAACAGGTGCTCCTTCCCGTACAGACCGCGTTGCGAAATACAACCAACTTCTTCGTATCGAAGACGAATTGTTCAGCGTAGCTCAATATGCTGGCAAAAAAGCGTTCTACAACTTGAGAAACTTTAAATAAGTTGTATAGTGGCAATAATTAAATAACCAAGGCTGGTCGGTGACTCTGTCACCTGCTCGCCTATGCAACCGAGGGGGTCGCGTGCTATGAGTAATTGGGTGAAGACTATTTTATTTCTAATAGGTTCCGCATTGCTTACGCACTGGATCCCCTCTTCTTTTTTTCGCAACCTGGACACGATGGTTCATGAGTTTGGGCATGCGGTGGTGACGCTGGCACTGTCCGGTCAAGTGCAGCGGATCGAGTTGTATGCCAATCATAGCGGGGTTACGCTGTCTGCAATTTCCGGGGCCAGATCGTGGTCGATCATTCCGGTCGCTTTGGCGGGGTACATGACAGCTTCCCTGTTCGCGTGGTTTCTGTTCTCAGCCTTTGCAAAAGGGAGGCAGCATATCGGCTTTCTGGTTATGATCGTGATATCCGCCATTTCACTGCTCTTGTTCGTTCGCAATGGATTCGGCATTATGTTTTTAATCGGCTTTATTGCATTGACGGTGATCATGATGGCTATTCCACTAAATTGGCTGCGCAACTTCTATTATTTGCTACTCGCTTTTTTATGCTTGGAAGAGTCTGTATTCGGTCCGATCTATTTAATTCAGGCTGCAGCGAGGAATACCCGCCAAGCGGGAGATGCTACGAATTTGGCGCTTCATACGGGGGTTCCGGCTATGGTGTGGGCGATTCTGTTTACCCTTTTTGCGCTGTGGTGCGCAAAGCAAGCGGTGCAGGCTTTCCTGGGGCGAAGCAAGCGGGCAAGAAGCTCGAGCCGCCAATCACCGGCACCATCCTATCGCGATTAAAGGGTTTTCACGTCGGATTAGCTATTTTGTTGTAATCTAGGACGAACTGTGTTAAACTACTCATGCTAGTTGTATAAGCAAAGTACAGGCAATTGGGGTGCTAATCACATGTTAATTTTTATGAAAATTTTGTTAATCATAGCTTCAGTCGGATTAATTGCGATTGTTCTTTTACAAAAAGGTAAGAGCGCAGGTTTGTCCGGTGCCATCTCCGGTGGTGCGGAGCATTTATTTGGTAAACAAAAAGCACGCGGTTTGGAGCTTTTCTTGTCCCGTTTCACAATGGGGCTTGCTGCTGCATTTTTCATTCTTTCCATTGTCGTAGCATACGTAGTGAAGGCCTAACACACATAAAACGATAACAGCAGGGGAAATCTACTCCTGCTGTTTTTTCATTTTAAGCGTGCCTACAGGTAGGAGATGTTTCCCATCGAGAGCAGAATTTACAAGTCGACTGAGCCTTTTTTCTGGACAGGCAGAGGTAAGAAGCAGGAGATTGGCATATTAATGATTCATGGGTTCACGGGATCACCCTCTGAGTTTAGACGCATTGGGTATGAACTGCGGGAGGAAGGCTACACCATTCAAGCGGTGAGACTTCCCGGACATGGAACCACACCCGAAGACATGATACGAACCGGATGGACGGATTGGTATGGGCATGTGCTGGAGAGTTACGATGAGCTTGCTGCAGCATGCAAAAGCGTAGTGGTCATGGGGCATTCGATGGGCGGGTTATTAGCGCTGAAGCTGGCAGTGGAACGTCAAGTAGCCGGTGTCATATCGTTGGCTACGCCGATTTTTTTGACGTCAAGAAAGTCAGCTCTGGCGGTCATTATGCAGTATTTTAAGAAATACATAGACAAGAAGCCCAAAACATTCTCCACGCTATTAGATGAGTCATGTGCATATACCAAAACGCCGATTCGCTGCGTCGTTAGTTTGCGAAAGCTGTTAAAACATGTGAAAAGCTTGCTGCCTCAAGTAGAGGCGCCGGTATGGATCGGGCAAGGGAGCAGGGATGGCGTCGTCCATCAGGGAAGCGCAGCGTTTCTGCATGAACGCATTCGCTCCAAAGTCAAAGAGCTTCGCTATTATGCGAAATCCTCGCACGGTTTGCTTCTGGATCAAGAGAGAGAGCTTGTGTATGCCGATATTGCCGCGTTTATCCTTTCGCTTCAAGTGGCATACTATGGAGTAAAGGAACAGGCACGGTGAATTTGAGCGAGGCTCAACAACAACAAGAAGGTGAAGAGAAGATGATTAAAGAACAAGATATTATCAGTTTGCTGCAAGAAGAGGCTTATAAGCCTATGTCCTATAAAGAGCTTGAGAAGCATTTCCGTATTGAAGGTGCGAATGAGTTTAAGGACTTTATTAAATTATTGAATCAATTAGAGGAAAGCGGTCACATTGTCCGTGGCGGGAATGACCGTTATGGCGTGCCAGAACGCATGAATTTGGTGAGGGGAAGACTGCAAGCGCACGCGAAGGGCTTCGCTTTCTTAATTCCCGAAGACCGGGAGCATCCCGATGTCTACATTAATGCGCATGATTTGAATACCGCAATGAACGGCGACATTGTATTCGTGAAGGTGACGTCCAGAAGCCAAGGCGGAGGCCGCTTGGAAGGCGAAGTTGTGCGTGTAATTACGCGTGCTAATACGCAGATCGTAGGTGTTTTTCAAGGACAGGAGACGTACGGGTTCGTTATTGCTGATGATAAGCGTGTGACACGGGATATTTTCATCCCTCAGCATGCTTTCAATGGCGCTGTAACAGGGCAGAAGGTCGTTGTCAAGATTGTTAACTATCCGGAGGGACGCTCTGCGGCTGAAGGGGAAGTTATTGAGATTCTTGGTCATAAGGACGATCCGGGCGTTGATATTTTGGCGATTGTACGCAAATTCCAGCTGCCGGAGGCTTTCCAAGAGGAAGTGCTGGAAGAAGCGGAAGCTGCACCCGATGCGATTACTGAGGATGAGATTGTAAGCCAGGGCCGCCGCGATCTTCGTTCGAAGCGGATTGTCACGATTGACGGTGAAGACGCCAAAGATTTGGACGATGCCGTTAATGTGGAGCTTTTGGAGAATGGAAACTACCGCTTAGGCGTCCATATCGCTGATGTGAGTTATTATGTGCGGGAAGGTACTGCTTTGGACATCGAGGCTTATAACCGCGGCTGCTCCGTGTATCTGACCGATCGTGTCATTCCGATGCTGCCGCACCGGTTGTCCAATGGGATCTGTTCGCTTAACCCGCAGGTAGATCGTTTAACGATGTCTTGTGAAATGGAGTTCGACGAGAACCTGAAAGTCGTGAATCATGAGGTTTTCACGAGTGTGATCAAGACTAGCGAGCGTATGACCTATACGAATGTGCGTAAACTGCTTACAGGCGAAGCAGAGCCGGAGCTTGTGGAGCGTTATGCGTATTTGATGGACGATTTTAAACGGATGGAAGAGCTGGCAGCGAGATTGCGCTCCAGACGGATGAAGCGCGGGGCGATTGATTTTGACTTTGAGGAGTCTAAAATTATCGTGGATCCTGATGGCAAGCCGATCGACATTGTGAAGAGAGAACGCTCGGTCGCGGAAATGATGATCGAAGAATTCATGCTGGCTGCGAATGAAACGGTAGCTGAGCATTTCTCGTGGATGAAAGTACCTTTCTTATACCGTGTCCATGAAGATCCGGATGCTGAGAAGCTGATGAATTTCATGGAATTCGTAACAAACTTCGGATACTCGGTCAAGGGAAAAGGCAATTCAGTGCATCCGCGCGCGCTGCAGACGTTATTGGAAGACATTAAGGGGACGCCAGAAGAGACAGTCCTTAGCAAAATAATGCTCCGCTCGATGAAGCAGGCCCGTTATGATGCGCAAAGCTTGGGGCATTTCGGTTTGGCGGCGGAATTCTATTCGCACTTTACCTCTCCGATACGCCGTTATCCCGACCTCATTATTCACAGGGTTATTCGCGAGGTTCTGGAAAGCGGAACTTTATCGGATACCCGTCATGAATATCTTGCTTCCCGTATGAGCGATATTGCTCAGCAATCCTCGGAACGCGAGCGTGTCGCTGTAGACGCAGAGCGTGAAACAGAAGCATTGAAGAAAGCTCAGTATATGCTGGATAAAGTCGGCGAGGAATTCGAAGGCATCATCTCCAGCGTGACAGGTTTTGGGATGTTCGTAGAGCTAGACAATACCGTTGAAGGTTTGATTCGGTTAAGCGATTTGACAGATGATTACTATAACTTCCATGAGCGGCAGTTTGCTCTCGTTGGGGAGCGTACGTCCAAGATCTATCGGATCGGCGATGAAATTAAAGTCCGTGTGGCTCGCGTGAATATGGAGGAGCATACGATTGATTTTGAATTGCTGGATATGAAGCCTCGCAAAGAGGGCGGGTTCAGACGCGGTGGCGGCGGTAGTGGCAAGCCGTTTAAAGGGGCTGCTGGATTTAAAGGCTTCCGTGGTAAACCGGGTGCTGGCGCAGGTAATGGTCAGGGAAAAGGAAAATCAGGGAAAGACAAAACTGGTAAAGATAAAACAGGTAAAGACAAAACAGGTAAAGATAAAGGCGGCTTCGCCGTTAAAGGTAAGGGCGGCTATGCCAATGCTCAAGGGAAAAAGCGTGATGGCGCTACGGCTGACGGAGCTGTCGATGCAAACGCTGGGCAAGGGCGAGGCAAAAGAAGACGCGGTGACGCTGTCGATGGCTTAGCGGTGAATACCGGGCCGGCAGCAGAAGGTCAGGAACAAGGGCGTCGCAAAGGTGGAGCTGCTCGTAGGATTGAAGAGGCGGCTAAGGCTGGCGTTGAAGGCGCAGCTGGAGCAGGAGCTAAGGGCGCTGGCGTCGAAGGCGCAGCTGGGCAAGGCAAACCGCGGCGCGGGAAGGCCGGCAGTACGCCGTGGAGCGACAGCCGCGGCAAAGGGCGTGGCGGCAAGGCACGCGGTCCTAAGCTGAGCGAAGGCGGCAGCTTGAGCTCAAGGCTTGAATCTGTCGGCGCAGGGCGGACAGATAGCGGCGCAGGGCGCGGCGAGGGCAAGCGCGGCCGCGGTGCGGTATCGCTGGGTGGCGAAGCCCCAGCTAGTGATTGGGCGAGCGGCGTGAACGCGCTCGCCAAGGGGGGACGTCGTCGGAGTGACGACGATGGTAGTAAGAAGCGGCGGCGATAACGCCGCTTCTTGCTTTTCGGTCTTGATCTTGCTACAATAGGATGCACATTGTAGCATTATTTACCCGCGTCATCCGTATGCGGGAGGAGGATCTCACGTGGCAACCAAAAAGGCCGATGGCAAATTGCTCGCCCAGAACAAAAAGGCATCACACGACTATTTTATTGAAGAAACGTATGAATGCGGTCTTGTCCTGACCGGCACGGAGATCAAATCCTTGCGAGCAGGTAAGGCTAACATTGGCGACAGCTTCTCGACCATTCGCAATGGCGAAGCTTTTGTCCACAATATGCATATCAGCCCTTTCGAGCAAGGCAACCGCAGCAATCCGGAAGATCCAACGCGGACGCGGAAACTCCTTTTGAAGAAAGTGCAAATCGCCAAAATACTAGGACAAGCGAAGCAAGAAGGATATACCGTCGTTCCTTTGAAGGTGTATATTCGCAATGGTTACGCGAAGCTTCTGATTGGCATAGGTAAAGGTAAGAAACAGTATGACAAGCGGGAATCCGCAGCGAAAAAGGATGCACAACGAGATATCCAGCGTGCACTGCGTGAGAAACAAAAGATCGCTAGATAGTTGGGCTGAGTCCAGACTGGAAGTGAGCACCTCGACTTCCATGAACCTAGTCGTTCATTTTTTTTCAACTTGTGGTATACTAATTTAGCAGCAAAGATTTAAATGTAACCTAGTTCCAACTTGCAGCGTCTTAACCTTCGCCGTCTATGACGGATATGAAGGCAATCCGGGGGTGTTCTTGGATTCGACGGGGATAGTTTGGGCTCGGGTTGCGGGTAGTGGGGCCGCGTCCACTATAAAACGCTAAAGCCTATTAAATGGCAAAACACAAAACAACTACGCTTTAGCAGCTTAATAACCTGTTAGCGTGCTCCTCCTCAGCATCGCCCATGTGACTGGGATAGGGGCTCAACTATAGTGGGATACGACGTTTGGTCTCCGCCTGGGGTCGGACGTAGGAAGACAATCAGGCTGACCCAACGCATAGCCGGTTACGGGGCGCTGCTCGGGTGACATCAAAACTGTGACTACACCCGTAGATGCCTGTGTTGCGATATTTTCGGACAGGGGTTCGACTCCCCTCACCTCCATATGTTAAATCCACAAAAAGTTTACCGTATAGTTTCGGTAAACTTTTTGTGTTTTTAAATCATTTACAACTATGTATTTTAGTTAGGGCTAAGGATATAATTAGAAAGAGATACTAGTATTAAGTGGGGTGTAGCATATGACTGAAATGGAGCAGTTATCCTTGTTTGATTACTTTGCTAAGGACAAGGATGAAGTTGAAAAGACAGATGACTCTAGTGAAAACTTAATTACGGATCCATTTGACCCGGCCAAAATTGATATTACACAAAGATCACTAACTGTTGATTTACTAGTTAAAAGGTTAAGAGAAAAAGAAATAAATCTATTGACTGATTTTCAACGTAAGGGTGGATTATGGGATGATTCTCAGCAAAGTAGATTAATTGAGTCACTAATAATTAGAATTCCTCTCCCAGCCTTTTATTTTGATGGTAGTAATGATAATAACTGGCTTATTGTTGATGGGCTCCAGCGTCTTACGGCTCTAAAAAGATTTGTAATTAATCAAGATTTAAAACTTCATAATATGGAGTATGTAACTCAATTTGAAGGACTTCTATTTGGTGAGCTGCCAAGGCATATACAACGAAGAATTGAAGAAACGCAAATTATAGCATTTGTAATAAATGACGGGACACCGGAAGAGGTGAAGTATAACATATTTAAAAGGATTAATACAGGGGGAGTTCCTTTGACTCCTCAGGAAATACGACATGCTTTAAATCAAGGAGCAGCATCTAATTTTCTTAAGAATTTAGCTGAAAGCCAAGAGTTTCTAACAGCTACTTGTCATTCTGTTAAGACAGAAAGAATGGAAGATCGAGATTTTGTTTTAAGGTTTCTAGCATTTACCATGACTTCATACAAAAGTTATTTTCCAGATCTCGAGAATTTTCTTAATTCTGCAATGAGCTCTCTTAATAAAAAGACTGAGAATGAGTTGACTGACTTACAAAATAAATTTAAAAAGGCAATGATAAATTCTGCATCAATCTTTGAAGACGATGCTTTCCGAAGAAGATACAAAGCTAGCGATGGTCGAAAGCAGATGAACAAGGCTTTATTTGATACTTGGTCAGTTAATTTAGGGCTTCTCAATGATGAACAATGCGAAAAAGTAGTCAATAATCGCGAATTAATAAAAGAGAAGTTTATAGAATTAATGAAAGATAAAGATTTTGATGGAGCAATTTCACAAGGTACTGGGGATCCAAGACGTGTACAGTACAGGTTTTCAAAAATAGAAAGGTTGATAAAGGAAGTGTTAGCATGATATCGAAGTTACATTTACAGAATATAAAGTGCTTCCAAGATCAGGAAATAAAACTTAAACCGTTAACACTTTTGACGGGATTAAACGGTGCTGGAAAATCTACTGTAATTCAATCATTGCTTTTACTTAGACAATCTTTTTTACAAGGCACAATTCACAATCAGGGATTATCTCTAAATGGGGATTTGCTGTATATAGGTCTCGGACAAGATGTATTAAACGAAAATGCCGAAGAAGAGACAGTTAGTATTATGTTGGAACAAAATAATGTGGAAGAAATAAAATGGGTTTTTGGATATGATAAATCCACTGATATATTACCTACTATCTCAAGCAATTACGATAATCAATTTGTAGAAATTTTTTCGGAAAAATTCCAGTATTTAAGTGCTGAGAGAATAGGACCACGTACATATTTTAATAGGTCAAATTATAAAGTAAAGCAACAGAATACCATTGGTATTAACGGAGAATATACAACACACTATTTGTCAGTTTTTCAAAACGAAACAATACATAATAAATTATTAATTCACCCAGATGGTGTTTCAGAGAGTTTGAAATCTCAAATAGATGCATGGCTTAGTATTATTACACCTGGGACAAAAGTTGTTATCGGTGATCATACAGAAATGGACATCTTAAGTTTAAGATACAGATTTACTAGTGATCGAGATATAAGCAATTCATTTAGAGCCACAAATGTGGGTTTTGGACTGACGTATACATTGCCTGTGTTAGTTTCATTGCTCGCTGCTAAACCAGGATCCATATTACTAATAGAAAATCCTGAGGCACACCTGCACCCCAAAGGTCAATCAATTATTGGGAAATTAATGGCCTTTGCTTCAATGGGAGGTGTCCAAGTCATTACAGAAACACATAGTGATCATGTATTAAATGGAATTAGGTTAGCTGTTCACAGTAGACAAGTTAGTCCTGATAATATATCAATTAATTTTTTTAATAAACGAGAGCTTCACGGCAAACCGTATCATTACATAGAAAATCTAATAATTGATAGGAACGGTCGTATAGATAGTTGGCCTGAAGATTTCTTCGATGAATGGGATAAAAGCTTAGATCAATTGCTTTTTACTTCCGAAGGAGAAATATGACCAGTGGAATTAATATTTAATGAATTATCAATATCAGAACCAACTAATAGTCTTGTTGTAGCTCGAGAAAGAATGAAACATTTTGTTTTATTATTACAGCAGCTATTTAGTCGCGGTTTAAGTAAAGATTTAAGAGTAGCAGATGATTTTATTCATTTGTGCATTGCAAATGAATACAAAATTATACAATGGCTGAATGATCAAGATGTAGACCTAGAATTAAAAAGATTCTTTAAAGCTAGAGTTAGTAGAAGACCATACATCGATGCACATAACGAATCGAGCTTGTATGAAAATTTTCTTTCATCTGAATTTAAATACAAAGAGAAAGTTTGTAAGGGCCTAGGTGTTGCCCATTTAGTAGATGGAATAGCAATTAGCTTAGTGTCTGGGGAAGAGTGGGACACTCATATTCTTGCTCTTAAATTCGTGGAGTTAAATTCATTAGGTGAATTATTTGAAGATGACATTGAAATTCGCCATATTAGTGACTTTAAACATCTTAATCTACATAAGCCATTTTTTGAGATTCGGAAAAGATTAGCCAGTGAGGATACAGAATGGAGAAATAATTTAGAGGAAATATTCCCATTACTAACATTTTGTGATAGGTCATTAGCTCAGCTATTTGAATTCGGCAAAGGAGAACTAATCCTTAAACAGATCAGGAATAGGTTATTCGAATTGAATGACTACTTTACAAAATGGGTAGAGGGTGGGTTTGATAGTCAGCTATTGCCATTCAAGGTTACTCCAGAAAGCCAAAGAACATTAGATCATTATAGAGAGGAACATACCTTTTTATGTCCTGACGGAGAGCACAAGACATTTTCTTGGCATTTAAGGATGACTCCGGGTGCGGGTAGGATCTTTTTTATTCCTGACGAAAAAACAAGAAAATGTATTATTGGACATATTGGAAATAAGTTGAAAACAGTGAACGACCCAACATAAGTACGCTACGGCGTGTTGTGGATTTACCAAGCCACGGCTCACCTCCATAAAAGTACCTACGGCAAAGAAATGCTTCAAATTCTAACCGTGGTAAGTGCAAAGGTCCAAACAGAAAAGTCCTCATAATTGAGGGCTTTTCTGTTATTTTGGCACTAACAAAGGGGATTTCAAAATTGAACGATATTGGACAGAGAATAAAACAAATTCGAAAATCAAATGACTTGACTCAAATTGAATTTTCGAAATTAATTGGGATTAGTCAAGGTACGCCCAGTGAGATCGAGAAAGGGAAATCTAAGCCAGCAGTTGAAACATTACAGCAGTTAAGTAAGATCTTTCAAACGGATTTGAATTGGTTAGTGATGGATGATTTTGAAAAAAATAGTTTTTCGAATTTACAGGTTGAAATGCTTGTGAAAGTAAGAGAACTTGATTCCGGTATTCAAAATGAAATTCTTGAATTTATCGAATTCAAATTAACTCGATTAATCAATAAAACAACCAGGTAGATATATAGTTGTTTTCTCTATCTCGTGCTAGATCTTATTGAACACGGGGGAGTGCCCGGATGCTTTCTCTACACCGGTCTTCAGATTGTCCGGGGTAAGTACACGAGTGAACCCGCCAAAGAAGTGATACATATTGATATGAGCCGTAATCCAGCTCTCCCTGATCTTGTGAAGCGAAGGCTTCCACGTATGCATATTGGCTGTAGGCAAGCACTCCAACAAAAAATACATCGTGATAATTTCGCCAGTCTCGCGGTCAATGATGAACGCCGTTTGGCCGGCCCAATCCACTTCGAGCTGTTCGCCTGGCGTGTACCCAAACGCATGGTTGCATTCGTCTTCGAGGTGAACTGCTGATAGTGGTGGCAGAACTGCGAACACATTGACGGGATCTCTTTACTCGACCTACAGTTCTCGCAATACTCATTCCAGAGTAGACTAAGCGTCACGCCGCTCTTAGCCATCTCCCTATGGATGTACTCGTAATCCGGATGCTTTCGAGTTGACGGTTTCTCGGCTTCAGAAAACAGGCGCTGACGGAGTTCTGCCATCCGTTAGATCCTTCTCTAACGGCCAAACGATTCCAAGCTCTTCTGCTCGTTGAATGATTTTGGGGACGTTATTGCGCGAGTAGGCACGACTGACAGCGATGTTACGCTGGCTGATCCCTTGACTTTGAAGCCGCAGGATTTCACGATATTGGGTCATTGTATGACCTCCTCAAGAATGATTTGCGCTGTCTTTCGACAAACACATAAAGTTCATTCTAGCAGTGGTTCATGCGATGGCTCTCACCCCCGGAAGTGTGGCTCAAAAACGACGGAGGGCTGGTTCTCTCTCGCCGGAGTATTCAGTCAGGGGCTTATATGTACTTTCAAAAAACATTTGCTCACATTGAAGGGAATCTCAATTTAAGTGAATCACAAGTTCAAAGAAAAAGAGAAGAACGCTACAAAATTGAAGCAAAGAAAAGTGAACTCAAGCACAGGCACGGGTATGATATAGCCACATCCTCGGGTCTATTAGGGATGGAGTTCCAAGGTGCTATGGCCATATTCACGGATAATCTAAAGCGAATATTAAAGCTGATGAAATAAGAAATTATCCATATAGGCCTGCTTAGATAACGAAAAGACGACCCCCACCCAAAAAAACTGGGAATGAAGGTCGTCCTTTGATTCGTGCCTCTTAGCTATTCCGAAAAAATACAAGTTTTTCAGTGGCCTCCTATCAGGGAGTGTTTTTTTTATAGAACTTCTCTTTTATTGGGGTTGCGCTAACATAACGCGAATTTCGTACGCTAAAGCCACGAGTCCAGCAAAATCTAGGATTTTTTGTACGCTAAGCAATGCAGTACAAGATCAATTGTGTCATATAATGGTTTCATCAACTTTTATCGATGATGGTTTTGTTCTTTCCCGTCTTTGTTTATAACTACTTTGGTAAACTGTAAGCGCCACAACTGAAGAGAAAAGAAGTATACATCCAATAATATTAAGAGGCGAAAGATCCATTCCAAAGAAAGGCCAGGAAAAAAGTGCAACTAAAACAGGGCTGAATGAGCGGATAATACTTGAGAATGTGAACGAAATAAATTTAAGTGCATAAAAAAGGAGAAATGTCCCAAGAAACCCACACAATGCTGAAAGGATGAAAAGGATACTCGTAGAAAATGTTATTTGAGAGGTTGCAAATTGAATTTTCACAAAAAACATTCTATAAGACAAAATCACTATAGTAGCCACAAGATTATTATAAAGCATAGAAGCAAGATAATGTGTTTTTCCTTCTTTAAATTTAATCAAAATATTCGTAAGAGAAAAGCAGAAAGTATATAAAAATGAAAATATAACACCAATAAAAATCAGTTTATCAGAGCTCTCCTTTGAAACAAATAAAAATGTACCTAAAATTGCAAAAACTATAAAAACAATTTCTACTTTTTGTATTTTTTCTTTAAGAATAACAACCGATAGGATTGTAGAAAATACAACGTAAAATCTCCCAATGAATCCAACATATATTGGACTTAAGTTATTTGCGCTAATAAACATGCTTAGTATTGCTATTGTATATAGAAATGAGGTATCGATTGAGGAAAAGAATTTTTTCCAAGAGATCTCGACTTTTTGAATTAATATAAGTACAAAAGAAAATAAAACTTGGAGAATCGATGTAAAGATTGCCACGTCAACGTAAGAAAAAGAATTGACTAGGAACTTGTTCACTATGGGTGAAAGTGAAGTGAAAATAAGTGAGAAAAAAACAACTAGTATCCCTTTCATTTCATTGTTTACTGATATTAAAGATTTAACATTCATGTATATTCCCCGAATCTACATTTGATTTAAAATAAAGTAACAGGTACCGCCAACCCAATGACGTAAAACCCACGCTAAGACATTTTCGAGAATTAAATAAACGCGGATTGTTTCTAGCTAAACCGGTTACGTATTTGATACGTTAATTTTGAGATGGAAAGAAAAATTCTTGTGTATCAATCGTTTCAGCCTTAGCATGGGTTTTATGTCACATGTTGGATATCCCCCAGCAAGTAATAAATGACACTATTTTTCCTTGGTTTTTCTTAGAATCTCATCGATAATTTTATATACTGCAACGGACTCAGAAATGCCACAACTTGGTTTTAGTCGACCGAGAATCATATCCCGAAATACAGAAATCTCACCTGAATAGCCTGTGCGTTCATATCCTCCATTTAAACCTGAGTAATCGTAAACTAAATTTTCTTTACCATTAAACGGGGAGACTTTACTAATATTTTCGTCTAAAAATGATATTTTAGATAAATTATCAACGATACATACTTTTCCATCAGATGAAAGAAATTCAAATCTGCTATCAAATTTATTGGAGTAATTGCCCATTTCCAGAGTAGTATGGAATCCGGAAGCAAAATTTATGGTTACAATTAATGAAAATTTTTGCCCGTTATCTAAATTTAGAATTTCAGCATTAATTTTAACTGGTTCCCCGAATAAATTAACCACAAAATCAAGCGCGTGAATACCAACAGCGTAGAGGAAACTTTCAAGAACAGAAGTGTTATTCCACATTACCGTTCTAGGTTTAGAACTCAAGAAACGAATTTTACAGCCTACAATCTTATGAGAGTCGTCATTTTCTTTAAACAATGCAATAGCTTTTTTTAGTGCCCCTGATGTTCTGAAATTGTAACCTACATTACATACAATACCGGGACATTTTTTTACTCTATCTACTAGGTCTAGAAGAGTTTTTAGATCTGGAGCAGGTGGCTTTTCAATAAATATATGGATACCTAGTTCGAGTGCTACTTTTGCAACTTCATAATGTAAATCGGGGGGTGCGGAAATAACAACCGCATCAATAATTTGAGGATCGAGCATATCCCTCCAATTTGAATATCCATGGACAACAGGGAATATTTTCTTTATCCTTTCTAGCTTTTCTGGTGTTCTAGAAGCTACTGCTATTAGAGAAATATCTTCTGTTACTGCTATTGCAGGTATTAAATTTTCTTCACTGTGAGGACCAATACCAATAAGACCTACACGTAAATTTCTTTGAGCTAACAAATTACTACTGCTTAACTGCATGCTTAAATTTTCCATTATTATTCCTCCAAAGTTTGTTTTACAATTTTAAGTAGGCTAATAGATAAGTAAATAATTTATCTAGTACTAAATTTTTAGCTTCAATAGCTTGGAATGAACGATTATTACTTAAATCAAATAATACATTGTGTAATCTTTCGGGTATATCTCGCACGTAATCTGTTGCAAAATGAAGTGGTACAAATGTAACCGCTTTTAACTTTTCTTTATTATAATTCGATATTGCTAGTGCCATTTGAGAAATTTCGTTATCAATTGATAAAGCATGATATCTGTTTATGATTTCTCTTTGCTGATAATTCTCTTCTAGAACGGTCGGTACCGATACATGCCAACCTGTATTTATTTCTGGAAATAAATCTGCAATAGGATTTTTAACATCACAAATTTCACCTAATATTTGATTGTGTCGAAGAATTAAGTATTTAGTAGGTGAAAAAACCTTGTTATACAAATCTTCGGTACTTGATAAGGCACCTAATTTTGCTGCATAGATAATTTCACTGCACCCAAGTTGACATAGATGGGAAACTAGCTTTGCACTAATACATCCCCAAAAACTAAATTTAACCCCTAAAAGGCAAACAAAACTATCATTTAACTTATAGCGAGAAATGCAAAAGTATGAGTTCTCGTATCTGCTTATTAACAAACAGCTAAGTTCTTCGTCTAGTAATTTGTTGAATTCACCAACATATCCAAGAATAATACGATCTCCCGGCATAATTAATTCATTGTTGATACCTGTCCAAAAAGGTAAGCTTTGTTCAGCTAGAGGATACCAAAAAACTTTGAGAATATCGGGTTTTGTCGTTCTTAATTTAATAAAATGTTTAATAAGATTTGAGTAATGCACCAGATAATCCTGGCCCGGAGCGACACACAGTAGCAATACCTTTTTATCATACCTCTCAGCATAATAATATTTAGGTCTTTCATAGTTAAATTGTTTTGTAGATAAGTTATGTTCAAAATCAATTTTACTTATATTTGAATAACCAAGAATCCCATAAATGACTTCAAAGTGTTTCCAGTGGATTCCATGGACTTCTACAAGAAATCCGTCAGCTAATGCCTGGTCCATATAGGATGTGGGTAGTTTTTGAATTACATATTCATCGACACTGAATGACATTGTATGATCGAGTGGGCGGCAATCTGCTAAAAATATATCTGGTAGTATATGGAAGTTACGATATATTTCATAAAGCTCATTTAATGTATGGTTATCGTTACTTAACTGATATGGATACAAAGTGGTTATTCGGTTTAAGGTTACTTCTTTATTGTAAATAAGATTCCTTGGATCAAAGTCATTAGCATGAGTGTCTAACCGAAAAGTTCTTAATGAATCTGCTAAAAGCATAATGTCCCCCTCAAAAATGCAAAATACTAATATTCCGAAAAATTTCATGATTGAAGAAAACTATTTAGGGGTCCAGCCAACATTTTAACGCGGAAAATATAAGCTAAGGATGTTCAGACGCATAAACAGCGGATTTCCCTAACCGGTTTGTTACGTCCGCCAAGGCCGTCAGGAATGGGGCGAATACGTGTCCGCTAATGCTTAGCGTATAAAACCGAAATGTTGGATCTACCCCATTTTCTGTATACGCCTGTATTTTTCTATTAAAATCGTCTAAAATGAATTTGGGAACGTTATTTTTTTGCATGACAAAGAAACAACACTCCTCCAGAGAACCACTACCATGGCCCCGTCATAAGCGTTGGTAGTGGTTTCTTATTATTTTATTTTAATAAAACAACCAATCAGTTGCTCTGTAAACCGACGAAAACGCAATGAAATTAGACATATTATACAGACAGCATGTTTTTAGGCAATAAATGTTCCTCAATTAAGAGTTTAGTGGGTGTTGCTATACTAATTGAATTTAATTGAGATTTCGTGAACCACCCGAAGTCAACTGCTTCAGAATTAATAATTACTTCATCTGAGTTTATCGTAGTCGCTATATGCTCAATAAAAATGAAATGTTTATCTGAATTAATTTGTTCGCGAACACCTAAAAATTGAATATTTTCAATATTTAGGTTAGTTTCTTCTTTGATTTCTCGTTTTAATGCTTCAATCATAGTTTCACCACATTCTATTTTTCCTCCAGGGATAATCCAATCGTCTTTAAATTTTCCGGAAGATTTCATAAGAAATAATCGATTTTGACGATCTAATATCAGTGCACCTACAACTGGAATAGCATATTTTTGAGCGCTTGACTGCAAAAGTTTCTCCTCCTCACTCTTTTTCACTCCTATTTTTTCTCATAACAAAGAACTAGAAAATAAATACTACTAAAAAATTGTAATAAACTTCTTGTATATTAATAAATTGTAAATAATAACAATTTCAGATTTTATACCCAGTGGAGAATATTGTCAAATTAAATTTTGATAAATTTGGCATAAAGGGATCGTGCCAACAAAATGCGGATTTCGAACGCTAAGGAGAAGAAGTCAGTAAAATGGTCGCTTTTCTGTACGCTAACGAATGCAGCACAAGATCAATTGTGTTGTATGAAAGCCAAATAAACGAGTATTTTGATACCTTAATGCAACACAACTTATCCAATTATGACCGTATCAGGATGCGACGCAATTGTTAGCGTAGGATTTTCACGTTCTGCTTGTCTTTTTAATTATCGACGCTTCTTCCAAAAGAGACACACATTAAAATGAATGAATACTGTGATTTCAGCTTCTTCACTAACTCGACTAAGGTGGTATATACCCCGTATTATAACCTGCCCCCTCATAAAATTTCTGCGCGGCTCCATTATTGGCATCGACTAGTAACGATATACGCAAAGAGCCTTTAGTTCGACAAAATTGATGATTTTTTGCATAAAGAACGAACCGTACCCTTCTCCCCTCTCTGATTCGGACAAGATATAATCCTCAAGAATGATTGCTTTTCCGCCCTCGGCTGTACTAATGGTGAACAGCATGTTCACCATGCCAATAACGTAGTCATGATTCAATAGAACAAGAAGTTGGCCGCTTTCTGGGTGGTTTAATTTCATTTCCAAGCCGGCCTTTTGGGTCCGATGGCAGCCTCGTGTGTCGCTTATTCAGCACTCGTTTCCACGTTAGCTTTTCTTAAAATACGCAGGGGAAATGGTTTGTTTTCTGGAGCGATTGGCGGAGAGTAATAATTCAACATTAATATTTAATTAGAAATAATTTATTATAAAAATATCACTAATAACAATAATCACTTGGGGGGACATTATGATTAACGAAGAATATCAGTCAGACATTGCTTGCGTTACACCTTCAGGAATTCGACTTCACCATTGGCTTTACTCATGTAGGAGAGCAGTCCACGAACAGTGGTTTCATAATGCATTTATCACGGGAGATTGGAGTATCTCTGTATTATACGATTCATCTGACAGGTCTCATCTCTTCCCGATCATGAACTTGAGGTCTGTAATATCATTCAGTTCAAAACTTTTGATCAGGATGAACTAAACCAATATCATAGCCTTATTGAAATTTATAAGCAGAGTAAACAGAAGTTGGACAGACTTAAGCGGGGGCAAAGGCATGGATATCTAAGCTAAATTGGACTTTGTAGATGAGGAATTTGATTCAAAACCAGTAAGCAGATTGTATTCCCTTCAACCGATTGGGTTAAATTCCGGATATGTAGAATCATTGACCAGCTATATAACTCGACTTGCGAAGGCGCACTGTGTAAGAACTGGTTTCTGCGGGTTCGCCAGATACTCCAGGTGTGATGGGAGCGATGAAACTCCTTGCGGAAAGTGCAGGAGTAACCTTTGAGCAGATCTTGGAGGAAAACGCTAAGAGCACCATGCTTAAACGGATGCCGAGTTTGGCCGAAGTCGCGGAAATGGCGGTTCTCATGGCATCAGATCGCGCTCGATGCATCACCGCCGCGGCTGTGAATGTGACTTGTGGCGCTTACGTGGATTGAAGTGGCAATGCCTTAGGTCTGAGCACTGCGATAAGTAGGAAACCATCGAAGTCATTCGATGGTTTTTATTTTTGGCTGAGCTCTTTTAAAGGAAATGGGATAAGAGCGCTTAAGAAAGGAATAATGAAAGTACATTCACATCGGAGGAATTAGACATCATGAGATACTTAATCGCTATACTGGGAGTGTTAGTCGTGTTCTGTCTGTCGTATGCGGTAAGCAGTGACCGCCGGAACATCCGCTACAAGCCGCTTTTCATCATGATCGTCCTGCAGGCGCTGCTTGCATTTGCCTTGCTGCATACCGCCGTCGGCGAGATCCTTATTGGTGGCTTTGCTTCGTTGTTTGAGAAGCTGCTAGCGTATGCGGGAGAAGGCGTTGATTTTGTGTTCGGAGGTCTTGTCAATGAAGGCCAAATGACATTCTTTTTGTCGGTTTTGCTCCCGATCATTTTTATATCCACTCTCATAGGGATTTTGCAGTACACAAAGATCTTGCCTTTCATTATTCAATATATCGGTCTGGTGCTCAGCAAAATCAACGGAATGGGCAAGCTGGAATCCTATAACGCGGTCGCATCCGCCATTCTAGGGCAATCGGAAGTATTCATTTCCGTCAAAAAGCAGATCGGCATGCTGCCGAAGCATCGTCTTTATACGCTATGCGCTTCCGCTATGTCAACAGTTTCAATGTCAATTGTCGGCGCATACATGCAAATGATTAATCCGAAGTATGTTGTTACCGCACTCGTGTTAAACTTATTCGGGGGCTTCATTATCACTTCGATCCTTAACCCGTATTCGGTTTCGAGAGAAGAGGATATTTTGGAAGTACTGGATGAAGAGAAGCAGTCTTTTTTTGAAATGCTGGGTGAATACATTATGGATGGGTTCAAGGTGGCGATCGTTGTCGCGGCGATGCTGATCGGCTTTGTTGCGCTGATCGCTATGGTCAATGGCATCTTCACTGGCGTCTTCGGCATATCCTTCCAACAGCTTCTCGGTTATATCTTTGCGCCTTTTGCTTTCGTGATGGGGGTACCCTGGAAGGAAGCTGTGGAAGCGGGAAGCATCATGGCGACGAAAATGGTTTCCAACGAATTCGTGGCGATGCTTGATCTCGGCAAGCATACGACTTTGTCCGCACGTACGATCGGCATCGTCTCGGTGTTCCTAGTGTCGTTCGCGAATTTCTCGTCCATCGGCATTATTTCCGGAGCAGTAAAGGGATTGCATGAGAAGCAGGGCAATGTTGTGGCCCGTTTCGGTCTCAAACTGCTGTTCGGGGCAACGATGGTCAGTGTATTGTCAGCTACAATAGCGGGATTGTTCCTGTAATATCCTAAAAAAGAACATACAAAAACAAAAGACACCCGATAGGGTGTCTTTGCTTTTGTGTTATTTACACAAGTTGTCAAAGTAGGGTGACCAGGAATTGCGTAATATTGCACTCAATTACCGGGGAATACATCATTGTAAAAGTACTAAGGAAAATCTAAACTAAACATCAAATTGGTGTTACACTGCAAGTTTGAGGAGGTTGTCATAATGAAGCGGCTGCTCATTTACGTTCTTCCGATTTTAGTGATTGTACTAGGAGCTTGGCTATTCGTTAGCCGGCAGGCCCCTATTTCGAAAGTGTCCCCGGTCCAAGCAGCGCCCATCTATACGACGGTTAACAACGAGCCAGGCAACGTCAATTATCTATCTCCCGTGTACGATGTTTACATAAAGCGTGGTATCGTCTATGCGACTAAGAAGAATGAGACTGAAGCCGAAGAACCCTTGAAATTCGATTTATATGAGCCGGAGGGTGATAACAACAAGATGAGACCTGTATTTATTTTCATTCATGGAGGAGGTTTTAAGGAAGGAACTAGAACAGATGCGGAGCAATTTTCCAAGGAATTAGCCAAGCGAGGGTACGCCGTTCTTTCAATGGACTACAGACTGAAAAGCGATCCTTTTGCTGACTTTACACATACGGTTTTTGACGCTTTCGAGGATATCTCCGATGTCATTGGCTGGATTAACAACAACGCTACAGCTTATGGGCTGGACGCGGCACATCTGGCTATAGGCGGGGATTCGGCTGGCGGCCAGCTAGCGATGAATTTTGCTAATGAATATTTGGATCTCAATCCTGCCAGCGTAAAACCGATATTTGCAATCATCGATATTTACGGCGGGTTACTGATGAATAGCGCACATGAAAACCTGCCTCCCGTTCTCATCATTCATGGGACAATAGACAAATTAATCCCATACCAACAGAGTTTGCAACTCAACGATTTATTAGAAAAAAGCGGAATTTATCATACGTTGTTCACCTTGGATGGTGTTGGGCACGATTATAAGAATGCAAAGTATTTCGACGAAATTGTCGAAAATACATCACACTTTCTCTGGAACATCATGAGTCGTCCGAAGACAGAATGGCTCCCGGAAAGAGTCGGTATCGAAGCCGTTGCCGGCGATGCTTTTGACATTCAATTGCCTGAAGGATTCCGCAATCCCGTTAATGGGCAGATCAAAGTTAATTTGCCTAATGAATGGTCGCTAGGGAAAAATGAAGATACCCAGTCTCTAAGGGTTCAAGTTCCTGTAGGTTTGAATCGAGGGAATCATTCGATCTTCGTCTCGCTAGATCAAAGTCAACAGCCTGAGCCGCGCTTTGCGATGAACGTTAAAGTCGTCGATCCTGTAAAAGAAAGCTTCGATTCCTATTGGGATGCCACAGACCATAAAATAAAAACTCATCTGCAAATTACCAACGCATCAAAAAGCGAGTTCAACGGCTCTCTGCAAGTCACTTACGAAACGGAGCAATCGAATCAAGGAACATTCTCAATCCGTGTGGATCAGCTCGAACCAGGGAAAAGCAAGACGTTCACCATCCCTGAACTGGCAAAAGGCAAACGAACCCTCAAAGGATTCAACGCCTCAGGCACGCTCCTGCAAATTACGGAGGATTCGTCTCCTGCACTTCTAGTTCATAAAATCCAGAAGCGAATAACGATCGACGGCAATTTGGATGAATGGCAGGATCAGGTAAGTTTCGAGGTGAATGGCGTTGCCATCAACGATTGGAAAGGAAAAGAAGATGCCAGCGCAGTCGGCTATTTATCCTGGGACGCGAACTACTTATATGTTGCGGTGGACGTTACTGACGATGTTCATTCTCAACCAGCGGACAGTAGTATGATCTGGAATGGAGATAGCATACAGCTAGGGATTGGTTTCGCCAATGCGGATGGAAGCGTTCCTCTCGAATATCACGAGATGGGGGTTGCTCTGAATGACAATGGGAACTTGACCAATTGGCGCTGGATTGCACCGAAAAGCTTTAGTACCGATGGCTCCGTCAACATCCATGAAGCAGTCAAACGCCAAGGCCAGAAAACGATCTACGAACTTGCAATTCCTTGGAGTGAATTGACCCCAGATACTGCGTTGATCACGCAAGGAACGAAATTGAAATTTTCCATGGTTGTGAATGACAATGACGGGAGCGGTCGCAAAGGTTGGCTGGAATACAACAGCGGAATAGCAACAGCCAAAGATATTAACGAGTTTGGCGATTTATATTTGATGGATTAACCGAAACGTGGGAACTAAGCCTGAGTTTGGGTATCGACCCCGATACACGCGGCGGCGATAGTGGATTTTCCAAGCCATGTCTCACCTCCATACAAAAGAAAGAAGCACCCGAGAGAGTGCTTCTTTCTTTTGTATAGATTCGCCCGCGCGGGTAAACACGCTTCCTGCTCGTCGATCAGCGTTCGTCCTGCAGGGCACGATATACTTTGGACAGCCCTCTCTCGATTATCGTACGTTCTTCTTCGTCTAGGACGTTGAGAAAATAGTTCGATATCCCGTCCGCATATGTTGGCCATGTGGCGAGAAACGCCTTTTTACCTTCCCGCGTCAAAATGGCAAAAGCTCCCCGCCGATCTTCTTCCGTTCGTTCTCTTATTACGAATCCTTCACGTTCCAATCGTTCAACAACGCGTGTCAGACCGCTGCGGGTTATAACCACTTTTTTAGCAAGATCGGTCATCCGGAGCTTTTTATTTGGGGATTGATACAAGGCTACCAAGACATCGTAAGTCGTCAACGGTATTTTCCGCTGCTCGGATAAATCCTTTTCAATTCGTTCAATTACGGATGCATGTGCATTTACAAATGCACGCCATACGGACAACTGTTCTTCTTCTAGTCGGTGCATAAGGTAATGCCTCCTGAATCTTCGCTTTTATAGATCTTACTTGATTTTTTGTTGACTACGCAAGTAATTCATGATAATTTTATTTGCATAAGAAATAGTTGCTTGAACAACTATATAGCAAAGGAGGAATCTTCCTTGAATGGCATACTATTCGGACTTCTGTCGGCTTTTTCATTTGGTACAGCTGATTTTTTTGCAGGTAAAGCAAGCAAAAATACAGGGGTTTTCTCTACCCTTTTTTACATGCAGGTCGTTGGTTTTGTCTTTCTGACGTCAGCGGTGACTTGGTATGGACAGTGGCATAACTTGAATTCTTTGTCGCATGTAGCGGCAGCCAGCTTGTGGATGGCACTGGACTTGATCGGTATTCTATTTCTTTATCAAGGTCTGGTTTCCGGCAAGTCTTCCGTCGTTGCACCTATCGCGTCCAGTTTCTCGGTCTTCACCGTTATTCTGGCCTTTGTGTTTGGAGAGCGGCTCAGCATTGTGAAACTGGCAGCTATTGTACTGACGCTAGTCGGCATAGTTCTTACAACCTTGGTCTTATCTGATAGAGGGAAGAGCAGATCTGGCCAGAAACTGGAGAGCGGAGCGGTTTGGGCGATTTTTGCTGCGCTGTTTCTCGGTACGGCGTTCTTTGGACTGCGCTATCCGCATGAAGCCTTAGGCGGTCTGGTAACGGTTTGGATCGGTCGCCTGCAAGCCACGATTTTGCTTCCTGTTGTGTATGCATGTTTTAAGAAGCGTATAGTACTTCCGGATAAAAAGAACGCAGGTTTGATTATCATCGTTGGCATTCTTGATGCAATAGCTCTAGTTTGCTATAACCTTGGGCTGGGCTTAGAGGATACCTCTATTGTGATTACAGCAACATCCTTGTTTGCCGTGGTGACTCTGTTTTGGGGCGTGTTTCTAGGCGGTGAAAAACCTTCGTGGAATCAGTGGGTGGGAATTGGCTGTACGTCCATAGGGATTTTCTTGATTTCCCTGCTATAACAAGCATAAGGGGCTTTTTGCGTTAAACAGCAATATCTTGTCCTTTATAAAAGTGTTCTGTCAATATCCTTAATTTGTAAGTTGGTGATATAATGATGAGGTATTGAAAGGTAACTATACGTTGTTAAGAAAAGAATGATTTTATTTATAGGTGAAGGTGTTGCATATTTTTAACTACAAATTGTTAAAAAAACTAAGGAATCATAAAAGGCTATCTATTCAACAATTATCGAACGTTATTAATATTGACAGAACCTTGCTTTCTTCGTTCGAGAAGGGGAAGAAGATTCCAAATTACGCTGAAATAAACGCACTTGCAGACTTTTTTGAAGTCTCAAGCGATGAATTACTCCTAAGGGAACAACAGGAAACGGATGAAACAACCGAAATAATCCAACAATTATTAAATAAATATCGGTTCAGCCTTTCAAATTCAGAGCATGTTCAAAAACTAAACGAGTTATTATGTAAAGAAAAAAAGCGAATTAAAACGATACGTAATAAACATCGGAATGAAATCTAAATACATGAAAGCACGATTCTATCTAAGGGGATAGATATATTTTGGGAATTACAGTGACACGACATCCGTTATCCTTGGATAACACAAAATAAACTTTCTCACAGTCCTCCACATTCATCCAAGCATTTCTTTTCAGGCTAACGAAGACTACGCCAACAACTCCTTTTCCGTTTAAAAGTGTCGGACCCTACGTCTATCATCGGCTGCCCGAGGCTGCCATTGCGACAATACGGCGTTACATTGAATCACCGCCTACTTCTGGGGTCTCCATTTTCTTACACGGTTTAGGCGGTGCGGTAGCTAAGGTGCCGAATCGCGCTACGATCATATTTTTGTACGGGAGTATGTAACCTCCCTCATAACATCAAAACCCAGTCCGCATACGGACTGGGTTTTTGCGATAAAAAAAGGAGTTTATTTAGCGTTCTTATCCGGTTGATGAATACCCAGAATATTACCTTCCGTGTCCGTATAATAGCCTTGCCACGCCATACCCGGAAGGGCGTACTTAGGCATGGCAATCTTGCCGCCATGGTTAATAATTTTCGCTTCAGTAGAATCGTAGTTCGCTACTCCCATTGTACAGGCATAACCATTCAAAGGCTTGCCAGGTTCAGGGGAAGGACCTTGGCGCTGCATTAACGCTCCGTTAATACCCATTTCATTGGCATCACCCGTCACAGCTCCAAAATAGGGCATTCCAGCATAACTGCTCCAATCTTCAAATGTCCATCCGAATACCTCGCCATAAAACTTCTTGGCACGCTCCATGTCATCGACATGAATCTCAAAATGAACTAATCTGCCCATGTTTACCTCCTAAGTGTTGTCTTCTGTATTCCTTTAATTAATTATGTATATCTGTTTGATTTTCCTGCTTAGTATTGTTATGGGATAAATGCCATGTTTTTATAACCGATGATGTGCTAAGTTTCGACACGCAGTTCAGAAATTTTCAATCAAACCTCACGTGAAGCGCTTTCTTTTCAGTTTGCGCAGTAGTTTCATCCGTTAAAGTGAATCTATAATATTAGTTTTGCAAATTGCAAGAACCGTATAAAGGAGACTGGCAAAAGTGCTATGGAAAACTATACTTACTTCGATTCGCTCGTCGCCCTTCTTTACTTTCCTCATCGTATTAGGAGTCTTATTTGACCTTTTGTTCCAATACTTTTCCTCGCTCAGCTATAAATATTTAATCGATAAAGCTCTGATGCCGCGTGATATCGAGGCACTGGCGATTATTGTAGGTGTATTGCTTGCCCTGGGATTGCTTAACGTGATTGCCGGAATTTCCAGCGATTATGCCAAAGCCAAATTGGGTGCCAAGATGTTGTTTGATTACCGGCTCTCTCTTTTTCGGCACATGCTGCCGCAGTCTCATCGCTTTTATGAACGGTTTCAAGTGGGTGATCTTCTTGCCAGGTATTCCGAAGATATTCCGGTGATTAAGACGGCCGTGCTTCAGACGTTCAGCGGGGGATTGCTGTCCGCCTTAAGCGTCGTGATTGGGCTAAGCATCCTTTTTACGATGGAATGGAAGCTTACGCTGCTGGCGCTGGGCGGCTCGATTTTAGTATTCATACCTTACAGGATGTTCAGGAACCGTTCGCTTGCGCTAGCCAATGTCTATTATGGGCATCTTGAGCAGTTCAACGGATCGATTGATGAGAGCATGAAGGCATATCGGGTTATTCGAGTGTTCGATTTGCGCCAAAGCATGTTGACGAAAGTGGAAGGAATTCTTCATACAATGGCTTCAATAGGTGTGAAAAGGAGTTTCGTCGATTCCAATTTGAACCGGATGCCTGTGCTTGCCATCTCGATTTTGACGGCGATCATTCTCGCATACGGCAGCTATTTGACCTTCGACGGCAGACTCTCGATTGGCGAATTTATCGCCTTTAATTCGATTTTTGTTACGGTTGGTCAGTCGATGTACGGCATATCCGCTGTACTGCCGCATTTCTTGGCGGCGCGAACAAGTTTGCAGCGTTTGCAGCAAGTGATGGATTGGAAACCCGATGTGACGGAGCGGGGGGTTCAGGAACTGCCAACTATCCGAACGCATGTCGAGCTGCGCGATGTCACTTTTGCTTATGTTCCAGGGGAGCCTGTGCTGCGGCATTTTGATCTGAGTATACCGCTCAGCGGGCATACGTCTATCGTCGGTGCCAGCGGCTCAGGAAAAAGCACGGTGCTCCAGCTGATGCTGAGGTTTGCCGATCCGGAAAGCGGAGCGGTTCTGTATGACGGAAGGGATATTCGGGAGGCCCGTTATGCTTCGCTGCTTGGGCAAGTGGGCATCGTCTTTCAGGACTCGATCCTGTTCCACGCTTCGATCCGGGACAATATTGTTGTGGGCAAGCCGGATGCGACGAAGGAAGAGATGGAGGAAGCTGCGCGGGCGGCAGGGATTCACGAGACGATCATCGGATTTCGGGATGGCTATGATACCGTTATTCGCAATCATGGCGATAATTTATCCGGCGGTCAAAGGCAGAGGATTGCGCTGGCCCGGGCGCTTCTGCGCAGTCCGAACGTTTTGTTTCTGGACGAGGCCACATCTGCGCTTGATCCGGATACCGAACAATCTGTGAATGAAACGATCCTGTCGCTTGGACGCAGCAGACCGATTATTTCCGTGACGCATCGTCTCGCGTATGCGGCGTTGTCCGATCGTATCATCGTTCTCGATAAAGGGCGGGTAGCGGAATCAGGGTCGCATGAACAATTGATGGAACAGGATGGTGTGTATCGCCGAATGTGGGAGAAGCAGCAGGGATTCGTCCTGTCCAGAGGAGGCGGAAGCGCGCAGGTGCAGGCGGATCGTTTGCAGCAGCTGCCCTTCTTCCAGGGGATTGAACAAGGAGCATTGGATCAAATATCCCGGCTCTTTGTTGCCGAGAAATTCGAAGCAGGCGAGGCGGTCGTGGAACAAGGCGATCAGGGGGAAAAGTTTTACTTGATCGCGCGAGGCAAAGTAGAGATCGTCGTCACTTCAAAGTCGGGGGAACGACGCAAAGTTGCCGTTTTGGAAGACGGCGATCATTTTGGAGAAATAGCGCTCATGCAGCATATTCCGCGAACGGCCACGGTTGTTACGGCAACGACTTGCTTGCTGCTGTCGCTGTCGTACGAGCATTTCCATCCGCTGATGATGCGCCATTCCTCCATTCGGGAAGCGCTGGAAGCCACATTACAAACTCGAATGCAAGGGAGAGAGAAAATTCATGCTTCAATGGATAGTCGCTGAATCGGAACAGTTGAAAGAGGATGGGGTCTGGTTTCTTTGCAGGTATGCTACCAAGGTATTGCAGGTAAGCTGGCTGGGAGCGGCCATCCGGTTTAGATCATAACCATACCTTGGAATCTCTTCTCCGCATTGTTATGTCCAATGATCATCCTACGTTAGGCTTTTTATGCGGATCAAAAATGCAGCAAGCAATCCGACACACAACACGAGTGCCAGTAAAATAAAGGTCAGTGAGAAACTGCCTGTCTTCATGAATTGAACAGACATGATGGGACCGAAGCTCGTTCCTGCGAATAGAATAAATGTATTTACAGATACCGCTATGCCAGCCATTTTTCCAGCCATTTGTCCAACAAGTCCAACGAGCGAAGGAACTGTAATTGCAATCCCTACTATAAAGACAAGCATCATAATTATTAGTAACGGCAGATTAGATATGAATCCTATTGAGGCAAGACCAAGTACAGCCAAGATCAAACTGCCTCGCAATAGGGTTAGTGCACCAAAACCCCGAGCAAGCCGTCCTGCAAATGGAGAAACCAACATGCCCAATATGCCAAATGAGCGTACGTATAGAATCTCTTGTTTGCTTAGTCCAAACGTTGAATTGCTTAAATACGTTCCCAGAACAGAAGACATGTTCACAAAGGACATTAGCAATACCAATGATATCAAGTAAGAAAACACCAAGTTTTTCTGGGCAAATACTTTGCCCATGTTCCTGATCGGTTCCAAAATGCTGGAAGGCGCCTGAGTGGTATCTTCCTTAGGCAGCATCGACAACACGAGAAATGCGGTAATCGCATAGACGATAGCAAGTAAATAAAAGATCGCATTCCATCCGTAGTGCTCACTGACGAGACCGCTGACGACCTGACCTACGATTCCAGCAACCATAAATCCTGTGCTGATAAACCCGATTGTAGTCACCCGTTTTTCCGGTGGAAACATTTGTACCGTATAAGCCAGAGCAACTGGAGAAAAAGTCGCCGCCGCAGCACCCTGCAATCCACGAAGCACTATTATTAAAGGGAAGCTGTCAACAAGACCAAGCAGTAAAGAAATAACAGTTAATGCAACCAGTCCAATAAAAATAACTCTCTTACGACCGTATTTGTCAGACAATGCGCCATAAATCAGACATCCTATAGCAAATCCTAAAGAAAAAATGCTTCCCGCGGACGCAGCTTGCGTAGAGGATACACCAAAGATATCCGAGAATAATGACACCAGCGGAATCGTAACGTAAAGACTTGACATCACGACCATCCCCGCCCAACATAAAATAGCCGTTATTAAGGGATAATTTCTACTAGAAACTCTTGAGTCCATTGGCTGTGTCATAAAAGCACCTCTTCATAGAATAATCTCTGTTAGTTCATCCGTGTTCTGAATCGCGGTGGGGTATTGTACGATTACAGGCGGTTGAAATGATAGGATTTTTCTTTTGGAAAACGCAGAAATTTTTGGTATTTCCATAAATGCGTTCATATAATGCACCTTCATGTTGAATTTTATTCACGGCGTTCTCAAAGCTTTAAATACCTTGCCAGCGCCTTTGATGGTGAATCCGACGGCAATGGGTGGTTGTGCTAATTGTCGATTTGACCCACCACGGTTCACCTCCATACAAAGAAAGAAGCACTCGTAAGGGTGCTTTTTTCTTTTGTATAGGTTTGCCCACGCATTAAGATCGCGAACTCAGCGAACAAGCGACCGCTTTTTCATCCGTAACCAAAGGTGTCCTTATCTTATATTCCGAACAAATTGCCCGGAAATACAGGCTTTACCACAAAAATGTGAGCTAATGATTATTCCTGTTATACTCTGAAAGCGTTTTAATAGTAACTGTATATAGTAGCAATCTAAATAAATATGAGAGGGGAATGTGGGGAAATGATACAATCTTTCCCGCAGTACAGGAACAATTTTAACAGCAGGAGGAAACGAAAATGAAGAAGAAAGCTAATATCATTTGCAGCTTGTTGCTCTCACTGGCTCTGCTGGTTGGTTTATTTCCGGCAATGCCTGTTCAAGCGGCGGGCAGCAATTCCGGGGCGCCGCAAAACTTATCCGTGCCTGCATTAGCATTTGATGAATCAAAAATTGTACTTACCTGGGAAAAGCCGGACGATTATTATGGAAGTGCAGTAAAAATCGTGGACTATGAGGTATTCCGGGATGGAAACAGTCTCGGTCTTGCAAGCGATAATTTTAAAAAGAATTATTCCTATGTCAATACGTATATGGACACATTTTACGAGAAATTGAGTACGCAGCATCATCGGATCAGTATCCTTTCCTTTACGGCGACCGGCTTAGCACCCAAGACGAATTATGAATTTAAGGTACGGGCCGTTTACGCCGACAAGACAACGTCATCTTTTAGTGCGACGCTTAACTTTTCAACGGCGTCTACACCTATCGTCATAGACGCCGCCGATCGTGGCGCAACCTATATTACCTCTACTTCTGGCGTCAATGCCGACTATAAAATTCGGCGCGCAAACAATAATGCAACAGTTATAAAAAAAATCGAAGACAACACCGCGGCGATTCAGGCTGCGATCGACGCTACCCCTGTGGGCGGCAAGGTTGTATTGAAGGGAAGCGGAAACAATGCTGAGCCTTGGTATTATACAAGCGGCTCATTGTTTCTGCACAGCAATATGACCCTCGAAATTGAAGAAGGGGCTGTACTGCTCGGCTCTCCTGTCTTTGACCACTATCCGCGCAGCCTTCTGGTCTATCCGTATTCACAGGATATCCGGACATATGGCCTGTTGAATGCGGTATCCTGGGACACTGGCTCCTTGGAGAACATCCGCATCGTCGGCAAGGGCGCTGTAGATGGAAACGGATGGAAGAATGTTGGAGATGGCTTACAAACCAAAACGGCGATGGACCCATCTCCCGGGTTCGCAGATCCTTCCGGAAATGGTTGGAGATTGCCGAACTACCAGGGAGGCAGCAACACCACTGTTGATAATAATAGCGCAACTGATTCCACCGCTGTGAGAGGCATCCTCGCGGCTGATGCGATGTGGCAGTCGCGTCAGGATCAAACCCCGAATGCCGCTGCATCGCAATTCTACAATGCCCGTCCTAACCTGACGGTAGCGCGCGGTGTGCATGGCCTGTATTACGAGGGACTGACCTTCTATAATCCCGCCTTCCACGGAATCGTCAACTATCAGTCCGAGCAGATTACTGTGAACGGCATTGTTACGATGATGTTCGACGCCAACAACGGCGACGGTGTCGAGTTTGGCGACTGCCTTGATCTTAAGGTCATGAACAGCTTTTGGGATACCGGTGACGACGTCATCAACTTTGCAGCCGGTCAGGGTACGGTCGTACGCAATTTGACTGACAAAGTGGCAAGCGGAGAGGGTCGTGTTTTCAATAACTTTATTCGAAACGGCCATGGCGGCCTGTTGGCGATGGGCAGCCATACCGGCGGCTGGATCGGTGATCTGGTTGCGGAAGAGAATGTATATAATACGAGCGAAACCGGAAGTAATGGCGTCTTGCGTATGAAATCCGGCGCGACGACCGGCGGCGGTATCCGCAATATTGTCGTGCGCGACAATGCGGTCAATTATTCGAGCGGTGGCAACAGCACGATTGTGATTGACACATCCTACAGCGACGGTAACGCCAGCACGGCCTTCGGCCCGGAAAGCGACCTGCCGTTGACGTTCGAAAACGTGCTGGTACGCAATATGACGGTGTCAAACTCTAATATACCGCTGATTAACACAGCGGCACCCGGCAGCTCCGCCTATGCCTTAAGCCCGGTGCTGCGCAATTTCACGTTTGAGGATATCAAGATCCTAACTCCAGGAGCAAATGGTGGTAACATTGCGATAAACGGCATGTCGGATGTTACGTTCCGCAACATTACAGGTCTTCAAAAAGCCATTACCACCACCAACAGCAAGAACGTCACGATCGAGAATTGCGTTGGGACCACAAACCGTAAGCCGGATGCGCTGAATGGGAGTGGCGCACTCACCGTGACGGCCAATACTTATAATGTCACTTTAGACTGGCCCGCTATCGATAATGCGACGCAGTACGCCGTGTTGGTTGATATGCTGGATGGTCATGGCTATCAGCAAAAAGACATTGTAATGAGATCGGGATCGGTGTCGGAATCCACGAAAATCGCGCTGCGCCCAAAAACCAGCTACAAAATTGCGGTCCGACCGGAGACGACTGGTGCGAACGCTTCCTTTGGCGGACTGCTGGAGGCGTCGGTAACTACGAATGATGCAACGTTTGGTGCATCCACAGTCTCGACAGCATCGCCGAATTTTAAAGTTAAAGCTGCAAACATTACGGGCATTTCCTGGCAGGATTTCTCTTGGAATGCCGTAACCGATGCTGTCTACGGCGTGCATTATTACGAACTAACGGCAAAACCGCAAGATCCAAAATATGCTACCCGTACATTCAAAGCCTATTTTGACAACTCCAGCCGGACAGGTTATTCACTGTGGGGGCTGGATGATGGCGTGACCTATGATGTTACGATGAAAGCCGTCAATTGGGTTGGACAGGAAGGCCCAGTGGCGGGTCCGATTACGATTACCACCGTTCCCGGCACCTTAATGCAGATTCCGACGTGGGCTCCCGGCAGCAAGCTTTCCGTCAGTGGCGGCAGGTGGATCGGGGAAGATATGACCCTCACATGGGACGAAAAAGACGTAACGGATTATTCCAATGGCGATACCGCACGATTTGCCGGTTACCGCATCTTGATTAACGGCGTGCCGGTGGACGGTGGAGCCGTTCAAGCAAACGCGAAACCAACCGTTAAACCGGGTCAACATACTTATGTGCTTTCCACTGCCGGACTTCTTCCTAATACTCCTTATACGATCTCGGTGGAAGCGGGAAGCGAGATTCTGAAATACGCGTCCGGAGCAGGCGGACTTGGCGGCTCCACAGGCTTTACCGGTACAAAAAATACCGAACTTCCGCGGAATCAGGTGACCTTTGGAAAATGGACCGGGCATGGACCAAGTGTAACGTTCACATTCCCAGAGTCAGATTTGAGTTTGGATCCTCCCGCAGCTATTCAGGCAGCCCCGGGTTTTAACAGCGTAACCCTTGCGTGGGAACGTGTTGCTGACGCCCAAGCCTATGACATCTACAAGGCCGATTCGGCTGGAGGTTCATATGTGCTGGCTGAGGCGGATGTGAAAAGTACGGTTTTTGAGGTTCACTTTTCGAATGGTGAGAAATTAAAGGGCAATCAAACCTATTTCTTTAAGATCAAAGCCAAGAATGGCAGCATTGAAAGTGATTTCTCACATGAGGTATCCCAAAAAACAAATGCATACAATCCGGCTGATGGCTGGGCTGCAACGGGTGCTGGTACAACAGGAGGGGACCCTGGAACGGATTATGTTCTAGTGACCACATACGCAGAGTTGAAAGCGAAGATTGACGCACGTAAAGATACAACCAACACCCTTGCCAAGTCTCCTTACCTAACCATTTATGTGAAAGGCTTGCTCAAAGGTTCCGCTGATATTACTCTTCAAGATGTGCATAATGTATCGATTGTAGGTTTAGGCAATGATGCGGTAATTGACGGTTACGGTTTTGTTTTTAAAGCTAGCAGCAATGTCATTGTTAGAAACCTAACTATGAAAAATGCCCTTCTTACGAAAGCAGTAGATATACAAAGCTCCAAAAATATTTATTTCGAGCACAATGACTTTTCCAACGCCAAGGATGGTTTGACAGATATTAAATCGGCCTCCGACCTTGTTACCATGGCGTGGAATCGATACTCGAAACATGAGAAAACGATGTTAATTGGGTCAGGCTGGAGTGCAACTAGTTCAGACAGAGGAAAGCTCAGTGTTACCATACACCATAACTGGTTTGAAGGTACACAGGAGAGACATCCTAGAGTCAGATTCGGTAAAGTACATGTTTATAATAATTACTACTCCGACATTATTAATTACGCTGCGGCAAGTACTTCTGAAGCTCAAGTGCTATTAGAAGGAAATTATTTTGAAAATGTGCCGATTGTTGCGATGTATTCACGAAGTCCATTAGATAAGGGCCTTAACAATTTATTATCCAATGATCCATTAGGATTGATGAAGGTAACAAATACGAATAAAATCGTGGGAACCGGCGGGCAATATGACGAATTGTTAGACGCAACTTATGAGGATGCAGCTAACGTACCGAATAGAGGACTACCCTATAGCTGGAGCTTTTATCCAGAAACGATTCCGAATTACACCTATACACTTGATAATGCGGATCATGCAAAAGCAGATATTGAAAAATTAGCAGGTGTGGAGAAGAAGCCCGTATTTACTATTTCTACATTGGAGACGCCTTCGAATATTAAAAATACGTTTAAGACAGGCGGTATTGACCTGGAATGGGATCGTGTACAAGGTGCAACCCATTATATGGTCAAATATGCAACATCTCCTGCTGGACCTTTTACTGAAAAGAGTACAAATGTGCCTTCTGTCACCCTTCCGGTAGGATCGGTTGAGCTGGGTGCTACGTATTATGCTTCGGTAACTGCATTTAGTGATAAAGCTGTAAGTATAGAAAGCAATCTAGAAACTATGAAAGCTGCCATACCCGCAGTACCTTCAAAGCCTACGCTTCAAAGGCTTGACCGGTCATTTAAAGTGGTATGGAGTGAAGTGCCAAATGCGGAAAGCTATTCTGTAGCTATAACCAATAAAGCAACAAATCAGTTAACTGTAATCCCTAATATTAAAGACCCAACCTATCTTTTTAGCGGCCTTGATGTAGGCACAACCTATTCCTTTACGGTTCAAGCGGTCAATTATTTTGGAATGAGCGCTAAATCGGCGGCAATTGAAGATACAGCCGTTGCGGCCATCATCGTTCCTAGTGTTAACTGGGTTGTAAATGATCAATTTGATCGTGTAACGGAAGATACGCCTATTGAAGAATACGGATATGTCGAAAGTGTAACGGGCACACCCGGCTCCTCTGTTGGCGTGAATTTTGTTAAATTTTTAAGTGGAGATGTGGACGGTTCTAATAAAGGCTCGATGTCTCTATTCCTAAAGGATTCGAACAGTAATTTAGCGACGGTAGTAACGAAGGATTTGACCAAAAGCACTACCAAGTCGCCCTTCCTAGGTAAATTTGTTTTCGATATCGATTTTAAAGAGGCTCCGCCGGAGAATTCCAAACCGATCCGATTACTCGATTCTGACGGGAAGGTTGCAGTAAGTCTTAGTGTAGACAGCCAAAGCGGAAACTTATACTACTCGGTTAAAAACGGGAGCGGCGAGACGAATACGAATCATTTGCTCGTATTGGGCCACAACGTTTGGTATAACGTCAGAATTGTAGTGGATATGGATGCCAAGTTGGTTGATGTGTATATAAACGGCCAGCTTTATCTTGCAGGCGCACCTTTGTATGATCCAACAGCGAAAGACATAACTTTCTTTAGAGGGGAAACATCGAATGGAGGCATAAAACCAATACAATATAGAAATGTAAAGGCAGGTATTCCAGGAACAGATCCAGGTGATGGCGAGCCAGGAAATGATCTAGACGTCATATTCTATGATGATTTTACTGGGGCAACTTCAAGTAACCTATTTACACCTGGGTATAAATCATTGCCTGGTAACGATACGAGTCCAATGTATATCAAGACAGGCGGAAATGTAACAGCTGAAGATGGCTTGTTGAGCCTAGTCAAAGGTGGAAGAATTGCGATAGGTGCTTTGAGTTCCATAGCAACTACACCAACGTTTACACCTGGGGGAGCATTCGACCTAAGTAAGCCTTACCAGATTATGATTGAAGTTTCTAGCGGATCTGATGCTGGATTGTTCCAAGTATATGTTGATAATAATGGTACAAGTGCAGCAAACTCTGTGCACGGTAGTAAATCCAAAGTGTATGAGGCGAAACCAAGTACAATTGCTGGAACTACAATTATTATCGAACCTAATGCTGGTGATAATGTCATAGGTACAGCTAGTTCATTCATTCAACTGCGTACTGATAGTAGCGCAACAATAGTCATCGATAGCATCAAAATTGTGTCATTGGAAGTTAATCAAACTCCTGCTGATGTTACGGCATTAAATGAAGCAATACTTGACGCGAACAAACTTCTAACGGATCATCCAGAAGGAAACGCAGCGGGGCAAGCACCGAAAGATGCTAGAGAAGCATTAGGAAGTGCGATAGCTCAAGCCAGGGCAATCGTGTTGGATGCAGCCAATCGATCTCAAGACCAAGTGGATGCGGCTGTAGATGCATTGAGAGCAGCCATCAGCACCTTTAAGGCAGCAGTGGTGCCAGTAGATCCAGCAGATCCAGCAGATGTTACGGCATTAATTGCGGCAATAGTTGACGCGAACAAACTTTTAACGGATCATCCAGAAGGAAACGCAGCGGGGCAAGCACCGAAAGATGCTAGAGAAGCATTAGGAAGTGCGATAGCTCAAGCTGATGCAATCGTGTTGGATGCAGCCAATCAATCTCAAGACCAAGTGGATGCGGCTGTAGATGCATTGAGAGCAGCCATCAGCACCTTTAAGGCAGCAGTGGTTGGGACAGACAATGGTGGTGAAGATCCAGGAACAGATCCAGGAACAGGAACGGATCCAGGAACAGGTACAGATACAGGAACAGATCCAGGTACAGGTACAGGTACAGGTACAAGTACAGGTACAAGTACAGATCCAGTTACTCACAAAGTAGAGACGAATAATGCTACTGGTGTAACGAATGTAACGGTAAATCAAGCGTTGAATAATGTTTTAGCTAATCTGCCAGCAAACAGTAATAGTAAGAAAAGGTATAACATTGATTTAAGGGCAGAAACAAATGGATCGAAGAAAGTTGAAATTTCTATTCCGACTGATATATTTAAATCATCAGGGAATGCAAATGCAGAAATTTCTTTCCAAATGTCCGGGATTACTGTAGGGATTCCTGGCAACATGTTAACTGATGCGCAATTAGGTAATGCACATCAAGTTTCATTAAAAACTAACCAAGTCGATTCATCAGAACTACCAGCCGATCTACGTGCAACGATTGGTGACCGCCCAGTATTCAATATCGATCTATCAATTGATGGAAAGTCGATTGGTTGGAGCAATGATAAAGCTTCAGTTACTGTATCCATTGCTTATGATGCAACAGCAGCTGAGCTTGCAAATGATCAATTCATTATTGCATGGTACATTGACGGCAACGGCAAAGCAACCCCAATGGCAAGCAGTAAATATGATTCAGTGACGAAGCTATTAACATTTACTACGAATCACTTTAGTCAATATGCTGTTGCTTACGATCACAAAACATTCGCTGATTTAGGCAACTTTGCATGGGCTAAAAATGAAATCGAAGTATTAGCAGCGAGAGGCATCATTAACGGTACTTCAGCTACAACTTATGCACCATCAAATAACATTACAAGAGCAGACTTCACCTTGTTATTAGTCAGAGCTTTAGGTTTAAGTGCGGAGTTCAAATCAAACTTCCCAGATGTTAAATCTACAGATTACTACCATAACGGTGTGGGGATTGCGAAGGAGCTTGGCATTATTACAGGTGACGAGAAGGGTTCATTCAATCCTAATGAGAACATTTCAAGACAAGATATGTTCGTTATTACAGCGAGAGCTCTGAGAGCATTAGATCAATTGAAAGCGGCAGGTGCATTGTCACAACTAAATTCATATGCTGACAAATCTCTAATCTCGAACTACGCCACAGCTGATCTTGCAGCACTTGTACAAAAAGGATTAGTAAAAGGCGATGATCAAAACAAGCTAAACCCTCTTGCGAATTCAACAAGAGCAGAAGCAGCCGTGTTCATCTACAGAGCATTCTATCTGGAATAAGCACGTTGTTTTGAAGCAAAGGCAATAAATAAAAGATCGCATTTTCTACATTTCGTAGAGAGTGCGGTCTTTTTTTGTTTCCTTGAAAGGGAAAAATTTCCTCTATTTTGACTGCAGAAGCTTGTCAGATCCATTTAGCTGGAAAAACTCCCTCTATTTGCACCGATTTCGTGAGAATCCACTGAATCTGGTCAGATTAACGGGAGTTTTTCCTTCTATTTTCCCTGCAAGGTCATCTTTCGAGCAATTTAGCGGGAGATTTTCCAGTTATTTTCCTTCGCCGCCTTCAGCAGTGACTGTAGTACATTACTCAACATTTAAAATCGCAGACCAGTTTTCTGCATCCCAATTAACCTTAGCTCCTAATGTGTCACTAACGAATCGAAGCGGTACATAGGTGTAACCTGCATCTGAGATGAATGGAGCGACAGCTAATGTGACAGAGCTACCATTAACAAGGGCTTCTTTGCTTCCGATTTTTAGATTTACTGAAGCATTTCCTTTATCGATGGTAATCGACTGTGTTTCATTCAGCCAAGTGATTTTCCCTCCTATGGCTTCAATAACGCCGCGTAGCGGGATGAATGTGTTCTCGTCAACAATCATCGCTTTAGGGTTGATATTCAGGTATGTACCGTTAAGTTTAATACCGATATTTTGGTTGTTATATGTTTTCTGTGGTGTGGATATTGGCTGAGCAGGTTCGGGCTTAGTCGGCTGTCGTTGACCCTTGCTGCCATCTTTATTCGGTAATAACACAGGGATCGGCTTCTCAGAGTAATCGTAGCCCCCGTTAATATTTCCCCATGACCAAAGTTTGCCGTCTCTCGTCAAGGCTAGCGCATATTCGTCACCTAATGTCACTGAGGCTACATTCTCAAGTCCATCAACTATTTTTGGTGTAAATGAATAGGTGACGGACGGATCTCCAATTGTAAGTCCGACTACCCAAACGGTTCCGTCCCTTTTAACAATTGCAGTCGTATATAATCCAGTACTAATGGATTCAACATCGGTTAAGCTATCGATGAGGACGGGGTGATACGAATTGTGAATGGAAGATGGAAGTCCAAGTGCACCATCCCCGTTATCCCCCCATCCCCAAACGGTCCCATCCTTCTTAATAGCAAAAGTATGTAGGGAATTACCAGACGATAATGCGGCGATATTGTCCAGTTCATTGATTTTATAAGCGTTGTAGCTTTGTAGCGGAACTCCAGTGCTGCTGTACGGGACCCAATTCCATACCGTGCCATCCTCCTTAAGAATTAGCACTCCATCGTTGGCAATACCAATATCTTTAGCCTTTGTTATATTTTCAAGTTTTACGGGATCGCTGCTTTCAGGCTGAGTAATCCATACCCATACGGAGCCATCCTTATCAAGAGCTGCATCTACACTGTGAAGGACCGAGACTTTGGAGATATCAGAAAGCCCCTTAATTTGTTTCGGAGCTGGGAATTCCGATCTTCCATTATTGCCATCAGTATAGATGTACTTTCTACCCCATTCCCATACAGTCCCGTCCTTCCTCAAAATTAGGTTATTCGTATTCGGACCGGCGGTTACTGCAGTAAAATCACCCAAGCCTTGCATAATCTTTGGTTCCCTAAGATCTGCTGTTGGTTCCCAGTACCAAAACGTCCCTTCTGAATTGTAAGCAATTCTGTGGCGGTCGTGCACGGTAATGGCAACAGGCGGAGCTTCAGCGGCCTCCGATTTATTCTCGAACGCCGCCTGGGCTTGTGCTCCGAGCCCAAGTGTTAAAACAGAGGCTAGTATCATAACCCGGTATGATTGCGCTGCTCGTAACGTTGTTTTTAATTTCATTTTTTTCTCTCCCCTGCAGGACTAATCAAAGAATTACAGCAAGAAGATCATGCAATCCCCACTCTTTAAATATACCTAAAATTTTCCAATCAAAGGTTAGACGAAGCTAAACCCAAATAGTTGCATTTATAGGAAAATATTTAATATTGTTATCTTCCTGAATTCAGAAGACCAAGTTAGAAGAGACATTGAGCGGTTATCAAAACTTCAAAGCCGGGAATAACGGGTACTATGTCTCCGTTTGTCCCTGTTTCCACTCCAGGAACCATTTGGCCAGCAGCGTGACCAGCGCAAGTCCGACCAATAAGGTTGAAAAAGCGAACGACGCCGCATATTTGTATTCCTGATACAAAATCTGAATGTGCATCGGAATCGTGTTCGTTTCCCCGCGGATATGCCCGGATACGACCGACACCGCACCGAATTCGCCCATTGCTCGCGCGTTGCACAGGATGATGCCATACAGCAATCCCCATTTGATGCCCGGTAGCGTAACTTTCCAGAAAATGTACCAGCCCTTGGCGCCCAGCGTCGCCGCTGCTTCCTCCTCCTGCACCCCCTGTGTCTGCATGACGGGAATTAGCTCCCTCGCTACGAACGGGAAGGTAACAAAGGCTGTTGCCAGTACGATGCCCGGCAGTGCAAAAATAATCTGGATATCATGGTCGTTCAACCATGGTCCAAACCAGCCTTTGGCCCCGAATAGCAGCACAAAAACGAGGCCTGCAATAACGGGTGAAATAGCGAAGGGCAGATCGATCAGTGTGATCAGCACGTTCTTGCCCTTGAATTTGAATTTAGTGATGGTCCATGCGGCGCACACGCCAAAAATAATATTCATGGGCACGGCAATCGCTGCCGTTTTGAGCGTTAAGGTAATGGCGTGTCTCGCCGCTTCATCAGTGAAGGCAGAGAGGTAGACTTCGAGGCCCTTTTTAAATGCCTGCACAAAAACAGTAATTAACGGAAGTACCAGCAGAAGAGTCATGTACAGAAGCGCTATGCCAATTAGCGTCCACTTCACCCAAGGGGCTTCGGTCACATGCTTCGGCCGTTCTGCCGTACGACTGTCTGCTTTAATATTCGTTACAACTCCCGCCATGTTGCGGTTCCTCCCCTTTTTACTTAGGGTCCCGATCAGTTTGAGATGACTTTGCGGTTTGCGTACCACTGCACGAAGTTAATGAGCAACAGCAGCAGGAACGAGACGACCAGCATAACGACGGCAATGGCCGTAGCGCCAGTGTAATCGTATTGTTCGAGCTTAGTCATGATGAGCAGAGGCGTAATCTCCGTGACCATCGGGATGTTGCCAGCGATGAATACGACTGAGCCGTATTCGCCGATCGCTCGGGCAAACGCCAAGGCGAACCCGGTCAAGAGGGCCGGCAGCAGTTCCGGCAAGATCACCTTCCGGAACGTAAGCAGCCGTCCGGCTCCGAGAGTCGCTGCTGCCTCCTCCGTATCAGCCCCGAGTTCTTCAATGACAGGCTGCACCGTCCGCACGACGAAAGGCAACCCGATAAATGTTAATGAGATAATGATACCCAGCGGCGTGAAAGCAATTTTGATGCCATACGGATCCAGGAGGGACCCGATCCAGCCCTTGCTTGAGTACAGACTCGTTAAAGCGATGCCTGCCACGGCTGTAGGAAGTGCGAAGGGCATATCGACCAGCGCGTCCAGAATTCTTTTGCCCGGAAAACGGTATCGCACTAGCACCCAGGCTACAATGAAGCCGGAGACGGCGTTGATTAAAGCTCCGATGAGCGAGGCGCCGAACGTCAGCTTATACGAAGCGACAACCTGCGGGTCGGTGATGATTTCCCAAAAACGATCCCACGGCATCGTCGCCGTTTTCAAAATGAGCGAAGATAGCGGGATTAGCACGATGAGGCTCAAGTACAGCAGGGTAAAGCCCATGGTGACGCCGAATCCGGGGAGTATGTTTTTATTTTTCCAACCTGTTCGCATAATGTGGTTAGCCCCTTTTATTTGGCTGCCGGTTTGTAAATCTGGTCGAAGACTCCCCCGTCATTAAAATGAACGGTTTGCACTTTCGCCCAACCGCCGTATGGCGCGTCATTGATCGTTACCAGCTTAAGTTTCGGGAATTTTGACTCATATTTCTTCACAATCGCCTCAGATGACGGACGGTAGAAGTTCTCCGCTGCAATCGTTTGGCCCTCATCGCTGTACAAATAGTCGAGATACGCTTTGGCAACTTCCTGCGTGCCTTTGCTATCCGCAACTTTATCTACGATCGCGACTGGCGGCTCAGCAAGGACGGAGACGGACGGATAGATGATTTCATACTTGTTCGGTTCGGATTTAACGGATAACAAGGCTTCGTTCTCCCAAGCGATCAGCACGTCGCCAATCCCCTGCTCAACAAATGTTATTGTTGAATCGCGGGCGCCAGTGCCTAGCACTTTGACGTTCTTGTAAAGACTGCCGATAAACGCTTTGGTTTGTGCTTCACCGTTGCCTTTGCCCAGCGAGTACGCCCAGGCTGCAATGTAGTTCCAGCGCGCGCCGCCTGATGTTTTCGGATTCGGCGTAATGACCTCGATGCCCGGTTTCACCAAATCATCCCAGTCTTTGATGCCTTTCAGATTGCCCTTGCGCACAAGAAACACGATCGTTGATGTGTAAGGTGCGCTGTTGTTTTTGAACTCCTTCTGCCAGCCCGGCTGGATCAGGCCTTCCTTCTCCAATGGATCGATATCTCCGGACAGCGCCAGTGTAACCACGTCGGCTTTGATACCGTCGATGACGGACCGGGCTTGCTTGCCGGAACCGCCATGAGACTGCTTGATTGTCACTTTGTTGCCAGTCTTCTCCTCATACTGCTTAGCGAACGCTTTGTTGTACGCTTCATATAACTCCCGCGTCGGGTCATACGATACGTTGAGCAGCTCGTAGGATTTGCCCCCTGCCGGTTTGGCGCTGGCCGCTGCTGTAGCTGCCGCCGTGGTAGCCGGCTGTGTCGATGTCTCCTTGCCTCCGCACGCCACTGTACTAGCAACGAGTGCAGACAGCACGAAAAATAACGATGTTCGTTTTAAAAGCGGCTTCCAAGCGAATGTGTTCCCCATAAATAATGACCCCTCTCTTTACTGCTTAAATTTTTGGCAAAACCAATTACAATTTAATTCCTATGTGTTTACTTGGTATTGTGTTGGAATTAATCTAGCATCGAAGGAAACATCTGTCAACAAAAAAAGTGAGGGCATGATTAATGGCCGAATTCTTATGATTTCCAACTGTTGACATGGTAAAATCTTCATGTTAGAATCCAAAACACAGTAAATTTATCGGAAAAATTATATTTATTCGATATTGAAAAGAAGGGGGATCTTTGCTATAAAACGATTTGTTTTTCTCATTCGATGGTCGCGGTCTTTCGGGTCGCTTGGCTTAAAACCAGGGATATTATTGTTAAATCGGCTATCGTTCTTGGGTAAGTTTGCGTTGATTGGCATTGTAGTGCTCGTGCCATTGCTCGTGTTGACTGGACAATCCGTTATCGACACCCGCGCCTCGCTATCTGCTGTTCGGAAGCAGATTGATGGTTTGGCGGCTGTTCGTACAGCAGGCGATCTTTTACGCACGCTGGAACTGCATCGGACGCTTTTGGAAAGTGCTCGTACGAATCCGTCGGATGGCGAGCGCTTCCAAGCTACAGAAACCAAAGCAGATATTGCGATAGAAACTCTTGGATTCTATGTGGCGAAAGAAGGTGGGGATAAATCACTGCAAGAGACATGGAGTGATTTCGTCGGCCGATGGAACCAATTAAAAGCGCAAGGGACAGAACTAAAACGCATCGAAAGCTCTGAAGCTCATACGGTACTGTTAAACCGGTTATCGAGAATAATTGATAGGTTGGGCATAGAGTCGGGCCTTCTTTTGGATTCTCAACCAGGATTATTTCAAATAAAGGATGAGACCATTCGGCAATTTCCCAAGCTTTTGCTCCATTTCGACAATTTTCAGGTCGATATGCTGATGGCAGTTACGCAATCGACAATCGGTGTGAATGATAAGAATAAGATCGCGGCGGAAGCGGAAGCGGTCGATACGGAATGGACGGCTATTTATCAAGCTTCTTCGGACCCCGGTCAAGCAGCCGCACATCATGGGGTGAAAGATGGAGACGCGAAAACGCAGGAAGCCGTTAAGCGTATGCTGGATGACGTTCAGTCCAAAGTTGTATTGCCGCTCAAAGTTTCACTGAATGTACAGGATTGGCTGCAGTTGTCGGGCGATGTGGAAGATCGCATATATGAGCAATGGAATGGACGGATCGATTGGATCGATCAAAGTCTGCATGAGCGTGTTGCGAGCGGGAACAAGATGACGTTTCTGATTCAACTGATTTGTATCGTAGCGGTCTTGGGGTCCATCTATTTGTTTTTGGCGCTTTATCGTTCGATCACTCGCGTTGTTTTGGACATGGAGAAAGCTGCGGTACGACTTGCCGACGGCGATTTGACGGCACGCTTTCAAATCGGAACAAAGGACGAGTTTCGAGTCGTCGCGAATAGCTTTAACCATGTTTGCGAATCGTTCCAATCCGTTTTGCTTGAAGTAAGCCAATCCTCTAATCAATTGGCTGCTTCTTCGGAGCAGCTATCGGCAAGCGCAGGGCAAAGTTCCAAGGTCACTGAACATATTGCGGGTATTACCGAACAGATGGCGGACGGGGCCAGTCAGCAGGTTTACAAGGTAGAGGAAAGCGTCCAAACGATCCAAGAAGTATCGGTAAAAATTCAGCAAATTGCAGTAAGTGCACAATCTGTAGCGGAGACTACAACAACAGCCTCTGAGAAATCATCGAAAGGCGGACGCGCTATTCAGACCGCTATAGGACAGATGAGTTCCATTAGTAGTTCTGTGAATGGACTCGCACAAGTTATTACCCAACTAGCAGTTACTTCCCAAGAGATTAGCCGAATCACTGAAGCAATCACGCAAATTTCGCAGCAAACCAATTTAATCTCTCTTAACGCTGCAATCGAAGCGGCTAGGGCAGGCGAGCACGGACGTGGATTTGCTGTAGTAGCAGATGAAGTAAAGAAACTTGCCGGACAATCTTCCCAATCGGCGGAAAAAATTGCTGATCTGATCCATGTCATTCAAGATGAGATTGATAAGGTTCAGGAATCCATGCAATCGGCAACGGAGGAAGTAATTTTGGGAATCGAAGTCGTGCATACGGCAGGAAGCTTATTTTCCGAGATTGAACACTTTGTCGATGAGGTTAATAGCCAAGCGCGAGAGGTTTCAGCAGCAACGCAGCAAATTTCCGCCGGAACAACGCAGGCTGTACAAGCCATTGAAGGAATCGCCAGTGTGGCTCAAGCAACTGCATCCCGAACCCAAAATGTTTCTGCTGCTGCAGAAGAGCAACTGGCTTCTATGGAAGAAATTTCAGCCTCATCTTCGGCCCTTTCACACATGGCAGAGGAATTGAAAGTATTAGTGGACAAATTTAAGCTGTAATTAGGTTTGGGACAAGGAATAGGGCACGGGCATCGGGAACAGCCTTATCGGGAGTATGGCTTTTTTCACACATCCCGTGAAACGCTGAAACTTCGTGAGAAATGGGCGGGGGTAAGAGGGCCCAGATGAATATCGAAGTGAAATACGGGTTACCATTTGTAGAAGTTACGATTTGTTATAGGGGCGAAAAACTTTACTTGAAGCATGTTTTACTTGATACTGGTTCGGCGGGAACGATTTTCAGCGCTGATGTAGTGGATGCCATCGGGGTTAAGATTGAAACAGGGGACTAGCAACGCAACCCGCCCAAACAACCTCAACATCACCCATAAAGCTGTTACGAGTCACCATACACATGGAAGCCTGCCTTCAGTTCACCATCAGTACGTCTACATGCGTACAGATGGTGAACCAATGGCAGGCCTATTTGTACTTCTTACCTTTAACTATTGTATTCCCAACTGCTTTTTGTTCTTCTCATATTTAGCCTGTTGATAGGAAACTACTTTATCGTAGCCCAGCTTTTCACGGTCCTTAAGGAATTTGGCGAAGATTTCTTCCATTTCCGCATCGCTTTTCGACAAGAGCATCTTCGGCAGCGTTTTGCCCCACAGCTGCTGCGCCTTCGTCGAGATGATGCCTTCCGGGGAGTTGCCTTGTGGCTGCAATTGCTTGAACTCTGAGAAGTTATGCACTTTGCTTGTACCCCTGGACCAATTGTAGTTGGTCAAGTACGGTTCTGGGTCCTTTGGCGCCCATTTCAGCCACATATTGGTATCCATTACCATTGGGAACAAATATTTTGCCCCATATTTGACGCCTTCTTTTGGATTGTTAAGATATTCCTCCAAGAACTGATCCTTGCCGTCGATCGTATCGTAGGTAACGCCCTTCACGCCCAGGCAGAGGTCCCGCTGCCCTTCGTCACTAGCTAAATAACTCAGAAATTGAATCGCTCTTTTCTTATCTTTCACATCTTTCGAGATGAGGGTCAGCGTCCAGCCGGAGACATCCGGACCAGGCAGCGTCGGTTCTGCCATCTTGCTATTTGCCGGGCCATCGATAGCGATGTAGATTTTGTTCGGATCTTTTAAATATACATGGCGGTTCTGCGCCTCAATGTCTGCGACAGCATACAGCATGGCGAAGTAGCGGCCCTGTATCGTTTTCTCCTCTACCTGCGGACGCTTGTCGATGAATACATCTTTTGCAATAAGCCCAAGTTCATTGGCTTTACGGAATGTTTTCATCCAGCGCATATATTCGGGATCGGTAGAGCGATCATACAGCTTGCCATCTTTCTGATGAGGAATGGCCAGGAAGTTAGGCAGAATATCGTCGAACGTATAGTTGCCCTTTTCATTAAAATCATGAAAGTTGAGCGGAATAAGGGGCTGTCCGTCGACCTCCGGAAACTTCTCTTTGGCTGCTATGAGCGCATTCAAGAACCCTTCCGGTGTTCGCATATCCGGCTTGCCCAGCGCTTCATACATATCTTTGCGGACAATGAAGGTTTGCTTGGTCGCACGAGGCACCGGATTTTTCACATAATCCTGCGGGGTCTGCGAGTCACTCGGGTAGCCGTACAGGTTGCCGTCCGCTTCCTTAAACCAGTTGACTTTGCCCGGATCGAGATTGTTCATGAAATAGGGCTCATACTGTTCCGACAACTCATTAAGCGGCAGAACCAACTTGCCGTCAACCATTTTCTTCACCGCATCATCTGTTACATTGAGTGTAATAAAGTCAGGCAGCTTGCCCGAAGCGATCATTGTCTGCATCTTCTCGTTCTCATTACCGGCCGGAACGATCAAGTTAACGTTGACACCCGTTTTCTTTGTAATATTTTGCGTAGTTAGGTCATCTCCCCACTTGTGGGTGAACCACGAGAAGTTCATGTACCAGTCAAATGTGATCGGAGACGTATCCGACTGCCAACCTGGCCCTTTCGGGTCCGGCTTGCCTGTCGCCGTCGAATTTACGGAGTCGGTGTTAGACACCGATGGCGTGTTGGATGACGAGCAAGCGCTTGTTAAGGATACCATACCAACCAATGTAGCTATCATGATGTTCTTTTGTATTTTTCTCAAAGCATGTGCTCCTCTCGTTTCGGCTGCTCCTGGAATGCTGTCCTCGGGAAATACAGCCGCAAAATGATAGTTAAGCGTTTTCACGAAATGCTGTTGTGGCTTAGTGTATACGAATATGCCATGCCGCAGGATCGGCCCTTGACCTCCTGAAAATTTAAATACTAAGATGCTGCGCCAACAAGAATGGCCTATCGATAACCGGTGAACTAGGGTGGAACTGCGCTTGCAAGGCTGACATCAGAATACATTTGAATTTTACAAGATGTCAACATGACCAGAAATTTTGGTACCTTACACAAAATCTCGAACCTTATGTGTATGTCGCGAACTCATCTATACTAAATTTGCCGGGAGGTAGATGGAGCAAAACATTAGGAGGAGCACTCTTATGAGTTCACATGTTAGTGATCAACACCAATCAACAAGCAAGGCTGCTGGCCAGACCTGGGGTTCAGGGATCGTCAGACGATTAAAGCAGCAGAAACTGCTTCAAATGATGGCGCTATCGGGGATAGTCTGGCTAATTATTTTTCACTACGTGCCGATGTACGGCATTATTATTGCTTTCAAAGAGTATGACATTATCTACTCGATCGGTGATGCGCCTTGGGTAGGATGGGAACATTTCAAGGCATTTTTCGAAGATGAAAACCTCGGATACGTTATCAAGAATACGTTCGGCATGAGCTTGTTGAAGCTGCTGATCGGCTTTCCGCTTCCCATTTTGTTCGCTTTATGTTTGAATGAGCTGCGTTCGATCCGCTTCAAGAAAGCAGTCCAGACGATCTCTTATTTGCCGCATTTTCTGTCATGGGTTATTCTTGGCGGAATTCTAACGACCTGGCTGGCTGACATTGGTATTGTCAATAAAATGCTGATGGCACTCGGCTTTATTAACGAGCCTATCAGTTACCTGGCAGAGCCGGGATACTTCTGGACGATTGTCGTGAGCTCGAACATTTGGAAGGAGCTTGGGTGGTCGGCAATCATCTATCTTGCCGCTATTACGGGTGTATCGCCAGAGCTGTACGAGTCCGCTACCATTGACGGCGCCGGCCGTTTCCAGAAGATGTTCTACATCACGCTGCCGATGATTAAGGGCACGATTACGATCTTGTTTATTCTTGCTGTCAGCGGTATTCTGAACTCCAATTTCGATCAGATTTTCATACTGAAAAATCAATTGAACGAATCTGCAAGTAATGTTATTGACACTTATGTGTACCAGGTTGGGATCTCGCAAGGCCGTTATTCCTATGCCACAGCCGTTGGCTTGGTGAAGTCCGTTATTGCCTTCATCCTACTGATCGGAGCCAATACCATAACGAAGAAAATTAACAATACGTCATTATTCTAGGAGGGTGAGAAGATGAATATACGACGCAACTCAGAGCGGCTGTTCGATTGGGCCAATTTCGGGATCATGCTGATCATCTGCTTTCTGACGATTTATCCGATTTGGTATGTGCTCATTAACTCTTTCAATGAAGGAACAGATGCGATGCGCGGTGGAATCTACTGGCTTCCCCGGGTATTCACTATCGAAAACTATACGACCGTTTTTTCCAATAACGGTTTGATGACAGCCTTCGGCATTACGGTAGCCAAGACCTTGCTCGGTACCGCCCTGCACGTCTTCTTCACCGCCATGGTGGCCTATGCATTATCCCGCAGAGAGCTGATTGGCCGCAAAGCCTATCTCATGATTGGCACCATTACGATGTTCTTTAGCGGTGGATTGATTCCAACGTACTTGCTTCTTCGCGATCTGGGATTGCTTGATACGTTTGCCGTTTATATTCTGCCGGCCATGTTCAGCTTCTTTGACCTCATTATCTTCATGACTTTCTTTCGTGAGATTCCGTATGGTTTGGAGGAGGCGGCCAAAATCGACGGGGCCAACGACTTCGGTATTTTCGTCAGAGTCATCATTCCGGTATCGATGCCGGTTGTTGCGACAATCGCTTTATTCCATGGCGTATACCAGTGGAACGATTATTTTGCAGGCGTTATTTATATCAATAAAACGGATTTGCAGCCTATTCAGACGTATCTGTACCGGATCATTGCGTTGTCGGGCTCGAACCAGATTGCTTCATCCGTCCCGAACGTTGTGGAGAAAACAGTTACTTCGCAGTCGGTCAAACTGGCTACAATGGTCATTGCCACACTGCCGATCGTATTCGTATATCCATTCCTGCAAAAATATTTTGTTAAGGGCTTTATGATCGGTTCGATGAAAGAGTAGTGCTATCCGAATCCGGGGCCCAGTTTGACGATATTTCCAACAAGTTTCTGGAGGCGCGTGGCAAGCTGGGTTATGATAGAAAAAGCAAGAAGAGCGGCGATTGTCCGGGCAGCCGGAGGCGCTGGCTTCTTGCTTACGTTGCTTTTGGGAGTGATCGCGCGGTGAGACAACAGCTGTTTGATAGATGGACCAGACTAATTAGGCATATAGACAACATGAAGCTGCAAACCAAGCTGGTAGGCGCGTATATTTTTATCATTCTCGTTCCGATTATCGTTTTCTCGATTTATTTGTTCAATGATTTCTATAAAAACACAGTCAAGGAAATGATGCGGTCCAATCAATATATAACGGAGATGGAATACAACAACATTATGAACAACATCAACCTGATGGAGCGAGCAGCGCAGCTGATGCTCTCGGATGGTCAAGTAAAGGACTATATGACCCTCAGTCAGGAGCTGGATACATTATCGCTGCTTGAGTTCTCCAACAATGTCGTTCCTAACTTGCAACGTATCCAATTCAACAATCCGAACATTGCGCATATCCGCATGTATGCCAACAATCCTAATATAAAGGAAATGTGGCCCATCTTTCTGAATGAAAGCAGAGTGACAGATGAGCCCTGGTACAATAAAGTCATTCAGAATCAGGGGCTGGAGCTGTGGCAATTTGAGTCTGACGACAAAGACGTGTTGCGCAGGGCGACCGTTGTACAAGAGAAGAAGGCGAAGGTTTCGTTGCTTAGGGAAATCAATTACGACTACGTAGGCAATGTCGGTATTGTCCAGATCGATATGTATCTGGATGATTTTCTGCCGAAAGTATTCAGCAGTGTACAGGACGAGCAGTCCCAAATGCTGATGATGGACAGCGATTCGCGGGTTTATTATAACTCGGCGTTTCCGCTGCTCGCCAAGGTATCCATTACCGAGCTGAAGCAGCAGCTGGAACAGACCATTAGGAACAACCCGGATGCCTCTCATTTTGAAATCGCATTCAATGACGAGCCGTATATTTGCATCTTTAAAAAATTGGATAGCCTCGATGCTTATCTCATCAACGTTGTTTCGTTGCAGGATTCGCTTCATAAAATCAGCATATCCCGAAATATGATCATTGTTGTAAGTACTATGCTCATTCTGATTTTGTCCGTCATTACGTATTTGACGAGCAGAATCTTATTCAAGCGGCTTCGCAAGCTTCAAAATTCGATGAAGAGTGTGCGGGGCGGCAATTTCCAAGTCAATATTGACGTTCATGGCGGCGGAGAAGTTGGTGAAATTGCCGCTCACTTCAAAATGCTGATGAAGAAGATCAATGGACTAATTGCAGATGCTGTCAATAAACAGGCGGCAGCGAAGGAAGCGGAGCTAAATGCGCTTAAGAACCAGATTGACTCCCATTTCCTGTACAACACGCTGGAAAATCTGAAGATGCTCGCGGAGGTAGAGGGGCAGTATGTCATCTCCGATTCCTTGACTTCACTGGGGGGAATGATGCGCTATAACCTTCAATGGACGAGCAACTATGTGCGGCTTAAGGATGAAATCAAGCATATTCGCAACTATATTGCCATTATGAATATTCGTTATGACGACCGGATTTCGTTGCAATTTGATGTACCTCCTACTCATATGGAGCAGGAAATTCTCAAGATGTCCCTCCAGCCAATTGTCGAAAATGCGGTCAAGCACGGTATGCAAACGACAGCAGACGGTGAGGAGCTGCCACTGGTACTCTCCATTAAGGTGGATGATTTGCAGGATGCTACGGTAATCGAAATTATTGATAACGGTCGCGGGATCAGCGCAGAGCGGCAGCAGCGGATTAATCAGATGATCCGAATGAACGATCTGGATTTCCGTCAGATGTATCGGGACAGCGGAGAAGAAACGTTTAAAGGCAGCGGGATCGGGCTGCGCAATGTGAACCAACGTGTAGAGATGAACTACGGGAACGGTTACGGTATTTATGTACAAAGCGTAGAAGGCAAATATACGTCGGTCAGCATCAAGCTGCCAAAACTCATACTAGCAGGAGGTGTTAAGGGCCATGCGTAGTCTTCTAATTGTAGATGATGAAAAGAATATCCAAAACGGGCTCAAAGCAATCATCGAGCGGGAGTTTCCCGGACAGTATGCCATTACGCTCGCTGCTAACGGCGCCGAAGCGCTGGGGATTATGGATCAGCGGCAAATCGATCTGATGATTACGGATATCCGTATGCCTGTTATGGATGGAATTGAATTGATCCATAGGACGCAAGAGCTTCCTCAAAAGCCTGAAGTCATGATCTTGAGCGGCTATGACGATTTTCAGTATGCGAAGGAAGCGGTTCGTTGCGAGGTTCGCATGTATCTCCTGAAGCCCATTGTCCGGGAGGAATTGTTCGATGGCCTGAAGCAACTGGAGAGCAGAATCGTCAGGAAGGAAGAGCAGACACAGCGGTTTGAAGCTTATGTACGGCAGTCGAAGGAGTACACAGAGGTGCAGCTCAATTATTTGTTTCTTCAGCCGATACTGGGGGAGCGGGAGATTGAGAAGCAGCTGCAGTCGCTGGAGCTCTATGGTCTGCAGGATGGATATCAGCTTGCTTTGCTGCGCTGGTCGGATGCAGACCTTGCGCGGCATGACCAGAAGCATCGGCTCGGCTACGTCGATGATATGATTACGGAGATGGGGCAGGAGGTTTGTCAGCGCACCCTGCGATTCTTCAATAAGAACAGCGAAATGATTGTACTGACAGGCAGCAGGGAGATGCTGCCGCATCTGACGCGTCGTATCTACGACAAGGGCAGCATGAGCGTGAAGATCGGTTTCAGTGGGTGGGTCACCGCGCTGGGAGAGCTGCAGGAATGCTATCAGCAGGCAGACAAGGCGCTCAAATATACGATCTTCCACTCGTACCCGGCATTCGTGGCCTATGAGTCAATCGCAGATAAGCAGCAGGTCTATACATTGCCGATTCAATCAATCAAGAAGATGGCCAACATGCTTGGTACGGATCGTATTGAGGAGTTCAAACAGCTTTGCAAAGAAGTTCTCGATCTTAACACCATCCTTCAATACGATATTTCCTACATGGAGGGAATCAGCCAGGCCTTTAATGAGCTTTTGTTCGATCATGTATTTAATGTGTACGGTGAGGAGTCCGTCGAAATATTGAGGTTGTACAAGCGAGTAGTCCATATGCACAACTTTCAGGATTTCCATGACTACTTCCATCATGTAGAAAGTCTCCTCGATAAGCTGAATGCCTATGTGAGCACGATGAAGCTGATTCATAACGACTATCGCGATATGAAGAAGGCGATTCAATATATTCATGACAACTATAACAAAGACCTGAACATGGCCATGGTCTCCAACCACGTATCGCTTAACTATACGTATTTCAGTCAGGCATTTAAGAGCTACACAAAAGAAAGCTTCGTGCATTATATAAAAAGAGTTCGGATTGACAAAGCCAAGGAGCTGCTGCTAAGCACTGATCTCAAGGTGATGGAAATCGGCGTGCAGATCGGATTTGAGAATGCGAAGCACTTCCACCGAGTCTTCAGGGAATTGGAAGGCATATCGCCGAATGAATACCGCAAGGCCGGGTTTGTACCCAATAAATAAATGGCGGGGCTGGATAGCTGGCAAACCTGCCGGCGGCAGTACCTGAAATTCTGGTACCCGATATAAAATCTGAAGCCTTAAACATGCCTAACCGCTCCTTTATAATTTGGATGATGGAAGCTTAACACATCGAAATGGCGAGGAGTGCAGGTACAATGAAGAGCTTAGTGTATATTATACGCGATGATTATAACCACCCGAAGGAAGTCATTGATCCCGTTATGGCGAGGGTGTTCGATGAGGAGCAGTGGGAGGTTGTCCTTACTGACCGGACTAGAGATTTGATTGAGACCGAGTCAGCGGTAGATCTGGTCATGTTCTTTACCAACGGGCGTCCTGCAGGGGAGACCAATATGACCCCGGATGAGCAGCGGCAGATTGTCCGCAAGGTGAAGGGCGGCATGGGCATTATGTTCATACATGCAGGACTTGTCCTGATCGAGCCGGACAGCCCGTTCTATGTGGAGCTGAACTCCGGCCGATTCGTCGAGCATTCTCCCCATCACGTGGAGGTGACGAATAACCCGGCGGCCAGCTTCAAGCATCCGATTACCGAGGGCGTCGAGGCGTTCATGGCTATCGATGAGCATTACTACTGTCAAGTGGACACGACGAGAACCGATGTCATTCTGTTCAGCACTTCCCAGCATGTAACGGCGGCAGGGGGATGGGCGCATAGGGCTGACGCAGGCAAAGTGGTGGCGCTGACTCCTGGACATAACCCGGAGGCACTGGGCCATCCTCAAATGATTCAGCTCATGAAGAACGGTGCGGATTGGGCTGTTCGCCAGAGCTAGAACATAGAGAGGAGCGATGTGTCAGTGAGTTCGATGTCAATAGCATTAGGATTGTATTCGGTATACAAGGAGTTTCAGCGCGACCTGGAATCGACGTTGCGCAGAGTCAAGGCAATCGGCTATGAAGGAGTGGAGTTCTACGGCCCGTTCATTCATGAGCCGGAGAAGATTAAAGGACTGCTCGAGGAAATCGGACTCGTCAACTGCGGCTGGCATACGGAGTGGAAGCTGCTGCAGGCAGATACGATTGAAGCGACATTGGACTACCATACTCGTGCCGGAACGACCAATATGATAATCCCGGCCTTGGGCGGTCCTTGGCAAATTGGGCACAAGATGAGCGAGGATTGCGCGGATGTATGGGTGCAATATGCAGGACGCATCAATGAACTTGCGGGGCTGGCGGAAAAGCGGAATTTGCGTATCGGCTATCATACCCATGCACATGAGTTTCATACGCATTATGGCGAGTCAACGCCGTGGTCGCTTCTTAGTGAGCATACCCATTCCGGCGTCATACTGGAGTTGGATACAGGCAATTGCATCGAAGCGGAGGCTGATCCGGCTCAAGTCATTGCAGATCATCCGGGGAGAGTGCAGCTTGTGCATTGCAAGCCGTTCTCCCGTGAGCTTGGCCACGAGACATTCATTGGCAGCACGACGGATGACAATGATTGGCCGGCTATTCTTGAGGCATGCAGCCGTTCAGGCACCGAATGGCTGATTGTCGAGCATGAATCGGAGAAGGGGTATCCCCAGTTTGATGGCGCAGAACGGTGTTATGCCGGGCTGCTGGAGCAGCTTAAACTAACCCGGCGGGAGTTGTTATTGTGATACAGACAAATCAGGCGATTAAGTTCACAGGCGAGCAACAAGCATCGCTTGTGCAGTGCGATTGGGAGCCATTGCCGCTTGCAGCCGATGAAATTATAGGGCGAACGATCGTATCGCTCATTTCGAACGGCTCGGAGATGGGTGCGTATATGGACTATTCCGGAGGAATGAAGTATCCGGTAGAGACTGGCTATGCGGCTATCCTCGAGGTGCTTGAGGTAGGCGAAGCGGTTACAAATGTGGGGAAGGGGGAGCATGTGCTTGCATTGTCCCCACATCAAGCATACAGCCGGGTCAAATTCAGTGATTACATTCCTGTCCCGGCTGGAATGAAGCCTGAGCATGCTGTGATCGGCCGATTCCCGGCTGTCTCGATGACTTCCATGATTCATTCCCGAATCCGCCCGACAGAATCGGTGATGGTAACGGGACTTGGCGTAGTGGGCCTAATGTGCGCGCAAGTGATGCAGCATTGCGGCTATGAGGTCTATGCCTTCGATCCGAACGAGGGCCGCAGAGCAACAGCACGCTCTTGTGGATTGCGTCATGTATACGCTTCACCGGATGAGGTGCCGGGACTTAAGGGGACGGCTGGATTGGCGATGGACTGCTCCGGCAGGGAAGAGGCGGTGTATTCCTTAATTACCAACCTCCGCAAAGGCGGGGATCTGTATCTGATCGGCGTGCCTTGGTACCGTTCGACGGAAAAGTTTGCGCATGAGTTGCTGCGCAGCATTTTTTATGGATTTATACAGGTTAATTCCGGGTTCGAGTGGTCGCTTCCGCGACATTCTTCAGAGTTCCATCCTAACAGCAGTCATGGCAGCATCAGGAAAGCGATGGAATGGATTCGCGACGGGCTGATCCAGGTAGAAAACATTTATGATATCTATGCGCCAAGCGCATGCGGAGAAGTGTATGCGGGGATTGCTGATGGCACATTGAAGAAAACCTGCGTGATTTTTGATTGGAGTCTGGTTTAATACCGGTTTGCGGCCAGCAGCTCATCACAATTTCGGGAAGTGAGTGGGACGATGTATACGACTACTAAAAAGAAGGGCATTCATCATGTTTGCCTGAAGACACGGGATATTGAAGGTACGGTAAAGTTTTACATGGAAGGTCTCAGCGCACGCTTTGTCGTGGAATGGGGCAAGGATGGCGCTGAGGATCATGCGGTGCTGGTGGATTTGGGCGATGGCGATTTCCTGGAAATCTACGAAACGAAGAAGGAATTCGTCGACGGGATGTGGGAGCATCTGGCTGTTCGCACGATGGATATAGAGGAGTCGGTGCGCAGGGCCGTAGCAGCAGGGGCTACGCCTCTCGGGGATCCGCGTCATAGCAATATTCCGACCCGCTCGGGCGAAACTGTCGGCTTAAGCTTCGCCTATGTTCGCGCGCCGGGCGGCGAGCTCGTTGAGTTCATTCAGGATGACCAAACGGAGGAACGATGATGGAAAAGTCTGTACTGGCTGTTGATTTGGGCGGAACCAAAATCTTGATCGGGGAGGTTTCACTGGACGGCAAGGTGCTTGGCAGCAAGGTTTATGCTTCGACAGTGGTGTCGCAAGCGCAAGCATTCGAGACGATAGCGGCAAGCCTCAGGGATTATATCGAACATGTGGGACTGTACAGTGAAGTGGCGGCGATCGGTATCGGCGTAGTAGGACGGGTCAATACGAGAGAGGGCATCTGGTTTGAAATTGATCCTTCCAGAAGCCAGCCGATCGAGCTCGCCTGGAAAATTAGCGAGATGTTCGCGATGCCGTGCACAATCGGCAATGATGTCTACTGTGCAACGCTCGCGGAGCAGAGATGGGGCTGCGGCACCTATTCGGACAATTTTATTTATATGAATATTGGAACGGGGATTGCCGCTCGTTGTGTAGTAAACGGCGAGCCAATTATCGGCCGGCATTTCAATGCAGGTGAGGTTGGGCATCATGTAGCGGATTATGACAGCGACATTTCATGCATATGCGGCAGGAAGGGCTGTGTGGAGCTGCTGGCTTCCGGGCTCGGGATGCATAATCGGATCGTTGCGCTAAAGCCATCCTATCCCGATTCGGCCATTGTCATCCCGAATGAAGGCCGCGTAGGGGTCGAAGAGATTTTTGCAGGCTACGATCACGGTGATCCGCTCTGTACAGAGGTTGTGGACACTGCGCTGCAGGCTGTAGCGGAAACGATCATGAATATGGTCCGCTTCTCCGATCCGGATACGATTGTACTCGGCGGCGGTGTTGTTAGCGGAAGCTGGTTTATCGACAAGCTGCAGTCCCGGCTGCAGGGGAAGACGATGCGTTTCGTAATTAACGGCGTGAAGAAGACGGAGATCGACGAGGCGGTTATCGGATTGAAGGGCGCTGCATGGCTGGCTATACGAACGATATCCAAGCTGGAAGCTTAAAAAGGGGGACAACGGAATCATGGGATCGAAAATTGAACGTGAGCTCGCACTGTCAAATCTGATTCACAGGCCGCTGAAGGTGGACGAGAGTGCGTCATTGGAAGCGGACAGCTTGAAAAAGGAAGTATTGGACAGGGTGGTCATTCTCGATCAGGCCGTGGGCGGTGAGCGGTGGACGCATCGTGGACTCGGGTCGTCAAGCGTGCTGGAAGGCGGCCTGCTGCAGCTGACTTCTCCGTTTGATATGGATACATGGCCGGAGGGCTCGCCCAGTGACGGGGATTACAGCACTTACGGGCATGTAGGCATCTATCGGACGTTCGATCATGAGAATTGGGAGAACTTCAATCGGATTTCCTTTGAAATTTACCCGGACTGCAGCGGGATGTCAAACCCACATATAAAAGTAGGCATAAAAAATGACGGTACGATCAAAATTCCCGATATTTATCGTCGTGAAGGCTCGAATGTCATCAATTTGAAAAACCGCCAGTGGAATGCATGCTCGATGGAAATTCCGGACTTGCCGAGGGACGGCATTACCGAGCTTGAGTTTTGCTATGATATGTACGGCAAAGATCGGGCTACCGGCGATACCATGACCTATCGCATTCGCAACGTCATCTTGGAAAAGGTATCCTATCCGAATATTTCGAAAGGGTGGCAGCCAAGAAGCAAGGATATTATTTTCTCCCACAACGGCTACAGTAGGGAGCAACCTAAAACGATGATTTTGGCGGAGCAGCAGGCATCGTCTTTCACCGTTATCGAGCTTGAGACGGGAGAGGAGAAATTCACCGGTTCTGTTAAGCATGTGAGCACCTCGATTGGCAGCTTCACCGTTGTGGACTTCTCCGCGTTTAAGGAGGAAGGGACGTATATCGTCCGGGTCGGCGAGTTGCTGACAAGACCGTTTGAGATTGGCAGCACGGCGGACCGATGGGAGGATTCGATTTGGAAATCGATCAACTTCATCTATTGTGAACGCTGCGGCTGTCCGGTGCACGGCATTCACGGCAGCTGCCATGAGGACATTCTCGCCCGGCATAACGGCGGCACGATCATTTTTAATGGGGGATGGCATGATGCAGGCGATGTATCCCAGCAACTGGTGCAGACGGCAGAGGTTGCATGCGCCCTGTACGAGATCGCTCATCAGGTGAAGGAGCGCAATTATCCGCTGTATCTTCGTCTTGTCGAAGAGGGGGAATGGGGAGTGGACTTCATTCTGAAGACCCGATTCGGCGATGGCTTCCGGGCTACAAGCGCAGGTATCCGCATCTGGTCGGACGGCATCATGGGCAATATGGACGATATGACCGCCCGCGTGCACAACAACCCGTATGAAAACTTTATCCTCTCCGGCATCGAAGCGCAGATCGCCATGTTCATGGAGGATGGAGATATGCTGAAGGATAAATTGAAAGCCTGTGCGATCCAAGATTTCCAATATGCAATTGAGCAATTCGAGCTCAGAGGCTTTGCGCCGAAGCCTATCTTCTGGGAGCACACCTATATGAGCTCAGAAAGCTTGTTCATGGCGACAGCTTCATGGTCGGCATCGCTCCAATACCAGCTAACGGGTGAGGCTGCTTATGCCATCAAGGCTGTCGAATATTTGGACTATGTCATCGATTCGCAAGAGCTTGTCGGCATTCAAACCGATGACGGCAAGAACGTAGCGGGCTTCTTCTATCGGACGCCGGAGAAGAAGGTCATTCAGCATTTCAACCACCAGGCCAGAGAGCATATGTATTTACAGGCTTTTAGCGAAATTTTGAAGACGCAGTCAGAGCATGACAAGCGTGGCAGCTGGATGGAATCCGTCCGAAGGTATGGGGAGTATATCAAGTTTCTGACCGCCTTTACAGCGCCTTATCCCATGATTTCAAGCGGCATCTACCATGTGGATGAGAATCAGGATCGTGAAAGCTTCGAACTCCAGCATTTGCTGGTCGGGGAGGAAGCGACCGCTTTGTATGCGGAGCAATTGAGGCAGGGTGTTCGTCTGAACGAAGACTATTACTTGAAGAGGTTCCCGGTTTGGTTCTCATTCAAGGGCAACACGGCGATCGTCCTTTCTACAGGCAAAGCCGCCTCCTTGGCAGGCATGCTGCTTGACGATCAGGAGTTGATCTCGATTGCCGAGAGCCAGCTGCAGTGGATAGTAGGCAAGAATCCGTTCGGTCAATCCCTGATGTACGGTGAAGGATACAACTTCGCGCAGCAGTACAGCGTGCTTAGCGGCGAAATTGTAGGTGAAATTCCCGTAGGCGTACAGACCTTCGAGAACGAGGATGTTCCATACTGGCCGCAAATGAATGGCGCCACCTATAAGGAAGTATGGGTCGGTCTTGCGGGCAAATGGCTGTCGCTGCTCTCCGACTTGTACGCGCATGACAAGCAGAGCGAAGCTTGAGCATACAATAAATAATGCGATATTCTGCGCCGGCAGCGCTACGGACCGTCAGGGAGGAAAAAATCGATGAAACCGACAATGATGACCTATATTCAAGAAGAGCAAGCGGTAACGGAAAGCATTCTCGCCAACTACCCGGGCAATGTGGATGCCTTCGCGCTGGCGGCGAACAATAAGGCGGAATGGCTTATTTTGGCGACTGGTTCAAGCATCAATGCCGCACTAAGCGCCAAATATTATATCGAGAAAGTGGCGGATGTGCGTATTGACATCAAAGAACCGTTCAATTTTATGCATTACGATAAAATCAGTCCGCACTGCGATCTCGTCATCGGCATTTCGCAAAGCGGCCAGAGCACTTCAACGATCGGCGCACTGAATCGGAATCGCCAGCAAACAGGCATCACAACGGTCGCCTTCACGAGTGATGTGACGACGGCCATTTCCGAAGCGGCAGATTTGACACTTGATATCGGCTGCGGCAAGGAAAGAGTCGGCTACGTGACCAAAGGATTTATCGCGACAGTATTGACGCTAATGCTCGCCGGTTTAAAGACGGCAGTAGCGAAAAAAACGCTGACGGAACAGGCGGAGCGGGCCCATCTTGATAAATTCCGCGCAGCGGCAGCCGCTATACCGCAAACGATCGCCAAAACAGAGCTGTTCTTCGAGCAGCACAAGGAAAATTTGGCGAGCGCGCCCAGATTCTCGGCGGTTGGTTACGGGCCAACCTTCGGAACGGTGAAGGAATTTGAAACGAAATTCTCAGAAACGGTTCGTATGCCGTCGCAGGGGATCGATCTGGAGGCCTTCATGCATGGACCTTATCTTGAGGTCAATCCGGAGCACCGTATTTTCTTCGTTGAAACGGAAAGTCCGGTCAAGGACCGGATGGAGCTGCTAAGTGCGTACGAGAGCCGGATTACGAACTACACCTATACCGTCACCTTGGGTAAAGCGGCGAATGACCGTACGATTGGTCTGGAGGTGGAACTGGACGAGTTCATGGCTCCGTTCATCATGATTATTCCGTTCCAGATCTTGGCCAATCATATTGCGGGAGCAAGAGGAATCGATTTGACCCAGCGGATTTATACAGACTTCGGGGTCGCTATGAAGAGCAAGACACAGCCGGGAGACTACGCATAAGAGCGGAATTGCCAGTGAGTTTTTTACAAATAATGAGAGGCTATCTCCAGTCATTTCTATGACTTGTGGGATAGCCTTTCGTGCCGTTATGCTTCTGTGGTCAAAATAAGGGAAAAATTCCCTATAATTTGATTGCAGAAGCTTGTCAGGCCCTTTCAGCAGGAAAACCCCCTCTATTTGCGCCGATTTTATGAGAATTCTCTGAATCCGGCCGAATTGTCGGCAGTTTTCCTTCTATATTCTTTGTGAGTTCATCTTTCGAGCATTTAGCGGGAGATTTTCCACTTACGCCTCTTCTTAAAGCTCGGATTTGGATTTGGAACCATCCAGAATCTGCTTATGGGACAGCTACAAGGCCTTATTCGCCATCATCCAGAACCCCAAGGATATCCATCATGTAGGGAGCCCGCCATACTATTTACGAGGAGCAAGATAAGGGGCCAATCCCGCTGCAATAACTTGATGCCCCTTATCATTGGGATGGATGGGCAGAGATCCGCTCAAGGCATCCTCAATCTTTCCATTTCGATATCCATAGATCAGATTCGCTTGTTTGCCTTCGAACCATGTATGGACGGGCGCAATACCTACATCGTAACTTTGGGCGAGCTCTCTTGTTATACGATTAAGTTGGTCCACTGACTCAGCGGCAAGAGGACTGTTAGGGAATGGGTTGTACTGCGTGCAGAAGACGATGCGGGCATGGCATCCTTTTTTGATATGAGATACGATGGCACCTAGGTGGCGTCTGTAGTATCCTGCCATTTGTTTTGCGGCTAACGGCTGCTGATTTCGAAGAGAAATCAGTGCAGCGTTTGCTAAATCCACACCTCCGATCCAGATAGACACAACATCGGCAGGCCTAATCATGGAGGCCCCCCGCCATATCACGGAATCCAGGAGATCATGGCTGGTCCAACCAGGTCGAGCCATAACATAACAAGTAGCCTTATGGGAGCTTGAATGTAATGCAGACACGGCCAATTGGGGATAAGCATTGGCAAAGGAGGAGGCATTTTCCCCGAATGTGATGGAATCTCCAAGAGCTGTATAGATCATAGCCGATCACGAACTCCTCTCTTAATCATACATACAACGCATAACCAAATGTTTTGCTTACTCCTGCATTTCATGAAATACATCCTAGAGGTATGATATTGCAATTATACACAAGTTGTGTGGACATTAAGGTAATAAACGAGCTCGTGCAAAAGATGTAGCGGACGGTTTACGTTAGGGTCTCCCCGGATGATTAAAAATCACAATACACCATAAAATATTACATTTAAAAGTCCCCTTATTGTCCTTAAAATAATATTGTAAGCGCTTGCAATTCTTGCGGGAGACGTCCCGGCTAATATTGTTATGTCAATATATAAATTCATTCCAAAAAATAAGGAGGAATTCGATTATGAAGAAGAGCTTTAAAAGGATGATGGCCGGAGTCGCCCTGCTGTCGACTTTCGCATTCAGCGCAACGGCACTGGCCGGAACGGTTACGATGAATTCGGACGGTCCGAATACGGGGAAATCCGCATTGGAAATATTCCAGCAATACTTCGGGCCGAGTCCGGTCGATGGGCCTACGGATTCCGAGCATATTCGAGAAACGACTTCTTCGAGCATCGGAAATGTGTTCCAATTCCACTTGAACGATAGCGGCGATTATGATGGCAGCAACACCGACCGTCAACGGGTTGAGCTCAAAGGCTACAACAAATCACCAGATAACGTCGTGGGCAAACAAGGCGAAACGGTCACCTACAAATGGCGTTTCAGGGTCATGAACGACTTCGGCCAGTCGTCATTCTGCCATATCTTCCAAATCAAAGCGCAAAACGGGACGGAAGACGCCGATCCGATTCTCACTTTTTCGTTGGATGCCAATGACTTGACGTTCCGTCACAGCCCGAACGGGCCGCTCTCCACGCTTGCACAAACGTCCAAATCCAATATTGTCGGTAAGTGGGTGGAAGCCACGGTTAAGTTCCAGGCCAGCGACAGCGGCAGCCTGAGCATGACGCTGACGGACGTGACCAGCGGCAACACGCTCATGTCCTACAGCGGCACTAAGGATATGTGGAGAAGCGGTGCGGACATCGTCCGTCCGAAGTGGGGGCTTTACCGTAAAATTACTTCCGGTATGCCGACGGCTGACATTCAATTCGCCAACTTCCAGGTAATTAAGTAGTAGGCTGTCAGGTTTAAAATAGTTCAAATAGGCCCATGCAAATTTGCATGGGTCTATTTGAACTCCATCGAACTATCTGGCGATGACCTGACCCCGTGAATAATAAATGCAACAAAAGGATAAAATTACAAAAGATTCTGTTCGTAATAACTACCGGCTATTCATGGCTGCAGGCGAGGGAAATGATATGGACGGAACACAAGGGAAAATCGGTATTGTATCAATTATTATGGTCATGATGCTGTTCAATGGTTTGACTAGTCATGTTATTGTAAATCCGCTCGTTTTGGATGCATCGGGAAGGGATGCTTGGATATCTGTACTAATGACGGCAGTTCTCTACATACCCTGGTGTGCTCTGCTTGTTTATATTATGAAGAAATCAGGGCAACAGGAGCTGCGGACGTGGCTGTCTAACCAAACCAGCCCTCTCATTGCATGGGTCATTATAGCTCCGATTTGCGTGGAATTGTTTTTGATCGGTGGCATGACGGTGATCCAGACAGAGATTTGGACATTCACTAATTATTTGCCCGCAACCCCTCAATTTATATTGATCATTGTACTAGTTTCGGTCTGCTTTTACGCGGCCTATACGGGCATTCGCACAATTGCGATAGGTGCGGGCATTCTGCTTCCGACGGTCGTCTGTCTCGGATACTTCGTTTCCATTGCGAATACGTCGGAGAAGGATTTCGCGCTTCTCAAGCCCATTCTGGAGCACGGCTGGCAGCCGGCTTTGAACGGTATGGTTTATACGGGAGGAGCATTGGTGGAGATCATTCTGATGCTGTTATTCCAGCACCGTTTTAAATCGAAAATGCGGGCTTGGCAAATGATGCTGCTGGGCATGATTCTGGTCTACATTACTTTAGGTCCTTTGATAGGAGCAATCACGGAATTCGGTCCTCATGAAGCTGCCAAACAGATGGTATCTCCGTATGAGCAATGGCGTCTTGTTAAAATTGGTTCGTATATCGAACACGTCGATTTCTTGTCTGTATATCAATGGTTGGCTGGGGCAACAGTACGAATCAGTCTTGCTCTTTTTTTATTGGCGGAATTAATTCCATTCAAACGAGGATGGACTATTCTAATATTAACGCTTGGTCTAGCCATATTCTCCATCATTGTAAACAGCCAAAATACATTCTATTTGTGGATATATCAAATTTATTTTCCTGTATCTTTGATTTTCACTCTATGTATAACCATTGTTTTAGCCGTCATTGCATGGATGGCCAAACCCACCAAGGAGGGAAGGACATGAGCGGTAGCGATATTCAATCTGTCGACGTAACGAAAGAACAGATGCTTCGGCAATTATTCGCAAATTGTTCTGACGTACAAATTCAGATTTACCTATTTGGTGAGGATGACCCGTCGTCCACGGTTATGATGATCTATGCAGAGGGTTTATGCGATGCGGTTCAAATAGGGAAAATTGTTCTGCCGGAATTGAATATTGTCTATAAAGAAAATGGTTTCGAATATTTGCAAAACGGATATGCGCTGGGCTCTTTACCGCTTATTTCCTTTGATGGAGAAGCAACTGAGCAAGAAATGACAGATTGCGTCTTTCAAGGGGATCTGCTTCTCGTTTTTTTAGCATCGGATGCGATGTACAAGCTTAATATTTGTAACCGTCCTCAGCGCACGCCTGATGAATCGAGTGTCGAGATTTCAATCAAAGGACCGAAAGATGGATTTGTGGAAGATTTGTCGACGAATATTGCCTTAATTCGCAAACGGATTCGAAGCAATTCCTTATGCTGTGAAACGACGATTCTCGGAAGAAGAACGAGAACGAAGATTGGACTTATGTATATTAAGGACATTTTAGCCCCGAATATTTTGCTGGAAGTTCGTTCCCGCTTGAATAAAATCGATGTCGACGGCATTTATAGCATCAACCAGGTGGAAGAAGCGCTCACCGATAAGAAATTTTCGTTATTTCCTATAACCGACTTCACCGGCAGGCCCGATTATGCGGTCAACTGCTTGTTGGCTGGAAGGTTTATTCTTATTGTCGACGGCAACCCTTTGATCTTAATTGCACCAGGGAACTTTTCATTGATCATGAAATCTCCGGAGGATATTCATTTCAGCTTTCAATACGTATCGTTTGCTCGATTAATCCGTTTTTTTAGCTTTTGGATTTCTATTCTACTGCCTGGCTTTTGGGTAGCCCTTACTGCATTTCACCAAGATCAAATTCCATTTCGGCTCATGGCGACGATCTCGGTAGCAAGAATCGGTTTACCTTTATCCGCACAAATGGAAATGTTAACCTTGCTGTTTCTGTTGGAGGTTTTTCGGGAAGCCGGCGTGCGGTTGCCCAGCTCCATTGGACAAACGCTAACGGTCATCGGCGGGTTAGTCATTGGGGATGCATCCATACGCGCGGGTTTGGTTTCGCCTTCGGTGGTTGTGGTTGGGGCGATTACCGCAATCATGGGAGCTACGCTTGTTAATCAGACCTTGGGTACAGTCGTAAGTGTGATCAGGTTATTTATTTTCCTGGCTTCAGCGATCATTGGCATGTACGGGCTCATTTTGGGCATGATTTTGTTGGTGATTCATATGTCTAGAATCAAATCATTCGGTATTCCTTTCTTGTCTCCGTTGTCCCCACCCAATTACAAAGACATGTTTAAGAGCTTTTTAAGGTTCCCATGGGTTAAAATCGTTCATCGTCCGCAAGAGCTGCACACGATCGATTCAGACCATCAAGGGAAGAATGCCGAATGAGGAAATATAGTCTCCTTGTGATCATCACTGCGATTCTGTTATTCCAGACGGGTTGTTGGAATTCCAAAGATATTCAAACGATGGCCTATGTAACAGCGATTGGAATGGATTACGAAGATGGAAAATATATAACCTATGTTCAGGTACTCAATTTTTCTAATGTGGCCAAAAGCGAGTCAACACAGCTAGGGAAAAACGTCCCCTTATGGATTGGAAAAGGGGAAGGGGTAACGGTTACTGAAACGTTTAATTCGATTTATGCGACATCCCAATTGAGAGTGTATTGGGGTCATGTGAAAGCAATTGTTTGCACGGAAAGGTTTTTAAGTAACGGTCAAAGAGTCAAAGAGGCTTACGATATGTTAAACCGCTATCGTGAAGTCCGTTATAACGTTTTATTGTATGGAACAAAAGAATCGTTACGCGATATATTTCAACAGAAGTCGATTCTGAATCTATCCCCGATAGATTCCTTATTGGACAATCCTTCACAGATCTATTCTCAGCGCTCGTATATTACGCCGCATTACGGTTTCAAGATTATTTCGGAGATCAATGAAGCGGGGCAATCGGCCATGCTTCCTTCGATCGCAATTGACAAGGGAGCATGGACCGAAGACAAACAACCCAGAACGATGTTTAGAATCGATGGGGCGTTTTATTCACAGGATAGCCAATTCCTAGGGTGGATGTCCGAAAAAGAGTTAGAGGGATTTCGATGGCTTCAAGAAAAACTGGCGCGTTCCCCGATCAACATTCCAGACATAAAGAAGCCTGTCGCGGCAATTGTTATGATTAAGCCGAAATCGCGTATTCTGCCTGTTATTCGAGATGGTAAGGTATACTATACGATTAAATTAAAAATAAACGCCTATGTTGATGAAATGGTTGAGAATGTCACTACTAAAGACATGGAGAGGCTTGCGGAGCAAGTGATTGAGGATCAAATCAGAAAAACTTATGCGATAGGCCTTAGCAAGAAAATAGACGTGCTGCAATTGGGCGAACGGCTTTACAGGAACTACCCCCAAAAATGGCATGAACTTAACCGGAAAACGGATTTCAAATTGGATGCCAATTCCCTCGACAAAGTGGAGGTCAAGGTTAATCTGCAACATACCGGCAAGTACAAAGCAAGAGCACATTAACGTTAAACCTTTTGAAGAACCTCTTTCGACAACTGCTGATCCACAGGAAGGTCATCTGCGTTCCATGTTTTCGGCATTTTCCGGAATGCGGATGCCTGTGCCTGTCAGGTCAAAGACTAGTTCGGCACGAGTGAAAAGCCCCGATACGTTTATTGTGTAAATGAATTTAATGAAGAATATTATATTATTGACCGTAATATTTCAATATTTGGGTCCCTGGCCTATACTTCATTAGTACATTGGAAATAAAAAATTCAAGTAAGTTGGATTGTAATCGCTTACAAATTAAGTTGTGATTCACGCCTCTGTTGTCGGCGCCGCTTTGCTGGCTTTCTTGGTACAGGTCATAAATAAATATATAATGTGTCATTAATTTATTTTATTATCTCTATACGATTGAATAGTGTATACTAAAAAATAAATAAAACACATTATATGTTTTGGAGGGGAATTCAGTGATACAAGGCGTAGGCATTAGCGGGATGGGGCGAATAGGACGATTACTAGTCAGAAAGATATTTTCGGAAAAGCAAAGACCTTATCGGCTATGTGCTATTAATTGTAGTTATCCGGCCGAGACGATTGCGCATCTTTTAAAATACGACACCGTACACGGAAGATTGGATGCGGAAGTTACCGTAAGCAACGGGAAGCTTATCATTAACGGGGAGAGCATTGAAATTGTCAATCAAAGGGACCCCGAAATGATCGCATGGAAAAGTCTCGGAGCAGATATCGTTGTAGATGCAACCGGTAAATTTAATCATCGGGAAGGCGCCCTAAAGCACATTGCGGCAGGTGCAACCCATGTTCTGATTACAGCCCCGGGCAGCCAAATGGATCTTACAGTTGTGATGGGCGTGAACGATCATTTGTATGATCCCCGGAAACATCAGCTGCTGTCGGCCGCTTCTTGCACGACTAACTGTCTTTCGCCTGTTTTGCACATTGTGGACCAAGCTTTCGGGGTACAAACCGGTTGGATGACAACGGTCCATTCTTTTACTTCCGACCAAAATCATATGGATAATCCGCATAAAGATTTACGAAGAGCACGGGCATGTACGCAGTCCATCATTCCAACTACCACGGGTGTGGGAAAAGCTTTAGTCGATGTGCTGCCGCATCTGGCTTCTCGCATTCAGGGAATTTCCCTCCGTATTCCTACACAGGATGTGTCCCTTATTGATTTGACTGTTAAGGTTTCGAGGCCAACAAGCTTGGAACAAGTGAGGTCTGTTTTCAAGGCGGCATCCGAGGGAAGCTTATCGCCTTATGTCAGTTTTACGGATGAACCTTTAGTATCCGCCGATTATATTGGCTGTTCCCAGTCAGCTGTCATCGATGGACCTTCCATCATGGTTATAGATGATCAGATCAAGGTTTTGGCCTGGTACGATAATGAGTGGGCTTATGCCAGCCGTGTCGTCGAACTTGTACAACTCATGAAAGAAAAAGTGGATCAATTGTGGAAAGCGCCTCTGTTAGCTTGAGTTGGTAAATTGACATAGAAAATAGACAATATCAATTAAGAAACTGAAGGGAATGGATGAGTATGGAAACTAAGCTGCAGCAGTTGAAAATAGGGAAGATAAGCAATAATTTGTCCGTTTCCGAGCTGGTCGAATCAGCATTGGAACGGAAGGAAGGGGTTCTTGCTTCCTCTGGAGCGTTACAAGTCTACACAGGGAAATATACCGGACGCTCGCCTAAAGACAAGTTCATTGTCCAAGAACCTTCCGTTAGGGATCACGTAGAGTGGGGGGCTGTGAATGAACCCATCTCAGAGTCTCAGTTCGAGCGGCTTTACCAAAAAGCGCAAGACTATATGTCGGATAAGGATTTGTTCGTATTTGACGGTTACGCTGGGGCGGACCCGGAGTACCGGTTACCCATTCGTGTTGTGAATGAATATGCATGGCAAAATTTATTTGTCCGGCAGCTTTTTGTCCGTCCGACAGAGGAAGAACTGCAAACGCATGCTGCGGAATTTACGGTGATTGCGCTGCCAGGTCTAAAAGCCGATCCTGCAGTGGACGGTACGCGCTCTGAAACGTTTATCTGCGTGTCCTTTGAAAGGAAGCTGGTGCTCATCGGAGGGACCGAATATGCGGGAGAGATGAAAAAATCAATTTTTAGCGTCCTGAATTATTTGCTCCCTTTCCGTGGCGTTCTTCCTATGCATTGCTCAGCAAATGTGGGTGAGAACGACGATGTGGCTTTATTCTTTGGATTATCCGGTACGGGGAAAACGACGCTTTCCGCCGATCCGAACCGCGGGTTGATCGGGGACGACGAGCATGGCTGGACAGATCACGGGGTTTATAACTTTGAAGGCGGATGCTATGCCAAGTGTGCCAATCTATCCGAAGAAAAGGAGCCGCAGATTTGGCAGGCTATTCGTTACGGTTCGGTTTTAGAAAATGTCGTTCTGGCTTCAGAGACAAGGATAGCGGATTATAGCGATACTCGGGCAACGGAAAATACGCGAGCCGCTTATCCGATCGATGTCATTCCCGGTGCGGTCATCCCAGGGAAGGCGGGCCATCCGAAGGTCATCATTTTCCTAACAGCGGATGCTTTCGGCGTGCTGCCTCCTATTTCGAAGCTGACGAAGGAACAGGCGATGTATCACTTCTTGTCAGGGTACACTTCGAAGCTGGCAGGAACCGAAAGAGAAGTAACGGAGCCGGAGGCGACATTCTCCACTTGCTTTGGGGCGCCTTTCCTTCCGCTAGAGCCATCTGTGTACGCAAAGCTGCTTGGAGATAAAATTGAGCAGCACCAAGTTAAAGTATATTTGGTGAATACGGGGTGGTCCGGCGGTCCTTACGGTGTAGGCAAGAGGATGAATTTAACCTTCACCCGGGCGATGGTGACTGCAGCTTTGAATGGAAGTATCGAGCAAGCGTCGTTTACGGCAGACCCGATTTTTGGTGTGCTCTGTCCCGATTTCGTAGAGGGAGTTCCAAGCCACATTCTGGTTCCCCGTCAAACTTGGCAGGATCAGGAGGCGTATAGGAAATCCGCTTGGGAATTGGCTGAACGTTTTACTCGCAATTTCGAGAAATTTTCCAATATCGATACAGAAATTAAGGGTGCCGGTCCAAGGCAAAGGGATTGAACTCACGAGTGGGTACTCGATGAATGCCGCACCTCCATACCAAGAAAGCAGCACCCGAGAGGGTGCTTTTTTCTTTCAACATAAAATTTAACAGTTTAGTGTCGAAAAATGACGATATTTCACGATTAATCTTAAAATTCAGATCGCGTTTGTTGCTATATTAGGCATTTTATACTATTATTTGTGGTGCTTGCAGGAAACCTCACCCATCTATGGGATGATTAAGTTTATTGGGTTCACAGTGTTTTCCAATAAAGTTCCTAGCATTCTTAAAGGGGGTCATCATAAGTGCAATCCAGAACGATCAAATTATCAATTAGCCAAAAGCTTATGGGGTTATTTTTGAGTATTGCTGTCCTGATGGGGATTACAAGCAGCATCTCGTTTTATTACCTTAAGGAAGTAGATCAATCATACACCGATTTAATTGACAGACGGTCAATAATTGTGGCCAATGCTCAAACTATGCAGCTGGAAGCTGCAAAACAATCTAGCAGATTACGCGGATATCTCTTAACAAGGGATTCGGAATATACGAAACAAGTGCAAGCATCCAATGATAGCTTATCTAAGCTAGTCAGCGAAACCATAACTTTGGCAAACAGAGAAGTGGATAAAGAAAGACTAAGAAAATTGGATGAATTGAATATACAATTTAAACAAAAATATGATCAATTGCTTCAAATGGTCCAAAATGGCCAGAGTTCCACACAAGTGATGGAATTTTACGATAATGAAGTGCTGCCTTCGGGAAGGCTGCTAGAGCCGGCTGCAGATGAAATAGCTAGTGAGCAGCGAAAATTAATGACGGAAGCAAATGCCAGCAATACCAAGATGGTTGATACGGCTAATAGAAGCGTTTTGATACTAAGTTGTATTGCATTGGTGCTAGCGATATCGATTAGTTATTTTAGTTCGCGTATGATTTCTAAACCCATTGTATTTATGGAAAAAATCGCTAAGAAAATAGCTTCAGGTGATGTATCCGTTGAAAATATTCAGGTCAAAAACAGGGATGAAATCGGTGCTTTAGCTAGTTCGCTTAATCAAATGAAGGATAGTCTTCATAGCTTGGTCAAACAGATTAGTCAAAGCGCCGAGCATGTAGCTGCTTCCTCGGAGGAGTTGACAGCTGGCGCAGAACAAACCAGCCAGGCTTCCGCAACCATTGCTTCTACCATTCAGCGGGTCGTCGTTAGCGCAGAGAAACAGTCCCACAGTGTAGAGGAAAGCGTGCGGGCGATGAGTGAAATGTCTGCCGGAGTACAACAAATTGCGGCAAACGCACAAGTTGCATCTTCTGTGTCTATGCAAGCCGCCGAAAAGACATTGCAAGGAAACAATGCGATTCTGTCGGCAGAAGAACAGATGGAGTCCATTCAAACTTCATTCAATCAGCTTGCTGGTGAAGTGAAAGAAATGGGCCAGCGCTCAGGGGAAATTGAACAGATTCTTGACGTGATCTCCGCTATTGCCAGCCAAACCAATTTGCTCGCTTTAAACGCGGCGATTGAAGCTGCAAGAGCCGGCGAACAGGGGCGCGGATTTGCCGTAGTTGCTGGCGAAGTACGTAAGCTGGCCGAACAATCATCCCAATCGGCCGATCAAATTACGCAGTTGATTGCGCATATTCGCAGCGGTATCGATAAGACGACTCAAGCGGTGGAGTCCGGAGCCAAGGAAATAAATGAGGGTATCCGGGTTGTTCACCTAGCAGGAGAATCTTTCGAAGAGATTAAGGGACTTGTAGATCACGTAGCCAGCCAGGTTCAAGAGGTATCGGCGGCCTCGCAGCAAATGTCAGCCAGCGCAGAACAGATCGTCCATTCTTTTGAAGAGATTTCAGAAGGATCGAGAACCGTAACCTCCGGATCACAAAACGTAGCGACTGCCACGGAGGAGCAATTGGCTTCCATGAAGGAGATTTCCTTATCCGCGTCCTCTCTGTCTGTAATGTCAGAAGAACTACAGGCGCTGGTTGGCAAGTTTAAAGTTTAGTTGAGGTGCAGCATGATCGATTCCATGAGCAAAGTTACGCTAAATTCCTGGCTAGTACGTAAAAGAACTTCCCTTACTGTGCTGTTCTTGATTCTTCTGTTCGTAATTATATGGATTGACAAGAATCATCCCCAAGAAAATTTGACGAGTATGTATCTTATTCCCTTAGTAGTTGCAGGCTTTGCCTTCTGGAAACACCTGCATGTACAAATTATTGTATCCTGCGTTTTGATATGGATCAGTGATCATTATGCGCTATATGATCACCCTCTAAGTATACAACTGATAGTATCTCATTGGTTAACCTACACATTAGCCATATTGTCCGTATCCACTTCCATAAGGTTATATATTAGGGAGAGAGAGAACACACTGCATTTAACGTTTGCACTAGCGAAATCTTTGGATTCCAGAGATCCGCATACTGCTTTTCATTCAGAGAACGTAGCCAGGTACGCTTTATTAATAGCCAAAGAAATGAAGCTGCCCAACCGGCAATGCGATGCGATTTATTTAGGCGGCCTCCTGCATGATATCGGGAAAATAGGGGTGCCGGAAGCTATTTTATCGAAGCCAACGCCTCTAACCAAGGAAGAGTATGATTCGATTAAGCAGCATTCTACCATTGGTTATAACATGGTAAAGCATATTCCTTCGTTCGAAAAAAGCGGCATTTTGGATATCATCTTATATCATCATGAGCGGTATGACGGTGCTGGATATCCTGAAGGGCTATCGGGTAAGCAAATTCCCCGATTAGCCCGTATCCTGTCTATTGCCGATTCTTTTGATGCCATGACGTCGACTCGAGTCTATAGAAATAAGATGGATTTGGAGTATGCCGTCGATCAGATCCGAAAAAACCGGGGGACGCAATTTGACCCCGAAATTACGGATGTTTTCTTAAGGATGCTGGAGAAAGAAGGACCGGATATTTTATTGCATATAGAGAGCATCAAAATGTCCCGAACTAGCTTAGTCACAAGCTAATCGGGCTCTTTTATTTTCCATGAAGGGGAGGGACCTTGTGATATCTAAGGCTTTTGACCGGGGTACAAACGCTTCTGCTGCCGCTGCTCAGCCAATACCTGCATCATCCATTGCTGGATGCCATGGGTATACGAATTTGCATAGGAGTAATGTGCGAGATTAACGGTTTCTAAAGGGTCCTCGGTTAGATTATAAAGCTCATATTCATCCGGGACCGGCTGTGTTTTGACCGAAGAGGCATAAAGGGAATGAGTTCCACCGCCGTTTCCTCCGATCGCTCCAATCGGCTGGATGACTTCGTCTTTTACCCCCGGATCGCTCCAGAATTGAGGATTATCATAATAGCGGGAGAGTTTCCACAACTCTTTCCTGCCATTCCTATAAAGAGCTGTAATGACAGTCTCAATGTGGTTAGGTTGAATCACGGAATGAAACGGCTCACCTAGTAGATTGATTTGGTGTTGGCCGCGGGTAAAATCGTCGTCGGTCATGAAATAAACCGGTTCATCCTTAATAAGGAAGGGGGTCTGCCCTAAAATACGGGGAGCAAGGTTGCGTCCCACAAAGGGATGGACTTCACTGAATTTGTTTCGCAAGCCGTTTTGAATCTCTTGGATGTCAACATTCGCCAGTCCGAGCATGGTGGGCAGGAGATCCAAATGGCTTGTTAGTGTATCAATATGGGCAGGCTGCGGAAAAAGATGTTGATTATGAATGAGGAAAGGAACATGCAGAGCCTCTTCATAAGCACAGTAAAATTTTTGACGAAGATGGCCGTGAGCGCCAAGCAGTTCCCCGTGATCCGATGTAAAAATAACAATCGTATTGTCATAGAAAGAGGAGCGGGTAAGAGCTTCAAACACTTTAGACATTTGCTGGTCGGCATTCTTTTGCAGCTGGTAGTACAGCTTGCGGTAATGCGATTCGTCGATAATGGGCTGTAAGGCTTTCGGATAGAGATCCCGATAGCTCGCCTGACAGCGCGGTTTCGTGGTGAGAGGATCATGGATGGTTGGAGGAGGAGGCACCTCCGGCATCGGATCGACATGGAACTGAAACGTGGGTATCAGCTCCGTGAAAGCACCGTATAGAACAATATCGTGCGGATTTACAAATGAAGCTACGAGCAGCCAGGGCTTGGCATCCTTATCATGTTGACTCTGACGGTCGAGGGAGTCGATTAACTCTACCACTTCTGCGGCATAGACTTCGTCTCTGCCGCTTAACCCGATTGCAGCGGAAGAAGCCGAATTTCGAGGATCTTTGCCGTGAGGTTCCGGACCGATCCAAGTGGAGAAGCCGAAGTCCTCTAAGCGGTCGGCATGATCATATAAGGCTTCCTGCTGCTTGTCAGGAACACCGGTCAGCGGATTATAGCTGGGGATGCTCGTGTGGGTGCCGGGAACGATAATATCGGCATTGGATACATGCCATTTACCTTTATAGTAGGTTTGGTACCCGGCTGCGCGAAAGTAATCTCCCATCGTAGGTACTGTGCTCGGATCCAGCCAAAACATATCGGAGTCAAAGGCGCTCTTGGCCACGCCGGTCGTCTGGCTGACACCGTGAAGCGACGGGTACTGACCGGTCAACAGAGTAGCCCGGCTCGGGCAGCACGCAGCGCTGCCAATGTAATGTCTGTGGAATTCCACGGCATTGGATTTCAGAAGCTCTTGGGTAACGAGATTTTGTTTGCGCCACTCTCTGATTTCTGCATTTTCATACACAGGGGGATAGCGTTCCTCGTCCACGAGAAACAGGAGAATGTTAGGTTTTTCAACATTTCGGGTACGAGGTTGCGTATTCTTCATGGAATGCACATCCTAATTTAGCGTTTTACTTTAAATTATGAGGTGAAGCCTCCAAACAGTATGATTCCGGAAAATTTCTAAAAGGCAAATGGACGAATGTTGAGTGGTTGTTGACTTGAAATACATGCAAACGGGCAAGCTAACTAGCAAAAAAGGAGCTGCCAATATGAATATCATAGAAATACTCGGTGATACGATTAAGCCGTTTCTGGACGGTGAAAAGCCGCCTTTAAACGTCGGAGAAGTCATGAATTTGTGGTTTTATTTGACAGCAACAGAGCAAACGATGCGAGGCGAGCAAGTATCCTTTAACATTACTGAGGACCCTGAGCTGAAAGAGAAGCTGCAAGACGTCATTAACAATGTGCATCGGCCGATTTTCACGGAGTTAACGGAGTTTCTGAAGGCGGAAGGCGTTCCGCTGACAGAGGCGTCGCCGGATAAGCCGGTTGGGGATTTCCGGCATATTCCGGAGGGCTCCAAACTGTCGGATGAGGAAATAGCAAGTCTTCTCAGCTTCAATCTTGTACTCGGCATCAATTATGGTTGCCGGGGGATGACGGAAGCCGTGCGGCCCGACGTTGCCCTCATGTTTGCCAAATTCCAGATGAAGAAGCTAACTTTTGCGATAACGTTGAAGGATCTGTTGATGAAAAGAGGGTGGTTAAAAGCACCCCCGTATTTTAAGCCGGAAGGCTAGGATGAAGAGATTAAATACGGAAGGGCTTGTCGCGGCTCTTTCAAAGAAAGAAGCAATGAGAGGCTTTCCCTAGTCAATTCTTTGGCTTGTGGGACAGCCTTTTGTGCAGTTATGCTTCTTCGGTCAAATTAAAGGCAAAATTTACCTGTAAATTGACTGCGGATGTTTGTTAGAGCAATTTAGCTGGAAAAGCTCCCTCTAATTCCACCGATTTTGCGAGAACCTACTAAATCCGGTCAAATTAACAGGAGGATTTCCTTCTATTTTCCCTGCGGGGTCATCTTTCGAGCAATTAGAGGGAGATTTTCCGGTTAGATTCCTAATCTAGTCTTGTTTTTCCAGCGAGACAAGCCCAGTCTTTTCGCAAAAATAAATACGAACATATGTTCATTTCTTGAAAAGAATGGTAAAATGGATAAATGTTAAACATAAACATTCCATACAATTAGAGGAGGAATCAAGTTGAACGTCTCAAGCGAAGCCGCGAACGCTTCAATAGATGTAAGCAAGCTCAAGCGAGGACCGATTGTTGCTGCGCTGGTCATCGGCGCTTTCGTTGCTATTTTGAATGAAACGCTGCTCAATATCGCCTTTCCCGATTTGATGAAAGAGTTCGCGATTACGCCGGCAACCATCCAATGGCTGTCCACTTCGTATATGCTCGTGATTGGTATTCTCGTCCCTGTTACGGCGCTTCTTCAACAATGGTTTACGACGAGGCAAATGTTTCTGACGGCTATGATTTTGTTCCTCATAGGGACCGTCATCTGCGGTGCGGCTCCTATATTTAGCGTCTTACTCGTCGGCAGAGTTATTCAGGCATTAGGAACTGGTCTTATGCTGCCTGTCATGATGAATACGATACTTGTCATTTACCCACCGGAGAAAAGGGGGGGCGCGATGGGAATGATCGGTCTCGTCATTATGTTCGGACCGGCGATTGGCCCCACGTTGGCAGGCCTCATCATTGATCAACTGGATTGGCGTTGGTTGTTTTTCCTGGTTATCCCGCTTGCAGCATTCTCCGTTATTTTCGCGGCCGTATACCTTCGCAATGTCTCCGATTTGACCAAGCCCAGGGTTGACTTGTTGTCCATTATGCTGTCCAGCATCGGCTTTGGCGGCATCGTGTATGGTTTCAGCAAAGCGGGGGAAGGCTCCTGGACCGCGCCTGAAGTCGTATGGACCATCGTTGTCGGCGGTATTGCTGTTCTTTTATTCATCATTCGGCAGTTGGTCGCTGCGGAGCCGATTCTTAATCTCCGGGCATTCAAATACCCGATGTTCGCGCTTGTGACGGTCATGATGCTGGTGCTTATGATGACACTGTTCTCCACGATGATTTTGCTGCCGCTGTTCTTGCAGACGGCGCTTATGATGACGGCTTTCAAAGCAGGCTTAACCTTAATGCCTGGCGGTATTATCAATGGGGTTATGGCTCCGATTTCAGGCAAATTGTTCGATAAATTCGGTCCCCGCGTGTTGGTTATTCCGGGTTTGATCTTGGTGCTGATTGCGCTTTGGTTGTTTACGGGCATTTCTGTTCAAACCTCGACGGGCCATGTTGTAACGCTGCACATTATTCTGCTTATAGGTATTTCACTAGTCATGATGCCTGCCCAAACGACGGGTCTCAATCAACTTCCCCGCCATCTGTATCCGCATGGAACGGCCATCTTGAACACACTTCAACAGGTTGCCGGTGCAATCGGTACGGCCTTGTTTATTAGCATCATGTCATCCGGTACGAAAAATTATTATGCAGCGAACCCTAAGGGGGACCCTGCAGAGGGGCTTGTAGCCGGACTGCATAATGCGTTTGTTATTGCCTTTTGGATCGGCTGCATCGCCCTTATCATCGGATTCTTCATCAAGCGCGTTCAAGCGCCGCAAGAGGGAGAGAAAGGCTTGGCGTGAGGAAAATACAAAAAGAAGCACTCTCTCGGTGCTTCTTTTGTATCTTCTATGATTGCCTCGTTGGTTAGGCCGCCTGCCGGTCATAGCGATTGAACATCATGTTGTACAAGACGGCAGACAGGAGAGCTATTCCCCCAAGCAGAATGAATGTCCACGAGAAGCCGATCCAAGAAGAGATCGGGATCGACAGCGGAGCCAAGGTGCGCCCGAGGGTGTACCGCAAGCTGCCTGCGGCAAAATATTGGCCGCGCATATGTTCAGGAGCCAATCGGGAGACGAAGGCTTGCTGAGGGCCCGCCGACATGAGCTCAGCCAACGTGAAGACGGCAATGGCGAAGGTGAAGCCCCAGAACGTGGACATGTGGCCGAACATGATGATGCCCAGTGCATAGAATACCGAGCCGCCGATGAATACATAGCGATCCCGGTAAGCGAGCATCCATTTGGTAACGACGACGGTAAAGAGAGCGACGAACAGGCCGTTCTCGGATACGATCAGTCCGAACAACTGCTTGCCCGTCAACTGCAGATTCCAGTCTCCGTAGGAGAAGATTGTCGTTAACTTCACAGTTTCCTCCATAAAAACAGGGAACAGCAGATCTAACTGCATGAAGGTTTGAGACAGCAGGACACCTGCAAGAATGAACAGCAGGAACACCCGGTCTGCTGCAATGATCTTATAATCGCGCAGCTGTGCGGCCAAGAAGCGGTACCAAGGCTCGCCGGCCGCCAATCGGTGACGCTCGGCGAGCTGTTCCGGCAGCGTTTCGTGCAAGGTGCGGCTCATCGTCATAGAGAGGATGAGGCAGAACACCGAAGCTGCGGCAAGCACGATATACGGATTATCCTTGTACGTGATAGATCCGAGCAGCGGACCGATAACGACGGACACGTTCGTGGCCGTATAGAAGATGGCAAACACACCGGAACGGTGTTCCTCTTTTACAACGTCAGCCACCATCGCCTGACTGGCAGGCCAGTATAGGGAGCCGGACATGCTGGCCAAACTGAATCCGACGAAGCCAAGAATAGGCATCGCAATCAGGGGCGAAGCGGCAAAGGCGAAGATGCCGTAGCCGATGCTTTGCCCGAAGGCTGCGATGATCATCATCCGTTTGCGTCCGAACCGGTCTGCGCAGTAGCCTCCCATCAAATTGGCGAAAACGGACAGCGTTTGCGACAAGATGAGCAGAATGCCGGTCCAGCCTTTGCCGAACGAATTCGCAAAATAGATCGATAGAAACGGAAAAAACGTCCAAAAAATAACGTTAAAAGCGGTCTCTCCAGCGAGCCGGATTTTTAAATTGATATCCCAATCTTTCATTCTCATCTGTATTTACCTCTAGTTGTCAGTCTTTATTTATCATACTACCATTGTTCATAGAGAAACAAAACGAAGGAAGAACATAAGGATAATCGGAATATTGAACCGTCAGGCAGCATTGCCTGGCCCCCGCATCGGTCCAGAGACGGAGAAAGAATGTGTCCGGCGTCTGAATGAAATACGTCGCGAATCGTATATACTTATATAAAAACAGCAATAGGAGGAACATTTATCATGAATGCTCAAACGTTGATCGGGTATGGCGTGGGTGCTCTGATCATCATACTGGTGTTATGGTTTAGAACCCGTGGTAAAAAACGTCCGATCAAGAACAAAGGCATGGGAATCTTAATTCCCGTCATTTTGCTGCCTGTCATTTTTGGTTTTTCCATCTATTCGTTATCCAAAATTCCCGATCATCCTTTTCATTTACCTGTGATCTGGGAGATGCTGTGCGCCATCCTGTTGGGAATTGGGCTTGGCAGCATTATGCTGTATCATACCGGCTATGAGAAGCGGGAAGACGGGTTTGTTTACCCGAAGCCGAACAAAAACTTCAAGTATGTCATCATCGCCGTGCTGGTCATTCGCATCGCGCTTTCGCAGTATTTTAAAGGACTGGATTATACAGAATTTACGGTTCTTACAATGTTGATGGCGTATATATACATTTGTGTCTGGCGTATCGGAAGTTTCTTGAAGTACCGCAAAGCCAGTTTCAACTAAATAGTGCGGAGGAGTCCCCTAGCGGCATGAGGCTAGGGGCTTTTTCTGTTGTGCCGAGAGGGCGGACGCTCACGATATATCAGTAGAAGATCCTTATCGAATGATGTAATATAAATTAGACAAGAAGTTGCGTTTTTCGCGTAAGGACTAGGTCAATTGGGGGTGGCACATGAAATTTCTGATTTATTTTGCACAGTGCAGTGCATTAATCGTGACCTTTGTTTTTCTGTTAAGATGGCTGTATCCCTACTATGTAAAATGTTCCAAAAGATGGCGGTCGATCATTTTCGGAATCGCTTTTGGGATCTTCGGTTTGGTCATTATGCAAATGCCTCTGAATGTCGCCCATGGGCTGCATATGGATGTCAGATTTGTGAGCGTTATTTTCTCGGCAATTTTCGGGGGGCCTTTATCGGCCATCATCACAACGCTTATGATCGGCGCTTATCGGATCGGCCTGGGAGGAGCGCTGCTTTTCCCGCTGGGTTCTCTCCTGACCACAATGCTTATCTCCATGGTCGTTCATGTACAGAATAAGAAGAACAGAAAATTCATGGAAAAATACGGCTGGTTGCTTGGGCTGGTCATCGGTCTTGAGACCGTTGGTTGGTCGCTGCTTGCGCCGCAGGAAACGATGAACTATTTTATGACTGAATTTTCAGTCACTTATGTCATTTTTCATACCGTAGCCATTCCGCTTTATTACTCCCTAATCGCTTATGAAATTAGAAGCTATGAGACGGAGAAAAAGCTGCGCGAGAGTGAAGACCGTTATCGGACACTGGTGCAAAATTCTCCGGATCTCGTGTATTGCTGCGACCTGGACGGGCAGATTACACAAGCTAATAATAAAATGTCGCATTTCTTAAAGATGAGGGAGCGCGACTTACTCGGTCAAAATATGCTGGAGCTGATCACCTCGGAGAAGACTCGCGAGCAGTGGAAAAAGGCGCTTAGCGAAGTGCTGCGTACCAAGGAATCGAAGTCGTTCGAAGCGGAAAGCATTACGCCGGGCGGCGACAACAAATGCATGCACTACACGATATCGCCCATTTTCAATCAGCACAAGGAGATTGTGGAGGTAACCGGAACCGGTCATGATATAACCGAGCTTAGACAGCAGGAGAAGGTGCTTCATCAATACAAAGGCCATCTGGAGGAACTGGTGGAGGCGCGTACATCGGAGCTGGCGGAGGCAAAGGAAATGGCAGAGTCCGCGAACCGCGCCAAAGGCGAGTTTCTGGCTAACATGAGTCACGAAATTCGCACGCCGATGAATGCGGTCATCGGTTTAAGTTACTTGCTCCAGCAAACGGAGCTTTCGGAACAGCAGCAGATCTATGTGGATAAAACGATTATTTCCGCCAAAAATTTGATCGCGCTCATTAATGACGTCCTTGATTTTTCGAAAATAGAAGCAAAAAAGCTGGTCATCGAGCAGGTCGACTTTGATTTATATGATGTGCTGAATCAGATATCCAATTTAATTGGGATGAAAGCCTATGATAAAGGGCTGAAACTGCATTTCTCCATTCATCATGAAGTTCCGCAAATGCTGGTCGGCGACCCGTTCCGTTTGAATCAAATTTTGGTCAATCTGTCGAATAATGCGGTGAAGTTTACGGATGAGGGGGAAATCTCTTTTGAAATATGCCTCGTATCCAAAAGCGACCGCTGCGTCACCCTTGGATTTACGGTGCGCGACACTGGCATCGGGATAACGGAAGAACAGCAGGAGCAGTTGTTTCACCATTTCACACAAGCGGATATGTCGACAACCCGGAAGTATGGCGGTACGGGGCTGGGTCTGGTTATCAGTAAAAATCTCGTCGAGCTGATGGGGGGAGCCATAGGTGTAGAGAGCAAAGCCGGTCTCGGCAGTTCTTTCTCCTTCACGGCGGATTTCGGATACAGTACAGGGGCGCGGCTTGCGGAGATGAATAAAGACTCACGGCTGAAATTGCTTCGCGTCCTACTGGTTTGCGATGATGCCGACATGCAGTTGGTGCTTAAGCATCAGCTTGAGCAGTTCCAGTTCATTGTAAGCACGGCAGACTCCGAAAATGGCGCCATCGAACAAATATACCGCAATGGCCGCTATGATTTGGTGATTGTGGATTGGAAGCTGAGGGACTCGGTCGCCATTCCGCTTGCCGAGCGCATCCAGCTCGAGTTCTCGTCGCCAATGCAAGTAATTGTAATGGTTACCGCTTATCATGAACCTGAGCTGCAGAAGGGCATTCGCTCCCAAGCCATTGATAAAGTATTGTACTACCCGATCAGCCAATCCCAATTGTACAATGAGCTGATTAGCTTGTTTCAGCAGCATTTTGTGGCGAAGCAAGTCATGGGCCCTGATCTTGAGAAGTCGGAGCGTTTTAAAGCGCTGCAGCATGCGAGTGTTTTGCTTGTGGAGGATAACGAGATCAATCAATTGGTCGCTATGGAGATGTTAAAAGAGGTGGGCGTGCGGGTCGAGGTGGCAGAAAATGGTCTTGAAGCCATATCGCTAGTGAAGCAGCGGCGCTATGATGCGATTTTGATGGATTTGCAAATGCCGGTAATGGGCGGCTACGAGGCAACGAAGCAAATACGTCAGTTGGAGCATGCGAAGGATACCCCAATCATTGCGATGACGGCGGATGCCATGAAAGGCGTGAAGGAGGAAGTGCTTGAGGCCGGCATGAGCGGCTATATTACCAAACCGTTCGATCCGATCCAGCTGTTCGGATTGCTGCAGCGGCTGATCCAGACCTCGACAGTGAAGGGGTACAAGCAGATTGCGGCTTCGGCGGAGACGTTGGATGGGGAATAAGACGAGGTGCTATAATGGAGCAAGTACTTACGAAGCAGGTGATCGTACGAGATGTTAGTTATTAATCAGCGCGAGGTTATGGAATTGCTGCCAATGTCAGCTTGTATAGAAATTATGCAGGCTGTTTTGGCAGATTTGACAAGCGGACAAGCTGTCCAGTCGCTTAGAAGCGTTGTACCTTTGCAGGGAAGCCACCTTATGGGACTCATGCCGGCTTACTTGAAGCGGGAAGAGAGGGTGGGCGCTAAAGTGATTACGGTGCTGCCGGATAATCACGCCAAAGGGATGCCCTCGCATCAAGGGTTTGTTTCATTGTTCAATTCGACCAACGGTCAATTGGAGGCCATCGTGGATGGCACCAAGATCACCGCTATCCGAACGGCGGCTGTAAGCGCGGCGGCAACAAAGCTGCTGGCGAAACAGGAGGCGAGCACGCTGGCAATGATCGGGACGGGTGAGCAAGCCCGCACGCATATTGAGGCGATGAGGCTGGTTCGTCCGATCGAGCGGATCAAGGTATGGGGGCCGAACCCGGCCTATGCCCAGAAGTTGAAGGAGGAGACGGAAAGCAGGTACAACGTGCTCGTTGAGGCCGTCTCATCCGCTGAGCAGGCCGTTCGGGACGCGGATATTATTTGCACGGTCACAGCGTCGACAACGCCGATTGTGCAGGGAGCTTGGATCAAGGAAGGCGCGCACGTGAACGCTGTCGGAGCCTGCCGCGCGAAGGACAGGGAGCTGGACACGGAGCTGGTGCGCCGGGCGGAGCTGTTTGTCGATCGCCGGGAATCTGCCGTAAACGAGGCGGGGGATTACTTGATTCCCCTGCAGGAAGGCGCGATCACGGAGGAGCATATTTTAGCCGAAATCGGGGAGTTATTCGCTGGGCTTAAACAGGGGAGAAGCTCGAATTCAGCCGTTACACTTTTTAAATCCTTGGGCCTTGCCTGCGAAGATCTTGCAGCAGCCCACTATATTGTTCAAGAAGCGGTTCGTAGGAATAAAGGAACACAAATTGCATTTTAGGAGGAGCTTAGATGAAGACGAATCTCACGGAGGGGTTGTACCCGTTTCACTTAACGCCGGAGCAGGAGGCCCGTGCCAGCCAGCTTCACGAGAGCAGTATCATTATCGATCTGCTGTTTCAGGGGCCTTTGTCGCCTAAAGCGATTCCTGCACATATCTCAGAAAGCATCCGTGAAAGCTGTGAGCCTTTTCGGGACGAACCGATGGTGTACAGCGGCATGCCAAGCAAAATGATTCATGACATGGCGGCTCGCGGAGAGCTTCCGGCATTTAAAGAGGAATGGTACCGCTCCGGTATTACCGCGGGTAACCGCCAGCTGGGTATCTCTGATATCGAGAGCCTTGTGACCAGCATGGGGGAAATTCAGCGTCAATTCGATACGATGGATTGGTTGGTCAAAGTGCTGAAGGCTGACGATATTCGTACCGCCAAAAGCAATCATTTAAAAGCGGGAATCGTGACCGCGCAGGAAACGGACGGATTAGGAAAGAATCTGGCTTTACTTGACGCGCTTCATCATTTTGGCCTGCGTGTACTGCAGCTCACGTACAACAATCAGAACTACATCGCTTCCGGCTGTGCCGAGCAGGTTAATGGCGGCGTGAGCAATTTCGGCGCTCGTTTTATCCGCAGAATGAACGAACTGGGCATCGTCGTTGACACGAGCCACTGCGGCAAACAGACGACGCTGGATGCTTGCAGGCTTTCGACGGCTCCGGTCATCGCTTCCCACACCGGCGTAGAGGCGCTGTTCGGCCATATGCGCTGCAAAAGCGATGAAGAACTGCAAGCTATCGCCGGGACCGGCGGCGTAATTGGTATTTTCGCAATGCCATGGTTCGTCTACAAGGATCCGAATGAGACGACGATCGAGCATGTGCTGAATCATATTGACTACGTAGTTCGGTTGGTCGGGGTCGATCATGTGGGTATTGGAACGGATTGGCCGATGAGCGATGTGGAGTGGTCGTTGGTGTATTTTAAGGAGCATATTGCACCAAGAATTGGCTTTGCCAAAGGGGACGGTCCGTCTACCGAGACGGTGAAGGGGCTTGAGAAGTACAGCTATTTTATTAATTTTACCCGTGGATTGGTTGCCAGAGGGTACAGCGATGAGGACATTCAGAAGATTTTGGGCGGCAACTGGCTGCGCGTATTTGAACAAGTTTGGGGATAGGAGCGAACGGGGATGAGCACATATTTTCAGTCAATGACGTTCAATTTGTACTGTGCCGGTGTGTATGAGGGGAAAATCCGTTTTGCCGAAAACGGCATTATGCACGCGAAAGTGGATTCTCGCAGGAGGACCCAAATGCAGGAAAATGTCCTTCCGGAGAGGACACACTATGTGCTGCCTTTTGCTAAAATCAAGACATCCTTGGTGCATTACGACCAAGCGGTGTGGCAGGGAGAAGAGGTTGTTCTTGGAAACGGCGACTTGTATCACAGGCATGTTAGTTACACGGCTTTCTTGGCGGATGATGCCGGGGTAGTAGGGCAGACGGGGCAAGAGCTAACATCTCAAGTTTGGGCGATGCGTAAGGATACGGCGCTTGACATCGTGACGGTGGAGGGACGTGTCGTAGCGTTCGTGGCACCGAACCGATATGGCATGGAGGTTCTCGTGGCGGAGGGGTATGAAGCGCTGACCCCGCTTACGGTATATGATGATCCGCTGCTGTCCAAACCGGAGTTCGGCGTGAATGACTTGGGAACTTTCCTCATCCCGATGCGGGACGGTGTGCGTTTAGCAACGGATGTGTACCTTCCTGAGGGCGCTCAACCGGGGCATAAACTGCCAACCATTCTTATTCGTACGTGCTATGACCGCAGTTTGAGAAAAGAGTTTTTTAAACGTTGGGCGAACAAAGGTTACGCCGTCGTTAATCAGGATGTCAGAGGGCGGGCGGACTCCGAGGGAGAGCTGGTTCCGTTTTATTATGAGCGGGACGATAGTGCGGATACGATTGATTGGATCGTGTCGCAGGATTGGTCCAACGGGAGCGTAGGCATGTGGGGCGCATCCTACCTTGGGTATATCGTGACAGCAGCGTCTACGAGCGGACACCCGAATTTGAAGGCGGTCGTCAATGAAGTGAACGTGGGCTCACCATTTGTGGATACCGTACGCAAGGGAGGAACCGTTTGCTCTTGGCCTTTGCTTTGCTGGACGCTTGCGCAGTCGGTGGGCACTCGGACGGACTTTGATATTTTTGCGGGTAAAACGGTCGACCCGGAGAAAGCCGTCGATGCCAGGCCAATCAAGGAGATTCCCCAGCAGATGATCGGCCGAGCATCCGGTCCTTGGGATCTGTGGAGCGAGCATACGGAGTATGACGATTTTTGGAGAAATTGCACGTTCACGGAGCGTGGCGACCAAGTAAAGGTGCCGATGTTTGTCATTTCAGGTTGGTACGACGGCGACAGCGCAGGCGTTTCGGAGACGTGGAGAATGCTGACCAAGCACGACGTACCCAACCGGAAAATACGGCTCGGACCGTGGGAGCACGGCCCTAACCGGGCAAGGGATCTGCTCGGCACGAGCTTCGGCAACGATGCGGTCGTCTACGATTATGACGTATCGGTGTTGCGCTGGTTCGACCGTTTCCTCAAAGAAATTCCGAACGGCATTGAACAGGAGCCAAGAGCGTCGTATTACGTCGTCGGGAGCAACGAGTGGCGAACGTCGGAGGATTGGACGCCTGCTGAGGCGATCGTTAGGAATTTTTATTTGGGCAGCAATGGGCGGGCCAACTCTAGCTATGGGGATGGGGTGCTGATCTCAGAGCCTCCTCATCATAGTCCTGCGGATACGTATGTTTACAACCCGGAGGACCCGGTTGCCGACAGCGGCGAAAGAGAACCGGAGAACATGCGCAAGCATGAGCTGCGCAGCGATATTCTCGTGTATACGAGCAGTGAGCTGGAGAGCGATTTGACCGTGGCGGGCGAGCTGTCGTGTGAGCTGTTTGCGGCAAGCACCGGCGTTGATACGGACTGGGTCGTCACTTTAAGCGATGTCGATTCTCTGGGCAATTCGATCAAGCTTTCGAACTACATCGTGCGAGCGAAGTACCGCAATGGATTGGATGCGCCGGAGCTGCTCACGCCCGGACAGGTGGAAAAGTACGAAATATTCATGCAAAATATCGCTCATACGTTCCGCCAAGGCCATCGCCTTCGGTTTACCGTCACGTCGTCCAGCAAGTTTATCGCGTTCCCCAACACGAATACCGGCATTAACCCATATGAAGATCCGAAACCGGTGATCGTGCAGCAGACGATTTATCACTCGAAGGAGTATCCGAGTCATATTAAGCTGCCGATTCTTTCGTAGCATAGAGGAAGTGAAAGAGAAAGGCACCGTTGGGGTGTCTTTTTGGTGTGAGTGAAAATCCATCTCCCGAATGTCGATGATGGTCCCTTTGACGTGAGTGGATATTTAAGGAAAATAAAGGTAAAATTTCCCTCGAATTTGACTGCAGAAGGTTGTCAGATCCATTTAACAGGAAAAACTCCTCTATTTGCACCGATTTCTAGAGAATTTACTGAATCCCGTCAAAATAACGGGAAGTTTTCCTTTTAAAATCCCTATAAGGCCATCATTCGAGCAATTTAGAGGGAGGGAGATTTTCCAGTTAACTTACCAATTTATTCATGCGGAGACGGCAAGTCTCCAAAATCCATGCTCCAGTCTCCAGCCTCCATGCTCCGCAGGAAAATAGAGGAACTGCAGGGCGTTACTTTTCTAAAAACGGCCCTTTGGACGAATGGGAGGGAACTAGGGTCCGCTATTTCGTCACGCTGGACAGAAAATTGGTCAATGGAGGGTAGTTAAGACCCTGTAGTTCCCTCCAACGCCCGAAATTCCGCTTTCCGCCTAAAATAAGGGAATGGAATTCCCTTCGATAGGGCGAATCTCAAGATGAGCCGGTATGAGAAGGCTCAACCATCCCCGCTCACAGCTCCACTATCAGCCCATCATACGCAACAACAATCCCATGAGGCTGAAAAATATCAACCAAATCCTCATGCAGCAACCCTGCATTATGGGAAAAATGCGTGACGAAAACTTGCGCTCCCGGCTTTAGGACCCCGGTTTCGTCCATCCACGTTTTCGTTTCGAGGACAGCATCCACGTTCATGTGATTGTTTCTGTGTCCGACACGGCCTGTCGTGCATTCGAGTATGACCAGGTCGAACTGCTTATCCTTCAGCCAAGCCCAGGTTTCATCCGGGAACCAGCCGCTGTCATTGCCGTACAGGATGGTTTTGCCGTCTTTTTCGATGGAATAAAGCAGGCATGTTTCGAGAGGGTCATGGTCCGCCAGCAGTGGCACGATCGTGGCAGTTTGCGTCTGGACAGCTTGAAACGGAATAACCCGGTGAAACTTATAGTTGTGTTTCAGCCCGTTAAGCGCCTGAAAGCATAGACGGAAAGGAATGTCATGCCCATAGACATGCATGGTTTCGCCGCCTGATTGGGCATAGCCTTCTGCACGGATGGCCATATCCTCGGCATACAGATGATCAGAATGCGAATGGGTGATGAGTAGGTCCTTCACGCTGTTCATATCCAGACCGTATTGAAGCGAATGCATGAATGTATCGGGCGGAAAATCGACTTTTAGGTCATGGTCGATCATCACCGAGGTGCGTGAGCGAATATTTCTCCCTCCGCGTTCACGGGCTTGTTTGCAGGTGAGACATTGGCAGAATAGGGATGGAATCCCCTCATAAGCTGCTGTGCCCAGAAAATGAGCCTTCATGGATATACCCTCCTTAACGATGTACAGCATAAAAACAATCGGGCAAGCTGTTGTTTTGTGATTATTTAGTGTTGTTTATTGTTGTAATCTTGTTGTTTATTGCCAATTGTATCGTCGCCTGGCAGCGCTGTCAATGCAGAAAAATGATTGCTGGATTCCAACAGGAGAACATGTTTTTCAAGTTGAAAGAACGAGGCTCAACGGTGGGAAACCAAAGATTGGGGCGTTTTTGTGACCAAATGCAAATAATATGAAGGAAATTAACACGTGGTTAATAATTTCTATTACTTTCTCCTAACATTTTTCCGATAAGATTGCTGGGACAAGAGGCAGGCGGTAAACTCTCCCTTACTAATTTGAATTTCGGAGGAAATACATGCAATCGGCAGCACATCAACTTCACATGTTAACGAACAGACGGATGAAATTGAGTCTTAGGCAAAAAATGATCGGATCCTTTACAATGGTCCTTCTACTTATGGCCATATTAAGCCTTACGGATATTTTGAAAATGAAGCATATGAAGCAGGATATTACAGAAATCGCGAATCGGTGGATGAAAGGTACGCAGGCCATTGAGGATTTCAGCTATTTGACGGAGCATTTTGCGAAAGATTTGATGGGTATACAAAACCTCAAGGATCCATCCGGCAAGGTGGAGCTCACGCGTGATATTGAAGCGACGATTACGAAAGGCGATAGGGCGCTCGAAAATTATCAAAGCACACTGGCCGGCGAGGAAGATGTAAAGAATTTCAACATGCTGCAGGAACGCTGGGATTCGTTAAAAAAGAACTACGCAAAGTACAAGCAGGCAGCAAGCGCCCCAGATGCAGCCGCAATTTATGAGGATTTAACGCAGAATTACAATGATGTGCAAAATATTTGTCGCCTCATGGTGACATACAGCCAGAATGGAGCGCAAGCCAGCGTTGAGAAAAATGATGGGCTGTATCACAGCAGTATCCTGAGCGCTATTCTCTTACTGAGCTGCGCTATATTTTTGTCTGCCCTGATTGTCTGGATGATAGTGAGAAACATCTCTAGACCTGTCATTGCTGCGTCCAAAACGGTTGAACGGATAGCGGAAGGCGATCTAACCGTCGAACCGCTGAACTTCAAGAATAACGACGAGATTGGTATCCTCATACAGGCTGTGAATGGGATGACACGCCAAATGCGAGAGGCCATGAGCCGCCTGCAGGAATCCTCGGGCAGCGTAGCGTCGTCTGCGGAACAGTTGTACGCCGGCTCCCGGCAAAATAGCGAAGCCTCCCAGCATGTAGCGGTGGAGATTCAGACGATCGCTTCCGAAGCCGAAACCCAGCGCTTGAATGCGCTGGAATGCGCCAGAGCGATGGACGAAATCGCAATGGGCGTGCAGAGCATAGCGGAAACGGCGTCAGACGTCTCGCATTTATCAATGCAAGCGTCCGACCAAGCCAGACAAGGGCAAGATGACATTCACCATGTCATGCTCAGCATGAATGCGTTAAGCGCCGCAGTGACACAGGCGAATGAAACGATTCTCCAGCTCGCCGAGCATTCCCGAAATATCGGTCAAGTGTCCCGGATTATCGGCGAGATTGCGAATCAAACGAATCTGCTGGCTTTGAATGCTGCGATTGAAGCGGCGCGTGCCGGTGAGAGCGGCAGAGGTTTCGCCGTCGTCGCTGGCGAGGTACGCAAGCTTGCATCGCAAACGGAACAATCGGTTGGAGCTATCGGCGAAGTGGTATCGAGCATCCAGAAAGATACCCAAGAAGCTGTGCGCGCTATGGATGTAGGACTAACCGAAGTGGATAAAGGACTTCAGTCTGCGAATCGTACGGTGCAAGGATTTGGGGCCATTGTCCGTTCAGCCGAAGAAGTCTCTGCGAAGATTCAGGAAACAGCTGCAGCGGCGCAGCAAATGTCGGCGAGCTCGCAGCAGGTGGCGGCAACGGTGACGAGTATGGAGAATGGGTCGCGGAAGACGTCCGAACTGGCGCAGAGCGTTGCTGGAGCGACAGAAGAACAGCTGGCCTCCTCGCAAGAGGTAACATCCTCTTCCCAAATGCTAGCCAGTATTGCCCAAGAGTTACAGGACATCATTCATGCTTACAAAATGAAATAACGGAATCGGAAGAGGGGCTAGCGAAGCTTAACCTTTTTTGATGGCAGCGAGCTTATCCCGGACGGTAGTCTCGAGCTTGAAGATTCGTTGTTTCTCCTCATTGATTTGGCGCAGCAGGGAAACCATGGAAGTGAGGGAGCTTTGCACGCCGAGCGGCTCACCTTGCTTGGCGCTTTTTTTAAAGGCGCTCCATAACGGGGACAAGCTTTTTCGCGATGAGTTCACAGCGCTTTGCTTGGCTTTAATCTGCACGTTAGTCGGATCAATGTCATCGAGCAGGCTACGAATTTTCTTCGTTGCTTTGGAGGCTTTCTCCTTGGCAGCTTGCAAGGTGTTCTCCTTTGCTTTAATGTCGGAGCGCGCCAACTGGACAGGAATTTTCAAGGCGGCCGCCTGAAGCCGAAGCAGGGTGTTCATGCTTTTATTTTTGAACGGCCGTACGTCTTCGATCTGTTTATTTAATGCGGTGTAGAGGGATAATAATGGTTTGTACCGCGCTCTCGTTTGCAGGACATCCTCCTCCAATTTGGCTAATTGGGCTTCATCGATCGCTTTGGCCTGTTTGCTCAGCTCGGCATGGGTCTCTTTATTTTGGCTATGCTGCGTGCTAATCGCAGTGTCCCATTCTTGTTCTTGCTTCTGAAGAGTGTGCAGCTCATCCTTCAGGGAGTGGATGCGATTGGCCTGAGTTTGGGTAGCGGCGGCCAGCGTTTTGTCGAGAAGCGCGGGGGTGATTTCGATGGGGGCTGCCGCGGACGCCTCCGCGGAGATGGCAGTGGCTAGAGCTAAAGCGGCTAGAAGCGAAATGAAATTTTTCAAATAGAAGCCTCCTTTTCATTTCGGAAATACAAAAAAGCACCTGCAAGAAAAGGCCTAAGCCTTATCCTACGGGTGCTTCCCACGTAAGTATTTACTCGAAATATGATAGAGATACTATACCAATTGACCTTGCAAAGTGTCAATACGAACGCCAAATTTGCTCCGGGGGCGTTCGTACTTTACACTAAGTAAGACTGGTAAAATAACCACGGCTAAAGGATGGAACTGCCATGATAAATCAACTTTCGATGAATGATTTGAAACGGTTTAAACATGAATTAACAAGATTTATGATGACTTACAAATTCGCTTTGGACGCTATGGAGACCCGCGTAGAAATATTAGTGCAGGAATTCGAGATGCTGCATGAATATAACCCGATCGAGCATACCAAATCCCGCTTGAAATCGCCGGAGAGCATTTTTCATAAGCTAAGCAGGAAGGGCGGAGAAATGTCTTTTGACGGGATTAAAGCAAGCATTCAAGATATTGCGGGCATGCGGATTACATGCTCATTCGTCTCCGATATTTACGTCATCTCCAATATGCTTAAAAATCAAAGCGACTTGAAGGTGCTGGGGGAAAAGGATTACATCAAACATCCGAAGCCGAATGGCTATCAAAGTCTTCATTTGTTGATTGAAGTTCCGGTGCATTTGACGGACCGCCAAGAAAGTGTGTGCATCGAAATTCAAATTCGCACGATCGCGATGGACTTTTGGGCCAGCTTGGAACATAAAATATTTTATAAGTTCAACGAAGGCAATCAAGCCGTGCCTGCGCGTCTGCTGGAGGAGCTTAAACAAGCGGCTGTCGCGGCCTCTGCGCTTGATTTGCAAATGGAACGCCTGCATGCCGAAATTGCAGAGATTAAAGAAGAGCAAACCTCATCTATTGTGGCAAGCGATAATCTCAATAAAATTGTCATTAACAATCAGCAATTTGCGCTGCCGCAGGCTCTGCTGCAACTTTTAAACGAGGAGGAGGATAAATAAGAACATATCCTACAAATGGATGATGTGTCCCTTCACTTCTGTGGTATAATGGAATGATTGGAACAGAAGGGTGTTGCTGCGGACATGCAGGCATTTCAGGATTGGAATCAAAAGGTGAAAACAACGTTTAATGCTACAAGTAATGAAGTCGTTTTAACGGTGATGGAAGCCGGGAAGTCACTAGGATTAACCAAAGATCAGATGAAACAATATGTAGACAAACACAATTTAACGAAGGTGCCTATTATGAGAAGCGTTCACCGTTACTTGCTTTTAAAAAGCGAGATCGATGAGATTGTGAGGAAATCATGAGAAATGGCAATCAAACCTATGCGAACCACCGTAGAATGCACCCATTGTTTCACTACGTATTCTCTTTGCTTGCGCTAGTGCTGCTAGTGATGTCGATCATCGAACTGGTCGAATCCTTGCAATCGGGGAATGGCTTGATCCCCTCCTTCCTGTTTCTTCTCATTTCTATTATTGTAATCATTGTATTTGTGCTGCTTCGCTCCTATCCGTTGAAAGCGCAGGATCGCGCAATACGTGCCGAAGAGAATCTCAGGCACTATGTTTTGACCCAGAAGCTGCTGGATTCAAGGCTAACGATCGGCCAGATTGCTGCTTTGCGCTTTGCTTCCGACGAGGAGTTTCCTGCGCTTTGCAAGAAGGCTGCTGCCGAGCAGTGGTCGCCTGATGCGATTAAGAAGTCTATTAAGAGCTGGAGAGGCGACGGGTACCGCATATAGCTTTTTAAAAAGAAAGAGACAGATCCTGACGGATTGTGTCTTTTTTTTGTTTGTTTTTAAATGAAAAATAGTTATTTTATCCTAGGACTTCTGGTACAATTTCATTAGACATCCAATAAATGAGGTGTATCATGAGCAGCATGCTATCGAATAAATTGTACCAAACCTTCGTACAGAAGTTCGCAGAGGATACCAAGGAGTATAAAAAAGTTTTCCTCCTATTCGCCTATCTCTTCTGTGTCGTATCAGCGTCGACGGTTGGAAGAACAGCGGCAGATACGCTTTTTTTAAGCCGGTTTGATAATTCTTATTTATCTATCATGTACTTGCCCCAAGCGATCGTCATGATTACGGCGGGCATCCTGTTTCAACGGTACTCGCCGAAAGTACGGTTGGAAAGCCTCATGAAATGCTTGATTCCCTTAATTTCTCTGCTCGTGCTGGTTTCCAGATTTGGCGTGGGGCTTGAATTGCGCTGGGTGTTCCCGGCGATTTACATCGGCTATGATGTATTCAACTTTCTGATGATCGTCTGCTTCTGGCAGTTCGCCACATCGGTCATGGATCAGAGGAAAGCGAAACAGATGATTGGAATTGTCGGCAGCGGGGGGATTACGGGGGGCATTCTGAGCGGTTTCGGGCTAAAAGCACTCGTTCCGCTCGTCGGTACGGCGAATTTGATTTATTTCTACGCAGGCTTGCAATTGCTTGGCTTGGCGGCTGTATTTTTAATTTTAAAAGTGACTAAAGATTCGGTAGAAAGCAAGCCAGTCCAGCCCAGGACAGCATCTCCGAAGCAAAGCGCACAGCGGAAAGCGGGCCTTTTTGCCAGTGTACCTCATTTAAAATATGTGGCCATCCTATCCGCAGCGCTCGTCCTGTCCCTGACCCTAATTGACTATCAATTTAAAGTAATCTTAAGAGGAACCTTGCAGAATGAGGCTCTTGCCGGATTCATGGGAAGCTTCTACGGGTTCTCCGGATTGATTGCATTAGGGTTTCAATTGTTTGTCTCGGGCCGCATTTTGACACGTTTTGGCGTGATGACGGCTTTGCTTGTTTTCCCGATTACACTGCTGGCCGGCAGTTTGGGCATACTAGCCCTCCCCGTGCTGGCGATGGCAGTCGTCGTGAAGGGGAGCGACAAAGTTGTGGGGGATACGCTCTATTCTTCGGTCAGCCAATTAGTGATGTTCCCCGTTCCGCCGGAATGGCGGGGCAAAGCGAAAAGCTTTCTGGACGGCATCGTGCGCAATGGGGCAAAAGGGTTAGCGGCCATCTGTTTGCTGATCGTCTCGCGTCTGCTGGCTCCTGAGCAGCTCAGTTACATCGTCCTCGCTCTTCTTGTTGTAGGCATCGCAGCAGGGATCAAGGTTAAAAAGGCGTACCTGCACACACTGCTATCCAACCTGAAAACAGGGGGAGACGACCTGCAGAAGGTTGAACTCAATTTGCTGGATGCGGTGAGCCGTCAGATGCTGATTGATGCGCTGTCTAGTCCGGATAAGCAGCAGGCTTTGTATGCTTTCGGTCTTTTGCGCAATATGGAAGGCTTTGACCTTACCCCTCATCTGGAGGACCTGCTGCATCACCCGATTGCTGACATGCGGATAGAAGCTTTGGCTTATGTGGAGCTAAAGGTGCCGGAAGGCTTCGAGCCTGCCCTGAGAAAGCTAGCGGTAACGGCAGACAACCACGAGAAGGTCAAGGCGAAGGCTTTGCTGGCGCTGGCTGCCTATGCCAATGAAGCTTACCTCGATGAAATTACAGCACACTTGGAATCTCCTGAAGTCGAAGTACAAGCGGCTGCCATTGCGGGATTGGTGAAATATTACAGCATCGAGGGGATGTTTCGGGCGGTAGGAAAGCTGAAAGCGATGATGGAAAGCGGGAAAGAGGAAGAACGAATCGCGATGGCTGCCTTATTCGGGCAAATCCGTGTGAAAAACTTCTATAAGCCGCTCATCTCGCTTTTGCATGACAGCAGTCTGCAGGTCAGAATTCGCGCGTTGGAATCCGCTGCCATTCTCCATGTGCCACCTTTAATTGTACCGATCGTTACTATGCTAAAAGATAGCCAAACCCGGCGCTATGCCGCCCAAGCCCTCGCTGCTTACGATGAGGAGGATGTGCTGCCGCAGTTGGCTCCTTATTTGGCACAGCAGGAAGTCGGTTTGTATATGCCAGCGGTTTTCGAGCAAATCGGATCGCAGGCAGCTTTCGATCTCTTGATCGCTTCCTATGAAATGGCTTCGTACGACATGCGGGACCGCATGTTGGAAGCGCTGCTTCGTATGCATCGCAAACTGCCTCATGTGAACAGTAAAATAGTCGAATCCTATATTTTCCACGAATTGCAGCTGTATGGACAATTTGCTGAGCATGGAGCAAGTATTGCCGGGGTAGAAGGTTATAAAGGCGTTGAAGCAATTATAGGAGAAATTCGAGCTGGGATTAGCAAGCGCGTCTTCCAGCTATTGTCCCTTATTCATGAGGAGCGGACGATGCAGGCTGTTTTCATCGACTGGTCCGAGGGGGATTCACGCCAACAGGCAAATGCGGAGGAGGTCATCGATCAAACGCTGCAGGGATCGCTCCGTACAGAGATGGCGAAATTCATGTCGGGCTCGCGCAGCTTGCAACGCACTGGCGTAAGCGGTGGTCAAATCCAGCTGCACCTTGATTGGCTGGAGGCTCAGCAGGATGCTTGGCTCACGCAGAACATTCGACATGCGGCAGGGACCCATGTGGATAACTTTTCCTCACAGGATCATGAATTGATGCACCGAGTGCACTTGTTAAAGCATGTTTCTTTGTTCAAAGGAATGACAAGCCGGGATCTTGCGCACATTGCCCAGCGATTATATAAGCTAAGCGCTGCACAAGGCAGCATCGTGATCCAAGAGGGAGACTCGGGAGATTCCCTGATGATCATGGACACCGGCAAAGCAGGCGTCTACCGGAACGGACAGCGGCTTGGCGAACTGAAGCGGGGGGATTGCTTCGGCGAAATGGCTGTGCTCAGTGAAGGACCGCGGACCGCGACGATTCAGGCGGAGGAGGATGTCCTCCTGTGGCGGTTGGATTCAACAGCCTTCTACGATATGATCTTTGACCAGACGAGCATTGCGGTGGAAATGATGAAACTGCTTTCCCGCAGGCTGCGGTCCGAACTAGCGAAGGGTCAGGTAGCTGCGGAGGGGGACTCATCTCAATCCAAGTTTATGCAGCCTGAAGCCGCAGCGGCAACACAATTGCCGGAGGACAAAGCGGCGCAAGGACTGACGCGGGATGAGGTGCTGTTAAGGCGAATCCTCGTCCTGCAAAAGATTGATCTGTTCCGGCATTTGGCACAGGATGACTTCATCTGGCTGGCGCAAATGGTGGAGGAGGTCGCTTATGAAGCTGGAGAAGCGATTTGCCGTACCGGTGACTTCGGGGATACGATGTACGGCATCATCGAAGGCGGCATTCGTGTACATCGAGGCAGTGAAGAATATGCCATTCTTCGGGAAGGCGACTTTTTCGGCGAGATGGCTATTATCGATAGCGGTCCGCGCTCAGCCGATTGTACGGCGAAGGAAGCAACCTTGCTGCTGCAGCTTCACCGGGATCAGGCGATGACTTTCTGCTTCCAGAACATCGACGTTCTGCGCAGTATGATGCGGGTGGTTGCGGAGCGTTTGCGCGGCATGAATTAAAGAAGAGGGGCTGCCCGGAGTTAGGTCATTTCTGACCATTCGGGAAGCCCCTTTTATTTCGTACACGCGGTGACGGACAGCCTTGATGCCCCAGGGGCTATAAGGTGCGGTCGTTCCCCTTCAATCCTCGTCAAAGGAAGAGTCCCATCGTCCTCGCCACAGCCACACCGCTCGTCCCAGCCATAGCCACGGCGCCAACCGCAGGGTAAATTAGCTGGAAAAACTCCAGCTAATTTCAGCATATCGTCGCTCCAAGAAACGTTTAACGGGAAATTCTCACGTTAAATCGGCGGAATCACTCTACATGCTCATTTCTAGTGCGAAATAACTGGAGTTTTTCCAGTTATTTGCATGAAATGCATGGTACAGTAACCGAATAGCTGAGTTTCTCCCGTTATTCGGATGAACCCCCGTCGATCGCCCCGCCATCGCCACGCCGCCAACCGCCAACCCGCACCCGCCGACCGCCAACCCGTACCCGCCGACCGAAGCAAAATAAGCTGAAAAACCGAACGCTTATCGGCGCAAACGTTCCTTACGCAGCAAATAAATGAAATACGGCGCGCCGATAACGGCGGTCATGATCCCCACCGGCACCTCGCGTGGGAGGATAATGATGCGGCCGAGCAAGTCGCCGAGCAGCATCAAATCCGCGCCGATGACAGCGGCCAGCGGGATCAGCCACTGATGCCGGCTGCCGACGAGGCTGCGCGCGATGTGCGGAGCGATCAGGCCGATGAAGCCGATCGCGCCCACGGCCGACACGGAGATGCCGGCCAGAGCAACGGCAAGAAGCAGCAGCAGGAAGCGCTGCTTCACGAGGTTAAGCCCCAGCGAGGCGGTGATGTCATCGCCAAGCTGGAAAACGTTCAGCTTCGCAAAGTTCGACCACACGATGGGCAAGAGCACTGCGATCCACGGCAGCAGCGTGTAGACATCGTGCCAACTGCGGCTCCACAAGCTGCCGGACAGCCAGAGCAGCGCCATGTTGATGTCGCTGGGATGTTTAATGATCAAATACTGTGTGCCGGCTTGGAACACAGTCCCAATCGCGACGCCTACCAAGGCTAGCGAGGCGGGCGTGAGTGTTAGGCGGCGGCTGAGCAGCAGCAGGAGCAAGAAGGCCGACAGGGCGCCGGCGAAAGCGGCAATCGGCAAGACGTAGCTTGGCGATTTGGGGAACAGAAAGAGCACCGCTGCTGCCATGAAACCGGCTCCTTTCGTAATCCCCACCACGTCGGGACTGGCCAGCGGATTTCTCACCAAGCCTTGCAGAATTACTCCGCCGACGGCTAAGCCGAATCCCGCTAATATCGCAACGAGAACGCGGGGTAAGCGGACTTGATGCACGATGAAGTATGACGGGCTTTGCGCATTCGTTAAGCCGCTCCATACTTCGTTAATCGGAATACGTACGGCACCTACATGAACGTAAAGGGTGGCTAGCACAAGCATGATCGCAAGCGCCACTATCAGAGAGATGGAGGATGTGTGTGTGAATTTCTTCACTTCGCACCTCCTTGCTTGCGAGCCAAGTAAATGAAATACGGCGCGCCGATCACGGCAGTGACGATGCCAACCGGCGATTCGAACGGAAACGCGATGAAGCGGCTGAGAAAGTCGGCGTATACGAGCAATATTCCTCCGAGCAAAGCCGTCATCGGACCTAGAATGTGTAGATGAGGTCCTATCATCGCACGGGCGATATGCGGAACAAGCAGGCAGACGAAGCCGATCGGGCCGCATAAGGCTACGGCGGAGCCGGCAAGCACGATGACAAGCATGATGCTGACGCCGCGTACGATATTCACGCGCTGGCCCAGGCCTGCCGCGATGTCATCGTCGAGCAGCAGCAGCTTGAACGCCGGTAGCATAAGGCCGAACAAGACCATTCCGCCTACGAAGAAAGGCAAAATGATTCGCACATCCGGCCAACCTGCCTGATTCAGGGAGCCGACCAGCCAGAAAATCATGCTATCCGTCGCGTGCTGGTTCATAATAATGAAGCCTTCCGTCAATGAAGACATGAGGAAGTGGATGGTGATGCCGGCAAGGGCTAGACGCACATACTGCTGGCGTCCCGCGCCTGCAAGCGACCAGATCAGCAGCGCGCTTAGAGCGGCTCCGACGAAGGCGAAACCGATGAGCCCAAAGTTGCCGAAGTGGGGCAAAACAACCAGGCCGATCACAACGGCTAATGAAGCCCCGGCATTAATTCCGAATATATGCGGGGAGGCCAGCGGATTCTTGGTTGTCAGTTGCGTAAGCATGCCGGCCAAAGCGAGCTGCATCCCAACGATGCATGCCATGATGGCGCGCGGCAAACGGAGTGTTTGTATGTAAAGATGGGCTTTGTCGCTGCCCTGATATGTCACGGCTTCGAACAAAGTGCGCCAAGAAACGTAAGCTTGGCCCCACTTCAAGCTGCATATGACACCGATCAGCATCACGAGAATAGCGACTGAAAATAGGAAGAGCAGAGGCCATTTCTGGCTCTGCTTCTCAGTTATAGGATTCATTGGACTATTGCCCCAAATTCTTCACGATATCCTCAAGGATTTTTTCAGATCCGAGGAAACCGCGGGATAGCGACCAGTCACGACGTTCTACAGTAAATACTTTGTTGTTGGCTACAGCATCGATTTTTTGCCATAGCGGATTCGATTCCCATTGTTTGACGATCGTTTCTTTCTCCGTTGGCATCAAGAACAGAACTTGCGGATTTGCTTCAACCAACTGCTCAAGCGTAAGCTGCGGATAGGCGGCGGCATTTTTGACAGGGTCCGTGTATCCTAGCATCGCTAAGTAAGAACCGCTGTAAGCATGATCGGAGTGTGCGAAAAATCCTTTCGGATTCACAACAGCCGGAAGTACGCGAAGGTTCGTTGCGCCAAGCTTCTTTTTCAACGTATCCACCTTAGCTTGGTGTTCAGCCAGACGCTTCTTGGCTTCCTCTTCTTTACCGACAGTTTTGGCGATAATGTCAACGTTTTTCAGCATTTGATTGTAGTCGGCTTGGAAATCGTCCAAAACGAGAACCGGCGCAATGCCTTTCAGTTGAGCAATGGCATTCTTATGCTTATTGATATCCGCGATGATCAAATCAGGCTTTAGTGAGGAAATAAGCTCGATGTTTGGCTCGTAGCGGGAGCCTACGGATTTATAGGTTTTAAGTTGGGCTTTTACGGAGTCCATCAAAAGATCCGGGCTGTCGTCGTCCGCAACGCCTACGGGCTGTACGCCTAAGCTGACAAGGATGTCAGTGAAGCCGAATTCCATGGCAACAATGCGTTCTGGCTTCTTAGGCAATTCAAGTGTACCTGTAGCATCCTGCACGGTGATTTTACCGTCCGTTTGAGAGGCAGGCTTCTGACTGGCTGCAGCCGGAGCGGCTGTTGATGCTGCTGATTCGGTATTCGTCGATTTGCCGCAAGCTGCAAGGCTTAATGCAAATACGGTGATCAGTGCGATCAGGCTAAAACGTGTAAAGTAGTGCTTCATTTGTGCATTCCCCCGTGACAATGATTATTATTCTCATTTGAAATGATACTCAATAATCCAACGTTAGGACATGTCTAATATGCATAAAGGACATGTCCCATTATTAGATTTAATTTTGGTTCGCCAGAAACTCCGAGGGTGTAGTTCCGGTCTTTTTTTTGAATACTTTGCTGAAATGGAAATAATCGACGAACCCGACGCGGGCCGCTACTTCTTTGGCGAGCAAATCGGTATGAAGAAACATTTGCTTCGCTTTTTCAATGCGCAAGGTGTACAAATAATTCATCATCGTCATTCCGGTCTGCTTTTTGAATAGGACCGTTAAATAGCCGACACTCATGCCTGCGCGTCTAGCCAGCATCGGAAGTGACAGCTCCAGCATGTAATGCTCGTTCATATAGGAAAGAATCTCCTCGATCGATTCGGCGGAGGACTTTTTGTCCTGCGTCAAATGGGATTCATATAAGTAGATGAAAAGAATACGTTCCAGCATCATGCGCTTTCGAAAGGTGTGAGCGGCTATTTCTTCATCCGTAAGCGGGTGCAGCTCCTCCGTCGTCCGAAGCAGCTCGTCCAGCATGTAATGGATTTTAATTTCGCTTAAGGTCGTAAGCGGGCCGTGCTGGGACCATATGCCGTCGTCCGGCAGCATCCGGTAGGTGATGATGACGTATTCGGCGGTTTTGGTTTTGGGAACCTGAATCGCGTAGGAGCCATGATCGGGATGGCAGGCATAGGCTTGTGAACATACCGTCGGTTCATGATCGTGTCTATGTATGGAAATATGGCCGCGGCGCACAATAATAAGCCGGTACGTGCTGGCCGGAACTTCCAAGGTCAGCGAGGAAGCGCTGGTCTCGATCTGCTCAATGAGCGGGACGAGGGGAATAAGCTGTTGAAAATTCATAAGCAAGATCCTTTCCTATCCTCGTAATGCTTCTCATTTGATAGTGACACAGATAGAGGCTCGCAACAAGGGTGAAAACTTGGAAAAGGGCCCCAGAGGGGCGTTTTTGGGTGGCGAGAAGCCTGCGGTTGGGGAGGGATGAACGTTTGCTGTGTATAAGGAACTTTTGAGACTGCTTTTTGCGCACGAAAGAGGGTGACGCAAAAGGCCATGACGGACCTGCTGGTAGGGGGAACAATAGTCCGCTATTTGCCCTAAAAGCAGCCATTTGGAAATTTAGAGGGAACTCTGTTCCGCTATTTTGCTGCTTTCAAGCGATGTGATGTCTTCATAGGGCAAATAAGACCTTGTAGTTCCCCTCCGGCTCCCGAAATGCCGTTTTTTACTTAAATAAGGGAACCCAGTTCCCACATTGTGGCATCCAAGCGCTTGTCATCGCACAAAAAAGAGCTAAGCACAGTTAAGCGCTTAGCTCTTTCTCATTCCCAATACTCGGATTCGTTATAGCGCGTAGACGCTTCTCATAATAATCTCCGGCAGCTCGGCTTGCTGGGCATAGTACTGCTCAAGCGTGATGCTGCCGCTGGACAGACGCTTATCGAGCTGTTCGGTTAGCTCTGCGAGCTGCAAATCGATTACTTTTTGGACATCGACCTTATTCGCTTCGGCGATATCGGCCAGCGACTGTCCGTTATATTGGGCATTGTAAATATCGTCCTCGGAAGCTAGCCCGAGAACGTGGAGCAGGTCGTATTTTGCAGCAATAGTTCGTTTTGTCATCATAGATTACCACCGTACATCGTTATATACCAGCAGTCTGACCGGCTGATGGCTTGTGTCTTCCTTAAGGTCTTGCTCCAGTATATGCAGGTGCTTTCGAAATGGCTTGGGGACTTACCTTATTACACAAGAAGGGCGTGCTTGAATCAGGAGCGGTAAAAGAAAAGAGCGGCCCCGGATAATCTTGCAAGCAAGATTGCTTTGGGACAGCTCTTTAATAGTAAGTATTAGCCCTGCCATGCTCCAATGATAATACCGGCAATAAGGTAGGACACCAGATGATAGCCGACAGTGATGAAGTACAGCGGAAGCTTGGCATTTTCGAACAAGTAGTTCATGCCGATTTTCAACGCGATGCTCAGACCGATGAGCGCGCCAACCGCAAGTCCTGTTGCCCAGGTTGTCTCACTGCCAAGCGTCAACAGAAGCGCCAGGATAAAGGAGCCCCCGAGAGCGGTTAGCGCGGTAAGCACGTATGTCAGCGGGCCTCCGCCGGACATCTCTCCCATCTTCACATTTCGCAGCTTGGCCCAAGCGCTTCCGAATAAAACGGGCGAATACCACAGAAAGCCGAGCACCATGGTGACGATTGTGGCGACGAGCACAGCTAAATAATTTACTTCCAATAAGTTCAAGATATAGCCCCCATAAATGATGAATTTTATATTGGTTACAGATGAATTGTATCGTGACGCTTCATTCTTGTAAATGCGATATCTTATCCGTCTGGTACGAAAGTATACCTGTTCCGCTCCTAAGGTAGCAGAGATAAATCACTCTATCGGGTGAAGTCGCAAAATGTATGCCAAGCTACAATAAAGTTATAAGCAAGTGCAGAACAAGAAGGAGGCAGGGCAGCGCGATGATTCGTTTGAAACGCAAAGCGATGATCGTTTCATTGAGCCTCTCGACTTTCCTCGTCATGAGTACGGCGTATGCCTGCTCCGATGCGGGAGTACCGCTGCAAAACTGGTACAAAGCGAGTTTTCAGCAAGGGAACAATGAAGTAAACAGCAAAGCCCTTCAAGATTTGAATGAAGGCAGGCAGGGCATGAAAGCACTGGTCAATGAGAAAGTCTCTACGACAGCAGCCAGCCTCAAGCAGGTCCAGGATGTTAAGCGTCAACAAGCCATAGATCGTGTGGAGACAGTTAACCGAAATTACGTCAGTCAAATCGAACACAAAGCGGCAGAGCTGGCAAAGACCGAAGGGTCGGCCGAATTTGACGAGTATGTCAGTGCTTCAAGTGAGAAAATGGACAGGGAAATCGATCGAGTGGCTGTTGAAACGCTTCAGGAACTAACGTCAAAAATAAACGATTCTAAGGGAGATTGATGAATGATGAAAGCATTGAAAAGTAAATTGGCAATTGGTGTTGTCGCAACAGGTTTAGTAGCGGGTATGGGGACGGCTTTTGCAGCTACAGATGCTGGCGGCCAGCTTCAAAGCTGGTATAACAATGCAACCAAAGTTACAAAAGCATTAGTGGCAGGAGACGTTGCAAGCTTCGTCGCTTCCAATAACGAGAAGCTGGTATCGGATTACAAAGCCATCAACAACGGTGCAGTTAACGATGTAAAGACAGCGGCCTCCACAGAATCGACTCAAACGCAAGCTGCGATCAACGGGCAAGCAGCGGCCTATTCCAGTGCCATTGATACGAAGAAAGGAAGCATCGCAGCCAATATGCCCGGCGAGTACGATAAAGTTGTCAATGACACTAACAATTTTAACAATGGCGTTATCGACGGTCTTGGTTTTGCCGGTAAGCTGGACATCACACACGATGTAAACGAACAAGGTAAAAAATCGTTGAAAGCGCTGGAATCCGATGTGGCGACTGCTCAAAATCAAGCTGCAGCTGCATTGATGACCAAAATTGAAGATACAAAAACGCAGCTGAACAGCTTGCTGAACCAAGAAAGAACCGCAGCATCGCAAGAAATTAAAGATAACTTAACGGCTAAAATTGCGGCTAAATTGGCGGAGCTTCAAAAGCTTGCTGATGATTTGGAAGCGGCTAACATTAAAACGATTACGGATAAAGGCGATGCTCTGGAAGCTTCCGGTAAACTAGCCTTGGAGAACATTGTGCTTAACGGTTTGAAATAATGAAATGCAATTAGGCGGACAGGCCCCGGCTTCGGGGCCTTAAGCTTATGAAAGGAAGAGGGGGAATGAACATGATGAGAAAGAAGAAACAGCGTAATGTGAAGTCCAGGCAGATCGTCGCAGCCGGAATTGTTTCTTTAACTGTCGTTCTCACGGCGTCGGCCGGAATTTCCTATGCAGATATGGATGCTGCCGGTGCTATGGCTTCTTGGTTTGCCAAGAAAACGGAGCGGGTTCTCCTGGGATTGGATCAATCCATGAAGTCGGAGACGGATACGCAGAAGGAATTGTTAAAGAAAGAATTGCAGCTTCGACTTGAAGCATCCGCAAGAAGCCTCGAATCCTTCACTGATGAGCAGAAGCGTCTTCACCTGCAGGTGCTTGAGCAGTACGCACAAAGTCTGCTTGCCGGCACGGAGGTCCAAACTGGACAAGACCGCGAACAGATTTTGAATAAGCTGCAGGCCATTCTCGACAGTGCCAAAGAGGCAATGGATACATTAGCAGGCAGCTATATGCCTCCTGCCATGGTGTTTACGCCGAGCGCTCCTGTTGTCCTGGTGCCGCCGACAGTGAACTCGGATGTGTATGGGCAGAAGCCAGCAGCAACTGTAAGTCATGTGACATACAATCAATGATAAATTAGCGATAAAGCGAGTGAGGGCGGAAAAGCATCATGTCGAATGAGATTTTGGAACGCAGCCAGCTAATGAAGAGGCCAAAGAGTGAATTCTGGGGTTGGGTTCGCTTTATTTTGCTCCTTGCCCTGGCATTTATTTTAATTAATAACATGATAGGACTTACAAGGGTTTCCGGCAATTCCATGAATCCCACCCTGCAAAGCAGCAATATTTTGCTAATGAATAAAGTATCGCTATTTTTTAAAACGCCAAAGTACGGCGATGTGATTGTCATCAAGGATGAGCGGTTAGGCTTCAGCATTATTAAACGTGTCATTGCCGTTCAAGGCGACCGCGTACTGATTCGGGCTGGCGTCATCTATGTCAACGAAACGCCGCTGCCTGAGCTTTATACAGCCGGAAAGTCAGAGGATATGGACGTACAGACCATTCCAAGCGGCCACCTGTTCGTGGTTGGAGATAATCGGAACTTGGGTGAAAGCAAGGATAGCCGTGATCCCTCGCTGGGTCCTGTGCATATCAAGGATGTGAAAGGCTTTGCAGCTTTCTCGCTATTTCCTATGCACCGGATTGCGGAGCCGCTTGACCTATAAAGCAGAAAGATCCGGCGGGGTATCCCGACGGATCTTTCTTTTGTATCAATGCGATCTAACGCTGCATTTCGAATTGCACCAGCCCTTTGGATAGAGCATATAAGGCGGCCTGTGTTCGATCCGCCAGTTCTAGCTTGGCTAGAACCTGACTCACGTGCTTTTTAACGGTGAACTCAGTGATGTAGAGAGCGTTTGCGATTTCTTTGTTGGAGCGGCCTTTGCCGAGAGACATCAGCACTTCAAGTTCTTTGGGAGTGAGCTCGGACAGCTCTTGCTTTTCTCTGCCTGCTCGATGTGACATCATGGTACCCATTAACACAGGATCGTAGTACTTGCGACCGCGGGCTACAACTTCAATCGCATACAACAAATCTTCGGGAAACGCTTCCTTTAAGCAGATGCCTTCAATCTCCATGGATTGTGCGAGCTCAATCTCACTTTGCGTGATTGATGACGTTAAAATCATATATTTACAAGAATGTCCCGCCCTTCGGGCCTCCCGTATAAAGTCTAAGCCATTCTCATTCCCTAAGTTCAAATCTACGAGTACGAGATCGGGGTGTGTCTGATTCAGAAGTCGCAGCGCTTCCTTCGAGTTCGCAGCCTCCCCAACAATATGCATGGATTGACCGGATGAAACAATCGTGCAAATGCCTTTGCGAACAAGCGGATGGTCATCAAGGATAATCATATTCATCTATCGGGTCCCTCCAAATTGATGCGATCTATGATATACTGTTCATGGGTATAATTAACTAGTTCTTTATGCCTATGACAAATGTTAACTGCTTCATTGTATATCAAAAATGGTCGAAAGACCATTAAGAATTCATAAAGTTTAGGAGTCGTTCGGCATGCTTTTATCCTACAGATCGGGCTTATATTTATTTTTTGGGTGCAGATGGGTACTGCTGTTGATGGGGCTGTTGATTTATACCAAATCGGGGAGCGTTACGCCGGGGCTGCTGTTAGCCGCGGTTCTTTTTCACACGGCCTACAGCCTGTTATACGTATTTAAAATGAATAGACTAGCGGCAATTACAGCAGCTTCGTTTGATACTGGTTTTGGGATTTATCTACTCTGGTTGACAGGCGGGTTGTCTTCCCCGTTTTTAATCTATTGTTTTACCGGACTTTTCATGATCAAGCGGTTTGTGACATGGAGAAAGTATTATCCCATCTGCCTCAGCTATGCGCTTCTCCTTCCGGCTATCTTCGCTCTGTTTTCTGAAGGGCCTGCGCTCAAGTATCTTCTGGACCGTTTCGATTATAGCTTTGTCGTGCTGGCCTACTTTTCCTTGATAAGTTTTGTGCAATATACCTTGCAAGGCGTGCGTAAACAATACCGTAAGCTGGTGATGATTTATTCGTCCCGTTTTATGGCGCGGCAACCGATGAAGCAAGGAATCGTTCCTTACATGGAAGCGATGCTCAAGAAAGTTTTGGATGAGCGGGAAGTCATTCTATGTATAGAAAGCGCAAGGCAGAGCGAGAAAGTGCAGAGCTGGAAGCATACTTATTTCACTAACTATATGAAGCAGAATACGCCACCGCGCCGTCAGAAAATGCACGCCAAATTGCCTTCTCCCACAGGTGAATTAGAGGCTATGTACGTCCAGACACTGCTGGACAGAAGCGGGAAATCTTATGGTTGGCTGCTGGTGAAGGCGGAAAAAAATGAACTATCCATCCTGCACAAAATATATATCCAATTCCTTCTCATGAGGCTGGAAACTTTTCATTTCAGTGATGAAGAACTACTGGATGCAGAAGAAAAAGCGGTCGCTACCGAGCGCAATGCGATTGCCCAGAACATACACGATGGCATCACGCAGGAGCTGTTCTTCATCTCCATTCAGCTGTTTCAGTTGAAAAATGCGCTCCCCGCACATGCGCGAGAGGAAATGCTCCCTTATGTGACCGAGATCGAGAAAATGGTGAAAGAAAGCCATCGGGACATCCGGCAATACATTATTGAGCTTAAGAACGAGAAGAGAAAATTTAATCTTCATCATGCAATTGAGAAACTGCTGCAGCGTATTACGGAACACACGGATGTGCAGCCGGTCTTTGAACATATCGGTTGGGTGTCGCAAGAACAGGTGGATATTGAAGGCGCCATCTATCATTTGGTGGAGGAAGCGGCCAACAACGTCATTAAACACGCGAAGGCGAAGCATCTTCATGTGACGATTGAAGTTACGAGTGTACAGTGGACGATCGTGATTAAGGACGATGGAATCGGAATGAAGAAAGTGGATGTGCAGCAAGAGGGGAAATTTGGATTAGGCGGCATGGAGAGCCGGATCAGAGCTTTGAACGGGACAATTTTTTTCCAATCGGAGGAGGCGGCGGGAACAACAGTTACGGCAATCATACCACGTGAAAGGGGTACGGCTTATGTATAAAGTCGTTATCGCTGACGATCGTTCCCTTGTCAGAGCAGGCCTTCATATTCTGCTTGAGAGCTGTGGGGCCTATACCGTTATGGGCGAGGCAGCTAGTGGCGATGAAGCCATTGAACAATCCCTGTCTTTAGTGCCGGATCTTCTGCTGACAGACCTCAAGATGCCCGGCACATCGATCATCGAGGGGGCGAAGATGCTGAAGGGTTCCCATCCGCGTATGAAAATCATTATCCTGACTGCTTTTGACGAAAGCGAGGATATTTATCGGGCTTTTCAAGCAGGCGTGGATGGCTATTTAATGAAAGATACAAGTCCTGAGGTTATCCTTTCCACGATTGACGAGGTCATGAAGGGGAGTTCTTATTTCCAATGTAAAGAGCACGAAACCCATCCCGTATCAAAAAGGAGTTCGCTCTTATGAACTTGCAACGCCTCAAGAGCCAGCCGATTGACCAACTGCTGATGTTCCTTATTGCCAGTATGGCAACCGTATGTTCGCTAAGCGGATTGATCTATTGGCTTCTCCTCAAGGACTCGGATTCTTATCTGTATCTGGTAACCTCGCTGACCGTGGCGCTTTTCTGCTGGGGGATCTTTATGATTCAGAAGAATCTTCCGAAAGAAAATGTTTATATGAAACTAATATCACCGTTAATGATCTTTGCTGTTGTTGTCGTGACTACGCTGTACAATCCTTTGTCTTTGTGGCACATGTGGGTTGCGATTGCCTTTTATCTCATCGTGCTTAGTTTGCTGGTTGATTTCAAAATATATGTATATGGATGCATCGTTGTTATGACGTACGTCGTGATGCTCTATATATTCGAACCTTCCGCGGTTATCGTTGGAGACGTTTCACCGATGATTGCTGCAACAACCAAAGGGGTGTACACGCTAGGCAGCGCGATTCTGGGGAGCGTAATCCTGATTGCGCGCAATCAGAGTGAAAAGCGTATTGAAGCTTTGGCACTTCAGCGGCAGAAACAGCAGGTGATTAACCTGCTGCAAAGCTTCATTCCGGTCGGCGAACGGAAAACCCAAACGTCACGGAAAGAAATCGGAGAAATGAGCGCACTGCTCAAATCGCTTGTGAAAGCACATGGAGGATTGCACGTACAGGAGTGGGAGATTGATCTGCTGTCTCTTCTGCATTTTGTAAGCAGGGTTAAGCTCCCGGATTATATGTTCGAAAAGGAAGGAAAGCTGTCCGAATTCGAATTCGAAGTCGTCCAGGAGCATTGTTACATGGCAAAGGAATTGTGCGAAGGAATCCCCGATTTTCAAGAGGTGGAGAAAGCTTTCTTATATCATCATGAAAAAGTGGACGGCACCGGCTACCCGTACCGGCTTGCAGGAGACCAGATTCCGCTGCTGTCGCAGATGCTTGGCCTCGTAGAAGTATTCCTGGCGCTAACGACGCCGCGCTCCTACAGGCAGGAGATGTCACAGCGCGATGCTTATGCAGAAATTCAGAAATTGGTGGGACATTCCTTTCGCGCGGATATCGTGAAGATCTTCGGAAAAATGATCAATTAAGCAGTCGGCGGCGGCCTGATCGATATCCAATATTACCCTGCTGGATGCACGCCTACTCTTGTCTTTCCTGAGGCATATTAGTAAAAGTCTAGTCTATGTAGGCTTTACCAAACCACAGAAGGCAAGGAGTGAATCTGCACCCGTGAATTACATCCGTATCCTTACCGTCGTGCTGGCGATGCTGCTCGGACAGGCCACGCTCGTTTCCGCTGACGGGTCCTATCATTTCGGCTTCAAAAAAAGTGTCAACGGACAGCGCCCATCCATTGATGAAGAAGGCTTCAAAAGTTTGTTGAAGCAGCACGGGGCTATTTTTACAGGCGATCTCGCAGTCAAAGAGCTGTACCTGACGTTCGATAACGGGTATGAGCAGGGGTATACCGGTAAAATTTTGGATGTGCTTAAAGAAAAGCAAGTGCCTGCCATCTTCTTTGTAACCGGGCATTACATCAAAACCGAGCCTGAACTGCTGAAGCGCATGGCGGCAGAAGGCCATTTGATCGGCAACCATTCTTGGAGCCATCCGGATATGAGCCAAATTTCGGCGGAGCGCATTAAGAAAGAGCTCGACCAAGTCCGAGATGGCGTCATCGCCGTTACAGGGCAGAAGGAGATGCATTATTTGCGCACGCCGCGGGGCATCTTCAACGGTCAATCATTGGCCGTCAGCCGCCAGCTTGGCTATACGAACGTATTCTGGTCCATTGCGTACCGCGACTGGGAACCCAAGCAGCAAAAGGGCTGGGAGTATGCCTACAAAAATGTGATGGCGCAGTTGCATCCGGGCGCGGTGATTTTGCTGCATTCCGTATCCAAAGACAACACGGAGGCGCTTGGCAAAATCATTGACGATGCCAGAAGTCAGGGGTATCAGTTCAAAAGTTTGGATGAAATGAAAACTCGTTCACCATAGAATGACCAAAAGGGCCGCCCCCAAGTAGATTGTCTACTTGGGGGCGGCCCTGGTTAAGCCGAATCCATGTATTAGGCTTTCTTTAAATAGTTCTCAATCGTGGATTGGGACTTTTTCTCCTGCAGCCATGTGTTTGAGAGAGAGGCCAACTGCTGGTTGGTGATTGCTGTTGTAATATCCTCTTTTTTCTCCTCCATGGTAGGGGTATACGCTGCTTTGTGATCCGTTACTTTAATGATGTCATACCCTGAGCTTGTCTTCACAGCACCGCTTGTCTCGCCAGTTTTTAAAGCGAAGGCCGCGGTATCGAACGCTTCGTCTCCACTTCCTTTCGAAATGTAGCCAAGAGAACCGGCGTTGTCTTTGGTTGCCGTGTCTAGCGATTTGTCTTTGGCGATTGCGGCAAAGTCACCGCCATTTTTCAACTCAGCCAGAATGGCATCCGCTTCTTCTTTCGTTGCAACCGAGATATGAGAAGCCTGAACTTGCTCCGGCACCTTCAAGGTTTCCAGATTTTCATCGTAGTACTTTTTGATATCGTCATCGGTAATCTTGACTTGAGGCGCTAAAATCTTTTTCAAGAGCACTTGCGATTTCATGCTTTTCTTTAAGTCGTCTAACGTCATTCCATAGGAAGTAAGAGCCTGCTGAAACTCAGCATCCGAACCATAGGAGCCTTTAACGGAAGTTATTTCCTTGTTAATATCGTCATCGGTGACTTGAACCCCTGCTTTTTGCCCCTCCTGATTAATGATCTCTTCTGAAATCATGGAATCAAGCGTCTGCTCGCCACCACCAGCCAGCATGGCAGTATACAATTGGTCAGAGTTGATCGTGACGCCGTTGACTTTGGCTACAGGTGTTACCGGCATCTGAGCTGTTTTCTTAGTCGGAGGGTAAAAGGCGATATAAGCGACAAGGCTGAGGACCAAGAGAGCCGACACCCATTTCCACGTGCCATTTGATGATTTATGTGTATTTTTCATAATTGCTCCTTTCAGTTTGTGTCTCTGGAGGACATGCTTCTATTATGCCAACGGAGTCTGAAGCCCACATGAAGGCCAACTGAATGTTTAATGAATGCATAGGGGGATTATGGCAGTGGGTCGGCGCCTTAATTTATATTGTACACAATATAATTGTTGACAAATCGAGATGGATTTGATACGATTTACTCATAAAGATTGCATCAAATTAATTTGCTAACAAAACAATGGTGGAGCAAAGCAAATAAACAAATAAATTCTAAGCACCTTCAAAAGGAGGCACTTCTATGCATCACAAAGCGATCATTATCGGAACGGGCCCGGCGGGATTAACTGCTGCTATTTATCTGGCAAGAGCGAATATCGCTCCACTTATCATTGAAGGAACTCAACCTGGAGGCCAGTTAACGACGACAACCGAAGTGGATAACTTCCCTGGCTTTCCGGATGGCATTATGGGCCCAGAGCTTATGGACAACATGCGGAGGCAGGCGCTACGCTTCGGTGCGACGATCCAGTCGGGCCGGGTTACGGAAGTCGACATGTCGAAACGGCCGTTTACTTTATTTCTAGAGGATGGGGGTCAGTTGACGGCTGACTCGCTCATTATTTCCACTGGCGCCTCGGCCAAAAAGTTGGGTATCCCAGGCGAAACTGAGAATATCGGAAGGGGTGTCAGCACCTGTGCCACTTGTGACGGATTTTTCTTCAGAAATAAGAAAATTATCGTGATTGGCGGCGGGGATACCGCGATGGAGGAAGCGCAATTCTTGACCCGGTTCGCATCGGAAGTGCGTGTCGTGCACCGTCGCGATGAGTTAAAGGCGTCGAAAATTATGCAGGATCACGCCCGCGGCAATGACAAAGTTGCCTGGAGTTTAAACCGCACACCGCTTGAAGTAGTGGCCGGACCTATGGGAGTAAGCGGACTGAAAGTGCTCAACAACGAGACGGGTGAGGAAGAGCTGCTGGAGGCGGACGGGATTTTTCTAGCCATTGGGCATACGCCGAACACCGGTTTCTTGGGCGGTCAACTGCCAACCGATGAGCTTGGCTATCTGCAGGTCATTCCGGGAACGTCCCAAACAGCGGTGCCTGGCGTATTCGCCTGTGGCGATGTGCAGGACCGCATCTATCGCCAAGCTATTACATCGGCAGGCAGCGGTTGTATGGCGGCACTCGATGCAGAACGATTTATTTCTGAGCAGCATGCGTAAGGTAACATCAGATAACTATCATTTTCTAGGAGGAATCAGCTATGTCAGTTAACCAAATTTCCGATGCAACGTTTCAAAATGAGACCAAAGCGGGTACCGTACTCGTCGATTTCTGGGCACCTTGGTGCGGACCTTGTAAAATGATCGCTCCGATTTTGGATGAACTTTCAGCCGAGATCGGTGAAAAAGCGAAAATCGTAAAAATCAATGTGGACGACAACCCCGAGTCTGCTGCCAAATATAACGTAATGAGCATTCCAACCCTGCTCGTTTTCAAAGACGGGCAAGTCGTTGACCAGCTTGTCGGCGTGCAATCCAAAGAAAAGCTTAAAGCCGTTATCGAGCAAGCTTAATCCAGCCGGTTCGAGCTAACCTTTTAACATATAAACGAAAACAACCTATAAAACCATTCAGGAGGCATCACAATGACACAAATACAAGAGCGCACAGGAATAGCAACTGTTGGAGGGAACCCGGTAACCCTGCTGGGTCCAGAGATTAAGGTGGGCGATCAAGCGCCTGATTTCAAGGTGAATAAAGATCTCCTGACAGAAGTCAGCTTGTCGGATTACGCAGGCAAAGTGAAGCTGATCTCCGTTGTTCCTTCGGTAGATACAGGGACTTGCGATGCGCAGACGCGCCGTTTCAATGTGGAAGCCGATAAGCTTGGGGATGACGTGGTCATTCTGACGATTTCGGTCGATCTTCCTTTTGCGCAAAGCCGGTTCTGCGGAGCTGCCGGCATCGACAAAGTCATCACCCTGTCCGATTACAAAAATCGCGCTTTCGGGCAAGCATACGGCGTGTTGATTAAAGAGATTCAGCTGGATCAACGGGCGATCTTCATCTTGGATGCGAACAATACCGTTCGCTATGTAGAGTATTTAACGGAAATGAAGGAGCATCCGAATTACGACGCGGCCCTTCAAGCGTTGAAGGAGCTTGTATAAATGCAAAAAAGACGAAGCGGTCTTTAGACTGCTTCGTCTTTTTTTTTGATAGAAGCTTCCCCCTTATTCATGTTGGGCGAAGGGGAGGGGAGCAACGCCAGAGGAGACTTAGGCTCGTTGGATGAATTCCAACGAACAGGCGATTTTTGATGCTTAAATGCCAATCACATTGGACAAAATCCAACGGGGATGATGAATTTGGTAGGTTTTCGCACCTTTTCAGCGGCTCTTGTTGGATTTCATCCAACGAAATGAAGAAATAATACGTCTGCAGGGCATCTTCATTGGAATTCGTCCAATGAGTGCTTTTTTATGAGGTAGTTCCTGCGGCAAAAGCTCTGAAGGCTGCTTGCTCAGCCTATCGAGCAGTCTTACGCCTCGCTAACGGACAGAGAAGCCCATATTCGGTGAAAAAGAGCCCCTTAGAGTGTGCAACGGACACCAACGTCGTTATTTGCTCGTTGGGGGCCTGCTTTCACCCTGAAACCGGCAAATAAAGCATCTGGTGTCCGTTAGAAGTGAAACATAACGTTTTTCTCTAATTTAACGGCTGCTGTGTCCGTATGGACGGGAATATAGGGGTTCTTTCCCTCGTTGTGTCCGTGAGCAGAAACTCCGCGCACTCACCGTAAACCTGCAAGCATGCAAGCCGCCGCCGCGCGCTAGCGGGCAGGTGGGACGAGCCTGCTGCCCTTGACCATGGCCCCGCCGCACAAGGGGCACGGCTTCGCCGTTCGCCGCGATTCCTGCGGCGAAGAAATGCGCGACCAGGCCTTGCAGCCGGCCTGATTGCAGACCCACGCCGCGACCAGCTCCGTCGCGGCGGGCTTCGCAGCGGCAGCCGCCCTCGGCGCGGCTGCCTTCACGGCCACAGCCGCCGCAGGCTTGCGGCTGTCAGACCGGTCCGCGTCAGGGAACGCGGACAGCAGGAAGCGGGAAGGCTCAGCCTTCTTCCCGCGATAGTACGCCGGCGAGCTGATCAGCAGCTCGGCCTTGGCGCGCGTGACGGCGACGTAGGCGAGCCGCCGTTCTTCCTCCAGGGCAGCGGCCGTCTTGTCGCGCGCGGTAACACCTGCCAGCTGAACATCGTTCAGCTGGTTCGCCTCCAGTGCCGAGCTGTGCGGCATGTTGCCCTCAATCGCACAGAGCAAGTAGACCACATTGAACTCGAGGCCCTTTGATTTGTGGATGGTCATGAGCGAGATTCGATTCGCGGCATGGCCTTTTTGCAGTGCGCTCATCTCCGTGCGTTTTTCTGCGACTTCATGGATAAAATAAAGGAACTGCTCCACCGAATCGAAACGCTTGGCAGAGGACTCCAGCTCGTCCAGCGTCTCCTTCAGCATTTCCCGGTGATGCGTAAGCTTGCTGCGTTTGTTTGTCTCCAGAAAAGCATCATAGAAGTCCTTGCGGATCGCTTGAATGGCTTCCAAAGGTTTCATGTCGACAAGCGATTTGATAAGTCTGATGCGGCTTTTTATCTTTTCCTTCTGAAAATCCTTCAGCTGCGGCAAGCCCAGCAGATGGATGAGCGGCCACTTTTTGGCCTGAAGCGCTTCCTGCTCTTGAATGATGCGCATGCCTTGGTCACGTCCGATATATAATGAGGGGAGGACACCCTCGATCGCTTCGAAATTGCGGCGTTCATAGGCAATCCGGAGATGATCGATAATCGGCTTCACCATCCACTGCTCATAGAAGGAATCGCTGCTGCCATAGTCGACAAACGGCAAATTATGCAGAATCAACTGCTCAATAATCGCCCTGCTGTTGCTTTGCGTCCGGTACAAAATAGCAAAATCCCCATACGAATAATCACCCTCGGCGACTTTGACCCGGATATCGTTGATCAACCAATCGGCCTCATCGTCGCTGCTTGCAGGCCTGACATACAGCGGTTTCGTTTCACTTTGCTTGGTGGCTAGCAGCGTCTTGTTTTTACGCTGCACGTTATGCTTAATGATGGCATTCCCCAGCCCGACAATGCTCGAAGTGGAACGATAGTTGATATCGAGTGTGACCGTTGCCGCTGTGGGATACTGCTTGTGGAATTGTAAAATAAATTCATTCCGCGCGCCGTTAAATGAATAAATCGTCTGATCGTCATCGCCGACAACCATCAAATTTTGATGATTTCGCGCAATCATTTTAATAATTTCATACTGCACCGTGTTTGTATCCTGAAACTCGTCGACGCTGATATAAGTAAATTTTCGCTCCAGCGAGCGCAGGATGTCTGCGTTTTGCTGCAATAATTGATGCGCGAGGATCAAAATATCATCGAAGTCGATCTTCATCTGTTCCATTTTCCACTGTTCATATTGCAGAAAAATTCGTTTCATCTCCTGATCTTCTTCCGTATTTTCGGGAAGTTCGCTGACTTCGATCAGCTGCATTTTATAGGAGGAAAGGAGAGCAATAAGAACCTCGGGCTGGTAAGCATCCTGAAGCCCCATACTCAGCATAATGCGCTTGAACACAATTTGCTGATAGCGGCCGTCGCTCAAAATCTCTTGATTGAACCCGTTCATACGCAGCAAACGCAGACAAAACGCATGAAAGGTCCTGACCTGCATGGAGTGGGTTACACTTGTATCAAGACCCGGTAGAGAAGCGAGGCGTTCCCGCATTTCTTCGGCGGCTTTTTTCGAAAAAGTAATCAGCAGCACATTGGACGGATGCACCCTCTGAACGCACAGCAAATAAGCGACCCGGCACACCAATACCGTTGTTTTCCCTGAACCTGCTCCCGCTAATGTGAGAAGAGGCCCCTTATAATGGCGCACAGCCTGCACTTGCGCTTCATTCAGCATAATCCGATGACGTTCCAAATCGCGAAAAAAATAAGCATCTTGGTCCTCGTCCGTCACAAAATCCGAACTATTCGTTAAACGAGCCATCTGCGCATGCGGAACTTTTTGCTCGTTGGCAGGTTTAGAGCCTGATGGAGTAGGGTAAATAGAAAGAGAATTCATTGATTATCACCTGTTCCTTGCATAACTGAACTACCTATTTTATCACAATTCTTGAGCAATGAAAGGATAACTCTCTTTATGGTTCTATCTAACTTAAAATTGCTCTGGCAGCAATTCCAAAAGCACGATGCTACCGGGCTGGCCGCGCAGTGCGCGTACTATTTTTTGCTGTCGCTGTTTCCGTTCCTGCTCTTTATTTTGAGCTTGCTCGGGTATCTGCCTTTCTCTACGGACGATGTCATGGAGCTGATCAAAGACTACATCCCGGGGGCCGTCTCCAGCTGGCTTGAGGACACCTTGAGCAATCTGCTCGATGTCAAAAGGGGAGGAACGCTGTCCTTCGGGTTAATCTTCGCCTTGGTAAGCGCCAGCGCCGCGATGAATGCCATCGTGATTGCCGTGAACAAAGCTTACGGCCTGCCTGAGCGCAAAAGCTTCATACATTCGCGTTTTCTGGCTGTCATGCTGACCTTAGGCATGCTCATTGTCATTGCATCCGCACTGCTGCTGAGCGTGTTCGGGCATTGGATCGGGGATTGGCTGCAAGCGCATGTCCATATGGCAGCGGGCACGGTCAACATTTGGAACAACCTGCGCTGGGTCGCGAACTTCATCATCTTGTTCATTGTTTTCACAGGCATTTATTACATTGCTCCTAACACCTGCTTGACGTGTAAAAGCGTGCTTCCCGGCGCCTTGTTCGCCTCCCTCGGTTGGCAGGGGACAGGGCTGGGCTTTTCCTTCTACGTTAATAATTTTACGAATTATAGCGCCACTTATGGCAGTGTCGGGGGGATCATCGTGTTAATGACGTGGTTCTATATTTCCGCGCTGCTCATTATTATCGGAGGAGAAATCAACGCCCTGAAGCATGTGAGGAGCCAGGAGCATATGCACACGACTCCGCAGGGCAACAAGGATAAGACGATTCGTTGAGTGAGGTGAGATCTGGCTGAGGGGGAGTCGCAAGGGAACTAGGATCCGCTATTTTCCGCGAAAGCAATGATTCCGCCCATCGGGGGGAACTACATTCCTCTATATTGCCAATATTAACTTTACATCGAGCTTTTAATCACAAATAAGACCCTGTAGGTGCCTCAATCGCCTAAAATCCCTCATTTTGCTCAAATAGGGCCCCTGTAGTTCCCTGATATCACGAAAATGAGGTGTAGCACACGACATAACTACCACTTCAAAACACCGCCATCGACCCTCTTGATGCCACGGATCTTACCTAACTGTTCGGCCAGCCGGAACAAAGAAAGATCCTTCATCTTCGCCTCGATCATGACATCGACCCGTTCAAGACCTGCTTCCTTGCAGCTTTTCAAAAAAGCGACAAGCTGTTCCGGCTCAATGTAGTCGGCATGGGAGCGAAACTCCTTCGTATCCCTTGGGGACTTTGGGGATGAAACATGGATTTTCATAGGGATATCGCCCCATGTCTTCGCAATCTCAGGTAGCAGCTCCTGTGGCGTGGATTGCGAGGGGTTGCACCAATCATGATGCAAATCGAGCATGCAGGGACGCTGCAGCCGTTGGCTCACGGCCAGAGTTTCCTCCAGCGTGTAGGTTTTGTCGTCATTCTCGAAGGTAAGCCGCCGCATAATATGATCCGGAACCTCCGGGATCTTCGCAAAAAGCCGCTCCGTCGCGGTTGCCTTGTCTCCGTACACGCCGCCTACGTGGATGTTGATGATCGCGGATTCATCCAGCCCCATCCCGTCGAGAATCGCCGCGTGGTAGCGCAGATCCTGAATCGCCGCCGCCACGACCGAATCGCTTCCGTTCAGCAGTGTGAACTGGTTCGGATGCATGCTCAGGCGAATGTCCTGCGACTTCGCGAAGTCGCCGAGCTTTTTGAGCTCGTCTTTATATTCATTGGCCACGTCAATCTGCACGTCGGGGTGCGTAGCCAGCGGAATGAGTGATGAGGAGAGACGAAATAAGCGGATGCCATGAGCGGCATTGTAATACAGGATGCGCTGCGCAGCTTCGAGATTTTTGCGTCCGATGGCGATCGCGCGCTGGAGTGCCTCCTCGCGCGGACGCTCTGAAAATAGTTTATATGTAAAGGTCGAGCTGGGGGTATTATTGAAAATCGCTAATGCGATCGATACGAATCCGAGTCGGATGATCATAACTTCGGTGCCTCCCGTTAAGTGCGATGTAAAAGCGTCCAGCTCCAATAGTCTGCCCTATAAGAGTAGCCAACAACGTAGTCTTCGCGCAACATTTACTGTAAAATGCTTTCGTTCGTTTTCCCCTTAATTTGACCGCAGGCAGAAGCACAACTGCACAAAAAGGCTATCCCACAAGTCATAGAAATGACTGGGGATAGCCTCGTTTCAAACAACCAACTGCTTAAACCCGCTCAACCTTCAACAGGTTGGTCGTGCCCGATTTCCCAACCGGCACGCCGGCGGAAACGACGGTAAGGTCGCCTTTTTTCACATAGCCGAGCGTTTCGGCATGTCCGATGGCTGAGCGAATCATCGCATCGGTCGATTCACAGAACTCGCCATGGATCGGGATTACACCCTGAACCATGCTGAGAAGGTTAATCGCGTACTCATTGGATGTTACCGCGATAATCGGCGCCTCCGGACGATACTTGGCGATCATCCGGGCGGTGAAGCCGCTCTCCGTCGGCGTCAGGATCGCCGCAGCTTTGAGCTTGTTCGCAGACGTAACAACCGCTTGGCACAGCACTTCCGTCACTTCGTTGTTCGATTGCAGCTGTGAGTCGATCAAGGAGCTGCGCTCCATGGTTTGCTCGACGCGCTCGGCAATTGTCGCCATCATCGTCACGGACTCGACGGGATATTTGCCAGCGGCAGTCTCGCCGGACAGCATGACCATGTCGCTGCCGTCAAGCACGGCGTTCGCGACGTCGCTCACTTCAGCGCGCGTCGGACGCGGATTCCGCTGCATCGAATCAAGCATTTGCGTTGCTGTAATGACCGGCTTGCCGGCAAGATTACAAGCGCGAATCATGTCTTTTTGCGCGATCGGAACTTCCTCCGTCGGAATTTCCACCCCAAGATCGCCGCGCGCGACCATGATGCCGTCGGAAGCTTCAAGGATGGAAGCGAAATTGGTCATGCCTTCTTCGTTCTCAATTTTTGAAATAATCGGCGTATGGCCTGCACCGTGCTGCTCCAAAATACCGCGAACTTCCTGAACATCGTTCCCGTTACGAACGAAGGACATCGCGATGATGGAGATGTTTTCTTCGATGCCGAATTTAATGTGCATCACATCACGCTCGGTTACACCCGGCAGCGATGTGCGTACACCTGGCAAGTTAACGCCTTTCCGCTGTTTCAGAACGCTCTGGTTGAGGACGCTGCAGATCACTTCCGTACCGCCGATCGCTTCAACACGAAGCTCAATGGAGCCGTCATCGATGAGGACGAGGTTGCCTGGCTGCACATCCTGTGGCAGACCGGGGTAATTGACGGAAACGCGGCTGCTGTCACCGACGATTTGTTCCGTTGTCAGGACGATGCGGTCACCGCTTTTCAAATCATAAGAAGCATCTTTTAGTTGGCCGATGCGGATTTCCGGTCCTTTGATATCCATCAGAATCGGAACGACAACCCCCAGCTCCTGAGCCGCTTGACGGACGCGCTGAATGCGCCCCCGGTGCTCATCCAAATCGCCATGGGCCATATTTAGCCGGGCAACGCTCATGCCGGAGCGAATTAACTCCTTTAGTGTCGGGACGGAATCGCAAGCAGGACCCATGGTGCAAATGATTTTCGTTTTACGCATTGTTCAGACCTTCCTTTCGTATTGGGCGAATCAATTTTGGCTTCATTATATGCCTTATTTCGACAAAGTTCCATGAAATATAGTATGCTATATGTACTATGGTATGTAGGTGATGGAAGATGAAGGTAACGAGCTATACCTATGATAAAAGCAGCAATTGGTATGAAGAATCGCAGGAGGGATGCCAGGACTGGACGCTCGTGCTTGTTACTTACGGCCGCTGTGTCTATTGGATCGATGAGAAGAAGCATGTGCTGGAGAAAGGGCAGTGGCTGCTCATCCCGGGCGGCATTCCCTATTACGGAAGAAGTGTTCCAACGATGCTGCACGAAAAATATGTGATGCAGTTTGTGCCGGGAGCGGCTCAGGAGTCATTTCCGCTTTTTAGGCAGTTAAGTGCCGCAAGCCGGATCACAAGCAAATATGAACTCATTGTTGACCATCTGCGCCACATCCATCAGCAATGGGAAGACAAACAGCCCTATTATCAGACGCTGTGTGAAGCGCTGTTAACAGAGCTGTTCGTTTATCTTCATCGGGAGTGGGATCATGAAGCCGCGACAAGCGCCACTCTCCAGTTGGTGGAGAACATGAAGCTTTATATCCAGAACCATTACCGGGAGCATGTCACCAAGGATGAGCTGGGGGCTTGCATCAGCAGATCGCCGAACTATGCGGCCACCCTGTTTCGCAAAGTGACCGGCCAGACGATCAGCGAATTCGTACATGCCGCCAGGATCAAAACGGCCGTCTACATGCTCAAGCATTCGGCACTTACGGTGACGGAGATATCGGATTTTATCGGGTACAATGACCCGTCTTATTTTTATCGTGTTTTCAGGCGGTTGACCGGCCTGGTGCCGACAGATTTGGTATCCGACCGCGAAACGGTGCGCAAGTAAAAGGAGCATCCGTTTTTTCTAGCGACCCGGAATTTACATCGTACCTCCGCCACGCCGAACTTCGGACGGGATTTGTTCAGGACCTTTGTCAATGTTCTGGTAGATGAAAGTGCCTACGCTGGCTTCGTCAAACTTGGGAAGCTGCATTGTTTTGGTCCAGGCGGTTACGACAACTTCCATATCGCCGGGCACATCGGGATTCGGCACAGCCAGCACACCGGCTCCCGCTTTCTTGAAGCGGCTCAAATAGTCAAGCCGATCCAGCAAATCTTTGGGCGCATCGGGATGGTAATAGATGATAATATCGCCGTGTTCTAAATTATGGACAAGCATGGCATAAGTCGGTCTTTCTGTGTAAAAGCCGAACTTCAGGTCATGCGGACTGTGCGTGCCTGAGGTCGGAATTTTCATCTCATACGTCAGCATGTCCTCGCTATGGCCGCGCCCGTAATCTTTATCCGTCGTGACCTGGATAGGGGCATTATAGTTAAGCTTTTCTATGCTATATTTGTTGGACGAGAACTGAATCAGGGAAGTTCCCAAAGAGCAGATCGCTAGAATTACAAGCGTATGGGAGAGTACCAGCCACGTTTTCTGCTTTTTTTGCAGTGCCTGCTTTTCTGCTTTTTTCAGCTTGCTGGTGTTCGCTTTGTTCGTTTTCGCGGCAAGGATATAGCCGATGACGGCGATAATGAAAAGGGCTAGCCCTATGTAAAGCAAAATAGCAACAACATCCGGTCCGTTCTGCATCGTGGAATGGTCCATTTGGTATGAGCTCCTTTATGATTTCTTTTGTACACTACATATTGTAGTTTTGGTGGGGGTCAGAAGTCAAATTCTGTGCAAAGATTTGTTACCAGCGTAAAAAGGAGGAGTTTTTTTCTCGAACGTTGAATGATGAGATGAATTGTCTTTTTTTGTAGATAAAATAGGAGGGATGACCCATGACTGCTCAGATGTTAGAGCATCATAGAAGAAACGGATTAATGGTCAAGCTGTTGTGGGCATGTTTGGCGCTTGGAATGGGGGCATCATTTAGGTCTGTAGAACTAGTTGTATTGCTGCTGACTTTCGGAGCACCTATCGCACTGGTTTGTACATTGATGGTTTGGAAAAAAGTTGCAATCACTTCCACGCGGTATGTCATTGCAATAGGTGTTAATGTGATTTCTTATTTTTTCATGTTACATAATACCTCAGCGTCAGGCATGCTAATCTTATATTTAAGCTTGGCTATTGTTTCCTTGTATATGGATTATCGGCCTTTGCTGCTAAATGGTGTGGTGGGGCTTGTCAATTTGAATTATTTCAATTTCACTTTACCCGTTCCTGTTGACTATACGATGATCAATGTTTTTTACGTACTGACAATTATTACGCTTATCGGCCAAGGTCAGGTTGGGACCCGATTGTTGACGCGGGTAGTCCAGAGTGCAAGGGAATCCGAGGCACTGCGGATAAAGACGGAAGAGGCCCTGGCAGGCGTTCGTACGACAACAGAGGTGCTGGGCACTTCCAGTACTGTGCTGCATGAAAATGCGTCTGTCACCGGCAGAATTACGGAAGAAGTCGTGGCGGCTTTTCAACAAATTTCTATCGGCATTGAATCTCAAGCAACCTCGATTACGGATATCACGACCGCGATCCAAGAGGTGAATGAGACGGTGGAGGAGACCTCTTCCGCATCGAACGCGATGAGCAGCAGATCCCGGGATACGGCCCGGATAACGCATGAAGGCAAAAACCAAATGGAAGATCTTTCGCACAAAATCAATGACATTACCGTTATCGTGACCGAAACGTCCAACATCATGAATGAAGTCAACGAGGAAAATGTGAAAATCGGAAATATCGTGACAACGATTGCCGAAATCGCCAATCAAACGAATCTTCTCTCGCTCAATGCTTCCATCGAGGCCGCGCGAGCCGGGGAGCATGGCAGAGGCTTTTCGGTTGTTGCGGGAGAGATTCGCAAGCTTGCGCAAAATGCCCATGTGGCTTCCACAGACATCTCCGAGATTTTAGGTTCCATTCAACTTAAAGTAGAAACAGCTGTAAATAAGGTGGCAGTCGGTAAAACGGCAGTGGAGTCCGGGAAAAAATCAGCGGAAAGCGTCGATCAATTGTTCGAAGTCATTAACACGAATACGGTTGAAGTCATGGAACAGGCGGAGAATTTGCAGCGTATGAACCAGCAATTGCAGTTATCCTCTCAAAAGGTAGCCGAGGAAATGACGTCCGTCGCAGCGATTACCGAACAATCCGCGGCTTCGGTGCAGCAAGTATTGGCTAGCGCTGAAGTTCAGCAGAAGAGGGTGGAAGATATCGTTGACAGCATCAGCCAGCTGAACGGTTTGACGAAGGATTTGCAGCATTTGATTGAAAAATAAGTTTGAAAAAAAGCATTGCCAAATATCGGTGAATCCGCTACAGTTAAGCCAAATGAATAGCAACACGGGTGCTTGATGAAGTCAGGCTGAGATAGTGGCCCTATGCCGCTGACCGTTAATCTGATCTGGGTAATGCCAGCGTAGAGAATTCGAGTGCCTTTCTGCACTAATTTTATGCCTGCCGCATCCCGGTAGGCTTTTTTTGTCGTGTTCGCCTATCTCATTTTACAAATTCGATCTAAGAAAAGGAGTTGGAGCAACACATGGCACAAAAAGAAACAGGGGCAAAAGGGTTAAAACTAACCGATATCTTGGTGACGATCGTGATCGCGGCGGTATTTGGGGTGATTTATCGCATCTGGGGTCCGATGTACGATATCTTAAAACCGTTAGGTCTGCACGCAGAACAGTTGAGTTACGGAATGTGGTTCATGGCGGCAACGTTTGCCTTCCTTGTCATTCGCAAACCCGGCGTCGCCTTGCTCGCTGAAGTAGCGGCTGCGACGGTTGAGGCGCTTTTAGGAGGATCTTGGGGTGTATCGACGCTTGTTTACGGTATTCTTCAGGGGCTAGGCGCAGAGTTGATATTTGCGGTATTTCTGTATCGCCGGGCGAGTGTGAGCGTAACGGTCCTCGCGTCCTTTGCATCTGCGGCGCTTTCTCTGCTTATAGATAAATACTATGGCTATATTGATCAATTAACGTTCTGGAACTACTGTTTGTTTATTGGGCTTCGTCTTGCGGGCTCTGCGATCATTGCAGGCGTGTTCGCTTATTATTTGGCTGGGGCGCTGGCCCGCACCGGTGTGCTTAGTCTGGTTCGTCCCGTTTCGAAGAAAGATTACGACGTATTGGGGTAATGGACATGAGCGAGGAATTCGGCGTTACCAATCTGAGGCTAAAATATCCAGGAGAAGAGGCCCCCCTGTTATTTCAGGGGGTTTCCTTTTCGGTGAAGCCGGGGGAGAAGGTTTTGCTGCTCGGTCCAAGCGGATGCGGCAAATCTACGCTGCTTCAAGTGCTGAGCGGGATTGTCCCCGATATTATCGAGCTTCCTCTCAAGGCGGACAGACTTACGACTCCAAGTCGCTGGGGCTACGTGTTTCAAGATCCGGATGCTCAATTCTGCATGCCGTATGTGGATGAGGAAATTGCTTTCGTCTTGGAAAATATGCAGGTGCCCCGCGAGGAAATGCCGGCGCGAATTGCCCAGTATTTGAGCTTGGTGGGGCTGCAGCTTGACGATACGCATACGCCAATCGGCGTGCTGTCGCAGGGGATGAAGCAGCGTCTGGCGATTGCGAGCGTCCTCGCTTTAGAGCCGGAGGTGCTGTTTCTGGATGAGCCGACGGCGCTGTTGGATGAGGAGGGAACGAACCTCGTCTGGGAGACCATCCGCTCGATTGGCGCTGACAAGACTTTGGTCATTGTGGAGCATAAAATCAGCGGTATCCTCGACCTTATCGACCGTCTAATCGTCATCTCCCCTAATGGAGAGCTGCTTGCCGATGGCTCGCCTCAAGCCGTATTTCAAACGTACAAAAAACAGCTCGCTGACTACGGCATATGGTATCCGGGCGTTTGGGATGACTGTCACACGGGGCGAACAGCGGAGAGTGCTGCTGCCGGTGAAATGCTTGCTGCCAGGCAGCCGGTGATGACCTTTCACGATTTCGCGGGTCTTCGCGGCGGCAAGATTAAGACCTATGTGGATAACTTATGCGTCTATCCCGGTGATTGGATCACCGTCACCGGCATCAACGGCGCAGGCAAAAGCTCGCTCCTGCTAGCCATCATGCGGCTCATCCCGACGCAAGGCAAGAGCTGGATCGAGGGCGTGAAGGGCAGCAAAATCGAGCAGCTTGCGGAGCAGGTCGGCTTCGTGTTCCAAAACCCGGAATTCCAATTCGTCACGAATTCGGTGGAAGAAGAGCTGCTCTACTCCTTGCCGGAGGCGGAGAAGGGGGAGGCGGCCGCGCAGCAGGCCGCTCTGGAAGAGCTGCTGCTGGAGTACGACCTTGCAGCGCTGCGCAGGCGGCACCCGTTCCAGCTCTCAATGGGCCAGAAGCGCCGCTTGAGCGTGGCCTCCGCGATGGTGCGCCGGCCGCGCATTCTGCTGCTGGATGAGCCCACCTTCGGGCTTGACGCGCAGGGCACGATGCGTATGCTGGAGCAACTGGAACGGCTGCGCGCAGGCGGGACGGTCATCGTGATGGTGACGCACGATGAAGAAATCGTCAAACGCTGCGCTACGCGCGTTTGGCGCGTTGAAAACGGCTGTGTGACAGAGGCGGTGTCGGAGAACTCTGCACCTCTTGCCGCATTCGCCAGGGAAGGAGGCTAGGGTGGTATGCAAATAACGTTCACGTACCGTGAAACTTGGCTGCACCGGGTGAATCCGGGTGTGAAGCTTGTCCTGTCTCTGCTTCTGTTTGTTCTTGTTGTATTCACGCATAATCTGAATACGATGATGTATTTAACAGCGGGGGTGCTGGTGCCGCTGCTCTTGTTTTCAGGCCAGCCGCTGCGGCGCCTGCTGCTGTATGCCTCGCCGTTCCTGCTCATCTTCCTCTCCTCTGCGGCGGGGATGATGATGTTCGGCAACGGGGAAACACTGTGGTTTCAGCTGGGTTTTGTTCGAATCACCGAAGAAAGCTTCTACCGCGGTCTGCATCTCGGCTTTCGCGGCCTTCAGGTCGCGGCTGTGGGGCTGTTGTTCAGCTTGACCACACGTCCTGTCGCTCTTTTTTATGCGCTGATGCAGCAGTGGAAGGTGGCTCCGAAGTATGCCTATAGCTTCCTTGCCGCGCTTCGCATGCTGCCGCTTATCGTAGAGGAGTTTCAAACGCTGCGCTATGCGCTTAAGGTGAGGGGCAAGAAGCGGCGCAATTGGGTAACGGGCTGGTACACGATGCTGCGCATGTATGCCATTCCTCTGCTGGCCCAGAGCATCCGCCGCGCTCATCGGACGGCCGTGGCGATGGAGGCGAAGCGTTTTTCCACTCAAAAAAAACGAACTTATTATTATCTTTCCTCTTACTCCAGAGTGGATATTTATTATTTAATTTATTGGCTGCTTCTTGTCGTTATCGCACAATGGGTCGGGACGGCATGGCCGATCTTGGATGCACTTGATGTTCGATAACGGATGTTTTTGCGTTGGTTATTGCCCCCATTTGAGCGACAACGTAACTTCACAGCAGGGGACTCCTCCATCGGTTCGGGGATCGATAGTAAATCTGACGGAACTTGGGGAATAGGTGGTCGCAACGGATGATGTGCTGCCGAAGGAGCGGACGATGCGGTCCACTTCTTTTTGATTGCCCTGCTGGGCATGCTTCATTAATTCATGAGAGGTTGCGGGATCAGCCAGCTTTTGAATGACGAGCGAAGCGTCCTTGAGCAAATGCTGAGAGGTTGTAAGCGAGTGTGAAAGTATCTTCGTGTCGACAGCTGGATAATCGCGATGCTCGTATAGCCCATGATCCATTGCAGCGGTGCGGTCCCAGCTCCCGTATGGGGAGCAGCAAGGTTGACAGTAGGGGGAAGCAGTCGGGGTATGCGGGTAAACCGGCTGTTGATTATAGTAGTAAGCAGGGTAGTCGTACATCGGATAGCCCCTTTTCTTGGGAAAATAGCGCGCAATAGCAATATATGTGGAATGGGCACGATGGTGCATAGTGCAACATTGTTCAATAAGAACACAAAAAAGGCTATCTCTGAGAGAAAAACTACTCAGGATAGCCTTTTTTGTGTTACATATTAGCGCGTAAGCGTTACATAGCTTGTCGCTTGCTGACCGGATGGAGTCACAGCTGTCAATTCGAATGAAGTCACATTGCCTACAACATGAATTTGGCCTCCCGGACCGGCGGTTACGGTTCCTACAGGTGCATTCGCATCTCCTACAACATCGTTGGTAATGAAGAGTGTGCCCAGAGCAAAATTGTAATCTTCAATTTCTGAGTTTTTATAAGTGATACCGAAGTTATCTGTTAGAGCAAGATCCATGTCGGTAAATGGATTAATATCGGCTTTGTAGACGCCGCCGTCAACCGTCATAGCTTTATTGATAGATGTTTCGTTTGCTTTAAATTCCTTCGCAGTCATGGCGTCATTCGTAACAGTTACCGTTACTTTTAATTGCTTGGGATCGCCATTGCCAATCTGAACCATGACAGTTACTTCTGCTGTTCCCGCCTTGTTGCCGATCACATAAGCGCGGTGATCCGCTGAAAGACCCACTTTGGCGATGCTGGAGTCAGATGAGAAAACGGATTGAACAATACCTGGTGTAGCCACGGTATCGCCGTTAGCCGCGGTTAATTTAATCTCGATTTCTTTGGCAAATCGACTTTGGGTTGGATCTTCAGCGATTGCTTTGGTGATTGAGCCTGCTGCTGAGGCTGTTAGGCCGCTGTCAATGACAGCAGGCAATGTGTAATTACCGATAATCGCAACATTTCCATTTCCAGTTTCGGTTCCAGTGCCAGTTGCAGCTACGCTGAAGCTGCCGGAAGCTGTTTGAACAGTTGAAGCATCCAGACCGCCAAGCGTTACTGTGTAATCACCGGCGGCAAGCGCAGAATCAACCGTCAGCGTTGCTGTGAGGCCATCTGCAGACCATGTCGTTGCGGCAGGAACCGTGGCGGTGCCACTTTTGAGCGTTAACGTTGCTTTGGCAGTGTCCACTTTTGTATTTAGAGAAACTTGAACCTGTTTATTATCGGAAGAAGGTTGAACTTTGGTGATCGAAATGAGCGTTCTGTTGTCAAAAGCTTGCTGAGCGGAATAAGAGCTTTGAACAAGGTCAGCGCGGTTTGCCGGCTGATCGCCCGACTTGCCAGTCGGATGAATGCCAAGCTCAGTCGCTTGCTTCACGGCATCCGAGTACCAAGGAGAACCCGTTACGTTGACTTTTTTGCCAAGTCCTTTAAGCAGCAAGGTGTCGAGTTGACCCGCGGTTACGGAGTCGCCCGGAACGAAGGTCGTATCCGTTACACCGTCGATGAGACCTGCCTTTTTCGCCGCTTCAATGTAAGGAATGGCCCAACCGTTAGCCGGATCGTCCGCACGAACGTCGGAGAAACTGGACACTTTAACAGCTGAATCAACGGGAATGTCATAAATGAGAGTGGCTACTTTGGCAAACTGTGCGCGAGTCATATTTTGCGTAATGCCGAACGTATTGTCGGACACGCCTTCGAAGATATCGGTTGCCAGCATGGCGTCAATTTTGGCTTTCAGCGAAGCATCGATGCTGGACAGATCCGTGAAATCTGCACTTGTTTTACCCGCCGCGGAAGCCGGGTGGGTAAGTGCTGCGGAAGTGATTAAGGAGAAAGCTATAGCAGCTGTCGCGATCATTGTAAGTTTTTTCATTCGATAGTACCTCCCTGGGATAATGATGATTTGTGAGGAAAAGGAAACCAATTGATCAAACTGTGGCTCCAGCAATTAAACTTTGATGATTCTAGCAATCTATCGTGCGTCGTTCTGTTGCTATAACTATAGCTTGCCTGATTGAAAGTGTCATTGTCAAATTCTTGGCAGTCCAGGCAGGAGAGTGCTAGAGAGATTCATATGAAATAGTGCCTAGTTGAGAATGATAATTAAAATCATTTACTAACTTTTAATAAACTACTTTACAAATGTAAGTAATATGGATATAATAAAATCAACACGATAAACCAACAAGGGAGGCTGAGATTCATGGCTCAATGTGCATGCGGAAACACTCAAAACAGCGAAGGCAACTGCGACGGTTCACACGCAAAAAAAGATAAGTAAGTTTTCATACATATACGATAAGATCAAGAAGGACTCTGCGAATGCTTCATTCGTTAAGAGTCCTTTTTTTGCATCTAAGAATTGGGGGCGGGGCGAGCGAATCTTGTTCCTGATTCATGCGTCACGGGTGGTTTCAAGGTAGCACGGGCAGGAAGGGGAACTACAGGGAGCTATTTTACCCGAAATAGCCATTTGAGCAAGGGAGAGGGACCTATGGTCCGCTATTTCGCTTTTCTGGATGCATAGAGGGAGGATGGAGGTGAAATAAGACCCTGTAGTTACCCTTAACTCTCAGTATTTCGCTTTTTTCCATAAATAAGGGAATGAAGTTCCCCTAATTTGGAATGGGGCTTCAATAAATACGATCGGAGAAAAGTATACACGGTGAAAACGGTAATGGTACGGCTGAAATCAGCGCTTTCAGCAGATTAATGGGCAGATAAACCTGCATGTTTGCTGTTCCGGCATCAGTCATGTCACAATAGACTTAGAGTAGGAAGAAATCAATCGAAGAATGAATGGATGGAGTGGTAAAAAAGATGGATGTAAAAGAAGCGATTCGTAGTCGGCGCAGCATTGGAAAGGTCAAGCAGGAGCCTGTTGATCGAGCGCTGATTGAAGAGATTTTGGAAGCGGGTACGTGGGCGCCAAACCATTGTCATACCGAACCGTGGCGGTTTTGGGTTATGACGGGCGAGGGCCGCGCGCTGCTGGGGAAAGGCTACGCCGAAGTGGCGGCGGCGGGCGCCGATCCGCTGCTGTCCGAGGAAGAGCTGGCTAAGCTGAAAAGCGCCCAGGAGAAAAAAGCGTTCCGCGCGCCGGTGGTCATCGCCGTGGCGGTCACTCCGTCGGCACAGGAAGTCGTGCCGGAGGTAGAGGAGTACGCGGCTGCGCACACCGCGGTACAGAATATGATGCTGACCGCGCACGCGCTCGGTCTGGCTACGATCTGGCGGACGGGTGCGCCGACCTATCATCCGAAGATGCGCGAAGCTTTCAGCCTCGGCGCGAAGGAGGAGCTGGTCGGCTTCGTCTACATCGGCTACGCGGACATGGCTCCTCCGAAAGCGGAGCGCACCCCGTTCGCGCAGAAAACACTATGGGTCAGCGAGTAAGTCGCTGCACGATTAGCCCCAAAAAAGAAACCCTCCACGTCCACAGTGTTTGTGGACATGGAGGGTTGTTTTGGTTATCGTCCGCTTTGTATAGGCGGCCAGACGTTTAGTTCTTAAGAGCTACCGCAATTTTTGCAGCGGTTTCCGCATTGTGGTACACCAGCGCGATGTTAGTCTCCAAGCTGCGGCCTTCGGTTAGCTGTTTGATGCGCGCTAGCAGGAAAGGCGTGACCTTTTTGCCGGTCACGTTCTGATCTTTGGCTTCAGCAAGCGCCTGCTGAATGAAGCCTTCGATCTCCGCACGTTCCATGGCGGATTCCGCAGGGACCGGGTTGGCGATGACGGCACCGCCGTTAAGGCCCAACTCCCACTTCGTGCGGAGCATAGCCGCAACTTCAGCAGCCTCATCGAGGCGGAAGTCTACGCCGTAGCCGCTCTCGCGGGCATAGAAAGACGGGAACTCGCTCGTTTTGTACCCGACCACAGGTACACCGTGCGTCTCTAAATATTCGAGCGTACGGCCGATATCGAGAATCGATTTCACGCCTGCGCAGATAACGGCAACGTTCGTTTGCGCCAGCTCGGTCAAATCAGCGGAGACGTCCATGGACACTTCGCCTTCGCGGTGAACGCCGCCGATGCCGCCGGTAGCGAAAACTTCGATACCCGCCAGTGCTGCGCCGATCATTGTGGCAGCGACCGTCGTCGCGCCGATTTGGCCGGACGAGAGGATGTAAGGGAAGTCGCGGCGGCTAACTTTTTCCACATTGGGATTCGTCGCGAATGCTTCAAGCTCTTGTTCGTTCAAACCGATCTTGATTTTGCCGTCCATGATGCCGATCGTAGCTGGAACCGCACCGTTGTCGCGGATGATTTGTTCGACTTTTCTAGCCATTTCTATGTTTTGCGGGTAAGGCATCCCGTGAGAGATGATCGTCGTTTCCAGAGCAACGACAGGTTTATTGTTCGCCAAAGCCTCTTTAACTTCATCGGTAAACGTTAGGTAAGTTGTATTCATGATAGGGTTTCGTCTCCTTTTTTTAAGTGAAGTAGGGTTTGTTCCAGTCGTTCTTCCGTCAGCTCGCTAGCGACAGATTGAGCGGTTTGCAGTGTAATATGGGAAGCCGCGAGTCCGTATACGCAGGATTCCATATAGGAATATTCCTTCATAACGCCATAAGTAATACCGGCGACAAATGCATCGCCTGCTCCCGTGACGTCCACGACTTTGGTAGGAATCGGCGGGAAATGATGCTCGCCTTCTTCACCGGCATACATCACGCCTTGACTGCCAAGCGTAATGAAGACGTGGCGAACGCCTCGTGCGCGTATCGCTCCCGCAATCAGGCTGTAATCGCTGCTGCTGCCGGGGGTAATTCCAGCAAGCTGGCAAGCTTCCTCGAGATTGGGGAAAATTGCGGTTACGCCGCGAAGGTCTTGCGGAAGTTTTTTGGCTTTTTCCGATGAGACGGGATCGATAAATAATGGGAGATTTTCTTCCCTGCACCGATCAATTAATTCGCCAAGCGTCTCCGCGGGTAAGTTCGTATCGGCAATGGCGATTTTGGCAGAGGCGACATGCGGCCACTTGTCCCGAAGCAGGGCAGGTGTGCATTTATCGTAAATGTCCATATTCGCAAAAGCGAGGAACATCTCGCCCGTCGCATCGAGCAGAGCCGTGTACGTCCCCGTATTCTCGCCCTGGAGAACGATAGCTTGACTGACGTCAACTCCGCGTTTCCGTGTCTCCTCCAGCACCCACTGTCCGGCCTTATCGTCGCCCACAACGGTGAGCAATGCGGTCTGGCAAGCCAGTCCCGCCAGTGTCTCTGCGATATTGCGGGCAACGCCGCCACAGGATTCCGTCACGGTGACCGGATTCGAGGAGGCCAGTCGAATGGCCTGCTTACTGGTCGCTTTGCTGTCCAGGTTTGCACCGCCGATGCACATGACCGTATTCTCATCTGAGGTCACGTAAGCGCGTCCGCGGATCGTCCCTTTTTTGGTCAGCGCAGCGATGTAACCGGCGACAGCGGATCGGGAAATGCCGATGATGCTGGCTATTTCATGCTGAGAAATGAATGGATTTTGACGAATGAGCGCTAAAATTTGCTGTTCACGATCCATGAAGTGGCTCCTTTCGATCGTTGACTATCTCTAGTGTAACGCAATCTTAAACAAATGTCCATACTTTAAACTTTTGTCCAAGAAGTGGCATGAATGAAAAAGAGCCTGCTCCCCGAAACAGGGGAACATGCTCCTGGTAGCAGCTTATTCCGAGTAAGAAGACTCCGAACGGCCTCTGATTCCAAACAGCCCCAGCAGTCCCAGCAGCCCGATGTAACTCCAGCCGGTCCAGCCCTTGTCTGCTTTTTCCTGCGTATGAACCGTTAAAGATTTCATTGATGTTGGCGGTGTAAGTCCGTATGCCGCGGCATGTTGATTCATATCCGTCATCTTTTGCAGCCTTGCGTCTGCACCCGGCATGCCGAAAGGATTCGTGTGAAAAAACGTTGGGGAGCCTTGCTTGGCCGCTTCCCGGCTTTCAGCTGTCGAGATCGTCTGCTGGTTATGCGGGTGCATACGATAATGGTGAGCCCCGAGCAGGGCGGTAATGCACAAGAAAGAAATCAAAGCCAGCTTCATAAATCGGGGGAACATATTCCATACCTCCAAGCACTTATTCAAAAACAGCCTGTAAATGCAGGTATGGTTATATTCCCCTATGAACGAAAACTTATGTATGCGGAGGAGAAGGACCACCACAGACCGAGACGACGTCGACACAATAAAAAAAGGGCTATTCCTCAAGTAAATGATCCTTCTTGAGGAATAGCCCTTTGTATTATTTGGTCACCGTTACTTGCACGGTTGTTCTCATGTTGGAATACGTAACCGTTATTCTCGCAGTTCCTTTGCCAGTTGCTTTGATGACGCCGTCCTTCACATCCGCGATCATAATATTAGATGATGTCCACAAGGCTGGCTTGGTGACATCTTCTTCCGATCCGTCCGTATAAGTGGCGAGAGCTGCAACTTTGGCCGTGCTGCCTTCTTTAAGCTCGATTTTGACGACATCAGTCTTCAAATATTTCAGTGAATCGATTTCCACAGGAATGGCAACCATTTTGCCGCCGAAAGATCCTGTAATCGTTGTTTTCCCTGAGCCTGTAGCTGTGAAAAGTCCATTTGTAACGGTACCCAGCTTATAGGCGCTTACTTTCCATGTGGCATCACCAGTGACATCTTTAGTTGTTCCGTTAGATAGTGTCGCGGTTAATTTCACTTGGACTTGGTCGCCGCTTTTTGTCACGATGAATGATTTATCCGCCACGAGTCCGGCTACGACGCCGATTTCAACCGGGATAGATACACTTTTGCCGCCATAGGTAGCTGTGATGGTAGCTTTCCCTCGGGCAACTGGGGTAGCGACCCCTTTTGACACTAACACAATGGCGCTGTTGCTCGTTTTCCACTCCGCCTCGCCTGTAACATTGCGCGTTGCGCCTGAGGAATCGGTAGCGGTAAGAACGATAGAGCGTGTTTCATTCAGATCAAAAACCAGATTAGCTACACTCGCTGAAAGATCGCTTGCCATATCGACCTGGACAGGAACGGTTACTGTTTTGTTATCCAGCTGAGCGGTCAGCGTCGTTTCTCCGGAGGCGAGCGCCTTCACTTTTCCGCTGTCAACCGTGGCCGTTTTTGCATTGCTACTGGTCCAAATCACGTCGGAGGTAACATCTTTCTTCGTATCATCCGTATAAAGAGCTTCCGCTTTCAACGTAACCGTGTCGCCTTTTTTCATGATCAGTTTCTCTTCGCTGACTGTCAAGCTCTTTAGAACGCCTACTGATACTTGAACGACCGCGGAGCGCGTACCATACTTGGCTGTAATAGTCGCTGCGCCGGTCGCAAGACCCGAGATGTCACCGCCGCGTGCCTCGGCAATATCTTTGGAGCTGGTTGTCCACTCTGCTTTGTTCGTGACATCAACCTCTCTTCCGTCCTTGAAAGAGGCTGTTAACGTAATTTTTTCGGACCCGCCGATTTGTAAATTTACGATTTTCTTGCTTGGTTTGATAATGGAAGGGATATCGACTTCGACGATAGTTGTCGTCGTTTTGCCGCCGTATTTCGCCGTTACTGTGGCGATCCCTGCTTTGTATGTCGTGATTTTCCCTTTAGTGACAAAAGCAACATTCTCATCGTCTACGCTCCAATCGGCGCTATCCGTAACGACTGCGCTTGTGCCGTCGGCATAAGTAGCGCGGAGGACCAGAAGTTGATCCTGACCTGTTTGCAAGGAAACCAGATCGGTATCTACAACCAAGCGGCGGGGAACTTCCACGTCCACGTTGGCCATCACTGCTTTTTCACCGTACTTCGCGTAAATCTTTGCCTCGCCAATAGCTAAAGCAGAGAGCTTTCCTTTTGAAACTTGGACGATATTCTCGTCACTGGATGCCCACTCTGCGCGATCTGTGATATCTTCTGTCTTTCCATCGGCATATGTCGCGGTTAATTTCAGTTCGCCGGTAGCATTTTTCTTCATAAGCAGGTTCTGCTTATCTAATTCAAGTTTAAGGGCGCTGTCTACATCGACAGTAATCGTTGTGGATTTCGTGCCGTAGGTAGCTGTCAAGCTTGCCGTACCTACTCCGTAACCCGTAATCGTTCCCTTGATGGCGTCGGCTACTTTCGCTTTGTCTGTCGTCCAGACGGCCTTGTCCGAAACGTCGGCTACGGCGCCGTCCGGGTAAGTCGCCATAATTTTAATTTTCTCAGTTCCGTTCAAAAGCAGCGATACATTCGATTTCTCGGCATCAATGCGTCTGACAACCTCAACATCGACGTCAAGAGTAAGGGATTGATTCATATATTTGATCGTGATCGTTGCGCTGCCGGGATTTTGTCCCTTCACGAGTCCGTTGGTTACAGTCACGATGGAGCTTGTATCCACGCTGTAATCCGCTTTGTTCGTGACATCCTCAGAGGTGCCGTCATCATAGTAGGCGGTGACCGCAACCTGCTCGGTGGCATTAAGGCGCAGATCGAGGGAACGTTTATCTTTGGTTAAGGATTTAACCTTTTTGCTTACATTGACATTTACAATTTCGGTCTTGCCCATATAAGTAGCGGTAATGACGGCTTTCCCTTCTTTTTTGGCCGTGACTACACCTGCATAGACGGAAGCTACATCTGTCGTACCGGAATTCCAATCCGTCTTGACCGTTGCATTCTCGGTAGATCCGCTTACGAAAATGGCGGTTGCCGTCAGATTCGCGGTATCCCCAACTTGCAGAGCAAGCTCATTTTTGTTCAGGACGAGTTTGGAAATCTCCTCGGCGGCAAAGGCGCTTCCAGCGACTAAAGATTGACTGGCTAAAATGAATACGATTACCAAGGATAACCATTTGCTGTGTCTTAACTTCACGATCTAATCCCTCCGATATCGTTCCGTAATAAGTTATGAATGAAAAAACAGGGAACTTAGTTAATATCGGCATGGAGAGAGGTGAAATGAATAGCTGTCACAATATGTACCCATAATTTAACCTCCGGATGATAAATGACAGTGTATTTTGTAAAATGCAACTAAAAACAATTAATAAAAATAAAACATATGAAATTATTTTGTATTCATTGTTAACTTTCTCGCTGACCTGTATATTTAAAGCAGATTACTTATGGGGAGATGAGAAAAGTGGAGAGGTTTAAGATGAATCACATCGTTGGAAATTTGAAAATTAGCATGAAAATATTGGCGTTGAATGTGTTGGCTGTTCTTTTCCTCATCATCCTGACGGTGACGAGCTTCTTTTTTCTCAGAGATATCAACAAAAAAGCGGAAATTATGTACGAAACCGATTATTTGCCTACAACTTGGATCAACTAAGTAGAGAGCAACGTTCATATCATGAACGATCGGCTCCTGGAACATATTTTAACACCGGACAACCACTATAAAGACGTTCTGGATAATGAGATGAACAAAACCCGCGTTAGAACCGATCAATTACTGAAAGATTACGAGGTATCCCTCGCGGGTGAACCCGTTGGGGAATTATGGATGTCCAAGCTAAGAGAGGCGCTGATGGCTTATGAGGAAGATCAACAAAAAGTAAAAGCTTGGTCTTCGTCCGGCCAGACGAAAGAGGCTTATCTGTACTATAAAACACACGTGAAAAGCCTGATGGAAGACATTAGCGGTTATGTAGACAGCTTGCAGCAAGACCGGTTGGAAACCTCAGAGGCGTTAAACAAAGAACGCATTCAGCAGTATCGGCATTTGATCTGGTTATTGATTACATCTTCGCTTGTTGCTATCGGCATTTTTTATGTGATCGGCAGATGGATCTCATCGCTCATTGTCAGACCGCTCAAAACGATGCAACGGCTTATGGCTGAAGCGGAAGCCGGGAATCTTTCCGTGGAGGTGGACGGTGCTGCCTGGAAGGATGAAGTCGGCATGCTGCAGCGTTCGTTCCAATCCATGCTGGTTAGCTTGCGGGCATTCATCGGGGATGTCCAGCAGGGAGCGCATGTCCTCACCCGGCAGGCTGAGCATTTTGCAAGCCATGCCGAGCAAAGCAAAATGGCCGCTGAAACGATTGCCGTTTCGACAGACGCTTTGTCGCAAGGCGTCCAAGAGCAAGTAGCGATTGTCACGGAGACTTTAGGCACCATACAGGTTGTGAAAGATGAGATGGCTGCTATTCGCGGAGATAGCCGGGCGATGGCGCAGCTGGCAGAGTCTGCGGCAGACGCTTCCTTAGCGGGAATGGACGCCGTTGCGACGATGAGGGAGCGAATTGGACTCGTTTCCGATAAAGTGTTGGCGGCACGGACGATTGCGGATGAGCTGGGGCACAGCTGTGGTCAAATCAGCTCCATCATTCACGTTATCACCGAGATTGCGAAACAAACGAATCTGCTGGCGCTGAATGCTGCCATTGAAGCTGCCAGAGCAGGTGAGGCCGGCAAAGGATTCAGCATTGTGGCGGGTGAGGTTCAGAAACTGTCCGGGCAAACGAATGAGGCAGCGAAACAAATCGCACGGCTGCTGCATGAGATTGAGCACAAAGCAGGAAATGTGGATATGGCAATGAAGCAGAGCATGAAATTGACGGAAGACAGCGTAACCGCTTCGCAGCAAGTGAACGTTTCGCTCCTGTCGATGAAAGAGGCATTCGGCGGAGTTTTAATGAAAGTGGAGGATGTGAGCGAAGCGATCGCTCAAGTAACGGTGCGCAGCGATGAAGTCGTTTCGCATATGGAGCGCGTGACGGAGTCGGCGAACATTGGTGCGTCAGCGAGCCAGGAATCAGCAGCTGCCAATGAAGAGCAGCTGGCCATGATGGAGGAGATTTCAATCTCCTCCAGAACGCTGTCCGATATGGCAGGGCAGCTTCAACAGGCAGCTAACCGTTTCCGGGTGTAGCGAACTTCATCTCACGAACGTTTGACGACTTTGAAATTTTCTTCAAGCAGCAGCCAGTTTTGCGGGAATTTAAGTCCCAGCTTCCAGTAGCTAATGCCCCGTAAGCCAAGTTCCTTCAACAAACGAAACTTCGCTTGAATGGAGCGGGCATCCTCGAACCAAACGGTATGCTCTTTGCCGGCATCGTCCCAATAATTGAAGTGCGGAGCTTGAGCCGTGTAATCGTACAGGATTTGTGCGTTGTACTTGCGCGCCAAATCAATCGCAGCTTGCGGAGAGATGGCTTTGGCGAAGGGGCCGCCTTTGACGTATGGAAGCGTCCAATCGTAGCCGTACAGATTTTGACCCATCATCACTTTGGAGGCTGGCATTTCGGTAATGGCATACTCCAGCACTTTGCGTACCGGACCGATGGGAGATACCGCCATAGGGGGACCGCCGCTGTAGCCCCACTCGTACGTCATAATGATGACGAAGTCAGCGATTTGGCCATGCGCTTTGTAATCGTGCGCGGAGTACCACTCACCGGCTTGGGCTGCGCTTGTTTTGGGCGCGAGCGCCGTGGACATCAGGTAGCCTTGCTGATGGATTTGGTCCGCTGCTTTCCGCAGAAAGCGATTGTACGCATCGCGGTCATCCGGGAAAAGATGCTCGATGTCGAAATGGATATCCTTGAAGCCAAGCTCCTTAGCCGTCGCTAGAATCGTCTGCAGCAGGCGGTTTTGGACCGTTTCATCCGTGAGGATAATATGGCCGAGCTCAGCGCTGAACTGATCGCGCTCGAGATTGGTGACAACCATCATCAAGGTGGTCCCTTGCTGCGAGGCAATGCTTCGGAGACTGTCGAGCGGCGGGTGCTGTAAGGTGCCGTCCCGCTTAATGCGGAAGGAGAATGGCGCTAAGTAGGTGAGATGCGGCGCCGCTTCCCTAGAAGCTTGAATCAAGGCTGGCGACACATCGTTCCCCCGTGGTTCCACGTAGGCATTTACTTCTGCCTGCTTACGGGGAGTAGGCGGGATGTATAGGCGAAAACCGGCGGTCAGCGGTTGATACTGGGTCAGTCCGTTAATCGATGCAAGCTCGTGGAGGTCAAGACCGAGCTTATGGGCAATCGAATAGAGATTCTCGCCAGGCTGTACCCAATAGTACGAGCCTGCGATTGGAATGACCAATGCCTGTCCGATAACCAGTGATTGGCTGGGCGTCATCTCATTGGCTGCTGCAATCGTATCCACGGATACACCATAAGTTTGCGAAATTCGATATAACGTCTGTCCTTTCTGGACAACGTGAATCTGCATGGGGAGATTCCTCACTTTCATTCGTAAGCAAGGTATCGGATCCGAGCCTACTTTTTTCTTTACCATATTCCAAATAAGCCAGATGGGTGTATGTCTATGCGCAAACAATTGTCTCAAAGAAATGCATATCTTACACACCAGCGAAGATAATAGAATAACTGGAAACTTATTCTTCATAAGGATGCTGCACATGCCACAGAAACCCCGCCGTCAAATTGCCTTCGTCAGCTTAATGGGCATTACCCAGCTGCATTTGCGGAATCCCTATATCATAGCTTGGTGGTCTGCAGCTTTCCCCGGTTTTGGCCATTTGCTGCTATCCAAATACTTTCGCGGCTTTATGCTCATTGGTTGGGAGATGCTGATTAACAGTCAGATGCATTTGAATGAAGCTATCGTGTATACCTTTACCGGGCAGTTCGACAAAGCCAATGATGTGCTGAATATCCGCTGGATGTCTCTCTATGCTCCTGTTTATTTATTTTCCATCTACGATAGCTATCGCACCTGTGTGGATTTGAACCATCAATTTGTACTTGCGAGGCGGGAAAACGCACCGATCGATTCGTTCAAAATGTCCGGTATGGAAATTAACTACCTGGATAAACGCTCCCCTTGGCTGGCGGTTGTCTGGTCCCTGCTGATGCCGGGGATGGGGCAGTTGTATACGCATCGTATCATCAACGCCTTTTTCGTCTTGGTGAACTGGATTGTTGTTTCTTATTGGTCTCATTTACTCGAAGGAATCCATTATCTCCTGTATTGGGACTTATCCAAAGCTAACAGCGTGCTGGACATGCATTGGGTCCTTTTTCTGCCTTCCATTTATGGATTTGCCGTTTACGATGCTTATGCCAATACGGTCGAGTATAACAAGTTATTTGATCATGAACAGGCTGCGATGTTGAAAAATAGTTATCAGCCCTCACAATTTCCGTTTCCTAAATCATTGCTTCGAAAATGAGGAGGCTACCATGCATGTCATAGCGTCATTTGAACACTCCATCTATTTGGAGCTGGCGATTACCGCTATTGAAGAAGCGGGTGTACACAAGGAAAATATATATGCGGTTCCGTTGCTAGAGCGGCCAGGAAAACCTAGAATGTTCGACAGTATCCACGGCTCGGATGGCATTAGTTTGTTTGATGCCGGCACCGCCTTGGCCACAGCGTTCACGGTCATTGGCTCGACATACGGCTTTGTGTTAAAAGGCGGGGCCATCCTTTGGGGGCTGATTGGCGCAGCTGTGGGGTTCTCGCTCGGGGTCCTTATTGATATCTGGCATAAAAAGAAAAAAGGCGAGAAACCGGCAGCCCCAGGCAAAAAAACGGAAGTGGTCGTGCTCGTCAATTGCACCAAGGAGGAGGCTAAGCACATTCAGACGACCTTTTGGGAACATATGGCGTTAGGTGTGGCTGTTTGCGATTGAGTCATAGGCAGATCGAAGGGTACTATTGGTAAATAGTACTATTTGGAATGATTCCATTCTCCTATAATAAGTATCAAGAGCTAGATACTACACGGTTGCAGCAGCAGCCAAGGGGGATTTCAAAGATGATACTCAATAATCGGAGACGGAATACAGCGGCTTTTACTTTTATGGCATGGGCATCCTTTATCGGCGCTTTCCTAGCCATGTTCATAGGCATTTACACATTAGAAGAATCGCTGAGCGTAAAAGGTTATTTCGCCGTATGCGCCTTATTCCTGACAATGTCGGCGTTTGTGCTGCAAAAAGTCATTCGCGATAATTTAGAGGACGGCTACGATTCCCGCAAACGAAACACATCGGCCTTTACTTTTCTGGCATGGAGTTCTTTCGCGCTTGCGCTGCTGGGCATGTTCATCGGCATTATTAATCTCGAACAGCTGCTTTCCGTAAAAGGGTATTACGCCGTTACAGCTTTATTTCTCACCATGTCCTCCTTCGTGCTTCAAAAAACCGTGCGTGACAACAACGATGATGCACCGCTGCAACCTGCAGAAAAAAATGTCGAAGAGCTGTAAGTCGGAGCTCAGAAAGGCTGATAACCATGACAGTGGAACGAGTGATTTTGATCATGATCTGGGTGCTTTGTATCATTCTCATTCCGGTCATGATACCGAAGCATCGGGCTCGGGAAGCTGTGCTGTTATTCCTATCGACTCAGATGATAACCTGGAGCATGAGCTTGCTGTTAGTCGAGTGGCAGGCTATTGAGAATCCAATCCGTGAATTTCCTGCGGCCTCCGGAAGCAACTTCACTAATAATTATATTTTTTTTCCACTGGTCTCGACGCTGTTTGCGCTGCACTATCCAAGCCAGAAATCGGTTGCGGGAAAGTTTTTTTATCACGTTCGCACCGTCTTGTTGATAGGCATCTACTTGAAGCTGATTTCCAGCTACACGGAACTTTTGGATTATATTCATTTTGATATATACCTTCACATGCTGCTCTTATGGATTGTCTTAAATGCGGTAAGGAAATATGCGGCATGGTTTTTTCAACGGGAGATACGGAAGGAAGATATAGAAGGAAGGGCAGAACGACGGTTATGAATGTTAAGGCAGACCATATGATTATTTTAGCCGTGTGGGCAATTTCCGTCATCGGAATGCTCCTCGTGCCAAAACGAGACCGTCGTAAAGCGCAGGTTGCTTTTTTGTTTCAACAGTTTTTGAGCTGGATCCTGGGGCTTATCGTTGTGCAGAACGACTGGCTGGATTATCCGGTAAGAGAGCTGCAGCGCAACTACTCCAGCTTGACGTTTGAATTTATGGGGTACCCGATCATTGCCGTTTATTTGAATATTTATTATCCGAAGGTAAAAAAGGGCTGGACACGCTTCCTCTTCGTACTGGCATTTCCCGCAGCCATCACGCTGATTGAAGTTTTGCTCGAGAGGCATACCGAACTGATTGAATACCGCGCTTGGAGCTGGTATTGGACGTTTGTCAGCACATGGGCGACTTTACAGCTTTCTCTTGTGTTTAATCGGTGGTTTTTTCGGAGTGATGGTGGGGTCTCTCAGCCGGAAGACGAAAAAGACTGTCCATCAGGTCATTTCTGACCTTTTGAGACAGTCTCATGTTGCGTCCCGCTAGCGGGAGTATGAAGGCAATTAAGAGTTAATCAGGTACTGATTCACTGTAGCCTTAATCAATTCCAAACGGCCGGATTGGTTCACGATGTTGTGGCTGTTTTCCAGCGCGTAAGCTTCAAGTGTTCTGAAGTTTGCTTTGCCGGACACGATATCCGCGCCGATGCCGGATTTGAAGGAAGCGTAGCGCGTATCGAGAATGTTGTCGAATACGCGGTCTTCGATCATTTTGGCAGCGACTTGCAAGCCGCGCGCAAAGGAGTCCATCCCAGCGATGTGGGCGTACACCACGTCAATCGGCTCGAAGGACGTACGGCGAACTTTGGCGTCGAAGTTCACGCCGCCGCTGCCGATTCCGCCTTCATTAAGCAGAATTTCGTACATCGCAAGTGTCGTCGCGTACAGGTCCGTAGGGAACTCGTCGGTATCCCAACCGAGCAGCAGATCACCTTGGTTCGCATCGATGGAACCAAGAACGCCGTTGATGCGGGCAACGCGAAGCTCGTGCTCGAACGTGTGGCCAGCAAGCGTAGCATGGTTAGCTTCCAGGTTTAATTTGAAATACGGAAGCAGATCATATTTTTGCAAGAAAGAAAGCGTCGTTGCCGCATCGAAATCGTATTGGTGTTTGGATGGCTCTTTCGGCTTAGGCTCGATCAGGAATTGACCGGTGTAGCCGATTTCTTTGGCATAATCAACCGCCATGTGCAGGAAGCGGGCAAGGTTGTCGAGCTCCAGGCCAAGGTCGGTGTTCAACAGCGTCTCATAGCCCTCGCGGCCGCCCCAGAAAACGTAGTTTTCAGAGCCGAGTTCTTTCGCATGATCCAACGCTTTTTTCACTTGCGCAGCTGCATAAGCAAAAACGTCGGCGTTATTCGTCGTAGCAGCACCGTGCACGAAACGCGGGTTCGTGAACATGTTTGCCGTGTTCCACAGCAATTTTTTGCCGGTAGCTTGCATTTTTTCTTTGATCAGGGCAACGATCTCGTCCAGGTATTGGTTCGTTTCCTGCAATGTGCTGCCTTCCGGCGCAATGTCGCGGTCATGGAAGGCAAAGTAGTCGACATCGAGAATGTGCAGAAGCTCGAAGCAAGCGTCAACGCGCGCTTTAGCCAGTTCAAGGCCGGAATATTGATCCCAAGCGCGAATGGCCGTGCCGCTGCCGAACGGATCGGAGCCGTTAGCGGAGAAAGAGTGCCAGTAAGCGATTGCAAAACGCATATGCTCGCGCATTGTTTTGCCTAGAATCACTTGGTCAGGGTTATAAAATTTAAAAGACAGCGGGTTCGTCGATGTGCGGCCTTCGTACTTGATTTGTTGAATGTTCTCAAAGTAGCTCATGAATTCAACCTCCAAAAATGGAATAATAAATGCTTATGAAGTCATCATAACATCATTCATAAAGTTTGTAAATTCATTAAACAAACTTAGTTGGTGCGTGACGGAGCCTTTCGTGTTAAAATCAGTTCAATCACTTACAAAGATAGTAGAAAAGACAAGCTGTAGGAGCGGTGTGGGGGCTAGTTATGAAGCAAACAGGCGATTTGAATTTAGTGAAAAAAATAAATAAATCCATCGTGCTCCACCATATTCGCACAGACTCGCCCATATCCCGCGCGCGGATCGCGGAGATTACAGGGCTTACGAAAGCGACGGTATCCAGCCTTGTGAACGAGCTGATCGAAAGCAGCCTGGTCGATGAAATCGGCGCGGGCGAGTCCAGCGGCGGACGGAAGCCGATGATGCTCATCTTCAATGGAACGGCGGGATACGCCATCGGTGTGGATCTGGGCGTTCATGATATACTCGCTGTTTTGACAGACCTGACCGGTAAGGTTATCAGCGAAAAAAGAGTTCTGCATGACAACGCATCCGTTGAAACGGTCATTCAGCTCTTGAAAAAGACGATCCGCGAGCTGATCGGCAGCGCGCCGGAAAGCGCCTATGGGGTTATCGGCATTGGCATTGGTGTGCCTGGCATATGCGATGAGGACGGGAATCTGCTGTTTGCCCCGAATTTAGGTTGGGAGAATGTGCCGCTGCAGAAGCACATCGAAGATACGTTTAATATTCCTGTCGTCATCGATAATGAAGCTAACGCAGGAGCCGTTGGGGAGAAGCAGTTCGGCGCTGGGAAAGACACGGCTAACCTGGTCTATGTTTCTATCGGGATCGGGATCGGCGCGGGCATCATTATCAAAGGCGAGCTTTACCGTGGTGCGACCGGTTTCTCCGGCGAGATCGGGCATATTTCCATCCAGCATGACGGACCGAAATGCCGCTGCGGCAGCTTAGGCTGCTGGGAGCTGTATGCCTCCGAGCATGCACTGCTGGAGCAAGCCCGTCAGCAACTGGGTGAACCGGCACAGCTTGAAACGCTGCTGAGCAAGGCGGAAGCCGGAGACAAGACGGTGATCGCCCTTTTCGAGCGGCTGGGGTATTACCTGGGCGTGGGTGTCATCAACATCATCAACGGCTATAATCCCGAATTCATCATTCTTGGAGGCCGGCTGGCCGGCGCCGAGAAATGGCTGATGAAGCCGCTGCTGAACTTGTTGGAGAAGCGTTCTCTGCCGCATCCGCGAAAGCTGCTGAACGTTGAGTTCTCCCGGCTCAGCGACCGTTCGACCGTGCTCGGCGCGGCATCTTTTGCGGTGGCGAAGTTTTTTGCCTCGACGACCGTATCTGTGGACCGGAATTAACCGAAATGAACAGACGGAAATTGGAATTGACCATCCTCTTGGATCTTAGGTAAAATAAGAAAAGCTTAGCAGCAGGCTCAGGCTTGCTGCTTCTTGTTACTTACAATAAAGGACGGAAACTTGCGATGCTTCTGCGTTCAATCATCATTTGCTGCTACTTAATGGGAGCTTACTGGGCTTCCTATCATTTTCCATCGCTAAAGATGGTTTTTTATCCGACACTTGGTGCATTCAGCTTCCTGTTCATGCATCGCGTGGACCAAATTAAAGATGTCGGCCGAATTACATTAGGCGCGATCGTTGCTGTAACGATCGGGAGTGTGATGTACAGCGTGAGTCACGGAGCCGTCTCTTTTTTCCTTACGGCCATTGTCACGATCTCTCTTATACAACTTCTCAAATGGAATGCAGCGCCGATTTTGGCGGTGTCGTTCGTTCCTTTTTTTGCGCATCCGACTTCGATTTGGGCTCTGCCATCAGCCGTTCTGGTTTCCCTGCTTGGTCTAATGGTATCCGTGTGGCTCATTGGGAAGGTGGAGCAAATGCCGGTCGTCTCCAAATGGTCGGAGGCCCTCGCGCTGTTCCGCAGCAAAGTGACGCCAACGCCTGTCAAAAAAGAACTGTAAATAAAAGCGATCAGCATAGGAAACTGCTGTCGCTTTTTCTTATAAAGGAGAATGAATATGAGACTGCACAAAGGAGAGACGCTGTTTCGCCAAGGGGAATCAGGAGGCCTGTTTCGACTCCAAAGCGGACTGCTCAAAATTGTCCGTGTCCACGAGGACGGCCATGCCACGCTCGTTAACATCATTGTGCCGGAAGAGACGATCCCGCATCATTCTTTGATCAGTCCCAAGCCCTACTACGGGACCGCAATTGCGCTTGTGGCTTGCGAAGTTGAGATCATCCAGGCCGAAGAGTGGTACCGCCAACTGGAGAGCAACCCCGAACAATTCCGCATGATCGCCCAGCAGCTGCAGGATAAGCTTAGGATGATGCAGCAGCGGATCGATCAATTGACGGAAGTGACGCCTGCGATGAAGCTTAGGAAGCTGGAGCGTTGGGTGCACAGCTATTTGGGCACCACCGTTTTGACCGATGTGTTAACGCAGGAAGAGATCGGTCAATTGATCGGGCTGCGCCGGGAGACCGTGAACCGTCTCTTGCGAGAGCAAGCCGCGAAATCCCAAAATCATAAACTTCCGGCAGGACCGAAAAACTCATAATGCCGATCCTCTTCAGGAACCTCCCATTCGCGCAGCGCACTGTTTACAGCCTTCATGAAAGGAACGGGACCGCAGAAATAGAAGCTAGCCGATGGCGTAGGCACCACGCTTTGGAGCCAATCCAGACTAATATAGCCTTCTCGATGAAAAGCATTCTCTGCCCGGTCCGAAGCTGTCGGTTTATCGTAGCACCAATAAAAGCTCACTGCCGGATACTGTAAGGCCAGCTCCTCGATGTGCCGCTTGAAGGCATGATGCAGGCTGTTTTGAGCGGCATGGATGAATGTCACTTGGCGTTTCGGATTGGTGGCTGCCAACGTATACAGCATGCTAACCATCGGGGTCAGTCCGACACCGCCGCTAATGAGAACCACAGGCCGGGTATCCTGCTGGTCCAGCGTAAAATCTCCGGCTGGCGCGGATAGCAGCAGCACGTCGCCCTCCGTTGTCATCTCATGCAGGAACACCGAAACCTTGCCGGCGGGGCGGGCCGCCACCAGATCCTCCCGTTTCACGGAAAGCCGGTAATGAGGCTTTCCTGGTCGATCTGAGAGGCTGTACTGCCGAATATGCGTATGCTCGTCACCTGGGATCTCGACTTTGACACTGACATACTGCCCTGGTTCAAATGCAGCGAGTGGAGCGCCGTCCTCAGGCATAAGATAGAACGAGGTTATCACATCGCTTTCTTTCACCTTCCGCACGATTCGAAAACGTTTGAAATCCGCCCAACCGCCCTTCTGAGCTTCCGCCTGATGATACATATCCGCTTCAACTCCGATAAAAGCATCGGCAATGATGCCATAGGCTTCGGCCCATGCTTGCAAAATATCCGGTGTAGCCGCGTCGCCTAGCACATCTTGTATGGCGGCGAGCAAATGCTGTCCGACAATTGGGTAATGCTCCGGTTTCACACCCAGGCTGCGATGCTTGTGCGCAATCTGCTTCACAACCGGCAAAATCGCTTCGAGCCTGTCGATATGCAGCGCAGCCGCATAAACGGCGTTGGCCAAAGCCGTCTGCTGCTTGCCTTGTTTTTGATTCGCATGGTTGAATATGTTCAGCAGTTCCGGGTGCGAGGTGAACAGCATGTCATAGAAGCGTTTCGTAATTGTTGTACCATGTATCTCTAACACGGGAACAGTGGATTTAATGATGTCGATCGAACGTTGACTTAGCATGGGGACTCGCCTCATTTCAGAAAGTTTTGATGGGTATGAGGTAAGTATAGTAAAAGGCAGGCGGGTGGGGTGTGATTGTAATCACACGAAAAGACAACAATCTGTGTCTGTATTCACGTTCAGCCTTTCGCGATATACTAGAATGAAGAAATTTCCATATTCTTATAAGAGAATGGAGCGCTTCGATGCCTGACTGGTCTTATCATTCGATATTCAAACCAATATTGTTTCGTCTGCCGGCCAAGCTGGCAAGGAATCTCACGCTGCAGGCGATGGGCGGCTTAAGCCGTATGCCAGGCGGAACCTTCGTGATCAAAACGATGGGGCATTTCGAGCAGTCGCCTGTGCTCCAAGACGAAATCGCCGGCGTGCCGATCCCGTGTCCCGTTGGCTTGAGCGGCGGGCTCGATCCTCAAGGCACAGCGCACAAAGCGCTCGCGCAGCTCGGGATCGGCTTCATCGAGCTCGGCCCCGTCACAGTGCGCGAGGTGCGCTGCGACGAGGCCATCGTGCGCGTCCCCGAGCAGGAAGCCATCGTGTACGCCGATGGCTATGCGAACGACGGCGCGGACGCAATTGCCGCGCGCCTGCGCAAGGGCACAGGGCATCGCCTGCCGCACTTCGTGCGGCTGCGGCCGATGCCGGGCAGCTCGCCGCGCGAGGCGCTGCTTCAGCAGCAGGAGCTGCTGGAGAAGCTGGCGCCGTACGCGGCTGGCTTCTACATCGATGGCCTCGCCGAAGGCTGGCCACCGGACGAGACCTTGGCGTACCTCCGCGAGGTACGCCAGCTGGCAGCAGCAGCGGGCAAGCCGGCGCTGCTGTATGTGCCGCCGCAGCTGCCCGAAGGCACGCTGCGGGAACTCGCCGCCCAGCTGCCGGGCTGGAGCGGGGTCGCCGTCGGCGAAGCGCTGCGCGAGGAGGACAGCCGCCGCATCCGCGTTGGCGGGAGCGGTGTCCTCAGCGCGCAGCTGAGCCTGGTTCGCCGGCTCCGCTCGGCAGGGGCGGGCACGATCGTTGCGGCTGGCGCTGTCAGCCAGCCGCAGGATGCTCTGGAGCTATTGGCGGCAGGCGCGAATAGCGTGCAGCTGCACAGCGGGCTGGTATATGCCGGCCCCGGGCTGCCTAAACGAATCAACGAAGCGATCCTGTATGAACGCATTCGTGAGACAGAAGAGCCCCAGCCGCCGTCTTTTTGGGCGAATTGGGGCTGGATGTATCTGCTTGGCCTCAGCATGATGATTGGCGGTGTGCTGGCATGGCTGATTGCCTCAACCAGCGTGCTTTTACCTTACGATGAAACCTTTCTTGGCGTGAGCCGAAGTGTCATAAATCGATTTAACGGGCATATTATACATTTCATGTCCCATGACCGTATCACCTTAGCGGGGACGATGATTTCAATCGGCATCTTTTATAGTCAGCTTGCCAGGCACGGCCTGCGTTTTGGCTTGCACTGGGCGCGCACTGCGCTGATGGCTTCGTGTACGGTCGGCTTCAGCAGCTTTTTTCTGTATCTCGGCTACGGCTATTTCGACCCGCTGCATGCTGCTGCGGCCGCAGTGCTCCTTCCGATGCTGCTGCTCACGCTGCGCGGTTTGAAGGACGCCCCCTCGCGCAAGCCGCCAGGCGTGCGAAATGACAGGGTCTGGCGCCGGGCTCAATGGGGGCAATGCTGCTTCGTTGTGCTTGGATTCGGCTTGGCGGTAGGAGGGCTAACGATCGCTTTCGTCGGAATTACGAGCGTGTTCGTACCGACCGACTTAGCCTATCTGGGGGTGAGCGCCCAGCAGCTTGCCGAGTGGAACGAGCGCCTGATTCCGCTAATCGCGCACGACAGGGCGGGCTTTGGCGGGGCCTTGTTTTCGCTGGCGGTCGCTATCGCAGGTTCGGCGCTTTGGGGAGTGAACCAAGGCGAAAGTTGGCTGTGGTGGACGTTTCTGTGGGGCGGGATACCGGGCTTTGCTGCCGGATTGCTGGTTCATTTTCATATCGGTTATACGGATTTTATTCATTTGCTTCCTGTTTATATAGCTGTGCTGCTGTACGCTTCTGGCCTGTACCTGATGCATCCTTTTCTGGTTCGGAGAGCAGGCAAGGGGACGGAAACTGATGCAACGACAACGACAGCGGAAACGGCAACGACAACGGCGGAACCAATTTAACCTAAAGGCGGGTGCGGCTAGATGGAGAAAATAGCCCTTATTTCAGATATCCATGGCAATATGCCTGCATACGAAGCGGTGATGAACGATATTCAGGAGCGGAAAGTAACGCAAATCATTTGTCTCGGAGACCTCGTAGGCAAGGGACCCCACTCTGAGCAGATCGTGGACCGCGTGCGGGAAACCTGCGATACGGTTATTCAAGGAAATTGGGACGATTTCATCGGGAACAAAACGACAGACCCGGTTTTGCTTTGGCAGCAGGAACGGTTGGGGAAAGAGCGGATGGCGTATTTGAAAGGGCTGCCGTTTTGCTGCGAATTTTGGATGAGCGGTAAGTTCGTGAGGTTGTTCCACGCTTCGCCGCGGAGCGTGTACGAGCGTATCCAGCCGTGGGATTCCATGGAGAGCCGGCTCTCGATGTTCGACTCCTCTGAAGCTTGCGGGGCACAGCGGGAAGCGGATGTGGCGGGCTATGCCGATGTCCACAATGCTTTCCTGCAAATTCTCAAGGGACGGATGCTGTTCAACACGGGGAGCGTTGGCAATCCGCTGGATATGACCCAAGCTTCCTATGTGCTGTTGGAAGGGCATTATACCAGCGAGCAGCCGGGTACGTTCAATCTCCAGCATGTGAGAGTTCCCTACGACATCGAGCTTGCTGTCCAGCATGCCAAAGACGAGCGGATGCCTGACGCGGAGGCTTATATTTTGGAGCTGCGGTCGGGGCAGTATCGGGGGCGGAAGAAAACGAGCGGAGGTTAGGCCGCTCAGCCAGATGACTGCATAAAAAAGGAGCCCCTTTAGGGCTCCTTTTTTGAATGGGTTTAGAAGCTTTTTGCCAGTGCTTGCGCCCGGGAGATCGCTTCTTCTTTTATTTGCTGCGCCTTGTCGGGGAACTGGTTATGTCCTTCCACGAAAATCCCCTGGAAATCGGTAATTCCGAAGAATCCCATAATAATGCTTAAATAACGATGGCCCATTTCCATGGCTGCTGCGGGGCCTTCCGAATAGATGCCGCCCCGGGCTTGGATATGCAGCGCTTTTTTGCCGGGGAGTAAGCCGACAGGGCCGTTTTCCGTGTATTTGAACGTTTTCCCGGCTGTACACAGCGAGTCGATGTAAGCTTTCATAATAGGAGGAAAGGAGAAGTTCCACATCGGTGTGACAAAAACATACTTATCCGCCGCGACAAACTGATCCGTTAATTCCCCGAGCCGGGCTACTTTGGACTGTTCGTCTTTACTGAGCGAGGAAAATTCCTGACCACCCCGTAATTTCCCCCATCCGCTAAAGACATCGGCATCGATGTGCGGGACCGAAATGCTATACAAGTCGACGGGGATTACTTCATCGTTAGGATTGGCTTCCCGATAAGCATCGATAAAAGCTTTTCCTACAGCCATACTGTAGGATGTTTGATGATCATGAGGGTGTGCGGTAATGTGTAAAATAGTTGCCAAGTTCGTCCATCCTCCCTATTGTGTGCTGCGCTTTTCAAGCCTTTTTAATGTTCATTTAACGGGAGCAAACTATACGAAGCGAATTATGGATGGACTTTTGCCGGACATTGGAAGGGCCTTGCCAGAATATCGTTGCTAAAATTGTAAAGCTCTGTGCATTGAGCGCAGGCTTCTTTTGTTATATGATGAAAGACGGTGTATTTTGCCCTCGAAATCGTATATTCAGGATCTTCCTAATAAATTTATATAAAGTGAGATGGATGAAAAGATGAAACCTAAGGATTTACTCTATAAAATGCCGGCAGAATGGACGACACATGAACGTACTTTCATTTCCTGGCCTGTACAAGCCTCGATGGTGTACCCGGAAGACCACGCCGTTGTAACAAAAGGCTATGCGGATTTGGCTAAGGCCATCGCTGAGTTCGAGCCTGTGACTGTGATCGTCAATCCTACGGATGCAGAGCAAGTAAAAGCGATGTTTACAGAGTCTAACGTAGACTTCTTGACAATTGAGCATAACGACGCTTGGTTCCGCGATAACGGCCCAACCTTTTTGCTGAACGAGCAGCAGGAGCTTGCCGCGGTGAATTGGAAATTCAATGCATGGGGCGGCAAATATGCGCCTTGGGATTTGGATGACAATGTAGCTCCGCAAATTTTGGAGCATCACGGGGTGAAACGTTTTGACGCTCCGCTTGTCATGGAAGGCGGCTCCATCCACGTTGATGGGGAAGGTACGCTTTTGACAACAGAGGAATGCTTGCTTAATACGAACCGGAATCCGGAGTTAAGCCGCTCGGAAATCGAAGAGCTCGTTAAGAACTTCGTGAATGTTGAGAAAATCATCTGGCTGAACAAAGGGCTTGACGGTGACGAAACGGACGGCCATGTCGATAACATCGCATGCTTCGCTGCTCCAGGCAAAATTATTCTGCAAGTATGCAACGATCCGTCAGATGCGAACTATGCTATTACACAGGAAAATCTGGAGATTTTGCACAATGCGACAGATGCAAAAGGGCGTTCCTTCGAGATTATCCAAATCGAACAGCCTCCAATCACCTTCTTTGAGGAGCAGCGTTTGACTTTGAGTTATTTGAATTTTTATTTCGTTAACGGCGGCATTATTTTGCCGGTGTTCGGCGGGACTGCGGAAGAAACGGATCGCAAAGCGGAAGAGGTGCTGAGCGCGGCGTTCCCGGATCGCAGAATCCGCAAAATCAACGGGATGTCCATTATTAAAGAGGGCGGCAACGTCCACTGCACAACGCAGCAAATGCCTGCCGGCAAGAAAGGGTGATTGATCGTGAGAAACGTAAAAGTAGCAGCAACGCAAATGAGCTGTTCCGATAACATTGAAGAAAACATTCGCAAAGCCGAGGTCTTGGTTCGTCAGGCGGCAGCGAAGGGTGCGCAAATTATTTTGATTCAAGAACTTTTTGAGACGCCTTACTTCTGTCAAAAAGAAAAGTCCGACTACTACCGCTACGCCACGGAGCTGGAGCACAACAAAGCGGTCAATCATTTCCGCGAAATTGCCAAAGAGCTTCAAGTTGTACTGCCGATTTCTTTTTATGAGAAAAAGAATTATGCACGCTACAACTCGCTGGCTGTGATTGATGCCGATGGTCAAGTGCTCGGTACTTACCGCAAAAGCCACATCCCGGACGGTCCGGGGTATGAGGAGAAGTTTTATTTTAACCCTGGTGATACCGGCTTCAAAGTGTGGAAAACTCGCTACGCCAAAATCGGCGTCGGCGTTTGTTGGGATCAGTGGTACCCGGAAGCTGCGCGCGTTATGGCTCTGATGGGCGCTGAGCTGCTGTTCTATCCGACCGCAATCGGCTCCGAGCCGCAGGACGGTTCTATCGATTCGAAGGATCACTGGCAAATGTGCATGCGCGGACACGCCGCGTCGAACCTGATGCCGGTTATTGCATCGAATCGCATCGGCAAAGAAGTAGACGAGGATTCCAGCATCGACTTCTACGGTTCTTCCTTCATTGCAGGCCCGCAGGGCAATATGATCGAAGAAGCAGGCCGCACAGAAGAAACCGTGCTTGTCGCCGAGTTCGACCTGGACCAGCTGGAAGTTCAGCGAATCGAGTGGGGAATTTTCCGCGACCGCCGTCCGGATTTGTACAAAAAAATTGCTACCTATGATGGAGATCAGTTGCTGTAATTCATGCTTTGGCTCTCGATCCCATATCAGGTGTAATTTTAACCATATTTGTGGTCAACGTAGGGCTGCTCCTTGGGGCAGCCTGTTTGGTGTTGTTTTTGAGGCCGCAACTACGACAACTACCCAGATTACCCCGAATTACCCTAACTCCCCCAACTCTCCTCAGCTCTCCCCAACTAGCGCAACTAGCCTATTTCACCGCACTCCCCTAACTCCCCTAACTCCCCCAAACTAGCTAAGTACTTAGCAACACACTATCGCACTAGCGCAGGCGAATCTTAGTTGCTGGTTGATATGCAGTCTGAGGGCGGTGAAACTCACCAAAAAGTGCTTAAAGAAATCTGCTAGAGGGAACTAGGATCCGCTATTTGAGCGAAAATGCGGCTTTGTTCAGTCTGAGAGGAACTACAGGGCGCTATTTCGCCAGTTTGGCTGCATTTCAGCCAAAATAGTCGAAATAGAGGACCATAGTTCCCTCGGATGTACCGTTTGGCAGCTGTCGGGATAAATAGGGGACCATAGTTCCCTTTCAGTAAAGTGAATTTAGCCCATTGCATTTTATAGTGGTATAATTGGGATAAAATAGTAGGTGGACCCGCATACGTCTAAAAAAGAACGGAGTGATCGCGAGATGGACGCTTCCAAATACCAAAAATACTTCACAGCCGACGGCTTCTGGTCCAAATTGAAAAAGGGGGCCAAAAAGGCCGGCAGCAAAGTCATTTATAGCGGTTTGCTGCTCTTTTACGCATTGGAAAGCCCCAAAACGCCGCGTAGAGTAAAGGTCCAAATATACGGAACACTGGGGTATCTTATCCTGCCGCTGGATCTTGTGCCCGATTTTCTGCCGATTATCGGTTATGTTGATGATTTAAGCGCGCTTGCGCTGGCACTTGCCGCCGTCGCCAAAAGTATCGACAAGGACGTGAAGCAGAAAGCGAAGAACAAGCTGCGCGACCTTCTTGGGGACGATGTGTTGAAATCCAAGGCTATTATCGACATCGACGGGAAGCTCGTGGTGGATCAAGAGAAGTCCGAGCAGGACTGATAAACATCGCAGGAAGCCCCGCCTCAGCAGCAAACACAAAAAACCAATCACCCCACAAAGTGGAATGAAAGGTTTTTTCAACGTTTCCGTATGATTAACAAGTAACCATCCAATCGTGCTTATCCGCAATCCGCCCGTACTGAATGCCGGTGATCGTGTCGTAAAGCTTATGAACGAGCTCGCCGATCTGCCCCTCGTTAATGATCATCGGCGTTCCCTGCCACAGCAGGCTGCCGATTGGCGAAACGACAGCAGCCGTACCGGTGCCGAATGCCTCTTCGAGTGTACCGTTTTCGTATGCCTGAACGATTTCGTCGATGGAGATTCTCCGCTCCGTGACGGGGATGCCCCAATCGTTCAGCAAATGAATGATGCTTTTGCGAGTGATGCCCTCCAAGATGGAGCCGCTAAGGCTTGGCGTGACAACGTCACCGCCGATTTTGAAAAAGACGTTCATGCTGCCGACCTCTTCGAGGCTTTTTTTGTCGATGGCGTCCAGCCACAGCACTTGCGCGCAGTCATGCTCCTTCGCCAGCACTTGCGCCTTCAGGCTTGCCGCGTAATTCCCCGCTGCTTTGGCGCCGCCGGTACCGCCTTGAACCGCTCTGGCGTAGTGGCTCTCCACAAGAATTTTGACCGGCTGCAGCCCTTCCTCGTAGTAAGCGCCAACTGGCGACATGATGACAACGAAGGAGTAGCTGGATGAAGGACGCACGCCTAAACCAGCCTCGGTAGCAATGACGAAAGGGCGAATATATAAGGACGCACCTTGCTTGTGCGGTACCCAGTCGGCATCTACGCGAACGAGCTCCCGAATGGCGTTCACAATGAACTCTTCATCGATAGCCGGCATATTGAGCCGCTCGCTGGAACGGTTCAGCCTGATGGCATTTTGGTCGGGGCGGAAAATTTGGATTTCACCGCTCTCGGTCCGGAAAGCTTTGAGCCCCTCAAAAACAGCTTGCCCATAATGAAAAACCATCGCGGCAGGGTCATAAGACAGCGGCCCGTAAGGGATAATACGCGGGTCATGCCAGCCTTTTCCTTCTTCATAGTCCAACAGGAACATATGGTCTGTAAAATGACGCCCAAACCCTAAACCATCCTCGATGCCAGGTTTTGTTTTACCGTGCGGATTGCGTTCAAATCGAATCTGTCCATACATTGCGTGCAACCACCTTTCGTTTACGATCCTCATCGTTATTCTATACTATAGAAAAATAACAATCATTGATCAATTATGAAATTTCAATTACGATCATAGGTAATCGCTATGAACGGGGGCATACCAGGATGGATTATCGGTTATTAGCCTATTTTTTGGCTGTTTGTGAAGAGCTTCATTTCACGAAAGCCGCCGAAAAGCTGGGAATCAGCCAGCCGACGTTAAGCCAGCAAATTCGCGTGTTGGAGCAGCGGATCGGATCGCCTCTTTTTCAGCGAATCGGTAAAAAGGTTTACTTAACGGAAGCAGGGGAAATTTTGCATAAGCACAGCCGGAATATTTTCCATGAGCTGGAGCAGGCGCAGGCTGCTTTCAACGAGATTCAAGGCATGCAGCGGGGAAGGCTGCGTATCGGGTGCTCCGGCAATCATTTGCTCACGGGGACGATGGTGGCTTTTCATGCTCATTTTCCGAAAATAGAGCTGTCGGTAGCCGAACTGGCGACCGAAGAGACGATAGAGGGGCTGCTGAACAATCAGCTGGACTTAGGCGTTGTCTTTTTGCCGGAGGCGGATGACCAGCTTGTTCGGATTCCTTTGTATAAAGAAAAATTGCTTTTCGTCGTCTCGCCCAATCATCCGCTCGCTGGCAGCGAGTCGATTCGTCTGGCGGATCTCGCTGAACTTCCGGTGGCGATGCTGCCCAAAAAGTTTTACGTCAGGCACATGATAGAGGCGTGCTGCGAGCAAGCAGATTTGGTATGTAAGCCAATGTTGGAGCTTTCCACTTTGGAATCTTTGCTGCAAATGGCCAAACATAATGTGTGCGGAGCGGTTTTGCCCGGCTCGTATGTGGAAAGCATTCAGGGTAGCGACATTCGGTGTATTCCGATCGTAGATCCTGTGCCTCAGAAGGACGTCGGCATTGTATACCGTAAGGACATGTTCCTGTGCCAAACGACCAAAACGTTCATGAAACAGGTCATGCAGCAATTCCTTAGCGAAAGCAAAGACGTTCCGGTATAAAACAGATTCAAATGAGGGATATGACAAACATGGAACATGTATATATTTATGCCTGCCACGAAGATGAGCAGGAGCTGTGCCAGTTAGAGCTGCGCACTTTACTGGGCGCAGAAGCGGTGCTCGGCGCGGGTTACGCCGTCAGCGCGCGCCGAGTAGAGCCAAGCCGCAGCCCGTTTCTGAAGCTGCGGCTGGATGTTCAGTTCGAGGCCGGCAGCCTGCCGGAGCTGGCCTCGCAGGTTCAGACGTTGACCGTACGCGGGTCAACCTTCAAGGTCGCGTTCTCGGAGACGGACACCCCGGTCAGCTATGACCGGCAGCGGGACGTCGAACGCGAAATAGGCCGGCATCTCCGCGGTAAAGCCGAGATGCGGAAGCCGGAGCAGTGGTTCGCCGTGACGGAGCTGGGAGGCCGCTGGCTGTTCGGCGACGGCGTTTACGGCGAAGCCGTATGGCTTCAGCATCAGCAGAAGCCGCAGAACTACTCCACCGCCCTGAGTACGCGCGTAGCGCGGGCGGTGGTGAATATCGCCGTGCCCGTCACGGAGGGCGCGCGGGTCATTGACCCGTGCTGCGGCATCGGCACGGTGCTGGTGGAGGCGATGTCGATGGGCATCGACATCGTCGGCAGCGACATGAACCCGCTGGCGGTGCGCGGCGCGCGGGTGAATTTGGCCCACTTCGGCATGCCGAATGTGGTCACGTTGGCGGACATGCGGACGCTGGGCTTGCCCGAGCCAGCCGCAGCACCAGCACCGGCCTCAGCCAGCCGCTCGCAGATCCGTTACGACGCGCTCATCCTCGACATGCCGTACAACCTCTGCTCCAAGCTGCCGGAGGACGAGCAGCTGCAAATGCTGCAGTCTGCCCGCCGTTTAACGCAGCGTGCGGTTCTTATTACGACGGAGCAGATCGATCCGCTTATTGAGCAGGCGGGCTTTCGCATCGCCGAGCGCTGCGCCGTCCGCAAAGGGAAGTTCAGCCGGCAAATTATCGTCTGCGTTTAACTGAACATTTTCCCCAGGGGGCCGTCCTCGGCAATGATGTCTTGGATGGCATACACAGAAATAGGGAAGTAAAGAAAGCCGTACACATATGCGGCCAGCTCGTAGACCTGGAAATAAATCACCAATGATTTATCGGCGATATAAAAATCCTGATCCGGCCGAATGCTCTTAAAATCAACCAGCAGCGGAATATTGCGCAATTTAATTTCGGCTTTAATCATTTCGCTCAGCTTCCTGACATAATCGCTGCCTGGCATAAATAAATCTTTTAGCTCATAAGTCTTGCCGGTTTCTGTCTGAAACGTTAAGGCGTTCTGGATCGTGAGGCCATGTGCGCCGCCCGAGAACGCATAATTCCATAAGGTCAAGCTGAGTACGCCCCGCTGATTGTTTTTTAGTTCATAATAGGCGGTAACGTCCGTCAAAGGATTTTGCGGGTAGCCTTGATCGCGAAGCTGCTTATTAATGGCATTAACAATCGCCACGTTCATGGCACGCTGCGCTGCATCGGGCGTATGGTGAATAACGGCGGGATACAGCAGTGTTAATTTATCGCGAAGCACCTGGTAGGTTTGTATACTGACGGGGTGATCCAATTCGTGCATGCTTTTCAACCATCCCTAACCTTTTTGCTACAATTTATTCCGCGGTTGGGCGTTTGGTTCAAACGATTAAAAAAGAGCTCTCCCCGGGTCAAGACTGACCTGACGGGAAAGCTCTTTTGTGTCTGCGCATAGAGGCAAACGGTACGATGTAAAAATAGCGTTGTGACTACTCTTCAGAGGACGTATCCTCGTTGGCATTAGCAGTTGAGCTTTGAAGCATTGAGCTTAGCTCCTCCACCTGCTGCTGCGCTTGGCTGTCTTCCGCATTGGCCTGGGCGGCATTGATGCCATGACTTACCGCATCATTATTCTGATTGTTATTCTGATTGTTCGCTGACATGAACGTTCACCTCCTCATTTTTCAACTAACTAAGTATGCCTCCGTCTGTTCCGAATTATGCATAAGATTTCCATGTTGTTGATAGGCAATAACTATAAAGGGTGACGAATAGATGTATTTCACAAATGGAGCAGGGAGGAGCATAATAGAAGAAAATGGAAAGGCGGCGAATTTGGATGGGAAAATCATTCGAGGCTATTCTGCCGGAGCATGAGGCGTTTATTGCGAAGCAGCACATCTTTTTTGTGGGGTCGGCCCCGCTGTCGGGGGACGGGCACGTGAACCTGTCGCCGAAGGGCCATGATGTGCTGCGCATTTTGAACGAAAATGAAGTGGCCTATTTGGACTTAACCGGGAGCGGCAACGAAACGAGTGCGCATCTCGAAGAGAACGGACGAATTACCATCCTGTTCTCCGCATTCGAGGGACCTCCGATGATTCTGCGTCTGTATGGGCAAGGGCGCGTCATCCTGCCGGAAACCCCGGAGTGGGAGGCATTGGCTCCCCGGTTTACAATGCTGCCCGGGGCTCGGCAAATCATTGCCGTCAAAGTACATGAGGTCAAGACCTCCTGCGGCTTTAGCGTTCCTTTCTACAACTATGAGGGCGAGCGGAATACGCTGCAGAAATGGGCTGTGAATAAAGGCGACGAGGGTCTGCTGGCGTATTGGCAGGAAAAAAACATGACCAGCATGGACGGCATGCCGACGACGCTCGGGCAAAAGTTATCCACAAACAACCTTTAAACCGTTTCTTTTTTTAGCTAAAATGCTTCCGCAACGCTTCCGGCGCTGCTACGCTTTTGCGTGTCGAGCTGTCCATTGTGACGCTGGTTACCAGCGCATCTGCGCATAGCTCATTTTGCTTGTTATAAATCTCTTGTTTCAGCACGTAGCTGGAGCGTCCCATTTTGTCGGGGCGGCAAGTAATGGTGAGCTGCTCTCCTTGTTTGCACTCTTTTTTGTAATTAATGTTGATGTTTACAGTAACGGTCTGTATGCCCATGGAGCCGAAAGTCTCGTAAGACAGCCCGGAGAGCTCGTACCATTCCTCGCGTCCCCATTCGAGATATTCCAAGTATTTGGCGTTGTTGACGTGGCCGTTCACATCGATTTCCGTCGAGCGGACGATGATTTCAAGTCTGGATTCCATGCGGGAGAACTCCTTTGTTTGCACCTGCCAAGGGCACGTGTTTTTTTGTTATTATAGCTCGTCTGTGCTGGATAAAACCAGTTGATGGCTCATAGCGCTCCAGTATTTGGGTAAACTATGCTTCATGTGTTTGACGTGGGGCAAAGGTAGGTTAACATATCGTATCGGCGGGCAGCGCCTGCAAAGGAGGATATACAGATGGAGCAGCAATACCGGATTGAACGAGATACGATGGGGGAAATCAGAGTACCTGTGGATAAGTTGTGGGGCGCGCAGACGCAGCGCAGCTTTGAGAATTTCAAAATTGGCACCGAGCAGATGCCGGAGCGGTTGATTGGGGCTTTTGCTTTGTTGAAAAAGGCCGCTGCACAAGTCAACCGTGAGCTTGGCGGGCTAACGCCGGAGAAGGCGGAGGCCATTTCGCAAGCGGCGGACGAAATCGTGCAGGGCCGCTGGAGCGGAGAGTTCCCGCTCGTCGTCTGGCAAACCGGCAGCGGGACGCAGTCGAACATGAACGTCAACGAGGTGATTGCGCATCGCGGCAGCGAACTGCTCGGGGATGGCGCGCGCATCCATCCCAACGATGACGTGAATCGCTCGCAAAGCTCGAACGATACGTTCCCTACCGCGATGCACGTGGCCGGGGTCCTCGCGGTGGAGCAAGAGCTGCTGCCTGCGCTGGAGCTTTTGCAGGCGACGCTGCAGAGCAAGATGGAGGCCTATGCCTCCATCGTTAAGATCGGCCGCACCCACCTGCAGGATGCAACCCCGCTCACGCTGGGGCAGGAGATTAGCGGCTGGTGGGCGATGCTGGAGCAGACCGCGCGCATGGTGCGCAGCAGCGTGGATACGATGCGCGAGCTGGCCATTGGCGGCACCGCGGTCGGCACCGGGCTGAACGCGCATCCGGAGTTCGGCGCGCGCGTTGCCGAAGCGCTGTCCCGTGAGACGGGCACACGCTTCGTCTCGGCCGCGAATAAGTTTCATGCGCTGACCAGCCATGATCAGATCGTTTACGCTCACGGCGCGCTGAAGGCGCTCGCGGCGAACTTGATGAAGATAGCCAACGATGTGCGGTGGCTATCGAGCGGCCCTCGCTGCGGGATCGGTGAAATCACGATCCCGGAGAACGAGCCCGGATCTTCGATTATGCCGGGCAAGGTTAACCCGACCCAGAGCGAAGCGATGACGATGGTCGTGTGCCAGGTTATGGGCAACGATGCGGCCATCGGCTTCGCCGCCAGTCAGGGCAACTTCGAGCTGAACGTGTTCAAGCCCGTGATCATCCATAACTTCCTGCAGTCCGTGCGGCTGCTGGCGGATAGCATGCGCTCGTTCAACGACAACTGTCTCGTGGGGATGGAGCCGAATCGCGAGGTGATTCAGCGCAATCTCGAGCAGTCGCTCATGCTGGTTACCGCGCTCAACCCGTATATCGGGTATGAGAAGGCGGCCAGCATTGCGAAGCAAGCCCACAAGGAAGGGCTGACGCTGAAGGAGTCAGCCGTGCGCAGCGGCCACTTGACGGCGGAGCAGTTTGACAGCTACGTGCGGCCGGAGGAAATGGTGCAGCCGAAGGCTTGATGCGGCGGCACGATCCTGCATAAAGTGCAGCAAATTCAGGCGTAACCCTCGATTTCGCATCTAATCCTGCATAAAGTACATCAAATTTACCCATTTGGCCCCCTTGGGCTGAAACTTGGCGGATTTGATGTACAAAATGCAGGATTTCTCTTTGAAATCGAGGGAAGCACGTTATTTGCTGCGATTTATGCATTATTCGGTCGCCAGAGGGAACTACAGTCCGCTATTTGCTCCAATAGCAGTTCTTCCAGCTCTGAAGAGGAACTGTGGTCCGCTATTTGCCCATTTCAAGCGGAAATGGCGGCTGCAGGGGCAAATAAGGCCCTGTAGTTCCCACTAAAAGTGGAATCAGGCCGATTTTGCCTAAATAGGGGACTACAGTTCCCTTCGGGAGGGAATCACTCCCCGAAAGTAAGCGTGTTTATAGAGCCAACGCGTGCTCTTTAATCCCAAATGCCAAAAAAAGGTTGAACAGGGTACTATCCTGTCCAACCTTTTTCGTTTATTGAATGGGATCGGGGATCAGATTCTTCTCCAACAGCTCGCTGTTCGTCTTCATGTGTTTCATTTCATTGCCGAGCTTCTTCATTTCATCCAAATCCTGGGCCATGGAGCCATTGTTGGCTTCTTCCAAGGATTTGCCGGAGGAACCGTTGCACAGCCGTTCTAATTCGATCAGCTTGTCCAGTGCAGCGCGACGGACTTCCAGCGGAACGAAAGTATTCTCCGGAAAGTCGGCCTCATGGAAGTGTACGGTCGTATTTCCGTGCTCTGAGGTTAGGGTCGTTAACGTAAGCGGATAGGAGGCCGCCGTAGCCTCGCTATAAATATTGAATTGATAGACGGCTTTCTCCGTGTATTCGACACGTTCCAATCCCAAATCGGTCAGCTGTCGATGCAGCGTGCTTTTATCCATTCCAAACATCTCCTTTCAAAATGAAAGCTGGAAGCATTGGTGTCTATTGCCTCTTATCGCCTGCCATCCCGGCCATCGCCCGCACTCTGTCACTAGCCTGCTCGCCAATTTCTAGCGCCTTATCGGCAGCATGCTCGCCAAACTCTCGCACTTTCTCACCGGCCAACTCCGTCATCTCCTGTGTTTTCTCGCCAAGTTTAACGGCTGCCGTTTCGGCTTTGTCACCTGCGTCGGCAGCCATTTCCTGTGCTTTTGAACCTAAGGCTGTCGCAAACCGGCTCGTTTTATCATAAAGGGTGCGATATGTTTTCGATAAATCCCTGCGCAGTTCCGCCCCCTGTTTAGGGGCTAACAACAATGAGGCTGCAGCGCCTACAGCACCGCCGATTAGTAAGCCTAACCAGAGTCCGTCTTTGTTTGCTTCGACTGTTTCGCTCATGAGTCATCTCTCCTTCAAATAGGGTGTAGGTGGTCATGCATCCTACTTGCTTGTAACCGAATTCCGGGCTTTTGAAACAGCCAGGGCTGTTTTTGTCGAAAATGTCTGTTTTTGATGATTAAAATTTTCGTCTTGCGGGTAGTAGTTAGTGAACATCTTTATTTTTGTACTATGGTAAAATAGGTGAGGGGTTCCTGCTAACTTTTACCCGAGAGGGGTTATGACGACGATGGGTATTGTCATTGTGGACGACAACGCGACCAATTTGCTGATTATCGAAAAAATTTTGCTCAAAGCCGGGTACACGGATCTCTTGATGGCGTCTTCGGCGAAAGAGCTGTATGACTTATTAGATATGAATTCGCCCCATCCGGCAGAGGTGCCGGTGGATTTGATTTTGATGGATATGATGATGCCTGAAATCGATGGGGTGGAAGCCTGCCGCACGATTCAAGCGGACGAAAGGCTGCGGGATATCCCGATTATTTTCGTAACGGCGATGGGAGATTCCAATAAGCTTGCGGAAGCGTTAGATGCGGGGGCGCTCGATTATGTCATGAAGCCGATTAATAGGGTGGAACTGCTTGCCCGAATCCGTTCGACGCTCCGTTTGAAATATGAGAAGGATTGGCACAAAGAGCGGGATAAGCGGATAAAATATGAGCTGGATTTGGCAAAACAGGTTCAGCGCAGCGTGCTCAGCCATCCGATCGAGAAGGAGGATATCCATATCTCTGCGGTGTATAAGCCCTCGTCCGAACTGGCAGGGGACTTCTACGCATGGTATCCGATTGGGCCGAACCGGTATGGCATTATTTTGCTGGACATGATGGGACACGGGATTTCGTCTTCGCTTGTGTGCATGTACATTTACTCGGCTTTGAAGGATACGATTACGCAGATTTGCGATCCGGAAGGTGTTATCCGCGAGCTGAACGGGCGAATGCATCAACTGCATCAATCGGATAGTTTGATCAATTATTATTTTACGGCGATCTACATGGTTCTGGATACGGAACAGCGCACGATAGAGTATGTGAATGCGGGGCACCCGCCAGGCCTTGCGATGTTGGACGGCGAGATCAAACTGTTGACGGAGGGCTGCTGTGCTATTGGCTTTTTTGAAGGAATTGATGTGACAAAAGGCGTGATTCGTTACGACCGAGAAGCTCGCATTGTTTTATTTACAGACGGTTTGTCGGAATGGCTCGATGATGAGGAGCAGGATGGCACCGCGAAAATCAAGCAAGGCTTGCAGTCCGCAGAAGCCCACGATCCTGATGATTTAGTGGAACGCATCTATCCGAATGATAAAAACGGATCGCCGCAAGACGACATATGTTTGGTCATGGTCAGTATTCCGTAACCGCTGCACCTGTGGACAAAAAGAATACATGCACAAGTTTACCCCAAAAAATGGGGAAGCTTGTGCATTTTTTGTTTCAATAGGCGCATATGGGTGTAATAACGTTTATGAATGCAATCAGCAGGGCGGCTGTCATTTTCAAATAAATCCAAACGGAAGGATGAGATGAAGATGAAGAAACAAGAATGTGTAGCCATGCTGCTAGCTGGCGGCGAGGGCAGCAGGCTTCGTCCGTTAACGCAGCAAATGGCGAAGCCGGCAGTACATTATGGTGGGAAATACCGGATGATTGATTTCGCTTTAAGCAACTGCCGCCATTCAGGAATCGGTACCGTCGGCGTGATGACGCAGTATAAGCCTGCCGTGCTGCATGCCCATATCGGAAGCGGGGACGTTTGGGCAGTGGAGGGCTGCGGTGGTGGCATATCCATTTTGGAGCGGGAGGCCGGTGCGCCCAATGCCTATTCGGGGACCGCAGATGCCATTTATCAGAACTTAGCCTTTTTGAGGGAACATAAACCGAGCTATGTGCTAATTTTGTCTGGCGATCATATCTATAACATGGATTACCGGACTTTGCTGGCGCATCATCAGGCAACCGGCGCGGATGCTACGCTTTCGGTTATGCCTGTGAAATGGGAGGAGGCGAGCCGCTTTGGCATTGTTAGCGCAGATGAGCAGCACCGGATTACCGCCTTTGCGGAGAAGCCGCTCAAACCGGCCAGCAATTTAGCATCCATGGGCATTTATATATTTAACTGGGAGGTGCTGCAGTCCTGTTTGGAGCAGGATGAGGCAGATCAGGCGTCGAGCCATGATTTTGGCCGTGATATTATTCCCGGACTGCTGGCTTCGGGTGCGCATGTGTCCGCTTATCCTTTTGAAGGCTATTGGAAGGATGTGGGCACGATCGAAAGCCTCTGGGAATCTCATATGGATTTGCTTGATTATCATCCGAGACTGCAATTGAATCATGAGGCATGGCCTGTGCTGACGACAAAACGCAACCTTTCCCAGAATTATGTAGCTCTGGATGCGCGGGTTCATCATGCGGAGCTTGGAGACGGCGTCTCCATCTACGGCAATGTCAGTCATTCCGTTCTGTTCGATGGGGTGACGGTCGGCGAGCACAGCCGGGTGCTTAACAGCGTCATTATGCCGGGCGTTCAAATCGGGAGGCATGCGCTTATTCTTAATGCGATTATCGGCGAAGGCTCGATTATTAAAGATGGCGCGATCGTAGGCATGCCGGGGGATCCGGGTATCACTGTAGTGGGTGAAAACACCGTCATCGGACGGCATTATTCGGCCTCCATACCTGTAAAGCTGACCGGTACGAGGCTGAATTTCATTTAAGCTTATATCCAGGTGAAAATGTCCGGGAGACCCGGCCTTTAGATGTGAAGCTTGTGTAAAGCTGAGGTGCTTGTTACACTTAAAAGAGCAAATCACTTAAAAGGAGTGTGGCTCATGCCAGCAGAAAAGTTCCAAATTGACCAAGAAGAATTAGAGAAATCTATACAGCTTCATATCCGTGGGGAACTTGACTTGGCTGCGGCATTGAAGTTCCGCCATGCGCTTGAAGCGGTGGTTCATCGGACTGATAAAGCGTTGATTCTAGACGTAGGTAAGTTAACATATATCGACAGCACGGGGATCGGTATCATGGTCTCCGCTTTGAAAATTCGCGATGAGCTGAAGGTGCCGTTCGCTGTGCGGCATATTCCGTCCGGTATTAAACGGCTCTTTGACCTTACGGGCATCTCCGGATTTCTGAACGAAGGGATCGAAGGAAGCGCATGAATGTCGTACGTCTGCACATACCCGCAGCAGCGGAGTATTTGGATATCGTCAGACTCAGTCTCTATGGAATTGCCTCTAAGCTGGGCTTCTCCTATGAGGACATTGAGGATATGAAAGTAGCGGTTTCGGAAGCCTGCAACAATGCCGTGCTTCATGGAGAGACGTCAGCCAGTCTGGGGCAGATCCAGATTAGTTATGAGCTGGGAGACGGCAAGCTGACCGTGAAAGTGAAGGATGACGGTCCTGGTTTTGATTACGAAGCGAAGAACGGGCGTGCGGAACCCCCGGTGGGCCAATCGCTTAGTGAACTGCAGTCCGGAGGCCTCGGCATGTACTTAATGCAAGCGCTGATGGATGAGGTGACTGTGAATACGGATCAAGGCACTGAAGTCACACTCGTTAAATATGTACAAAAGTAAAGGGGAGGTCTCATGAGGTCAGGTATGACCGAGTGGCTCAGCGAGGCTGTCCCGAAGGTATGCGGGTAGAAAAAAGTGACTAGTTGAATGTTAAAGGAGCTAAGCAACTATATGTGCTTAGCTCCTTTACTTTTGGCGCTGATTGCTTCTTTCTTGGGTATGCTGCCAACTTGGTCCTGCGGTTTTGAGGAAATGGCCTCCTCTAGGCATGGACAGGCAAAGTTGTGGGAACTATAGGGCGCTATCTTTGCTAACTGGGCTGTTTCTTGGCTGCAGACGGAACTCCAGGGTCTTATTCTCCAAGAAAAGCTCCCATTCTGGCAGAATGCTTAAAATAGAGGATCGTAGTTCCCTATAACCTGAAAAATGTCGACTTTTCGAGAAATAGGGGATCATTGTTCCCACTCGCGCCATATATCCAAAACCAAAAGGGCTATCCCCAAGGTCATTCCTGACCTTTAGAGACAGCCCCATTTGTACTTCCTTTAGCGCCCGAGGAAAGCCTCCAGCATCCAGCCCGTCTTCTCCAGCGAGGCCCGAATCCCAATCAGCATATCAGCCGTCGGCTGGTCCTTGCTTTCTTCGGCAAGCGCGATGCCCTCTGTAAGCTCAGAGCAGATCAGGGAGAAGTCGCTTGCCAGCTGCTTCACCATATCTCCTGCAGAAGCTCCTTGGCCGGCCTCTTTGACGGAGGCCAGCTCCAGATGCTCCTGCAAGGTAGCTGTCGGTACGGCGCGCAGTGAAAGCATCCGCTCCGCGATGACGTCCAGATGCTGTGCAGCTTCCTGGTACAACTCTTCGAATTTTACATGCAGCGTGAAGAAATTGTCGCCTTTTACATACCAGTGATAGTTATGCAGTTTCATATAAAGAATTGAGAAGTTAGCGACCTGCTTGTCTAATAGCTCTGTAATGGCAGTAACTTTCATTGCGGTTTTCACCATGGGAAATTCCTCCATTTCAATTGTGATGGCTTGATATCCTATAATTACCCGGACTTGCCTCTTCTGAAACGGAATAGGAGAACTTTTGAACTTTTAAACTAAGGCTGTTTCGTTTGCGGAACAAGAGGGTAACTATAAGTAATCAAGCAAACAGGGGTGATTGAAATGTTAGTCCAATTGAGCGCAGTCCTTGCTGCCACAGCCTTCGTATTCCTTGTCTTCTATTTGATTCAAACGTTGAAAGCACTGAAGCTTTCTTTGGATCAGATCACGCTGACGATGGGGCAAATGAAGGATGAGGTCACACAAATTTCTTCGGAAGTGCAGGATGTTATTCTCAATACCAATGAGATGGCCATAGATGTTCGTGCCAAGCTGGCTAAGCTTAATCATCTGTTTAGCTCTGTGAATGATGTCGGTCAGGTTATCCACGAACTCACGTCTTCCGTGAAACAATCCGCCACAGGCTTCATCGATGCGGTGAAACAAACGCGGATGACGGAAGAATCGCCGACGCTCAGCCAGCGATGGCAGACCATTTTGCATGGCGCGGCCATTTCGATGGAAATGTGGAAGAAATTAAAAACGAAAAAATCGCCGATAAGCAGCATGGAATAGAGAGGAGCCGTCTTTGTGCATATACGTAAATTTACCGTCTACAAACAATCGAATGGGAAAGAAAATATCATATACTTAAGTGGGGAGCTTGATTTGTCTGCAGCACCCGAACTGGCGGCCGTTCTGGACTCCGTCGTCACGCAAGGCGATCAGCACCTTACTTTAGATTTAAAGGAGCTGCGCTACATTGACAGCACCGGCATCGGCATTCTCGTCTGTGTGCTCAAAGTAAGAGCCGCGATAGGCGCTGCTTTCAGCATTCAGCATATCCCGTCCAGAATTCAGCGTTTGTTCGAAATCACCGGCGTTGCCCGTTATTTCGTGAACGGTGAGCTGCAAACGGATAATCAAGGAAAAGCAGAAAGGAAAGAAGAAATAATATGAGACCCTACATCGGCCTTACGATCCCTGCACAGGCGGAATATTTGGATATTGTTCGACTTGCTTTATACGGTGTGGCCTCTAAAGCGGGATTTTCGTTCGAGGATATTGAAGATATGAAAGTAGCTGTAGCAGAAGCTTGCAACAATGCGATCCTCCATGCATATGCGCACGATCAGTCAGGAACGGTAGATATTCAGTTCGAGCAGCAGGATGGCTTTTTGCAAATCACCGTTAAGGATGAAGGCAGCAGCTTTCATTATGTACAGACTGATTCCGAGGAGGTTGCTTTGCATCATAAATCCATTCGTGAGGCATCGGTGGGGGGCTTAGGCCTGTTCCTGATGCAAGCATTGATGGACGATGTCCAGGTGCTTACGCACAGCGGCAAAGGCACGGAGGTTGTTTTGAAAAAGCAGTTGGCAGGGCAGCTGGACAGAAAAGAGGAAATGGTATGAATGTGAATGCATCATCTTCCAAGCCTCTATATGACATGTATGTGAAAATGAAAATTTATAAAGAGACAGGTTGTGAAGAGACGGCTACGGCATTGCTGCTGCACTATGAACCTATTGTTCGTATGGCAGTCGGCAAAATGTCACGGAGCCGTCCTGATTTATATGAAGACCTGTTTCAAGTCGGGCAGATGTCGTTGTTACGGCTGTTCACCCAGTATGACAGCACGCTCGATACCCCTTTTGAGGCTTATGCGATGAAAAGCTTGATCGGTCACCTGAAAAATTATTTACGTGACAAATCATGGTACATACAAGTTCCAAGACGTATTAAGGAGAAGGGCGCTCTTGTTCAGCGTGCTCTGGATGAACTCACGGTCAAGCTCGAACGTTCGCCGAATATGGACGAAATGGCGGCTTATTTGGAGCTGAGCACGGAAGAGACGATTGAGATTCTGGCTGGCCGCGATTATTATCATTACACTTCGCTGGATACTCCGCTAAGCAATGAGGGGGACAGCGCGACGCTCGGCGATATGATTGCCGGCTCAACCGATGACTATCATTCGCTGGAAAGGCGCATGGATCTGGAAGAGGCGATGACCTGCCTGAAAGAGGAAGAACGGAAAGTCATTCATCTCATCTATCAGGAGGGACAATCGCAGCGTCACATTGCCGATCAACTGGGGATATCCCAGATGAGCGTCTCGCGTATTCAGAAGCGGGCTATCGTGAAATTAAAGACGGTTCTAACCCCAAGTACGTAGAAGGAGAGATACTTAAAACCGGTCATGAAAAACTACAAGAACAGCTCTGTTCGTTCTCTCCAACCTCCGCAATTATGGTATAGTGAGAGTAGTAGAATATTAATATAATGTTCACTATGAACTGTACGAGGGGGCAGCTATGGGTAAATTTTTTCGTATGAATATACGTTCAAAAATCATAATGGGATATGTATTTATTATCATATGCTTAGGGATTGCTCTCCTGATCGTGAGCGGTCGCGTCAACGCGCTGCAGAAAGAAGTAGAATTCGTCTCCACTCATGATTTGGAGGTCCATGATCTTCTCTATGCGCTCCAAAGGAATATGGTGGATATGGAAACCGGCATGAGGGGATATGTGATCACGGGCGACCCCCAGTACTTAGAACCGTATGATACAGCCAATAAAACATGGCTTGATAACTATAATAGGCTTCTGCAAATGATCAGCTCCAACCCTTCCCAAAAGGAAAGCTTGGAGCAGATCAAGCCCACGATCCAAAGTTGGATTCGTACGGCCGGCGATCATGTGATCCAATTAAAGAATGAAAACAATCAAACGGCAATCAATGAATATTTCCAGCGAAACTCAGGGAAAAGGCTGATGGACCAGCTGCGAACGCAGTTCGATTCCTTTCTTGCGACTGAGAAGCAGCTAACCAATGCCAGAGCTGAAGATCTTGCTCAAAGCAATTATAATCTTAGAGTTGTTCTTTTCATCCTTCTAGGCACCATTTCCATTTTTGCAATTATAGTCGCTTTGATATTATCCAATTCTATTACGAACACAATCAAGCAAGTTACGAAAATGATCCGTTATATTTCGTCTTCCGAAGGGAATTTGACGTCAAGGATCGCGCTGACCAGCCATGATGAAATCAGGGAGCTGGCAGAAGCGACCAATGATATGCTGGAGGATCTGGAGAAGCAAAACTGGATTCAAACGAGTCTCACCGAAGTCGCCACTTTGTATCAGGGAATCAACGATACAGGCAGTTTGAGCAACACGTTTATTAGCAAGCTCGCGACGATGCTTGGGAGTGTATATGGCGTTGTATACCTTCGTGAGAAAGTCGGGGATGAAGCTCGTTATGTGAAAATAGCGGGCTATGCGGCGAACGGGCAGGATCCTTCCGCGGCAAGTTTTCGATTAGGCGAAGGTCTGGTTGGCCAGTGTGCGCTGGATCAGCGCATTTTCCTGATCGATAACTTGCCGGAAAACCACGTCAAACTAACGTCCGGCTTAGGCGCCTCCGCACCGCGCAGCCTGCTGGTGGCTCCTATTCTGGTGGATGGCCAAACAGAGGCCGTGATCGAATTAGCCTCTCTGCATCCTTTCCAGGCGCAGCATTTGACGTTAGTCGATTCGCTGCAGGAGAAATTTGGTTCGGCCATTACGAATGTACGCGGTCGCATGGAAGTAGAACGTTTGTTATCCGAGTCGCAGATGCTGGCCGAAGAATTGCAAGCGCAATCCGAGGAGCTGCAGACGCAGTCGGAAGAGCTCCAAATGCAGCAGGAACAACTGCGGATGACCAATGAGTTTTTAGAAGAGCAGAATCACTTCTCTGAGCAAAAAGCGCTGGAATTAAAGAAAGCGAAAGACGAATTGGAGGAATATTCGCATAAGCTGGAGACGAGCTCACAGTATAAATCCGATTTCCTCGCGAATATGTCGCATGAGCTTCGTACGCCGCTGAACAGCATCATGATTTTATCGCAGATGCTCGCGGAAAACAGCGGCGATTTGCAGATGTCGGAGATTGTGGAGTACTCGCGTGTGGTCAATGCCGCTGGCAAGGACCTCTTGGCGCTGATCGACGACATTTTGGATTTATCCAAAGTGGAGGCCGGTAAGATTGAAATTATGACGGATGATTTCAACGTGACCGAAATGCCGCAGTTAATGAAGCTCATGTTTGCCCCCGTTGCGGAGAAAAAGGGACTAGATTTCGAAGTCATTATGGAGCCGAATGTGCCGAATGTCATTTTGACGGATGGTCAGCGCCTTCAGCAAATATTGAAAAATCTGCTCTCCAATGCGTTTAAATTTACTGAAAAGGGCTCTGTTACGATGAAAGTGGCGCTTGCTGACCCGGCTCGTGTCAAAGAACTTCTGCACCGCGATCCGGAAGAAAAAGTGCTTGCAATCTCTATTACGGACACCGGTATAGGGATTCCGATCGACAAGCAGCAGGTTATTTTTGAAGCGTTCCGTCAGGTCGATGGCACAACCAACCGCCAGTACGGCGGTACAGGGCTTGGCTTATCCATATGCCGCGAGTTTACGCGTCTGCTCGGAGGCTCCATCGTTGTGAAAAGCGAGCTGCACAAAGGCAGCACGTTCACGCTATACGTGCCTAACGCGAGTGAAGAGGAGCCGGGGATGACGGGGAATGGCCGCCATCAGGGGGAAATTGCCGCATCTGTCGAGGAGCGTTCCATTATATCCACGCAATCCGCCGTGCAGACGATTGAAGCAGCCCCGGTGGAGTCGATTAAGCCGGAAGTCGAAGCCGTCGAAATCGTCCATTCGGATGCCCAATTGTTTAACGGCAAAAGAGTGCTGCTCGTAGACGATGATGCACGCAACGTCTTTGCGCTCGTTACAGCGCTAGAGACGAAAGGGGTCACCGTAGACGTGGCGGATCACGGGAAGGATGCTTTGGAAATGTTGAGCGCGCAAGCCGGCTACGATCTCATCTTGATGGACATCATGATGCCGGTCATGGATGGCTATGAGGCCATGCAGGCGATTCGCGGCGAACTGCACATGCATGATTTGCCGATTATTGCTCTCACCGCCAAAGCCATGAAGAGTGAGAAAGAAAAATGTCTGGAAGCCGGCGCGTCCGATTATATTACGAAGCCGTTAAATATGGATCAGCTATTCTCGCTTATGCGTGTATGGCTAACAAAGCAGGTGAAGAAACATTGAGTCGTACGCCCATGGAGGAGCCCATCGATTTCACTCAATCTCCTTACGAGGACGAACTGCAAGATATTGAGATTAATCTCCTTTTGGAAGGCTTGTACCAAATGTATGGGTTTGATTTCCGCCATTACGTGCGGTCATCCTTACGCCGGCGTGTTCTTAATCGGATGAAAGCAGAGAAGCTGCCGAATGTAACTGCGCTGCTGGAGAAAGTTCTGCACGAACCCGGCTTCGTGGACCGCTTGCTCAATGACATGTCGATCCGCGTCACCGAGATGTTCCGGGACCCTAGCTTTTTCCACGCTTTTCGCAATTTGGTCGTGCCCCAGCTAAGGCAGTATCCCGAGATTCGCATCTGGCACGCCGGCTGTGCAACGGGGGAGGAAGTCTACTCCATGGCAATCCTGATGCAGGAAGAGGGGCTGGCGGAGAGAACGAAGATTTATGCGACGGATATGAACGAGAAGGCGATTGAAGCAGCGCAAAAGGGGGCTTTCCCGCTCAAGCAGATGCAATGCTTTACGAAGAATTATTTGGACTCCGGCGGAACGAAGGCCTTCTCTGAGTACTATACGACGGACCATCAGTACGCCTATTTCCAGCCGCTCATGAAAGACAATCTGATGTTTGCGCAGCACAACCTTGCAACGGACGGCTCTTTTAACGAGTTCCATGTGATTTTATGCCGCAATGTCATGATCTACTTCGATAACAAGCTGCAGACGCAGGTACACAGCCTGTTTCATGGCAGCTTAGTATCTGGCGGGTATTTGGGGCTGGGCAAGAAAGAATCCATCTTATTCGTGCCTGAAGGTGTGCACTACCAAGAGTTTGTGCCATTGGAACGCATATACCGTAAGAAATAAAACCGTTTTGGACGATGCTGTTACCGTCCGAAGCGGTTTTTTTGCTTGCGGACAGGACTTTATGATTCAATATGGGGCCAAGTGGTTAATAGATATCATAGCCAAGCATTACAAATAACATGAAGAGAGGGTGTTTTCCTATGTTAGGCTGGGCTGTTATGTTTCTAATTATTGCGCTGGTTGCCGGTATATTCGGATTTTTTGGCATTGTTTCAGCGGCTGTAGGCATTGCCAAAGTATTGTTCTTCGTATTCCTGATCATGTTTGTCATATCGCTGATTTTCGGCAGACGCCGAGGCTTCTAGGTAATATCTCATACCAATAGAAAAGCCCTTTTGTCTCCTACACGGAGACGAAAGGGCTTCGGGTACTGCCGTAGGCTGCTATTACTTATTATCGCCTGCTGCTTGTGTTCGATAAGGTTGGGAGCATCTTTGAATCCTTGACCATGGCAGAATGACAAATCGGACACTCCGGACTTTCGGCGAATGAAAAGTTATCTCTCATCCAGCATGAGCACTGTTCGGTGCTGCAAGTCCAAATGTTGGTTTGCTCTTCGGGCACAGGTTCCATCGACTTCTTTGAAAAGTACATATGAACTCCTCCTTGTCATAGTAGACTAGACTCAGACTCGCAAGCAGTGTATAGCAATATGTGGTAAGGACTACAGCTTGACTACATTTTCAGCTTGCGGTCCGCGGTTACCTTGAACAACTTCAAATTGTACGCGTTGGCCTTCATCCAAGCTTTTGAAACCTTCCCCTGTGATAGCGCTGAAGTGAACAAACACATCATTGCCGCCTTCCATTTCGATGAAACCAAAACCTTTTTCCGCATTAAACCATTTTACCGTACCTGTTTCCATGTAGACATAAACCTCCAATAATTTGTTCCTGCGTGTTGCTCTTGGATCATGCAGAACCTGACAGCTTGTTAACGCAGCTTTGATAATATATCCAATTCGAAGGGAGCTTATTCCATTTTCATGAAAATTTCATTTCAAGTCCGCAATAAAAAAAGCCCGCGCTCCAAGGTCGCTATCGACCGGATAAGGGCGAGCTATCTTTTTAGGCCAGCAGTAAAATGACGAGCAATTCAAACAGAACTAACGTCAAAATTTGATTGTATTGCGCTGGTGTATAGATGGGTCTGTACGGCCCTTGGGGATGGCTGTGAGGGGCGATGTGCATATAAGCATGGTGCCCGTCTACATGAGCCAACACACCTTCATGCGTGTGCCCATCGATGGTTGTAACGCGAATCGTACGCCCGATATGCGGGTGAAGCGCACCCGTGATCATATCCCTCTTGTGCCTCATTTGGTGCTGCCAATTAGGCTCGGCTTGATAAATCATATGGGGCCCTTGAGGCCCAGGGTGTTGCGACGGATTCATATACACAGCATTCGCTCCTTTTTCGTTCGGCTGCGCGCAGCGGTAGGCTTATTGCCTAGGTTCACTACTAGACTATTCAGCCGCCTGAAAAAGGTGCAATCGCCTATGCACTTACAATGCCATGCTATTCGCGTTTAATCGTCACCGTGCGAGTCTCATCGTTGAACGATACTTTGCCGCCAAGCGATTCTGCGATGAAACGAATCGGAACGAACGTAGATCCGTTATGGAGCGTTGCCGCACTTTCGAGCTCGATTGCAGCGCCGTCAACAGTGGCAAGCTTGCTGTCCAGCTTCAGAATGATCGTTGTTCCGGACAGTAGATCTTTAATCGTAACTTCCTGCAGATCGCCATTCCAGCCGACCTCTGCGCCAAGCTTTTCGGAAATAAAGCGTACCGGCACCATCGTTTTGTTGTCTTCGTTAATAAACGGCTGCGGTGTATCGCTTGGCGAAGCCGCGCCATCCGTCAGCTTCAGGCTTACTTCCTTCTTCGTCACTTTCATATCTTCACGCAGCATTTTGTAGAAAAGGGACTGTTTATCCAGGTTATTCAGCATGTGGTAGATAGAGGAAGCCTCCGTCCCCATTTGTACCGCACCGCCAGAGATATCGATCGTTGCTGCCGTTACCGGCTTATTCGCATTCCAAGTTTCACTCACGAAGGAGAGTTTAAGCCCTGCAACGCCAGTGCCCTTATCTGGAAGCGGCATGCTAAGCGCTAGTGCTTGCTTGTGGACCAGTTTGTCGGCATCGGTATAAATATCAGCCTGCAGCGTGGATTTACCGTCAAATAAGCCATGAAGGGGCGACGGGCCCTGTTCGGTATCTCCGGCGATGGCCTTCTCTAAAGAGTCGGCTGTTGTCTCCAGGAAGTCATGGATAGGCTGATACACCAGTCCGAGCGCAAATTCTTTATTGCCCAGAACCTTGAGGGTAAAATCGCTCGAACCAGCACTGATCTGCTCTTCAATAACAGGTGACAGGGCATCATACAATTGGTTGAGCAGTTCTTTCAATCCGGCTTCATCTGCGAGAATGTTGCTGAACAGCTTGCGAAGCAGTGAGGCGAGTTCAGTGCCGTTCAGTTCGATGTGCGCTTTTTGGAGAGAAAGGTCTGCACCGTTCACTTTGTCTGTGACGGCAGAGACCGTAATATTCGAAGGATTTGCCGTATTCGCTAAAATAAATCCGATAATCGCGGGCTTAACCTCCGCTATTTTGTTCCCGAACTGTTCTTGAATCACTGCGGGCAGCATGTTCATGAACGATACATTTGAACCGGCCAGGAGATCGTAAACAATCGGCTTTTTCGCGCCTTCAATGCTGATAAGGAGCTTTGTGCCTTCCGTTGCCAGTTTGAATGGGATAGTGCCTTTTCCGTATGTAATGGAACCATCTGCCGAAAGCTGCTGCGCATTCTGAGACTTAACGTTCGTAAGCTCGATTTTCACGTTTTGCAGAGCGCTGAGCGACTTTTGCTCGTCCGCAGTTAGCTTGGAGGTGTCGCCGGGAACCAACTCGATTTGCAGTGAGCCTTTGGATTCGAAGGACTTCACAGCTGCGCTGTTCTTAATCGCCGCAGCGATGTCTAAGCCTTGTACAGCTTGGCAGCCTGTCAGCATAAGCAGCAGGAACACCAGTGCGGCGGATAACCGCCAAGTCAGTTTCTTTTTGTACATGTGCTAATCTACTCCTTAGGTTTAATAAAAATAATAAAAAAGACGTCCAATGATTATACGCGAAGCGAAGAAGAACGATTCGCAGGCAAACTGATATTTTTTTGTGCGAAACCTTTTATTGCCAATCCCGTCTATAATGTATAGATGTAAAATGCTTCCTTATAAGGGGGCTCCAAGGAGGTGACGTCTATGATGACTTTGTTTGCCGTATGTTTTTTTGTAGGCCTTGTTCTTACGGTTCTTGTTACATTTTTTGGTGGCGATTTCTTTGAGTTTCATGGGGATACCGGGGGAGCCCACAGCCATGGGGGACCGTCTTTCTTTAATTTATCTTCCCTTTTGGCCAGCCTGACGGTATTCGGCGGAATAGGGTATATGCTCAATGAGGTAGGGATGACCAGCTCTTTGCTTATTTTGCTCATTGCCGCAGGTGCCGGTCTTTTCGTGGGTTGGCTGTTCTTCCTCTTCTATGCCAAAGTCATCTATAAGCATGATGACAGCATGAGGGAAGACGATTTTGACCTGACTGGACAGCTTGGGAAGCTGATTGCGCCGATTAACGGGAATGGATTCGGTGAAATGGTGATTGTCATGCAGGGGACCAAACGGTCCATCAGCGCGCGATCCGAGTTGGGGGAATCGATCACCAAAGGCGCAAGGGTGGTTATCCTGCACATGGAGAAAGGCGTTGCTACAGTTAGTAAATTCAGTGAGTAAGCTTGCAGGTACGACTAACTTCCGGGAGGTAATACAATTATGTTGACGATTTTGTATACGGTTGCTGCTATTGTCATTGTTGTTTTTATTTTACTTGCTACCATTGTAAGGGCTTATAAAAAGGTGCCGCCTAACGAGGCCATGATTGTTTTCGGTTTGGGCGGTAAACGCGTTGTACAGGGCGGGGGAACCTTCGTTATTCCGGGCTTTCAGAGCTTCAAAACGATTTCGATGATGCTCATGAGCTTTGATGTAAAGCCGGATCAGCCCATGTTTTCCCTGCAGGGGATCCGGCTAAAGATCGAGGCGGTTGCTCAAATCAAAATTCAAAGCGACCCTGTTGCCATTGCCACAGCCTCTGAGCAGTTCTTGGATCATACGCTGCTGGAGCGGGAAATGATGATTCTGCATTCCGTAGAAGGACATCTTCGCGGTCTGGTGGGACAATTGACAGTGGAGTCTATTCTCAAGAATCCGGATGAGCTGAACAGCAAGATGAGGGAGACGTGTTCGGAGGATTTGGATAAAATGGGGCTGAGCTTGATTTCGTTCGTACTCAAGCGTGTCGCAGACGATCAAGGCTACATAGAGAACCTTGGCGTGCCTGAGGTTGAACGTGTCCGCAAAAGCGCCAGCATTGCCAGAGCCGAGGTCGAGCGGGACATTCAGATCCGGCAAGCCGATACGGAAAAGGAATCCGCCATTCGCATTGCAGAGGCGCATCAGCTCAAGATCGAAGCGGAAACGCTGGCATCGGCGAAAGAAGCTCAGTACCGCAAGGAGCTCAGCATGAGAGAGGCGGAGTTCAAGCAGGAAACGACGAGCCGGCAGGCCGAAGCGGACTTGGCCTATGAACTGAAGCAGAAGCAAATTCAGCAATCGCTCGTAACCGAACAGGTGCGTATTAAGCAGATGGAAGCTGAGGCGAACAAGAACGTTCGGCAGATCGAAGTTGAGCTGAAGCAAAAGGAACTCGAGGCATCCGTCATTAAGCCGGCCGAAGCGGAGAAGCTGGCAGCTCTGATGCGCGCCGATGTGAACAAGCAGCGGCAAATTCTCGAAGCCGAGGCTGACGCCGAGTCGACGAGAAAGCGCGGTGAAGCGACGGCCGAGGCGGAGCTCGCCAAAGGGAAAGCGAATGCGGAAGTCGTTCGCTTGGCGGGGCTTGCGGAAGCTGAGGCGCTTGAGAAGAAGGCGGAGGCTTACAAGCAGTATACGCAAGCGGCGGTTACGGTAGAGATTCTTCGCATTCTGCCGGAGCTGGCGGAGAAGATTGCGGCACCGCTGAACAACGTGGATAAAATCACGGTAATCTCCCAAGACGGCGCGACGTCCGGCGTAAACCGGATAACAGGCGATATTGCCAAAATGATCGCCCAAGTGCCTGAGATCACGCAAACCCTAACAGGCCAAAGCGTTACGGAGCTTGCGCGCGCCTTCCTCGGGAAGGAAAGTATGCCTGTTGCAAATAAAGAAACAGAATGATTCAGCAGCACATGCCCCTCGGCCACTAGGCCGGGGCATTTTTGATGTGTGAAGGTGTGCCAAGCTTCCCCTTATTCCATGCGGCGACAGTCGGTTGCAAGGCAGCGCGCAGCGCGGGCAGGTAGGGGAACTGCAGGACGCTTTTTTGCCCAAAACAGCCTTTGAGCGAGGAGTGGGAACTACAGGAAGCTATTTTGCCCGAAGTAGCCTTTGAGCGAGGAAGGGGAACTACAGGGCGCTATTTCGCCTATAGCAGCCCTTTGAGCGAGGAAACGGGAACTACGTTCCGCTATTTCTCCATTCTAGAGGGATATTTGGGCAATTTGATGAAATAAGACCCTGTAGTTCCCCTCGGGCGCTCGAAATTCCGCTTTTCGCCGAAATAGGGGAACGGAGTTCCCTTCGATCAAGGAAATCTCAAGATGAGCCGGTTCCAACCTAGGCTAGCTGCAAGTAAAGGGCAAGCAGAGCTTCCCTTTTTTATAAGCGCAACAGGTTGAATTGCTATACAATAGGACTAAGCTTAGATTGAAATGAGGCATCCATCATGGTCATTTACCAAAAATTTCTGCGAGATTTGGTCCGCAATTATATCTTAGGCTCAGGCATTGCGGTTGTTGTGGTGGGCGGAGTCATTATTTCTACGACCTTATCCATTTCGTATGCGGAAATGGAGCGCATCTTCTTCATTATGACGAGCTCGCTATGCGTGATGCTACTCGCGGAGCTGCTGGTGTTTCGCCGACACATGCGCCCCATTCGGATGATGCTGGAGCAGGAAGCTCCTGATTTGGCAGCCATTCGGGACGCCTATTTGCAAACTCACCGCTTTCCGGCGCTCTCTGTGAAACGGATACTCGGTCCCCATTTTCTAGGTTTGTCGATTCCGGCTATGACAATGGCTTCCATAGGGATTGCGACGGGCTGGCTGTCGCTGCCGGCTTATTATGTTGGGCTCGCGGGAATCGGCGCTGTGCTCGTGGCAAGCATGCATGCGCTGCTTGAGTTCTTCACGACAACCCAGGCGATCCGTCCGGTTCTTGTGCATATACGCGAAGTCGGACAGCGCCTTTACGGCGAGGATGTCTCTTTGGATGGGCGCGTGATTGTTTCCATTCAACGCAAGTTTCAGCTGAGCGCGTTCTTGATTGGAACGATGCCGCTGTTTCTCTTCAGCTTAGCGACGCAAATTCGGCTTATCTCACAGTCGTCCGATTTCATGGTGGATTAATGGAAATGGGCGGGCATTATTTTATTGCTCGGTGTGGGCTTCTCCTCCCTTGGGGCACGGATGTTGGCTAGAGATATTCAACAACCGATCGGGGACTTGCATAGAGCGATGAAGGAAGTGCAAGCCGGCGACTTGCAGGTGAGGGCTTCGGATTTATATTCGGATGAATTCTCGCGGCTGGTCGCCGGCTTTAACCATATGGTTAAAGGGCTTGAGGCGCGTGAAAGCATGAATAATCAGCTGCTGCAGAGCTATTATTCCACACTGGCTGCTGCACTGGATGCGAGAGATGCGTATACCGCAGGGCATTCCACTCGTGTCGCTCAATACTCTCTGATGATTGGGAGAGCGGTGCGTTTAAGTGAGCAGGAGCTTGATCTGCTGAACAAAACGGCGCTGCTTCACGACATCGGAAAAATTGGCGTGCGCGACGATGTGCTGCTGAAGGAAGGCCGTCTGACAGATGAGGAGTTTGAGAAAATCAAGCGGCACCCGGTGCTGGGCGAATCGATTTTGAAGCAAATTGAGCCGGCGGAAGCGATGGCGCCTTTGCTTCCCGGCGTGCGCTCGCATCATGAGCGCTATGACGGCAAGGGATATCCGGACGGCCTGAAAGGCCAGGAGATCCCTGAGTTCGGCCGCATTATTGCGGTAGCGGATGCGTTCGACGCCATGACCTCCGATCGTCCTTATCGGAAAGGGATGGCTGTCGAGAAGGCCATGGCCATTCTCGCGGAAGGCAAGGGGACGCAGTGGGATCCCCGGTATGCGCAGACGTTCATTGATGTTTTCATGCAAGAGAATCCGAATCATGCAAAAAGCACATCAAATGCCAGCTAAGTCGGCGAGCGGGCAAGCGCCGCTCCTCCATACAAAAGGGTCTGTTCCCCAGTTAGCTTCAAAGCTGGGGAACAGACCCTTTAACGTTTATTCACTTAACGGAACTCGAATATCCGTTTCTGGCGTTAAATAACGGTAGACCTTGTCAATCCATTCTTCGACGTAGTGATCCGTGGCCCACTGCGCCATGACGAGCTGCTCGCCGGGGAGAAGATCCAGAACAAGCTGCGGATCGTTGCCCGGCGCTTGGCCGTAGGGATAGAATTTAAGCTTGCCGCCCTCGAAGATGACAAGCATATCGTTCATTGGTGAAGTCAACGCGTCGGTCGCTTGCGGATAGGAGGACTGAATGCCGCTCCAGGTGCAGCACAGATCATCGTGGTTCACCACTTTGTCGGGTAGATCCCGAGGGAAGTCGTGCAGCACGTAGCTGTCTGGCGTTGCAGCACCAGCTACCGCACGCGGCGTTTCGGCGACCTTGCCGACCCAGTGGCCGGGCTCTCGCTGAATCGTCCAGCTTTGGCCCGAAACCTCTCCGCGCAAACTGCTTGCAACGCTTGCAAGCACACCACCGATGTTCGCATTAGTGCCATAAACATCGGAGATGGACACATGATTCTTGTCCACCGGCTTGTTATAGAACTGCACGGTGTGGCCTTCTTTTAATTGCGGCAGCGTGCGGACCCAGATGCGATCCGCCTGATAAGCTCCGCCGCCTCGCAAGGAGGATTCCGATTCGGCAATAGACACATATTGATTGCCCGCAAACAACAGGGTCTCTGTACGATTGAACTGTTCGCCTTCTTGATCAGGGAAGGTTTCCGGTTTCGCAGGCTGATCCGCCAAGTGAGCGGATAAGTAGCGGAATTCATCCGTTTTGGTCCGATGGACCAGGGAATCGATTTTCCAGAAATTTTGCTTATAAGGCATAAGAATGCCTGGGCCCTCGGACGTTTTCTGGAGCTTCCCGCGCACAGGCGCAATCAGCATCGTGCGATAGGTGCTGTAGCGCATGGGCTTCAGCGCGCGTCCAGCCTCGCTGCCGGATGGTTCATGCTCAGTTCTTAATCCGATAAGCAGTGCTGTAGTAATAGGCGCAGGAGAATAGCTTACGGACGCAGTTGTTGCCGTAACTGCAGCATCCATCGCGGGCGCTGCATCACTCTGGGTATGTAAATTACTCCAAGGGAAAAGCAGTATGGCGGCAGCGATCGCACTGACTCCGGCAAAGCAAATCACAGGTTTAACCCTTGGCTTCGCTCGTTCCTTATGCTCAACCGCTTCTTCAATTTCACGCTGAAGCTTGGAAGTAAAGCCGGGGCGCTCAAGCGGTCCTGATTCCAATTGCTTGCGTAAATCATCCGGATCAGGATTGTTCAAGAGCCTCACGCTCCTTCAATTTAACCACCTTAAGTCTGGCATGATGAAGCCGTGATTTAACGGTTCCTTCCGAGATATTAAGAATAGATGCCATTTCTTTGGTTGAAAGCTGGTAATGGGCATGCAAAATGAGAATTTCTCTATACTTCGGAGGAAGGGAAATCACTTTCTTCCAAATGTCGCTGGCATATAATTTCTCCATGGCTTCTGTTTCGGCAGAGTTGGATGTGCCTGTTGATTGAATGAAGCCAACAAGTGTCACTTTGCGCCAGAAAGCTTTGCGTAAATAGTCATAGGTCGTATTGCGTGTAATGGTAAGAAGCCAGGTCTTGACCGAGGCTTCACCGCGGAATGTAGTAAGATTGCGATATACTTTTAAGAAAGCATCCTGGGTAATATCATCGGCTAAATCCGAGTTGCGGCAAATGCTGAAAGCATAGTTCCATACGTCATTGCCATAGGTCTCCATTAAATTGCGAAGAATCACTTTTTGATCCGTTGTTTCAGATACATACTTTAAATACTCAAAAACATGGACGCCGGTCGTCTCCATTCTCTCACCTCTCTGAATTAGACGCTTGCAGGTTGAAAAAAGTTCGCAATTCGCCCAAAAATATTTTTCGGCAATTTATCCTTATAGTGTTCGTAAGGGCGCTGTAATTTGGGTCTTTTTGAATGGGAATTGTAAAAATGTGTTGATTTTAGTCGAAATAAGAAGGATTTTGTCGATGATTCATCGAATAGTTTCATTTAAAAGTTAAGTATGCAGCGCAGGGACGCTCGGTTTTCCTCACAGTAATTTGCCGTCTTGACAATAGAAGGCGTTAGCACGCAATATGAAGGAGGGTTGCTGGAAATAATCAGATCCCTCGGAGAGGAAGAACACGATGAATTTCGTTGAACATATCATGGACCACCTGCGATCCGGTGCCATTAACAATTACCCTCAGCCGGTTGCTTTGAATATGGGCTTAGCGTATACCGTTAAACTGGAAGACAAGAAGACGAATTTAATATGGCTTCCTTTTGAATATACAGGCCTTGCCTACGTCGATATGGGGCGCCAGGTGAATGTATATCCTTATTATAGAGGTGTTATTTTTGAAGAGGTTGAGCTCTCCAGAGGAACGGATCTTCATAAGCCGCAAACGGAAGAGGCCTTTGTCAAAGCATTATTTTTGAAAAGCTGGGAGATGCATGAACTGCTGCAGCAGGAGAAATATGCTTATCTGCAAGGGAGTGCGCCGGATTTCTTAGCGAAAATGTTGTACATAACCGATTGGCTGCGCTATTACAACTCAATGCAAACCGTAGGCGCTGGCAGAAAATTCAGCTAGCCGTTGAAATAGCAGGACCGTATTTGCTACTTGCGTAGACAAATAGGGTCCTTTTTTATGCGCAAAAAGGCGGAATCCGCTGCACTCGGGGAAGGATATCTGCGGCTATAGACCCAAGCCCGGCAGTGTTTAGAGTGCTATCCTTACTAGGCTTAAAGCCTGTTCTCAAAGGTGAATAGAAGGCTTATTCTATAGAATGGTACAACTTGGTATCGAAAAATGTAGAAACGGAGAATCCAATCATGCGGCAGTTGAATAAATGGATAACTATAGCAGCGGTGTGCTGTGTCATGAGCATGGCTATCAGCCAAGCAAGAACGGAAGCGGCAAGTATGACGGACGTACGAGGTCACTGGGCGGAACAGACCATTACTCAGATGGCGCAGCAGGGGCTGCTGGACGGCTTCCCGGACGGAACGTTTCGTCCTGACGATGCGGTGACGGCCGACCAATTCGTGAAAATCGTATTGCTGGCTTTTACAGATAAGTTTCCCAATGGCGAGCGCAATTGGAAAGCAAGCTTTCTGCAAGCGTTGAGCGCGAGCAATAAAAGCATTTTACAGCAGGATTATCGGGACTTCAATTTTAAGCCGAGCACTGTCGGTTATTGGGCGAAGCCCTATTTGGATTTGGCCAGCGATTTGCATTTCATCAGCAAGGGCCAGTTTACGGATTACAAAGCGAAGCTGAAACGCGAGGATGTAGCGGAAATCTTGTATTATTTGCTGAAGGAAACCGAGTATTTGGAGGATGAAGTGTACAGCCTTAAAGCAGCCTCGCAATTTGGCGATCTGCAAAGCGCGACAAGCAGGCAGCAGAAGTTTATCGGCGAAGCGATGACGAAGGGAATCATGGAAGGATACCCGAACGGGTATTTTGGCGTGGGTCGGGATGTTACCCGTGCGGAAGCGCTGCAAATCATTACGCGTCTGCAGACGAAGTCAAAGCGGATCAGCGTGAAAAACGAGGGAGAAGCTTTCATCAAAGTTGTTCCGACAAAAGATGGCAGCTATAAGAAGCTGATATTCCCGGACCAGCGCATGCTCGACGCTTACAGCGTTATGGAGGATGCAGGCAAGCTGCGGGGGACGAACTACGACCTGCAAGAAACAACGCTGCGCCTGTTCCGGGATGCAGATGCCAAAGCGCTTGCCGTGAACGGCGCGACGGCCAGTGTGCGTAACAGCAATGAGGCCTCGCTGTGGCTGGACCCTCAGTTTCTGACTTATGGCGTGACCGTTCGTCTTGAGAACGGAACACTGGCGCGCAATATGGAAAGCATTCGGAAATTCACGGATTTCCTCTTCGGCTATGATGCGGACATCTTCTATCGCCATTTTACCGATGCGTGTGAGCGTGCTGCGGCGAAAGGCGTTCTGGAGACGACGACCAAGCAAATCGGCAGTTTTTCCGTAGAGACGCGTTTGGAGCCGGATGGGAAAACGATTATTTTTTCAATTATACATAGCTAATAATTAACGGCATAAAAGTTTGAGGTGTACATACAAGTTGTACACCTCAAACTTTATTTCAAGACTATCTAGATAACATGTACGTACAAGTGTATAATAGAACATTATACGTACATTATCTCGGAAGGTGTTGAGATCGAGTGCTGGACAAATTGAAGCAAGCGGTGCTGGAAGCGAATTTGGATCTCCCCGAATATCGGCTCGTTACGTTTACTTGGGGCAATGTCAGCGGGATTGACCGGGAGCAGGGGCTTGTCGTGATTAAGCCCAGCGGTGTACCTTACGAGGATTTGAAGGCTGAGGACCTCGTCGTTGTCGATTTGGAAGGCAGGATTGTGGAAGGCAAGCTGAAGCCTTCCTCGGACACGCCGACCCATTTGGCCTTGTACCGGGCATTCCCGGCGATCGGCGGCATTGTGCATACCCATTCTCCATGGGCGACAAGCTGGGCGCAGGCCGGAAGAGGCATTCCAGCGCTGGGTACCACGCACGCGGACTACTTTTACGGGGAAGTCCCCTGCACGCGTCTTATGACGGAGGCTGAGATCAAAGGGGCCTATGAACTGGAAACAGGCAACGTCATCATTGAGACGTTCAAGGACTTGGACCCGGCGATGGTTCCGGGTGTGCTGGTGAACTGCCATGCGCCGTTCAGCTGGGGTAAGGACCCGCACAATGCGGTGCATAACGCAGTTGTGTTGGAAGAGGTAGCGAAGATTGCCTACCGCACCTTCCATTTGAACCAGGCGATTCAGCCCATGGAGCAGACGCTGCTGGACCGGCACTTCCTGAGAAAACACGGAGCTAATGCGTATTACGGACAAACATAACAAAAAGGCAGTCGGCATTTTCAATCATGCTGACTGTCTTTTTTTTTGCTCGGCGATTGTTGCTGGGGTGCCTATCGTGATACCGCTACGCAACATGCGCCAATGCGCCGAACATGCGCCAACGCGCCCAACACGCCCAACACGCGCCAATACGCGCCAACACGCGCCAACGCGCCCCAACACGAGCCAACAAGCCCAACAAGCCCAACAAGCCCAACACGCCCAACACGCCCAACGCGCCCCAACACTCCTCAACACGCACCAACATGCGCCAACACGCGCCAATACGCGCCAACACGCGCCAATACGCGCCAACACGCGCCAACACGCGCCAACGCGCCCAACAAGCCCAACAAGCGCCAACGCG
>NZ_WHNZ01000039.1 GCF_013141725.1 Paenibacillus planticolens | reverse complement strand
TTATATAAGTTATCATCGTATCGGGACGTAGCTCAGCTTGGTAGAGCACCTGCTTTGGGAGCAGGGGGTCGCATGTTCAAATCGTGTCGTCCCGATATACGCGCGGGTGTAGTTCAATGGTAGAACTTCAGCCTTCCAAGCTGGTAGCGTGGGTTCGATTCCCATCACCCGCTTTAAACAAAAGAGATCGCCTTCGGGTGGTCTTTTTTGTTTGTTCGGGAGGGAACGGAAGACTATTCGTGAGTAAGGACAAGTGTCCATTACCAGTATACATTATTTACCAGACCCTCCGAGGGTCTTTTTTTATTTTAAGTACTATGTGCAAAGGGCGAGTTGTGGTAAAATATTTGTAACGTCTAGCTTTTATAGAGAGAAGCATTAATGCAACATAGTGAATAGATGAGGTGGAGAGTTATGTTAGAGAATGTAATGGGCCTACAAAAGCAAGGAACGAATAATCTGCTGCGCAGGGACGTACGCTTCTTGGGCCACATCCTAGGTGAAGTTCTGGTACATCAGGGCGGTAAAGATCTGCTTGATGTTGTTGAGAAAATTCGTGAGATGAGTAAGTCTTTAAGAGCACACTATGTTATCGAAATCTATGATGAATTTAAGAACACGATCTCTTCGCTAGATCCGGAAATTCGTCATCAAGTTATTCGGGCTTTCGCTATTTACTTCCAGCTTGTTAATATTGCCGAGCAGAATCATCGGATTCGTCGCAAAAGAGATTACGAGCGTTCGTCCGGTGAATCCGTACAGCCTGGTTCGATTGAAAGTATCGTACAGGAACTGAGAAACAATCATGTTCCTTTTGAGGAAGTACAAGAAATTCTTAAGGCGATTTCCTTGGAGCTTGTGATGACCGCACATCCGACGGAAGCTATGCGCAGAGCGGTTCTTGATATTAATCTGCGTATTTCAGAAGATATGATGAAGCTGGATAATCCGATGCTGACTTCTCGTGAGCGTGAACAACTGCGCGAGAAACTGCTTGGAGAGGTTCTGAATCTGTGGCAGACGGACGAGCTGCGTGATCGCAAACCGACGGTAATCGATGAGGTTCGCAATGGATTGTATTATTTTGACGAAACTTTGTTCGATGTATTGCCGGAGATTTATCATGAGCTGGAACGCTGCTTAAATAAATATTACCCGCAGGATACTTGGCATGTGCCGTCTTTCTTGAAGTTCGGATCATGGATTGGCGGAGATCGGGATGGCAACCCTTCAGTTAAAGCGAATGTAACTTGGGAGACATTAGGATTGCACCGCCAATTGGCTCTGCAGAAGTATGAAGAAGTTCTAAAGGATACTTTAGAGCACATGAGCTTCAGCAAAAACATTGTGACTGTCAGCGATGCCTTATTGGACTCCATCCAAAGCGATCGCGACGCACTTGGCAATGTGCAGGACGTTTGGCGCAATGAGAAAGAGCCGTACCGTATCAAAACAACCTATATGATCGAAAAGGTCCACAATACAGGCAATCCTAATGTGCCGACAAGCCAAAAATATAACAGTCCAGAAGAATTTATTCATGACTTGCAAATTATTGATTCCAGTTTAAGATCGCATTTTGCAGAATACGTCGCAGACAAATATATAAAGAAGCTGATCCGTCAAGTCGAACTGTTCGGCTTCCACTTAGCTGCTCTGGATATCCGGCAGCACAGTAAAGAGCATGAATCAGCGATGACGGAAATTTTGGCGAAAATGGGCATTACCAGCGATTACAGCAAACTGTCTGAAGAGGAGAAGATTTCTCTTCTAACAGATGTGCTGAATGATCCAAGACCAATCACTTCAACGTATCTTGATTACTCGGAAGGCACGAAGGAATGCTTGGACGTTTATCGTACAGTAGGTCAAGCGCAAAAGGAGTTTGGCCGCAACTGTATAAACAGCTACCTTATTAGTATGACTCAGGGGGCTAGCGATCTTTTGGAGGTTGTTGTTTTTGCGAAAGAAGCAGGCTTATACCGCAAAGAGAGCGATGGCTCTGTGACGAGCACGCTTCAATCGGTGCCTCTTTTTGAAACAATTGACGATTTGCATGCGGCACCTGGTATTATGAGCACATTGTTAGCTATTCCTGCTTACAGGGACAGTCTTGATCCGGTTACGCAGTTGCACGAAATCATGCTGGGCTACTCGGATAGCAACAAAGACGGCGGTGTGATCACAGCGAACTGGGAGCTTCGTATGGCGCTTCAGGACATCACCGAAGCTGCGAAAAAATTTGGCGTGAAGCTGAAGTTTTTCCATGGCCGCGGCGGTGCGTTGGGGCGTGGCGGAATGCCGCTCAACCGCAGTATCCTCGCTCAGCCGGTTGAAACGCTTGGCGGGGGCATTAAAATTACGGAGCAAGGTGAGGTATTGTCCTCCCGTTATTCCTTACAAGGGATTGCCTACCGGAGCTTAGAGCAGGCTACATTTGCGTTGATTACGGCATCCAAATTATCGCGTTCTCCGCAAAGACTTTCCCAAGAAGACAAATGGGAGACTATTATGCGCGGTATTTCGGAGCAAGCTCAGACGAAGTATCAGGATCTCATTTTCAGAGACGAGGACTTCTTAACGTTCTTCAGAGAGTCCACACCGCTTCCTGAGATCGGCGAGCTGAACATCGGTTCACGCCCATCCAAGCGTAAAAATAGCGACAGATTCGAAGATTTACGCGCGATTCCATGGGTATTCTCATGGACGCAAACGCGTTATTTGCTTCCTGCGTGGTACGCTGCGGGTACAGGTCTGCAAAGCTTTTACCAAGGGAAAGCAGCTAATCTAGACATTTTAAAAGAAATGTATGAAGATTGGTCATTCTTCCGTACGATGATTGATAATTTGCAAATGGCGCTTGCCAAAGCAGATCTGCAAATTGCTAAGGAATACGGGAACCTTGTGAAGGAATCGGCGATTGCAGAGCGTATTTTCAACCTCATTAGGGAAGAATATGAATTAACTTCATCGATTATTTTGCAAATAACAGGGCAGCAAGAGATTTTGGATAATGTTCCTGTTATTCAGGAGTCTATCCGTCTTCGCAACCCATATGTTGATCCGCTAAGCTACATGCAGGTCGAACTGCTTACAGAGCTTCGCGCACTGCGTGATAACAATGAAGATGATGCGATTCTGCTGCGTGAAGTGCTGCTCACGATTAACGGAATTGCAGCCGGACTGAGAAATACGGGCTGATATTTCAATGAACATATAGGAAGAGACAGGATGAGAAAGTCGGGGGCCTCGTATATCGAGTGCAGCTCGACTTTTCCTGTTCTTAGACAAGTTGCCCGTCAACATATTTTCATTATTGAGGAGCCTGTAAATAGGTTACAATGGGTAAGGATGGGATTGATTTTGGTTGGTATCGATATTTCTGAAAACAAAACGTAATTTCTGCGTATGTATTTTTAGAAGAGAGACGAATTGCCTAAGAAGCCGGAGGAAATCGAATTGAATTTTGTTGAAGCACGACTGGCTAAACTAGCCAGGAATGGGGATCGAAATGCTTTTGCAGAGCTTGTAGAGCTCTATAAGGATAAGATCTTTCACTTGGCTTACCGCATGCTGAATAACAAACAAGAGGCCGAGGATGCGGTGCAGGAGACGTTTCTGCGGGTATATACAAATTTGCACCGGTATGATGAGAACCAGAAGTTCTCCACTTGGATTTTTCGAATTGGGACGAATCTGTGTATCGATAAGCTTCGCAGAAGGAAGAATACGTATTCCTTAGACGCGGAAATGCCGGACGGAGAAGGCAATGACTTCTATGCGATGCTGCCTAGTCAGGACGACACGCCTGAGAAGCAAATTATTGTATCAGAGACGCAGGAACAGATTCGAAGAGCCATTGATACGTTACCGGAAAAATATAAATCAATCGTCATTTTGCGTTATCTGCAGGATATGTCTCTTCAGGAGATCTCTGAGGTGCTGGATATGCCTGTAACGACAATCAAAACGCGGGTTCATCGAGGGCGAGAATATTTGCGTAAAAGCATAGAACAGGAGGAGAAAAATGCCAACACAAATCCTGTTCCTCGTTGAAACATATTCGAATTCCAAACGTATGGTATACCACAACATGCAAAAGTCTAAGAAAGGGGTGGCTGCCCGGTGAATTGCAAAGAAGCCCTCCCGCTCATACATGAATATCTAGACGGTGATTTGCAAGGATCGGATTCTCGGCTGTTAAAGGAACATCTGATTGCTTGTCAAACCTGTCATGCTTTATTCAAACAATTAGAGAAAACAGACGCGCTTGTTAGAATGCTGCCTCCTGTGAAAGCTTCTGATACGCTGACTGCACAGATTATGAGCGGACTGCCTCCAATGAAGCAAAGAAATAGCTGGATGGACTTTATTCGCAGGCATCCTGCCGCATCGGTAGCGGTTGTTTTTGGTGTTGTTATGTTCGGCAGCTTCATGGCCATGTGGAATGACGACACAAGCTTGATGGTGAAGGGAAGCAATCTTCAGGATGTGATTATCCAAGGGGATACCGTTATCGTACCGCAGGGTCACACCGTGCAAGGAGATCTCGTTGTCCAACGGGGTACGCTCAAGGTGGAAGGCGATGTAACAGGAAACTTGACTGTGATTGACGGCACGCTTAATTTGGCGTCCACCGCGCATATTTCGGGGCAAGTTACACAGGTGAATGAAGCTTTAGGTTGGGTTTGGTACAAAATAAACGAATTCGTAGGAATGCTATCGCATTAGCCCGCAACGTCTTCCGTTGGCTTTGAGCCTAGGGGGACGTTTTTTTTAAGTACATTGAACCAAATCAACTGGGAAACACTCTGATAAAGAGAGAAAAATAGAAGTATATCTAGGATTATGTTATGATTCTAGGTATAGAGAGATCACTGTGTTCAGTCGCCTGGGGGAGAATAATAAATGGACTTACTCACGAGCATCTCGGCTAAGGATATCGTTGATATTCTGATCGTTAGCTATGTGATTTATAAACTGATCCTGTTGGTGCGTGGGACAAGAGCCATTCAGCTCATGAAAGGTATTCTTGTCGTCGTCATTACATGGGTGTTTAGTATTTGGTTTAAACTCAGTACGCTGCAGTGGATGATGAATCAAACTTTCACGTTTGGGGTTTTGGGCGTTATCATTATTTTTCAACCGGAGCTCAGACGAGCCTTGGAGCAATTAGGCCGCGGAAAGCTGTTTAGCCGCTCCTCAAGCGAAGAAGATCAGGATGTCAACAAACGCATCAGTGAAGTGATACGGGCTGCGAATTATTTAGCCAAACGAAAGATAGGAGCTCTGATTGTTTTTGAGAAAGAGACCGGCCTGACAGATTACGTGGAGTCGGGCATTGCCATAGAGAGCAAGATCAGCGCGGAGCTGATGATTAATATATTCATTCCCAATACACCGCTGCACGATGGAGCTGTTATTATCCGTCAAGGGCAGCTTATGGCCGCCGGTTGTTATTTGCCCTTGTCGGAGAATCCCTTCATCTCCAAGGAGCTTGGCACGCGGCATCGCGCCGCGATTGGCATGAGCGAGGTTTCCGATGCCATGTGTATTATTGTTTCCGAGGAAACCGGCCAAATCTCTTTGACAATGAACGGCCATATTGTGCGGGATATTAAAGAAGAATCCCTGATCGCCAAATTGTTCGAAGAGCTTAAGCCGAAGGCAAAGACAAATGAGAAGAACCCTTTCTTGAAATGGAGGGGCCGTTCGAATGGATAAATGGTTGCGTAATACGAATGTTGTGCGCATTGTGGCGCTTGTGATTAGTATTTTGCTGTGGGTTGTTGTGCACTTGGAGGAAACGAATATATCCGGAAGCTCACCTCTCAGACAGCGGGAAGAAACGATTAACAATGTGGCCATCACGACGAAATACGATGAAACGCATTATCATATCTCGTCGATGGCACCATCGAATGTTCAGGTCATCCTAAGCGGCAAGGAATCTTCAGTCAAAAAGGTAACAACCAGCAACACGTACCAGATTGAGCTTGATTTAACCCAAGTGGGCAAAGGGGATCATCAGCTTACCTTAAAACCGGTTGGCTTTCCATCAGACGTTGATGTTCAAATAGTCCCAAGAACGGTTCACGTCATCATAGAAGAGCTGCAGATGAAAGAAGTGCCTGTCCTGATCAATGTCAAAGGCACCCCGTCAGCAGGGCTAAAAGCCGGTCAGCCGATCGTAAAGCCTAATAAGGTGTATATTACCGCCCAGACGAGCAAGCTTGACCAGATCGAGATTGTACGCGGCGAGGTTTCCGTCGATAAGGCCCAGTCTGCCGTCACGAAGCAAGTTAAGCTGCAAGCATTCGATAAAGACGGTAAAGAAGTAACGGTGAATATGAATCCGCCAGTGGTCGATGTCGAGGTTCCGATTACAAGTCCATTCCAAACGATACCGCTGCAATTGAAGATTAGCGGGGAGCCGCCGAAAGGCTATGCGATATCAATGGTTACGCAAAGTCCGGACAAAGTTACCGTGTACGGGACCCAGGACGTTGTCGACCGGCTGGAGTTCTATCAAGGTCCGCAGCTGAACGTTCAAGATGTGAAGGAAACGAAAGAATATTCACTGGACATTCCATTGAGGAATAAAGTAACACAACTGGATCCTGCGAAAGTTACGGTGAAGGTGGAGATCGTTCCGTCCATCACCAGAACTTTGGAAAATGTCCCAATCACCATTATCGGTGGGAATGAAAACTATGTGACAAAGGTAACTACGCCTGAGTCGGCTCAGCTGAATATACAGGTTGAAGGGGCGCCTGCCATCATTGAACAAATGAAGGTACAGGACGTTCAAGCTATTCTGGATATAAGCAATTTGCCGCCAGGGAAGCATGAGCTGAAGGTCGCTTTGAACCTTCCAACGTATGTGAAGCTTGGGTCACTGCAAGAAGTGAAGGCAACTGTGGAAATCAGCGAGAAAGCGCCAGCAAATCCAACAGCGAATACAACAACAAATCCAACAACTAAAGCAACAAATCCATAATGGGAAGAGAAAAAGAGGAGAATAGAGACATGGGGAAATATTTCGGTACGGATGGTGTTCGCGGCGTCGCCAATGGCGAACTGACACCAGAATTAGCTTATAAGGTTGGCCGCTGCGGCGGTTATGTTTTAACGAGACAGGCCAAGCATCCGAAGGTCGTAATCGGGAGAGATACGCGCATATCGGGGCCCATGCTGGAAGCATCTCTCGTAGCAGGTCTATTGTCAATTGGCGTCGAGGTAATTCGCATTGGTGTTGTTAGTACACCTGCGGTGGCGTATTTAACGAAAAAGCTCGGAGCGGATGCGGGCGTTATGATTTCCGCTTCCCATAATCCGGTTGAGGATAATGGCATCAAGTTTTTTGGCGGCGACGGTTTCAAGCTGCTTGACGAGACGGAACTTGAAATTGAACAGCTGCTAGACGCGGCTGTCGATGAATTGCCTCGTCCGGTTGGCGGCGAGATCGGTACGGTTTCAGACAGCCCGGACGCGAAGCTTGCCTATCTGGCGTTCTTGAAAGAGACGGTATCCGAGTCTTTCGCCGGATACAAGGTCGTGCTCGACTGCGCGAACGGATCGGCCTTCGAGCTGGCGCCTATGATTTTTCGCGAGCTGGGAGCGGAAGTGATCACCATCGGCGCGGAGCCGAATGGACGCAATATCAACGATGATTGCGGCTCCACGCACCCTGAGAAGCTTCGCGAAGAAGTGTTGAGACATGGCGCAGCCATCGGGCTTGCTTTTGACGGCGACGCGGATCGTTTGATCGCGATCGATGAGACAGGCGAGGAAGTCGACGGCGACTTCATCCTGAGTATTCTGGGCGATGCGCTGAACCGCGCAGGAAAGCTGAACCACGGCACGATTGTGACAACGGTGATGGCGAATATCGGCTTTTTCAAAGGGATTGAAAAAGCGGGTCTTAAAGCGTTGCAAACCGCGGTAGGCGACCGCTATGTGATGGAAGAGATGCGCAAAGGCGGCTATAACTTAGGCGGGGAGCAGTCGGGTCATGTTATTTTCCTGGATTACATCTCAACCGGAGATGGCATTCTCACAGCGCTGCAGTTGGTGAATACCGTCGTAGCATCGGGACGTAAGCTGAGTGAGCTTAAAGAAATTATGCGTAAGTTCCCGCAATTGCTCGTGAATGTTCGCGTAGCGGACAAGAGCAAGCTAAAGGATAATGCGGTCATCGAAGAAGCGATTCGCAAAGTGGTGGATGAGCTTGGAGATAACGGCCGCGTGTTGGTGCGTCCTTCGGGCACGGAATCCTTGATTCGCGTCATGGCTGAAGGGCCTGACAAGGAACAAGTTGAAGCCTATGTGCATGATATTGCGAAGGTCATTCAAGAGCAATTGGTATAGAGGCTAGAAGCCTTTTCATAGGTCCCCGGAAAGTAAGGGGAGTTCTCTAAGGAGGCTCGCTTTGCTTTTTGGGGATAATAGATGTGCCCCTTTCGTGTTTTTTCGCGCTATTTTGCGCTTTTTTTGGGCGGATATGGGGATTTTGATAGAAAAAATTAGTTGCACGATGACTGAAAAATGAATATGATGTATTTACTCAAGAAGGAAAGGCAGGGTAGAGGTTGTTCATATACAAATAGCGCCAGAACTCGCAGGCGGAACGGGAATGTAGTAAGAGCTACTACTACGCAGGTGAGTTGACGAGGTGAAGGTGTTCGAAACATTCGGCGGGGACCTTCCGGCAAGAGGATTGCCGTTAAGTTGGAGAGCAAAAACGCTTGGGCGACCGGGCTGACAAGTATCCAACATCTTTTATTTTTCATGCGAACTTATGGGTTTTCAATTATATATTGTTTTTTGTTTTTTTGTTATGGATCTTTGAAAAATAGCCCTTGTTGAAGAGGCTCATAAACTATGGAGGTACTACACTATGTGCGGAATCGTTGGTTATATTGGAAAGCGTAATTCTCAGGAAATTTTGCTGGATGGGCTGAAAAAGCTCGAATATCGGGGCTATGACTCTGCGGGTTTAGCTGTATATACGGCAAAGGGTCTGGAAATTAAGAAGGCAAAGGGACGCATTGCGAATCTTGAATCCAAGCTGGAGGAGACTCCTCTGAACGGCAGCGTTGGAATCGGGCACACCCGTTGGGCGACACACGGCAAACCGTCGGATGTAAATTCACACCCGCATACGGATAATTCGCTGAAGTTCTCCGTTGTGCATAACGGAATTATCGAGAATTACATCACCCTGAAAGAAGAGCTTACGGCGAAAGGCCATCAGTTTGTCTCCGAAACAGACACGGAAGTGATTTCTCACCTGATCGCTGACTTATACGAAGGCGATATCCTCAAAGCCGTTCAAAAAGCCGTTAAACAAATGACAGGCGCATTTGCTTTGGGCGTACTGACAGAGTATGAACCGGATCGTCTTGTTGCGGTACGTCAGGCTAGCCCTTTGATTATCGGTATTGGCGAAGGCGAGAACTTCATTGGTTCCGATATCCCGGCAATTCTCGAATATACGCGGAATGTGTTTATTCTAAATGATGGCGAAATGGCGCTGTTGACGCGTGATGGTGTCGAATTAATGACTTTGGAAGGGAATTTTATTTCCAGGGAAATGTTTCATGTCGATTGGGACATCGTTACGGCTGAAAAAGCCGGATTTGATCACTTTATGTTGAAAGAAATCTATGATCAACCGAAAGCTTACCGTGATACGATGGGCAGCCGTATTTCACCAGATGGCCGTCACGTAACACTGAACGAACTGAGCATCACAGCTGAAGCGATTCGGAACATCAGCCGCGTGCATATTGTTGCTTGCGGTACGGCGTATCATGCAGGTATGGTTGGGAAATACGTGATCGAGAAAATGGCGAGAATTCCGGTCGAAACGGATGTTGCTTCCGAATATCGTTATCGTTCCCCGATTATCACGAAAGATACCCTAGTCATTGTGGTTAGCCAATCCGGTGAAACCGCAGATACGCTAGCAGCTCTTCGCGAAGCGCAGCGTTGCGGCGCGCACGTTTTGGCGATTACGAACGTTGTCGGAAGTTCCGTTGCTCGTGAAGCGAATGATATTATTACAACTTGGGCAGGACCGGAGATTGCCGTAGCTTCGACAAAAGCTTACACGTCGCAATTGATTGCGTTCTATCTGCTCGGTATGCATTTGGCACAAACACTCGGCACGCAAACGGAAGCGGAAATTGCCGAGATGATTACAGCTTTGAAAGAGTTGCCTGCGCAAGTAGAAGAGATTCTGGCGCAAGCGGAAGATCTCAAAGCCGTAGCGGAAGAGATGGCTAAGCATGACAACCTCTTCTTCATCGGTAGAGGCTTGGATTATGCTGTGGCATTGGAAGGCTCACTGAAGCTGAAAGAGATCTCCTACATTCACTCTGAAGCTTATGCGGCAGGTGAGTTAAAGCACGGTACGCTGGCGCTGATCGAGGATGGTATTCCGGTGATTGCGCTCGGGACTCAGCATGAGCTGCTTGAGAAAACGGTGAGCAATATTAAAGAAGTTAAAGCGCGCGGCGCGAATGTGCTGGGCATTGCCGTTGAAGGCGAGAACGAGCTGCAGAAGTCTGTAGACAGCACGTTTGTGATTCCGAAGACGCTGGATGTTCTATCGCCTGCACTGTCGGTTATTCCGCTGCAGCTGCTATCCTACTATGCGTCCTTGGCGCGTGGGAATGATGTTGATAAGCCGCGGAACTTGGCGAAGAGTGTGACGGTGGAGTAGGTTGGGGTTGAGTGTGGGCTCCTTTTGAATCATTACAATAAAGTATTGTTCTGAAAAATCATTGGACGGTCCCAATTAGACGAATGATTGGGACCGATGAAGAAGAACTGAGTTTGCTTGCTCATAAGCTAATTGCAATAAATAAAGGCATACTGCATAAGCAGTATGTCTTTTATTTATGTTTTGGGCTTCAACTGTCTAGTGATAAAAAAGTCTGGAACTAATAAAGAGTGTTTCCCTCACTATGGTATACGTCCAAGCAAGCACTATGTACCGAGCATACTTTATCTCGTAGTGAAAATCACCTGAGGGGAATGAGTAAACATGAGCGGAGTAGGCTATGGTTATGGCGGTTCAAGCAGCGCATTTGTCTTGGTTCTTTTTATTCTTTTGGTTATCATCTTAACGACTTTTGCAATTTAAGACTCATTAATCCAACAAAAAGAATATCGAGAAAAACAAAACGGTCCTTTCGCGAAATAGATGCGAAAGGACCGTTTTTTCTCGTAATCTTGTTACGCTAATGAGGAGCTAAATTATTAGGAGTAGTAAAAAAGAGATATCGATTTTGGATAAATAAAGCTTCTTTATCATCGGGTAAGATACTCGATGGGCCCTGCCAGATTCTGATAAGTGGCTATTTTACAAATAATGGGGGTTCTCCCCAGCCATTTCTATGCCTTGTGGACAGCCTTTTGTTCAGTTATGCTTCCGTGGTGAAAATAAGGGGAAATTTCCCTCTAATTTGACTGCAGATGCTTTTTAGATCCATTTAGCCGGAAGAACTCCCTCTATTTGCGCCCATTTTGTGAGAACCTACTAAATCCGGTCAAATTAACGGGAGGTTTTCCTTCTATTTCCCTGCGGGGTCATCTTTCGAGCAATTTAGATGGAGATTTTCCAGTTAGCTTACCTAGCCTCGTTTTTTCCAGCTGAGACGTCGTTTATCAGCGTTAAAGTAGGCGGAGAGGGCAAAAGGTTAAAGTTAACGCTGTAAAACAAGCTTAAAGTTGGAGAACAGACCATAATCACCATCCACGCCTTCTTCGTAAAGCATGGATTTGGAATCCTTATGGGACAGCCTCATTTTATGTTCATTACACCATAATCATTAGCTCAGATCGTGTTCTGAAAGCGCTTCAAAGACTGGCGTTAATAGCGAAACTAAGCAGATGATTATATATGTCATTAGGCAGCCCAGATATAATTAAGGCCGACAAAGGATTCGTATTTAAAACATAAGGGGGCCGGATGCATTTACACGAATCTCGATATGTGGATATAAGTGAACCAGCCAACAGAGATTCAAAAGATGAAAACGCTCAAGGATTTTTAAAATGAAAGGAAAGTGAAATATGAAGCATCACAAGTTAAACAAAGTTTTTGCCATGATTCTTACGTTTACTTTATTGCTGAGTTTTCTGCCTCAGGTTTATGTCCCCACAGCGTTGGCAGCCGCAACAAATTTGCCTTCCGGTTGGACCGATGTGGCGATGAATGACGGCATTGCGAGTGGAAACGCAATGGTGAAATCGACCAGCGCAGACTATGACAGCACGACCCAAACCTTTACAATCGCCGGCTCGGAAGGCAAGCTTCAATCCACTGGTGATTCGGCTTATTTTGTGAATACAACGATCAGCGGGGATTTTGTCGCTACGGTCAGAGTGGCGTCCTTTGCTCCTTTTGGAACGTCAGGGACCACGACTGCACCTCAAGCCATGCTGATGCTGAAGAACGGTACGGCAAAGACGAGCAATGGTTTTTATGCGGTGTTTAACAACACCAATGTTCTGGCATACAAGCGTTATTCATCTACAGGGACTGTAAACGCGTCTCCTGCAATTGCGGCTACGGCTCCTTTTTACCTACGTTTGGAGAAAGTCGGAAATAAATATAATACTTATTATTCGAAAGATGGCAGCGCCTTTGGAACTGCTTATGCTACAATTACCGACTCTACGAACCTAATTGACAGCGCTAGCAACGACGCCGCGTTGAATATTGGTCTTGCGGTAACGGAAGCGAATGTAAAGTTTGACAATCTGGTGATCAAAAGAGCTGACGGAACGGTGATTTTCGGTGGGGATCCAGCGCCACCGCCAAGTTCGCCGACAGGTTTGACGGTTGTGAATCCGGGAAGCAATGCGAATGTCAATTTGTCCTGGACTGCCGCGAGCGGCGCGGCCAGCTATACGATTAAACGTGGTACGCAAAGCGGCATATACACGGACTTGGCTACGATCCCGAGCGTCAGTACAACTTATGCCGATACGGCAGCCGTAAATGGAACTCAATATTTCTATGTTGTGACGGCGAAAAACGCCGCAGGAATTGAAAGCGCTTCCTCATCAAATGAGGTTTGGGATACCCCTGTATTGCCGAGGCCTAACGCTCCAACTGGCTTGACCGCCAACGCGGGAGACACTCAGGTTACATTGAATTGGACTGCTGCAGTCGAAGCACAAAGCTACACGATTAAATATGCAACGGCCAGCGGAGGTCCTTACACCTCTGTGACGGGCATTGCATCCAACTCCTACACGTTAAAAGGTTTAACGAACAATACAACGTATTACTTTACGGTTTCTGCTGTGAATGGCGCAGGTACGAGCCAAGACTCAGCAGAAGTGCAGGCAACACCAATGACAACACCTCCGCCGCAGGCGCCTACAGGTGTGATGGCTGCTGGGGCCGACGCTAAGGTAAGCGTATCGTGGAGCGCTGTAAACGGAGCGAACAGCTACAGTGTAAAGCGGAGTACGGACGGCCAGAACTTTACGACTGTGGCTTCAGGCTTGACAGTGACTAATTACACGGATACCGGCTTGACGAATGGCACGACTTATCACTACGTTGTTACGGCTGTCAACCCACAGGGCGAGAGTGGAAACTCAGCTGTAGTCTCCGCTGTTCCTGCTCAGTTGGTTGCGGGGAGCCCTGTAATTTCCAAGAGTGGGGGCTGGTTTGAAACAGCCTATGTGGAATGGGCGCCTGTAAGCAATGCCCAAGGCTATAACGTATATGTTAAACCGGCAAGTGCATCGGATTCTCTATATGTACAAATGGATACGCAGTTAATCCGTCAATACCCTACATATTGGAGAGCAGACGCTGTAGGGCTTCCAGCTGGAGCGTATGTAATGAAGGTTGAAGCCCTATTTTCAGATGGTTCAAGTAAATATGCTGTTTCCGATATCCTATCGGTATCGAAGTATGATAGATCTGGATTTGCGTTTTCCTCCCAGTCGCCATTGAAAACCAGCTCAGGTGCATATAATGACGATGGTTCGCTTAGGAGCGGCGCTCAAGTTATTTATGTAACATCTGCGACTGCACGAACCGTAACGCTTGATGTCATAACCAGCTCCAAAGGCGCTAAAACAACAGGTACGGGTATAGGTGAAATTTTAACATTAAGGCAAAAAGGTTATGATCAAACACCGCTTGCTATCAGATTGATTGGACAAGTTACAAAAGCAGATATGAGTGGACAACTGAACTCCTCTGGATATCTTGAAGTAAAAGGCAAGTCAGCTTATACCGAAATGAATGTGACGCTTGAAGGCATCGGAGAAGATACCTATGCGTATGGATGGGGTTTCCTGGTAAGAAACGCCGGTAATGTGGAATTGAGAAACATCGGCATGATGAGATTCCCTGACGACGCTTTTTCCATGGATACAAAGAACGTTAATATTTGGGTGCATAATAATGATCTTTTCTATGGAGATGCAGGAAGTGATGCTGACCAAGTAAAAGGTGACGGTTCAACTGACATCAAAGGCAGCTCGACGTATATCACCATCTCGTACAATCACTACTGGGATTCCGGAAAATCCTCTCTGTCCGGTTTGAGTGAACCATCGGAATATTTTGTAACCTTCCACCATAACTGGTTTGACCATTCGGACTCTCGTCATCCACGTGTAAGAGTGGGAACGATTCACGTATATAATAACTACTATGATGGAGTTTCAAAATATGGCGTTGGCGCTACAACGGGAAGTTCAATCTTTGTTGAGTCCAATTATTGGAGAAATGCTCATGATCCAATGATGATTTCTTTACAAGGCACGGATATTAAAGATGGCGTTGCTAACGGTACATTCTCCAGTGAAAGCGGAGGTATGATTAAAGCCTACAATAATATAATTACTAATCCTAATAGTCTTATTTATGCAAATTCTAATGCAGGAACAGCTCCGGCTAATCCAACCTCATTTGATGCCTATTTAGCATCGTCAAGAAATGAGACGGTTCCAAGTTCATACAAAGCATTAGTAGGTGGAGCAGCTTATAATAACTTTGATACTTTAGTCGAAACGGCCGTAGATCCAGCAAACATTGATGACGTGAACAATATTCCACAAATTGTTACGAAAAAAGCTGGACGTCTCAATCAAGGAGACTTTACTTGGCAATTCAATAATGCGGTCGATGACGCATTGTATGTCGTTAATACAGCATTGAAAAATAAAACACTTGCTTACACAACTCAACTTGTAGCTGTAGGTGGAAATTCAACCCAACAGACAATACCGGCCCCAAGCGCGCCGACGGGTCTGACGGCAACGGCGGGCGACGCGCAGGTAGCACTGACTTGGACGGCCGTCAGCGGAGCGGCCAGCTACAATATTAAGCGCAGCACGACAAACGGAAGCGGGTATACACAATTCGGCACAAGCGTGACGGCTTCGTACACAGACACTAGCGTGACGAATGGCACTACCTACTACTATGTGGTAGAAGCAACCAATACGGCAGGCACGAGCGCAGCATCGACTCAAGCGAGCGCAACGCCAGCAGCAGTCAACAACGGTGGATCCGACGGATCGGGCAGCGGTACCACGTTGATTAATGATACTTTTGAAAGTACGGCAACGTTGACGGACTTGGGCTACTCGGTAATCGTTCCGAATCCTTCTGCCGGAACGGCACTCGATGCATCCATCGCGGCTCCATCGACAGCACTACAAGGAAGCACCAAAAGCCTGTACTTGCACGATACCGATAAGAGTGCAAGCACGCAGCTCGTTAAAGTGAACAAGGCGTTTGCACCTCAAAGCGGGGTGATAACGAACGAGTTCGATTACATGCTGACAGCAGCAGCAAGCGCGACCAAAGTCGTCCGCCTGTTAAGCTCGACCGGAGCGGTAGCCGTTGAAATTCAAACCGTCAAAAACGGATCGGCTACGGTATTCTCTTACAAGACGGTACCAGCAGGGCAGTCTTCGGCGATAGATAATTTCATGGCAGGGTATGCAATCAATACGTGGTATCATTTCAAAATTGTAGCGGACGTATCGGCACAAACCGCGGATGTGTACATCAACGGAACGAAGCAAAATACTACGCCATTGCCATTCTACACGGCAACGACAGTGTCGGACATCGGTTCGTTCGAAACATCGACGCCAGGTTCCAACACGATTGACCAGTATTTGGACAATATTTCGCTTAGTGCTGTTGGAGGAGATCCGGTTGATCCGGCACCTGCCTCGCCGACAGGACTGACGGCAGCGCCAGGCGACGCTCAGGTAGCACTGGCTTGGACAGCAGTCAACGGCGCGACCAGCTATAACATCAAACGCAGCACGACAAGCGGAAGCGGCTATACGCAAGTAGGCACAAGCTTGGCAGCGTCGTACACGGATAGCGGCTTGACGAACGGCACGACCTACTACTATGTAGTAGAAGCGGTGAACTCGGCAGGCACCAGCCCGGCGTCGGCTCAAGTCAGCGAGACACCAACAGCGCCTGCAACGATTACAATTCCATCCGTAACGGAAAGTGTTTATGCAACAGGTGGTTCGTCACAAGTCGATATTACTTGGGCGACGGTGATGGGAGCGACCTACTACAACGTGAAGCGTTCCTTGTCGGAAAGCGGTCCGTTTACGAATATCGCGGTCAATTTGACGGTGAACTCTTATTCGGATACGAGTGTAACGAACGGCACGACCTACTACTACGTCGTCACGGCTGCTAATACGGCAGGCGAAAGCGAGGCCTCGATTGTGGCAAGTGCGACGCCAAGAAGCAGTACGAGCGGCGGAGGCTGCTGCTATTCAGCAGGATCTGCGAGCAGCACCACGGTAACAACGAATAAAGACGGCTCCGTCTCCATCAACATGGCGGCGACGACGCAGAAGACTACAGACGGCAAGACCGCAGCCGTGGTTACGCTGGACAGCGCTACGCTGGATCAAGCGTTGTCCAACAATAATAAAACAGTGGTGGTTGAAGTTAAGAGCGATGAAACGGTGGCACAAGTCAATCTTCCAGCCTCGTCCTTGCTGAATGCTTCCAAGCAATCCTCGAATACGGTATTGGTTGTGAAATTCGATAATGCGACTTATGCCCTTCCGGTGAGCCTGCTGAATATCGATTCGCTGGCCAAATCGATAGGAGCGGACGTGAAAGACCTGAAAGTAAACATTGTGATCGAACAGATCAGCGGCAGTCAGGCAGCTCAGATTGCGAACGCAACGAAGCAAGCGGGAGCGCAGCTGCTGACTCCAGCCGTCGATTTCACAGTAACGGTTGAAGCTGGCGGAAAGAGTGTTTCTGTCAACGATTTTGGCAATACCTATGTTTCCCGTTCGCTGGAGCTGAGCAGTACGGTGGACAGCAAGCAAGCGACAGCAGTGATGATCGACCCGGCAACAGGCGAAATGACCTTCGTACCGGCAACCTTCCAAGTAGTCGATGGCAAAACGAAAGTGACAATCAGCCGTCCGGGCAACTCAATCTACTCCGTTGTACAGTTCGACAAATCTTTTGCGGACATGAAGGATCACTGGGCTAAAGGCGATGTCGAATTGCTGGCATCGAAGCTGCTGGTCAAAGGACGCACGGAAATCACATTTGATCCGCAAAGCTCCATTTCCCGTGCAGAATTTGCAGCGATGCTGGTAAGAGGCTTGGGACTTGGCGAAGACAAAACAAACAAGTTCAAGGATGTATCGGCAAGCGATTGGTACATGGGCATCGTCGGATCCGCTTCCAAAGCCGGCTTGATCGAAGGAGACGAGAGCGGCAAGTTTAACCCGAACGCCTCCATCACCCGCGAGGAAATGGCCGTGATGATCGACAGGGCCATGGTCTTTGTCGGCAAGAAAACGAGCGGTGACGTCAATCAGCTGAATGCGTTCAAGGATGCGAGCGCGATCAGCCCATGGGCGAAGGATGCGGTAGCCAAAGGGGTAACGGCGGGGCTGTTGAACGGCAAGAGCGCAAATGCGTTTGAGCCTTCCGCAACCGCTAGCCGTGCCGAAGCGGCTGTCCTGCTGAAACGTCTGCTGCAAACGGTAGGATTCATTAACTAATCATAATCTAAACGGTCTGTTCCGTCCCAAAAGTCATCATAGACGACGGATATGCTCCCCATACAGTAGACAGGTGAAATAGCCTGATACTGTAGGGGGGGCTTTTTCATGTCGAAAGAAATCAGTTGAAGGGTAACTTCATCGGGGTTTTTCTATGCGCCAAGCATGAACGGGTTATGAGGGAAACGGCGTTTTTGTCGATTAATGACGTCTATATGCAGCACTTTTGAAACCAAATCTGATATAGGACGTATAGAATAAGACGAAAGTGATAAAACTTTCATATTAACCATATCTCAGGAGGGTCATGACACGATGTTCAAGAAATTAGTAATGCTGATTATGGCAAGTATGCTGGTGTTCTCCTTTACCGTACCAACGTTGGTAGAAGCGAAATCTTCTTATAAAGCGCCACGCAAGAGCTACACGCCGACAGAGCAACAAAAGGCGCCAACCAATAACGTTTCCAAAAATGAACCTAGCAGTTCGACAACCAAAACGCCCGGCGCCACAACACCCGCTACAAAGCCCGGATTTTTCAGCGGAGGTTTAATGAAAGGCTTGTTAATCGGGGGCTTGGCTGGCATGTTGTTCGGAGGCTTATTCGGGGGCTTGGGAGCACTTGGTAATATACTTGGATTATTAGTGAACGTTCTAGCGGTTGTTGTCTTAGTGGTTGTTATTATGCGGATTGTAGCTTACTTCAAAGAAAGAAGGAAGTTGAATCAGAATCAGGAGAGGTAATCAGCATGCGGTTAGCGGAACAAGAAATCGTGAATGCGGTTTGTCTGCACATGGCGGAACGCAAGCGTCTCAAGCCAAATGATGTTGATGTTGAGCTGATGTGGGATGAGGATCTGGGCTTCTCGGCCGAAATATTCGCCGAAGGTCGAAGTCAAATCCTCACACAAGGGAATTTGCTTGAAGCGATCGCGCAGTATTTGATTAATCAGTATCAGATGCAAGTATTTTGGGATCAAATCCGGTTATCTTTGGAGGAAGAGATCATCGCTGACATAGCGGTCTAATCCACATGCACCAACCATATCCGGCAAAACCACTTTTCATACCCAAGGCACCATCACTCGATGGTGCTTTTGTTATATTCTGATGCCGTTATTTTGAAGCGGGAATTTTTATATTCCGTTGGCGTTATGCCTGTAATGAATTTAAACACTCTGCTAAAGTAATACTGGTTGCTGAAACCAACTAAAGGGGCAATATCTTTGAATTTCAGGTTCGACTCATCGGCAAGCAATTGCTTGGCTTTGTCGATTCTGAGTTGAGTCAGGTACTCGATCGGAGTGATGCCTTTATATTTTTTGAATTCTCTGCTCAAGTACGAGAGGTTCAAGTTTACCCGGTCCGCAATGTCATTGACGGAGATTTCATCGGACATATGCCTTTGAAAGTAAGCATCGACCTGTTCCATGATGTCTTTCACAATTTTGGGACTTGGCTCTGTATGTTCGATTTGGAGAAAGACGTTTTCAAAAAGAAAGGATGTATTCCTTAGCAGGGATGGATAGTCATTGGAAATCGAGATGACTTCATCAAGTTCCAGCTTTAGATCGCTGTCCGTAGGGGGCTTGCCCACGATGGATTTGCTGCATGCATACAAAATTTGATACAGGCAATCTTCTATGGCATTCTGCGTCATACCGCTCATTTCCCAGCTTTGCAGCATCGATTCGATTTCCATGAAAAAGAGCTTTTTTTTCCTGCCTTTAAATAAGGAAACGAGCTTCTGCTCATCATAGATTTGCTTTCGTAGAGGCTCGTGAGGTGAATGCCATTTGACATCTTCTGCGAAAACGATACTCGATTGACCAAACAGCAAATACTTGCGCAAAGCGGTTCTTGTGATTTGGTACTCCAACTTCAATTTGGAAAGCGTAATCACTCTGTTGCTGATGGCAACCGTAGCAGGAATATTGGAATGGGATAGTTTTTCCATAAGATAATTCGCAATTGCTTGCAAATCGATGGCTTGTTCGCGGGTAGAGCTGAAGACGATAACGGCTTCGTTCATGGACTCGCCGTCCATAATCCAGTAAGGTTGAAGGCTCGGGAATCGAGCACTTAATAGTGCTTTAAGATCGGTACGAAGCCAGATATCATGCAGCGGATTGGCGACATCAATAAATAGCTTCGATAATGATCCTGCGCAGATCAGCATAACGAAAAAGCTCTCGTAGCTTAAATCTTCGTATTCCACCTGCGAAGGAGAGCTCCAGCGTTTGATCGCATGGGAGATTATTCGATATTCGGCAGCTTGTTTATTCATGAGAATACTCGGCACGGTTTTGTCCAAGATGTCACGGATGGACTGCTCTGTAACGGGCTTCAGTAAATACTCCACTACGCCAAGCTGTATCGCTTGCCTTGCATAGTCGAATTCCTCATGCCCGCTAATGATAATGAATGTCGTTTCAGGCGCAAGCGCCTTCACTTCAGCAATAAGCTTCAGCCCATCTATGCCTGGCATCCGAATATCGGTAAACACAAGGTGCGGCTTGAGCTGTTTAATGGCCTGCAGTGCGGACCGACCGTCCGTGAATTGGCCGGCGATGTTGAGATCGGGACTGTAATTTTCTATTTTTCTAACAATACTGCGCAATATCGGATGTTTATCTTCCACCACTACCACATTAATCATGATGCCTCCTCCTCCAGTGGTCTCCTGACACCCAGTTGAATCTTACAGCCGCGTTCTTCCAGATTCGTAATATGGAAATAAAAATGGGTTCCGAAATAGATGATGAGTCTTGCATACGTATTTAAAATGCCTAATCCGCCGATCTTTAAGTTCGTTAATAGTTTGCCATGTTCATAATTATCACGATAAGAGGTTAACTGCCTAGAAAGTTCAGCCAATTGAACCGGCTCTATGCCGGAACCGTTATCTTCAATCGTGATTTCCCAATGGTCAGGACTTAACATTGTACCATAAATTCGAATTCGCCAAGGCGGGAGCACGTGTTCGAAGCCGTGATTGATGCAATTCTCCACCAAGGGCTGAAGCGTAAGTTTGGGAACCCGCATGGCATTCAGCGGTTCGGGCAAGTGAATTTCATATTCCAAGCTGTCATCATAATGCAGCTTCATCAGTTCCAGAAAATCGATCGAATGTCCGATTTCTTCGGAAAGGAGCACATCTTTGCACGAAGAGGAAGCGGTATACCGCATCATCCCCGCCAGCCGGTAGCACATATCCGCCGCAACATCCGCACCGCTATCCTCGCAATGAGCGGTGATGACGCTGAGCGTATTGTAGATGAAATGCGGGTTAATTTGCGCTTGCAGCGCAGAGGAATGCGCCTCCGTTTCCCGAATGCGCGACTCATACTCGTTATTGATCGATTCTCGGATTTTATCGAGCATGTCATTGAAAGATTGATGAAGCAGCTTGAATTCGTTAGGCTCCGTGCTTGTCACTTTCATTGAAAGGTTGTCCAGGCTTACCGTTCTTACTTTTTGTGTGAGTAGTTTAAGCGGCCGTGTCAACCTCTGGATAAGAATATAGTAAACGATGAGTACAGTGAATAAAATGAGCGAACTTGACAGCACGATAATATTTTTGTAATCGCGTACATTCTTTTGGAGCATTCTTTCATCGTCGGTCATCACGGTTGTCCACCCCGTATAGTCGGATCTGAAAGAGCTATAGAGAAACGACCGGTTATCGACGGAAATTTCGCCATAGTTCATTCCGTGTGCTTTGATTGCTTGTATCAACCGGAGTGTTCGGGTTTCTCTCTCCCAATCGTCTTCGGAAAGATAAGGAAAGAGCAGAGAGCCGTTATCGTCGAAAATAAGGACTTCTTTTCCGGCGTTCTTACTCTTAATTGAACCCACTCTTTCCAACGATTGATAAGGAATTTGAATTTCAATCATCCCGAAATCTTTATTGTAGGGTGTGCTGAATTTGCTCACGACGGAAATGACCCTTTGGGGGAGGGATGACCAGTCGTCCAAATGAGGCGGCATATTCGTTAATCGCCGATTCGTCGAACCGTTGCTTGGGTAGGCGTATCTCGCAGGAATGCTTTCCACTAGATGTTCATCCCGAATGTAGGTGAAGAAAATATTTTTTTCCGGAATAAAAATGATGACTTTATATAGATGGCTGACTGCGTTATAAATCGTGTTCAAATTTATGGCCAACTTTGTTTTATAAACGAGCGGAGCCGCAGAACTGTTCCCGGATTCATGATACAGATCAATCATCAATTCCAGGTTTTCTAGATCGTTCGTGTAGCTGATAGCCGCATTGCCAAGCTCTTTGTATAGCGTATCGATTTGATCTGATATTTGTTGCGTAACCGGGGCAAGATTAATTTGATCTGTGTGGATTAGCGTTCGTTTCATATACACGTATAAATAAGTAGAGAAAAAGGTGACCATGCCTACAAAAATGATGATGAAAACAAGAAAAATTTTGCCTTGAAATCCGAATTTGTTTATCATCGCAGAGCAGCTCCGGCTTAGTCAGGATTAGTGATAGTATATCCGTATTTGAAAACGATTAAAAGGTTAGTAAAAATTATATAAAGCATCAAGTCAAATTTGTGTATTTATATGGGAATAAGCACCACCTATACTTGTAATAACGTTTAATATTTAATCATATTAACCTTTTCTTCCCATACATCGAGGAGGCCTATTACGAATTTGATGATGAAACGGATGTTAACAGCAGCAACAGCGTGTATGTTTGCCATCGGGCTGAACGCATGCGAGGGAAGTGCGAATACCGAGATAACCGGTGAAGAAAGCGGTAAGGCTCAGAGCGGACCTGACCGGGAAACGAGGGGGAACGAGGGCGTCACCATCCGTTATATGATTACGACAAGCCATTCAAATTACGGTGGTATTCTAGGTTTGGTGGCGAATTGGGAAAAGAAAACAGGCAATAAAGTGGATATTCAAGCTATTCAGGATGACCAGTATGACAATCTGGTGAAAGCTGAACTAGCGGATGGTGATCATGTTGACATTTTCATGGGGCAATATGAAAAGTACGATGTGCCCAACCAGTTATTGGAAGTTAGCGGCGAAGCCTTCGAATCCAGATTGAATGATGCCGCGCTCCAAATGCTGAAGTATACGGATGGCAAGATGTATGCTTTTCCGGGGCCGATGCCTTTAGCTGCATGGGGGGTGTTCTATAATAAGCGGATTTTCAACGATTTGGGGCTTTCCGTCCCTAAGACGATGGATAGCTTCAATCAAAATCTTGCCGCCATTCAAGCAAGAGGGTTCACTCCTTTGTATTTTGCTGCCAAAGACGGATGGACGATGCTGCAGCACAGAAATGCCGTAATCGGTCTAGTTGGCGGCTCCGATTCGTCGGTGTGGGAGCAACTAAACAGAAACCAACTTCAATGGACGGACATTCCTTCATTTGTTTACCAATATCAACAGGTTGAGGAATGGGTGAAACGGGGGTATCTGAATCGGAATCTAATGTCAACGTATGATCAGCAGAAGCAAGCTTTGGCAGACGGCAAAGCCGCTATGGTTATCCAAGGGTCCTTCTTCGATTCGGGATTTCTCAATCAGAAGGGGGAAGCATCCATCGGTTTCTTCCCCCTTCCGAACAAAGAAGGCACGGCAAAAATGGCTTTAAGCGGAGCCGCTCATATGTATATTGCCAAGAACAGCCCACATGCTGAGGCTGCGAAAGACTTGCTGCGGTATTTGTCCGAGAAGGAACAGGTAAAGTCATATTTGGTGAAGTCGCCTGGCATCAGCGCATTTAAAGATGTTGATGTCTCGGCTCAATTATCTCCGGCTTTACAAGACGTTCAAGCTATTATAAACGCAGGGAACATAGCAAGGCATGGCGATGACGTCTATGTCGTGCCGTTGCCTTATGAAGAGATGGTGGCTGCGTATACGGAATTGATAGCAGGCCGAATGACGGCGGACCAGTTCGTACAGCAGTATAGCGACATGTATGTGAAGAATGCGAAAACAGCTAAAATTCCCGGATTCAAATAGACGGGCCGGATACGAAAGGGGGGTGGCGATGGAGGAGAACGGTGCGACCATATTTCGGATGAGAGATTACGGGGTGAAACCAGATACAGGCGAAGACGCCTGCGAGGCATTGAGAACCATACTAAACATGGCAGGGGGAATCGATGACAGGGTTATCATCCAATTTGAGAGCGGCCGGTACGATTTTTATGATACCCATGCAAGCAAGGAAGTGTACAGCATATCCAGATCAACTTCTGAATTGGAAGATCAAGATCACATGATACATATCGGCATTCATTTGAAGGGAATGTCCAATATTACGATTGAAGGCAACGGGGCATTGCTGGTTTTCCATGGGAAGATGACCCCCTTTGTGATTGACGACAGCCGGAACATCGAGATCAGGCAAGCAGTTATCGATTTTGAGCGGCCTACGGTCTCGGAAATGTGCGTAGATGGGGTCCATAAGGGTGCTATTGATTTTACCATCCATCCGGATTCCTGGTACGCCATCGAACAAGGGCAATTGGTCTGGGTTGGCGAGGGATGGAGATCCGCCTCAGGTTCCTCACAAGTAACGGATCCGCACACGAGCCGAACATGGCGCACCAACAATCCCGTATCGGAGGCCACCCGTGCCGAAGAGCTTGAGCCGTTCAAGGTCAGACTCCATTACAGTGCGCGGCCTGAGGCCCATATAGGGCATATTTATCAGATGCGGGATGGCATCTGTGATCAGGCAGGGACGTTGATCGTTCAGAGTGAGAATATCGTGTTCGATCAGGTTCATTTCGGCTATATGCCTGGAACAGGCATGGCAGCCCATTACTCCGAACAGATTACCTTGCAAAATCTAACTTTTGCGCCAAGGCAAGAAACCGGGCGAACGGCGGCGTCCTTTTCCGATTTTATCCGGATGGTAAATTGTAAAGGGAAACTGATTGTTTATCATAACAACTTTCTAGGCTCGCATGGCGGAGGCGTGAGTATGCGCGGTATGCGATGGAATCCGCAAGTGGAGATCATAGGAAATCGCTTTGCCAGCGTTCCTGAGCGAGGTATCCGCATTTGTGCCGGGGGCAAGGCTGTGATTCAGCACAATGCGTTCCACCGAATGTCAATGAGCGGCATTCTGATCGAGGAGGACGGTGATCGACCCTTTGAAGCGGGCGCGGCCAGTGAGGCGACGATTGCTCATAACTATTTTATCAAGTGTGGCGACCCTGTCATCCGGATTTCGACGGATCCCGTCGTTCATAACATAACGATTGAACATAATTTTTTCTATTTAGACGGAACAACGGTGGTTGAGGCCCAAGGAGTGCAAGGATTGGTCTTCCAAGCAAATGAGGTCGTCGGCATCTCGCCTGCAAGAAAACCGCTGTTCAACTTAGAGGCCTGCTCGGAAGTGTATTTGACAGATAATGCAGTTTTCTTGCCGAATCAACGTGTGCGAATTTCGCAGATGCCAATTGAAGCTGTGTCGATTACGGGGGATCAAGCCATGATCGTTGAAAAAGCAAAAGGCGACTAGATTCAGAGGAACAGTTGATAAAATGGGGGGATACGGGATGAATTTGGACAGGTTCAACACCTTAAGCTTCAGACTGATTTTGTCGTTGGTGATAAGTATGATGTTAAGCGCCTCGATTACAGGTTATCAAACTTATTTGTTTGCGAAGCATCAAGTGGAAAGCAACAAAGAAGAGCTGATGAATCTAGCAGAAACGGCGGCAGCTATTCTGGATAATTTGGATAGAGCCGTTAAAGAGTTTGGACTGCCTCTTCAGAAAGCACAGGAGATGGCAAAGGACACGCTGGCAGGCAAAATCGTTAAGCTGTCGGACGAGGGGGTGCCCATTCGGGACTACAAGAGTTCGCATTTTCTCTTCAAGGAGAGCGGTTATGTCTTTGCACTGGACAGCCAACAAAATTCGGTCATGCATCCTTTGGGAAAAGAAGGTGTGAACTTAAGCGATGTCGTGATGGACGGAAAGTATATCATGCAGGACTTGGTCAAGGTGAGCAAAAATGAAAAAGCGGAGGAGAGATTTTACGTATACAATTGGATGAACAGCGGCGAGAGCCAGCCTCGGGAGAAAATGGCTTATGTGACCCGGTTTGAGCCTTGGGACTGGAGCATCTGCATTGGCGCTTACACCGAAGAGTTCTATGACGGCACACGCGCAATGGTTGTTCGCAATGTTTCAACCTTACTGATCGTTTCGGTGATTTGCGCGATGTTCCCGATATGGGTGAGCCGTAAAGATGTCAAATTAATTAGCCGCATTCGGAGCAACATGGTGAGAGTGGCGAAAGGAGATTTGAATGGCCAGCCGATTGCTACGTCATCCTCGAGCGATATCGGAAAACTGGCCGCTGATGTGGATAGAGCCATAGCTTCGATTCGCGACTTAATCCGGAATACCAAAGAAATTGTTTTGGCGCTTTCCGGATCTTCATCTGTCATTTCGGACTCGGCAACCGCCAATGCGAATGCATCCGATTTGATTGCTTCAAGTACAAATTCCCTGAATCAGAAGAGCAAAGATACCATCACAAGTCTAAGCGAAACGGTGAAAGCCGTCAGTGAAATCGCCGTAGGAATTAATAAAATTGCCGAGAATGCAGGTTCTGTTTCCGATTCTTCAAACAGCGTCGTAAACAATGCGGCTAAGGGCAATCAACAAATTACGGATCTGAAAGCGCATATCGGGACGGTTGAAGCCGGAAACGTCGACTTCCTTGCGGCGCTGGATACTTTGCGGAATAGATACAAGCAGATCGATTTGATTATCAAAACCATCGCAACGATTTCCAGTCAGACGAATCTTTTATCTTTAAATGCTTCGATTGAAGCGGCCAGAGCGGGTGAGAGCGGAAGAGGCTTTGCCGTCGTAGCCGCTGAGATTAAAACGCTGGCGGACCAGACGAAACGTTCGGCCCATGAAATTGAAACGATCATCTCTCTGATCAGCGGCGATATCGACACGACATCCAGCATAGCGGCCCAGAATACAGAGGGCATTGATCACTGCGTGGCTCAAACCGATAAGGTCTCCGTTGTATTCGGCCGGATTACGGCTGAGATTGAGCGAATATCGGCGCAGCTCATCGATTTGTCCGAAGTGGCGGAGCACATTTCGGCGAATGCCGAGGAGATTAGCGCTACGAATGAGACGATGCTGGAGATAGCGCAAGGATTCGCGGCCGGTACATCAGACGTTCTCACTAGAGCCAATGATCAGGTTGCAACAACTGCCAAGATTCAACAGGAAGTGAATACGCTTGGTAAAATTACGGAGGATTTGACGGCAAACGTAAACAATTTCTCCTAAGCGGCTTCGCAATTAGGACCGCTTTATCTTTTTCTTGCGTAGCCAGAGATACATCAGCAAGCTTACAGGGGCTATATATTCAATCCCGATAGAAAATCTCGCCAGCCATCTTTCCATGATGCCATTCTGATTAAAAGTAGGCATGAGCAGAAAGGTGACAAGGGCGAGAAGAAGACAGAGCACACGCAAAGCATTGCGATGATCCTCCTTGTTCAGCAGCCAACTTGTGCAAAATGCGAATGTATGGAAGGTGGAAATCCAGGACAATGAGAACATGAAGATATAAAAGGAGATAAAAACAACTTCGATCCGTTCGATGAATTTAAATTCAATGTTTTTCAGTACGCTAACGACGGGTTCGTTATATTCCTTAATTTCGTTTGGAGTGAAATAGACGAAACAGATCAGTGTGATCAGGAGGAACACGAGCATCGACATGGTATTAGAGATCAAGACACCGGCCGTCGCTTGCTGCTTATGCAGCAGAAATGGATATAAGATCAATAGGATTCCTGTCCCGCTAAAAGAAAGGAGGGCTGCTCCCGCTGCATGGAACACAGGCAGCCAACCTTCTTTGAGCACAGGCAGCAGGTAGAGCCACTGAGCGTCTTTAAGCGTTAGCAAATAAGCGAACGGTATCCACATGGAAATAAAAAAAACAAGCTCAGCGTACCGCCCTATGATGCGAATGCCATTACGGGCAATCGTGTAAGTGGGAATCAGCAGCAAAGACATAATCTTAAAGGCAGAGGTTTGTGGAAGGAGCCACTGTTTCACATAGAGAATCGTCCTCGTAATTCCGACGTAGCCATATAGAAAGAAGTAAAAGGCGAGAATCACAGCTCCGATCCTCCCGGCCCAAGGGCCAAAGTAGTGGGCTAAAAGATCCAGAATGGTACCATCCGGATATTTCTTCATCACCTGAACAACGATTAAATTTGCCGCCAAATTGATCATCCAAACGATGAGAATGCCGATCCAGCCGTCCGTTCCGGCGCGCTGTGCCAGGAGCTGAGGAAGGGCCAGCAAGCCTACGCTCACTTGAGCACCGGAAAGGATACAGATGAATTGCATAAGAGTGATCTCATTATAAGCATATTTCTTCAATTCCTATCCTCCTTCCAGATCTTCCGGCAGCCTTACTTGACGGGTCCCATTGCATCAACTGTTACTTTGAGCTTAACTCGAATGTCCGCATCGGAAAGGGCTTTGCCCCAATCGTTTTTCGCTCTTTTATATTCCTCATATTCGAAGGCTCTGGCATGCAGGCCAAGTCCGATCGGATCAATAGCGTTTTGCTGTATTTTCTTGATCAGGCTGTCGAATTGCTTTAACATTTGTTCGCTGATTTTTTGCTCAAGCTCTGGAGCATTTTTCTCTACATCGTGGGGAAAAAGCATTTCGTATAGGCTGATTTTCATTCTTATGTAAATATCGAAACGAAACTTTCCTTTATTTGAGGAGGTTCGCGCTTTCGTTTCCGTTTTCGTCTGATCGGTAGAAAAGCTGATTTTGTCGGTATGGAACGGGCCTTTTTGGGTCTCTCCGGGAATGGTAACGGTTATACTGGCGGATTTCTCCACCTTATTTTGCAAAATCCGGAGGAGAACCGTTTCCGCAACATCTAAGGAAGCGACATATTTCCCTTTATGATTCAAAAGCGCCGTTCCGTTCAATTTAATATTTTTGCTGGCGTCCAGACTAACCTCAGAGATGGCAGGGGTTATTCCTTTCTCGTATATTTGCCGGTGCAATTCCTGTACGCTCGTTTTCACCGTTTCGGCTTTGGAGCTCTTTGTATCCACCATTCCGCGCAGCAGGATGGGAAGAAGGGGTTGATCCTTGGGATTCAAGTAGATGAGCTCCTCCAGTGGGCCGTCATACACGAGGACTCGGTTTGAAACTGTGTTTTTGGGATCACGGAATAAGACATCCAACATCTGAAACCAGTCCTCCTGCATAAGCATCCGTTTACCGACGAGGAAGACTTGATAGTTCTTGCCTGAGAAAACACCTGCCGAATGGGCATCCTGTTTGGATCTTGACTGACGAAAGGAAGGTGCCCGCACCTCCGTTTCCTGTGTTTTCTTCTTTACATTTTTGTTGAACACCGGGAACGTCGAGTACATGATCGGCTCGTTGTCTTGCCCTAGATCCAAACCGAGCGTCAAGGGAATCGAGGCATTTTCCATATCCAACCGGTCACTGCAGCCTGGCAGAATGGCCAATAAGGCTAAAAGCAGGACATACTGCAGTAGCTTGTTCATAGACCATCCCCCTTTTTCTTCGTTCATGATTGTCACTTTACAGCCCCCATATTGTCTATACTCACTTTGACAGTTACGTTAATGGCTGCCTGCGATAGCACTTCCCCCCACTGATCTTCAACTTTTTTGTAAGGCTTATAGGCGAAGGCCTGCGCTTGAATGCCTAGTCCGATCGGATCAATGCGATGGGATTGAATTTTGCTAATGAGGCGCACAAGCTGCTTTTGTAGCTCCAAGGCAATCGCCTTCTCCAGTTCCGCAGATTTATTTTTCACATCATATGGAAACAATCGTTCTGTTAAGCCGACGGAGAGACGGACAGCAAAATCGAATTGAAAGTTATCATCATGGAAGTAAGTTTTAATTGTCGTCTTGACCTTATCGGTGTTGAAACTTAATCTGTCGGCATTAAGCGGGCCTCGTTTGGGATGGCCTGGTATGGCAAGCGTCAAGCTAACCGCACTTTTGGCCTCATTTTGCAAAATTTTCATCAGGATGGTCTCTTGCGCATCCAGGGAATCGACATATTTGCCCCCATGATCCAGTAGGGCAGAGCCGCTTAGTCTAATTTCGTGATCCAAGCGAACTTCAGCGATAGAGGGTGTTTTCCCTTTTTCAAATCGCAGCCGGTGCATATCTTGAAAGGTTGTTTTTACGGTTTCCGATCTCCCGCTCTTCGTATCCACCATGCCCCGAAGCAGCAGAGGAAGGAACGGTTCATCCTTTTGATTCAGAAAAACGAGTTCGGACAGTGGCCCATCGTACAGGATCAGTCTGCTGGTTAAGGGGTTCTTCGCATCGCGGGAAAAAACGTCCAGTATCCTAAACCAGTCATCATGCTCCACAAGACGTTTACTGACAAGCATGACAAGCAGCTTCCTGCCTTGAAAAACGGTAGGCCAATGGGCGTCCGATTCTTGTCTTGTCTGTCCGAGCGATTGAGCGGTGACGGCAAGCTTATAGGTTTTCTTCCGGGCACTATTGCTGAATACAGGGAGCGCAACATAGGTGCGCAGGTTGTTCTTCTCATCGAGATCAAAACCGGCGAGAAGCGGGAACGCGGCATCTTCGAGATCCAATCGATCATTGCATCCTGAAGAGCTGATCATGACGGCAATTAACAGGAGACCAAGCCAGCGTTTGTTCATGCGTTCTTCCTCCGGGAGAGACGGTCAAGCAGCCAGAGACACATGAGCAGAAGTAGGGGAAAGGCGTATTCAACGCCGATACCGACGCGTAGGAAGAGTCGCTCCAAGTTTTCATTTTGATGTAAAGTCGGTATGTAAAAGTAGGAGCCTACGGCTAGAATTAGCAATAGGACGCGGAAGTGATTACGCTCACTCTGCATCCCTGTCAGCCAATTGGTGCAGTATGCGCACATGTACAGAGCAGGAATCCAGCCAAGGGAAAATATTAACAGATAGAGCGCAATAAAGATGACCTCAATCCTCTCTACAAATTTGAATTCAATGACCCTTAATACATTGATCGCGGGTTCATTGTAGGTAGCAATTTCGTCAGGACTGAAATACACGTAGCAAACCATCGTCACGAACAGATGCAGGAGCAGTGTCAATGTATTGGAAATGGTTATGACTTTTGAAGCTTGCCGCTTATTCTGTAAGTAGGGGTACAAAATAAAGGTGGTTGCAAAGCCCAGAAAGCAATAAAGCCCAAACGGAAGGCCTGCGCTTATAGGTCGCCAGCCTTCCCCCGCGATGGGAAGCAAATGAAGCCAGTGAGCCTCTTTCAGCGGAAGTAAATAAACAAATGGAATCCATAACGAAAGGAGCCCGGTAATCTCTGCGTATCTGCCTATGACTCTTATACCCGAAATGGCGACTACATACGTGGGAATCAGCAGCATCAGGATAATTAAATAGGCGGACGTTTGCGGTAAGAGCCATTCTTTGGTAATCAGCGTCGTTTGAATAAGGGAGCTGTATGCAAAATAAAGGAGATAGAGAAAAAGTGCGATTGCGGCTGCTCTCCCGGCCCACTTCCCTCCATAACTCGTTAACAGATCCAGTAAAGTACCCTCTGGCTGTCGGCTCATCACCTTAATAATAGCCAAGCTTGCAAGCACGGTGATGAACCAACAGATGATGAGCGAGATCCATCCGTCCGTGCCTGCTTCCTCGAATAAGATGCGTGGTAGAGCAAGAAAAAAGACGCTCACTTGCATGCCTGTATTAATCAGGATGTATTGCAGGCTGGTAATCTTATTTTTCGCAGATCCACTCATTCCCCATCACCTTTTGGACGATTATTTCCCAGTCTCGTTGGTTGAATGGCTCTGGTGGACACAGGGCGCTTGCGCATGATCCAAACCGGCAATCGTACGAAGGCATCCTTCCAATCAACAAAGCGAATCGGCGCGATAGGAGTGCTGTAAGGCGTCCCGAGCGACTCGAGGGCAATGAGATGTCCGATCATGGTCATCATGCCGATAACGATGCCGACAAATCCGAACATGGAAGCCGCAATCATCATGGCAAAGCGGATGAGGCGAATCGCTGCGACCATGTCATAATTGGGAAGGATGAAAGAGGCGATCGCGGTAAAAGAGACGACAATCACCATGATATTGTTGATGAGTCCCGCTTGTACAATCGCTTGTCCGATGACAATGCCGCCAACAATTCCAACCGTTTGCCCGACAGGAGCAGGCAAGCGTATGCCTGCTTCGCGCATCATTTCCAGTGTAATCTCCATGATGACAGCCTCCACGAATGGAGGAAACGGCACCTTTCCTCTGAACTCCCCAATGGTGAGCAGCAGCTTCACAGGTATAATCTCAAAGTGGTAGGAAATAACGGCAATATAGAATGCCGGTAAAAACACAGCAATGAAAAAGGCGAACATTCTTAACAGGCGTATAAAAGTAGCAATCGACCAGCGTGTGCTGTAGTCGTCGACGGCTTGGAAAAAGGAAGTGAAGGTAGCAGGACCAACAATGACGCTAGGAGAGCGATCCACGACGACGACAATTCTTCCTTGCAATATTTGTGAAGCGGCTGCATCGGGCCTTTCTGTCAATATAAATTGGGGGAAAGGCGAGTAGGGATTATCCTCGATATATTCCGCCAGTTCACCGGTGTTGATCACGGTATCGACATCTAATCTGGCAAGCCGGTCTTCTAACTCCTGAAGAACCTCGGGATGCGCGACATCCGCCAGGTAGAGAGCAGAGATGGTGGAATTGGATCTTCGTCCTATGGTGAACTCCTTTATTTTCAATTCCCTATTGGCAATATAGCGCCGGATTAAGGCGATATTTTGCGTTCCCGTCTCGACAAAGCCTTGATGCGCGCCTTTTATGGAGGCTTCCATGGAAGGATCCTCGATTGCGCGCTGCGGCCATCCTTGCGTATCCAAGGCATACGTCTCCAAACGCCCGTTCACAAAAAGTACGCTGCGCCCTTGCAAGATCGCATTCTCGATCTGAGGCCATGCGTTCAATTTGTGAATTTGACCGATCGATAACCGGAAGCTGCCGTCGGGGCCCGTTATTTCGGAATCGAATTGAAGCGGCCGCATCACATTATTGTTGATTGAGTTTTTATCGACAAGTCCTTGCAGGTAGACAAGCGCTGCTTGCTCCTCTGTATATGAGATCGTGAATTCCCGTATAACGAGATCGGGAGATAACGTAAAAATAGTACGAAGCACCGATAAGTTCTGTGACAAAGAAAGATCAAGGAAATCGTTATAAGATTGAGGTTGAGCTTGAGCTTGAGCTTGAGGATTTGCTCGTTGAACTGTGCGGTACTTTTTTCCTAAAAACCAATTCGAGTATCGCATCGTGGGTGACTCCGTTCTGTATAATCTTTTTGTGTATTTTGTTCATATTTGGTAAAAGTATGCAGGGTTTTAGGCGCGCCGGGATGTCTTTTCATTGACATGATTGAATGGCATCGTGTATCATACAATTTATATTTGGGAACGATCATTCTCAATCAATAGCAGGGGGTGAAGGAGATGACAACAGAAAGTCAGGTTTCAAGATTTTATTACGGGTGGGTCGTCATCGGCATTGTGTTCCTGACGCTGCTGGTGGCCGCAGGTATCAGTTCGTTTCCAAGCGTTCTTATTCAATCTCTTGAACAAGAATTCGGCTGGACCCGCGCATCGATTTCAGGCGTTATTTCGATTCGAATATTGCTGTACGGGTTAATTGGACCTTTCTCGGCTGCTATGCTGGCCAAATTCGGTGTTCGCCGAACGATGGTCTCCGCGATATTCCTAATGCTCCTGTCTTTAGGGTTTACACCGTTTATTACCGCAGTATGGCAGCTTATGCTGCTGTGGGGCATTCTAGGCGGTATTGGCACGGGGGCGATGGCGAATGTCCTAGGCGTAACCGTTGCGAATCGTTGGTTCGTTAAGCACAAAGGATTGGTCATTGGCTTGCTGACAGCCAGTGCGGCGACCGGACAACTGCTGTTTCTCCCCTTGTTAGCCAAGATTACAAGTGAGAACGGATGGCGCAATGCCATTTATGTGATTATGGCGGCGCTTCTGGTGCTGCTGCCTGTCATTGCGATCTGGATGAGAAATCACCCGTATGATGTGGGGGCGGCACCTCTGGGCACAACGGAGATCGTTAAACCGGCGCCTTTCCAAGGAAATTTGCTGCTTACCCCGATTCGAACGCTGCTCTCGGTGATGCGGAGCGGGACGTTCTGGCTGCTGGCAGGCACCTTCTTCTTTTGCGGCTTCTCAACGAACGGTTTGATCGGTACGCATTTGATTGCAGCCTGCGGGGATAGCAACATCCCCATCATTACTGCCGCAGGATTACTCGCTCTGATGGGCATATTCGATCTTGTAGGGACGACATTTTCAGGATGGCTGTCGGATCGCTTCGATAGCAGATGGCTGCTGTTCTGGTACTACGGATTGCGCGGTTTATCGCTGATCTTCCTTCCTTACGCACTGGGTGCCGGGTATACGCAGCTTACGATCTTCGCGGTTTTTTACGGCTTGGACTGGATCGCAACCGTTCCGCCGACAGCGAAGCTGACATCCGATACGTTCGGCAGAGAGAAAGCCGGTATGATTTTCGGTTGGATTCTAGTGGCTCACCAAGCTGGTGCTTCTACGGCCGCTTACGGCGCAGGCTTCCTGCGTGAACTGCTTGGCAGCTATACGGTGCCGTTTGTAGCCGCGGGCTTCGTTTGCTTGCTTGCAGCGATTATAGCGCTGAGAATTCGCAAGAATAAGGCCGCAGTTGCCATATCCGCAGTTTAACAAATAATTCGGCAAAACGAAGGAGAAAGTAACAATAACGATCGTGATAAAGCAAGATATATGGAGGGATTCCCATGAGTATTAGTCACAAGCAATCCGTTCAACCGCTGTTTCAACCCATTACGTTAAATCAGCTGATCTTATCCAATCGTATTGTAATGGCTCCTATGACCAGAAGCTTTTCTCCGAATGGCGTACCGGGAGCGGATGTTGCCGCCTATTATCGCAGACGGGCGGAGAATGGCGTCGGCCTGATCGTGACGGAAGGCACCGTCATCGACCATCCTGCTGCGACAGGCGACCCCAACATTCCCAATTTCCATGGGGAAGCCGCGTTGAACGGCTGGGCTCATGTTGTAAAAGAAGTGCATAAGGCCGGAGGGAAAATTGTTCCCCAGCTTTGGCACGTAGGGATCACCAGGAGGACTCGCTCTGAGCCGAATTTGGATGCGCCGTCGATCTCCCCTTCAGGCATTGATCTAATGGGAGAAAAAGCCGGCGAGCCCATGACGGAAGCGGAGATTGCCGACATCATCAAAGCTTTTGCGGAAGGCGCTGCGAACGCAAAGCGGCTTGGCTTCGACGGCGTGGAACTGCATGGCGCGCACGGCTATTTGATCGATCAGTTTTTTTGGGAAAAAACGAATCGACGGACAGACCGCTACGGAGGCGACTTGGTTGCGCGGACCCGTTTTGCCGTGGAGATCATCGAAGCTTGCCGCCAAGCGGTCGGACCGGACTTCCCCATTATTCTGCGATTCTCGCAGTGGAAAGTGGGTTCCTATGACGCTAAGCTGGCCAAAACGCCTGAGGAGCTGGCTCAGTTTCTGGCACCGCTGGTGGAAGCGGGCGTGGATATCTTCGATTGCTCCACCCGCCGCTTCTGGGAGCCGGAGTTCCCGGGATCGGAGCTGAACCTTGCAGGCTGGACCAAGAAGCTGACAGGCAAACCCACGATCACCGTCGGTTCCGTAGGGCTTGAATCCGAGCCATCCCATCCCAAAGACGAACACGAAATGGTCGACGAATTGGTGGAGCGGCTTGCTCGGGACGAGTTTGACCTTGCCGCAATCGGCCGCGCCATCTTGGCAGATCCGGCTTGGGCTGTCAAAATTCGCGACGGCCGGGACAACGAGCTGGTCCGGTACACTTCGGATCGGTTGACCACCCTGTTCTAGTTGCAAGAGGACCGAAATGCTATACTAATCTCTGTATGAAGGGGGTAGCGTATGGCTAGAAACAGAGAGTTTGAAGTCAACACCGTGCTGGGTAAAGCGATGGACGTATTCTGGGAGAAAGGCTATGAAAAAACATCCATGCAGGATTTAGTCACGGAAATGGGCGTCCACCGAAGAAGCATCTATGATACCTTCGGGGGCAAACATGAGCTGTTTATGAAGGTTATCGACCGGTATGACGAATTCATAGATACTACGATACACCGTCATGCAGATGAACATACTTCTCCCAAACAAGCGATTAGATATATGTTTGAACGGGCGATTCGAAAAAAGGAACCCTCCAAAGGCTGTTTAATGGTCAACACCGCTGTGGAGTTGGCTATCCATGATGAGGAAGCCGCGGCGAAGGTAAATCTGAGCTTTACCAAAACGGAGGCGCATCTGCTGGAGCTTGTTCAGTTAGCCCAAAAGACTGGGGAAATTGCCGGTCAACACGACGCCGTCAAGCTTTCGCAGTTTTTGAACAATGCCTTGCTAGGGCTGCGAGTATTGGTGAAAACCACGGACGACAGGGAGAAACTGCAAGGCATCGTGGACACAACGTTGTCCGTGCTCGATTAGGAGAACCATGGCACGGGGATTGCAGGGGAAGTTGCTGCAAGAGAAGCATTGCAATTTCCATCCAAGTGTTTTATACTAAGCTCAGTTAGTGATTGATCAATCACTAACTGAGCTTTTCTACGGAGAGGAGGCAGCGGCAATTGGTTAAAGGCGTAACGTCGTCCGATAGACGCAATGATATTATTTCTGCTGCAGTCGAAGTGTTTGCCGAATTCGGTTATTATCGTGCAACCACTGCACAGGTCGCGGAACGTGCCGCTATCTCACAGCCCTATGTATATCGTTTCTTTACGAAGGAGTCGCTGCTCGTAGCCGCTCTTGAACTCTCCTGGCAGCGTATCCTTCAGGCTTTTCAGCATGTTAAGGAAACTGCATCGCCAGAGCTTCTGGAGGATGGCTTCACCCAGGCCTACGAAGGGATTATGCATTCCTACCGACATGAGATATTGCTGCAAATGCAGGCGCAGACGATCCAGGAAGCACCTATCCGTGCGGCGATGAAGCAGGGAGTGAGCGATGTAAAGCAGTTCGTGCTGCAAGCTTTTGAGGAGGCTGGGATTCAAGAGGCAGAGGCGCGGACGTCTGATTTTTTGGCCAGAGGTATGCTGTGCAACGTTTCGTTGGCGCTGGATATGCCGGATTTGATGGTAAAGAGATAGCCGTAAAAAATTTTTTCAATATTAGTAATTGGTCAATCAATAATAAATTATATTCGAATTCGAGAGGAGCATTCCCCATGAATCATCTTATTGTTTACGCACATCCGTCTAAAGTGAGTTTTAATCACGCTATTTTACAAACAGCTATAGAGGGTCTTCAGCAAAAGGGGCATGACGTTAGGGTTCGCGATTTATACGAAATCGGGTTCGAGCCAGCGCTCAAAAGCAGCGAAATCATCGGCGGGATCGGTGAAGATGTCTTGGAAGAGCAGGCGTATTTGAAATGGGCGGATGTCATTACCTTTATTTATCCCATTTGGTGGACGGGAATGCCAGCTATCATGAAAGGCTACATTGAGCGCGTCTTCTCCTACGGTTTTGCCTATAAGTATGTGAACGGGGTGCAGATGGGCCTGCTTAAAGGCAAAAAAGTCGTCATCCTGAACACGCAAGGCAAATCTTTGGCCGAGTATGAGGCGAGTGGCATGCAGCAGGCGCTCCGGCTGACTTCTGACAAAGGAATTTTCGAGTACTGCGGATTCGAGGTGCTGTATCACATCTTTTTCGAGTCCGTTCCGGGCTCCGACGAGGCGACACGCAAGGCGTGGTTGGATCAAGTAGCAGATATGGCCAGCAAGGCTTGAGGAAAAATAGACAAGAAGAGGGTTGCTTCCAGGCAGCCCTCTTTTTGTTCGTTTTATCGGAGCTAGAAGCGGCTCTCCTTTTGTAGAAACTTGGCATTAGGATCCTTGGTTCTTATTCGATGCTACAGGGTAATTTAAGGGAGAACTTAAAAAATTGGTGGTGGTATGATGTTATTATCTGCCTTGAAAAGGTTCCTGATCGGTCAGCCGCTTAAATCGGCAGAATTAGGGGAGCAAAAACTGAATAAAACGAAAGCTCTAGCGATCCTGTCCTCTGACGCGCTGTCTTCGGTCGCCTATGGACCTGAGCAGATTCTAATTGTTCTCGTCACGATAAGCACGGTGGCACTATGGTACTCGATACCGATCGGTGTAGGTGTGCTGGTGCTTTTATTAGCCCTTATTTTGTCCTATCGGCAAATTATTTTTGCTTATCCTCATGGGGGAGGAGCCTATGTCGTTTCGAAGGAAAATCTGGGCGTAAACGCAGGCTTGCTTGCAGGGGGCTCCTTGCTGGTGGATTATATTCTAACCGTTGCGGTCAGCATTTCGGCGGGGACCGATGCCATTACTTCTGCTTTCCCACAGCTTCATCCGTACAATGTGGATATCGCCACCTTGCTCGTTGTCGCCATCACGATCTTAAATCTCAGAGGGATCACAGAGTCCGCCTCGATTTTGGCTTATCCCGTGTATTTGTTTATTTTGGCCTTGTTCATATTAATTGGCGCTGGCTTGTATAAAGGGATGACGGGAGCTGTCTCGCCGGATATGCATCCTTCTCTGGGGACGCCGGTCGCCGGCATTACCCTGTTCTTGTTATTAAAAGCTTTCGCATCCGGGAGCTCTGCCTTAACGGGGGTTGAAGCGATCTCGAATGCGATCCCTAACTTTAAAGATCCCGGACCGAACAATGCCTCCAAAACCTTAGCGGCTATGGGATTGCTGCTAGCGATTTTGTTCTCGGGCATCGTGTATTTGGCTTATGCCTACGGCATCGCGCCTAAAGCGCAGGAAACGGTCGTCTCCCAGATTGCCTCTCAAACGTTCGGGAGAAATTATATGTATTATTTCATCCAAGGTACGACGGCTATGATTCTTGTTCTGGCCGCGAACACAGGGTATTCGGCATTTCCGCTGCTGGCAGTTAATTTGGCCCGGGACAAATATATCGCCCGAATGTTCACGATTCGCGGGGACCGTTTGGGGTATTCCAACGGGATCATTTTCCTGTCGATTATGTCCATCATTCTGATCATCGCCTTCAAAGGCAGGACGGAGCATCTTATTCCGCTCTATGCCGTTGGCGTGTTCATCCCTTTTACGCTCGCGCAAACTGGGATGCTCGTCAAGTGGGTACGCGAGAAGCCAAAAGGTTGGCTTGTTAAACTAACAATCAATCTGATTGGCGCGTTGATTAGCTTTACCGTCATGCTGATCTTTTTTATAACGAAGTTGGGGCAGGTTTGGCCTGTGTTTATTTTCCTCCCCCTGATTGTCTATACGTTCCACAGAATCAAAAGGCACTATGAGGCCGTAGGCGAGCAGCTGCGAATCACGACATGTGAGCCTGCCGTCCCGATCGAAGGAAATGTGATGATCGTGCCTGTCGCGGGGATTACGCATGTGGTCGAGAATTCTTTGAACTATGCCAAATCGTTGTCGCCGGACCAGATTATTGCGGTTTATGTGGCTTTTGACCGCGACACCGAAAAGCAGTTTCAAGAGAAATGGGCGGATTGGCAGCCGGATGTGCGGTTGGTGACACTGCATTCTCACTATCGGAGCATCATTCAGCCGTTGACGAAGTTCATTGACACCGTGGAACATAAAGCGAAGGAGTCAAACTTCCGGGTAACGGTCGTGATTCCGCAGTTTATTCCGAAGAAAAGCTGGCAGCATGCTCTGCATAATCAGTCCAGCTTGCTGATCCGTGCGTTTCTGCTGTACCGGAAGGATCTGATTGTGACGACGGTGCCTTATCATTTGAAAAAGTAGGAGCAGGATTGACGCGTCCAGCAAAAAGTACAGCAAATTCGACAGATTTCTAATTTGCAGAATTTCGAGGATCTCCTGTACTTTTTGCATGTTATATCAGAGTGCGAGCTTCCTTTCAAGGCTTTTTTTGCAAACGTGCCATCCCCTCCTCAAGTGTAAAGGATGCCCTGTAAAAATGGCATAAAGAAAAGCGGGGAAACCCATAAAAATATGATAAAAAACGGCGAAAACGGGAGAAAACCGAAGCATGAATAGCGGAAACTAATGTCTCTCCAAATTGAAAGCGCGTCCACCGAACGAAAAATACGAAAATAGGCCAAATAAGAGACCACATCGCGTTTTACACTCAGGACAGCAGGAGCGTAATATTCAGAACATCAACTTCAGAGCATGTTCCTAAACGCAGAGTCCCCGCAAGGGCGCTGCCAAGTCCGAAGCCGGGAGCAGAGATTCTCTGTTCTTAGGCTTCTTTTTGTTGTCCAAAAAAGAGGAGTGTGAATCTAGTGATGGTTCCCGAATGCAAGATTACCCGAATTGAATGTTATCGCTTTGATGATGAGTTATCTGATAAGCTGCTGCCCGGGCATAACCGCGGCTGTCATTGCGGAATGATTACTCTCTCAACCAGTCTCGGAACGTGCGGTTTAGGAGATTACGCCATTCCATGCGGCAATCTGAAAGGGGATTTCGTTCAATGGGCCGCTGTATTTCAGAAGCTCAAAGGTCTTTCCCTGGAGGATGGCTTGCACTATGTCTATTTGAAAAAGGAAGCATGGGGAGCGGTTCGAACACACATGATGGAATCGGCTCTGTTAGATTTGTCCGTTAAGCTTGGACATGTATCTGCAGGCATAAGAGAACCGGATTTTCTATCCGACCGCTCCTATGTTTTTGATCATTCAGAGGCGTATATCTGTTTCTAGAGCTTCGCATTTTTATGCTTTTTTTATACGTATGCACGGTATTCTTTACCTCATTTTTATACGGTCCGGCGTTACAATGAGTCAGGAAAGGAAGCGATGAAAGTCATGCAAAGCGATTCGCTGCTCATAGCTGCGCCGACGAAGGCAGGCGAGGCGTTTATGGCACAGGTAAAGCTGGCCGGAATGCCGTTTATTGCGCTAACCAACAACAAGCCCAATAAGCGCAGGCTGGAGGCACAGGGCGTGGAACACATCATCCAAGTGGATACATTGGAACCTTGGGCCACGAATATGCCGGACTGCCCGATCGGGAACGTCATTCTGTTCGAGGAGAGTTTGCCGCTCAGCTGCCGGTATCTCCAAATTTGCCGCAGGTGGACTTCAAAGCCTATTTATGTGGTCACCCAAAGCGTAAATCCGAGATTAATTTACAAAGGGCTAGGCGCGGATTATGTCATTTATTCTAAAAATGGTGATGTCAGGTTTCTGCTGGGATCGCCCGGATTTCATTAGGAGGTGCGTTATGTACAACGATGTAACGATTGTCATCGTCATCGCAGTAACCTTTCTTGGCTTTTGGGTTTTTTTCAAATATTGCGAAAAAGCATGAGCACATGCTAACGCAGAGGAGGCAATCATGTGATTGTTATTGGAATTATTGCAGCAGCTATCATGGTATATCTCGGTTTTGTTTTGGTAAAACCGGAGAAATTTTAAACGTAAGCAGGGGGAGAACCTACTATGGGGATGGGATTGTTGCAAGTAGTCATCACACTGGGGATTATCATGCTTCTGGTGAAACCCGTGGGCAGTTACTTGGTGAAAGTATTCGGGCAGGAGAAGACTGGTCTTGATCGTCTTTTTGCTCCTTGCGAGCGTGCGGCCTATCGGTTGATGGGTGTTAATGAGAAGGAAGCGATGGGTTGGAAAAAGTATCTGGGAACCGTACTATTAGTTAACTTTGTAATGCTGCTCCTCGTGTATGCGGTATTTCGGTTGCAAAAATATTTGCCGCTTAATCCGGACGGCATCGGCAACATGCCTCCGGCATTAGCTTTTAACACGGCCGTTTCCTTCATGACCAATACCAACTGGCAGGCTTACAGCGGTGAGAACGCATTGTCCTATTTCTCGCAAATGGTGGCCATAACGTTCCTGATGTTTACATCGGCGGCAACGGGCTTCTCAGTGGCTGTAGCCTTTATCCGCGGTCTGATTGGCCGTCAAGATAATTTGGGCAACTTCTATGTCGATCTAACCAGAGCGATTACTCGCGTATTTCTGCCCTTAAGCTTCATTGTTGCCCTTGTCCTTGTTTTTCAAGGCGTTCCGCAAACCCTGCTGGGGGCAGTTCAAGCCACTACCATTGAAGGAGCCGGGCAAACGATAACGCGGGGATTGGTCGCTTCGCTGGAGTCGATCAAGCATATCGGTACGAACGGTGGCGGATGGTTCGGGACGAATGCGGCCCACCCTTTTGAGAATCCTACGCCGGTCTCCAACCTGCTCCATATCGTGTGCATGATGCTGCTGCCTACATCGCTGGTGTACGCATTCGGCCTCATGGTTAAGGACAAGAAGCAAGGCTGGACGATTTTCGCTGCCATGGGCATCATCTTCTTGGTTATGGTCGCTACGGTGTTCTATGCCGAGTACAGAGGCGTTCCTGCCGTAGATGCTTTAGGCGTACATGGCAACATGGAAGGCAAAGAAGTTCGCTTCGGACTGTCTCAGACAGCCTTGTTTACAGCCGTTACCACGGCGGCGACAACAGGCAGCGTGAATGCGATGCATGAATCGCTCACACCGCTGGGAAGCATCGCTCCATTTGCTGAAATGATGCTCAATAATGTGTTCGGCGGCAAAGGGGTCGGCCTGTTAAACGGGCTGCTGTATATGATCTTGGCAGTTTTTATTTGCGGACTGATGGTGGGGCGCACGCCTGAGTTTTTGGGGAAGAAAATCGAAGGCAAAGAAGTGAAATTAGCGGCTATCGCCATTCTGGTTCATCCGCTGATTATTTTGGCGCCGACGGCGTGGGCGCTGCTTCGCCCTGAATCCATAGCATCGATTTCCAATCAGGGGATGCACGGATTATCCGAGGTGCTGTATGCTTTCACGTCAGGTGCGGCCAATAACGGATCTGCTTTTGGCGGGCTGAGCGCAAATACGAACTTCTATAACTTGGGCATTGGCATGGTGATGCTGTTTGGTCGCTATATTTCCATTATCGTCATGCTAGCTATTGCAGGTTCTCTGGCAACGAAACGGGTAGTTCCTGTAACGACGGGCACGCTGCGCACGAATACGCCATTATTTATGGGGATTTTCATCATGATCATTGTCGTTATTGGTGCTCTGACGTTCTTCCCGGCGCTGGCATTGGGGCCGATTGCTGAACATTTGGCGGCATATGCCGGATAGGCGAGTAGAGAGGGAGGATGAACATGGCTGTGGAACGTAAAAAAACGTTAACGAGAGACATAGTGAACCAAGCAATCATAGATTCTTTTAAAAAGTTAAATCCTTGGGTGATGATGAAGAACCCGGTGATGTTTGTCGTAGAAATCGGGACGGCCATTACGCTTCTGCTCTCCTTAGTGCCGGATTTATTCGGCTCGACGGAAGTGGGGCGGGCTTATAATATCGCCGTATTCTTGATTCTGCTCTTTACGCTGCTGTTTGCCAACTTCGCAGAAGCATTGGCCGAAGGCCGGGGCAAAGCGCAGGCGGATACGCTGCGAAAGACGAAATCGGATACGAAGGCCAGGTTGGTTCATCAGGACGGCACTTATGAGGAAGTGTCTTCGACTGCTCTGCGCAAAGGAGATATCATCCGTATTGAAATCGGGGAAATTATCCCCTCTGACGGCGAAATTATCGAAGGATTAGCCTCTATTGACGAATCGGCGATTACAGGCGAGTCCGCTCCTGTCATCAAGGAGGCGGGGGGCGATTTTTCATCGGTGACGGGCGGGACGCGGGTCGCTTCCGACTACATCGTGGTCAAAGTGACGACCGATCCGGGCGAATCGTTCCTGGATCGCATGATTGCGCTCGTCGAAGGCGCCAAAAGACAGAAAACACCGAATGAGATTGCGCTAACGACACTGCTTGCGGTGTTAACTCTGATTTTCTTGATTGTCATCGTGACCATGGTTCCGATGGCTCAATATTTAGGCGTGAAATTGGAAATTTCCACATTGATTGCCCTGTTGGTATGTCTTATTCCGACGACCATCGGCGGTCTCTTGTCCGCGATCGGTATCGCGGGTATGGACCGGGTCACCCAATTCAACGTGCTGGCGATGTCCGGCAAAGCGGTTGAAGCGGCCGGCGATATTGATACGATGATTTTGGATAAAACGGGGACGATTACCTTCGGGAATCGGATGGCTTCGGAGTTCATCCCTGTGAACGGGGTGCCTGTCAAAGATTTGACGATTGCCGCCCTGCAGGCGTCTGTGAAGGACGAAACCCCGGAAGGACGCTCCATTGTGGAGTTGGCGAATAAGCTCGGCACGGCTTGGCCGGCCAGCGCCTACGAAACCGCCCAAATCGTGGAGTTCTCGGCAGATACCCGGATGTCCGGGCTGAATCTGCCAGATGGTATCCAAGTCCGCAAAGGCGCAGTAGATGCCATTCAGAAATATGCGGCCGGGCTTGGCGGCAAAATCCCTGGGGATCTTGAAGCGATCTCGAATCGAATCGCCAAGGCCGGCGGTACGCCGCTCGCGGTTGCCGTAGGCGGGCGGATTTACGGCGTGATTTACCTCAAGGACACGGTAAAGCCGGGTTTGAAGGAACGATTCGCCGAGCTGCGGGCTATGGGCATCAAAACGGTGATGTGTACAGGGGATAACCCGCTGACAGCGGCAACGATTGCGCTGGAGGCCGGCGTAGACGAGTTTATTGCCGAGGCGAAGCCGGAAGATAAAATCGCCGCGATTAAAAAAGAGCAGCAAGAGGGGAAATTGGTAGCTATGACAGGCGACGGAACGAATGACGCTCCTGCGCTTGCGCAAGCGGATGTAGGACTTGCGATGAATTCAGGAACAATGGCTGCCAAAGAAGCGGCGAACATGATCGATCTGGACTCCGATCCGACCAAGCTGCTTTCGGTCATCTCCATCGGCAAGCAGTTGCTGATAACCCGCGGTGCCTTAACGACGTTCTCCATTGCCAATGATATCGCCAAGTATTTCGCCATCATCCCTGCGATGTTTATTCTCGCCATGCCGCAGCTGCAATCTTTGAATATTATGAATCTGGCCTCGCCGGAATCGGCGATTTTATCAGCGCTTATTTTCAACGCCATCATCATTCCGCTGCTGGTTCCTATTGCTATGAAAGGCGTAAAGTACCGGGCGATGTCGGCGAATAAATTGTTGTCGCGAAATGTGCTCGTGTATGGCCTCGGCGGTGTCATTGTGCCGTTTGTCGGCATTAAAATCATCGATATGGTGCTTCATGGCTTAAACATTGTATAAAAGAAACGAGGAGATCGCGGTATGAAATCGGTTTTCATAGCTATTCGCGCGTCTGTACTGTTCATGATCGTCTGTGGGCTGATTTATCCGCTTGCAACGACAGGCGTTGCGCAGGTGTTGTTCCCCAAACAAGCCAATGGGAGTCTCATAGAATCGAATGGGGTTGTCATAGGGTCGGAATTGCTGGCCCAGGGCTTTGAGTCGCCTAAGCTTTTTCATCCCCGGGCCTCTGCGGCAGGGTATGATCCTACCGCTTCGTCCGGCTCCAATACAGCCGTAGCATCAAGCGACTATGCAGCGGCCATGCAGGAGAAAGTCGATGCATTGAAGAAAGAAAATGCTGCGCTAAGCGATATTCCCGCTGATCTTGTGACGGTGTCCGGCTCTGGCTTTGATCCGGATTTGTCGCCGGAGGGAGCTAAAGCCCAAGTGCCGAGGATTAGCAAGGAAACGGGCATTGCCGAGCGGCAGTTGAACGATCTGGTTGACCGGCAAACGAAAGCGCGGCAGCTCGGGGTTTTCGGGGAGCCCAGGGTCAATGTGACGGAACTGAATATGGAACTGCTGAAGCAAGTGAAATTGTAATCGGCAGGGAACCACTCCCACACAATGGCGAGTGGTTTCTGCGCTATTTTCAGGAAAGAGGAGCAGGATGCCTGTGGACGGGTTCAAACGAAAAACACCGGAAGAGATTTTAATCTCCATATCCAAACTGCATCGCGGCAGCTTGAAAATTTATATAGGAGCGGTCAGCGGCTCAGGGAAAACGTATCATATGCTTCGGGAGGGGCATAACCTGAAAGGCCAAGGCATCGATGTAGTCATCTGTGCGGTCTCGACGCTGCAGAGACCGGAAACCGTGGAACAGCTGGGCGATTTGGAGCGGGTGCCGAGCATTCATTGGATGAAGGACGGCGTGGAACAAAAAGATTTGAATTTGGATGCGTTGATCCAAAGAAATCCGGAGGTTGTCCTCGTAGACGGGTTAGCCCATCGGAACCGTTCCGATGCCCCTTTTCCGACAAGGCTGGAGGATATCAAGTTCTTACTCTCCCATGACATCAGTGTCATTACCACAGTGAATGTGTATGAGTTGGAAGAGGCGATGGAAGTTGCGCATAAGCTGACAGGCATCGAAGTGGCTCACTGCGTTCCCTCCGACACGTTGGAACTGGCGGATGAGGTCCGGTTAATCGACGCGACGCCGGAGATGATACTGAATCGGCTCGAAGCCGGGCATCTCAAGGGCAATCAAGCGGCTGCCGTCTTCAAGCGCGGCAACTTGGGGGTATTGCGGGAGCTGGCGCTGCGTCTGGTAGCGGAGGATGTCAACGAATCCTTGGAGGAGCACCGCGAACAAATGGGCTTCTCCGGACCTTCCGGAGCGATGGAGCGGATATTGGTCACCACGCAATATCATTGGAACGGCTCCATTTATGTGCGCCGGGGACAGCAGATCGCCAAAAGACTGAATGGCGACCTGCATGTGATCACACTGCGCAAAGTGAATAAGCCGCTTACGAAGGAAGGGGCGGCCTTCCGCAGATCTATGATGAAGCTTGTGGAGAAAATCGGCGCCAAATTTGAGGAGCTTCCGCTGCGGAACCGCCGCTGCATCCCGCAAATGCTGGTTGATTATGCGACCAGCCATAAAGTCACGCGCATTGTCATGGGGCATTCCCGGCAAACGCGGTGGCAAACTTTGGTGCAAGGCTCCGTCATCAATGGCTTGCTCAAAAGAACGAAAAATATCGACCTGTTCTTAGTGGCCGACCGGGCTTCCCAAGAGGGGGAACGCATTCTTCCCGCTCACATCCAAGCCGTTAAGGAGCCTTACAAATATAAGCGTTTAAGCAGGCAGGAAGTGCAAGCGAAGATCGAGAAAATCAAACGCGGCCGCTTCAAGGTTTACATCGGAGCCGCCCCCGGCGTTGGCAAGACGTACACCATGCTGCGGGAAGGCAATGATTTGCTCAAGAAGGGAATCGACGTGAAGATCAGCTTGCTCGAAACGCATGGGCGCAAAGAGACTATTCAGCAGATTGGCGAGCTGGAGATCGTCCCGAGGGCGGAAATTCCGTATCAGAATGTACGGCTTGAGGAAATGGGTACGGAAGCGATTATCCGTCTGCGGCCGGAAGTGGTCTTGGTCGACGAATTGGCGCATACGAATGTACCCGGGAGCAAGCACAAGAAACGATTTGAAGATGTGCTGGACATTCTGGAGGCGGGTATTTCGGTCATTGCGACCGTGAACGTACAGCATCTGGAGAGCTTGAATGACGCAGTGGAACAAATCACAGGGATTCGCGTGCGGGAAACGGTCCCGGACAGCCTGCTTCGAGCTGCGGATGAGGTGCAGCTCATCGACGTCGCCCCCGGAGCCCTGCAGCTGCGCATGAGAGAGGGCAAAATTTATGCAATGGCCAAGGTCGAGCAGGCGCTCCGTCATTTTTTCAAAACGGGCAATCTGATTGCCCTGCGGGAGCTTGCGCTGCGCGAAATTGCGGACGACGTCGATGAGCGGTTGGAGTCGATGGAGCGGAAAAGCTCGCTTCGCGGACCATGGCGAAGGAAAGAAGTGATCTATGTGTGCGTGACGGAAAGCGCTCAAGCCGACCGTTTGATTCGCCGGGGCTTTCGCATCGCCCATCGGTTGAAAGCCGCATGGCATGTAAGCTTTATCGCAAGGGGCGCCGACGGCGAGCTTGGACCCAGGCTGGAGGCTTTGGAGAAATTGACCGCCACATTGGGGGGCGAGTTTTCCTATACGGAGGTCGCAAGCCGTAAACAGATTCCGCAAGTGTTTGCCGCTCTGGCAAGCGGAGCGGGAGCGACGCAAATCATCGTATGGAAAGATGCGATGGTCCGTAAGCTGCTGCCATTAGCCCGCCAGATGGATGTACTGATTGTTGCTGACTATGCGATGTGGCAAACATCGGGAAATAAGGTAAAATGACGATATGACGAATAAACGCATGGATGGCTGGGTTAGCTGGCAAGCGTATGGGAGCACAGCTCTTTTCATTGCCCTTGCAACCGTATTTTTCAAAACATTCGGCTCCTTTCTGGGGCTTGTGAATATTGCGCTTCTTTATTTAGTTCCGGTTCTTTTCAGTGCCGTACGTTGGGGGAGAGGCCCCTCTTTTTTCGCTGCGGCCGCAGGGGTATTGTCGTTCGATTTCTTATTCGTTCCTCCCTTATTTAGTCTTAGCGTTGCCGATTTGCGTTACTTGATCTCCTTTCTTGTCTTTTTATCCGTTGCTGCCCTGACCGCGAGCTTGGCCTCCAAGCTCCGGGACCAATTTCACCAAGCGCAGCAGCGTGAGGCGAGCACAGCTGCCTTGTATGAGCTAAGCCGGAAAATTACGGCGATCTCAGATATCGACGTACTGCTTCACCATATCGTGCAGCATGTTTCCGATACGCTGAATACGAGGGTTGCCATCATTTTGCCGAATGCGCTGGGCGTGCAGCAAGTAGAAGCCTATTCCAAGGATGGCTTCGAGTGGGCGAAGGATGAATCGCATTTGTCCATCGCGGCTTGGGTATACGAGCATCAGGCGCTGGCAGGCCGCGGGACAGCAGCCTTGCGGGAGTCGTCCCAGCTTCACGTCCCCCTGCATACGGCTCGCCAAATGCACGGCGTATTAGCCGTCGATGCCCGCGATTACAGCCTGCCCCAAATGCCGGAGCTGCTTCGGACCATCGAAGCGCTCGCGGACTTGGCGGCGGTGGCGATATCGCGCGTCAAACTGGCGAATGAAGCGAAAGTGGCGCAGCTTACGGCGGAGTCGGAGAAGCTCAGGACGGCACTTCTGGACTCTCTTTCGCACGAGCTAAGGACGCCATTGGCCGCTATCATCGGCTCGGTGACCGGCCTGTTAGAAGGGGAAGCCGTGTTTAGCCCGGAAGACAGACGCGAGCTGCTGCTTACGATTCGCGAGGGTTCGACCCGGATGAACCGGCTGGTAGGCAATCTGTTGGGCATGGTTCGGATTGAAAGCGGCATGCTGCGGCTCAATAAAATGTGGTGCGGCATCGAAGACATTGTGGGCGTTGCGCTTGCGCAGTTGGGGGATGCTTTGCAGAGCAGAAAGGTGAGCATTCGCTTTGCTCCCGAACTTCCATCGGTTCCCGTGGATGATGTGCTGATCGAACAAGTACTGATCAATGTGCTCAGCAATAGCATCAAGTATTCGCCGGAAGGAAGCGAGATTGTTATTGAGGCGGACTACGACCGGGAGATGCTTCATTTGTCCATTGGGGATAAGGGGATCGGCATGGCTCCGGGAGAATTCCAGCGCGTGTTCGAGAAGTTCTACAGAGGGCAGTTGACGAAGCATATTCCCGGAACAGGCTTAGGGCTTGCAATCTGCAAAAGTATTGTGGAGGCGCATGGCGGGCAAATTACGGCGAGCAAAAACGAGCCGCAGGGAACGGTTTTTCGCATCAGCCTGCCGCTTCAATTTGCTGAGAAAGATGGAGATGGATATGACACTTACAGGGGCGAAAATATTAATCATTGATGACGAGGCGCAAATCCGCAAATTGCTGCGGGTTACGTTAACTGCGCATGGCTACGATGCGTCGGAAGCTGCCACAGGGCAAGAAGGCCTGCTGCAGGCCACGATGGTGCGCCCCGATCTGATTGTTCTTGATCTTGGCTTACCCGATATGACGGGGATGGAGGTCTTGGGGCATATTCGGGAATGGTCGCAGGTTCCGATTATTATCCTTACCGCGAAAGATCAGGAGCCGGATAAGGTGGCTGCTTTGGACCGGGGGGCGGACGATTATGTGACGAAGCCGTTTGGGATGGGCGAATTTATGGCTCGGATGCGGGTCGCTTTGCGGCATATCGCCAAGTCGCCGGATGAGCCGGTGCTGAGGCTGGGCCATCTCGTCATTGATTTGGCGCAGCGGGCCGTGGAGCTGCATGGCGAGAAGCTTAAGCTGACGCCTACCGAATACGATTTGTTAAAAGTGCTGGCCCTTAACGCCGGACGCGTGATGACACACCGGCAGCTGCTTAAGCAGGTTTGGGGCGGCTCGCAGTATGAATCTGACAGCCAATATTTGCGAGTGTACGTCGGCCATTTGCGGAAGAAGATTGAGGAAGATCCCACAAGGCCCCAATATATTCTCACGGAACCCGGAATCGGATATCGATTTGCTTGGCAGGAGTAGCCGTAGTTCAATAATCCCTTTAATGGCAAGCTTCTGCTTGTTGTTAGAGGGATTTTCCATAAGTCGTATACTTCCCTCCCGCTTGTGGAAAATTAACGCAAATGAAAGTGACATGGGGGGTAAGTTTAAGGTGAGCAAGCTGAATCAATTATCGGTCTTCTCCTTAGGCGGCATCAACGAGATCGGTAAAAATATGTATGTCGTCCAGTATGCAAATGATATTGTGGTCATTGACTGCGGCTCCAAATTCCCGGATGAAACCTTGCTTGGCGTCGATCTCATCGTACCTGACATCACCTATTTGCTTGAAAATAGCGACAAGGTCCGTGCGCTGGTGATTACGCATGGACATGAAGATCATATCGGGGGCATTCCCTATATTCGGAAACAAATCAATGTGCCGATCTATGCAACCCGCTTAACGCTTGGGCTCATAGAAGGCAAGCTGAGGGAAGCCCGCCTGCTTGCCAATACGGAGCTCATCGAGATTAGCTCCGATTCGACGATTGAGCTGGGCGGCATCACGTCCACCTTTTTCAAGACAAACCACAGCATTCCCGATTGTTTGGGGGTTGTTTTCCATACCCCGGAGGGAACGGTTGTCCATACGGGAGATTTCAAGTTCGACCTTACGCCGGTCAATAATCAATATCCGGATATTCATAAAATGGCGGAGATCGGCTCTAAAGGAGTTATGCTTCTGCTATCCGAGAGCACGAATGCGGAGCGCCCGGGCTATACGCCTTCTGAAAGCCAGGTAGGGAAGCACATCGAGGAGGCTTTTCATAAGGCTAAGCAAAAAGTGTTCATTGCCACCTTCGCTTCCAATGTGCACAGGCTGCAACAAATTATTGACGCCGCGGAAGCGACGAACCGCAGGCTGGCTTTGCTCGGCCGCAGTATGGTGAACGTCGTGAAAGTCGCTTCCGAGCTTGGCTATCTGACTGTTCCTGACGGCATGCTGGTGGAAGCGGGCGAGATTGGCAGTCTGGCACCCGATCGCGTTGCCATTCTATGTACAGGCAGTCAGGGAGAGCCGATGGCCGCCTTGTCGCGGCTATCCCGTTCGAACTACAGGAATGTAGAAATCCTCCGGGGAGATACGGTCATCCTATCCTCATCGCCGATTCCGGGCAATGAACGCAATGTATCCAAAACAGTAGACAATTTGTTTAGCCTTGGGGCGGAGGTCGTCTATGGCTCAAGCTCGCATACCGGCATGCATGTTTCCGGCCATGGCAGCCAGGAAGAGCTTAAACTCATGCTGACGCTCATGAAGCCGAAGTATTTTATTCCCATTCACGGCGAGTACCGTATGCTGCATCAGCACCGTATTTTGGCGGAATCTGTCGGCGTCGAGCCTGCAAACATTTTCATTTTGAAGAATGGTGACGTTGTAGATATCAAAGGGGAAGCAGCAACGCAGAGCCGCAAAGTCACCGCAGGCAATACGCTGGTCGATGGTTTGGGCGATGTAGGGAATATTGTGCTGCGCGACCGGAAGCAGCTTTCGGAGGAGGGAATTCTGATCGTCGTTCTCCTGCTAAGCAAAACAGACGGCAAAATTTTATCGGGCCCCGATATCATCTCTAGAGGATTCGTCTACGTGCGGGAGTCCGAGGATCTCATCGACCAAGCGAGTATTCTCGCAGCGGATACGGTGAATAGACTGCAGACGGGGCAAGAGCAGTTGAACCAATGGAGTGTGCTGAAAATTAACGTAAAGGACGTGCTGGGACGTTTCTTTTATGAGAAAACGGGCCGGCGGCCGGTCATTCTCACGATCATTACAGAGTTCTAGCAGGAAGGAATGTAGGTCTCCACGGTTCTAGCAGGAAGGAATGGCAAGCCTTCGCCGAAGGAGAACTATGATCCTCTATTTGGCTGCCCATCGATGCTTTATCCTTTTTGAGGGAACTATGATCCTCTATTCCCACCATTTCATCTTAATGGGAGATAATTGGGGCAAATAAGAGCCTGTAGTTCCCTCTAAAACCTGGAATTGCACGATTTGCTCAATCTAGCGCCCTGTAGTTCCCATAAACATGGGCGCACCCAGCCAGAAGATATGCCAATCCAGCAAAAAGGGACTCTCCTCAAGCAAGAATATCTGCTTGGAGGACAGTCCCTTTTTAGCTATACGGGCAGGAGTAGTACTTTGCCTGAGGTCATGTTGGCGGCGTACTGCCGGACCGCATCTGCGGTTTGGGAAAGCGAGTACGTTTGGCTGATCTCGGTCTGGATCTGCGATCCGACCGATTTTTTCATCGAGCCTTGCAGCGACAGCAGTTCAAAGATGGATTGTGTTTTCACCCAATCCGACGCCCAGAAGCCTGTGATCCGCTTCTGGCGGAAAACAAGATCGTCGGCGTTGATCGTCGTCGTGTTTCCTCCCAGAAGGCCGTATTGAAACAGCGTGGAGCCGTCCGGCAGCGCCGAGAGCACGGTGCCTGTCAAGTCTCCGCCCACGGCATCGAAGCACACGGTAGCGCCGAGAGCGTGAGTCATACGCTTAAGTTCGTCTTCGAAAGCGGGGGCAGTGCTGTTAACGATATGCTGTCCGCCTAGATCTCTAAGGAGCTGGGCATGCTCTTCCTTACGGACAATACTAATGACCGGAATGCCCTCCGCTTTGCCAAGCTTCACCAGGATTCTGCCCAGCGCGCTCGCTCCGGCCGTTTGGACGACCGCTTTGGACTTGTGCTGTTTGGCAATCTTCACCATCGCCATGGCGCTCGCCGGATTGACGAAGAAGACAGCGCCCTGCTCATCTGACACGTGGTCGGGCAGAACCATGCACGTCATCGCGCTGGCTTTCGTATATTCGGACCACGAGCCGTAAATCTCGGATACGAAGGCTACGCGTTTTCCTTTCAGCATTCGGGCTACGAGGCTGTTGCCTGTGGCAATGACCGTTCCGCACCCTTCCATTCCACCGACCGACGGAAGTGCCCGTTTAATACCGTAATTGCCGGAAAGGAATAATAAGTCCGCAGGGTTAATGGAGGCCGCATGAACCTTGATAAGGACTTCGTTGCCGGATATCTCGGGAATCGGCGTCTCACCGATCTCAATGCCCGAGACTCCGCTGTATGTCTTGATTAACGCGGCTTTCATCGTTTGTGCCATATGTAAGGACCCACCTATCATAGATGTAATTACAACTAATATTCACTGTATTATATAATACGGGGTGAACAGGCGGGTTTTGATAACATCAAATTTACATTAAGATTTGGTCAAAAGGGTACCGCGGGCACCCTTTTATTGCGAGCATCCGGATTATAATTGATTCATGAAGCCATGGGCGATATTCAGATCGGAGGGCATAAATTTGCTGGTGCCTGATTTAATGAGACCCGCGAGGACAACACAGTTTGAGGCAATGGCATTGCGCATCCACTTGGGATCGAAGGGGGAGTCGGCCTCTAAATCCGAGAGATCGCATGCAGCAAGCCGTCTTGTGAGCTGGGTGAAGTCGCTTCTTGAGCAGTAGAGATCCTGTTCAAGCTCAATCTGGAAATGACGCAGATACGTCTTCGCACCGCCGGTAAAAGCAAATTGCTCCAAGGATGCGGGCAAGCGCGTGGAGAGCCACTTGATGCAGGTGGTGATCTGTCTCTGATGCGGCGGCTTCAGCAAATGGAATTCCTGATTCAGATCGGATGTTCCAAACGGAATGAGAAAGGGAGCTTCGCATTCCTTCGTAATAATCTGAATGCTGCCGCTTCCGACATTGATCACGTCAAGATGGCTGGGAATGTCCGACTGGCTAATCGCTCTCCGCAGCAGCTCCGCTTCCTCCTTCTGGCTGATCGTCCGATAGGCAATCCGCAGATTCCGGCATATTTCCTTCATATGCTCAGAGAGGATTGGCGATCTTCGCATCGCTTCCGTTCCGATAGCTTCTACGGTTCCTTGAGAGGAGCCGTTGATTAAGGACCCTTGTGCGGACAGCAAGGTCTTAATCTTATCTTCAATAGACGGGAGGCAGACCTCGCTCTCGATCAGCTCCCATGTGAGAACGTCCACCTGTTCGATGCCGATGTTTGATTTCTTGAACACGTTGGCGCTGTGACTGCCCAAATCCAAAATTAATTTATCACTATTCATAAGAGTTCACCCGTTTGTTCCTTAGTAATGGTATCGCACTTGTGAATCCATGTTTAGTTAGCTGACATATGATGTATAACCGACTTTTTCTTGTAAAATAAAGGCTCCAGAAGTCCAATAATATATGATTAATGATTTCTATGTCAACCAATTTTTGTTAAATTCTAGGACGAGATGTTAGTTTCTACAAAATGTATGGCTAAACGACAAAAAGTGGCTGTCCAAGAGCTTTATTGCATCAAAAAAGACCCGATCCATGAATGGATCAGATCTTATTTTATAAAACAAATTTATAGCCTACGCCCCAGACGGTTTTGATGTATTTCGGTTCTTTGGGGTTGGCTTCAATTTTCCTTCGTAAATTCGTAATATGTACATCGATGGCGCGATCGTTGACATAGGAGTCGAAGCCGCGCAAAGCGTTAATCAGATCTTCCCGGCGATAAACGCGCTCAGGGTGCTCGTACAGCAGCCGGATGAGCTCGAATTCGGAGAAGGTCATGTCAACGGGTTCGCCTCGCACGTAGAGCGTTCTTTTTTCCAGATTAATGTTCAAATCCGTAGGGGGTACCGTACCGTTCTGCTGGACAAGCGGCTCTTCGGTTGGGTGGACCTGTTTAGACCGGCGCAAAAGCGCTTGGATGCGGGCCTTCATCTCATGCATGCTAAAGGGCTTACATAAATAGTCGTCAGCGCCAACTGTGAATGCTTCGATCTTCTCGCTGACTTTGGAGTTGGAAGAAATGATAATGATAGGAACGGGTGTCAAGTTCCGCAAGGAATTGCATAAGTCAGTGCCTTCAACGTCGGGCAGCATGAGGTCCAGAAGAATAAGCTCGGGTTCGAATTCCCGCAGTGCGGCAAGGCCGTCCCGGCCATTGTGGGCTCTTAGGACTAAGAATCCTTCTTCTGTCAGATACATACAGACCATTTCACCTATAATATCGTCGTCCTCAATTAAAAGCACCCTGTCCAATTATAAACTCCCCCAATCTTAGCTTATTTTCTACTGCTAATTCATGAATGAACAGAGGGTTCGTACGTCCTAACATATTGCTTACTTCTTCTATTATAAGGTGTCGAAAAATAAGAGTAAATCGCTCTCCTATACTTTTTATCGGGAATTTGTTAGCAAATTGTTAGCGAAAACGAGCTGGAAATCATACCTTTTAGGTAAGTAACCTAATAAGTGGAAAGTACAATAGGGGTAATACGGCTAATTGTGAAAATGGCTTGTAGGAGGTGTAAGTAAATGGGTCTTATGAATAGGTGTGGAGTCCTGATTGTAAGTGATTCTAATGAACTAAAGGAACTGCTGGACACGATCTTTCAAAAAGATGAACAGTTCGTCATCACAGGAACGGCGAAGCATGGAAATGCCGCATTAAATTGCATGCTCGAAGAGAGACCGGATTTGGCGATCATCGATTTAGCGATGCCGGCAGGGATTAAAGCGCTTCAGCTCATTATGAATCGTCATCCCATTCCGATCGTAGTGCTTAGTACGCAAACATCCGAAGGCGCCATGCGGACCATCCAGGCTATGCGGATTGGCGCTGCGGATTATTATCATAAAGAAATGCTCTCCGGGCATACGTCACATGACAGTGTGATCTCGTATTTCCTGGAACGCTGTAAATTGGCCGTATTAAACGGCATTCAAGGCGTCTATGAATCCCCCCTCAAAACGGCAGGAATCATGGAAGCTGCGCTCTCCGCCTCCCTTCAGGGGAAGCACGACCAGTTTCAAAGAAGAATGGACATCGAATTTCATTTGCGTAAAGCGATTGCGAATAAGGAGTTTCATCTCGTTTATCAACCTGTCGTGGACGTGCATACGAATAGCGTCGTTGGGCTGGAGAGCTTAATCCGTTGGCATAATGCGACTTTGGGGCAGGTGCCGCCCGGTGATTTTATTCCTGTAGCGGAAGAAAGCGGCTTGATTCATGAGATCGGCGAATGGGTGCTGAGAGAGGCGTGCGTGCAAAATATGAAATGGCAGGAAGCCGGTCTTCCCTGCTTATTTATGGCCGTTAATCTTTCCAGACGACAGTTCAACGATAGCGGACTTAGTGCGATGATTCAGAAGATTTTAAAAGAAACAGGCTTGCAGCCGAAGTATTTGGAACTAGAAATAACCGAGAGTATGAGTATGGAGGTCAATCTGGCCGCAGACGTGCTCAGTCAGTTGAAAAAGCTAGGCGTTCGCGTCGCGATGGATGATTTTGGAACCGGATATAGTTCATTGGGTTTCTTGAAGGATTTTCCTATAGACAAGTTGAAGATAGATCAGTCCTTTATTAAGGGTTTGAAACATCAGGAAGTGAATGCCGCTATCGTGAACACCGTGATTACAATGGCTAAAAACTTGAACCTGCTCGTTGTGGCTGAAGGACTGGAGACCGAAGAGGAGCTTCAAGTGCTAAGGGATTGCGGCTGCCGATTTGTGCAGGGCTATTATTTCAGCAAACCGGTTCAGGCTGAGAGCGTTGCGGAGATGCTGCTGGATACGAGAAATAAACGGACAGGGTAGCTATTTAAGTATAGGCTGGTGATTGTTCTGCTGCGCGATTTGATTACCAATTTTACGATAATTACGGTGTTTGTGTTATTCGTTGAACAATTTTTCATTATGACGAAATTGGATCAGAGCCCGACGTGGTATTACAAGGTTTTCGTAGGTCTCTCACACGGCATCCTGGTTGTGATCCTTATTAACTTTGGCGTCACTGTCGATGACCAGTTCAGTCTTAATTTCCGTGGCATAGGTTTTATGCTTGCCGCTTATTTGGGCGGATTCCCCGCCATGCTGATTACATTAGCCATTCTATGGGGATGGCGATTCATCACGGATAGCTCCACCCCGTTGCCGATGCTGTTCATTGGGCTGGCTGCTGTCCTAGGCACCGGGTTTATTTTTGCTAAAATGCGCTTCTATTGGTCTAAATGGTTATTTGGCGGAATTTTTTTATTTGCATGCTATTACGGGACGACCTGGCTCGTGTATCGAATACCGCTGCAAATGATATGGACATATCTCTGTTACCAAATGGTGTGTATGGTGATTGTGGCCTGCATTCTTCGCTATCTGATTCGCGCCCGGGAGTTTAAGCTGCAGATTCGGGAGGTGGAGCAGGAGCTCATTGATATGCTGCGCTTTCAGCCGGGATTTACGTTCAAATTTCATAAGCACAGGGAGCAATTTGTATACATATTGATTGAAGGCCAGTTGCTCTATCAGCTGGGACTGAGACCGGGTCAGTTTATTGGAAAAAAAACGCATGAAATCGGTTTGTTCGGCGATAATTCCCTGAATTTTCTGCAGCCATATTATGAACAGGCTTGGAAGGGGGAACGAGTCACTTATGAATATGATTGCAAAGGCTATACGATCCTCGTTACCTTGCAGCCTATTTACAAATTTGGCGCGGTTAGTGAAGTAATCGGATCTGCGGTAGATGTGTCTGAGCACCGTGCTGCCCAGATGAGGGCAAGAGTGCGGGATGAGCAGTTCCGGACCTTGGTGGAGAATTCGGAGGATTTTATTTTCAAATTTCGACTGGATGGAAGCATTGCCTCTGCTAACTACAAAATGTACCAAACTTATCAGCTTACGCCTGAACAAGTAAAAGGAAAGCAGTTGACCGATGTCATTCAGATGGACGATCCTACGAAATGGGAGCGGGCGTTCACGCAATCGATTATTAACGGGAAGACGCAGCAATTCGCCGTTAATTTCTTGCTGCCAGACGATGCCGAGCATGCGTATAATGTCACGTTGTCTCCCTTGTTCAATGAGAGAAAAACGGAAATCATCGGAGTGACCGGCACGGTACACGATATCACGGATCTGAAAAAGCGGGAGGAAGCGGACGAATCCAACCGCGCGAAGAGTCAATTCCTGGCAAGGATGAGTCACGAAATCCGAACGCCGCTTAACGGTATTATGGGGCTGTCCCTTCTGCTGCAGCGAACCGAATTGACGGCGCTGCAGAAGGATTACTTGACCAAAATGGATGCTTCGTCGAGTGTCTTGCTGACGACGATAAACGATATATTGGATTTTTCGAAAATTGAAGCGGGAAAATTAGTTTTGGAGAAGGTTGATTTCTCCTTAGAGGAGTCGCTCCAAAAGGTCGCGGATCTGGCCAGCATCTCATTGGCGAATAAGCGCATCGAGATTTTGCTCGATACGTCCGAAGATTTGCCCGATATCGTCAGCGGGGACTCCTTTCGATTAGAGCAAGTATTGATCAATTTATCCAATAATGCGATCAAATTTACGGAGCACGGGCACATACGGATACAAGTGCAGCTTGAGGAATATGCGGAGGAAGGCGTCATTATTTCTTTTGCGGTGGAGGACACCGGGATCGGCATCTCTAAGGAACAGTTGTCGCAGCTATTCCGGCCATTCTCGCAGGCGGATACATCGACAAGCCGAAGGTACGGCGGTACAGGGCTAGGGCTCGTCATCTGCCAGCATTTGGTGCAGTCCATGGGGGGCGTGCTCCAGGTTGAAACCGTGCTCGGGGAAGGCAGCCGTTTTTACTTTAGCCTGCTGTTCGGGCTTAACCGGCTGGCGGAAGAAGAACTCCGGGCGTATTGCGAGCAACAGGTATTGCTTCAAGGGAAAAGCCGGGTGCTGGTAGCTGAGGATCATCCGCTTGCAGCGCAGCATGCATCGGATCTTCTAGGCTCATTTCAACTGCAGGCGAGTATGGTTTCAACAGTATCCGAACTGTTAACCGTGTTGGAACAAAGAGACAAGGAGCCGGGGGAATCTGCTTTCGGACATATTTTTCTGGATATGCAAATGGACCCTATGCAGCATCAAGCCATCTGGCAGCGTGTGCTGAATGCGGTGGATCGTTCCCAGACCCACGTGATCGCGCTCACGACGCTGGAAGGCAGAGAAGAGATGTGCGAGCTTCCTGCAGCGTTGAAAGCGGATGCCGTCCTTGTAAAACCGGTAAGCAGGCTGTCGCTTCGCAAAGTTTTGCAGACCTTGAATGGGCTGAAGCCATGGTCCGAGAGGGGCGCCGGTGAAGCGGCATTAGCGGAGCGATCGCATTCGCAGTCCAAAGGGGACATCTTAGTTGCCGAGGACAATGAAATCAATCAGTTGGTGATCACGCAGCTTCTGCAACAATTGGGCTACGATGTCGTTATTGCGCAGAATGGCCATGAAGTTCTGGAACGTGCCGGCCTAAGGCCGTGGAAGCTTATTCTGATGGATATTCATATGCCGGAGATGGATGGCTACGAGGCAACTCAGAAGCTGCGGCAGTTGAAGCCGATGCAGCGAGTTCCAATTATTGCGCTTACAGCGAACGGATTCGTGAAGGATCGGATGCATATGCTGAAGCTGGGTCTCAATGGTATATTGGTCAAACCGGTGAATGAGAAACAGTTGTCGGACACGCTGGAGAAGTGGCAGGATTTGCAATGGCTGCTGCACATTAAGGGGATGGATGTTGAACGAGTGCTGCGGAATATCGATCAAAAAATCCACATTTTTCAATACATGATCGAGAAGTTTAAGCTGGATTACGCTTCTTTCGCGGAGCTGCTGTTGCCCTCTATCATCCATCAGGAAGATGCCGTGGCCCGCCGCATGGTGCATACGCTGAAAGGTGTGGCGGCCAATTTCTACGCGGAATCGTTGTTAGCGGCCGTTCAGGGGCTTGAGAAGGTGATGGAACAGGAGATCAAACTGGATGCGTGCAAGGAAGGGATCATGCGCGTGCAGTTTGAGATTGATCAAATTGTGAAGGATTTGTAGGGAGCAAGGTCATGAGATCGGAAGAGACGGCCGAGTCAGCGTATTTGTCGACACGCTCCAGGACGCATGGGGCATTAAGATTGCAGGTACCGCAGTGCATGTGAAAGATTTTGAGGTTTGCTATAAGTAAGAGCCATGCTGAGCTTGCGTTCAGGCAAGGCTCTTTTTTTATTGCGACGTCTCAGCTGACGTGTGAGTGGGGGTTGGAAATTTAACGGCTAGCTGTTCGCAAAGTATTTCAATCCATACGACAGCCAGATGAAGTGAACTACATTGACGGCTCCATAGATGATGACCGTGAAGGAGAGGCAGGGCTTGACCCAAGCTCGTTTACGGATATAGGGGTAGAAGGCCATGAGCAGCAGAGGGAGGACGAGTTTTAGGCAATAATACGCAAACACATGCCACTCGTATACACTTCGTATCAGAGGGTTCATCTCTTCAATGAAGGACAGACGCAGGCCGATGTCGGTAAATAGGGCGTCGCTCAGGCATAAGATGAACAGCCAAACGAGCATTTTACTTTGGAGGAAATGGCGAACGACAGGCATGGGCGTCCTCGCTTTCAATCATGAGTAAGAGCGGTAAGGATAATCTCATGATAATGATACACTTCGTATCATTTGAAAGCAAGTCGGATGCTTGGCGGAGATGACGGTAAAAAAGAGGGCATCCTCAAGCAGAGTAATCTACTCGAAGAGGCCCTCTTCCTATGATTAGAACACTTTCGTTGTCCAGGACTCGCAATTCCACGTTTCCGTCACGACATCGCGATAGAAGTCCGGTTCGTGGGAAATGAGCAGGATGCTGCCTTTATATGCCTGAAGCGCACGCTTGAGCTCGTCCTTGGCATCCACATCCAAGTGGTTGGTCGGCTCATCGAGCACGAGCAGGTTCGTTTCGCGGTTGATCAGCTTGCAGAGGCGAACTTTCGCCTTCTCGCCGCCGCTCAGCACAACAACTTTGCTCTCGATGTGCTTCGTGGTGAGGCCGCATTTGGCTAACGCCGCGCGCACTTCGAATTGTGTGAACGAAGGGAACTCATTCCACACTTCCTCGATGCAGGTGTTGTTGTTGGAATCTTTGATTTCCTGCTGGAAGTAGCCGATTTGCTGGTTGTCTCCTTTTTGAACAGACCCGGATACGGGCGTGATTTCGCCTAAAATACTCCGCAGCAACGTCGTTTTCCCGATACCGTTCGCACCGACAAGAGCAATCTTCTGTCCGCGTTCCATACGCAGGTTCAGAGGTCTGGATAACGGTGAGTCGTAGCCGATGACGAGATCGGTCGTTTCGAAAATCAGCTTGCCTGATGTACGGCCTTCTTTGAAATTGAACTGTGGCTTCGGTTTCTCCCTCGCCAGCTCGATGACGTCCATTTTGTCGAGTTTTTTCTGTCTGGACATCGCCATGTTCCGTGTCGCAACGCTTGCTTTGTTACGGGCGACAAAGTCCTTCAGCTCGGAAATTTCCTGTTGTTGGCGCTTATACGCGGATTCCAGCTGCTGCTTTTTCATTTCGTGGACTTGTTGGAAATGATTATAGTCCCCGACGTAGCGGTTTAACGCCTGATTTTCCATGTGGTAGATCAGGTTGATGACGCTGTTTAAGAATGGGATGTCATGAGAAATCAGAATGAAGGCATTCTCGTATTCCTGCAGGTAACGCTTCAGCCATTCGATGTGCTGCTCATCCAAATAGTTGGTAGGCTCATCGAGGAGCAAAATGTCCGGCTTTTCGAGCAGCAATTTCGCCAGCAATACTTTCGTACGCTGTCCGCCGCTTAAATCGTTGACATCCTTATCCAGGCCGATATCGGTAAGACCCAGCCCGCGGGCGGTTTCTTCGATTTTGGCATCGATCATGTAAAAATCTTGATTCGTCAAAGTATCCTGAATCGTGCCGACGTCCTCCAGCATCTGTTCGAGCTCTTCCGGCGTCACGTCGCCCATTCGGCCGTACATATCGTTCATTTCCTGTTCCATGTCGAACAGATATTGGAAAGCTCCTTTCAGGACGTCGCGGATCGACATGCCCTTGCTTAGCACAGCATGTTGATCCAGGTAGCCAACGCGCATGCGCTTGGACCATTCAACCTTCCCGTCGTCGGGCTGAAGCTTGCCCGTAATGATGTTCATGAAGGTCGATTTGCCTTCGCCGTTTGCGCCGATGAGTCCGATGTGCTCCCCTTTGAGCAGGCGGAACGAGACGTCGTTGAAGATGGCGCGGTCTCCAAAGCCGTGGCTTAATCTTTCTACGTTTAATATGCTCATGAAATGACACCTTTTCTTTTAAACTTTTTCTCGTTTTATTATAAGCGTTATGGGATGAAAAACAAAGACCCGAGACTGCGTCCCAGGTCTTTGTTTTCGCATCCTTGCGCATTAAGGCAGGCGGACGGACGCCCGGTACAAGCGGCTGTTCCAGTCCACTTTGCTGTTTAGCGATTCCGCTACGAGGCGGAGCGGAACATACATGCGGCTGTCCTCCATAATTTGCAGCGGCACGGGCACGGCGACGGATTTCCCGTTCACCGTTGCTGTGGAGCTGCCATCTTTCAGCTTCATCGTGACTCCGGCGTTCGTGATGGTCGCCGTCCGCGTTGCGGCATCCCACTGAAAACCGGCATTCATCGCCGTGATGAAGGGGCGAATCGGAACAACGGTCGTCTCCTTGACGATAAAGCCGCTGTAGTCATACACCGGCTGCCCGTTGATGTCGATTTGCACCTTCGGCTTGTCCAGCTTGCGCACGACGAGTGCATTGCTCAGCTCGCGGCCGGGGTAGGTCAGCATGCTGCCGTTGGCATACAGCCCGGAGCTGGACCCGCCGTCCATGTTCATCGCTTCCTTCAGCCCAAGCTGAACGGCGATGGCGGCGAGCTGGGAAAGCGTTGCACTCGGCACGGTTCCCATCACGAGACGGTCGGACCCGTCGATGCCGATGAAGCTTCGCGCCGCGGAAGATTGCGTCACCTTCGGGTCGGAGAAGCCGTCTCGGTTGACGTTGAGATCAACGGAGCCGCTAGTGACCAGCTTCGGTCCGGCCCCGATGGCCGCCAGCCACGACAAGGCGTTCAGGGAGCTGCCGCCTTCCCCTTTGGCCATCAGCTCCTTGGTGACTCTGTCGCCGACGTCCAGATTCGGCAGGACGTACTGCCGGTTGTTGGCGCTGTTTCCGACAAACAAGACGTAACCGCCGGCAGGAACCTGGACGGAATCGTTCGTGATTCGCGTGATGAGCCCGCCTTCAATGACGACTTTTGTGCCGTTAGGGAACCCAATCCAGCGGCCAAAATCCGGCGTGTACCAGACGATCTGGTCGGTGCTGCCTTCTCCGTAATATTTGTTAACTCCCCAGGGGTTGATGGTATAAGTGCCTGAACCTTCACTGACGCGCACGGCGATGTCGAGATCCACGAATTGAATACCCGGAACTTTATCCCGATTCAAAATAAAAGTCTGGTTTTCCCCTGAATGCATAGCTTCACCGGCTTGCAGCAGTGTGCCATTCGGGTAGCGGGAGTACGGGTCGGACTCATACGCGTTGAAAAACGTGCCGTTAATCGCGGCAACCGCTCCTTCGCGTTCCGCGATAGCCTGTAGTGGAGCGTCATGACCGATTCCTCCGTCAGCTAAAGCGGGAGCAAGCTCCAGTGTCGGGTCGGTCAAGTCGACCGTGACGGTGCTGACGCTGAAGGTTTTCCCTTGAGCGGTGACCTGCTTCGTTACAGCGTTAACGGAAGGGGAATAGAGGGCGGATGCCGGCGTCCCCCCCGCGAAAAGAGCAGCCGTCAGCAGAAGAGCGGCGCCGGACTTCATTTTATGGCGAAACATAGAGTAGTCTCCTTTAAGTTCAGTCGAATGCTGCCGAAACTTGTTCGGCTTCCTAATATATTTCGGATGAACAGGCCTTTTTTGTGACGTCCGGCGGGCATTCTTCGGTGAGGGCAGAAAAAAACACCGGCTCAGATCGAGCCGGTGCATAGGGGTTAGGCGAGTTTCGCCAAGTATTCGTCGAGTTGTCCGAACGTGCCGCCGAAACCTTGCTGCATGCTTTCTGCCATGGAAGCGAAGAATGCGGCCTCTTCTTCGGTTGGGTTCACCGGGCCTCCGCGCATCGTAAGAACCGTTTTGCCGTCTTGCTCTTCGAACGTTAGAGTATTCATAATTTCAAGCGGGAAAACAGGGCTGAATGGGGCGCGTACCGTGTTGGCTTCCTCATCGGAGAACGAGTTCGTGAAAACAAGTTTTTCCGGAGGTGTAATTTCGCCATAAACAAATTTCCCCCACATTTGGAACCCTTCAGGAGATTTCATGCTGTAGTGAAACACGCCGCCGGGACGAAGGTCCAAGGAAGCGACTTCCAAATTCATTCCGGCAGGCCCCCACCAGTTCAGGAGGTGCTCAGGCTCCGTCCAGCATTTGAAGACGAGCTCGCGGGGAGCATTGAACGTGCGGGTAATGACTAACTGATTGGCGTTTGTAGTTTCGGACATGGGTGAATACCTCCATAATTTGGAATAATAAGGTGCTGCGATTCAAAAGCAAAACGGGCTTCTCTTCCACGTTGAAATAGGCGACCAGCGATAGATTTACTGCGGGAGAGCTCATAGTCGAGCTCATGCATTTAATATACTCTATCGGGAATATTCCTGTCAAGGAATGTATAGTTGCAGAGAGAAGGAAGTGGAGGAGCTGGAAGGGACTAGAGTAGTATTGCCGGAAGCTGGGCGGGTTATTTGGGGGACTGCAGCTGGTCCGCATGAGGCGGACTTGCGCCGTGAGCATGGGCAAATGGACGGGCGCGGAACTTGCTGCGGCAGCCTCCTGGCCCCGCAACTTGACCTGAGCCCAGCTCCGGTACGATTTACACTGAACCCAATTTCCATATACTCTGGTGCTACTTTCCCGCATGGTGAAACACACGAGACTCTTCCTGCTACAACAGCACTTTCAGCTCACCTTGGTATTTGTGCATTATCACTCTCTTCACTTTGACTAACATAGCTATATTGCACTATGTACAACCATTTCAGCCTATTTTGGCTTCTCCGGCAGCTATATTGCACTAAGTGCAATCATTTTTCCTCAAAAGCTAGTTTTCAGCGCAAATCTAGCGAAATGATTGTACTTTGTACAACGAGAGTGAGCTTTTGCCGCATTATGCCCACTCTATACTGCACAAAGTGCAACATAGAGCGCCAAGCTGATGCGTACGCGCTTCTACATGCTTACAACCACGCCTTCGTTCCGCAGGAGATTTTAAACCTTGCGGACTCTCCAGTGAAAGCGGTGCGTCTCAAGATGGAAGGACCTGTGTGCGAAAGGGAACCTACAGTCCGCTATTTCGGCAAAATGGGCCGATTGCAGGCTAAAATCGGAACTACAGGGTCTTATTTCGCATGCAAAGCCATCAAATGGCTTGGAAACAGTGAAATAGAGGCCTGTAGTTCCCTTTCGACTGGAGGAATGGTGCATTTCGCGGAAATTAGCGGACCCTAGTTCCCACTCCGTTCAAACTTAAGGGCAGCCCTCTCATGTCACCCGGCGATGATGCTCCGCTTTGCGGTAATCCTTCGGTACGATGCCTTTGCTTTCCCGGAAAATGCGGGAAAACGTTTTGTACGAGCCGTAGCCGACCTCATGCGCAATTTCCGTTACGCTCATGTCGGTGGACACCAACAGGCTGCAGGCATGGCGCAGACGCAAATCATGCAGGAAATGAACGAAGGTTTGTCCAGTCGTCTGCTTAATCACCTCGGAGATGCGGGAAGCGCTCATGGAGAACTGCGAAGCGAGGTCGGATAAAGCAAGCTCTTCCTGATAGTTGCGGTGAATGTAATGTATGATGGGCCAAACCGCGTGGCTCGTCTTCGCCCCGTGAAACGGGAGGGATTCTGCTGTTGTTGCTGCTGCGAAGGGGGCTCCTTGTTCACTTTGCTTCCAACGATGGCGGTCGAACCGGATGAGAATTTCCTTTAGTTTGCCTTTTAGGAGCGTCTGCCTGTAGCGTTCGGTGCCATTGTATTCCTGATACATCTCCTCAAGGAGAGCGAGCATCGTCTGTTGGTCGTGCCCCTGCAGCTGGATATAAGCCGGCATGGCGGTCATCTCGCCCAGCAGTCCTGACAGTCCGGGATCGTTCCCTGATTCCATTAACAGATCCATGCTGAACATGCAGTTGTACAGAACCAGCTTTTGTCCCGGATCCGTAAAAATTTCATGCACTTGATAGGGAAGCACGAACGTGAACGTGCCGGTCCGCATCTCGTGATTCACATCATTGATGCTCTCCGAGCCGGTGCCTTCAATGACATATGATAATTCCAGGAAATCGTGGCGATGCGCCCTGAAGCCGTGTTCAAGGGTATTTTTGCTGATGTGAAAAGGGAAGGACGAGTGCATATTTGGATACGTTTTCAAATAGTCGGGAAAGTACGTCATAATAAGGTGGTCTCCTTCGAAGAAATGGGACGTTTTCCGAAATATAGGTGCGTTTTTCTGCTGTATTTATTTTATCATAAAAGCGGGTCGTGCAAGATGCACTTATGAAGGAGGAACACGTTGTGGGAAGCGATAACAAAATCAGAATAGGTATTATCGGTGCTGGCAATATCGGCGGCGTGCATATACGCGAGTTTTTGAAATTGGCGGAATCCTGTGAAATTACGGCTATTACGGACGCGTACTTGCCCTTGGCGGAAGCCAAAGCGCAAGAGTACGGCATTGCCAATGTGGCCGCTACCCCTGAAGAGCTTATCCAAAGTGAATATGTTGACGCTGTCATTATCGGCGTGCCTAACCAGTATCATGCTTCGCTTGCTGTTCAAGCCATTGAAGCCGGCAAGCACGTGCTGATCGAGAAGCCAATGGGCATCAATGCGGCAGCGGCCAAACAAATTCTGAAAGCCAGCGAAGCATCGGACAAAGCCGTTATGATCGGTCACCAAATGCGCTGGGAAGCTGTGCCGCAGCTGATCAAAGAGCAGGTTGAAGCCGGCGAGCTCGGCAAAATCTACACGGCCAAAACAGGCTGGTTCCGCCGCAAAGGGATTCCGGGCTGGGGCACTTGGTTTACGAAAATGAACGAATCGGGCGGAGGCCCTTTGATTGATATTGGAGTTCACATGCTGGATCTCGCGCTTTATTTGATGGGCAATCCGAAGCCGGTCTCTGTCTTTGGCGCTACTTATGCGGAATTCGGTCCCCGCAAGAAGGGGATTGGCACATGGGGGACGCCGAACTGGAACGGCACTTACGATGTGGAAGATTTGGCTACGGCTCTCATTCGTATGGAAGACGGCAGTACGTTAACGCTGGAAGTGAGCTGGGCTGTTCATATGGATACGGACAACACGCCGTTCATTCATCTGATGGGTTCCGAAGGCGGAGCGAGCTATAAAGGAGCATCCGGCAAACTGCTGACAGAGAAGTTCAATCGGGCCATTGAGACGGATTTGAAAAAGCCTGAGAATGATGAGGGCGAGCGCCTGCGTCTAAGCAGACATTTCCTGGATTGTATTCGGGACGGCAAACAGCCCATTACTTCCGCATTATCCGGCTATACGAATAATTTAATTTTGGATGCAATCTATGAATCTTCCCGGACAGGGAATGAAGTCAAACTAAACTGGGACATCTAATTCAGGAGGGATCACGATGCTTAGAGGGTTAACGGGAGCAGGGCTTGGCAAGCTGGAAAGCAATGAGCAGTTCATCGAGTTAGCGGCAAAATACGGCTTCGAAGCCGTCGATATCGACGCGCTTGCCCTGGTGGAGAGCCACGGCACAGACGGAGCGCGCGAGCTGCTGGGCAAGCATGGCCTCGTCATCGGCGCCATCGGTCTGCCGGTGGAATGGCGGGGGAGCGAAGAGACGTTCCTCGCCGATCTGCCGAAGCTGACCCAAGCGGCCGAGGCGGCGGCAGCGCTTGGCTGTACGAGCTGCTGCACGTACGTTTTGCCATCGACGGATTTGAAAGCGGCGCATTTCATGGCGCTGGCTACGCGCAGATTGCGCACATGCGCGCGAATCCTTGGCGCTTACGGCATTCGCCTCGGTTTGGAATTCGTGGGGCCGCATCATCTGCGCACGCGCTGGAAGCATCCGTTCATCTGGACGCTCGAAGAGACGCTGGATTGGATCGATGCGATCGGTGAGAGCAATGTCGGCCTGCTGTTCGACGCGTACCACTGGTACACGAACGGGTTAACGGTGGCCGACATTGAGAAGCTTCGCCCCGAGCAGATCGTCCACGTCCACATCAACGACGCACCGGATGTGCCGGTGGAGGAGGTGCTGGATAACGGGCGTGTGTATCCGGGCGAAGGCGTTATCGACTTGGCCGGCTTCCTGCAAGGTTTGGCGCGGATCGGCTATCAAGGCGCTGTTTCGCAGGAGATTTTGACGGCTGCGCCTCCGGCGGATTCCCCGGAGAGCTTGGCCCAGCGCTCCAAAGCGAGCTTTGATAAGGTGTACGCGGCGGCAGGGATTTAGGCCATAGGCCGCATTCAGCCGACCGCTCATCACGGAGAACGGACGACAGCCCCCAGACCATAAGCGGACTCTTCCTAATATAGATGGTCTGAATAATTGTTAAGATTACATGGAGAAACTCCAGATATTTCTGTACCCGACAATGCCAAAAGAGCCTGAGGACCTGATATCCTCGGGCTTTTTCTCGCTTTTACAGGCATGCTGCATGATGAAATGAAAGGCCAAGAAAATCGCAATTCGACAAAGGTTCCCATGACCCGTTCACACAGTCCGACAACATTTTCATTCATTCTCGTTTACTATGTTCCTGTTCTACTAAATATGCCTGAATGAAAAGGAAAAGGAGATAAGATCATGCAAATTAAGAAGAAGGATGACATTGGCCTGATTTTGGACAACTTTTCGTCGTATGCGAAGTGGGATCCTTCGGGCCAGAAATTATACCTTGTATTCGCTGATAACAAGCGCGGGGGGCAATGGACGCTGATGAACTATAACGATGACCGTTTCAGCGTACATGGGCGGGGCAAAGATTATTTGGATGAAAATGAAGCGTTTTTTGAAGAGCGCAACAGCGTGCTTTCCTTCTTATGGAACAATCGTGCCGCGTTGAAGGCAGCAGTAGATCCAAGCGAGTAGAATGCCGAACAGGCCTTCTGCTTACATCGTTTAACGAAGGGGCAAAAGCCTCCGTAGCCACCAACAATTGCTTGGTGGCTACGGAGGCTTTTGGCATCCGTTACATGCCGCCTTTGAAGATCAAAGATTCGGAGCTCCGCCCTCTTTTTGCTTATCGCGATATTGCCCCGGTGTAATTCCCTCCTGTTTGCGGAAGGACCGGATGAAATTCTGCGAATTGTTATAGCGCAGCTTGGAGGAGATATCCTTGATCGGCAAATCGGTTTCCGACAGCCATTTTTTGGCCATGTTGAACCGGTAGGCCGATAAGTAATCGCTGAAGGAGCAGTTCGTCTCCTTACGGAAAATGCTGCTCAAATAATTCGCATTGTAATGCAGTCTGGAAGCGCATTCCTCCAGCGTCAGGTCGGTATCGTAATATTTTTGCACGAGATCGATAATTTTTTCCGAAATATTGTGGTACTGGGCATCCTGCCGGTCGCGGTAGATGCGGATCAGCGGGTGAATGACCTCTGTCCAGAACCAGTCTTCGATTTCCGCCGTCATATGCAGATCCAGAAGCTCCTCGAAGAGCGAGCCTTTGTTAGGGTGAATCTGATTCAAGGAGATCCCGGACTCCTGCATCACCATCAGCAGGTTGTTGAGCAGCCGCGCCAGCGGAATCTGATATTCCTGCGGCGAGAGCGGTGCGGCAAATACGGCTTGCAGCAGCTGCCGCAGCAGCTCTTTGGATTTATCCTTTTCAGCGAGCTTAATCGCGTCCATTAATTCATTTTCGAGCGGTTTCGGGTAGTTCAGATTCAAGAAATGCTTGCCCGAGTTAATATTTTCGTACTGAATGATGATGCCTTCGCCGAGCTTGATGCGATGCTTCAACGCCTCCAGTCCTTCTTTGTAGGCAATCGACATTTGCGAGAAAGCATGGATGGGAAGACTCATTCCGATGCTGACATGCAGATTCAGATAGCTGAAGATGTGCTGCTGCATCTGCTCCGTTAAGGCATAGACGGTATTGCGAAAAGCGGCAGCTTCGCTATCCGGGCTTCCAATCAAGGTAACCACCGTCTGATCGATAATGACAGGCGTGAGCCGCTGTTCCGAAGGAATGAGCTCCTCAATCATGTTGTGCGCCGCGAAAAGCAGCAGCTCCAAATCTCTCTTCTCATAACGCGTATTGTCGATAGAGTCGATCTGCAGCGTAATGACGGACATGGTTTTCCACTCTTCAATCTGTTGGGTATAGCCAAACTGGGCTAATTTCTCAGGCAGTTCGCTCACTTTAATGTGCCCTTGAAAAGCTTTGATTAAGAAGAACGTCCGCACTTGGCCGATATGCTGGTGAACCTCTCTTTCCAGCTGGGACTTCGATTGGAACAACGTATGGACATGCTCGCTGATCATCTGGAACTCGTTGGCCTTCCGCTTCTGGTTCACGGTAACGAGGCCCCCGATTTGGTTGAGCAGGAGCTGGATCGGCGAGTACATCTTACGCGAACCAAGCCAAGCGAGCAGCATGGAGATGAGCAGCATCAGAATGCAGATGTAGATGGTGTAGATTCCGATTTTGCGCGATTCCTTGGTTAAGCTGTCAATGGAGGTCAAAGATAAATAGGTCCAATTATTCAAGTTTGAGTGCAAATAACTTACGGAATAGCGCTTCTCGTTGATATCCGCCGTGAATTGACCCGTAGGCGCATCAAGCTGGCTTAGATCCGTAAGGCCGGACTCCGCAATAGGTTTGCCGATCAGACTGGCATCCGGATGCATCAGAATCCGTTTGTGCTCGTCCATAATCAGGATGTCATCGAGCTTGGTATCGTTCTGAATCAAATCCTGCAGGGAACAGGCAGGAATATTCGCAACTGCCAAACCGTATTTCTCCAGGCCGGTGGTTGGCAGCTTTTTGACCAGCGAAATACTGTAATCACAGGCCACACTCCGCGCATTTTCCTCGGTAAAAAACCACTTCGACGGATTCATTACCCACGTGCTGTTCTCCTGCGTGTTCATCAGGTTCAGAAATTTATCGTAAAAAGGGTAGCTGTCAAAACGATACAGCCCCGAGTTCTTAATCATCCAGTTCTGGCGGGCATTGATCAAGATGACATCTTCCAGCTTCGTGTCAAAAGATTGCATGTACCGAATCTCGCTGCGCAGATCGTCGTACATCATGAAATCGTTTACAGTTAGCGGCATATCCATCGCTTTTTTGAGCACGGTGGAATTAATGACCTGATTAAGTGTATGGTTGACAGTCGTTAATTTCTGCTCTACATTGGAATTGATTTGAGTGATCAGCTGCATTTTACCTTCGTTGACATTTTTCTGGATCTCGCTCGACGAGGTCATGAAGGCAAAAGCGCCGATGAAAATTACCGGGAGCGTGCTGAGCAAGAACCCGAACATGGTCATTTTGCTAAGGAAACTTAAATTGGGCATCGCATCCAACACCTTATTCCAGGATGGTCATTGCTGACTATCTATGTATTTTAGACAAGTCTTGCGTTTAGATCAATAATCATCTGACCGGCGGATAATCATTTTCTCTGATTATGACCGCAAAACGCTGATGCAGCAAGGGGGAAAGTCATGAGTATACATGTACACGGGAAAATTTTGAAGCACTGTCGTCCATTTATTATCGGGCTGCTGATGATTGTTTTGCTTAGCGGCTGCACGAAAGAAAGCTCCAACCAGGAGGCTGAAGCGAACGGTGATCGCCCTGTCATTTCGATTATGGCACCGCTTCATTTTCCGCATCCGCCTATTCCTGAGCTCGTTCAGGAGATTGAAAAAAAGACAAATACGAAGCTGGATCTGAACTGGGTTCCGGATGGCATTTACACCGATAAAATGAATACAGCCTTGACCACAAACTCGCTCAAAAAAGCGACCTATGTGAAATACACCGATTACATGCTGATGAAAAATTCGATCCGTTCCGGCGCCTTCTGGGACATTGGACCTTATTTGGAAGCGTATCCAAATCTGAAGAGGCTGAATAAGGAGATTTTGGGACAGGCGGCTGTCGATGGCAAAATCTATGGCTTGTACACCGAGCGGCCGTCATCCCGCCAGGGCCTGATTATTCGCGAGGATTGGCTGGACAATCTGAAGTTGGCCAAGCCGACGAATTTGGAAGAGCTTTATCAAGTGTTAAAAGCTTTCACGTATGGCGATCCCGACCGCAACGGCAAGGATGATACGATCGGGTTGACCGACCGGAATGATTTGGTGTTCGGCGCCTTCAAAACGATTAGCTCCTATTTCGGCACACCGAACAACTGGGGTGCTGTGAATGGGAAGCTTGCGCCGGAATTCGAAAGCAAGGCCTATGTGGACACCATGGACTACATGAAAAAACTGTACGACGAGAAGCTCATCAACTCGGATTTTGCGGTGACCAGCAAGGATGTCCAGCGTGACAAGCTGATTCGCGGCATTGCCGGCGTTTATATTGGCAGCATGCAGGATGTGCAGCGGCTTTCGGACGAGTCGAGGATCGTGAACCCGCAGGCGAAATTCACCCTCGTGAATCATATAGAAGGCCCGAATGGGTTCGGGATTTGGTCGATTCCGAACTATAGCGCGCTGTACCTGTTCTCCAAGAAAGCGATCCGCACGGAGGCGGAATTGAAGCAGGTGCTGCAGTTTTTTGACCGGACCATGGATAAAGATGTCGCCAACCTGATGAAGTATGGACTGGAAGGGCGTCATTACACCACGATTGGCGACAAAGTCCAGCTGCTGGAGGAGACGTCCCAGCTCCGGGTGAACGAAGTGAATGCGCTGTATGCGCTCATGATCGCCGATTTGAACAACACACAGGTGAAGCAGGTGGCCGAGAGCGAGTCCCTTTCCCAATTGGCGGATAAGCTCAGCTTGGACAATGAGCAATATATCATCAAAGACCCGACGCTGGGTCTGGAATCGAAAACCTACGACGAGCGCGGCGTGGAACTGTACAAAATCATCTCCGACGCTACGTACAATTACATGCTGGGCAAACTCGACAAAGCCGCATTCCAGCAAGAAGTTGAGCGCTGGAAGCGAAACGGCGGCAGTCAGATTATCAAAGAATATAATGAGGCTTATTCGCAGAAATGATGTTGAACCGCCGGCGCTGGTGCGCGGCGGTTTTTTTTGTGCTTTGGCAGTGGCCTTGGCTGCCGCCTGGCTGAGAGGCCCGAAAAGGTCGTCTCGTGCCAGAAAGAGGGCATAAACCTGCCGAAACCTCTGGCGAGAGGTCCGAAAAGGCTGTCTCGCAGCCGCAAAAGCTCCCGGGCTGAGCTGAGAGAGCCTAAAAGGCCGTCTCGTGCCGAAAAGAGGGCACAATTCCGCCAGAACCTCCAGTGAGAGGTCCGAAAAGGCTGTCTCACAGCGGCAAAGGCCCTTGAGCCCAGCCGAGAGAGCCCAAAAGGCCGTCTCGTGCTGAAAAGAGGGCACTCCCCCGCCAGAATCTCCAGCGAGAGGTCCGAAAAGGCCGTCTCACAGTCGCAAAAGCCTTAGCGCTGAGCTGAGAGAGCCGAAAAGGCTGTCTTGTGCTGAAAAGTGACCACTCCCTCGCCAGAACCTCCAGCAAGAGGTCCGAAAAGGCCGCCTCACAGTCAAAGTGCTTTCTGTAATGCTGTTCTTCATCGCTAACGGGTAGGGAATGAGCAGAAAGTCGAAGTTAACGCTGTAAAACAAGCTTAACACGGACGGGAGAGCCCCGCTCACGGCCAAAGTATTACCGTAACGTTGTTTTTTCAACGCTAACGAGTGGGGAATGAGCAGAAAGTCGAAGTTAACGCTGTAAAACAAGCTTGACACGGACGTGAGAGCCCCGCTCACGGCCAAAGTACCGCTCCCAAAGCTAACGAGTGGATATGCCACGCGTTCAGCCCCCCTCCGCCCTGCACCCCCAATCCGCCTGCCTACCACCCCCCAGCCCCCCACAACGCCTGATCCACCACGCGATAACAGCTCATCCCCCCGACAATAATCATCTGCCCAGCCAATAATCATCATCTCACATCCCCTGTAGAACGGGGCTAAATGAGTAAATGATTATTTCGGTACCTATATAAGACCCTTTACTGTAGAAATTGTAGCAAACAAACAATTCACGGAGGTCAAACAAATATGAAGAGAAATTTAGTCTCGATTCCACTAGGCATTCTGCTCGTATCCAGCTTTGCGCTTGCAGCTTGCTCAGATGGGGGCAAGGCCACTCCTGCAGCTACGAACGCGGCAGCTGGTACAACGGCGCCGCAAGCAACAGCTGACAACACGCCAACATCGATCACAATCATGGCGCCGCTGAACACAGCTCAAACGCCACCGGATACGATCATTAAAGAACTCGAAAAATTAACGAACACGAAGCTGACGTATCAATTCTTCCCGGCAGATACGTACGAGGAGAAATTGAATACAACGTTCGCGACAGGCGCACTGCCGCAAGTAACGTACCTGAAAAACCAAGCGACTTTCATTCAAATGAAATCCGCAATCCGCGACGGTCAATTCTGGGAAATCGGACCGCTCTTGAAAGACTTCCCGAACTTGAGCAAGCTAAAATCCACAACGAATGACAATACAAAAGTAGACGGCAAGCTGTACACGCTGTATCGCGGCGTAGAGATCGCCCGTCAAGGTCTCATCTACCGTAAAGACTGGGCAGATAAGTTGGGCCTCAAGCCGCCGGCAAATATGGAAGATCTGTACGCCATGGCGAAGGCATTCACGGAGAACGACCCGGACGGCAACGGCAAAAAAGACACGATCGGCCTAACGGATCGTAACGATCTTGTCTACGGCGCTTTCAAAACCGCAGCGGCCTGGATGGGCGTTCCGAACAACTGGGGTGTTAAAGACGGCAAGCTGCAGCCGGAGTTCATGTTCCCTGAATACGTGAAAACGATGGATTACTTCAAAAAGCTGCGTGATGAGGGTCTGATGAACAAAGACTTCGCAGCAACAAGTAAAACGGATCAACAGAAGCTGTTCACAAACGGTACAGCAGGCATGTACATCGGTGCGATGACAGACGTTTCGTCCCTGAATAAAGATCTGATCAAAAACGTACCAACAGCCGTTGTAGACGTACACAGCATGGTTGCAGGACCTGACGGCAAATTCGCCGCATGGGCACTTCCAGGGTATGCGAACGTGGTGCTTTTCCCTAAATCCGCGATCAAAACCGAAGCTGAGTTGAGAAAAGTTTTAGCTTTCTTTGACAAAATGATGACGCCAGAAGTAGCGAACCTAGCAAACTGGGGTATCAAAGATGCGAACTACAGCGTTATCGATGGCAAAGCGAAAAAACTGGATGAAGAGAAATGGACACGTGAAGTGAAGCCGTTCACAGACGCAGCTATTGGTGATGAAGATACAACTGGAAGATATCTGGGTATTCCAACGATCCCTGCTCAAGGTAAAGCAGATGAGCTGAAAATCGCGAATCTGAAGTTCGCTGTGCAGGACCCTGTAGCAGCGCTTGACTCCAAAACAAACTTGGAAAAAGGCGTTCAACTGCAAGACGTGATTAAAGATGCAACGAACAAATACATCTACGGCAACATTGATAAAGCCGGCTTTGATAAAGCCATCGAGGACTGGAAAAACCGCGGCGGCAGCAAAATTATCGAAGAATATAACGCGCAATACAAAAAATAAGGCGTGGCCAGGAAATAAAGAAAAATAGAAATAAAGAAATCATACTGGTTTCTAAGCGGGATGGCTGCTGGTCATCAGAAGCAGCCTTCCCGTTTTAATGAAGCATCGGGAAAGGAAGAGAATTATGCAGGAAGTACAAGCTGTGCAAAGCGTGGTGGAAAGGAAGCAGAGCAGTGAGCTCAGCAGGCGGCTATGGAGGAATAAATGGATATATGTCATGCTGTTGCCGGGCATTTTGTATTTTATCGTTTTTAAATATATCCCGATGTACGGCTTGATTATTTCGTTCCAGAACTATAAGCCTTTCAAAGGGGTTAGCGGGAGCGAATGGGTAGGTTTGGAGCATTTTCAGCGGCTGTTTACAGAGCCTGATTTCTTGAATATTTTGAGCAATACGTTAATTTTGTTCGTCATGAATCTCTTGTTCTATTTCCCGATTCCAATCATTATGTCGCTAATGCTCAATGAAGTAAAAGGGGATTTTTTCAAAAAAACGTTCCAAACCATTGTCTACCTGCCGCACTTTATGTCATGGGTAATCATCGTTTCGATCTCTTTCGTCATGCTGACCATGGATGGCGGGATCATCAACGATATTATTGAATATTTCGGATTTGAGAAAATTAATTTTCTATTAGCTCCAGAATGGTTTAGACCGATTTACATTCTTCAAGTCATCTGGCGGGAAGCAGGCTGGGGGACGATTATTTATCTGGCGGCGATTGCCTCCATTGATCCTGGGTTATATGAGGCTGCTCGTATGGACGGGGCAGGACGACTTCGTCAAATGTGGCATATTACACTGCCGGCTTTACGCAGCGTTATCATTGTTTTGCTAATTTTGAAAATTGGTGCGGTTCTCGAACTCGGTTTTGAACATGTGTACTTGCTGCTTAACTCTATGAACCGAAATGTTGCGGAGATCATTGATACTTATGTATATACAGCTGGTTTAAAACAAGGCCAATTCAGCTACAGCGCGGCAATCGGGTTATTCAAATCATTTATCGGACTCGTTCTCGTTATGATTGTGAATCGCATTGCGAAGAAAATGGGCGAAGAAGGCGTGTACTAGAAGGTTTACGAAGTTCGTTTTGCTGGGGCAAAACTTTTAGGAGGATTCACCATGGTAGAAGATAGATCATTAGCCGGGCGAATGTTTAGCATCATTAACTATTTGCTCTTAACCCTTATTGGTTTGATTACGTTGATCCCTTTTGTGCACGTCGTGGCAGGGTCGTTTACAACCAGCGCGGAGATGGCAGCGAAAAAGTTCGTTATTATTCCAACGGAATGGAGCATTGAAGCGTACCGGTTTATTTTTTCGACGAATACGATTTTTAAAGCGATGGGCGTTTCCATTTGGACGACGCTGCTCGGAACGCTAATCTCAATGTTCATCACCGCCTTGATGGCGTATGGCTTATCCCGCAGAGACGTGGATGGCCGTAAAGTAATCATGTTTCTGGTTGTCTTCACGATGCTGTTTCACGGCGGCTTGGTGCCAACGTTCTTGGTTGTCAAAGAATTAGGGATGATCGACTCCTATATGGCATTGATTTTGCCGACGGCCGTCTCTGCGTTTAACTTGATTATTTTGAAAAACTTTTTCCAAAACATCCCGGAAGGACTCGAAGAGTCAGCGAAAATCGATGGCTGCAGTGACTTTGGTATTTTGTTCCGCATTGTTCTGCCTTTGTCGTTGCCGGCAATCGCCACGATTTCCCTCTTTTATGCAGTGACGTATTGGAACACTTACTTGAGCGCGATTCTCTACTTGAATGAGAGCGCCAAATGGCCGATTCAAGTTCTCCTCAGACAAATTGTCGTTCTTGCGAGCGGCATGGATCACAGCATTGACTTGGACAGCGTGACTCCGCCTCCTGCGCAATCCATCAAAATGGCGGTTATCGTCGTAGCGACAGTGCCGATCTTGCTGGTGTATCCGTTCTTGCAAAAGCATTTTGCTAAAGGAGCTATGATCGGTTCCATCAAAGGGTAAAAGAAAGGAATCCCAACATGCAGACGCATACGCAGCACATCGAGAGTATCCGCCAGCTTCTTGCTGAAATGGATGCATTGTTTACCGGCTTTCATGACTGGCTGAAAGGCCAGTACGACGCGGAAAACGGCGGATTCTATTACGCAAATTCCTCAAAAAAGCTGTCCGGCGATGGGCCTGACATGGAATCGACGGCCCAAGCGCTCAATATTCTTGAGCGCTTGGGTTTACTAAACACCCTGCCGGAAGAGATCAAGCGGGGGCTGATCCGCTTTTTTCAGAACAAACAGGATGCCTCCTCGGGTTATTTCTATGATGCCAATCCGTTTATGCGCGAGGATGAAGTGATGGTGTCGCGGGCGATCTCCTACAGCGTGGGCGCGCTTAGGAAGCTCGGCGGGGAGCCGCTGTATCCGCTGCCTTACGAGGCGCAGCAAGCGCCGGCTTACATGGAGTCGCCGCAAAGCTATCTGGCCTGGCTGCAGTCGGTGCCGCTCGTGAACAGCTGGCGAGGCTGCGACAGGATGTCCACCTCTAGCGTGTACGTGCAGCAGGTGGAGCCTACGGAGCGCAGGGCGGCTTATGCGCGGACTGCGTTCGAATTCTTTGCGCAGACGCAGGACCCGCAGACCGGCCTATGGGGCGAAGGCTCTTACTATGTGCGCATATCGGGGACGTTCAAGCTGCACATTTTCTATGACCGCTTCCAGGTGCCGCTGCCGAGAGAGGATCGCATTTACGAAAGCATCCTCAAGGCGCTAAGGCAGGAGGAAGCGGCGGATATGTGCTATATCCGCAATCCGATTCATTTGCTTTCATATATGAAGCTGGACATACCCATAGAAGAGCTGCGCGAAATCATCGGGATTACGCTGGCGAACATGAAGAAGCTGCTGCGCGCAGACGGAGGCTTCTCCCGTGAGCTTGCCCATTCGCCGACAGCGCCGAATGTGGCGCAGGTCAAGCCGGGCGAGCATTATCCCGACATGCCGAAGGCCGTGCACATTGGCGGCGGCAAGGTGGAAGGCGACATGAATGCGGGGACGCAGGCGCTGCTGATCCGCTCCGTCTGCTACCGGCTTGCGGGCCTTGAAGCACCTCGCCTACCGGCTGACGGCTTCATGAGCTTGAAGCTGTAGGCCGGCGGAATGGCGGTACAAAGCGAAAAGCAATTATCCCTGCAGGCCAAAAGCACTCTGCTCAATCATGGCATCTATCAGTTCGGCAATGCGCTGGCCGGCGTCTTCATCTCTCTTTATTTGTGGAAGCTGACCAACGATCTTTGGATCAACGGAGCCTTCCAGCTGATTATGCTCCTATCTGCGCCGATAGCTACGATATACATTGGCAAAATCGCCAAAATCAGAGACCGCTTATATGCGTACAGAGCAGGCATTTATTTAACTGCCTTATTATACGTTCTCATTCTTATCGCTCAGGAACGCATGGTGGATTACTATATCTGGTTCGCCGTGTTAAAAGGGGTTTCTACCGCTTTCTACTGGCTGGGCAATTTCACCATGATTTCCGATGTTACGGATAATCAGAACCGTCACAACTATTTAGGCTGGAATGCGATGGTTACGCATGTGGCGAACTTGTCGGGTCCAGCGTTGGCGGGCTTGATCATTGCAAGTTTTTCAGCATTGAACGGGTATATGATCGTCTTCGGACTTTCCTCCTTTATGTTTGTTCTGGCGTCATTGCTCAGCTTGCATATTAAGAAAAAGCCAACCCATCATACGGCTTATTATCTCAAATACACAGGGTTGATGCTGAAGAAACGCCCTGATTTTACTAAATCGCTGCTAGGCTGGTTTATTATCGGACTGCCTCAAGGCATCATGATGTACGTGCCGGCCATTTTACTTTTTCAAGTGCTGCCTCAAGAATCTTGGGTGGGGTATTTAAACGCATTTTTTTTAAGCTTATCGATTCTTTCAAGCTATGTGCTGTCGAAGACGGGAAGCGAGTCCTCGACCCGTTCCTATTTGTCCATCTCCGCCTGGGGATTCGTGGTTTCCTCGTTCTTCTTGCTATGGGACATCTCCTTGTGGACCGTGATTGTATTCATGTGCGTGTCATCTTTGTTTAAACCGCTGCAGGCCAACTCCTACACCGCACATTACTATCAGCTGATCGGGGAATTGCCGCTTAAAGAGAACTTCCGGATCGAATCCATCGTCATTCGGGAGAGTGTCATCAATATGGGGCGTGCGGCGGGAGTGCTCCTTTTCATGGGGATGGCCAGCGGAGCCGATCATGTCTGGCTGCCTTGGATCCTCGTCTTCGTCATGCTGATGCAAGTTAGCATTCGTCCATTAATTCACAAATCCATATAGGAATAGAGAGAGGGAAACTTACTATGACTGATGTTTATGCAAAATCACCAATGGAATGGGCGCGAGCTGCCTGCGATTCCATTATGAGCACGTACACACCGATGGAGCTGCCGCCTGCCGGGCGTTGGCATTATCATCAAGGTGTATTTTTATGCGGGATGGAGATGCTTTGGGAAGCCGAAAAGGACGATCGCTATGACGCCTACATTCAGGCTTATGTTGACGGCTTGATCGACGAGAACGGCAATCTGTTCTTCGCTCGCGATGAGCTGGATGCGGTGCAAGCCGGCCTCTTGCTGTTCCGTTTGGAGGCCAAAACCGGGCGCAGCAAATACCGGATCGCTGCCGACAAGCTGAGAAATCTGCTGAACACGCTGAACCTGACGTCTGAGGGCGGATACTGGCATAAAGACAAATATGCCTACAACATGTGGCTCGACGGTTTGTATATGGCCGGCGTCTTTTCGCTGAAATATGCAAATGCGTACGGCGACCTTGCTTTACGCGATAATGTGCTGCATCAGGAAGAATTGATGCGCAAATACATGAAAGACGATGCGACAGGGCTGCTGTACCATGCTTGGGATGAGAGCCGCAAAATGCCGTGGGCGAATGCCGAAACCGGCTGCTCGCCGGAGTTCTGGGGCCGTTCACTGGGGTGGTACGGCTTGGCTGTCGCTCAGTTCCTGGATGAGCTGCCTGCCGACGAGCCGGGTCGCGAAGCTTTGGTTGATTCCTTGCGCGAGTTCGTTCATGCCTTGATCCGTTATCAGGATGCGGAGAGCGGACTGTGGTATCAAGTCGTTGACAAAGGCGATCAGCCGGATAACTGGCTGGAAACCTCCTGCACGAGTCTGTTTGTGTACACGATTGCCAAAGCGATTAAGCACGGCGTTGTCGGCGGAGAGTGTGCGGAAGCAGCTGTGAAAGGCTACGAAGGCTTAATCCGCACGTTGGAATTTGACGAGCAAGAGCGGGTAATTTTGCCGCTAATCTGCATTGGAACGTCAGCCGGCGACTACGAGAACTATGTGACCCGTCCAACTAGTGAGAATGACCTGCATGGCGTTGGGGCTTTTGTTATGGCCTGTGTGGAAGTAGAGTCTCTCGTGAAACAGACGGTATAAGGAGCATCCTATGGCTATTTACAACATAACGGCATTTGGAGCTGTCGGCGATGGCGCGACAGATAATAGCGTGGCGATTGCTGCTGCGATTGAGGCGTGCGGAGCAAGCGGCGGCGGAACCGTAGTGATCCCTGCCGGGACTTACGTAACGGGAAGAATCGAGCTTCGCAGCTATATGACACTGGAGCTGGAGGCAGGCGCCCTCCTTGTGTTCCATACGGATTTTGAGAAGTATCCGGTTGTTCCGACCCGATGGTCGGGGTATGAGTGCTACGGCATTTCGCCGTTAATTTACGGCAGAGGGCTGAAGCAGGTTGCCATTAAAGGCCAAGGCATCATCGACGGCCAAGGCCAAGCTTGGTGGCAAGTGAATCGTCAATTGCGTAAAGGTGAAACGGTGGAAAATGCGCTTACGCGGGAAATTTCGGCCAAAAATGCTGTTTTGAGGGAAACTGTGAAGAGCAACATTGTAGAGTGGGAATCGCAGTTCTTGCGGCCGCCCCTGCTGCAGTTGATCGACTGCGAGCAGGTGAGCCTGGAAGGTGTGACGATGCAGAACTCGCCTTTCTGGAATACGCATCTAGTGTATTGTAAGGACGTACATGTCCATGGCGTTAAAATCAAAAACCCAAGCGATACGCCTAACGGCGACGGTTTGGATATTGACTCCTGCATGAACGTGCGCATCTCCGACAGCTTCTTCGATGTTGGCGACGATTGTCTGTGCATCAAATCGGGCATTGACGAAGACGGGCGACGAGTAGGCAAGCCGTCGGAGAACATCGTGATCACGAACTGCACCATGCTCAGAGGGCACGGCGGCGTTGTGCTCGGCAGCGAAATGGCCGGCGGCATTCGCAATGTCGTCATCACGGGCTGCATTTTCCTTGGCACGGATCGCGGCATCCGCATGAAGACGAACCGCGCCCGGGGCGGTTACATTAAAAATATTTTGGTCAGCAACATTTATATGGAAGACGTGTTCTGTCCTTTAACGATCAACTCGTTCTACCGGCATGGCGTGGATGAAAGCAATCCGCTGATCTCCAGTCCTGATGCGGTTGCCGTCACGGAAAGTACGCCTGTTATTGAGCATGTGCGCATCCATCAAGTGACGGCCAAACGCTGCCGAGCATCGGCGGGCTTCATCTACGGCTTGCCGGAAATGCCGATCCGAGATGTGCAGTTAAGCCACGTACACATCGAGATGACGACAGATCCCGGCGAGCAGGGGGATGAGCCGGACATGGTGCGCGAGAAGCTCATCATGGCGGGAGACGGCATGCTGTGCAAGCACGTGGAGGGCATGGAGCTGCATCATGTTCGAATCGAAACGCGGCAAGGTCCCGCCCTTCGTCTGGAAGATGTCAGGGATATCGAAGTGAACGACCTGAAGATGAAGCAGCCGCATCCGGAAACGCCGGTTATTGCAGCGATTCGTGCAGCGGACTTGTTCGTTAGCGGGCGGCAGTCGGCGCAAAGCCGGTATTTACAGATCGAGAATGAGACCGTAAGCTCTCATAAATAGCAGCATACAGCTGAGAGAAACAGACGAACCGATAGAAACAAGACCTGGCTGCAGAAATTACAATTTATCAATTAGAGTTTAGGGCGCCCGCAAGGGCGTCCTTTGTGTTTCAATGTGATTGCTTGAAAGAGAACTCCGTTCCCTTATTTCGGCGAAAAGTGGAACTTCTGACGCCCGAGGGGAACTACAGGGTCTTATTTCACTCCAAGTGTCTAACTATCTGCTCTAAATCGTGAAATAGCAGATCCTAGATTCCCTTTGCCGCTCGGAAGCCGCTTTTCGGTGGAAATAACGGCCTGTAGTTCCCTCTATGCTTATAGCGGAAAGAGCAGCATGTAGAAGTAAGCGTTTGCCTGCCATTAGATTTTCCACTTGCAATGACTGCTGAGAAATGCTTCGTTCAAGACAGGGGATCCCTATGATAAAATAGAATAAGGTAGATAGATTCTTAGGGTATGAAGCATGACATCAGGGGGTGCAGTAGATGAAACGAACGTTAGTCGTAAGCGATATACATGGTTGTGTGGAGGAATTCAAGCAATTACTTGTAAAAGTCAATTTCAATGCTGAGGAAGACCAACTTGTCCTGCTGGGAGATTATGTAGACCGCGGTCCGGACAGTCGGGGAGCGGTGGAGTACGTTATGAGCTTAGTTCGGGAAAAGGGAGCGGTTGCGCTCAAAGGCAATCATGACCAGCGGTTCGTAGACGTGCTTGGCGACATAGATCCGCTGACGGAAATGAAATTTTTCGAACATGGCGGGATCCAAACATTTAAAAGCTTCTGCGGAAGCGACGATCTCGATTTAAAGAAATCCAAAGAGCGGATTTTGGGAACATGCGGCGATCACATAGCCTTTCTAAACAGTCTTCCGCTTTATCATGAGGACGAGGGACACATCTATGTGCATGCCGGACTGAATCCCGCGTATACGGACTGGAAAACGCAGCCGGAACGGGACTTTTTGTGGATTCGGGCACCTTTTGTCCAGCAGCGGACGGTTGTGAAAAAAACGGTTGTTTTCGGCCACACCCCAGCCAAAGATATTCATGGGAAAGCGGATGTGTGGTTTGATCGCGATAAAATCGGCATTGACGGCGGGTGCGCGTACGGCTTCCAAATTAACTGCCTGGAAATCAAGGGCAATCAACAGTACACGACCCATTCAATTGCTTCGAGAGGCAGTTGGAAGTGATCGCTTCGAATGACCTGTGTCCGGGCGGAGTCTCTTTTTAGCAAGAAACGTCAAGAATAGATAGGTTAAATCACGTACACTGTGGTTAGCAGCTGGAGGGGCGAAACGATGGGCACAGATTACGAGGCGCAGATTCAGGCGACATTGGACTATATTGAGGAACACCTTGCGGAGCCTTTGTCCGTGGAGGGCCTCTCGCGTGTAGCTTGTTTCTCGGAATTCCATTTTCATAGAGTCTTTCAAAGCATGGTGGGAGAAGCTGTGATGGACTACGTGCGGAAAAGAAGGCTGGCCAGAGCAGCCTACCAAATCGCCCATACGGATCAAAAGCTGATCGATATCGCCCTGAACCATGGATTCCAGTCCCACGAGAATTTCACCCGGGCATTCAAAAAGGTGTTCGAGCGTACGCCCCTTGCGTACCGGAAACAGGGCATAATGACGCCTTTATATGCCAAAGCGAATGTGCTGCAAAGGAAATTCAATCCCTATTTAGGAGGCATACGCATGGAATATCAATTGAAAACGAAGCCGGCTTTCAAGCTAATCGGGTACGAACTGAAGACGTCCTGCAAGGAGGGGCAAAATCACCGCGATATTCCCGCTTTTTGGACCTCGTATTTGCAAGAGAATAAAGGCAGCCGTATTGGCAACCGCGTTCACACGGATTCACCGGTTGAGCTCGGGCTTTGCACGGATTTCAATATGGAAACCGGGGATTTAACTTATTTGATCGGGATGGAAGCTACGAGCTTCGAGGGTGTGCCTGCGGATCTGGTGTGCCGTGAATTCCCGGAGGCCAGGTATGCCGTATTTACGACGCCTAAGGTTACGCAAGATCAATTTGTGGCATCCATTCAGAGCACGTGGAAGTCTATTTTTGAAGAATGGTTCCCTCATTCGGGCCTTGAGCACGCAGGCGGCGTGGAGTTTGAACTGTATGACGACCGCAGCCACTCTTTCAAGCATCATGAGATTCAAATGGATATCTATATTCCGGTCAAAGAAAAATAACAGCTTGTAAACAAATAACCATCATTTGTAATCGAACTGCAATCTTGTTTTCATCTGGGCTTAAGGTTCGGGACCTATAATGAAATTCGACCCCCTTTTAATATATATATACTTAAGACCCGCAGCCCGTTGCTGTGGGTCTCTTTTTTTATATGCATGTTAAAAGGATACGGACAGATAGCTCAGCGAACCGACTTCATAGCTGCGGTGAATGATTTGAGGCGTACGTGCCGGGTCGCCGCTGCCCATTGCGATATAGAGCGGAATGAAATGCTCCGGTCGCGGCACAGCCATGCGCGCATTCGGGGCTTCAGCCGCGTAGTTGAACAAAGCCTCCAGTTTCTGCGCTTGCATGTTCTGTACGAGCCAATCGTCGAAAGCAACGGCCCAAGCGTCAGGCTCCGTTGCACTCCAATTCAGCGCGCGCAGGTTATGCACGGTTGCGCCGCTGCCGATAATCAGGATATCTTCCTGATCGAGGCCGCGCAGCGCTTCTCCAATGCGATACTGCTCCGCGGGAGGCAGGTAAGGATTCACGGATACTTGAATCACCGGGCACACGGGAGTAGGGAACATACGCAGCAGCGGCACCCAGGAGCCGTGATCAAGTCCGCGCTGGGAATCCAAGTTCACCTGGATGCCTTTGGTCTGGAACCGTTCGGCGAGCTTAGCGGCCAGCGCCTTATTTCCTCTTGCCTCATACTTGATTTGGAAAAGCTCCTTCGGAAAGCCGCCAAAATCATAGATGGTTTCATACACATCATCCGTAGAAGAGATGGTGAGGACCTCTGTTTCCCAATGAGCCGTGAAAATAACGATGGCTTTAGGTGAAACCTTTTGACCATAATCCAAAAGAAATTCGGTACAAGCTGTATCTTGAATAGCCATCATGGGGGATCCATGCCCTACAAATATAGGTGAAATCATGATTTGTCACTCCTCTTGATTACATTAAATAACTTAGTTACTTTATGTAACTAATACTACGCCATAAATCTCTATCGGTCAAGTAAGTTGTTTACTTTTAGTAAGCGAATGAGAGGGGATCAACATTCAGGAGATCAAGGGATAGTATTCCCGAAAAGACGGACCATCATCATGAGGCTGTTCCCAGTCATTTCTGTGACTTGTGGGGCAGCCTTCCCAGCAGTTATGCTTCTGTGGTCAAAATAAAAGGAAAATTTCCTGCTAAACTGACTCAAGATGCTCGTCAGATCCATTTAGCTGGAAAAACCCCCTCTATTGCACCGATTTCATGAGAATTCTCTGAATCCGGTCAAATTAGCGGGAGGTTTTCCTTCTAAAATCCATGCAAGGTCATCATTCGAGCCATTTAGCGGGAGATTTTCCCGTTAGCCCACACTCGCCAACTTCGTAAAAGCTTGGATTTGAAATCTTCAAGAATCTACGTATGGGACAGCCTCGCTTCTCACCTTGCTACCCTCGCTACTCTTACTCTCATTGTACGAAGTGCAATCATTTCATTCCAATTGGCTCGGAACCTGCTGATTTCGGCCCGAAAAGTTGCAACAGAGAGGTGCAAGGTGTATTACGGCCAAAACGTTGTACTTAGAATACATAGAAAATAGTCTCACCGCCTAAATTAAAAAAACCTGGCCATTGGCCAGGTTTCGTCATAAGTCACTCCTGCTCCGCAGGTTCGGCCAATTCCAGCGCGGAAAAGGGATTCCCGCCTTCCTCGTCGTCCGACTCCACGAATCTTTTGAGTGCGTTTAATTTGTTTTCCCAATAACGCTCATAATAAGATAGCCAACGCTTGAGCTCCATCAATGGTTCCGCTTCCAGCCTGTAACGGGTCTCGCGGCCGACTTTCCGCTCTTTCACCAACCCGGCATCGGACAGAATGCGCAGATGCTTGGATACCGCGGTGCGGCTCATCGGGAAATGACCGGAGATCACCGTGACGGGCAGCTCCTGCTCACGAAGCAGCTTCAGCACCTGACGCCTGGTCGGATCGGCGATCGCTTGAAACACATCATGTTTCTGCGATGGGACTGACATCTTACGCCTCGACGTAAGCGGTGAGCTTCTGAGCCAGCCCAGTCCAGCCTTGCGCCATGTTCTCGCGGATCGCTGTGTGCGGTTGGCCGAATTCAGTGACTTTATCCGCATCCCAGCCGGAGTGAATGAGAGTGAATTCCGTTTTGCCGTCCAGATCCGTCAATTCGAAAGTGAGCGACCAATCTTTGCCCCATGAGAAAGAAAGACGGTTAGGCGGCGTAATGTCCGTTACTTTGCAAGGGGAGTTGCCGAAAGGTCCGGCTACCAAGTGAAATTCATAGCCGGCTTCCGGCTTGAAGTTATTCGGCATGAACCAAGCTGCGATACCTTCGGAAGTGGCAACGGCATTCCATACTTTTTGGATTGGCGCATTAAAGACTAACGTTTGTTTGATGTCTGGCAGTAGGTTGGTTTGGTTGCTCATTTGTAAAATACCTCCATTGAGTGATGGTTATGTGTTGGATTCAAAAAGCGAAACCAAAAGGTTTCATATTGGATTATACGAAACCTTTTGGTTTCATGTCAAGGGGGAACAGAAAAGCGGCCAATCCCTTAAGAGATTAGCCGCCGTTTTCATCCTGATTTACCAGGCGTATGCTTCCGGAGCTGGTTTGCCCGGCCCTGGGAAAATGTCATCCAACTTTTTCAAAGTTTCTTCGCTCAGCGTGACATCAGGTACGCGTAAGGAATCCTGAAGCTGCTCTACCGTTCTTGGCCCGATAATCGGCGAGGTAACAGCCGAGTGAGACAATACCCAAGCCAGGGCTACAACGTCTTCTTTTTCACCGATCTCTTTGCAGAGCGCTGCAAATTGCTCCAATTGGCTCCGGTGTTTCTCGATTCGTTCGGCTGAACGCGCACTACGCGCGCCTGTACCGGCCAAGGCGTTGCGGCCTAGCAATCCTCCTGCAAGCGGACTCCACGGAATGACCCCAAGGCCGAGCTTCTCTGAAGCGGGAAGCACTTCCAGCTCCGGCAATCTGGCAAGTAAATTGTACATGTGCTGCTCGGAGACCAGACCTAGGAAGTGGCGGGCTTTGGCCTCAGCTTGAGCGTATGCGATATGCCAGCCTGCAAAGTTGCTGGAGCCGATATAGTCAACGGTACCTTGATTGACCGCGGATTCAAATACTCCCCACAACTCATCCCAACTCACGTTGCGGTCGATATGATGCATTTGATACAGTTCTATATGATCTGTCTGCAATCTTTTGAGGGATGCTTCCAGATGGCGCCTGATTTTGTAGGCGGATAATCCTCGTTCCGCATTTGGCCCGTCATGGGAATCGTTCATATCCCCATAGACTTTCGTCGCCAGAATGACTTTCTCTCTGCGGCCTCCGCCTTGTTTAAACCAACGTCCGATAATTTCTTCCGTCCAGCCTCTGTTATCCACGCCGCCGTAAACGTTAGCTGTATCGAAGAAATTGATTCCCGCGTCTAATGCGGCATCCATGATTCTAAAAGCTTCTTTTTCCTCGGTTTCCGGTCCAAAATTCATCGTGCCTAAACAGAGCTGGCTGACCTTTAATCCGGATTTCCCTAAATACGAATACTTCATGATTCATCCTCCCACATTCCTCTTGATATTAGTAAATACTAATTTTTATGAAGACTTGTACGTGATGACATTTTATATTCTATAGAAGTTTCTATGTCCTTGAAAGTAGTGAAATCCTTGAAAGTTGATGAGCTGAACGTAACCTTCTATAGATAAAGTTACTAACTAACCATCCGATCCTATGTTCAAAAATCCCAAGCCGAGCCTTTATCAACCCTCTCAAATCAGGTATAGTAAAAAGAACCAAAACCTAACAATAAAGGAGACACTATGATACGTTTTGCCGTAATAGGAACCAACTGGATTACAGAGGAGTTCATACACGCAGCCCGCGAGACCGGGGAATTCGCTTTAACAGCGGTGTACTCACGCACAGAAGAGAAGGCAGCGGAATTCGCGAACAAATTCGAAGTTCCGCACAGGTTTACGGATCTGGATGCATTCGCGCAAAGTGATGCTTTCGATGCGGTCTACATCGCGAGTCCGAACTCGCTGCACGCGCAGTATGCGGTTCACTGCATGAATCATGGGAAGCATGTGCTTTGCGAGAAGCCGGCAGCTTCCAATACGGCTGAGCTGTCCGCGATGATTGAGGCTGCGCGCAGCAACAAGGTTGTGTTCATGGAGGCGCTCAAATCTACGCTCATGCCGAACTTCAAAGCCATTCAAGAGAATATCCATAAACTTGGTAAAATACGCCGTTATTTTGCAAGCTACTGCCAATATTCCTCGCGGTATGATGCCTATAAGATGGGCACGGTGCTGAATGCGTTTAATCCTGTTTTTTCCAGCGGCTCCTTGATGGACCTTGGCGTTTACGGCATTTATCCGCTTGCGGTGCTGTTCGGAAGCCCGGATCGCGTGCAGGCAAGCGGCATACTGCTGGAATCCGGCGTCGACGGGGAAGGCAGTCTTCTGTTGAGCTACAAAGAGATGGATGCGGTCATTATGCATTCCAAAATTGCAAGCTCCTATTTGCCTACGGAAATTCAGGGCGAACACGCAACGATGGTCATTGATAAAATCAACCAGCCGGAAAAAGTGGAAATCCGCTACCGGGACGGCTCTGTGGAAAATCTGACGCGTGAGCAAAGCACTAGAACGATGCGCTATGAAGCGGAAGAATTCATCCGCTTGATCCAAAACGGAGCGTCAGAGTCCGAGACTAACTCCCATGCCAATTCCAGCATCGCAATGGCGATTATGGATGAGGCCAGAAAACAGATGGGGCTTGTATTCCCCGCCGACCGCAAGTAAAAAGAACCGAGCGATGATCAGGAAACGTTCCTGAGTTCGCTCGGTTTTTTGCTACCTTGACAAACGCGCCCGTCCTAAAAGGACGACGAAGTCGTTTATCCTTGTTTGATAGAACCGGAGGTACGCATGGGTTTATGAGGGATAGACATAGGGGCGAGTACGGTTCCAGCTCCAGAGCTAACTTTTTTCCAGATCAGATGATACATAATCCCGATAATGAGCCACACACCGCCCATCCATAGGGCGTCCAGATCAAGCAGCGAGAGCAGATAGCCAATGAAGCCGGCTCCCGCAAGCGGAAGCGCCAGATACAAGAAGGTATGCTTCACGGAACGTTGCTTTTCTTTGATGTATTTTTGTGCAATAACGGAGATGTTCACGAAGAAAAAGGCTGTCAGTGCCCCAAAATTGACGAATTTGACCGCACTGTCTAAGGAGATTGCGAGTGCCAGCAGGGAGACGCAGCTGACGATCGCGATGTTGATGACCGGTGTGTTGAACTTCGGATGCAGGAAGGCAAACACCCGTTTAGGCAGAATGGAATCGCGCCCCATCACATAGAGAAGGCGGGAAACGCTCGTTACGGACGATAAGCCTTGGGTGAAAATGGCGAGTATGAGCACGGTAATAAACACGGAGCTGAGCGCGGCTCCGCCTACAAGCTTTACGATCTCGAAGCCGGCGGAATCTACGTTGACTAAGGTTAGGTGTGGATAAATGAGCTGAGTCAAAACGGACGGCACCAAGTAAAGAATGCTGGCCGTAACAATGATAATCATGATGGCCCGGGGGATCGTTTTCTTGGCGTTTACCGTTTCTTCGGACATGGTGGTCACCGTATCAAAGCCAAGGAAGGAGAAGCAAATCATAGAAGCTCCGGCCAAAATCGCGGAGAACGGCACGTCATTTTGAATGAAAAGTCCCATAGGATGAACGTCTCCCGTCAAATTGCGGGCAAGGAAGAAGCAGAAGACGGCAATAAACAGGATTTGAATCCATACGAACAATTTGCTGATATTCGCGGAAAACTTAATGCCGATCATATTGACGGCGCCAAGGACGATATTCAGTCCAATGATCCAGACATAAGCCGGAATAGACGGGAACTGCGCATGCAGATAGATGCCGAAGGTAAGACAAGCGATGATCGGGGAGAAAAAGTAGTCCAGCAGCAGCGCCCAGCCGACGAGGAAGCCGAGGTAGGGGTGGATGCTTTTTTGGGTATAGGTATAGGCGGAGCCTGATGTAGGAAATGTTTTGGACATGACGCCATAGCTGTACGCCGTGAAGAATATAGCGATGAAAGCCAGCAAGTAAGCCTGTGCCAGCATGCCATGGGCATTCTCGTAGGCTATCCCGTAGATGGAGAAGTAAATCATAGGCGTCATCCACGCAAGCCCCATGTAGACGACTTGATACAGACTTAAGGATTTCCGCAGCGAGACTTCGTTTGTCATGATGGTAACACTCCTTTTGTGTGGTTCTGCGATCAAGCGGAAGGGTGATGATAAGCAAAAAAGCCAAGGAGATATCTAATGAACAGATATCCTCCCGGGCTTTTGTCCCTCCGTGAACACAGGGTAAACTGTGCGTTTTCTCTCGGACCAGACTGAGGCATAAGGCGCTCACGGAACCCTAGAAAACATGTATGTTATGAATCGTTACTTAAATGCGCGATTACGAAAGAAATTCTTGCGGAATGTTATTCGACTGACATTTATGTGAGTAAATATAACACAATATAATTCATATGAGAAGCATTTTGCATGAAAAATGAAAAATAGATAGAAGTTATTGACATATTCATCGGTACAATGTTATGTTTGGTAACACAAACGAATACGATTGTTTACTAGGGTTCCGCCGGCGCAAGACCGGGCTGGTCCGAGAGTAAACCGTTCCTGTTCTAGGAGCGACACGGAAGGATAAAAACCTGGGAGATATCACCAAGACAGCTTATGTCTTGTGATGTCTCCCTTTTTGTTTAACCAGAACGCAGGAGGAGATGGATACGATGGCACACGTGTGGAGCAAGACGATAGGCCCGGGAGACAAGTGGTCGGGCGTGGTTGGCAAAGGGAAATTGATCAGGTTTACGGCGCTGGAAGCTGGCGCGAATGTGTCCGTCCAATTGTTCCATGCGAAAGATTTGACGGAGCGCTACAATATGCCGGATACGCTCAAGGCTCAGTACACCGCCCATTTGACGCGAGGGCATGTGCTGATGAGCGACAACGGAAGAGTGCTCGCGAGTATCGTGGAGGATAGCATAGGCTGGCATGATCCGCTTGGCGGATACACAAGCCGTGCAGGGACCGATGCCAAATATGGCGCGACCACGTATCAGGAACTGCGCAATGAGCGGCTGCGGAGCGGGCAGGAGAACTTCGCCGTAGAGCTTGTCCGTAACGGGCTGAACATGCGCGACATGATGCCTGTGCTCAACTTGTTCTCGAAAGTGTTTTGCGATGAACAGGGCGAGATGCATTTCAGCCCGGGTCACTGTCCGGCTGGGGCGAGCGTTGCGCTGCGGACAGAGTTGGATACTTTGTTGGTGCTGTCGAATACGCCTAACCCGTTAGATCCCAGAACTTCATACCCATCCGTGCCAGTCAAAATGGAAGTGCTTCAGGCTGAGCCGGTAGGCGAGAACGATGTTTGTGTCAATTATCGCCCGGAGAATCGCCGGGCTTTTGAAAATACATGGGAATACCACACGTTGCTTGGCCAATAAAAAACGATGAGGAGGAAGGAAGATGGCTGTATTTAATCGAGTGGAGAGCCCTCGGAGCGTCGAGGATGCCATCTATAGCGAAATCATTCAAGCAGGGGACGGCTGGATGCGCATGCTGAAGCCGGGGCAAGTGCTTCGCATTGTCGATCTGGAGGGGAACCAGGCGGCGGATACGCTGTTTTACGATGGGGATCATCCGGAGGATCATTACAGCGCAGTGGCGACGATTGCAGGCCAAAGCAATATTTATTTGAGCGCAGGCTCGGTGCTGCGCGCGGAGTCCGGGAAGGAGCTGCTCCGTATCGTAGCGGATACGTGCGGGCGGCATGACACCGTCGGTGGCTCGTGCTCCGCTCAAAGCAATACGGTGCGTTATTCGCACGACAAGCTGTCGATGCACAACTGCCGGGACACCTTCATGCTGCAGCTCGCACAGCACGGCGGGGCTTATACGAAGCGGGATTTGGCGCCGAATATTAACTTTTTTATGAATGTGCCGGTAACGCCGGAAGGCGGTTTGAAGTTCGATGACGGCGTTTCCGCGCCCGGCTGTTATGTGGAAGTTCAGTCGCTGGGAAACTCTATGGTGCTCATCAGTAACTGTCCGCAGCTTAACAATCCATGCAATGCATACAATCCAACGCCGATTCAAGTGCTTATTTGGGAGAAATAGAAATTCAAAGGGGTGTGGATATGATGTTTACTAAAGTACTTATCGCTAATCGCGGTGCTATTGCCGTGCGCATTGAGCGTACGCTGCGCAAGCTCGGTGTGGCCTCCGTTGCCGTGTATACAGGGGCAGACCAAGACAGCTTGCATGTCGACGGAGCGGATGAAGCGGTTCTGATCGGCGAGGGGCCGGCTGCGGAGAGCTATTTGAATGCCGAGCTGATTTTGAAAACAGCGCTGGAAACCGGTGCAGAGGCGATTCATCCCGGTTACGGATTTCTGAGCGAAAATGCCGGCTTTGCCCGCGCTTGCAGAGAGCAGGGCATTGTGTTCATCGGGCCCACGCCGGAACAAATGGAATGCTTTGGACTCAAGCACTCCGCTCGCGAAATAGCGGAGAAAGCTGGAGTGCCAATGCTGCCGGGAACGTCGCTCCTTACAGAGCTTGAGGTTGCCCTTGCAGAGGCTGCGCGGATCGGCTATCCGGTCATTCTCAAAAGCACGGCGGGAGGCGGCGGCATTGGCATGCGCGTCTGTGCGGATGCTGCGGCTTTAAGAGCCGCTTTCGACGGCGTGCGCCATTTGGCGGAGACAAATTTCAAAAACGGCGGTATGTTCCTTGAAAAATATATTGCCAGGGCGCGCCATGTCGAGGTGCAAATTTTCGGCAACAATTTCGGGGAAATCGTTACGCTCGGCGAGCGCGATTGTTCCATTCAACGCCGCAACCAGAAAGTCATTGAGGAAAGCCCGGCTCCCAATTTGCCGGATGACGTGCGTGAGGGGATGTTCGCCTCAGCGAAGCGTTTGGCGGCTGAAGTGGGCTACCGCAGCGCAGGAACGGTGGAATATTTGTATGATCCGGACACGTGCGAGTTCTACTTTTTGGAAGTGAACACGAGACTTCAGGTTGAGCATGGCGTGACAGAGGAAGTGCTCGGTATCGATCTTGTCGAGTGGATGGTGCGCGAAGCGGCGAACGAGCTGACGGACATCCAATCGCTCATTCGCAGGCCGATCGGTCACAGTATGCAAGCGCGGATCTACGCGGAGGATTGCCTTCAGCAGTTCCGTCCGAGTGCGGGACAGTTGGATCGTGCGGTATTTTCGAGCTGGGCGCGCAATGAAACATGGGTGCGGGACGGTTTGACGGTCACGACCTTGTATGATCCGATGCTGGCTAAAATTATTGTCCACGGGACAGACCGTATGGATGCTATCCGGAAGCTGATCGATGCGCTGTCCGAGACGCGCATGTATGGAATCACGACGAACCTGTCCTATCTGCAGGCGCTTTTACAAGAGCGGGATTGCGTGGACGGAGACGTCTTCACGCAGCTGCTTCGTACGTTTGAGCCCGATGAATGCGCGCTGGAAGTCGTAGATGGCGGCATCCAAACGACCGTGCAGGATTTCCCCGGGCGCATCCGTCACTGGGATGTGGGCGTGCCGCCGTGCGGACCGATGGACCCCTTCTCGTTCCGGATCGGCAACAAGCTGCTCGGCAATGCGGATGACGCCCCCGGGCTTGAGATGACGCTGCGCGGAGGCTCTTACAAGTTCCGCAGCGATTTGTGGTTCTGCGTCACCGGTGCGGATATGCAAGCCGAGTTGGATGGAGCCGCCATTCCGCTGTATAAGCCGGTATTTGCGGCTCGCGGGCAAGTGCTGAGCTTCGGCGAAGCCAAAGAAGGCATGCGGACCTACTTATCGGTCAGCGGCGGCTTCGATATGCCGAAAATTCTCGGCAGCTCCTCAACCTTCACATTGGGCGGCTTCGGTGGTCACGGTGGCCGTGCGCTGCGGACCGGCGATGTGCTTGGCGTAAACGCCGGCGGCAGCTCGGTGCAAGAGGCGGTGGAGCTTGCCGTCCGGCACCGTCCCGCAATGACACGGGAGTGGACGATTGGCGTTATCCCCGGACCGCATTGTACAGGTGAATTCCTGCGTGCGGAGTATTTGGAGCAGTTGACGGCGACGAGCTGGGAAGTGCATTTTAACTCCTCAAGGACAGGTGTTCGCTTAAAAGGGCCTGCGCCGCTATGGACGCGGGAAGACGGGGGAGAAGCGGGGCTTCATCCTTCCAATATTCATGATAACGCTTATGCGATTGGAACGCTGGATTTGACGGGGGATATGCCGATCCTGCTGGGACCGGACGGTCCTAGTCTTGGCGGTTTCGTATGTCCGGTGACGACGGCATCGGCGGAGTTTTGGAAGCTGGGCCAGCTGCATCCCGGCGATACAGTTCGCTTTCACCTGCTGACGCTTCAGGAGGCGGAGGCTCTGCGTGAAGTGCAGGAACGGAATTTGCGGGCGATCGGCGAGGGTGAATTTGGGCGGCTAACCCCTTGTGTGCTTCCAGCAATTAATGAAGCGATCACGCCGGAATACCCTCTCCTGTTCCATGAAACGGCAGGTCGCAGATTTCCGATCGCGATCCGCTGCTGTGGCGACCAGAACTTGCTCGTGGAGTATGGTGAGCTTGAGTTGGATTTGCTGCTGCGCTTCCAAGTGCAAGCTTTGTTGCAAGCGATCGTGGAAAACGGTTCGATACCGGTGTTGGATCTGACGCCTGGTATCCGATCCCTGCAAATCCATATCGATCCTGCTCTAATCACAGTCAGCGAGGCGTGTGCGAAAGTCGTAGCAATTGACGCAGCCCTGCCGCCGCTCGAACAATTCCGTGTGCCATCGCGCATCGTACGGCTGCCGCTATCTTGGGATGATCCAGCGACACAGCTGGCGATTCAGCGCTACCAGCAAGGGGTGCGGCCAGATGCGCCTTGGTGCCCGAGCAACCTGGAATTCATTCGGCGCATTAACGGATTAGGTTCGATTAATGATGTTAAGCAGATTGTTTATGGCGCTAAGTATTTGGTACTTGGATTAGGGGATGTGTATTTAGGCGCTCCGGTTGCAACGCCTGTTGATCCGCGTCACCGCTTGGTAACGACGAAATATAACCCGGCGCGTACGTGGACGCCGGAGAATGCCGTAGGCATCGGCGGAGCTTACATGTGTGTATATGGAATGGAGGGCCCGGGCGGCTACCAATTCGTCGGGCGTACGATTCAAATGTGGAATCGCCTGCGCTCGACTGAGAGCTTCATGGCAGGCAAGCCTTGGCTGCTCCGATTTTTTGACCAAATTCAGTTCTATGAAGTGAGCGCAGAGGAGCTTCTTCAATTGCGGGAAGACTTCCCGCGCGGTCGGTATGAAGCGGATATTCGGGATACGACCTTTGATTTAGGCGAATATCTGCAATTCCTGAGTTCTATTGAAGAAAGTGCTGAAACGTTTCGCAGGCAGCAGCAAACTGCGTTCAGCGAGGAGCGGGAGAGTTGGAAGGCGAGAGGCTTAGCGGAGTACGTGTCTGAACAAGAAACGGCAAGTGAGCAACCGGAAGATGAACTGCCGGCAGGTACAGTCGCTGTGCGCGGAATTATGCCGGGAAGCGTGTGGAAAGTACTCGTGTCGCCAGGCGAGCAAGTGAAGAAGGGTGATCCATTGGCGATTCTTGAAAGTATGAAAATGGAGTTCCCGCAGCACGCTCCATGTGACGGTTATGTCTCTATGATTCACGTCAAGCCGGGTGATCAAGTTCATGCAGGGCAGCTGATTCTTGGTATTGCCCAATCTGCTTAAGAAGAGGTGTTCGCAAATGACATTAGCCGAAAATAGGGGACTGGGGAAAGCTGCCGATGTTAGGCTGCCTTTGGAGCTGACGATTTCTTGGCTGAAGGATAAATATGTAAAAGGTGCGTTGACGCCGCAAGAGGTCATCGCGGCAATTGTTCAGCGGGCGGCGGACGACGAGGACATGAATATTTGGATTACGCCGCCTTCTATGGCGCTCATCCAACCCTATGTGGATAACTTGGCGAAATTGAATCCGGCGGATGCGCCGCTTTGGGGGATCCCTTTCGCGATCAAGGATAACATTGATCTGGCTGGGGTGCCGACGACGGCAGGCTGTGCGGAGTATGCTTATACCCCCGCGGAGCACGCTGGCGTCGTAGAAAGATTGATTGCCGCAGGAGCGATTCCGGTCGGCAAAACGAATTTGGACCAGTTCGCGACGGGACTCGTCGGGGCGAGAAGCCCTTACGGCGACGCGCACAACGCGCTGCGCCCGGAACTGATTAGCGGCGGCTCGAGCTCGGGCTCCGCCGTCGCCGTGGCCCGCGGTCAAGCGGCTTTCTCGCTTGGCACGGACACAGCGGGCTCGGGACGTGTGCCGGCCGCTTTGAACGGGCTGGTTGGCTATAAGCCGAGTCTCGGCGCCTGGCCAACCAAAGGGGTAGTGCCTGCCTGTGCGAGTTTAGACTGTGTAACCGTCTTTGCGCACAGCTTGGAGGACACGCTCGCCGTAGACGGCGTGGCTCGCGGTCCGCACACGGACGACCCGTGGTCGCGGCGTGTGAGCAGAGGAGCATCTCAGGTGCCGCAGACCCTGCTGCTGCCGGACGGCCCGCTTTCGTTCTACGGCCCTTATGCTGCAGAGTACAAAGCTGCTTGGGAAAGAGCCGTCGAAGAGCTGAAAAGATTAAATCTCCCTATCGCGTACGTAGATGTTACGATGTTTGCTCAAGCAGCGGCTATTCTATACGAGGGGCCTTGGGTGGCTGAGCGTTGGGCAGCCCTAGGTGGCTTTATTGAGGCGAATCCGGGAGTTGCTTATCCGGTGACGGAGAAGATTCTTCGCTCAGGCTCCGCCGCAGAGTATGATGCAGCATCGGTGTTCCAAGCGATGCACCGACTGCAGCGTTTCAAGCTGGAAGCCCGGAAGCTGCTGCAGGGTGCAGTCCTTGCCATGCCAACCTGCGGGGGCACATGGACCCGCGAGCAGGTGCTGGCTGACCCGATTGCAACCAATCGGGAGATGGGCCGCTACACCAACCATTGCAACCTGCTGGATTGGTGCGCGGTTGCCGTGCCGGCGGGCGATGCGGCTCCGCGCACGTCTTTTGGCATTACCCTCTTCGGGATTGCCGAAGAGGAGAGCTTGATCTGCGGCGCAGCAGAGCTGATCCTGGCGGGCGCGAGCGCTGTAGGCGAGGCTGCCAGCGCGAGTGAGGACGCATCGGCGGGCACTGATGCAGGAGCAAGTGCAGCGGGAGCGGCGGCGACGACGCTCGTTGCGGTTTGCGGCTTGCACATGCGCGGCTACCCGCTGGAGAAGCAGATGCTAGGCTGTGGAGCGCGGTTCATCCGGGAGGATGTAACCGCGGCGAAGTACAGCCTCGTGAAGCTGCCGACCACGCCGGCGAAGCCGGGGCTCGTGAAGCAGGCACAGGGCGGCGCAGCGATCGCCCTGGAGGTTTGGGAAATGCCGCTGAAGGCATTCGGCGGCTTTGCGGCGGAGATCCCGGCTCCGCTCGGGATCGGCAAGGTCGAGCTCCGGGACGGCACGGAGGTCCCGGGTTTTGTTTGCGAGGCTTACGCGGCCGCGGGCGCGGAAGACGTGACGGCGCTTGGCGGCTGGCGTCGGGTGGTGCCATTGCCGTTGCCCGTAGATGAGTGAGCGGGTGAGCGGGTGAGCGAGGGAACGAATGAGTGATCGCTGATGTCCCTCCCGCTATAGAGTTCATTATCGGACCCACATGCCGTTATTTTCGATTTTCGGCACATATTATGGATCCAACGGACTGCGAGGCCGTTAGTTGCTGATTTATTGCTGCATGGCGGCAATTCAAGTCCAATAGCGTTATGTGGGTCCGTTACAGTTTATTCCACGCATAAAAGTGCCCAATAAAAGCATCTCAGTCCGTTAGATCTGTTACTTGGTAGTAAGAACCTCCTCTGTTTCCACGAATGGCCGTGGTGATGGAGGTTTTTTTCTAAATATTGTAGGATTAAGCCAAGCATCTGTTTAGAATCTAGCTATAGAACATCCAAAGGAGGTTTGTTCATATGGGGGTAACATTCACCGCTGTGATCGAGCAAGCAGCAAACAAAAAAGCCACAGGCATCGTGGTGCCTGCCGAAGTTATTGTTGCGCTGGAAGGGGGTAGAAAGCCAAGTGTTATGGTCAGCTTGCAGGGATATACCTACCCCAGCACGGTTGGCTTTATGGCGGGCGAGTTTATGCTGCCGCTGAGTGCAGCCCACAGGGAAGCGTCAGGCTTAAAGGCTGGCGATGAAGTAGAAATTAAACTTGAACTGGAAACGCAGCCTCGAACTGTTGAGATTCCGAATGACCTGAAGGAGGCATTGTCCGCTCAGGAAGGCGTCTTTGAAACTTTCGAAGCATTGGCTTTTTCGAAGCGAAAAGAATTTGTGCGTCAGGTTGAGGATGCCAAAACACAGGAAACCCGGGAACGGCGAATCTCAGGAATCGTCTCCAAACTGACATCTCCAAACTGATTATTGCCAAGCGTTATTTTTGATCTCAGGTTTTGGATACTGAGACGTCGTTTTTCAACGCAAAAATGGGCGGACAGACCTGTAGTTCCGTCAGGAACCACAAATCTGCCCGCCCAGCAATCATGGAGAGTAGGTCAAGTTAGATAGCGCGCATACGGTTATTCCTCGGGTTGTGCTCAACTTCTGCAAGCCCCAAAGCTTCCAGCAGCGGAGGGACATACATGCCGAAACGGCCGCGGAAACCTTTTTTTAAGCCGTACCAACCGCCAATGGGATTTTCGGGAGAACGTCCCCAGGCTTCGACAGTGCCTTCTTTTGCGGGTTTTTGCTCATCGGCACTGCCGAGCTCTATCCAATCCCCATACTGCTTGAGCATCGCATGTAAATCTTCAATACAGCGATAGTCATAATGCAAAACCGTTTTACCTACGGTGCATACAAGAATGGCTTTGCCATCTTTTTCAGATTGATACATTTCATATTCCGAGGTTTGAGGTGGCGTCTTTAATTGCCATGGATGTTCTTTTGTTCCTACGTCAGATGTCATATCATGACTCCTTTTAGTTTTTTCTATACTTGTACAGAATATCACATAAAGGAAGCCTGATCGTGAGATCAGGCTTTATTAGGTTTCTTTTTTGCGAGACCACTATTTAAGTTGACACTTAATTAAGTGTGTGCTAAATTAATGACATGATCGATAAAGCCATTCAAGCGATAACGGAACCTAGGCGCCGAGATATTTTACGTCTCGTCCGTGATGAGGAGCTGACCTCTAGCGCCATTGCCTCGCATTTTGATATTTCAGCACCTGCGATTTCACAGCATCTAAAAGTTCTTGAAGAGGCCGGTCTTGTCGTGGTTCGGCGGGCTGGCACCAAACGATTTTATGGCATTAGGAGGGAAGGGTTCGTCGAATTGATGCAATACATCGAAAGCTTCTGGGATGATAGCCTAATGCGTCTGAAGGAAGCGGCGGAAGCGGAAGAGAGGAGAAATCATGGAAACAACGAGCAGCAGTAACTCACTCAAGAAGGAAATTTTTATAGAATGCCGTCCGGAGACGTTGTTCTCATTTTTTACAGATCCGGATAAATTAGTTCGTTGGATGGGTCGCCAAGTGCTGCTTGACCCAAGTATCGGAGGCAAATTTCGCATTGACGTGAACGGCAGCGATATTGCGCTAGGGGAGTATAAGGAAATCGTCCCTAATGAGAAAATCGTTATGACCTGGGGGTGGATGAAATCTAAAGTGGTTCCTCCCGGTTCCAGCACGGTTGAATTTGCGCTAACCCCTAAGGATAACGGCACTCTCTTAGTGTTAACGCACTATAACTTGCCAGCAGCTGAGGTTGCTCCGCACGAACAAGGTTGGTCGCACTATATGTCACGTCTGCAAACTTTGGCGCAGGGGGGAGATCCGGGTACCGACCCGTGGTCAGAAAATGCGATGTAATGTTATTTGGCCATTTCATCTAGGCAGCGCGCGTGATTCATGCGCGCTTTTCATATTTTGCTGGAGGTGTCCGTTATGGTAGATGTTTTAACAGAAATCACGATTAATCGTTCCTGCGACCAAGTATCCCAATATGCAGCGAACCCAGATCATGCTCCCGAATGGTATGCCAATATTCAATCAGCGGAATGGCAAACGCCAAAACCGTTGAAAATCGGTTCAAAGATTGCCTTCAAGGCAGCATTTCTAGGCAAGGAGCTTTCTTATGTTTATGAAATTGTTGAATATGAGCCAAGCAAGAAGCTTGTTATGAGAACGGCTCACGGTCCCTTTCCGATGGAAACGAGCTATACGTGGGAATCGGCGGGTGGACAAGCGACCCATATGACGCTGCGCAACAAAGGCAACCCCTCCGGATTCTCGCTGATCTTCGCTCCTTTTATGTCTTTAATGATGAAGAGGGCAAATAACATGGATCTGAAAAAAATAAAGGCCTTGCTGGAAAAGCAATCTTGAGCAAAGAGATTCCACTCTCGATATCATGGAGGTTCAGCACACGCCGAGGCTTCAGCGTTTCCTCCTTCTTTTCCGCTCATTTCTCATTCATTTCACTCCTCCCTCATCCTACGCTAATCCCACGCTCATTCCGCGCTCACTCTTCCCTTATCCCACGTCACCCCACGCTCATCCCACGCTCATTCCACACTCATTTCGCCCTCATTCCTCTCTATCCCACCCTCATTCCCTCTCCCTTACCATCGCCACAGGCCGGCCCTCACCCTCCCTCTTTTTCACCCGCCATTCACACCTCACACGCACTTATCCACAAAATTACCCACAGTATCAACATGTCCACAGATCACGGTGTGCATAAGGTTTTGCGCATCTTGTACACATATCCACAATTAAAGTTGTCCACATGGGAATAGGCACGCGGGCCATATGGTGCTAGAATGTTTTGTATGCGATGGAAGCTGAAAGGTTACATTAATAACCAAATGTGAAGGGATAGGTGAGACGTCGATGAAGAAGATTTTCAGCATCTATCGGACGGATCTAATCAACTTGTGGAGGGTGCCTACAGGTCTTTTGCTCATGGTTGCGCTTGCCATTCTGCCTTCTGTGTATGCTTGGATTAACCTGGAGGCGATGTGGGACCCCTATTCCAATACGTCGGGGATCAAAATTGCGGTAACAAGCAATGATCAGGGGGCCAAAATTGAGGATAAGTCCATTAACATAGGAAACGAGGTTGTGGATAGTTTAAAAAACAACCATACGCTCGGTTGGACCTTTGTGGACAATGAAACGGCGCTGCGCGGCGTAGAACGCGGGGACTACTATGCGAGCCTGATTATACCCGAGGACTTTTCGCGAAAAATAACGAGCATTGTCGACGGGACAATGGAAAAGCCGGAAATTCTCTATACCGTGAATGAGAAAATCAATGCCGTAGCGCCCAAAATCACGAGCAAAGGCGCTTCCAGTGTCACTCAGCAAATCAGTGAAAATTTTATCAAAACGGTAAGCAGCTCGATTCTGACCCGAATGAAGGAGATCGGTATCGATTTTGAGAAGGAATTGCCGACGATTCGCAATATGGAGACGAAGATTTTGGAGCTGGAGAAGCGGCTGCCGGAAATAGCGTCCATGGGGGATAAGGCGCTGGAGCTTGAGCAGAAGCTGCCTGAAATCAAAGAAAAGGGACAGAAGATCGTCCAACTTGAACAAAAAATCCCCGATATTAACCGCGCGGCGGATACGGTTTTGAAGATTGAAGAGCGCTGGCCGAAAATCCAGGAGGTGGCGCAGGAAGTGCTGCTCATTCAGCAGAAACTGCCTGACATTCAGAAAGCCGCGAGCCGCGTAGCAGAGTTGGATCAAAACTTTGGCAAGGTGGAGGAGGTGCTCAATACCGCCATCGACAAGTCGCGGAAAGCCGATGAGATTGTAACCGCGGCGCTGAATACATTGCCCAAAATCGACGAGATCGCGACGCAGGGGGCTGCTTTTGCCAATCAATTAACGAATTTTCTACAAAAAAATGAGGCGGCTTTTCAAACGCTAATTCCCGTGGTGAAGCAAAATCTGATTCTGCTTCAGCAAACGGCGGACGCTGTCACACAGCTGACAGGGATGCTGCAGGATGTAAACCTTGACCCTCAGAAGGCGCTGGCGGTTATGGCCCTTTTGTCTGAACGTCTTACGACTGGTGCGGCTGTGCTGGATAATACGATTGACGTTTTTACACGCTTGAATACATACTTGCCTGGCAGTCCATTCACGGATACCATCACTCGGTTAACGGGTGTGCGAACGAATTTGACGAACCAAATTCAAGCTTTGAATAAGCTGCAAAGCGCCATTGGGCGCGGCGAGAAGCCGGCGAAGGATATCGTAAACAACCTGAACGCATTGTCCAAAGAGGCCAGCGCTTCCTTAGGGAATATACTCGCCAGATACGACTCGGAGATTGTGCCCAATATGACCAAAGCGCTGGCTCAAATCATGTCCATAGCCAAGAATGCAGGGAGCGCTCTACAAACGTTAAAGGAGCAGCTGCCCAATATAAAAGGAATTTTGACGGATGCCCAAAGCGGCATTCATTTCGCTCAAACGCAGCTGGATACGCTGCAGAAGGAGCTGCCGGATATCCGGGCGAAAGTGCACGAAGCGTCATCCACGCTTCAAACCAAGCTGGATGCGTTCACGAACGGCATCAATGAAGCGGCTCCGTTCATTCGCAATGATCTGCCGCGCGTGGAGCAGAAGCTGCATGCTGCCACGGATTTTATTCGAAACGATCTGCCCTCGGCAGAGGAAGATATCCGCAAAGTGGCGGATCTTTACCAAACGAAGCTCCCGGAAGTGGAGAACGCCGTACATTTGGCGGCTAATCTGGTGCGGAGCGATCTGCCGGAGTTCGAAGCGGCCGTGCACAAGGCGGCTGATCAAATCCGCAACGTCCAAGGAAGCGGCAGCATCGATGAGGTTCTCCGTCTGCTCCAGAATGACATTCAGAAGCAAAGTGATTTTCTCTCAAATCCCGTGCTGATTAAAGAGGATAAAAGATTTCCGATTCCGAACTACGGCTCGGCCATGTCGCCTTTTTACACAACGCTTTCTCTGTGGGTAGGCGCTATGCTGCTCGTCTCTCTGATGAGGGTCGATGTGGATAACTTGGACGGCGGTTTCAAGACGCATCACATTTATTTTGGACGGATGCTGATTTTCTTGACGGTAGGATTTTTTCAGGCGCTAATTGTCACCATTGGGGATATTTTTCTTTTGGGCACATATGTTGTGGATAAGATTTGGTTTGTAGTTTTTGCCGTGTTAATCAGCATTGTGTTCATCACGATCACGTACACGTTGGTTTCTGTTTTTGGCAACATCGGCAAAGGTATCGCGATTATTTTCCTCGTGCTGCAGTTCTCCAGTTCGGGAGGGACATTCCCGGTGAGCACGGCATCATCCTTTTTTCAAAAGCTGAATCCGTTCGTGCCGTTTACTTATGCGGTTGGGCTGCTGCGCGAGGCAGTGGGTGGGATGCTGTGGGGATTGGTGCTGAAGGATGTCCTTTGCATCTGCGTGTTCATCGTGATCTGCTATGTCGTGGCGTTGGCTCTGAAAAAGCCGCTAAGCGGGTATACGAAACGTGTGGCTGAAAAGGCGAAAATGACGAAGCTGATTTCTTAAAAATAAACCCTCGTTCCGTGAAACATTGGAAGTTTTTGGCTCGTCTTTGATTGTAGAGGACGGTGCTGATATGAAAATAAGAATGCTGATGATCTGTTTTGTTGTTTGGGCTGCTCTCGTGCCTGCCGATGCTTCCGCGCTATCTTGCGCAGGGCCGCCTTCCGTCGAAAAGAGCTATGAGCTCTACGATGCGGTCATTGTGGCGAATGTGGATGATGTGGTTCGTAAAAGGAACAGTATGGAGCTGAAGTTAACGGTACTGACGAGCTTCAAGGGGATCGAGGAACGGAATCTTACCGTGGCGGAGGATCTTACCTGGGGAACGAGCGAGCGCGGCAAGCCGTATCTTTTCTTTTTGAAAAAGAAAGATGGCGGTTGGGAGAATCCGCTATGCTCGCCAACGAAGATGGCAGGGGATGCCTCTCAGGAGCTTATTTTCCTCAAAGATAAAGAGATCCCCCTTAAAGCCTTTGAAGAGCCTAAGGCAAATGAGAGCGCACCGATGCTTTGGGTAGTGCCTGTCACTTTGATGTGTTTGTTGAGTGCGTTGGTGTATGGCGGGGTACGTTTTGGGAAGCGGAGAAAAGGAAAGAATGATTAGGACAGAGCATGCGCGATGACCTGAGGCGATGCCTTGGGTTTTTGTGATGCCAAGATAGAACATTTACATAAAAACTTAGCCTTTGGTCTAGGTCTGTTCAAGACTTTTGGCTAACAAAAGACAGTACCTTAGAGCGTTTAGAAGAAAAATGTTCTCCTTTATGATGTAGATAATGTTAAGGAGAGCGAGTGATTCGTGTGAAATCAGCATCGTGGTGGTCCTACTGCCTCGCCTGCAGCGCTTTGCTGCTGATCCCGTTAGTGGGTCTGATCTATGTTCATCTGAATCAAGAGGGTACGAGGGTCTACAGTCTGGTGACCGATCTGGATCGGCACATTCCGTTTTTGAAAGGCTTTGTTGTCCCTTACCTGTCGTGGTACGGATTTTTACTCGTCTGTTTCCTGTACTTGGCGTATAAGGACCGCCGAAATTACTATATAACGCTAGTGGAGTCCGTGGTTGGCTTGTTGATTTGTTATGGATTGTATGCGATTTATCAAACGACTGTTCCCCGACCGGAACTAATCGGGAGCGATCCTCTGCTACGGATGGTGGCGTGGGTTTATCGAACGGATGAACCGTTTAACTGTTTTCCAAGCACTCATGTGTTGACCTCGTATCTCATGATGAGAGCATATCTGCGTACTACGCATGTCGCATTGCGCTATAAAATTATCGTTTCCTGCATGTCGCTGCTCATCATTTTATCCACACAGTTCGTGAAACAGCATGTTCTGCTTGATATCGTAGGGGCCATTCTTGTGGCGGAGTGTGTCGTCTATGCCTTGGACCGCATGCGAAGAGGCTGGTTGGCGGATTCGCCTATGACGGTGCGTACACAGCAAAGCAAGCTCGAAGGAGGATTAAGACAATGAAAAGCAGGCACAAACTTTTGATCCTGACCGGCAGTTTAGGGGACGGACATAATAAGGCGGCGCAGGCGATACTCGAAGCTACGAGATTTCATAAGCCGGATGTCGACGTGAAGGTGGTCGATTTTTTAGAGTGGACGCATCCGTACTTGCATGGCGTGGGCAAATTTTGTTATATGCAGTGGGTGAAAAGCCTGCCGTCGGTTTATGGCTATTTGTACCGGAAGACGCGTGACGATAATACTTTTTCCCATATGTTTAAAAAAATGAAATCATTCAGCACCGACCGGATGCTGGAGCTGCTGCATGAAGAGAGTCCGACTGAGGTAGTGTGCACGTTTCCGGGTGCAGCCGCGGCGATGTCGTACTTAAAATGCAACGGCTTCACATCGGTGCCGACCGTGACTGTGATGACCGATTATACGGATCACAGTTATTGGGTTCATCCGGGAACGGACCGGTATCTGGTCGGTGCTGAGCATGTGAAGCAAGCGCTGCTGCGATACCGTGTTCCGGAGCAGCGCATTGTGGTTACGGGAATACCGATCCGCGAGCCGTTCACCCAAGTGTATGATCGGGCGGAGCTGCGAGATAAGCATGGCTTGGATCGCGAGATGCCGACCGTGCTCGTGATGGGCGGCGGTCACGGCTTGATCGGCAAGCAGTTCAAGTCCGTGCTGCAGTCGGAGGAGCTGGCTGAGCCGGTTCAGTTTGTTTTCGTCTGCGGTCGCAACGAGAAATTGAAGCAGCTCCTCGAAGAGGAGCTGGGCGGCGCCAAAACACGCCATCGCGTGAAAGTGACAGGATTCGTGGACCATGTCCATGAGCTGATGGCTTTATCGGATCTGATCATCACGAAGCCGGGAGGTTTGACCATTTCTGAAGCGATGGCGTTGGAGCTTCCCATGATGCTCTATAAACCGATCCCTGGCCAAGAGCAGGAAAACGCCGCCTATCTGGTCAGCCTGGGAGCTGCGATCGAAGTGAAGAATGCGATGGAGCTGAAAAGCCAGCTGCTAGAAGTAATCGCCAATCAATCCCTCTTATCGAAGCTGAAAGAGAATGTGAAGCAAGGTCAGCGGCATCAGGACGCTCATCATATGCTTCGTGCCATTTTTGAAACTGACCATCATTTCATCCCTATGTCAGATGGAATGCGCTACGCCTATGCCAACGGTTAGACTGGGCGCTTCTTCCCTCTTTTTATCCTTCAAAAAGGGCTAATTTTCGCGGAAAAATGCGCTTTCGCTTTGTGGTGTCAAGTTTGTTGTCAACTTCGTTTTTGAGTTTTGGAGAGCTGCTGATTGTGGTTTATTCGCGAATGTTGCTTGACGAATTTTTAGTTGTAAAGCAATAGCTGGGGGCAGGTCTATTTGTCCTCATGCATAGTGACGACAATATCCTGCGCGTAGTTGCCGAAGCTTTTGCCGAATAAAGTGACGCCTCCGCAGTTGGGAGCGCTCTCCAAGGATGCGATGCGGAAGTGAATATCCTTGCCGAACGTGACGGCCAGATCTTGGATCGTGGTCTCGGATATTTTCGTTCCATCCAGATAGGAGCCGGTGGGACTAACGGTTATGACTTTGAGCAAACCGTGCTGCGTATTGCTGCTGCTCCACCAATCGGGCGACAGCACGCCTCGCTGAGAGCCAAAATCGCCAGGGCTTGTCCAACTGCCTAGCGGGATGTCGTTGATGTAGAACGTGATGTCCGACGGCCAGTTCTCGTTGTATCCCGGCGCTTCGGAGCAAATTTCGAAGGAGATTTCAAGCGTGCGCAGCTTTTGGTTGCTATGCAGGAAATTGGGGATCCGATACTCCACATAGCCGCTGGCAAACCACAGTATCCCCGCATGGACATGTCCCGGATCGGCAAAATAGCGCGGGTCGTCCAGCACGCCGATAAGCTGGGTCGGGGAGGCGAGTCCGCAGGTTGGCTTAACCTCGTAGGAGGCGTACTGCCCGACCGGGATAGCTACCGTGTTCGTTGGGAGCTCGCTCGGCTTTTTTGGTTTGAACTGAAGGATGGCCTGCTCCATGTTCAGGTGGCATATTTTCTGGGTTCCGCGAACACCGGTTGCGTTCTCGGAGGAGACGATGCCGGCTTGTTCGAGCTTCTGGATATGTTTGGTCACGATCGCTGAAGAAATATCTAGCTTTTGCGAGAGCTGCTTGATGTTGAGAGGCTCCTGTCCAAGGAGCTCGATCATTTTCACGCGCGTTTCGGAGGAGAAGCATTCGAGAAAAGCCATATTTTTAGTGGACACTTCAATGTGCATAGAGGTACCTCGGCGTTTAATTTTTATGTTTATTGTATAACTTGTAGGTTAATTTAACAATGAGTGCAGGGGGTTGTGCAACAGGAAGAAAAGCGAGCACTTCAGCATGCACTCTATGCTGCACTTTGTGCAGGCCTGTTGATCTACCAATAAATGGGTTCATGTGAAAGTTAAATTACTCGTCAAATAGATCAACCATTCTGCCTGCAAATCGTTCATACTAAATAACCGATCGAATTCGGCAAAAGATAACTGGGCACTTGGATGTACTTTGGAATTTCCCTGTTCGAATACAAATTTAAGTAGGACATATACCAATAAAGCTGTGTACAACTGCCCATAAACGGCATTTGGCGTTGTTCCAAATATCATCGGTACGTTCAAATGCTGCTTAATCCAACGAAAAAAAACCTCGATTTGCCACCGCTTCTTATATATCTCAGCAATTTTCTCGACAGAAGGCCTATGTAAATTGGTTGCGAGAATAACAGGATTGCCATGCGGATCCTTTAGAACAACGACACGAAACCTATTTTTTGAAAGCGTAGACTTCGCCCCTAACTGACAGGTTAAATCTTGTTCAATTGTGCCAGCAAATGGACGTTTACGTGTCCTCAGTTTAGGTTCATGAAAATGTGTGTTATCCCTGAGCCGAATCACGAAATATTGTTTTTGTTCCAGATAGTCATCAAATTGCTTGTGTTTACCATAAGCGCGGTCAGCTACTAGTATGAAACGGTCGTCGCGCACGTCATTACAGCTAAATAGATCAGGGCGATTCCCTGTTGTTTCTGTAACTTTATGCAACAGGCCTGCATCTGCAATGATTGAAACATGAAGCTTAATCCCCGCCTTTTCGCCTTTTAGCGGCGCCCAGGGCAATCTCTCTTTACCAACCGTAATCTTGGTGGAATCCACAACTAACAATTCCTTCGGGATACCCAAACGACGACGTGTTGGGCGATTACATTTCTGAGTCATCAGACTTAACAGCTGTTTGAATAACTCAAATGGGACATCTTTCGCTTTTTTTGAAATCGTGGAGTGATCAGCTTTTACAAGTCCACAAGAAGACATGCGTTTTTCACCATCTCGGTAGCCGTCCCATTGCTGGAGTGCGGCTTGCGATAAAAAAAGAAAGAGATCATACACCGTGAATTTCCGCGCAGAATCAACGTAAGAAACCTCTTTGATAAGAGGAAGCACTTCTTCTTTCGGATGTTTGTAGGGGTACAAACAGTTTACCGAATGAGCGGCCTTTTTACCTGCCATTTTGTGGATAATCAACAGGCCTGCACTTTGTGCAACATAGAGCGGGCATATTGCAGCAAGAGCTCACTCTCGTTGTACAAAGTGCAATGATTTTGCTAGATTTGCGCTGAAAACTAGCTTTTGAGGGTAAATGATTGCACAAAGTGCAATGTAGCTGCCGGAGAAGCGAAAATAGGCTGAAATGACTGCACAAAGTGCAATATAGCAACGCTAGTTGAAGTTAAGAGGGCGAAGTGAAGGTGCGGGTAAGCCGCATCAGAGGATATGGTAGTTGGGTTACGTGTAAACAGTCTCGGAACTGGGCTCTGGCGAAGTTACGGGGGCTGGAAGGCAGCCTCAGCAATCCCCTCGCGCCCGGCGCAAATCCGCGCCCCCGCATCGCCCTGCTCACGGCGCAAATCCGCGCCCCCGCATCGCCATGCTCACGGCACAAATCCGCGCCCCGCACTTGCCCGTGCTCACGGCGCACCCCCGCGCCCCGCATTTGCCCGTGCTCGGCGCGCCCCCGCATCTGCCATGCTCCCGCCGCAAGCCCCGCGCCCAGCACCCCGCTCTAGCCGCGCAGCGTCTACAGCAGGCAACGCCACGCATCCGGCTTTAACTCGTAGTAACGAGTTACTGTGCCACGCCCGATCGGGCGGAGGATGCCTTTCTCGGCCAGGCTGTGGAGCCGTTTGCGAGCGGTGCGGAAATTTATCCCGCACTGCGAGGTGAGATCCTTAGGCCGAATGGGCTTGCCAAGGTTGATAGCGAATCGGATGACCTCCTTTTCTTCGGGGGAAATGGAAATGGCGCTGCTTGGAGCATTTTGCAGCATGTGGGGGCCAATCACCAGTTGAAGCAGCATACGGCAAATCTCCGGGCGGTGCTGGATATCATCAAAGGAAAAATGGATCATTTTCCACCCCATTCCGGTCAGAAAAGTGTCCCGATTCAACGCATAGCTGAACTTCTCGCGATCCATCTCTTTGATGTGGCTCTGGAAACCGTCGCACTCAATGCCGAAACGCCCGTACGGGGTGAGAAAAGCGAAATCGAGGAACTGCGATTTCCGATTCCAGTCATAGATTTCATATTCCGGATGCAGATTGTCGAAGTTGCCGAATAAGGGCCACCATACGTTTTGAAGCAGTAATTTTTCCGCAAAATTGTGACCTCTGAGTAAGCGGCCCTTTCGCTCCCCGAATCGGTGTGCGAGGTGGTCCGCCAAAAACTTCTGATGCGCTTGCTCAAATGGTTCAAATTCCAAACTAATAGGCCTCCTTGCGCAGAAAAAATAAAAACGCCCCCGAGCCGAGTGGCTCAAGGACGTTCTTCGTCTATTTGGAGTATACCATTTTCCGGACAGAAGCAGAATTCATATTTTAAAACAAGAATCCCGTTCAATCAGCTCGCCGTAGACCGAAATCTTCGACGGGCCTCCGCCTTTATCGATCCTGCGAATCAATAAATCAACGGCTTCATGGCCAAGCTGCTCCCGCTGCACATGAATGGTGGTGAGACGCGGCATCACTAACTGTGCGGCCTCGATATCGTCAAAACCGACGACGGATATATCCTCCGGCACGCGAAGACCTCTGGCGGTCAAGTGCTGAATCAGCGCAATGGCAAGCCGGTCGTTGGCGCAGAACCAAGCGCTGGGCATTGCATCTATGCTTAATGTCTCCAGAAAGGAGGCTAATTCATCCGCCGCATCGTCCTGCGCTTCGGACGGTTTGGAACCCAGGAGACAATACCTCCTGTCAACCGCAAGTCCCGCATCTGACATGGCATTTTCGAATCCGAACCAGCGCTCTCTAAAGCTCTTGGTCATGACGCTCGCCCCGATGAAACCAATTTGCCGGTGGCCCTTACGGATGAGATAGGACGCCATTTTGTAGGCTTCTTCTGCATTCGCTGTAACAACCGCATCCAGCTTCAAGCTGTCATAGCAATGATCCACCGTGACGATCGGAGCTCCCAGCATCTTCAGCTTGCCAACATAGTCAGGGTGGAAGATGCCGACGATCAGCACGCCCCCAAACGACATTTCATGATAAAGATAGGGCAGTAGGTGCAGCCGCTCCATTTCTTTCGTTACCCCGCTAATGATGGCGGAATAGCCGTTCTCTTTAGCTCTTTTTTCGATGGACCAGAACACGTCATAATACAAGTTTTTATCGTTCTGGATATATTCAGGAAACAAGACGAGGAGGTGGTTCTGCTTCTTCATCGCCCTAGTCTCCGTTCGGTACTTTAGCTGCTGCGCGGCTTCAAATACGCGTGTTCGCAGTTCATCGCTGACGCCTGCTTTGTGATTGAGAGCCAGGGAGACGGCATTTTTGGAAATGCCCAGCAGATCGGCAATGTCTTGCATGGAAGTTTTCGAATTCATTTCGTTAAATACCCCTTGAGCGAAAAGTAGATTCTCTACAAATTGTAAAGCTCGTGGGGTGATTTTGTAAAGTTAATTAATTTGAAAATGTAACTTTACGATTATCTATTGTCAATTCGTGCTGTAAATGAACTTTTCGAGCATTTCCAACTTCTCAGCCGAGAAGGGTCCCGAATTGTCGAAATAGAGAATGGAGGATGGGTTCACCGACCATCGGATGTCGCTCCGCCGCAGGGAGGGGCTAAACTGCTGCCAGTTGTCCAGCTTCCACACATCCAGTGCGGAGCCTCTCGCTTTTATGCGCGCATGATAGGCATCCTCCGATGGAAGGTATACGTAGATCGCTTTGACTTCTACATCTTTGGTGCTCGCACGGATCGCCGACAGTTCTTGGTCCAGCCACAATGGATCGTTGATTTCTCGGGTAAAAGGTCCGACAACGACGGCATCCAAGTCTAACGATAGATTCTCCAGCGCGGCATTCATGGTGATGCGGTAGCCCAGATCGCGGCAGTGCTGCTTATAAAAAGGGGAATCCCGATCCTCGGGATCCTGCCCGGCTAGCGTCATCAGGGCTTCGGCCGCGGGTCGCAGCAAAGTATCCATATCCAAAAAGGCTCCGCCATGTTTGCCTGCCCATGCTTTGGCGAGTGTCGTTTTACCTGCCCCTGCCGGGCCAATGAAAAAAATGAGTTTGCGCATGCGAACCTCCAATAAGAATCTTTTTGTCATTACGGATTTTTTCGTTACGGATATTGTAACATAAGTGTAGTTGCAGCCCTCGAGTTCAGCTAACGTTAAGGTTAATTTAAGGTAATATTAAGGTTTACGTCATACTTACTTCATATTTGAATAGTAAGCTATTCACATAGAGAGAGGGTTAAAACCATACCTGGAAGGATAGATAGAGATGTCTGGAACCCCACACAACACATTCATACAATCGGATAACAAAACTATATCGACACCACATACAATTGTGAACACAAAATCAACATCCGACTGGCCAACCGAGGGATGGAGAACGAGCACGCCGGAGGCGCAAGGCATGTTCTCAGGCACGCTAGCCAAGACACTTGAGACGTTCAGCAGCAAACAGGTGCATAGCATTGCGGTTATTCGAAACGGCCATCTGGTTGCAGAAGCTTATAACAGCAGCACAGAAGCCGATGCCCCCCAAGATATGAAATCCGTCACCAAAAGCATAACGTCTGCGCTGGTCGGTATTGCCTTATCAGAACGCAAGTTGATCAGTTTGGACCAGAAAGTTGCCGATTTTTTTCCTGAGCTTGCGAGCGATCCCTTAAAGTCCAGAATGACAATTAAACATGTGCTGAGCATGACGTCGGGCACGGCATGGGATAATACGGATGAAGTGTCCTCGACCGAGATGATGTATTCTCCCGATTGGGTGCAGTACATTTTGGAACGCCCCGGCCATGTGGAGCCAGGCTCCCTGTTTAATTACAGTAATGGCGATGCGCATCTGCTGTCCGCTTTATTGCACAAGGTGACAGGGGAGCCGATGCTCGACTACGCCAAATCCCGCTTGTTCGGACCTCTTGGCATTACAGAGGTGAGCTGGAATGACGATCCTCAGGGACGGACCATCGGTGCTTGGGCAATGGCTTTAACGCTGAGGGACATGGCCAAGATCGGCTACCTGTATATGAAACAAGGTCAATGGGAAGATAAAACCATTCTCCCGAAAACGTGGATACGCGACTCGGTTCAACTGCGAACAACCCTGAATTACAGCAACGGTACGCAGGGTGGCTACGGCCTGTATTGGTGGACCAAGACGCTGCCCAAAGGAATCGTAAGAGGTAGCAAGAAGCCGTACGACATATTCTACGCCTCGGGTTCAGGCGGACGTCGCATTTTCGTCGTACCTGAACTGCAGCTGATCGTGGCGGTAACCGCGGATTCGAATGATGTGGACATGCCGGAAGGCTTGCTGCTCCAAGTCCTGCAAGCGATCCGTTCAGACAAGCCGCTCCCGGAAAATCAGGAGAACTTTGCGAAGCTGGAGCAGGCTGTGCAAGCTTTTAAACTAGTAACGGAATAGAAAGAACGAAGAAGCTGCCGCGGCGGCTTCTTTTTCTTTGGCCCCAAGTTGACACGTCTTCTCCCGGTGTGCTAAGTTTTATTTGATAATGATTCTCATTTTCATAAACGAAGGGAGAGGGAGTTAACCTTGCCCAATGAGCTTTGTTTAGAGGAGAAAGCGCTCGCGTCTCTTGACCATATATGGCTGAAATTTCGTTCCGCACAATTACTGCAAGGGGGGAGACTGGCGCAGCAGCTTGTCTCCTCTTATTGTTTGCTTGTTTTTAAGCAGGGGGAGGGCACAATTACGCTTGATCTTCAGAGCTACCGTGTACTGCCTGATGCTGTGTATGTGGCAGCGCCAGGGCAAACGCTGGGATACGACTATGCCGCTGAAGAGAAACCGGAGATATACATGATAGAATTTGATATCCGTTGGGATACGAACGACATTCTCCGGTTCCCTTTGTCGGGTGAAATTGCTGTGCATATCGAGAATAATACGCTTGGCGTTCTTTGCGAACAGCTGTGTGTTTGCCATCGAGGCCAAAGTGCTATGGAGCGATTCCGGGGACAGTCTGTTTTTCAGGAGCTGTTTTTCTGGATGATGAACCATATCCGTCATTTGCCTAAAGCGGATTCCCGTTCGGCGATGGATCGCACCAAAACGTATATCGAAAGCCATTTCCAAGAGAGTCTGACCATTGAACAGCTGGCGCGGATGGCTGAAATTAGCCCTAAATACTATGTGAGTTTATTTAAAAAAACGTATGGCAAAACAGCGATCGACTATTTAACCGAAGTCAGGGTGAATATGGCGAAGCAGTTTATGCTCCAATCCGATGCCCGCTTGAAAGATATCGCGTACCAGGTGGGGTATAATGATGAGTTTTATTTTAGCCGCATGTTTAAAAAAGAGGTCGGCGTATCTCCGACTGTCTATTTGAAGAACCGCCGCCAGAAGGTCGTAGCTTATTCGGCCACGATTCTCGGGCAGCTCCTCGCGCTAAAAATCATGCCCTATGCTGCGCCGCTTCATCCTAAGTGGACTTCCTACTACTATCAAAATTATCGGGCCGATATTCCGCTTCATCTGAGCGGTTACCGGTTTAATGAGGATTGGGAAACGAATGTTGGAGCGCTCGAAGGGAGCCAAGCGGATTGTATTATTGCCACTGACCAACTGAATCCGTTGGAGAAAGAACGGCTTGAGCGGATCGCACCGGTCCATGTGATTCCACTTCATCAAAGCGACTGGCGGGAGCAGCTTCAATCGATAGCCCAGATCGTAGGGGCTGCGGATGAAGCGGATGTGTGGCTGGATCGTTATGATCGCAAAGTCGCTCTTGTGCGGGAGCGTTTGCGGGAAGAGCTGGGCAATCAGAACGTGCTGATCGTTAGTATGTTTAAGAACAGATTTCGTATTCTGCCGACACAGGGAATGAAAGATATGTTCCGGGATTTGCAGCTGACGGCACCTTCGGGCATCGAGCGGCATCTGAATATCCGCGGCGGCTTGAGCTTAGAGGCACTCGCCCTCATTGAGGCGGATTATTTGCTGCTGAATATTCAACAGGAAACTGAAACCCTTCATTATTGGGATCAAATAAAGAATTCCCCGTTATGGCAGGATTTGAAGGCTGTCCGGAAGAACCGGCTCCACATCATCTCTTCGGATCCCTGGCGGGAATACTCCGCTTATGCCAGTGAACGCAGGCTTCACGACATTGAGGAGCGTTTATGTGGAAATCGTTCATGATAACTTCCGACTATTGTCCATGTTCCAAAAGGAGGTCTTCCCCTATAATTTGGTGAGAATGATTATCAATTGTATCGGATTAGAGAGGGGATCAACATCGTATGAAAAAAATGGCTACACTTGGCCTTTCGGCGTTAGTTCTGCTGGGATTGACAGCATGTGGAGGGAAAGCGGAGACTGTTCCTGCAGCGGCGGGCACAGCAGCTCCCGAGAAGGCAAGCCCCACGGCCGCGGCAGCGGCGCCTGCCTCATCGGGCCCGAAAGTGATCCAATATGGCGGCAAAGAATATACCGTACCGGCCAAATCCGAGAAAATCGTCATTACGGGCGCATTGGAATCCATGGAGGATGCTTTGCTGCTGGATGTAAAGCCGGTGGGAGCAATAACCGTGGGCGGGAAATTCCCGTCTTTGTTTGCCTCGATTACGGATAAAGCAGAAGGCGTTGGTGAGAAAACCCAGCCTAATCTGGAAACGATCCTCAAGCTGAAGCCTGATGTCATCTTGATGAGCACCAAATTCCCGGCGGAGACGATTGAGAAAATGGCCAAAATCGGGCCAACGATCCCGGTTTCCCATATTTCAACGGATTGGGAGAATAACCTAAAGCTTCTGGGCGAGCTTACGGGCAAACAGGATCAAGCCAACCAGGTCCTTCAAAAATATAAGTCAGATGCGCAAGCGCTGAAAGAGAAAATAGGTCCCGTTCTGAAGGATAAAAAAGTGCTGGCTCTGCGCGTTCGTTCCGGCAGCTTGTTCATTTATCCGGAGGATGTGTTTTTCAATCCATCGATCTATGCGGAGCTTGGCGCAGCGGTTCCTGCGGAAGTGAAGCAAGCGAAAGCGCAGCAAAATATTTCGCTGGAGAAGCTTTCCGAAATGAATCCTGACTACTTGTTCGTGCAATTCTCCGAAGAAGAGAATAAAGATACGCCTAAAGTGTTCGAGGAGCTGAAAAATAACCCGATTTTCAAAAGCATTAATGCCGTTAAGAATGGTCAGTTGTATACGAATCTTGTAGATCCTCTGACGCAGGGCGGGACGGCTTACAGCAAAATTAAATTCCTTGAAGCTCTCGGCAGCAGCAAATTAGTTCAAGCAAAGTGAGTGTTCAGCGATGAAATTGAGAGGTTACGCACCGGCGCTGATCCTGGCGGCAGCACCGATTGCGGTGCTAGGCACCATTGTACTATCCATCTTGTATGGCGCTAAGAACATAGATGCAAGCCGTGTCATGGAAGCATTGCTGCACTTTGATGCAGATAATGTGGACCATCAGATCATTATGCACTCCAGGCTGCCAAGGGTGATAGGGGCGCTGCTCGTCGGCGCTTTCCTCGCCGTATCGGGAGCTCTCATGCAGGGGATGACCAGAAATTATCTGGCATCCCCTTCCATTATGGGGATATCGGACGGATCGGCATTCGCGGTGACGATTTGTATGGTCGCAGCGCCTTATGCCTCCACGATGGCGATGATTGCTTCCTCCTTCGCGGGCTCGGCGCTCAGCATCGTCATGGTGTTTGGCCTGGCTTCGTTGTTGCCCGGAGGGCTGTCCCCGGTACGTTTGGCAATATTGGGGACGTTGATCGGGACGTTCTTGAGCAGCGTATCAGCGGCAATCGCGATGTATTTTCAAGTGTCGCAAAATATTAGCTTCTGGTACAACGCGCGATTGCATCAGCTTGATCCGAAGCTGATCATGCTGGCCGTACCTTTTGCCATAGTCGGATTAGCTCTGGCTGTTTGGATGTCAAAATCGGTCACGATCCTGTCGTTAGGCGAGGAAATCGCCCTTTCGCTCGGACAGAGAACGACGCAAGTGAAGATTTTAGTTACGCTTAGCGTGATTCTGTTAACGGGAATTTCGGTCGCTATTGCGGGGAAGATTGGCTTCGTCGGTCTGCTTGTTCCCCATATTACACGATTTTTGGTCGGCATCGATTACAAATGGATTGTTCCATGCTCGGCGGTCATTGGGGGAGTCTTCCTGGCGCTCTGTGACGTGCTCAGCAGGTTCCTGAACTACCCCTTCGAGATGCCGATCGGCGTTGTGACCGCCATAATTGGCGTTCCCTTCTTCCTATACCTGATCCGTACACGGGGAGGGGAGTCCAATCGCTAGAAGTTCTAACACGCGTTTCGCCATGCAAATGGTTGTGGGTCTATGCCTTATTCTGTTGACGGCATACGTATCCTTAACGAACGGCGCGTTCGACATTACGCTGCGTGACATTGTTCGCACGCTGCTGCGTATAGATCCGCAGCACGATTATGATCTCGTTATCCTGGAGTTTCGGCTGCCTCGAATCGTCATTGCGATTCTGGTGGGGATGGGGCTTGGCATGGCAGGTACCGTCGTTCAAAGCTTGACCCGCAATCAATTGGCCGATCCGGGAATCTTGGGCATTAATTCGGGAGCGGGACTGGCCATTGTCGCCTTTCTGGTATTTTTCCAAGGCAAGGTTAAGGGAACTGGGTGGGGGCCTATTTTGGCCATGCCCCTTGTGGGTTTATTCGGTGGGCTGGGAGCGGCGCTTCTCATCTATTCTTTTTCGAAGATCAATGGGAGGCTGGAATCTCAGCGGATGCTGCTGACAGGCATTGCGGTAGCCTCAGGTCTTTCGGCTGCGACGGTATTCATTACGCTTAAGATGAATGCCAAAGATTTTGAGATGGCAGCCGTATGGGTATCGGGAAGCATTTATAATGCGAACTGGAAGTATATCGTCTCGATGCTGCCATGGTTATTGCTGCTTAGCCCTATTCTGATACTGCGCTCCTCGATTATGGATGTGTTTCAGCTGAAGGAGGACAGTGTTCTGGGGTTAGGCGTAGCTGTCGATTCTCCTGCTCAGCAGCATCGGCATCGTCAGCGCCTGTGTTTCCGTGTCGGGCGGCATCGGCTTTATCGGTCTGATGGCTCCGCATATTGCGCGCCGTCTAGTCGGTCTGGCGCACCGGCGACTGCTGCCGGCAAGCGCTGTGGTAGGTGCGCTGCTCGTTATGGTCTCCGACTTCATTGCAAAGACGGTGTTTACGCCTGTTGAGATGCCGGTCGGCGTCGTCATCGCCATTATTGGCGTGCCGTATTTCGTGTGGCTGCTGTATAGGAATAAACATCGGCGATGATCAAATAAAGGGAAAAGAGGTAGCCAAATGCCCCGTATCGATTCAATCTCTTCATATATAGACGCCGGTTCCGACGAGGGGGCACGACAGCCTTTTTCAATGCGGAACACGGAACAATATCTCCTGCACAGTGAGGTTTGCAAGCGGACTTATCAAATCTATGCAGCGGCACCTGCACAGGAGCCGCCGCCGCAGGGTTTTCCGGTCATCTATCTGCTCGATGCCAACGCTATGTTCGCTACGATGGTGGAAGCGATGCGCGTGCAAGCGCGCAGGCCGGAAAAGACAGGCGTTCACCCGGCTGTCATCGTGGGCATCGGCTATCCGACCGATGAGCCGTTTGACCCTTCGCGGTCTTATGATTTCACGATGCCGACGCCTAAAGAAGTGCTTGAAGCTTTGCCGGTTAGAAACGAGAATCACGTATGGCCGGAGGTAGGTGGAGCGGATGCCTTCAGAGATTTCATTGAGCATGAGCTAAAGCCGGACATCGAGCGTCATTATGCGATTGATTCAAGCCGTCAGGCGATTTTCGGGCATTCGTTAGGCGGCCTCTTCGTGCTTCAAACTTTGTTTACAAGGCCTCAGGCTTTTCAAACGTATGTGGCCGGAAGCCCCTCCATACATTGGAATAAAGCCTTGCTGCGGGAGCAGGAGGAGCAGTTTCGCTCCTATTTGGAGCACGCCGATACGAAGCATAACCTGCTGATCGCGGTTGGAGAGCTTGAGGGCGCACACCCGAGCAACATGGTTGCGAATGCTCAAGAGCTTTATGAGCGATTGGCCCAGATGTCCCGGAACAAGCTGGATGCGGGTTTTCACGAATTTGCGGGGGAAGGGCATGTTTCCGTGCTTCCCGCGCTTGTAAGCCGCGCGTTACGTTGGATAAGATAAAGAGTAGGTCTTTATGTAAAAAACCATCCGTTTTGGCGTTCGCAGCCGCTACAGATGGTTTTTTTGTCAGGTTTATGAGATAGTTGGAGGAAAGAATGTGGTGTGAGAAGGGGAGTTATTTAGTGGCATTAAGAAGTTTTACAGATTATCAATTGAGCGGGGATATTCTCCGGGCGCTGGAGAGTTTAGGCTATGAGCAACCGACCGATGTCCAGCATGAAGTGATTCCGATCGCGCTTCAGGAGAAAGATCTCACGGTGAAGTCGCGCACGGGAAGCGGGAAGACGGCGGCGTTCGGCATCCCGATTTGCGAGCTGGCCGAGTGGGAAGAGAATCGGCCGCAAGCGCTGATCCTGACACCGACAAGAGAGCTCGCGGATCAAGTGAAGCAGGATATGACGAACATCGGGCGGTTCAAGCGGATTAAAGCGGTGGCGCTGTACGGCAAGCAGCCTTTTGCCAGACAGAAGCTGGAGCTGCATCAGAAGTGCCATGTGGTCGTGGGCACACCGGGGCGGGTGCTGGATCATATTCAGAAGGGGACGCTGGATCTGGAGAAGGTGAAGATGCTCGTCATCGATGAAGCGGATGAGATGCTGCGGATGGGCTTCATTGAGCAGGTGGGAGCGATTATCGATGAGGTCCCGACGGACCGTATGACGATGTTATTTTCAGCGACACTTCCGCAAGATGTGGAGCAGTTGTGTCACCGGTATATGCATAACCCGATCGATATTGAAATTCACACGCCGGAAGAAGCCAAAGTGCAAATTGAGCACTCGCTGATCACGGTCAAGGAAGCAGAGAAATTTAATGTGCTTAAGGATGTCTTTGTGACCGAGAATCCTGATAATTGCATCATTTTTTGCAGGACGCAAGAACATGTGGATCACTTATACCGGGAGTTGGATTTCTTGGAGTATCCATGCGATAAAATTCACGGCGGCATGGTGCAGGACGATCGTTTCCTAGTCATGAACGCGTTCAAGAGAGGCGAGTTCCGTTTCTTGGTCGCGACGGATGTTGCGGCGCGGGGCATCGATGTGGAGGATATTACTCACGTCATTAACTATGATCTTCCGATGGAGAAGGAAAGCTATGTCCACCGGATCGGAAGAACCGGCCGGGCAGGCAAGACCGGCAAAGCCATTACTTTCGTCACGCCGAATGAGATGAGGTATCTGGGGGAAATTGAATACTACCTTGGCTTTGAAATTCCGCGCAAAGAGGCTCCAACGGAAGAGGAAGTCGCTCACGGCCAGCCAGCTTTTGACCGGAAAATGCAGGCGACGCCAGTGATCAAGCGGGACAGAAGCGACCAGTTGAACAAGGGCATCATGAAGCTCTATTTTAACGGCGGGAAAAAGAAGAAGATTCGGGCGGTCGACTTTGTCGGGACGCTGGCCAAAATTGAAGGCGTGACGGCCGCGGATATCGGGATCATAACGATTCAGGACAACGTTTCGTATGTCGATATTCTGAACGGCAAAGGCCCTATGGTGCTCAAAATCATGAAAAATACCACGATCAAAGGGAAGCTGCTGAAAGTGCATGAAGCAAATAAGTAAGGGGAGAATATCCGGTAGGCCGTTACGGCTTAGCGGATTTTTGCCGTTTGGCGGAATGGAAGTCTCCCCGCAGGTTAAAATTTTACTCAAACGAGTAAATTATTTGACTTACCCGATTTGCCCTCGCAGGGTAGACTATAGAAAATACAACATATGGGGTGAATAATAGATGGCCAACAATACACATACACATTCGAGCACCCTTTCAGCCACCAAAGTGAAACGGAAAAGTTCGGCGCAGCAAATACGTGAGGACCTGACCGGCTATGCGTTCGTGGCTCCGATGGTACTCGGACTATTTGTCTTTACGTTATTTCCAATTATAGCTTCCTTCTTCCTCAGCTTCACCGACTGGAACTTTGTTGCCGGTTTTTCCAAGGTGAAATTTCTCGGCTTAGATAACTTTATTAAGCTCTTTAAAGATACAGTCTTCCTATCCTCCCTTAAGAACAACATGATTTTAATGATTGTCGTTCCTTTAACCTTAATTTTCTCGCTTGTTTTGGCGGTCCTTATCGATAAAAAGATTTATTTGAAAGACTTTTTTAAGGTTGTTTACTTCATTCCTTACATTTCCAACGTTGTTGCCGTAGCTATTGTGTTTCAAGTATTATTTCATCCGACGTACGGGCCGATTAACCAAATTCTGATGAACATGGGCTTCGCCAATCCGCCAAAATGGCTGGCTGATCCGGATGTTGCTTTATACTGCGTAATGGGACTTATGATTTGGATCTCTATCGGTTATAACATGATTATTTTCATGGCCGGCTTGCAGTCGATTCCGAAAGATCTCTACGAGGCCGCGGACATTGACGGAGCATCGAAGTTTAAACAGTTCATGAGCATCACGGTGCCGCTCTTGTCGCCAACGACATTCTTCCTGCTTGTAACGGGGATTATCGGTACATTTAAAGTGTTTGACGTTATTTCTGTCCTCACCGGGGGCGGTCCGGCGAACTCCACGAGCGTGGTCGTTTACCGCTTATATGAAACAGCCTTCATCAACCTGCAATCCGGCTACGCTTCCGCTATGGCGATTGTACTTGTGGTGCTTGTGCTTCTGATTACACTGGTGCAATGGATCGGACAACGTAAATGGGTGAACTACTAAAGAGAAGGAGGAATTCCCGATGGACAAGTATCAAAATTTCAAAAAAATTCTCCTTACATTACTAATGCTTGCAGTTGGCTTACTATTTATGTCGCCGTTCCTCTGGATGATATCCGCTTCGATGAAGCCGGAAGCCGACGTGTTCGTCTATCCGATTCAGTGGATACCGCAGCATTGGAATATAATTGAAAACTATAAAGCGGTTTGGGAAACGAAATTCTCCCTGTATTACTGGAACTCCATTAAGGTTACGGTGTTAACGACGGCGTTATCGGTCCTGCTTTCATCGATGGCGGCTTACGCCTTCTCGAAAATCAAATTCCGCGGACGTAACGGACTATTCGTACTCATTTTGGCCATCTACATGATTCCCAGCCAAGCGATTCTCGTTCCGCAGTTCCTGCTGTTCCGTTGGATCGGCTTGTTTGACAGCCACTTGGGTTTGATTATGTTAGGCTCCTTCAGCGTTCTGGGAACATTCATGCTTCGTCAGTTTTATCTTGGTATTCATGATGAGTACATGGAGTCGGCGCGGATCGACGGTGCAGGCCATTTGAGGATTTTCTGGTCCATTTGTACGCCGCTTGTGCGTCCGGCCATTGCTACGTATGCGATTCTGCGTTTTATCTGGACATGGAACGATTACCAGAATCCATTGATTTTCTTAAGAACCAAAGATTTGTTCACACTTCCGCTTGGTATCCGGTCTTTTGCCGATTTGAACGGCGAGTTCTACTCTCTGATCATGGCTGCATCCGTATCGGCGATCGTACCGCTCTTGATTATTTTCATCATTGGTCAAAAGCAAGTTATCGAAGGTATTTCGATGGGCGGCGTTAAGGGCTAAGCAGGAAAAGTCAAAATATGAGTGCATGAGGTTAAAATAGTGCCTCGTGTGCTCATCGTAAGTTTGATACGATCGGTCATGTAAAGGTTTTCAAACAAAACAATGCTTACTTGGAGGGGTTCCTATGAAAAAGAGTTTATTAGTATTAAGCGGTGTACTAGCCATCAGTACTGCACTTGCAGGCTGCGGCAGCAATAAAAGCGAAACACCGGCATCACCGGCAGCAACGAATAGCGGCAGCGCTGCAGGCGGAACGAAAGCTCCGGTTACAATTAAAGTTCAAGCTTGGTATACGGAAGCGCAAGGGAACTGGAATGCAACGGTTGAGGCTTATAACAAAACCCACCCGAATGTAAAAGTCGTCTATGAAAGCATGTCCGAGAAAGGCGATTCCCAAGAAGGGATGAAAAAGCTTGACCTTCTGGCAGCTTCCGGCGAGCAAATGGACGTTGTGATGTACTCCAGCGCATCCGATTTCGCTCAACGCGTTGGCGCAGGAATCTTGGAACCGCTTGATGATTACCTTAAAAAAGATAACATTGTCGTTAAAGACGAATATAAACTTGATCCGGTAGTCAATGGTAAATACTATGCCCTGCCTGGTAAAATGATTGAATGGTTCGTCCTGTTGAACAAAGACAAATTAGATGAAGCGAAGCTTCCGGTTCCAACAGAATGGACATGGGATCAGTATGCGGAATATGCGAAAAAGCTGACAAAAGGCGAAGGCGCCGCCAAGCAATACGGTTCCTATTTCCACAACTGGAAAGACTACGCGCTTCTGGCTTTGAACAATGATATGGAAAACCCATACTTGGTGAAATCCGACGGCACGCAAAACATTGACAATCCAAAAGTTCGTTACTCCCTTGATTTGAGAAACAAATTGGAGAACGTAGATAAAACATCCGTTCCTTACTTTGAAGTCGTATCGCAAAAAATGGCTTACCGTGATGTGTTCTACGGCGGTAAAACAGCGATGTTGGCAACAGGCAACTGGATGGTCGGAGAGCTGGCGCAAAACGCGAAGTTCAAAACCGTATTCGCTCCGTATCCGAAGTATGATGCTAAAGATCAAAACGGTTTGACAGAAGTAGGCGCTGACTTCATGGGCGTAGCTGCAAACTCCAAAAACAAGCAAGCGGCTTATGACTTCGTAAAATGGTACACAACGGAAGGTATTCAAACGCAAGGTCTGTTCTTCTCCGGTTGGAAAAAAGCCGATGTTGAGAAAAACGTTGACGCGATTCTAAAAAGCGGCAAACCGGAACAAGTTGCTATGATCGACAAAGCTTCCTTGCTTGCAACCTTGAAAGTTAACAAAGCAACGAAATTGGTTGTTCCTCCAACGTACGCGCTGCAACAAGAGAAAGAATACTTAACACAAGTTGAGCTGTTCTTGACAGGCAAGCAGGATTTGGAGAAAACTATTTCAACGGCTAAAGCGAAGATCGAAGATATTCGTAAAAGCAACGCGAAATAAGTAGTAACGAAAGTAACGAATCTAGCATCGTTATTGGTATAATGAAAAGAGGAGGCCTTAGGCTCCTCTTTTTCCCATTTTCAAAGGTGCGTCTGAAAGGCAGGAGAGCGCAGTGCCGGGATGGCTTCGCAGGTTATCATTACGCAATAAATTGGTGCTGACGATTCTGGTATGTCTCGTTCTGCCATCGCTTGTTTCCATGAATGTGTCCAGCTTGTTTACACGGGATGCGGTCAGATCGCAGGTCACGGACTCGTCACGCGAATCGATGCGGATCGTAAGTCAAATCGTTGATACCCAAATGAAAAATATGATTTATGTCATGAATTTCATTCAATTCGACGAGGAGCTGCAGCCGTCCATCCGGGAATTAGGCAGAGCGAATGAGGGAACAGATAAGGGAGATGTTTTGCAATACAAACAGACGATTGCCAAAAGAATGTCGACGGTGATCGATTCCTTCGGCAATCTGAATGTGACGGTGCTGCTGCCCAATCATGAATACGTTGCATCCTATACGACTTTCTCTTTTAATCCGACTGATTTTCTGAAAAAAGACTGGTTTAGCGCTGTGGAGCAAGTGTCCGGCTATAATGTCAAGTGGATTGGGGCGGAGCCCAACTACAGTAAATCGACCAACCAGCCGTACCTGCTGTCAGCAGCCAAGCCGCTGCGCAAGAACGATACGACGTATGGTTATGTCATTGTCGGACTAGAGCCGAAAAGCCTTCAAGATCTGTTTAGTCAATATCATAATAATGAATCTATGGTCATCATCGATGAGCAGGGGCGTATTTTGGTAGATAAAGACTCTACTACAATCGGAACGATTTTTCCTTATTATGATCAGCTTCCGAAGGAGGACGGCTCCTCTTTTGTGAAAGTTGAAGGGGAAGATTATATTCTGCTAAGCAGCCATGTGACCTCGGAGTGGCAGCTTGTCAACATGAGCCCTTATAAAACAGCCGCACAGAAAATCGAATCGTTCCGGAAAACGGATTTTCTCATTCAGCTATTTTTCTTGATCTTATTTGCCGTTATTCTGCTCTATATGGTGCGTACGCTCACAAAACCGATCGCGCGGCTTGTCCAAACGGTCGTCCGGATCGAATCCGGTCAGCTTGGCGAACGCTCCAACATTAGCGGTGTGGATGAAGTAGGACGGCTTGGCTATGTGTTCGACCGTATGATTGACCGTATTGAGCTGATGCTGGAAGAAAACCGCCGCGAGCAGGAGCTCAAGCGCATGGCCGAGCTTGCGATGCTGCAGGCGCAGATTAATCCGCATTTTTTGTTTAACGTGCTGAATTCCATCCGCTTGAAAATTATGATGAAGGGCGACTCGGAGAACGCGGAGCTGATCTCTTCCCTGTCTTCGCTCTTGCGGATGACCATCAATCGCAACAATGAATATATTCCGCTGCACGAGGAGATTGAAATTAACGAGCATTATGTTCGACTCCTGAACTCCAGGCACGGAGACCGGGTCAACCTCCGCATTACTGCGGCCTCAGACACGCTTTTGATAGAGGTCCCGCGGTTATTGTTGCAACCGCTTATCGAGAATGCTTATATCCACGGGTTAAAAAGCAAACCAGGCGAAATTACGATTGCCTCCAGGATCTGCGAGGACGGACGGCTCCAACTGGAGGTAAGGGACTCGGGTGTCGGCATGACCGAGGAACGTTTGGAGGATCTTCGCAAACATCTTGTGAACGTGCCGGCGCAGCATCGCCATGCTTCACGAAGTCCGTCCTTGTCGGGCATCGGTTTGAACAATGTATTAGAACGCCTTCGGATCATCTACAGTCATCGTTTCGATTATGAAATCGCAAGCGGGCCGGATCAGGGGACGATCATCGTGCTGCGCTTTCCGCAGCAGGTAGGAAAGGAGGGCTAGGCATGTATACAGTCATAATTGTCGATGATGATTTACCAGTACTTGAATTTTTAAGTTCAGCGATTAAATGGGGAGAACTGGGCTTCCGCTTGGCGGGAGCATTCGAAAATCCGCTGGAAGCCCTGGAGGCTGGACGGCGGGCGAAGACCGATGTGCTGATCAGCGATATCGGCATGCCGGAAATGAACGGGCTGGATCTGATCCGCTCTCTCCGCGATGGCGATCCTCACGTGAAGGCGGTCATCCTGTCTTGTCACGATGATTTTCACTATGCCCAGAAAGCCATGAAGCTTTCGGTAAGCGAATATATTCTGAAAGAAACGATGAATATCAGCAACATCTCCGAGGTGCTCGGCAGATTAAAGGAGCAGCTTGACGCCGAGAATCACGTGCTCTCCAAAAGCCGCAAGCTTGAGAAGGAGGCCGCGCAGCACCGAAGCTCGTCCAAGCGCCATTTTATCCGGAGTACCATCAATGAGCCGTTGTTCGATTCGGAGGAGTGGAGCCAGCAAGCGGAAGGCTTCGGCCTTCGCCTGGGACAGCACGGCGTGCTGCCGGTATTCGGTTATGTCAATCGGGTGAAGGAGGCGAATCAGCGTTTCCAGACGAAGGATTTATTTGAGTATACGATTCAAAATATTATTGAAGAGCTGCTTGTCGACCAGAAGGAGACGACACTGTTCACGTATGATACGGGCGAGGTTATTTTGCTGTTCCCGCAATACGGCAGCATGCATGTGAACAACAGCCAGAAGGTTGAGCAGACGCTGCGTCATCTGCAAAGCTGCTTGCAGCAGTTTGCGAAGGTGTCATTTTCGTTCATAACGGGAAGCCCTGCCAAGGATGTGCGTGCTTTGAAGGATCAGCTGATTCGGATGGTGGAAGCGAGAAGCTTGCGTTTTTACCTGCCGGAGAGCACCGTCGTGAAGTTGGAGCATGTCCGGGAAGGTTTCGGAGACGGAGGGCTGCTGCTTGCGGAATATGCTCAGACGCTGGAGGAGTTCCGAAGTGTCGTGTTCGATGAGCGGTCGGATTTGATCGATATGTACGTCTCGAAGTGGATTGATTTCATCCAATATCACCGGTTCCGTCCGATGGAAGTGAAGGAATGGCTGCTGAAGATGATACTCGACGTTCGCATGCGGCTGAAATCGCTGCAGCATTACCAGTCGACGTTCTCTTCCGAGCTTTTGCATCATGATGTGCATGAGCTGTCGTCTGTGAGAGAGCTGGAGCTGTGGCTGAAGGATTATTTGCAGCAGGCGATTCAATGGGCGGGGAAGGTGTACCGCGAATCGCACAACCGGGAGATTTTGGAGTGCCAGCGCTTCGTCTATAATCATTTGCATATGAAAATATCGCTCGAAGATGCAGCGGCGCATTTGCACCTCCATCCGAGCTATTTAAGCCGGCTTTTCAAGAAGGAAACCGGTGAGAATTTCGTTGAGTATGTGACGAGGATGAAGATGGAGAAGGCGAAGGAGTTATTGGAAATCACGGATAAAACCGTGGAACAAATCGCCGATATGCTGGGCTACGAGAATAAAAATTATTTCGGGAAGCTGTTCAAGGCGCACACGGGGACTGTGCCGAATGTTTTTCGCGGGCAGAATAAGGGAAATCAGCCGTCGTCATAAGGCGACTTGGCGTATATATGGGGCTGTCTTGGAAGGTTTGAAAAACCTGAGAGACAGCCCTGATTTTTTATAGCATGGGGCTATTGGGAACTACAGGGCGTTATTTGAGCATATGGGGTGTTTTGGGGGTCCTGGCGGAACTGCAGGGTCCTATTTGCCATTGGCAGCCTGATTTCGACTTAAATCGGCAAAATAGGGGATCAGAGTTCCCTTTGATTAGCCGAGTGGCTGCTTTTTAGACAAATAGAGGACCATAGTTCCCAATAATACCGCCCGCCTTGGCAGTCTTGACTCTTGATTTGTACGAAAGAAGATAATCTTGTCGGCTTGAACAAATTTCCTAATGTTTACAAAATAATTGCACCATCCATTTTTGAACCATGGTAAAATAAGGGAGTTACTAGGCTTGTCTCATTAGAAGCTAAAAGGAGGAATTGTAATGGGTAAGAGAGCGGGATGGAAGGCAAAAGCGTTAAAAGCGGCGCTGGCATTGACAGTAGCGCTACCTCTTCAAGTGCTGGCTATTGGCAGCTGGCAGACGGTAATGGCGGAAGGGCCAAGTGATCCGGCTCCTTTCATCGAGGCCAAAGTTGTAAACGAAAATGCAGGGAAGAAGGTGCTGTTCGACAACACGCATGAACAGACTGCCGGTGCGGCGGATTGGGTGATCGACGGCGCTTTTTCCGATTTTGCGAATGCTTTAGCGAATAACGGCTACTACGTCAAAGAACTGCGTAAAACAACCCCCATCACACTCAGCGATTTAAGCGGCTATGATGTTTTCGTCGTGGCTGAGTCCAATGTTCCTTACAAGACTAGCGAGCAAGCGGCTCTTGCGCAGTATGTGCAGGGTGGCGGCAGTATTTTCTTCATTGCAGATCATTACAATGCGGACCGCAACAAGAACCGTTGGGACGGTTCGGAAGTGTTCAACGGCTATCGCCGTGGTGCATGGACGGATCCAGCGAAAGGCATGAGCGCCGAAGAAAGATCCTCCTCGGCCATGCAGGATGTAGCCAGCTCGGACTGGTTGGCGACCCAATTCGGCTTGCGTTTCCGCTATAACGCTTTAGGCGATATTAATGCGAATCACATCGTACCGCCTCAGCAGTCGTTCGGCATTACTTCCGGCGTTTCGAGCGTCGCGATGCACGCAGGATCCACACTGGCGATCATCGATCCGACTAAGGCCAAAGGGATTGTGTACTTGCCTCAAACGAACGAAGCTTGGGCGAGTGCGGTGGATCAAGGTGTATACAACGGAGGCGGCGTGGCCGAAGGCCCGTATGTTGCCATTGCGAAATCAGGCGCAGGGAAGGCCGGGTTCATCGGCGATTCCTCGCCGGTCGAGGATGCGACGCCGAAGTATTTGCGCGAGGACACGGGCGCGAAGAAGACGACGTATGACGGTTTTAAAGAAGTGGACGACGGCGTCCTGCTTGTTAATATGGTGAACTGGCTAGCGAAAAAAGAAAGCTACACGAGCCTGACTGAAGTTAGCGGCTTGCAGTTGGATCAGCCGACGGCGCTGCTGCCTTTCGAAGAGCCTGCTGCCTCGACAGAGCCGCAGCCAGAGCCTTGGGCCGCCCCAAATGCGGGCTACAAATGGTATGACCGCAGCACCTTCAAGCCAGGCTCCTATGGCGGTCCAGCGGCAACGGCGAGCGCTGCTTACAGCTTTGTGCATCAAGCGACGCTGCCGAATGCGGTGGAATTCCCGTTGCGGGTTGTGGTGGATAATTTGCCTCCGTCCACAACCGTTTCCGGGTTCAATGCAGGCATTTATTTGGTTACCGGCGGCACGCAAATTGCGATGGTTCAGAATGCGGACGGTACATGGCCGACGGCATACGGGTATAGTGCACAGTTCAGTGTGACCTCGGATATTAAAGGTCATGCATCGAAGGATTTGATGGTTCGCATTAAGCCGGGAACAACGGCTGCGGCGAATTTGCGCCTGCGTCAAGCTTCTACGAATTTGATAACAGAGGCTGTTACACTGGGCAACGTGCCTGCGGAGCCTTTACCGGAGGAGCAAAACCCAATCCCTGCGAAGATTGCGATCTCCGATGCTCGGAGTAAAGCAGCAGGCACCTTGGTGACCGTTGAAGGGGTTGTGACGACAGAACCGGGCGCTTTTGGCGGTCAGGCCTTCTACCTGCAGGATGCAACCGGCGGAATCTATGTGTTCCAAAGTTTGAGCGGTTTTCATCTCGGGGATAAAGTGAAGATTACGGCATCTACAGCTGTATTCAATACGGAGCTGGAATTAACGGATCCGGTTGCTATTGAAAAAACAGGCGTAGCAGCACTGCCAGCGCCAACAGCTGCGGCAGCGGTCACGAACGATAATCAAGGGCAATTGGTCGAGCTTACGGATGTTACGGTGAAAAATGTGATAAGCGCTACACCGGCGGGTTCATTTGAATTCGATGCCATAAAGGGCTCGGTAAGCAATCATATCCGTGTTGATGCGAGAACTGGTTTAACCCAGAGTTCGTTCCCTTATCAAGAGGGACAAACGGTGAGTATCAAAGGAATCGCATCCATTTTTAAAAGCGTATACCAGTTGAAGCCTAGAGGTCTTAGCGATTTTACCGTAGCTGCGGATACGATTCCGCCTGTGACGACAGCCGCCTTGTCAGGTGTTCCGAATGGCGCGGGCTGGTTCAAAGAAGATGTGACGGTCACTTTGACAGCGTTAGATGATCGTGCGGGTGCGGTGACGACGCAGTACAGCATGAACGGCGGGGCACCGGTTCGTTATGAGGCGCCCGTAGTGATTCAAACAGAGGGTGCGAATACGCTGGCGTATTCTTCCACCGATGCGGCTGGGAATGCGGAAGCTGTAAAAACCTTGCAGGTAAAGCTGGATAAAACCGCACCGACAGCTGTATTAACGCAGTCGGGTCATGCGGTTGGGGATGTAACGGATGCGGATACGTTAACATTCGCGTTGGCGAGTACAGATGCTGTTTCAGGCGTAGCCGAGCAGTCGTTGACACTCGATGGCGCAGCGATCAGCAGCGGCCAAACGATTGCGGCAGGCAGCTTAGCGTTGGGCGCCCACACGGTGGGGTACCGTGTTGTCGACGCTGCGGGCAACGTTGCACAAGCGTCTGTGCCGTTCAATGTGAGCGCGCGGGTGAAGCTCAGCCAAGCGTCGCTAGCGGTTGATGCGACTTCACTGAAACCGGGCGAAACGACGGCTGCCCGTGTAACGGGTGTGTTGAGCAGCGGAGCGCCCGCTGACTTGAGCGGTGCTGCTGTTGTGTACAGCACAAGCAACGGGGCTGTGGCGACTATAGATGCGCAGGGCAAAGTCAGTGCGGTGGCGGAAGGTTCGGCACAGCTGACAGCTGCGGTTACACTAAATGGAACAACGGTGCAAACGAATGCGGTTAAGATTACCGTTGTGAAGCCGTTGTCCGCAGGAGCGCCAGGTATGCCTGTGCTGTCGGATAACAGCGGTCATGCGACCGGCTTGAAAGACGGCAATTTTACAGTGACGATGAACATGTGGTGGGGCAATAACGGCTCGGTGTTCAAGTTGTACGAGAATGGCGTGCTCATTCATACGCAAGCACTGACTGATGCATCGCCGGCCGCTCAAATGGCCAAAGTGGACGTGAAAGGCAAACCGAATGGCACTTATACGTATACGAGTGAACTGATTAATTCTTTTGGTACGACAACAAGCACTCCGCTGGTTGTGAAGATCACCGATGCAGCTCCAGGCAAACCGGTGCTTTCCCAAGACAATTGGGATGGCGACGGCAATTACCAGGTGACGATGAACATGTGGTGGGGCACTAATGCGACAGAGTACCGTTTATACGAAAATGGCGTATTGATCGAAACGAAAGCGTTAAGCGCAGCTTCGCCTGGTGCACAAAGCGCGGTGAGCGCGATCGCCGGCCGGGCTGTAGGCGTTTACGAGTACCGCTGCGAGTTGGTTAATGCGGGCGGCGTTACGTCTAGCGACAAGGTGACGGTGAAGGTGACGAAGTAAGAGCAGCACTGAGTAAGTTCAATGGTGAGACAAAGACAGAGCCTCCAACGGGTGTTGGGGGCTTTGTTTATTTATCGCTATAAATGCCAGTAAATAAATGGTAAAAAATTTTTAAGAACAGTCATTTTAGTATCTTAGAAAATCATTGATTTTTGATTACAATACCAAATAAGGGGAGGTGAAAGCGTTTTACTTTTTGCGGAAATCAAGAGCGTGCATGTCAAATTGTTCAATTCAGGAGGAGGTATCATGATTAAAAAAGTGCTTGCGGCTGTTTCCGTTGTAAGTTTGGCAATGAGCTTATTGCCCGCGTTATCCGGAATTTCCAAAGCGGCATCGATCAGCGACGCAAACACCACGATCTTCGGGCCGAACGTCTACGTATTCGACCCGACGATGCCGGCTGCCGACATCGAGAGCGTTGCCGGAACCATTTTCACCAAGCAGGAAACGAATCAGTTCGGTACTCAGCGATATGCGATGCTTTTTAAGCCCGGAACGTATAATGTCAATATCCGTGAGGGTTTCTATACTCATGTTGCGGGACTGGGACAGAATCCCGATGACGTGAGCATCACCGGAGGACTTAACGTGGATGCCAAGTGGGCCAACGGCAATGCGACGCAGAACTTTTGGAGATCCATTGAAAATCTGACGGTGGCGCCATCGAGCGGCAAGATGCGGTGGGCTGTTTCGCAGGCTGCGCCTATGCGGCGTGTTCACGTCAAGGGAAGTCTGGAGTTGTTCGACTTTGATGCCAACTATAATGCCGGCTGGGCTAGCGGCGGCTACTTGGCGGATTCCATGGTAGACAATAAAGTCACACCTGCTTCGCAGCAGCAGTGGTTCAATCGAAACAATCAGTACGCGTCCTGGGGAGGCTCCGTCTGGAACACGGTTATGGTAGGGGACGCTTCGCCGCCTGCGGCCACTTTCCCAGATCCGCCTTACACAATTGTTGCCAATACCCCCGTCGTGCGCGAAAAACCGTATTTATACGTCAACAGCTCCGGGCAATATAACATTTTCGTCCCGGCGCTGCAAACGAATACCAAAGACGTCAGCTGGGCCAGCGGCTCGACATCGGGCTCTTCTCTCTCTATCGATCAGTTCTATATTGCCCGGCCGGAAACGGCCACGGCCGCGAGCATTAACGCTGCACTGAATCAAGGCAAGCATTTGCTGTTTACACCAGGCATCTTTCACTTGAATGATACGATTCGTATCACGAATGCGAACACGGTCGTTCTGGGCATCGGCATGCCGACACTCGTGCCGGATAACGGGAAAATTGCCATGTCGGTGGCTGATGTCGACGGTGTGAAAATTTCGGGCATTCTGTACGATGCCGGCCCTTCCATGTCGTCCTCCCTGCTGGAAGTCGGACCGACGGGCAGCTCGTTAAGCCATAGCTCGAATCCGACGATTTTGCAGGATTTGTTCTTCCGGGTTGGCGGCGCAGGCGCAGGTTTGGCAGATACTGACTTGAAAATCAATAGCAGCAATGTGATCGGCGATCACTTCTGGATCTGGCGCGCCGATCATGGCACCGGCAGCGGTTGGGGAGTGAACGACTCCAATTACGGGCTGGTTGTGAACGGAAATAATGTGACGATCTACGGCTTATTCAACGAACATCACAATAAGTATCAGACGCTTTGGAACGGCAACGGTGGCCGCACTTATTTCTATCAATCGGAAATTCCGTACGATGTACCGAGCCAATCGGCCTGGATGAGCAGAAACGGAACGGAGAACGGTTATCCTTCCTACAAAGTCGCGGATACCGTCACTACGCATGAAGCCTGGGGGCTTGGCGTTTATTCTTTCTTTAGAGATGCGGCGGTCAAACTGAATAGCAGCATCGAGGTGCCAGACGTGACAGGAGTCAAGGTACACCACATGACGACCATTTGGCTTTCGGGAACGGCGGGCAGCGAGATTACGCATGTCATTAACAACATTGGCGGCCGTGTCTATGCAAATTCGCCAAGCACAGCGATGAGGCAGACGTTGGCTGAATTCCAGGGCGTCGGTACAGGCGCCACCACGGTGCTCGATCGTACGGGCTGGACGGCAACGACTTCTCCAGTGAACAGTACGCCTAGCAATATGCTGGACGGCAATATGTCAACCCGCTGGACGTCCGGGACGGACATGGTGCCAGGGCAATACCTTGTCGTAGACATGAAGACGTCGAAAACGTTCAGCGGGCTTACGATTGACTGCACCGGCAACAGCAAGGACTATGCGCGCGGGTACCAGGTGTTCGTCTCCAGCGACGGTACCAATTGGGGCAGCGAGGTGGCCAGCGGCACGGGCACGGCTCCGCTGATTACGATCAATTTTGCGCAGAAAACCGCGCGATACATTAAGGTGGTGCAGACCGCTGCGGCAACGAACTGGTGGTCTGTCAGAGAGTTCAATGTGTACAATTGACGAATGAAGAAAGCGATGGTGATAACGGTTGAATAAACGTGGATCTTTTATGCTTCTGCTGTTTCTGACGATAGCGCTGCTGCCCGTCCATTCCGCATACTCGGCTCCTAGCGACAACTGGCAACTTGTGTGGTCGGATGAGTTTAACGGAACGATCGGCTCGGCACCGGATTCCGCCAAATGGAGTCTTATCGATCAAGGGGGCGGGTTTGGCAACAGCGAGCTTCAGTACTATACAAGCCGAAGAGACAATTCATATCTGGAGAACGGCTCGCTGGTTATTGCCGCCAAGAAAGAAAACTATAGCGGCCAATCCTATACGTCGGCAAAACTTATTTCCAAAAACAAAGGCGATTGGAAGTACGGACGTTTCGAGATTCGCGCCAAGCTTCCTCAGGGCAGAGGCATGTGGCCGGCCATTTGGATGCTGTCGACAGATGGCGTTTACGGCGGTTGGCCGAAGAGCGGCGAGATTGATATTATGGAAAATCGCGGTGATGTGACGGATAAAGTTTCCGGTACCATTCACTACGGCAACGATTGGCCGAACGACTCCTCATCAGGGGCCAGCTACTTCTTGCCAAGCGGGCAATCCTTCGCCGATTCGTACCACACGTTTGCGGTCGAATGGGAAGAAAGTGCCATTCGCTGGTACGTTGATGATGTGCTCTTTTCCACAAAAACAGGATGGTTCACGCCTTCCGCTGCGTATCCGGCGCCGTTTGACCAGAAGTTCTATCTCATCCTGAATTTGGCGATTGGCGGTCCAAACACACCGTTTACCGGAAAAACGAGCCCTGACGATACGGCATTGCCGCAGAAGATGTATGTGGATTACGTGCGTGCGTATACGAAAGCAGCAAGCGGTTCTGCACTTGATCGCACGGGCTGGACGGCGACAACCTCCCCAGTCAACAGCACGCCGGCCAATATGCTTGACGGCAACGCATCCACCCGTTGGACGACCGGGACGGATATGGTCCCCGGCCAATATTTCATCGTCGATATGAAAGCGGCCAAAACTTTCAATAAATTGACCATAGACTGCACAGGCAACAGTAAGGATTATGCGCGCGGGTATCAAGTATTTGTGTCCAGCGACGGCACCAATTGGGGCAGCGAGGTTGCCAGCGGAACCGGTACGGATCCGTTGATTACGATCAGTCTCGCACCCAAAACGGCGCGTTTCATTAAGGTCGTGCAGACCGGTACAGCGACGAACTGGTGGTCCGTAAGGGAGTTCAACGTCTACAATTAGTACGTCATGCCTCACAATGAATAACGGGAAAAATGGCGCAGCTTTTTGGAGCGATTCAAAAGCTGCGCTTTTTACGCTGCGTGAGGATCGAACTTTATTGTGATGCGAGTGAAGTTGTAATCAGAGAGGCATAGTAGTCAAATATTTTTGAGAATGGTCAAATCTATAACTTTTTTTTTACGGCGTAAAACAGTTTAATAAAACTATCGTTAGAACATAAGCAAGGACAGCCATTTTAACAAGAACACTGAGGTGAGACATCGTGCTGAAAACTGAAACAAAACCGGCCTTCTCTCTTCGAAAGATAAAAGGCGAAAAAAAGGAGAATCTGGCGGGCTACATCCTTGTGGGGCCGATGCTGATAGGATTGATCATTTTTACCATTATTCCTACGTTGCTGTCTCTGATTCTCAGTTTCACCGATTGGAGCTTTATTGCGGGATTGGACAAAATGAAATTTATCGGATTTAAAAATTATTTCCTGCTGTTGGATGACCAGGTGTTTTTGAAATCGTTCCGCAACAATCTGGTGCTTTTACTTGTCGTGCCGATACAGCTTATTCTCGCGTTGATTCTGGCGGTGCTCATAGATAAGTATGTGTACATGAAAAGTTTGTTTAAAGTTATTTTCTTCATGCCCTACATCTCCAGCATTGTAGCTGTGGCGATTGTTTTTCAACTGCTGTTCCATCCTTCGTACGGACCGATCAACCAAGCGCTAAAAGCGCTCGGGGTTGCTGATCCTCCCAAATGGCTGGCCGACATGAACTACGCGCTCCCGTCGGTTATGTTTATTCTCGTGTGGATCGGCATCGGCTTCTGCATGATTGTTTATATGGCTGCGCTGCAGGCGATTCCGAGGGATCTGTATGAATCGGCGGATATGGACGGGGCGGGGCTCTGGACAAGGTTCTTGCGAATCACGATGCCGCTAGTCTCGCCGACAACTTTCTTCCTGTTAGTTACAGGACTGATCAGCTCCTTTAAGTCTTTCGATATTATTAAAGTGCTGACGGGCGGAGGCCCTTCTTACTCGACTTCGGTCATTACGTATTACTTGTATACGACGGCGTTCGAAAATTTGAAGACGGGCTATGCGTCGTCCATGGCATGGGTTTTGTTCGGCTGCGTCCTGCTTATTACAATTATCCAGCTCTTTGGACAGAAAAAATGGGTCAATTACTAGGTGTGGAGGCAGGTCAATGGAAACAACAGGGAAACTTGGGAGAGCCGTCGTTACGATTCTCCTGCTGATCATGGGAGTAGCATTCCTGCTTCCTTTTATATGGATGATATCCGCTTCGATGAAGCCGGAGATCGATGTGTTTAAATACCCGATCGAATGGATTCCGAAGCACTGGCAAGCTTACCAAAATTACCATGAGGTTTGGTCTGGCGAGCATCCGTTTATGCGGTACTACTGGAATTCGATTAAAGTCAGTGTGCTGACGACACTGATTTCAATTATCGTGTCCAGCATGGCCGCCTATGCTTTCTCTCATGTTGACTTCGAGGGGAAGCAGGTCTGGTTTGCGGTCGTTCTGATGACGTTTATGATTCCGAGTTCATCCATTATTATTCCGCAGTTCATGATCTTTAAATGGCTGAATTTGTTCGACACGCATCTAGGGCTTGTTCTGATCGGCTCCTTCAGCGCACTGGGGACGTTTATGCTCCGACAGTTTTTTCTTGGTATTCACAAAGAATATTTGGATGCGGGGCGAATCGACGGTGCAGGTCAATTTGTTATTTTCACCCGAATTGCATTGCCGCTTGTCCAACCCGCCATTGCCACTTACGGGATTCTGCGTTTTATCTGGACCTGGAACGACTATCAGAATCCATTGATTTTTCTCAGAAGCGATGTCCTGGCAACGGTTCAAATCGGCATTCAAAAGTTTTCTTCCGAGAGCGGGGCTTATTACTCGCTCATCATGGCAGGTACGGTTTCAGCCATCATTCCGCTGCTCATTATCTTCGTTATTGGGCAAAAACAGGTGATTGCGGGCATAGCGCTGGGAGGCGTTAAAGGGTAAAAAAAAGAAGCGAAGTAGTAAAGATACAAACTTTGAAAACGAATTCATAACTGATAAGGTTATGAAGTAGAGAACATAAAGGTTGTTCACCTAAGGGAGGTATATAATCATGAAAAGAAAATGGTTGTCTGTATCCGCGTCTTCCCTCGTTATCGCAAGTCTGCTCGCGGGCTGCGGCGGAGAAGCCGGTTCCAAGACCGAACCAACCAAAGCACCCGATCCCGTCGCGTCCGCTGCGGCCAGTCCCGCCAAACCGGTAACGATTAAATTCCTGAACTGGGAGAAAGCCTCGGTCTACCAGCCGGCGATTGATGCTTTTGAGAAGAAGTACCCGAACATTAAAGTTCAATATTCTCCGTTAGTGGAAAATGACTCAAATGAAACGCAGAAAAAGATCGATATTATGTATGCATCCGGAGAAGATTTTGACGTATTTTCGCTGAATTCAACCCCGGATTTCAGTAAACGGGCCACCAGCGGCATGCTGGAGCCGCTTGATGATTATTTGACCAAAGAAAATGTAAAATACAGCGATGAATACAAAGCCGAACAAATGAAAGTGAACGGAAAACGGTACTCATTGCCGGGTAAATTCGGGCCGTGGTTCATCCTGCTGAACAAGGCGCAGCTCGATGCAGTGGGACTTGCCGTTCCGAAGAGCTGGACGTGGGATGAATTCCGGGATTATGCCAAGAAGCTTACGAAGGGGGAGGGACCGAACAAGCAGTATGGCGCGTTCATGCACACATGGAAAGACTATTTCTTGCTCAAAAAGTACAGCTCACCGAAAAATCAAGGCATTATGAGCGATGATGGAACGGCGCTTGATGCCGATAATCCTTTGATGAAAGCTTCGCTTGAGCTGCGTTACGCTATGGAGCGAACGGACGGCAGTGTCAGACCTTACCAAGATGTTGTCACGCAGAAAATTCCTTATCGCGACGAATATTTCCAAGGCAAAGCCAGCATGCTGCCGACCGGACCATGGATGATCGCAGAAGCGGGAGGCACCGATAAAATTCCTGCTACGTTCGTATCCGCATTCGCTCCTTGGCCGACTAACAACAAAGGAGACGAGAACTACTCGTTCGGCGGAGCGGATTCTCTGGTCATCTCGTCCAAGTCGAAGCATAAACAGGAGGCTTATCAATTCATCCGTTTCCTTTCTACGGAAGGAATGGGGCTGACAAAGCAATTGTCGGCATGGAAAAAAGCGAATCTTAACAATGAGCTGGATCAGATCATTGCCGCAACGAAGACCCCGGACAAGATTGATAAGGCGTCCTTGATTAATACGCTGACCGTATCGAAGCTTCCCGATCCTCCGATCGCCGTTTCCTATTTCTCGGACATTGAAAAAGCCTACATCTCTGAAGCCGAGAAATATTTGCTCGGTGCGGCAGACATCGACACGACCATGAAAAATATTAAAACGAATCTGCAAAAAATAATCGATGCGAACAAGAAATAAAATCGATGTGGAAGAAAGAGGATGCCTGTCACGGCATCCCTTTTGTCGTGAAGTGTATCTGGATTCGTACGGATATGATACACTCCAGATAGAAAGGCCTATGTTCACAAATGGAAGGGAGAGATCTGGATGAGATGGCCTTCCTTTAGTTGGCGTCAGAAGCTGATCACCATCTCGTTGTTATGTCTGGTTATCCCTTCTATTCTTACGCTTGCGCTTACGGGGCTGTATACGAAAAATGAACTGACCACCAAAGCGTCCGTTAAAGCAGAGCAATCTCTGGAAGTGGCGGACCTGTATATTTCCAACATTGTCAGGGACATGCTGAACGCCTTTAACATGCTTCAATTTGACAGCGAATTCATTACGAATTTAAGGCTCGCATCGAACAGCTATGACAAGAGCAGCGGCAATCAGGTCGACTTTTTCGCCTATAAGCCCGTTGCCGAGAAGCTGGAGCAGCTCACCTTTTTTGGCGGGAAAACCTATGTAACGATTGTGCTGCCCAGTGGCTTGTATTTTTCCAACTATTCTACGTACCAGAACGATTTATCGTCGTTATACAAAGAGGCGTGGCTGCAGCAGATGGCGGGAGATCCGGTCAATACAACCAATTGGATCGGCGTTCAAAACAATTATGTTCGTTCTGATGCCGGGAGGTTTCCGAAGCTGATTACCGTTGTTCGTACGATTCGACTGTATGCCAACGCACCAAATGCCTACATCATTATCAGCAAGCCAGAGGAACAGATTCATGAAATCTTCAGCAAATATGCCGAGGATCAGACTATGATGCTGCTGGATGGGACGGGGACGATTGTCTCCCATGCCAATGTACAGATGATCGGCAGCAAGGTTCCGGCTTCGCTGCTTTCTTCCGGCTTGACGGAGAAATTGGATTGGAACGGCGGGGAGTACATTGCGTATAATCATTCCCTTTCTTTCGCCGAGTGGAGCTTGCAAAGCTTGACGCCGTACTCGGTTGTGACCGGCAATATTGGTAATTTTCTGAACGATATTTTTATCTTTCAAGCGTTGTTTTTTGTATTATTTTCTCTCGTCCTGATCTACCTATTGCGGCAGCTGACCAAGCCGATTGTGCAGTTGGTTAAGACAGCTTCGCGTGTTGAGCTCGGCAATCTGGATCAGCGTTCGCAGGTTACAGGACAGGATGAGATCGGACGTCTGGGTTCGTCATTTGACAGAATGCTGGACAAGATTGAGGATATGATCCGCCAAATTGAATGGGAGCAAGGGCGGAAGCGAATGGCGGAATTGGAAGCGCTTCAGGCGCAAATCAACCCCCACTTTCTATTTAATACCCTCAATTCCATTCGGCTTCAGGTCAGGATGAAGGGCGAGGTGGAAATCGCAGAAATTATTGGTTCTTTATCCACGGTTCTTCGGATGACGATTAATCGGAATAATGAATACATCACGCTGCACGAGGAATCGGGTACAATTGAACAGTATATGAAGCTTATGAATTTCCGGCATCTGGAGAATGTTCGGCTTGCCATCAGTCTGGCTTCGGATACATTGCTTGCGATGATTCCCCGTTTTACGCTGCAGCCGCTAATTGAAAATGCCTATCTCCATGGATTAAAGCAGAAACACGGGCTCATCTCTTTAAGCTCATGGAAGCAAGGACATTTGCTCTATATTCGCGTTGAAGATAACGGCATCGGGATAACGGAGGAACAATTGGTTCATGTCACGGCGATGCTCACGGAAACCGGTCAGCGGGGAGACGATAAGAGAGAGAGGTCATCCCGCATGAATGGCATCGGGTTAAGAAATGTGAATGAGCGTCTGCGCATCATCTATGGGGACGTCTATAACATGGAAATAGAAAGCTCGCCGGGTCAGGGATTCAGGCTGACACTCCGGCTGCCGATCACATTCCACAAGGAGGCAGATGAACATGCATAGCGTCTTGTTGGTTGATGACGATGTGGCGGTTTTGCAGTTTTTGCGAATGATGATAGCTTGGGAGGATCATCAGTTGCAGCTTGCAGGCACCTGCACAAACGCACAGGATGCTCTGCAAATTTGCCGGACGTCGATGCCGGATTTGATCGTAACCGATATTGGCATGCCGGGAATGGATGGCATCGAATTTATTCAAGCCGTCAAAGCCATCAGCCCGAGACCACGGTTTGTCATTTTATCGTGTCATGACGATTTTCGATACGCACAGAAGGCGGTTCAAATCGGTGTCGAGGACTATATTTTGAAGGAGACGCTGGAACCTCAGCATTTGATCGACCTTATTGCCAAAGCGAAGTCCAAAATGGAGAAAGAAGATGAACTGCAATTCGAAGTGCGCAATCTTCATCTGCAAGTGAACCGGAACAAGTCTGCGGCCAAGGAGAAATGGCTGCGCGACCTCCTCTCCACGCCTGTGTTAGAGGATCCTAGCTGGATCGAGCGTTTGGAAGACTTCGGTTTGAATCCTATTCTGCCGCATTTCATTCCGGTTGTGTGTCGATTGCATCGTTTCCGTCATGCACTGCATCGATACGAAAGTGAGGACACCGTCAAATTTATCGTAGAAAATGCGGTTGAAGAACTGTTGGAGTCCGAAAGAGATAAGGTAATTTTCAGTTACTCTGCCAAAGAGTTCTGTCTCTTGTTCAACATTCGGAAAGATTTGAGAATCAACCCTTTCGACCAGATAGCAGCACGGTGTAGAGATGTCCAGAACAAGCTGACTCAGGTTCTCAAGCTTCCTGTCTCCATGGTATTGGGGGAGATGGTCGGAGATCCATCCGGCATCAAGCGGCAGTATGGCCGATTGCTGCAAGATTCGGAGCGGTTGTTTTACGCCTGGGAGCCGGAATTTGTGAAAAGCAGCGAGAACAGCTACTCGTTAGCGCTGGAGAAAGATCCGCTTGCCCATTATTATGTGTACGCCGATCAATTAAATCGCTTTATGCTCGACGGGAATGCCGATCCTGCTACGGTTGTAGAGCCGTTTATTCAATTCATTTCAGAACATCGCTTCCCGCCCAAATCCGTTAAGCAATTCGTATTCAAGCTGGTACTGGATATGATGCTGAAGCTAAGGTTCAATCAGCAATATGCCAATGAGAAGCTGCAAAGAGATCTGGATCAGTTAGCCAGTATCGGCGAGCTTCAAGAATGGCTGACGGGTATTGTCAAAGATGCAGCCGAGCTGATGGAGCAAATTGCGAAGCAAAGCAAAAAAGTGGAGATCATTGACGCTCAAAAGTATATAAGGCGCCATTTGGGGCGGAAGATTACACTGGAGGAAGTGGCGGATCATTTACACTTGAATCCCAGTTATTTTAGCCGCTTATTTAAGAAAGAAACCGGGGAAACGTTCATCGAGTACGTGACGCGCGTCAAGATGGAGCGAGCCAAGGAAATTCTGAACGGGTCGGACAAAACACTGGAAACGGTCGCTCAGATGTTGGGCTACGAAAGCAAAGGGTATTTTGTCAAAGTGTTCAAGCAGCATTACGGTGTTGTACCGAGCCGATTTGTTTAAAAAATATGAAAGCGAAAGTCAGCTGCTCTGTCTCAGCTGGCTTTTTTTCGTTTACGTAAAAAGAAGTCAAATTATTGTTCAAAGTAGTAAAACTAGCATCTTCGTTCTCATCTATTCGAATGGTAGTATAGTCTGAAAGCACTACATTGTATCTAGACAACAAGACATTGGAGGGAAAAGCATGTTAAAAAGGAAACTGTCAGCCATGCTCGCAGGTGCACAGTTGCTGAGCCTGGTCATTGGCTCGTCCGGAGCTTGGGCAGCTGCGCCTGGCGACTCATCAGGCGGGGGTGCAGGAACGTCGGTCACTTCAGCGGTATACGCTGCAAACTCGACATCAAGCTCGATTACACTGGCATGGCCGGCTGTATCAGGAGCGACCGGATATAACATATACCGTTCTTTTAACGGCAATGGAACTTTTACGAAGGTCAACGGTGCCGCAATTGCCGCAACCACCTTTATGGATACGGGCTTAAGCGCCAACGTCCGATATTTCTATAAGGTGACTTCAATTAGCGGCGGTGTGGAATCGGATGTGGACCAGGCCTCGATTTTGACACAGCCCGATTTTGGTCCGAATGTTTATATCTTTGATTCTTCGACGCCTGCAGCGGATATTCAAACGACCAGTGATAACGTATTTACGATTCAGGAAAAAAATCAATTCGGTCAAGAGCGCTATGCGATGCTTTTCAAACAGGGCTCTTACACGACCAATATACGACTGGGCTTTTACACGCAAGTCGCCGGCCTGGGTTTGCTGCCGGATGATGTTAACCTTACCGGCGGCGTTTCTGTTGACGCCAACTGGCTTCCGCCTCACAACGCTACCCAGAACTTCTGGCGATCGGTTGAGAACTTTGCCGAGACGCCGTCCGGCGGAAACATGCTGTGGGCCGTTTCGCAAGCGGCTTCCATGAGGCGCATGCACATTAAGGGCAGCCTGACCCTTCACGATCAGGGCGGTTGGGCGAGCGGGGGATATTTGGCCGATTCCATGGTCGACGGCAGTGTCGTCCCCGGTTCGCAGCAGCAGTGGTTCTCCAGAAACAGCCAATGGGCAAGCTGGAACGGTTCGGTGTGGAACACAACGCTGCTGGGCAACGTCAATCCACCTGTAGAGAATTGGCCGACCAACGCGTATACCGTCATTAATCAAACGCCGATTGTTCGGGAAAAGCCTTTCTTGACCTGGGACCCGGCTGCCAACCAATACAACGTGTTTGTGCCTGACGTAAGGGCGAATGCCAACGGGACAAGCTGGGCAAGCGGGACGCCGGCGGGAACGTCGCTCTCCATCGAGAACTTCTTTATTGCAAATCCCGCAATGTCTGTCGACACGATCAATGCAGCCCTTGCGCAAGGTAAAAATCTGCTCCTTACACCAGGGGTCTATCATACGAGCAAGCCGATTCAAGTGACCAATCCTAACGCCGTCGTGCTCGGTTTGGGGCTTGCAACGCTTCATGCTGATAGCGGCAATGTTGCCTTGTCGGTAGCAGATGTAGACGGCGTGAAGATTGCCGGCCTTCTCTTCGAAGCCGGGGCGACGAACTCGCCCGTTCTCTTGCAGGTAGGACCGAAAGGCAGTGCAGCCAATCATGCAGCCAATCCTACTTCTCTGCAAGACTTGTATTTCAGAGTCGGCGGAGATGCGCTGGCCTTGGCGGATGTCTGTGTGGAGATTAACAGCAACAACGTCATCGGCGACCATTTCTGGGTCTGGCGGGCGGATCACGGAACCGGGGCCGGATGGGATTCGAATTTGACGACCAACGGGATGATTGTGAATGGTAATGATGTTATTTTTTACGGTTTGTTCGTTGAGCATTTCCATCAGTATCAGACTTTATGGAACGGCGAACGCGGAAAAATGTATTTCTACCAGACGGAAATCCCGTATGACGTTCCGAATCAGGAGCGGTGGATGAGCAGCAATGGAACAGTCAACGGGTATGCTTCTTATAAAGTGGCGGATACGGTGACTTCCCATCAGGCCTATGGCCTCGGACTGTATTCCTTCTTCCGGGATGCGGACGTTAAGCTGGAGCGCGCCATTGAGATTCCCGATGTGCCGGGAGTAACCATTCATCATGCTACGACTGTCTTTTTGGGCGGTATGGGGGAGATTACGCATATTGCCAATGCTGCGGGCACGCTCGTTAAGAAAGGCACAATGCGGACGACATTAAACGACTATACGCCGAGAACGACAACCGGCATTCAAGGTGCGGCCGTCGAGACCTTTGCAGGCAAAGCGCCTGCCTTGCCGGACACGGTCACGCAGTTCTTCTCCGACACATCGTCCAAGCTGGCGCATGTTACCTGGAATACGATAACGCCGATTCAATTTGCAGCTCCGGGAACGTTCACGGTTCAAGGCGTTGTGGATGGGACTACGGTACCGGCGCAGGCGACTGTTACGGTTTATCCTGCGCCGAACGTTGCGGTTACCGGAATTACGGTTGGAGGAGCTGGAAACATGGCAACGATAACCGCCAAGCGCGGTACGCTGCAAATGCTGGCAGCTGTATCTCCGGCGGGTGCCGACAATTCATCGGTCAACTGGGCGGTGTTCGATACGTATGGTCAACCGACGAGCAAGGCTTCAATCGATGCCAACGGCCTGCTAACCGCAGCCGAAAACGGCACGGTGAAAGTCGTCGCTTCGGCGAACGATCATAGTGGAGTCAAAGGTGAGGCACTGATTACCATTACCGGTCAGGTTGCCAAAGTTTCCGGCATTACCGTAACGGGAGCGGGAAATTCGTCGCTAATTGCGCTCAAGGGCGGCACCCTGCAGTTGAATGCTGCGATCGCGCCGGATAACGCGGACGATCCTTCAGTGACTTGGTCTGTCGTCAACCCGGACGATTCGGCGACGACAAATGCTAGCATCAGTGCTGCAGGGCTGCTTACTGCCAAGGGCGACGGCACTGTCAAAGTGGTTGCCAAAGCGAACGACGGCTCCAATGTTACCGGAAGCGCACTCGTCACTTTGGTTGGCCAAGCTGTTAACCTGGAAAGCAGATGGACCTGGGTCAGGGAGAGCGCGGGCTATTGGGCTCTTGATCCGAAGAATGCGAATGTGATGAAACTGTCGACACAGGAAGGCACCTGGGGCTCTTCAACCAATTATCCGAAGGGTGTTCTACTGACTAATCCTGGGACAGCAGGAGATTTCACGATTACCACGAAGCTTAAATTTGATGCCAGCAACAATTTTGAGTGGGCGGGGCTTATCGTTTACCAGGATGATAAAAATTTGATTTCCTTTGGACGTTCCGCTGTGAGCCAGCTTCGTTTCTCGCAGGTGAGCAACGGCACTCAGACGGATAAGAACATCGCGGATCCTATAACGAGCAGTGATATTTATTTGAAAATCCAGAAAGTCGGTACGACGTACACGGCCTACTATAGTGGAGACGGCCAGAATTGGACACAGCATGCGAATACTTTTACGATGTCCTTAACGAATGCAAAGGTCGGTATTTTCACAAGAAAACTGAATACCGCCATCGCTTCTAAAACTGCAGAATTTACTGACTTTAGAATTAATGGAACGGCCATTTCTTATTGGAATCCAGTTTCTTCTGTTAGTGTCGCTTCGGCAGGCGGGGTGACCGGGATTACGGCAAAAGGCGGTACGCTCCAATTGATGGCCGACGTACAGCCTGCGACTGCAGCGAATAAGACGGTTTTCTGGTCCGTCTATAACCCGGACGGAGCCCTTACCGCAAGGGCGACCATTGATGCCAACGGCTTGCTTGCTGCTCGAGGAAATGGACCGATTCAAGTCGTAGCCACGGCCACGGACGGTTCGGCGGCTCAAGGCAGCATGGCAATCCAAATCTCGGGGCAAACGCCGGTTTCCTCCATAGCCGTAACGGGTGCCGGAGGAAAAGCAACGATTAATACGAGGAGCGGAACGCTCCAAATGACGGCAGACGTAGCTCCACCGGATGCAGCTATCAAGACAGTAACTTGGTCGGTTTATAACCAGGATGGAACAGAAACCGATAAGGCGACCATCGACGCGAACGGTCTATTGACTGCAGTGAAGAATGGTCAAGTGAAGGTCGTTGCGACGGCGGACGACGGCAGCGGCGTGAAAGGCGAGGCCGTGATTACGATTAGCGGTCAGGTGCTGGTCAGCGGTATTGCAGTAAGCGGAGCTGGCGGATTGGCTGCGATTACGTCTAAAAATGGTACACTGCAAATGTTAGCGGAAGTAGTTCCGCCGGATGCCGATGCCAGAACGGTAACGTGGACAGTACTGAACGAGGATGGAACGGCAACCGATAAGGCGACCATCGACGCGAACGGTCTATTGACTGCAGTGAAGAATGGTCAAGTGAAAGTTGTTGCGACGGCGGACGACGGCAGCGGTGTGAAAGGCGAGGCCGTAATTACGATTAGCGGTCAGGTACTTGTCAGCGGTATTTCGGTAAGCGGAGCTGGCGGATTGGCTGCGATTACGTCTAAAAACGGCACACTGCAAATGTTAGCGGAAGTAGTTCCGCCGAATGCCGATACCAGAACGGTAACGTGGACAGTGCTGAACGAGGATGGAACGGCAACGGATAAGGCGACCATCGACGCGAACGGTCTATTGACTGCAGTGAAGAATGGTCAAGTGAAGGTCGTTGCGACGGCGGACGACGGCAGCGACGTGAAAGGCGAGGCCGTGATTACGATAAGCGGTCAGGTACTTGTCAACGGTGTTGCGGTAAGCGGAGCTGGCGGATTGGCTGCGATTACGTCTAAAAACGGCACACTGCAAATGTTAGCGGAAGTAGTTCCGCCGGATGCCGATGCCAGAACGGTAACGTGGACCGTGCTGAACGAGGATGGAACGGCAACGGATAAGGCGACTATCGACGCGAACGGTCTATTGACCGCAGTGAAGAATGGTCAAGTGAAGGTCGTTGCGACGGCGGATGACGGCAGCGGCGTGAAAGGCGAGGCCGTGATAACGATTAGCGGTCAGGATTCCGTGTCATCGCCGGATACACCAACGCCGAGTTCTTCATCGGATACATCGCCAGTCGTATCGACTCCTTCCGTGACACCTAGCCAGCTTGAGGTGCATGATGGTAAAGCGGTGGTTACGTTGACGAATGGAAGCAAGGAAGCGATATTAACGGTTCCATCATTGCAAACAGCAGGCGATCGTACGATAGAAGTGAGAGTCGGCGGAGTTGCCGTATCCATTCCTCCGGCGGTCATGCAACAATTGGTCGGCGAGGTTAACGGGGATGCAAAGCTGATTGTCAAAGTGCGAATTGATGCCGTACCGGCGGTTGATTCCAAATCAGGGAATGCTACTCTCAAATTTGGCGGTCAGGTCTATGATTTATCTTTGACTGTGACAAATGGCAGCGGCAAGGAAACGGAGCTCTCTTCGTTTAAGGAGCCGGTTCAAGTGGTGCTTCCTTATGGCAGCAGCCAGTTCGATGAAGACTTGATTGCTGCTTATCTCTATGATGAAACGGCACACAATTGGCAGTACATCGGCGGTCAAAAGGATGCGATCGGCAAAACCATTACTTTTGATGCTCCGCATTTCAGTAAATATGCCGTGATGGAATACAATAAAACGTTCAAAGATGTTCCGGAGAATCATTGGGTGTATCGCACGCTGCAAGTACTCTCCGCTCGGCAGATTGTATCGGGAGTGAACGATACCGAGTTTAAACCAGAGGGTACCACGACCCGTGCGGAGTTTGTGACTTTGCTTGTGAAGGCGCTTGGCCTCAAGGGAAGCAGCGCAGGGACGCAGTTTGCGGATGTTCAAGCAAATGATTGGTATGCTGTGGATATTAACACAGCTTACAATGCCGGACTTATCTCCGGTGTCTCCGCACATGAGTTTGCTCCGAATGCACCGATAACACGAGAGCAAATGGCAGCACTGATCGTTCGGGCTTACGAGCATGTTAAAGGGGTTAAAGGCGCATCTGCGGATCATGTGACTGTGCTGGCGGATAGCCGCCAAGTATCGCCATGGGCGACGGCGGATGTCAGTAAAGCAATCGAGCTTGGTTTGATGAAAGGTCAAGCGGAAGGCATTTTCGCAGCTCAATCCAATGCGGTTCGCGCTGAAACGGCTCAAGCGGTTCTAAATATGCTGAGTAAGATCAAAACTGACTGATCTGTCTAAGTAAGATTCTAATTAAACTTCATGGATTCAATGAAAAGCTCCTTCGTCGAAGGAGCTTTTCTACTCAGATAGGAACAGGAGAGGATACGATGATCATTCGAAAAACAATTTTTTCTCTACTATCAGCATGTACGTTGCTTGTATCGGTTGCTATCCCGGTTGCAGCAGCGGATCAGCCATCCTTAAACACGAAAACGGAAAATACAGATGTCGACCATCATTGGGCGAGTGTTCAACTAAAAAAGTGGATGGATCAAGATTTACTTTCCGGTTATGAAGATGGCACAATCCGGCCGGATCAAGCCATGACTCGTGCGGAGTTTATCGCCACGATAAACCGTATTTTCGGTTTTGCAGCTGTGAATAACGCCAGTTTTTCGGACGTGAAAAGGTCTGACTGGTATGCTGCGGATATAGCCAAGGCAAGCAAAGCGGGATATGCAAGCGGTTACCCAAACCAGACGTTTCTTCCTCTGGCACTGGTTACTCGACAAGATGCTTCCGTCATGCTGCAGCAAGTCTTCCATTTGCCGCTAACTCCCGATCCTCTCTCGCTTTCATTTCGTGATGCTGCCGACATTCAAAGCTATGCGGCATCGGCTGTCCAATCTCTCGCAGCAGCAGGATATTTGACCGGGTATCCAGACGGAACCTTTGAGCCGGAACGGCCTCTGTCGCGCGCGGAAGCTGTCGCTATCATGGATCGAATGGCTCCTAAAATGTTTACTGTGCCTGCAACGTATACGGGGGAACAGATACACGGCAACGCGGTTATTAACACACCAGGAGTCACTTTAACAGATATGCAAATCGACGGAAACTTATATTTGGCAGAAGGGATTGGAAGTGGCGACGCGGTTTTAAAAAATGTTGTCGTCAACGGAATAACGTACATCAGCGGCGGCGGCAGCCATAGTATTCATATGGAAGGTTCCCGACTGAATAAGGCAGTTCTTCGAAATGTTGATCGAAGTATTCGAGTTGTGCTCGACGGGGATATTAACGAATTCACGATCGAATCCCAGGCGATAGTGGAAATTAGCGATCATACGCGGATCGGCTATTTATCGGTTGCGGCTTCTGCGAATGGCACCACAGTCATCGGGGATGGAATCATAGAGAAACTTAAAACTGATGTTGATATGACGGTTAACGGCAAAGAGATCAAGCAGGGGGCAAGCATGCAGGTGACCGGCGGCAAAGTTAAGGGTAACACGCCTTCAGCCGGAGGGGAGGAACCGACTTCTCCTCTGGGTGGAGGAGGAGCATCGCAGCCTGGAGGAGTAACGGAGCCGACGCAGCCTGGAGGAGTAACGGAGCCGACGCAGCCTGGAGGAGTAACGGAGCCGACGCAGCCTGGGGGAGTAACGGAGCCGACGCAGCCTGGAGGGGGAACGGAGCCGACGCAGCCTGGGGGAGTAACGGAGCCGACGCAGCCTGGAGGAGTAACGGAGCCGACGCAGCCTGGAGGGGGGACGGAGCCGGTGCAGCCTGGGGGAGGGACGGAGCCGACGCAGCCTGGGGGAGGGACGGAGCCGACGCAGCCTGGAGGAGTAACGGAGCCGACGCAGCCTGGGGGAGTAACGGAGCCGACGCAGCCTGGAGGAGGAACAGAGCCGACGGAACCCGGTGGCAGCACGCAACCGCCGTCCAACGTTGATCCGAACTGGACGCTTGTCTGGGACGATGAATTTAACGGGGATGCTATAGACACCTATAAATGGAATTTTGTTGAGGGTGGAGGCGGGTATGGTAATAATGAGCTGCAATATTACACACAGCGACCCGAGAACGTACGAGTTGAGAACGGCAGTCTTGTATTGCAAGCACGTCCCGAGAACTATAAGGGAAGTTCGTATACTTCAGCCAAACTGACCACGAAGGGAAAAGGGGATTGGACGTATGGTCGTTATGAAATCAGGGCAAAACTGCCGTCAGGCAAAGGGATGTGGCCCGCGATTTGGATGATGCCATCTAAAAGCGATTTTGGCGGCTGGCCTGCAAGCGGTGAAATTGACATTATGGAGTTGCTTGGTCATGAGCCGAATAAAATCTATGGGACTATTCATTATGGGAATCCCTATGATCATACAGGTGGGAATTATACGCTGGAGAACAGGGCCTTCTCTGATGACTTTCATACCTACAGCATAGAATGGAAGCCCGGCCAAATTCAATGGTTCGTAGATGGTATCCTCTATTCCACCAAGAATGACTGGTACAGCAGAAGCACGAATCAGACGGCGGACAATCCTTATCCAGCGCCATTTGATCGTGATTTCTATCTCCAATTAAATCTGGCCGTTGGCGGCAATTGGCCGGGAAATCCGGACGCAACGACGGATTGGACAGTCCCGAAGCAAATGGCAGTGGATTATGTTCGGGTGTATACGTATAACGGACAGTACCCGGATCCCGGTCCGCGTCCAGGTAAAAATTTAGCCGCCGGTTGGTCCTGGGTAAGAGAAAACGGAGCCAATTGGTATGTGGACGGGAATCCGAAGCAGATGAATATAACTACGCAAGACGGCAGCTTTACGAATACACAAACCTCGTTGCCGGGGAATATGCTTGTAAGAGATCCGGGCACGACCGATTTTGCCTTTTCCGCAAAAGTGAAGTTTAATGCTTCGGCTAATTTCGAGTATGCAGGTTTAATTGTGTACCAGGATGACAAAAATTATATTTCGCTTGGGCGATGCTTTTCCGGAGCTAACCAAATTCGCTTTACCAAGGGGCAGGCCGGCACTGCAACAGATAAGAATTATACGGATTCCGTTTTTCCGCAGGAGATTTATTTGAAAATCGAAAAGACAAGCAATAATATGTACAACGGTTATTACAGCCAAGATGGCGTAACCTGGATAAAAACGACAGATTCTTTCAGTTTGCCTTTAACTAACCCTCGAATTGGACTGTTTACCCGAAAATTAGGTCCCGCAGCCAAGTCAGCGGTATTTTCGGATTTTTCACTAAACGGAGAAGCAGTTTCGTATTAACAATCTCACGTTATACGTTCTTTGTAGATCGTCAGAGCTGCATCGTCAAGAGTTAATGGAAAATATTTACAATAGTTCAGAGTGCAAAATGATCACTAAAAAATGACGTGCCAATTTGCACGTCATTTTTTAGTTCCCAGGGGGATTTCACCCCTCCATCACTAGACAAAATCCAGTCACAGTGGTAGCTTAAATTAACTACTAAAGGAAAGTTTGTGATCAAGATGTCCAACCAAACGACTTCCCAAGCCGGCCTCTCCACTGGGCGCAGCAGCCGCCTGTGGATGGTGCTCGTGCTCGGTTCACTGGCGTCCTTCGGGCCGCTCTCGCTGGATATGTACTTGCCGGCGCTGCCTGATTTGGCCGGCGATCTCAACACCAGCACCTCGCTGGCCCAAATGAGCCTAACCGCCTGCATGATCGGCATGTCGATCGGCCAGCTCATAGCCGGGGCGGCGAGCGATGTGCGCGGAAGACGAATGCCGCTGCTGATCGGACTCATCGTATATGCGGTCTCGTCCGTTCTATGCATGTTCGCGCCATCCATCGGGGTATTGCTCGGTCTGCGATTCCTTCAAGGCTTGGCAGGAGCGGCGGGGATCGTAATCTCCCGAGCGATTGTTCGGGATATGTATGAAGGCGTGGAGCTGACGAAATTTTTTGCGATGCTCATGCTAGTCAACGGGGCTGCGCCTATTCTTGCGCCGATTGCAGGGGGGCAGATTTTGCAGTTCACTTCATGGCGCGGGGTGTTCCTTGTACTTGGCGTTATCGGCGTGGTCATGCTTGTTGCCGCCACATGGGGCCTGAAGGAGACGCATCCGCTTGAGCGCCGCTCGAAGGGCGGCCTCACCAACACCCTGCGAACGTTCCGCGGTCTTCTCACTGACCGCCTGTTTATGGGCTATGCGCTGACGCAAGGACTTGTCTTTGCCGGCATGTTCGCCTACATCTCCGGTTCACCGTTTGTACTGCAGGAGATTTACGGTGTTTCCCCGCAAATGTTCAGCGTGTGCTTCGCGGTGAACGGACTGGGCGTCATCATTGCCGGTCAAGTGACGGGCAGGCTTGCAGGCAAAGTGAGCGACCATCGCTTGCTGGCCGGGGGGCTGGCCATGGCTGCTTTTGGCGGCCTGCTGCTGCTCATTGCCGTTCTCACCGGGGCGGGGCTTCCGGCAATTCTCGTTGCATTTTTCTTTATTGTTTCCAGCGTGGGACCCGTCTCTGTCGCCACTTCCTCGCTCGCGCTGCAGAGTCAAGGGAAAACGGCTGGGAGCGCAGCAGCACTGCTTGGCCTGCTTTCTTTTATCATCGGAGGCGTCATTGCTCCCTTTGTTGGTCTTGGCGGCAGTCACACCGCAGTTCCGTTAGGTATCATTATTGTTTTGATGGAGATTGGGGCAATTCTATGTTTCATAGGAATGACAAAGGGCAGAAAATCGGCGTAAACTTTCTTGCTGAATGACGGGCAGCTTCAAATTTTTTTCACAATTTCCCTGTATACTGAAGCCAAATAGACCATTTCATGAAAAAGGTGGAGTTACAGGATGAAGCTTATTCACAAGAAAATGCTGGTCGGTACGCTTGCAGCAGGATTGCTCATTAGCGGTGGGCTTGTGCTTCAGCATAACCAAGTATTCGCGGATGAAACAAGTACGGCAACGCCTGCACCTCAGAAGGATAAATTCAAGGATAACCAGCATAGAGATTTCCGCGGTCAAAAGAACCAGGGACACGGACCGGCCAAAGGCGGTTTTGGATTCGCCCAAGGAAGCCCCATCGATTTCGCTGCCGTTCTAGGCATTGATCAATCTGTGTTGAAAGAAGAGATCAAGCAAGGCAAAACGCTCGTACAAATCGCCCAGGATAAAGCGAATCTAACGGAAGATGAGCTCCTGGCCAAACTAACCGAAGCCGAGACGAAGAAAATTGACGACGCGCTCGCCGCTGGGAAAATCAAACAGGAGCAAGCCGACAAAATGAAATCGACGCTGGCAGATCGTTTGAAGAAAATTATCCAGTCCAAACCGCGTACGATGAATTTCAAAGGCGTTCCAGCACCGGGACGGAGCGGAGGTATGATGCCTGGCGGCATGTTCGGCAATTCCGCTGAAATCGCCTCGATCCTCGGGATCACGGAAAACGAGCTGAACACAGAGCGCAAATCGGGCAAGTCTCTTGCCGAGATCGCCCAAGATAAAGGTATCACCGAGGATCAGTTGATCGCCAAGCTGAAAGATCAATTAACCGATGAGCTGAAAAGCTTCGTTGAACGCAAAGGCGGTGTACCCCCGATGAAACCGGAGCATAACAGCTCTAAGTACAATGGAAATCCGGTTCATCCGGCAGCGCCAGCACCAACGGCAGCACCGCAATAACGAAATAAAGGTTGCTTCTTTCGATCTCTGAGACCGAAGGGGCAACCTTTTTTGTATGAGAGGGATGGGGGAGGGCTCGGCTTGTGAGTACGTCTGCTGTTCAGGGGAAATAAGAGTCCCCAAAGGCTGCTATTCTAGCTAATTAGATCATTTCTGCAGAAATAAAAGTCCTTACAGACTCTTATATGGATAAATTCACCTGCAATTGAGGGTTTCTGAGCAAATAAGAGTCCATAGGGACTGCTATTTTGGTTATTTCCCCAATTTCGAGGGGGATAAGAGTCTTTAGAGACCCCTATCAGAGGGGCTTTGACTTGGTTCTGCCAGTTCAGCGCCATCAAATCCCCGTTTTTAAGCGGTTCCGCCACTTAAACAAAATGATCCCCGCCAGCAGAGCGCACAAGCCGACCATGGCATAAATCAAAAACTGCTCCACCCACATGAAAACCGCATGCCACTGATCGCCGAACAGGTAGCCGATTCCAAAAAAGACGACGACCCATAAGGCCGAGCCAGTGAAAGCATAAACCGCAAAAATGCGGTATGGAATGCGAATGATCCCAACAAAGTAGAAAATAAACTGCCTGATGCCGGGCAGGAAAAAGCTGAAAAGCAGCAATTTGTTGCCATACTTCTCATAATAGTTCCGTGTCTTCTCCAAATGGCCGGGCTTCAGAAACAGATACTTGCCAAAACGCTCAATAATCGGCGTTCCCAGCTTATATCCGATCCAATACGTGATCGTCATGCCGATCATCGACCCTACCCAAGCGGCAGCCATCGCCGGCAGCCACTTCAGCACGCCTTTATACGATAAATATCCCGTATAGGTCATGGTCGTATTCCCGGGAGGGATCGGCAGCGCGATAACGTCCAAAGGCAGGCCGAGCAGCAGGACCAAGTATCCGTATTGAGCAAATAAATGTTCGATTAACCCTAGAAATTTCACGGTGAATTCGCTCCTTCATATGCGCTAGTAGAGGACACGCCATAAATAAAAAGTAGCATAGGCTTCCCAGCCTTTCCAGCCCTCAGCGAGCTGGCGAATGTGGGGAAGTGACGGCTTCTGTTCCAAGCCAAGCACATGCTTCAGCGCGTTGTGCAAGCCAACGTCAGCGATCGGGAAAGCGGCAGCGTTGCGCAAGCAGCGCATGAGCACATAATTGGCCGTCCAGGGACCTATGCCGCGGATGCTAAGTAGCTCTTTTTCAATATCAGCAAAATCGCTGCTCCGCAGCAGCTCTTCCTTGACGAGCCGCCCCTCTGCCATCATTTGGGCAACACCGATTAAGTACTCGGCCTTTTTACCCGTGAATTGCAAGGCCGTCAAAGCCTCCGTTGAAAGTCCGGCAATCCGCTCAGGCGACGGGAACGCCCAGTATGTTCGTCCATGCAGGTCCAACTGCGTGCCGAAGGCTTCGACAAGACGTCTTTTGAGCGTATAGGCAAAAGTCAGATTGATCTGCTGTCCGATAATGCCCCAGCTCATCGCCTCGAAAAGATCGGGAATGCCCAGCAAGCGCAGTCCGTAGAAGTCCTGGGTGACTTGGCGCAGCAAAGGATCGTGCCCGGCAAGCTCGTAGAACGGCGCAAGGTCCGTACCAAGATCAAACCATTCCCACACATAATGGGCGATGTTTTCAAGAAGGGCCGGAGAGATGGCGGCGTCCGTGGACAGGATGCGAATGCGCAGATCCAAGTTATCCTCACTGTTGACAGCGATAAGCACGCGGTTATCCCCAATGAGAAGCAGCTTATAAATATCAGGGTTATCCACATAGAATAGGCACTCATTGGTGGAGCGCGTCAGGTATCCAAGATTTTGCTCGTATTGAAAAGGTTCGGGCAGCGGCAGCGTAAGAGAGCTTGTCTGCTCGTGCCATTTTAGAAGCGAAGGGTCAAAAGAGGGCATAGTCGGTTCTCCTGTAATCAGTTGATGGAATTTCGGAATCTCGGGATTTCTTCTATTATCGCGGAAAGCGGCTTTCGTAATCTTGCTTTCTCATCTCGCCTCCCTTACAAGAGGAGACCCGTTTGGGTATACTGAGCTAGAAGAGAAACGGCGCTGAGAGGAGCAATCGTCATGCAAGACAGATATTGGCAAGCCATTGTGGCGAATGATGCCGCTTATGATGGGATGTTTTATTATGCGGTCACGACAACCGGCATCTTCTGCAGACCTTCCTGCAAATCGAGGCTGCCGAAGCGGGAACATGTTCGGATCTTTAGAGAGCGGCAGGAAGCGGCCGCCGAGAACTTCCGTCCCTGCAAAAGATGCAGGCCGGACGGCATCCGGCTGCCGGATGAAGAGTGGATCGAGCTCATAGCCGGCCATATGGATGAATATTATGCCGAGCCGCTAACACTTTCGGTTCTGGCTGAGCAGTTTTATGCCAGCGTATATCATTTGCAAAGAACTTTCAAACGGATGAAGGGCGTGACGCCGCTCACGTACCTTCAACAGATACGGATTGAAGCCGCAAAGCGGCTGTTAATAGAAACGGATATGCCTGTCAATGCAGTAGGTGCCCAGGTGGGCATTGCGAATGCAGCACATTTTGCCACGTTGTTTCAGAAAAAGACGGGTTTCACTCCATCAGAGTTCCGTCAAAGTTCCACCATCTAACCATAACCGAGGAGGGTTCCATGATGCAAACGCAAGGAGCAAGGCTAGCCGTTAAGCCCATTTATTGGGGAGTCGCCCGTTTGTTGGATAGCGAATTTTTGATCGCGGCAACGGATAAGGGTCTCATCTATTTGCAATATCAGGAGGGAGATGCGGAGCAAGACACAGTTGACGAAGTAGCGTGGTCCGAACTGACCAACTGGGCGCGAAAGCATTTCCCCGATTACAGATGGACAGAGGATAAGGCTATGTTAGAGCCTTATGTGCAGCAGCTCGAAGAGTATCTGCGCGGCTTGCGCAAGACCTTTACGCTGCCTTTGGATCTGCGCGGCACTGGGTTTCAACAAAACGTGTGGCGTGCATTGCACGAAATTCCGCATGGCGAAACAGTTAGCTATTCACAGATCGCTCGGAAGCTGGATAAAACAAGCGCTGTTAGAGCTGTCGGCACAGCGATTGGCGCTAACCCGGTCCTCATCGTGGTGCCATGTCATCGCGTCGTTGGGAAGAATGGCGCTTTAACCGGCTATCGCGGCGGATTGCCGAATAAGGAGAAGCTGTTGGGTTTGGAGAAAGCGGGCCTGTGAGAGCGCGGGAAACGGAACGGAGGGGACACGTATGCAGATCGAAGTTAATCATAAATCAGCGAAGCAATTGCTCACCAAAGCCAGCGGCTTCTTGGAAGGATATTCGCATACGCTGAATCCTTACACCGGCTGCGCTTTTGCGTGCTCTTACTGCTACGTTAGACAGATGCCGGTGGCGCTGTTCCGCAGTGAGGCTTGGGGCTCTTGGGTCGATGTGAAGGAAAATGCCGCGGCCCTTCTGGAGAAAGAACTGGCCAAGGCGAAGCGCCAAGGCCGGGTTACGATCTTCATGTCCTCGGCGACGGACCCGTACCAGCCGAGCGAGCATAAGGAGCGGATCACCCGCTCGCTCCTGGAGGTGATGTCCGTGCAGCCGCCGGACTTCTTGTTTCTGCAGACCCGCAGCCCGCTGGTGAAGCGGGACGCGGACCTTCTGGAGCTGCTCGGCGACCGCGTGCGAGTCAGCATGACCGTGGAGACGGACCGTGAGGAGGTCCGCCGGGCTTTCACCCCGTCCGCGCCGCCGATACCGGCGCGATTACAAGCACTCCGCGAGCTGACGGCCCGCGGCATTCCCGTGCAGGCCACGATAGCGCCGGCGCTGCCGAGCTCGGAGCAATTCGCCGAGCAGCTCGCGGGCATCGTGGAGCGGGTGTGCATCGACGATTACTTCATGGGCGATGGCAGTGGAGGCAGGCGCACGGCCCGCATCGGCGTGCGCGCGATCTATGACGCGCTGGAGCTTTCGGACTGGTACAGTCCGGATGCGTACAAGCGCGTGCACGAACAGCTCCTGCGGCATTTCCCGCAGGAGCGTGTGTTTGTCAGCCAGCAAGGCTTCTTGCCTGGCTGACGTTTAATCCGCTTGCGCCAGCAGGGGGGTGCCCCCCGCTTGACTGCGCATGCGCTGTTTGAACTCTTTGGGCGAGCATTGATTATGCCGCTTAAACAGCTTGTAGAACTGCGCCATATTGAGGATGCCGACCTCAAAGCTCACTTCCATCATGCTGAGGTCGCCGGTTAACAGAAGCCGCTCGGCTTTTTTGATCCGCTTGTAATTCACGTAATCCACGAAGGATATCCCCATCGCTTTTTTGAAATACTTAATAAAGTAATGATAGCTTAAATTAAGCAGGGAGCAGACGTCTTCAACCGTTATCCGTTCGCTGAGATGCTCGTCGATATAATCGAGCGCCGGGCGCAAGCGGGCTATACCTGAATCCTCGGCATGCGCAGACAGATCACGGTTGTCATTGCGCAGCAGCAGGAGCAAGAGATTTTTGATCGCCGCGCTAATCGCCAGTTCGTAGCCAATCTGACGGGATAGCGACTCTTCGTAAATCTGTAGAATGAGGCTATAGGCGGTCTGCTTCACAGCCGGGTTGCTCCGAAACAGCTCATTAAACTGATCGAGCGGATACGTCAGCTCCGAGAAGGTGTGCAGGTAAGGCATCGTACTCAGGTCAAAATGCTGCTTGAGATCGATTTGGAAAACGATTTGACGCAAGGAATCCGCCGAGTATTTGTATGTCCGGTGGGGCTGAGAGGAACCTAAGACCATCACATCTCCAGCCGATAACACCGTATGTTCATGCTTGGTTTGAATGGCGAGCAAGCCTTCCGTGACGACAAGGAATTCAACCTGCCGATGCGAATGCCAGCGCCAGGGGGCAGGAGGACCGAATAGCGCAGAGTCAGAGCTTAACTCCCATATTTTTAGAAAGAGAAGCGGATTCTGATAAATGACTTCTTCATTCACAATGTCAGTGAAAGAGCTGTGTAAAGGTTCCATGGATTCGTATACCTCTCTATGGGGAAAGACATTTTTGAATATGTAAATCATCGCTAAAAGGTAAGGTTTATCAATAAAAGTATAGCATTGTTTACAAGCAAATGACACTATTGAATAATAAATAGGCACAATCTTGCCTTTCATTCCGGGAAGGGACGGACTATACTCAACAGTATGAATGAATACGCTATCTTGGAGGGAATAAGAAGATGAGTCAGAAGCTAAGAGTTACGGTTTGGAACGAGTATCGTCATGAAAAAGAAAGTGAAATCGTACGCACCGCATATCCGGACGGGATTCACACAGCCATAGGCGAAGGCATTACCGGCAATGTTGAAATCACGTATGCGACGCTGGATGATGCAGAGCACGGTTTGACGGAAGAAGTTTTGAATAATACCGATGTTCTGATTTGGTGGGGACATAAAGCGCACGACGAAGTACAGGACGAAATCGTAGATCGCGTTCAAAAGCGCGTATGGCAGGGCATGGGGCTGATCGTACTTCATTCCGGTCACTTCTCCAAAGTGTTCAAGAAGCTGATGGGCACATCCTGTGACCTCAAATGGCGTGAAGCTGACGAAAAAGAACGCCTCTGGGTCGTTGCGCCCGGCCATCCGATCGTAGAAGGCATTGGAGAGTACATCGACCTTGAAGCTGAGGAAATGTACGGCGAGCACTTCGATATCCCGCAGCCGGATGAGCTGATCATGGTTTCCTGGTTCGAGGGCGGCGAAGTATTCCGCAGCGGTTGTACGTTCAATCGCGGTAACGGGAAGATTTTCTACTTCCGTCCAGGTCACGAGACATACCGTACCTACTACAACGAGCAAATCCGCCGCGTGATCTCCAATGCGGTTCAGTGGGCTGCTCCATCTACTCGTGAGTATCCGAAATACGGCAATCATAAACCACTTGAAGAAATTAAAGCGAAGGTTAAAGCTTAATATGAAGAGGCTGTCCCGGAAGGTCTTTCCTGACCCGCCTGGAATGGCCTCTTTTTTTCAGCTCTCAAACTGCATTTTTAATCGACGGATAAAATGTTTCACGATCTTGGAACCGCTCTTGTTGGGGTGCTGCACCCAGCCAAGCGGAACTAATGAATTGGTGGGGGTATCGATGGCGAGCAGTTTGAATTCTTTGTACAAAAGGCTGTCGGCATGGTTAAAGGTATAATCCAGCCCGAGTGTAAGAGCGAGTTCCTCGCGCAGAGCGCCTTTGATCGCCTCTTGATTATTGGATGTAAACATGACATTAAAAGGACCGTATCGTGATGCCAGATGATCAACGAACCAAAGAATATAGTCTTCTTTATAAAGGACGAGCGGATAGCGCCGGAGGTCTTCGGGGGTGATTGAGTCGCGCAAGGCTAACGCACTATTTCGGCTGACGCAGCATTGCAGTTTTGCTTCGATAACTTTAGCGAAGTTTAGTTCGCCTATACTGGGCTGCAGGTCCTCGTACAGAATGATGAGGCCCAGATCGATTTTATGATGATGAATATCGTTCAGGATGTCTTGAGAGCTTTGTTCGGAAATCTCGACTTGGATGTTTGGATAATCTTTTTTGAAGGCAGCGATTGTTTTGACTAGTAAGGACATGGGCCCGGGAATGGTTGCCAGCCGTAATTCGCCGCTAAGCGAATGGGTATAACTTTGGGCTTCTTCTTTCAGCTCGTTGATTTTATCCATAATCTCGGAGGCGATTCGGATTAGATGTATGCCTTCGGGCGTAGGCACCGTGCCGTTTCTGGAACGAGTGAACAGCTTGACTCCAAGCTCCGCTTCCAGATGAGAGATGGACTGGCTGATGGTGGGTAGGGTGACATGCATATTTTGGGAGGCAGCCGATATGGAATGCACTTTTGCTACCTCGATGACATAACGCAGTTGATCGACATTCATCCGGGCAAATTCCTTCATTTATTTTTAACAAGCCCTAATAAACCCTTAATTTAATGTTACTCCAAGCAGCGTTATACTTAATCTTGTCACCAAGACAATCGATAAGCGGCGTGCATGGCAGATAAGTTTAAAAGGCAATGAAATATCGCACGTTAAGGAGACACGCCTGATATTTATTATGAGATAAGGAAGGTGCTTATATGCGATTTCAAAATAAAGTCGTTGTCGTAACCGGCGGTGCAAGCGGGATTGGAGAAGAATCTGTGCGCTTATTTGCAGAGGAAGGCGCTAAAGTGGTTATCGCCGATTTCTCTGACCGCGGCGCGGCTGTTTCGCAGGAGTTGAACGGGCAAGGGAAGGATACCTTGTTTGTAAAAACAGACGTTACCAAAGAAGCGGATGTACAAGCTATGGTCGCGTCGACGGTTCAAAAGTATGGCAAGTTGGACATTTTATTCGCGAATGCGGGTATTGCTAACGATGCGCCGGCTCATAAGCTTTCCTTCGAACAGTGGCAAAAGACGATCGACATCAATTTAAATGGCGTCTTCCTCTGTGACAAATATGCCATCGAACAAATGCTGGCGCAGGGTACCGGCGGGGCGATTGTGAATTGCGGATCGATTCACAGCCACGTTGGCAAGAGCGGCGTAACCGCCTATGCTTCCGCCAAAGGGGGCGTCAAGCTGTTAACGCAAAGCCTCGGGATCACCTATGCCAAAGAAGGCATCCGCGTCAATGCCATATGTCCGGGATATATCGACACCCCGCTGATTAAGGGGAGAGATGAAGCGATTACGGAGCATCTGGTCAGCTTGCATCCGATGGGCCGGCTTGGCAAGCCGGAGGAAGTTGCGAAAGCCGTTCTCTTTCTTGCCAGCGAAGAGGCTTCTTTTATTACAGGTACGAGTCTTCTGGTCGACGGCGGCTATACAGCTCAATAAAAAAGTGAAAACCGCTTCAGGATGTATTTCCTGGCGGTTTTTTTATTGCGGCTGCGGCCCATAACGCCCGGCTATATCGACAAGCCGCCTAACGCCATCCCGCAAATGTTCCTCATTCACGAAGGAATAGCTCAAACGGATCCATGATTGCATCTCCTTGAGCGGGTCGCAGATCACACCAGGAACGAAGGAGACAGAGTGCCGGAGGCATTCCTCCAAAAGCCGGTCGACCGGAATGAAGTCCGGGAGCCGGAGCCATAGATTGAAGCCGCCTTGGGGACTGATCCAATGCCATCCGGTAGAGGCTAATTCCTCTTCGACGATTTCTTTTCTAATTTGCAGGGCGATGCGCAGCTTCTCCAAATGCTGCTGGATCCGGGCGGATTCGAAGTAATGCAGGAACATTTTTTGGTTAACCAGCGGTGTGCCGTTGTCTGCCAAGGATTTGGCCGTAATGAGCGGCTTGATGACGGACGGTCCCCCCATGACGGCGCAAATGCGCAGTCCGGGCGCGACGTATTTACTAAAGCTGCGGAGATAGACGACCCAGCCTTCGGTATCGTAAGTCAACATCGGCTGAGGAGGCGGTTGATCCAAGTACATCTCGTGGATCGCATCATCTTCAATCAGCAAGCAGCGGTACCGTTCAGCCAGTTCAACCAGCAGCTTGCGCTGCGCCGCGGGGACGGTATACCCTGTCGGGTTATGAAACGTAGGATTCATATAAAATATTCGCGGCTTATGCTTCTGCATAAGCTTCTCAACAGCCGCCAAGTCATAGCCGTTCGGGGTGATCTCGACAGGCACAAGCCTCGCCCCTTGCTGGCGGAAAATATCGAGTGCGGCACTATATGTCGGCCGCTCAACCAAGACCGGATCCATAGGCCGGATATAGATTCTTGAGATTAAGTCAATCGCCTGCTGGCCGCCGGTCGTAATCAGAATATCGCTGACAGTCAGCCGGAGATGATGATGCCGAACCATGTAACGGCACAAGTATTCCCGAAGCTCTTCATCCCCTTGGGCGCTGGAGTAGGTGCCCATGAGCTTCGGATAGATGTCGAAAACCTGCTTCACATGCTCGGACAGAAAAAGATTCGGCAGCAAGTTAGGATCGATCAAGGCTTGCGAAAATTGATATTTGACAGGGATCTGTTGAATTTCTGACAATGCGTTTTTTAAGACGCTGGACGCTGTGAGTGAACGAGGGCTTTCCTCATGCTCGTTAAGGGCTTGCTCCTCCGATTTGCAGGGACTTACGTAATAACCGGATTTCTCCTTCACGTAGGCTCTCTCATTCTGTTTCAGCAGCTGGTAAGCACGAAAAACAGTCAGCCTGTGCACCTGAAGCTCTTGGGCAAGAAGCCGGATGGAGGGGAGCTTGTCATGTGCTTGCCACTCGCCGCGATCCATGCGGGTAACGATATACTCATAAGCCTGTCTGAACAGCAGGTTAGCTTTTGTTCCGCCGGATGACTTCGCATGCTTCATCAGATCCTCCCCTTTCTAACGCTATTATAAAGCAATCATTGGAAATCTGTTCTGCTATCATGCATCTGTTCTGTCGCTTACCTTGTATGATACATACCAAGAGGGGGAACAGTCATGATTATTTTTAATTATTTGCTTGTATGTCTTATTTTTGGCACGACTTTTTTGGCGATTAAGGTAGGGGTAGACGCTTCTGCGCCGCCTTTTTTCTCGGCGGGTTTGAGATTTTTCATAGCAGGTCTGATTTTGTTCGGTTGGTTGATGTGGAAGAAAAAAGCTTCGTTAGCCCTGTTATTCCGCAAAGAAATGCTGCTTACAGGGATCGGCTTGACGTTCGGAACGTTCTCCACCTTGTACTGGGCAGAGCAGTATGTATCTTCTGGAATAGCCGCCGTTTTGTCGGCCACAGGGCCGATTATGATTCTCATGCTGCAAACTTTCGTGCTGCGGATGAAAACGACGGCGCTCTCCGTATTCGGCTGCATCCTCGGCTTCGCAGGCATCGTTATCCTGCTGCTTCCGCAGCTTGCTGTATCCGGGAATATCGCTTGGGTGATCGGCTGCGCGGCGATTTTGGTCGGCGAGCTGTGCTATTGCTGCGGCGCCTTGTACTCCAAACGCGTCATTCAGCAATTCCCCGAGGCATCGCCAATCGCGCTGAATGCGGCACAGATGATTTGCGGAGGCTTGCTGCTGTTGATTTTGTCATTTTTCACAGAACATGTGGACGTTCAAAGCCTATTCTCTCCAAAAGCGGCCGGCTCCTTGCTTTATTTAATCGTGATCGGTTCAATGGTGGGACACAGTCTGTTCTATTGGTTAGTAGCTAAAACAAATCCGGTCTTTCCGGCAACATGGCTGTATATATCTCCGCTGATTGCCTTGGCCGTCGGGGTCGTTTTTTACGGAGAGACCATCACTTGGGTAACGGCTGCAGGTGTGGTGATCGTTATTACAGGAACGGTTTGTGCAAATTTGCACAGCTTGAAACAGTTGATGCAGAGACGGAAAGCGGTGTAGGCGGCAGTACATTTTTCAAAATGCTATCGGTTTCAGGTTGAAAAATGTATTGCCAGTCAAACTGTAACATGATAAGATACACTTCAATAGAAGTTGAACCTTCGGGGCAGGGTGTAATTCCCTACCGGCGGTGAGGATACGTGCGTTGTATCTCAAGCCCGCGACTCCCGGCCTGTTAGGCTGGGACTGACTTGGTGGAATTCCAAGGCCGACGGTTAAAGTCCGGATGGGAGAAGGTGAATAACAGCTTGTCAAAAACTTATGTTTTTGGCAGGTCTGTTTGTCAATGCCCCCGCTGATCGACAAGCGGGGGCATTGTCTCTTTTCAGAGGGTTCAATTCAAAATTCCTTAGGAGGTTTTTGAATTGGAAAATGCATTTAAGTTTGGAGCCAAGCGTGCGAGTGTAACTTCAACACGCTGGAGCGGGATCAGCGGGATTTGGTATGTGGCGCTTGGAGCTACGCTCTGGGGTCTCGATCCGCTCTTTCGGATCTTGTTGTTGAAAAGCTTTACCTCGGCGCAAATCGTGTTTATCGAGCATTTGGTTCTTGCCTGTTATGCGGTGCCGGCACTGGTGAAGTACCGCAAAACCTTAGCCGGTAAGCTGACGCTTGCGGTCATTGGCGCTTTGCTGTTCATCTCATGGGGCGGATCGGCGATCGCTACGATTTTGTTCACGGCTGCGTTCGCGCACGGCAATGCAAACGCGATCCTGCTTCTGCAGAAATTGCAGCCTTTATTCGCGATCATTTTGGCCCGCGTGATGCTCAAAGAGACGCTGCCTTCCAAATTTTTTGCCTATATTGCAGTGGCGCTTCTTGGCACGTACCTGCTGACCTTCGGCTTCTCGTCGCCAGAAATGGGCCTTAAGGATCTAGGCACCGTCAGCTGTCTTTTCTCCATATTGGCTGCGGGCCTATGGGGCGGCTCGACGGTCATGGGCAAGTTCCTGCTGCAGAAAAAATTGGATTTCCCCATCGTCACATCGCTGCGCTTCCTGCTCGCCATTCCTTTGTTGACCGTTGTGCTTCTGGCGAGCGGAGATGTCTGGCACGTGACCGGAACGGGAGGCGGACTGACGCTTATCGCGGTGAACTTGCTGTTCCAGGCGTTTTTCCCGGGCTTGCTCTCTATGCTCTTGTATTATAAGGGGTTGTCCTCGACCAAGGCGTTCTTCGCAACGCTTGCGGAACTCGCTTTCCCGGCTGTTGGCGTCTTCATGAACTGGCTTGTCTTCGGGCAAAAGCTAACCGTAGGCCAGCTTGCCGGCTTCATCCTGATTTGGCTCACCCTGTGGGCGATGGGCCGTAACCAGAGAAGGGCAGCGGCTTGATGTAGGTGAAACGGACAGGGCTGTACGGCTCCAAAACCGAGCTTTTCGAAGAAGGCGCGGTAAGCTAAGAGGAAAATCTCCCACTAAATTGCTCGAATGATGACCTTGCAGGGAATTTGAAGGAAAACCTCCCGTTAATTTGACTGGATTTAGTGAATTCTCACGAAATCGGTGCAAATAGAGGGAGGTTTTCCAGCTAAATGGATCTGACAGGTTTCTGCAGTCAATTTAGAGGGATTTTTTTCCTTTATTTTGACCGCAGAAGCATAACTGCACAAAAGGCTGTCCCACAAAGTCATGGAAATGACTCGTCTATGGGACAGCCTCTTGGTGCGCTGGGGGCGGTGCATCAACGATCGCTTGATCATAGGGGAACTACAGGGGGCTATTTGAGCGAAATAGGCGATTTCAGCACGCAGAGGGAACTACAGGGTCTTATTTGCCCCGAAATGCTTATATATAAGCTTTTCGGGGCAAATAGAGGACCGTAGTTCCCTTTGCTCGGCTGATTCGCCGATTTCATGGAAAATAGGGGATCATAGTTCCCCTTAAAACCCCAGAAGCTCGCGAACCCCGCAACCCCGCAACCCCGCAACCCCGCAACCCCGCAACCCCGCAACCCCGCAAGCCAAGAACCTCAGAACCTCAGAACCTCAGAACCTCAGAGCCTCAGAACCTCAGAAGCCCCGAAGCCCGAAGCCCGACCCCCACACCCCCTCAAGAAACCTTCGGCGCCTTAATCTTACCATCCATATGCGCCTCTCCGCGCTCAATATAGAAGGAAACCCCGTCCGGCTCATTCGCGGCACGCACGTTCATGCCGTGATGATCCATGATCTGCTTCACGATGGCAAGACCGAGCCCGAACTGGCCGTCGCCGCCGGAACGGAAGGGCTCGAAGAGGCTGTCCGCGATGGCCTGATCCAAGGGCGGGCCATCGTTGCTAATCTGAAGCTGCGAGAAACCGGCCGCAGCATCCTTGTCCCCGCTGCCGGATACCGCCGTGGCGATAATCCGAATGCCGCTATGGGCATAGCGCAGCTGGTTGTCGAGCATATTTTCCAATGCAATTTTCCATTGGTCAGGATCGCCATGCAAGGTGGCAGGGGAAAGCTCCATGTCCCATTTGATGTCAGGCCGGCGATAGCGCAGCCGCTCAACCACATCTTCGATGACCTCAGTCATCTCAAAAGTGCGGAAAGGCTTCTCCCTCGCCGTGACATAATTCAACTTATTGAGCAGAAGCAGATCGCGAATCCGCTTTTCGAGGCGTTCGCCTTCCTTCAAAATCACGCCTAAACTCTCGCTCAAAGTTCCTTTCGGGAAAACACCGTCAAGAATGGACTGCGCATAGCTGCGGATGACCATGACCGGGGTTTTCAGCTCGTGAGAAGTGTGCTGCAGGAAAAATTGCTGCGCACGATCCTGGCGCACAAGACGCTCACGCATCGCTTCAATCGCTTTTGCCAGACGCCCGACCTCATCCTTGCGCTTTGTTTCGATCGGTTCATGCCAATCGCGTTCAGCCATGCGCCCGACGTGGCGCTCCATCTGAACAAGAGGACGCGTGAAGTAACGGGCGATGATCAGGCAAGGCAGCCATGAGATTACAATGAGCCCGACCATCATCAGCATGAGTCTTCCGAACATGGTCATAACCAGGTCGTTGCGGTAATTTCCCCAGGCATAAGATACGATGAAACTGGGCTGACCTTGAACGATTTCTTTGCGAATCACGTAGAAAATACTTTTCTTATCAATGCTGGTTGTGTATTTGGCAACGGGTAGCTTTTGGGCGAATGCATCCTGCTCCATGGCCTGCATGAAGGGCTCGCCGTTTGTAACAGTTTTATTAAGTGTCTGAGCCTCTTGGGTTCCGCTAATCGTAAAATGCCGGATGGCCGGAGCGCTCAGAGTTGCTGTAAAGGGAGACATCACCCGGGTTGCGATGGAAGCTTCCAGGGGAATAGCGGGCATTGCGCTGCTGGTCTCGGTTCTCTCGAAATCTGACAATGCTTCCATTTTGGAAACATAAAGCGTTGACGAAGCGGCAGGAACTAACGGCTTTACATCCGTCACGATATCTGTCGCTACATTCGTTTTTAGCGCTGTTCCAGCTTTTGTCGTCAGGGAGAAGGACGGTGCTGCCATTGTAGTTGCTTCCATATGAAGTCCGCTCTGTGTATCAAGCAAAATATCGTACAGCTGCTCCGTAAAAAATCCCTTCAACGTCCAAGGCAGCAGAACGGCAAGCAATGTAAAAATGAGCAGCGTTAACGCTGCAAATGCTCCCCAAAGCTTCATGGCGAGCGGCCATTGTCCTAATCTGAGCGTCATGCTTTCACCATCCTATATCCGTATCCATATACGGTTTCTAAACGCAGCTCCGGCAGCTTGCGGCGAAGTCTTCGCACCAAATCATCAACAACCCGGTCTGTCCCGAAATAGTCGATGCCCCAGACAGCCCGGAGCACTTGTTCACGCTCCAACACTTGTCCGTGATGGCTCACTAGGTAAAGCAGCAGCTCAAACTCCTTGGAGGTAAGCTCCACTTTGTTTCCATCCTCTGCTGTCACGGTACGCGCTTGCTCATCGATCATATACGGAGCTATATTCATCTTCGTACGGCGTTCAAGCAGTGCGAGCGTCATGCCGGAGGGATGTACGGCGTAGACCCGTTCCAGCAGCTTGCGCGTACGAATGACAAGCTCGCGAGGCAGAAACGGCTTGGCTAAGTAGTCATCGCTTCCCAGCTCAAGGCCAATGATCCGGTCGATATCCGCGTCCCGCGCCGATATGAAAATAACGGGCTGCGCCGGCTGATCCGCCTTAATTTCGCGCATTAATTGATAGCCGTCAACACCCGGAAGCATGATATCGAGGACCCACAAGTCCGGCCGCTCGGATATGGCGGATCTTGCCGAGGTCCCGTCAGCGAACGAACGCACTTGCCACCCCTCTTTCTCCAAATAGGCGGCAAGCACGCCCCTAAGATGCTCTTCGTCTTCCACTAAATAGATGCGATACATGAATGTTTCTCCTTCTTTCTACATGGCGATAGGGAAAAGGCGGACCCGTTCGCAGAATATGCGTTCGGTCCACCGGAAAGTGCGGATTTCTTTTATCTATATGAATTATTTGGCTTCTTCTAATTTTTCCATTGGTTTTTGATCTTCGGCTTTGGCGGCGTGTTCTTTCATTGTTTTCGCTATTGTGCGCAGCGATTCCGTTTCCTTTTTGTAATCAGCAAGCAGCTCAGGCAGCAAGCTTTGAATTGCTGATGCGTCGTCGGCTTCAACGGCTTCCGCAAGTTTTTGTTGGCGTTTGAATTCTTCGGACGGCTCCGCTTTCATTATATCACCAGAGATCGCTCCCTCAAGTGGAAGTGCTTGGATGGTGGTTGTCGCCTCTGCGTTATCTTTGATAATGGTCATTGCCCGTAATTCTTTGCCTGGGACCCCTTGAGCTCCTTCTCCATCAAGTAGAGCGGGAGCAGACTCAAGATTGAACATTTTAGTTTCGGAGCCGCTTGGTGAGATTGGCAGAGCAGTAGCTGTGCCTTTGATCACCGTTTTCGTGGCAAAAGTAGGCTTCGGCATCTCGCTCTCGGCTTGTTTGCGATCCTCTAAGGCTTGTTTCCATTCGGTCAAGCTCTCAGGAGCATATGTACTGACAAGCAGCTTCAAGTAGTTACGCTCATGAGTCGGCTGCATCAGTAAGTTGGAGCTTGTGCGCAGCTGAACCGCGCTGACTGCCGTTACCGGCGTAGCCGATGTTACCGCGATGCTTGGTTTAGTCTCTGCAGAAGTAGCGTCAGCCGCCGATGCGCCTCCGACTGCTCCGAATGCCATTGTTACCATGAAAGCTAGCAGACTAGCTTGACTTGCGCGACGTTTCCATTGTGTTTTCATTTTAGAAAACTCCTCTCAATTTGGGGTGTGCAGGTGAGTGTCTCTCCCTTACAACTTAACTGTACCCCAAGATTATGGACATCCTATCGCAACATTGTGGGAAATTATGTGTAAAAGGATGCGTTGTGCACGTCTCTCCAATAAGGCGCCTAAATGAAATGACGAAAATGTAGTAAACTGTATGCTGGAACATAAGGGAACAGGGGGGTGTCAACATGAAAGAAGTTCTGTTAGGGCTAGAGGAAAGCTTCACGAAGTTGCCCGCAGAAATCGTATTCGATAAGAACTTGTATTGGTTAATTCAAACGGAGGATGGGGCTGCATACCGGCTCGTTTCAAGCAGATGCCCGCATGCCGGCGCGATTGTGGAGGCTGAAAAAGGGGAGTTCGTGTGCCCGATGCACGGCTGGACATTTGATTTGCACTCGGGAGCATGCCTAAATGTGCCGACCAAAAGCCTAAGCGGCTATGACGTTGTGGTCAAAGATGGCCAGCTTTTTGCTCACCTATAAAAAAGAAAAGGACCTGCCCTTATCCGGGGAACGGATGGGGCGGTCCTTTTTTCAATCTGCCAGGGCGCATCTATTGATGCCAGAGGTAGATAAGCGTGCGATTAACGATGTAAATCAACATAAATGCAACAGCAAGAGAAGGCTTGCCGGCTGAATAAAGGGCGATGATGGCGATGGCGAAGACGGCGAGCTCAAGGATAAAGGGAATGGGCTGAGCCATGGGAATGGAAGCCTTCGGTGACAAGAACAGGCCCCAAATGACCGTGGCAACAAGCGGTGTGCCAATGCCCAGAACAATTTTGAGCAGCGTGCTTTTATCACCGTGAAAACCCCAGTAGCCCAGGGATGCAAGGAGGCAGAGCTCCAAAAGAAACCGTATACCCAGGTTGGCAGCTTGCAATACATTCATCATAAGGCAACATCCTCCGTTTATAAGCTAACTATAATAGTATAATAACTAATAACATTAGTTTATGCAAGAAAGATTTTACACATCACAGAAAAAAGACCTGCCCGTCAATCCACGACTGGATTCGGGCCGGTCCTAATTACAAATTCAAGTGAAGCTTGCGTGTGTTCAGCATACCTTCCAGTCCGGTAGGGTCCTGACTTACTTTGTATTGCACGAAAGCTTCCGCGGCTTCCGACGTACGGATACGCAGCGGTTTGGGTTCCATATCCATGAGCTTCATCATGACTTCAGCAACAGACTCCGACGTTTGGGGCACGGAATTACGCTTGGCGAAGGCGTCTAAATACTGGGTAATAATCGGTTTATATTCATCCTCCAGGATGCCTCCGGTTTTTTGGACATGTCCGAGGACGGTTTGGTTAAAGTTAGTTGCGATCGCTCCGGGCTCAAGCAACGTGACGTCGATATTGAACGTGGGCTTGTAGTAGGTGGCCAAGCTTTCCAATAAGCCTTCCACGGCAAATTTTGCTGCACAGTAGATTTCATTGAAGGGTTGGCCGACTAAGCCTCCAACACTGGTTGTTGCGACCAAATGCCCGGCATCTGACTTGCGTAAAAGCGGCAGCCCCGCACGGATCGTATGCATAACGCCGTAGACATTCGTATCAAAAACGTTATGAATCTCATCCATCGTTGCCTGCCCCAGAGCTCTTAGAAATCCAAAGCCGGCATTGCAGAACAGAACATCGAGACGGCCGTGACTGCTGTCGATTGCGGCAAAAGCCTTTTCCAGCGACTCAGGACTTGTTACTTCCATTTCGATAAAATGAAGATTTGCATGGTGCGCATGCAGCTCCCGGTCACGCTCTACGTTGCGTGTTCCGGCATAAACCGTCCAACCCGACTCTGCAAATTTCAGGGCCGTAGCCAAGCCGATGCCAGAGGAAGCGCCGGTAATTGCGATAATTTTGCTCATATTTAATCACTCCAAATGTTAATGTTGTAAATTGTTTAATAACTATACAGTATATTAGTTTAACTAAATAGTCAAGTCATTAAAAAAATCCCAACGCAAAGCGGTCGGGATCTTCCAATTATAGCGGCAGTTTCTCCAGAAGCTGCTTAAGCTGGGCAAGTTCTTCTTCGGTATAGGGCGTGAAGAGCTGTTCGATTTTGTTATTATACGCCAGTAGGATGTCGTTTATGAGTGTATTTCCTTTGTCCGTTAATTGAATAAGAAGGCTTCTGCGGCTGGTCGGATGAGGCTTGCGAATAACAAGCTCCTGCTCTTCCAACTTATCCAGCAGTTGGGTAATCGCTCCGCGGGTCAGACCGAATTCGTTCGCAATATCAACGGCGATGCAGTCCGGATGCTTGCGAAGAAATTCTAAGGCATACATCATGACCGGAGAAATGTGAAAAGGGGGAAGCACTTGCGTCAAATAAGAAGAGAGGGCATTCTTAATTTCACGAAATTTGTATGTGATGACGAGATCGTTGTCCATGGGATAGCCGCCCTTTTTGTTTAGTTTCTATACATTATAGCAAGGGCAGACCAGAGATCCAAGTTTTCCCGAGGCAAAAAAAGAGACCCACAGCAACGGGCTGTGAGTCTTAAGTCTATATATTTTAAAGGGGGGTTGAGACTTATTATAGGCCTAGTTCATTAAAAGCAGATGAAGATCATATTTCATTTTCATTACATTTTTGCTAGTGATAAAATAAAAGAATCAACGCAGAGCGGAGGAACGCTTTTGAAGCAATATTCGATGCGATCACATTTGACGGTCACTTTCGCGATTATGGCGATGATTCCGATCCTGATTCTCGGTACCTTTCAGGTTTACCAAATTACGCATATTACCCAGGAGTCCAATCGGAATCAGCAGATGACGACTTACCGGCTTGGCGACGCCGTGCAGGATTATATGTACTACCACCGCAATGCCGTTGAAACGCTGGCGGCCACGATTACAGCCTCGGATGCAGCCTTCCGAACGCCTGAGAGTTTGAAGCTAAAGCTGCAATCCTTGCAGCAAAATTTGGCGGGCTTCACAGGCATTTATGTTGTCGACCAGAATGGCTTCATCAAAGCCGCGCACACCACAGCGAATGATTCGCTGATAGGCACCGATGTGAAGGACCGGGATTACACCAAACGGGTGCAAGCTGCGCAAAACACCATCATCTCCTCGCTTTTTCGCGGACCCGAGGGGCAGAATCTGCCTTCTGTCGCTATTGCTGTGCCGATTTATAAAGGGATCAAACAGCAGGATGGCTTCGTGCTCGCTGTGCTGGAGCTTGCGCCGATCAAGGAGCTTGTCACGAAATACGACTACGGGAAAGAAGCGTATCCCGTGGTGCTGGATCATGCGGGCAAGCCCGTTTATCACCCGAACGGGACGCTGACCGAAACGTTGGCGGATCTATCGAAGGAGCCTGTCGTTGCAGATGCACGGGCTCAGCGGCAGGGCGAAGGGACCTATGTGCTAAGCAACTCTGCTCAAAAAGAGCTGATTACTTACAAAGTCATTCCCGAAATCGATTGGATTGTTTGGGTGAGTAAGTCGAAAGCAGCGGTCAATGCCGCTTTCACTGAATCGCTGAGCATTACGGTTTTGCTGCTAGTGATGACGCTCTTTTTGACGGTGCTGCTCGGCAGTTTTTTGGCCAAAAGATTGAACGGCACCATTCATGCTCTAGTCGGATACACACAGCGGCTGGCCGGAGGCACATTCGTAGAGCCGGACAGTGGGGTCGTTCCAAAGGGGGCGCCACTGGAGCTGCAATTGCTGGCGGACCATTTTTTCAAGATGGCGGAGCAGATCAAAGAGAATCAAGGCGCACTGCTGCAGCTTAATAGCGAGCTGGAGGATCGCGTCGAGGAGAGAACCCAGCGGCTGCAGGACGAGCATGCGACTTTGAACGCGGTGCTGGAGAGTATGTCCGACGCCGTCGTGTTGATCGATATGGAGCATCATGTTGTGTATGCCAATCACCGGATGGCTGAAATTTTCGCTATTCCGATGTCTGAACTGGCTATTATGCAGGAAACTGCTTTGTTTGACCGCATTGCGCTGCTGCTTCCTGAACGTCAGGATGAGCTGGAGAAGCTGACAGTGGAGCCGAGAGTGCAAGGCGCGTTTACCGTGAAAACCGGTCAAGGCAAAGAGCGCTTTATGATGGTATCGGCTTTCCAGGTAGCTAGAGAAGGGCGGGTTTTTGGCCGCGGCTACGTTTGGCGCGATATGACGAAGGAGCATGAAATCGACGCTTTGAAAAATGATCTGATCTCACTGGCCTCCCATGAGTTCAAAACGCCAATCACAAGCATTCGCGGCAGCGTCGAAACGCTCCTTCGCGTCGACGCGCAGTGGGAAGAAAGCTTTAAGCAGGAGCTGCTGGAGGGGATTCACGAGGATATCGGCCGTATTCAGGATCTGATTGACGACTGGCTCGATATTTCCAAAATCGATTCCGGCGCGATGCGGATCAACCCGCAGCCGCTGCGTGTGGAAGCCGTTGTCCAGAGCGCCATGCGAAGACTCCCGCAGCAAGCGAATGATGCGCATACGCAATTCGAGGTGCAGGTGGCGGAGGATACGCCGCTGATTTATGCCGATAAACTGCGGATGGAGCAAGTGCTCGTGAACCTGTTCACGAATGCTGTACGCTATAATACGGGGCATCCGATCATTCGTATTATGGCTCATGCCGACGAGCGTTACGTGAAACTGGACGTGCAGGATAATGGCATCGGCATCGCCTCGGAGCATGTGGACAAATTATTTGACCGGTTCTACCGGGTAGATGTCTCATCGAGCCGTCAAACTGGAGGCACAGGGCTGGGCCTGGCGATATGCAAAGGAATTATGCAGGCGCACGGCGGAGAGATTCACGTGGAAAGCAGGCTCGGCGAGGGAAGCACGTTTACCCTCTTCATACCGAGGTACTTAGGGGAGGAAAACGGAAATGAACAAGAAAAAAATCATGATCGTCGATGATGAGCCGAAAATTGTGCGTTTCGTCGCCGCGAATCTTAAATCCTTGGATTTTGAAACCTTGACCTGTCAGAGCGGGGCGGAAGCGCTGGAGAAGGCGGAGGAGTTCGATCCGGATTTGATTTTGCTCGATCTGATGATGCCGGGCATGGACGGATTCGATGTGCTAAAAAGGCTGCGCTCCTACTCCAGCGTACCGGTCATTATGCTGACCGCGAGGAGCAACGGAGCGGATAAAGTGCAGGGGCTCAACCTTGGAGCGGACGACTATTTGACGAAGCCGTTCTCATTGGATGAGCTTTTTGCCCGGGTGAACGCTGTGCTGCGCCGCATGGATGGCCGCATGGCGCCTTCCGTCACTACGAGCGAAATTACGCTCGGTCCGGTGACGGCGAACCTCGCCCAGCGCCGCATCTGGCTGGGCGATACCGAGGTCAAGTTCACAGAGACCGAGTACAACTTGTTTGCGCTGCTTCTGCAGCATGCGGGGAAAGTCATGACCCACGAGCAGCTGCTTAGCGAGGTTTGGGGAAGCGAGTACCGCGATGAAGTCGAGTACCTGCGCGTCACCATCGCCCGCATCCGGCAGAAGATCAAAAGCGCTGCCGAAGGCATCGAACTCATTGTCACCTACCCAGGGGTAGGTTATATGGCTAAGCATGAGTGAACGCAAAAATCCCCCTTGTCTGATTTCAGATAAGGGGGATTTTTGTTTGGGAGCGCTGAAAGGGCGTTTCATTGGTGTGTACAGCACAAAAGTCGGCCGAGAGCGCCCAAAAAGCCGTCTCAGAGTGTGAAAAGTAGCTAGATGCAGCTGAGAGTGCCGAAAAGGCAGTCTCGGTAGTGAAAACTGGTGTGTATAGCACAAAACGCCAGCCGAGAGCGCCCAAAAAGCCGTCTCAGAGTGTGAACAGTAGCTAAATGCTAGATGCAGCTGAAAGGTCCGAAAAGACCGTCTCGAAAGCACGCTTATCAGCTTCCCAAAGTCAATCATTCCGAAAGAAGCTGCACATCCAGCGGATAATCCGGTACCTCGAAGTCGCGGACAGCTCCGGAAGCCAGGTCGACGACGCTCATCCCGTTCCAGCCTGTATCAGCGTAAGTGACGCCGCCAGTGAGGTATGCGTACCGTCCGTCAGCGCTGGTGGCGACCATTTGGTGCATACGCTCAAGCGGGATGATCTTCTCGGCATACGTGTTGACGTCAAGCACGGTCAAGTTTGGCTTGCCGCTAGCGCTTCCTGCCGCCCCGTTGCCGATGACGAGCAGCAGCTTGCCTTCAGGCGTAAGTGTCACGCCTTCCTGATGCGTATTGCCCGTCAACGGTTTCGTCTCGTACTTGCCGCTGACAGGGTCGAGCACAATCAGACCGCGTCCCTGATAGGGCAAAAGCAGGCGGCCGTCAGCGCGAACCGCTGCATAGTGCGGCTTCTCGAAGCCGCCTTTGCCGAAGGGTGCAGCCTCAAGGGTGCGAGCCTTCAGCTGCACAGGATCGACAGCTGTCACGGAGTAGGAGTCGTGATCGATGCTGTAAACCTCATTGCCATCGAGGCTGGTCACGACATCGAACGGTCGGACGCCTACGGCGACGCTTCCTGTCATGACGAGCTTCTCCGCATCCAAGATCTCCAGTTGGCTCTTCGTACCGTCTCCGCCGCGGCCAGTCAAATAAACGCCGACATAGACGGATTTGCCGTCAGGAGAGACCGCAAGCCCCATTCCGCCGGGACGGTATTCGCCAAACTGGGGCTTGCCGATAGTGTCAGCGGCTCTATAAGGCACAAGAGCTAAGCGTTTGCGCTGCTGCGTATCCACAACAGCAACACCCTCAGCGGTGGTTACATAAGCGCGATGGTTAGGCCCCACGGCAATGGCAAAAGGCGCTTTGCCAACCGTCAGTTTGTTGAATCGTCCCGTAACTGGATCTAGGAAAGACATATAATCACTTTTGGAATGAGTAACAAGCAGAGTCGTTGCCTCCCCCGATACAGGTGCAGGCGAAGGCGAAGGCATTGCAGCATCCGGTGTTGGGGCTGCACTGGCAATGGGTGCAGCCGACGGAGCTGTCGACGGAGTAGCCGAGGAGGCAGAGCCAGTCGACGCTTCAGGCTGCGAGCTGCAGCCAACCAGCATAATGAGCAGAATCAACATAGCGAATAGCGCTCTATTTTTGAACAACATAAAAAATCACCTCATCAGAAAAGATGAAAAGGAGCACCTCATCCAAGGTACTCCTTTTCCTTACATAAGCAGGCTTACTTTGCGGCAGTCAAGCTAACGCCTGAAGCCGTAGCCCAGCCGCCTACCGGAGCGACCGAGTAAGTCATACCCGGCACAAGCTGACCGTTATTCAGAAGACCGAAAGTACCTGCTGCACCTTTACGCGAACTCAGCGTGTATTCAGCTGTCAGAACAGTGCCGTCAGTTCCTGTCAATGTAACACGGCGTGAAACGAAAATTTCATCTTTTGGATCCTGGGAAAGGGTCACGTTAATGGTCTTTGCATCTACAGCAGAAGCAGATTGAATTGTTAGCGGTGCGATATCTTTGGCTGTAAATGTGGCGTTTTTCAAAGTAGCCCAGTCTGCGGAAACGGTGTAAGTCACACCCGGCTTGAACGTTTCGCCGTTAGGCAAAAGGAATTTAGGCGCTTGGCGACCATCGGTAGCTTGGGTGAATCGTAAATATTTAGCGGTCATCGGTGTACCGCCCTCAGGGGTGATTTGCACCTCACGGTTGCGCATAGAAGAAAGGATTTGATACGCAGTACCGTTGTAGTTATTGTTCTCATCTACGATAAAGGAACCTGGACGGCTTTTGGCGTATGCAGCAATGACATAACCGTAATCGGCAACGCCGTCAGCCAAGTGGGATTCGACCTCAAAAGAATCGTTAGACAGTTGCTGCGTCGACGCCAAAGCAATTTTCTCTGTGCCCGCTGTGAAAGTACCTGCTGGTTTGCCTTTGTAAGTTAAAGTGTAAGTTGTCCCTGGTTTTTGCGTTGGCACTGGAATAATGTAGGTCGAGGTGGCGCCTGTTTTTAACCGTGGAACGTTGCTGATAGCCAAACCGTTGTCAAAAACAAAGTTTTTGGACGCGGGTTCAAGCTCTAAATCCGCAGCCGGTATCGGTGCCGAGAAGGTGACTTGCAGCGTGATGGCGTTCAAGGCCTCGAGCTTCGTCACATGGATGGGAGCTAATTGCTGCGCTTCGAAAATGAGCAGAGCGGCCTGACCGCGTGTCACCGGGGAGCTAGTTAACGATGCAAAACTTGGCAATTGTTTTACAACGGCTGCCTCCACTTGCAATGCCTTGGCAACAACGTCCGCCAACTGCTCGGATGAGATCGTACGGCTGCCTTGGAATTGCCCGTCCGTACCAGACATAGCCCCTACAGACTCAAGGGCTGCAGCGTACGAATAGAACCAATCCGCTTTAGTTACATCGACAAAAGAAGTTGTTGCCGTTGTATCCACATTGACGTGCAGAGCGAGTGCGGCCATTTTGGCGATTTCTGCGCGAGTTACTGCCTGATTGGGAAGGAAGCTATGATCTGCATAGCCGGAAAGCACCTGCTGCTGGGCTAATTGTTCAATAGCCGTTTGAACTTGAGAGGAGCTTGCGGCATCGGCGAAAGGATTCGCGGCGAAGGCATTAAAGGGCAGAATCGCGGACAAACCTACGGTTGCTGTAATGGTCAAAGCGGCTAGTGCTTTTTTGTTGTTTTTCATTTATAACACTCCTATTCAATATAATGGGGCTGCTTGAGATAAAAGCATTTCATCATGCAGCATGCTTCGTACTGTCGGTTACAAGAACAAGCTTACATGCCAGAGCATTACAATCGAATAAAAAAACAGACCTGGGCATTACAAAAACGTAAAAATCGCCTTGCGGGAATGAAAACGGAAATGACAGAAAAAAAGCCTTACCGCTCAAGGAATGAGCAATAAGGCTAAGATATTTCACGCATCACTATACGATACTACATTACATACGGGCATCCGTGCGTTGCACAACGCTATGCGAAGACGAACCTGTAAGCCGTGCAGGAGAAAACACTTGGCGAACCGGCACAATGATAAGCACGGCAACCACAGCTTTGAGCGCATCGCCCAAGAGGAACGGGTAACAAGCGGCAGTCATAGCTTTTGCAAACGTATAAGTTGGCACTTTGTACATCAACCACGGAACCCCGGCAAGATATTGGATAAGGGAACCGAAAATCTCAATAACGAGAAAAGCTGCAATATAGCCCATGATGCCATTCACGCGAATACGCGGTAAAATCAGACCGATCAGCATAGCACAGAACGGCCAGATCATAATAAAGCCGCCTGTAGGCCCCAGCACGACGCCTAAACCGCCATTTCCGTGAAGCAGCGGAAAGCCGATAGCCGTCAGGATAACAACCAGGGCCATACTTAAGAAGCCATAACGTGCCCCAAGCAAGCCGCCGGCGAGCATAACCGCTAACGTTTGCAAGGTAATTGGGACAGGTGTAAAAGGCAGTGAAATCTGAGCAAAGCTGAATAACACAAGAATAGCTGCAAAAAGGGCACTGAAAACAACGCCGCGCAGAGTGAGTTTCATATTGTTGATCGCTCCTGTTTCTGTTATTGTTTATGTATTGTTAACTTCATCAAAAATAAAAGGTTGACAATTGACCAATCAGATCATAGCACATCTTTTGTGAAAGTGGAAGGACATTTTAGATATGGGAAATCGAGAAATTGTGGCTTCTTTGCAGAGAGCCTCCGTTGTCTATCGAACAGCATCGGAAGAAGGCCGGCGGGTATGGTCGGACGTTTCTTTAAATATTTATAAAGGCGAATGGCTGGTTGTCATCGGCCCGAACGGCAGCGGCAAAAGCACCTTAGCCAGCACCTTGCTGGGCTTAAGTCCGCTCTCAAGCGGGGAAATGGTGCGCAATGAGCAGAAGCAATTCAGAGGCGTGCTGCAGCTGCCGGACGCCCAGTTCGTGGGTGAAACCATTCAGGAGGAGCTTGACTACCTGCCGGGTTCGCAGGAGCTAACACGGGATGAACGTCAGGCTTGGTATCGTCGAATCCTTTCGGCGGTGGGCTTGTCGCTCCCGCTCGAACGGACGCTTTCTACTTTATCGGGAGGGCAGAAGCAGCTGGTTAATCTGGCGGCAGCCCTCGCGGTGGAGCCTGGACTTTTAGTGCTGGACGAACCGACGGCCATGCTGGATCCCGCAGCAAGAAAAGAAGTTCGTCAAGCGGTGCGCCAAGCCCATCAGCGCGGAACGACGATCGTTTGGATCACTCACCGGCTGGAAGAAGTGGCGGATGCGACGCGCGTCATTGGATTTGGCGAAGGACGGATTACGTTTGAAGGAGAGCCGAGGGGGTTCTTTTATGGGGAGACCGAAGAGAAAATGCTGGAGAAAACACCTTGTTCCGAGTTAGGGCTGGATTCGCCCTATGTGGTCAAAACAGCGTTCGGCTTGCTTCAGCAAGGCGTCAAGCTTCGTCTGCTCCCTTTGGATATGGATGAACTGGGCGAGGCGGTGGCAACTTCATGTCGATAACCTTGCAAAATATTCAAATAAATGCTCCGGATGACGCCAATCATCACCTGCTGAAAGATATCAGTCTCGAGCTCCCGGATGGTTCAGTTACGGTATTAATCGGGCATACGGGTTCAGGAAAATCTACGCTTCTCCAGGTGATGGCAGGCATTGTGGAGCCAGCCGAAGGAACGATAGCACTCGACGGACAACCGTTGTGGCATAAAAAGAAGGTAGACCAAGCCAGCCTTCTGCGTCTGGGCTTGATCTTCCAATTCCCGGAGCAGCAGTTGTTCGCAGGCAGCATCCGTGGGGAATTCGCCTACTCGCTGCGCCCTTACCGGCTCGCAGCGGACGAACGCGAGCACCGCATTCGCGCCGCTTGCGCCGACCTCGACCCCCATGGCGCCTTCGCCTTGGAGCGGTCGCCTTTTGCGCTTAGCGGCGGCGAGCAGCGCCGGCTCGCGCTGGCCACGACCTTCGCCACGGCACCGGATTGGCTCCTCATGGATGAGCCAACCGCCGGCCTCGAGGCGGCGGCCGTCCGCGAATTGCTGCGCATGATTCGCGAGAGAGACCGTGGCGGCTTCGTCATCGCCACGCATGACCTGGACACGTTTCTGCCGCTGGCAGACCGTGTCCTTGTGTTAGACCGCGGCGAGCTCGTCTTCGACGGCTCGCCGGAAGCTTTATGCCGCGCGCCGGAGCTGCTCACGCGCGCGGGGGTCGGCCTCCCGAGCTGCGTGGAGGCCGCTCTGGTGCTTGCGCGCTGCGGTATCGCCATCGCGCCGGATTTGCTTACGCCGGCGCTGGCTGTGCCGGCGATATGCGAGGCGCTGCGCGAGCGCGGCAGCGCCAGCCCGGAGCCGGCGCCGCAAGCGGCAGCGCCGGAGCCCGCTCGCGAGGCTCGCGCAGCTGCCGCCGCTGCGCCGCCGCAGGCCGCGTGGCTGGCGCTCGATCCGCGAGCGAAGTGGCTGCTCTACCTGCTGCTCGTCATCGGAACGATGCAGCAGCAGGTGTGGAGCGGCCTCGCGGCTTCGGCGCTGCTCCTCGGCCTGTCGTTCCTCGGCCTACCGCGCTCCGCGATTCGCGGCAGCTGGAAGATTGCCGTGCCTTTTCTGAGCTTCATGTTCATTTCGATCATGTTGGCAGGCTTGGAGTGGAAGGCGGGAGAAGGCCGTTTCCCACTGGGCTTCTCGCCGGAAAGCGGCTGGAGCGCGGCTTTCACGCTCACGCGTCTGTTTCTGATCCTGATGGCCGGCTACTGGCTAGCCGTGTCTACGTCTTATGGCCAGCTTGTGCAGGGACTAAACTGGGCTTTAGCCTTTTTTCGCAGAATGAAGCTGCCGGTGGAGTCATTTGCTTTGGCCGTCTCGCTTCTGTTTCGCTTCATTCCGCTTATTTTGCGGGAGTGGCAGCGCTTCTCAGCGATCGTAAGGGCCAGAGGCAAAGCGGCGATTCGGCCTGGCTTGGTGCGGATGAAGGATATCCCGGCGCTGGTGGTTCCTTTGCTGCTCGCCATGTTTCACAAAGCGGAGCAAATGACCGTAGCGATGGAAATGAAAAAAATCGACGGCAAACACCAACTGCTGAAGAAAAGCACGTTAAGCTGGCAAGCCAAGGATACGCTGCTCGTGATTTTGAGCGGGGCGGCTTTTGGCCTGCTGTTGTACATGCGTTACTAATATAGGAGAGGCAGCTCATTATGGATGGGCTGCTTCTTTGTCTTGGGTTTGAGGGCCTGGCAGAAGGGGACAGAGGGAGCATCTTGAGCCGGGGAGTCCCGTATACTATACTTTGACTAAGAAAAGCGGACGGCGGTGACAAGCATGGAATTTTCGGAGTACACCATCTATGAGCAGCAGATGCTGCGGCAAGTGAAACGCTGGGAAATTCGTCAGCAGAAAATGCCAAATTTGATCGAAAAAGCCTCGAAATCCGTCTCAACGAACATCAATAAGCTGATTCCCGAAAAAGTGCACAAAACGATAACGGCAACCGTCAAAGGGATGTTCCAGACGACGTTGTTCGGGATGAATTATATTCCTCAAAATGAACCGCTTGTCGGCGCTTCTTTAGCTGAAAGCGACGCCAAGGCGGAAGAATTGCTATCGCTCTACAAAAAGATTGCCGCCGCCGAGGGAGCAGGCACAGGAGCGGGTGGAATTTTGCTGGGATTGGCGGATTTCCCGATTCTGATCGGCATAAAATTGAAATTTCTGTTCGAACTTGCGCATGCTTACGGCTACTCCACGAAGGATTACAGAGAGCGGCTGTTTGTTTTGTATGTGTTTCAGCTGGCCTTCTCTAGCCCTGCGAAAAAGCCGGATCTGCTGCGTACGATCAAAAATTGGCACGACATCGCAAGCAGCTTTCCGCCCGCTGAAGCTTATATGGACCAAGTCGATTGGCTGCAGCTGCAGCAGGAATACCGCGATACGATCGATTTCCGTAAAATGCTTCAGTTGCTGCCCGGCATTGGCGCCGTCGTTGGGGCTTGGGCAAATTATGGCCTGCTGGAGGAGTTGGGCGTGGCTGGCATGAACAGCTTTCGACTGCGCCGCTTGCACGATAAAGCGAGGTCAGGGGCTTAGGAGGAGCTGCGAGCGGAGTCTGATTGGAGGAAATCCAACGAAAAGGCAAAATTTAGCGCTAAAATGTTGGTTTTATTGGACAAAATCCAACGGGGAGTGGGGGATTTGCACTCAATGGGGGGATTTCGGCGGGTCTCGTTGGATTTCATACAATGAAAAACGGAAATTCCGCCTCATAAGGGTGCTCTCATTGGATTTCATCCAACGAGAAAATGCGGTTGCCTCTTATGAGCTGCTAGTCGCTACTTCTTTCGATTCCACCCGAAAAAGAACCGCAGCCACCGCCTGCCCACGCCTGTATCCCGTGCCGTATCCCACGCCCGTATCCCGCGTCGCAACCCGCGCCGTAGTCGCGCCCGAATCCCGTGCCGTAGTCGCGCCGCAGCCCACGCCCGAATCGTCGCAGCCCGCGCTGTATCCCACGTCGCAGCCCGCACCCACCGCCTCCACCCGTCTGCCCTTTTTGGCCTTGCCAGGGCATATTTCGGTGATTTTTTGCGAGGGTGCTCATATACTAATACAAGAGCAAACCATGCAGTGCATCCTGAGTAACTATGTGATTTTTTTCACATGACAACCTTGTGTGGTTTGATAGATGATTTAATCGGAGGAGAGGGTTCGGATGAGTAAACCGAAGGTGGTTATTCTGGGTGCAGGCTACGGAGGGATTGTAACGGCAATAAGGCTGCAGAAGCTGATCAAATCAGGCGAAGCGGCTGTCACGCTGGTGAACAAACACGATTATCATTACATGACGACGCATCTGCATATGCCGGCAGCCGGCACTGATCATCATGAAAATGCGCGTGTGGCGATCAGGGAATTGATTGACGAGCGGAAAATTCATTTTATTAAGGCGACGGTTCGGCAGATTTTGCCCGAAGAGAAGAAGGTGATTCTCACCGATGAAGTTCTCACATACGATTACCTCGTTGTGGGGCTTGGAAGTGAGACGGAAACCTTCGGCATTCCGGGACTGCGGGAGCATGCCATGTCGATAAACAGCATTAACAGCGTCCGGTTCATCCGCCAGCATACCCAATATATGTTCGCTAAATATAAATTGGATTCCAAACATAAGGAATACTTGACCTTCGTCGTCGGAGGCGCGGGGTTCACCGGAACGGAATTTGTCGGCGAATTGGCAGACCGTGTGCCTGTGCTTTGCCGAACGTTTGATGTCGATCCGTCGCTTGTTCAGATCATTAATATCGAAGCATCGCCTACCGCTCTGCCGCCAGGTTTGCCTAACGATCTCGTGGAATACGGCATGGAAGTGATGCGCCGCAAAGGGGTTCAGTATAAATTATCTACGGCAATTAAGGCTTGCGAGCCTGACGGCGTCCTGTTGGGGGACGGTCAATTCATTCGTGCCGGCACCGTTATTTGGTCGGGGGGCGTCCGCGGGAATTCCTTGCTGCAGGAAGCGGGCTTCCACGTTCAACGCGGCAGGGTCAAAGTGGATGACTACTTGCGTTCCTTGCAGTTCCCTGACGTGTTTATAACGGGGGATTGTTCCATTGTCATGAGCCCGGAAGGCACCCAATACCCGGCGAATGCCCAAATTGCCGTTCAGCAGGGCCATAATACGGCGAGAAATGTGATCCATAGCCTGAGGGGGAACCCGCTAAGACCTTTTGCCTATGATTACAAAGGGACGGTTGCCTCGTTGGGTCGCGGAGAAGCGATCGGTATCCTGAAGGTCAAGAAAGTGAAAGGCAAATTTGCCGCTTTCCTCAAAAAAATGATCGATGCCCGCTATTTATTTCTCATTGGGGGTATCCCTCTTATCTGGAAAAAGATGATTTTCAAGCAAAAACAAGCCACAAGGAATCATCATGTCAGAAATTAATTTTGTCAAAATCACCTAAAACCCAAGGAATCAGACGAAAGGCTAGATAATCGGAGATACTGAAAGGATTAGGCCATTGTAAGCGAATTATCAATTAAATGCGGGGAGGGAATAATCTTTTTTAAGATTTTTCTCTCCTTTACTATGTGCGAATAAGAGAGTAGTATCAACTCGTACGTTAACAGTTGAATATTTCGCTTAATTTTCTTAACAGAAAAGCGGGGGAACCACAGGTTTCAACCGGGGTGAGTAAGGTACGTCGCTTCGCACGCGGCAAGTATCTTTAGGGCAGATTTCTCGCAGCCCGAACCCGTCAGCTAACCTCGTAAGCGATCGTGAGAAAGGAGAACATGTGGCTAAGCACAAGGTCTATCCTTGTGTTTTTTTGCGCCCAAAAAGGGGAAATCAAGCTGAAAACTAGGTTATTTGGGGGAATTTCACAGCATGACAAGTGACTCATTGAAAAAGATTGTATTCGGCAAACCGCTGAAATCGGCGGAGCTGGAATCTGAGAAAATGCAGGTATGGAAGGCTCTGCCCATCCTATCTTCGGATGCCCTGTCTTCGGTGGCCTATGGCACGGAGCAGATTTTGCTGGAGCTTGCGACTGTTGGAGTTGCTGCTTTTGCTTTCTCATTGCCGATTGCAATCTCGATTATTGCTTTAATCATGCTTCTTGTTTTGAGCTATCGCCAAGTGATTGAAGCCTACCCGATGGGTGGCGGAGCCTACATGGTGGCGAAGGAAAATTTGGGTATGATGTGGGGAAGACTCACAGGGGTTTCACTGCTTATAGATTATACGTTAACCGTTGCGGTTTCGATTTCGGCAGGCGTGCAGGCGATAACATCGGCTTTCCCTGCTACCGTGCCATATATTGTCCCTATTGCTTTAATCCTTGTCTGGCTGATGGTTTGGCTGAATTTGCGGGGCACGTCCGAGTCGGGAACCGTGTTCGCGATTCCAACGTACTTTTTTATCCTATGTATTCTATTGCTGATCGGCAAAGGGATCTTCGATATGCTGACAGGTTCGATGAGCCTGCATGCCGCCGAGTTTGTTCCGAGCTCGATGACGGGCTCACTGACGCTATTCGTCATTCTAAAAGCCTTCTCATCCGGCTGCTCGGCCGTGACGGGAATTGAGGCCATTTCCGATGCGGTGCCTCACTTCCGCTCGCCTTCCGTCAAAAATGCCAAAAAAACGCTGGCATCCCTCGGTACGCTGCTGGCGATCGTCTTCGGCGGCGTCACCCTGCTGAGCTTAGGCTATGGGATCGCACCTGACCCGCATGGCCACACCTCGGTTCTGTCGATGGTTACGGAGCAGGCGTTTGGGCGCGGAGCGATGTATTATGCGACACAGATTGGCACCATGTTGATTCTGGTATTGGCAGCGAATACGAGCTTTAACGGTTTTCCGATCCTATCTTCCATCATGGCACAGGATAAAAACTTCCCGCGCATGTTCTCGTATCGGGGGGACCGGCTCTCGTTTCATTACGGGATTGTGACGTTAGGTGTTTTGGCGAGTGTTCTGCTCATTATTTTTAAAGGAAAAACCGATGCACTCATTCCTCTTTATGCGATTGGCGTCTTTTTGTCTTTTACACTTGCCCAAAGCGGTTTGGTTCGCAAATGGTTCAGAGAGCGCCCCGCCGGCTGGATCGGCAAGTTCCTTATTAATGGCTTAGGCGGAATCGTTTCCTTCGCCGTCTTGATTATTTTCTGTATAACTAAATTTAGCGAGGGCGCTTGGATTGTTATTATCGTGACGCCGCTTGCGCTTTGGGGAATTACCAAAATCAGCAATCACTATGATGACGTAGCGAAACAACTGCGGATTGATATCACGCAAGAACGTCTATGCACAAAGGAACCTGTGATCATAGTGCCTGTAGCGGGCATTCACCGCGTGGTGGCGCAGTCGTTGAACTATGCCAAATCCTTATCGCCCAACGTAATTGCTTTCTACGTGTCGTTTTCGGATGAGGATGAAGAGGCGATGCAGGAGAAATGGGATAAGTGGGACCCCGGCGTTCGTCTCGTCGTGTTCAAATCCCGTTACCGTACCATTTTAAAACCGCTGGCGGAATTCATTGAAAGAATCGATACGCATGTCTCGGAAAAGCAATCGATTATGGTCATCCTGCCCCAATTCATGCCGAAAAAATGGTGGCACCGCCTGCTCCACAACCAGTCTGCCGCACGTATTCGCTCGAAACTGCAAGCCGATAAAGATATCGTCGTCGCGACGGTGCCCTATCATTTGAATGAGTAGAAGTGTACAATATAGGGGTAAAGCTGATGTAGAAATGAAACAGAGGTGAACCCTTTATGGCAAAAAAGAAATGGTCGTCCGCTACCGCTGAACCTAGCGTGCAAGATAAACCTGCGACACTCAAAGATTTGCTGCGTCCTGATATCGTAGCGGGGCTGAAAGCTCAAGCCGATGCGATGAAAGCGGAGGAACAAGCCCGCAAGGATGCTGCCAGAGCGGAAGCGGAGGCTGCGCGCAAGGCGGAGGAGAAACGGCTGGAAAATGATTTTGGCCATTTGCTCGAGAAGAGCAAGCTCGATTGGAGAAAACACAAATGAGGGAGCGCAAGCTAGGCTTCCTCTTTCTTTTATGCGTGGTGATAACGCTTTCAGGTTGTGAGGGGGCGAAGGGGCGGGTGAAGCTGGCGGACGAAGCGGCTGTGTCGGAAAGGCCGGATTCTGTGGTATCTACAACGCCGGCTGTGCAAGGCACCGTCACTCCGGTGCCCTCTTCGAAGGTGACACCACCAGACGCATCAGCCGTGACATCAATGAACGCCTCAACAATGACACCGAAAGACGCATCAAAAGTGACATCAACAACAGTGAAACCGACAGACATATCAGAACTGACATCAACAGATGTATCCCCAGTATCACCAACCGACGGATCGCTCTCACCTGCAAAGCTGCCCTCGCTAGCCCAGTCCTTAGTGGAACGGTACCAAAAGGCAGTTCCGACAAAGTGGGGCGAGAACATCCCCGGCGTGCGGACACACCTCGTGACGAAGGAGAAGGTGATCGCCCTGACCTTTGACGCTTGCGGCGGCAAAGAGGGCAGCGGCTACGACGAGAAGCTGGTCGATTATTTGATCAAGGAGCACATCCCGGCGACCTTATTCGTCAATGCGAGATGGCTGGCTGCCAATCCGGATATTTTTGCGAAGCTGGCGGCGAACCCGCTGTTCGAGATCGAAAACCACGGGACCGAGCACCGTCCGCTGTCCGTAAACGGCAGAGCCGCGTATGGCATCGCCGGCACCCATAATGTGAGCGACGTCATTCGCGAAGTGTCGGAGAACGCCGACGAGATCGAGAAGCTGACCGGAAGGCGGCCATTGTTTTTTCGCTCAGGCACGGCCTATTATGATGATGTCGCCGCAAACATTGCCCATGACTTGGGCTTCCAGTTGGCGGGCTACAACGTGCTTGGCGACGCCGGAGCTACTTTTAACACGGAGCAAGTGTACAACGCATTGACAAAGGCCCGAAGCGGTTCCATCGTTTTGGCGCATATGAATCATCCCGAGAAGGACACGGCCGAAGGCGTGATCAAGGCGATTCCTGTTATGCAGAAGGCGGGTTTTCGATTCGTTCAGCTTTCGAAATATCCCGTGGAGTAAAATAGATGGAATTTCTCCCGTTAAAGTTGCTTGGATCAACAATTTAAGTAGAATAACTGGAAAACCTCCAGTTAATTTAGCTGCAGCCCTTTGTTTGAGCCTAAATTGCGAGGAATAACGGGAGAAATTCCAGTTAATCAAATACTAAACGATAAGATGAAGAAATTAACAGGAGCTTTTCCTGTTAAAATGCGAGAGAGGTTCCATCTCAGGGGGAAGCCCGTTAGCCTGTTCGCTCGCTAGAGAGGCTTACCTTTTTTTCATCTCAAAAAACTCGCACTCATCACGGTCATAATAAGCTAAATCAGCGATACGCGACTGCAAGACGACGGTCTTGTCGCTGAAGCGCAGGATGACGGCATTCGAGTCGACAATGTGATCGTCTTTGAAAACGCGGACAACGGCTCCTTTTTCCACTGCCTCCTGAAAATCAGCATCCGTCACTAAACGTTGGTTCCTGGCCATCTTAAGTATTCTCCTCATATGTGTAAAATAGTTCTTCTATTGTACCACAAGGCGCCGGCAATCTCCCGATATGAACGAACGCCTGCTTTCCGCCTGGCAGATGCGTGATGTCGACGATCTCTGGAGCACCGGCCGAATCAGCTCAATCGGGCGAAATTGCAAGACTAGCGCAGATAGCATCTTCTAAAGCCGTTGCAATGAACTCAGAAGGAGCGGGATCGGAGTTGCCTATCATCCGTCTCAAGCAGTAAGCTTACATACAGATGACTACAGGAAGTTGGAGATGAGACAGATGGAAGTTAAGTTTTGCATGACATGCGGAGCCCCTATGGAGACGCGCGATGTGGATGGTACGATGAGAAGAGCCTGTACGGCGTGCAGTTTTGTGTACTGGGGCAACTACAGTATCGGCGTAGGCGCGCTTGTAACCAAAGATGAGAAAATATTGCTTGTCCGCAGAGCGCAAGAGCCCGGCAAAGGCAGATGGACGAATCCCGGCGGCTATATCGAGCAGCATGAGCTGATCCAGGAGACCATTGAGCGCGAGGTGCTGGAGGAGTGCGGCGTCAAAGCCAAAGTTACACGTTTGGTCGCCGTGCGCGATTTGCCAAGAAGCATTCATAATGTGTACATCGCTTTTGAATTGGATTACGTGAGCGGCGAGCCTGTGCCTGATGGGGTAGAGGTGGATGCGGCGGGCTTTTTCAGCCTGCAGGAGATGGAGACGATGCCGGTAGCGGATTTCACGCGTTGGCTGATCGACGTTTCTTTACATTCAACCAAAGCTGGTCTCGTAGAAGATAAAGAGCCTGTCGTAAAAATGGACGGGTACGGGTTGTACCGTACGCCTAAGGTCCAAGTATGACGAAGCCTATCGGCCTGCGGGGGCATCACTTGCTTTGTTTGTTAGGATATCGAGGAATGGGATACTCCAAAGAGTTCTGCCAAAATATGACGACGGTTTACGAGACGCTGCGGGAGCAGCCGGCTACGATGGTTCAAGTCGTCCTTGGACCCGACGATTTGTGCGCTGCCTTTCCAGCAGACGAAGAGGCTCATTGCGAGAACAGAACCGTCTATGAGCGCGACGCGGAAATCGTAGCCAAGCTCGGCTTGCACGTTGGGATGGAGCTAAGCTGGGCGGAAATATGCGGAAAAGTTGCCGGACATGTAACTCCGGGAGATATCGGGCATCTATGCGCTACATGCCGCTGGGAGCCTTACGGCGTATGTGCCGAAGGGGTGCGTTTGATCGGAGAGGGCAGCGAGCTGCCGCCTGTGCCTCGTAAGTAAGGGGGGCCTCTGTCACTGCTGTGGCGGAATTCTTCTGTCCGTTATTACAAATGCGGCCATCTCGACTTGGGGAGCATATGTCCGTTCCTCCAAATGGGGTTAAATCGCATCTCAGAGAAACTTTGGTCCACTACGGTCCGCTATTTACTCAAAATACAGCCATATACCACATTAGTGGGAACTATGGTCCGTTATTTTGCCGTTTTAACTCAAAAGCATGCTTCAGCGAGCAAATAAGGCCCTGTAGTTCCCTAATTCTTCTGAAAGCAGCGAATTTTGCTGAAATAGCGGACTGTAGTTCCCTGTTCAGCAGGATTGGCTCGAAGATCGCTGGGTGAGAACGCTGAAAATGTAAAGGTAAGCCTCTCTGCAGCGGGAAAATATAAAAAAAGCGATACAAGTGAAACCCTTGTATCGCTTTTTTGCATTGCGCCCGGCTTGCTACCGATTAGCCTAAACAAATACACGGACGTCCGAGCCTGTCTCCATCTTTTCTGCGGGAGATGACAAGACGTTCGCCACCATAAGCAGGTCGTCGACAGGACGAAGCAGGGAGCGGAGCAGCCGGCTGTCCTTCATGTCTGAGTGCAGCCACATTTCAGCGTGCTCTTCATCGAGAATGGCCGGCATTTTGCCGTGATAAGGGGAGACCAGGGAGTTGGCTTCGGTCATCAGCATCATGCAGGTGCGCAGCTCCTCCTCGCCGCTGGGCGCCCGCCAGATATCGTACAGGCCCGCAATGCCGAAGGTGCCGCTGCGCATTTTAAACCTCACCCACTGGGTTTCCTTGCCCTCCGTCACCCGCACATAGAATCCGCTGCAAGGAAGGATACAACGTTGTTTTTTGACAATGCGCTCGAAGGCTGTGTTGGTGAAGATGGAATCGCGTTCCCCGCATACGGCGTCTTTGGCCCAGAAAGGCATGAGCCCCCAACGGAATTCATCCAGGAGCCGCTCTCCCTTTCTGTTGATCATAACAGCGGAAACCGACTCCGTCGGCACGATTTCATACCGGTTGGCGGTATAAGAGAGCAGACGGTCGATGCGAAATTGTTTCATCACGTCGTTGACGTCAGCAAGAATAGATATGGAATGACACATCATTATTCACCTCGTTTGATTTTGGCTATTATTTGCCTGTTTCACCAAAATCATGTATGCCCCGCCAAACTAAAAAAACCGGGAGCTTTACGCCCCGGCAATTACGTGTATTGTCCCGATAAATACGAATGAATGCAATTTTTCCCGTTCCTTTTGGCGATATACAAGCATTCGTCCACTTGCTGAAACCATGCTTTTTTCATCGTGTTGCGGTTATAAGGCGCGAGCCCGATGCTCATCGTTAAGGCCTGCCCAGGCATCTCCGGAATTTCGGTGTCACGGACGATTTGCATGAAGGATTCGCACACGGCCAGCACTTCGTCATGGGATTTGCCAACAAACAGCACGGCAAATTCCTCGCCGCCATAGCGGAAGGACATATCGTCAGGCCCCAGCATATCTTTAAGCAGGCCGCCGATCGTTTTGAGCACAACGTCTCCGACCCAATGCCCGTAGGTGTCATTGATCTTTTTGAAATTATCGATATCCATCAGCGCAAGCTCGAGCGGCGTATCATAGGGCATATGTGAAATAAGATGGTCTGTATGCTCTTGAAAGGAACGATGGTTGAACAGCTCCGTGAGCGCATCCACTTTGGAAAGCCGGTCAATCATGACATTGCGAATGAGAAGATCCTGTTCGCGCACGACAGAAGCCCGAAGCTCCGTTACCAGCGAGATGCCTTTGGTCATAATGGCGAAGCAGACAAGGGCCGTCGCAGTTAGGACGGTGAGCGAAACGATAACTTCCGCTGGCGTGATGGGATAGCCGTTGTACACCTGACTAACTATTAAGGCTGTTAAACTTAAGAGTCCTAAACTATAAGCGAAAATAATATATTTCTTTTGAAAATAAATAGAGGATAAAATAATCGGAATGCTCATTAATTCATAGGAGCTCATCAGCTCAGGAATACACATCATGTAGACACAAACCATGGTCATGGCCCATATAATCATGATAAAATCACTGTATCTTTTGAGGAAGTGAATCGCCAAATAACCGGCGCCCATAAGGGCAAGCAGCAAGCAAGTCGGGATAACTTGGTATTGCAGGAAACTATGAAACCACTGCGAAGGCTGGTCATAGATATCGAAGAGAAAACCGATCATAGCCGCTACTTCATAGACAAGCAGGATCCACCACAAAAGATGGATGAGTTTTCGGTTCCAGTTATGATCATTCGCCGGAAGTTGTTCCATTAGAGAGAGGCCACTTTCCTTTCATGCTAGCAATTAATGGAAAAAACGTTTTGTGTCTTGTGAGATCATTGTAAATAATAACCACCTGTTTAGGCAAGTAATGAAAATTTTGGATAGATTAACCGGGAGGGCTATGGCAGCTCAAAGTTATGTACATGCATGGGAGCACTATAAAGACGAACTCATCCTGTTGGATAAAAAGCTGGAGCTTCTCTATAGGCGCCGGCAGAAGCTTACTCCCGATCCGCAAACGGATTCGTTTCGCGGGATGTTCGTCTCCGAAGACGAATTCATTCGTCTCATCGGCGAGCAGGAGGGGGATGCAGGACTCCAAGAGGAGGAAGCGGATCTCTTGGCGGGCATTCAAGAGACGGAAATCTATATCGCTCAGAGGCTGGAGGAAAGCCGCAAAAAAGGCGTATTCCTGCCTTTGTCATATGCAGCCTCCGTATTTGTGCTTTCCGCGATCGAGGAGCGCTTCGTCATGCTGGCTCTTGCGGTTGAATTGGACCGCAAATATGAACGGATCTTCGGCTTCTTGCAGGATGATCTGACCAACAAGACGCCTGTGGTCAGCCTGGCGCTGCAGGTCGCTTGCAGCAATCCGGAGGAGATGCGGACTGCGCGAACCACCTTTGTGGCGCCCGATGGCCGCCTAGCGAGGTTTTTGCTGCAGCGTGAGGAGCAGGAAATCAGAGGCCAGTCGCTGCTGTCCAAGCCGCTGGTGCTGGATAAACGAATCGTTGCCTTCCTGCTCGATTCCGGGGAATTGGACCCGAAGCTAAAGCCGGCGGTCGAGATGGTGTACCCGGACGACGAGCTCGCCCCCTTGCTCGTCCAGGAGGATTTTCAGCAGCGGCTGCGGGGCTTTGTCCACGAGGCGCTGCAGGCGCCGGCAGCAGAGCGCAAACGGCTCGCATTCCACCTATGGGGGAATGCGGGCGCAGGCAAGAAGCTGCAGGTGAAGCATTTCAGCAGCCATTTCAATAAGCCGCTGCTGATAGCCAATCTTGCGGATGTGCTGCTGCACGCAGCAAGTTTCGAGGAGACGGTGAGCGCGATCGTGCGCGAGGCGATTTTGCACCAAGCCGTGCTGTGCTTCACACGGCTGGAGGCGCTCTATCCCGAAGAGCCGGACCTTGCGGCGCAGCAGCGGCTCGGGAAGTTCCACGACATGCTGGGCAGCTATGGCGGCATGGTGTTTTTGTTAGCCGGGAAATATAACCGGCTGAATTGGAAGCCCAAGGAGCGGCTGCTCCTTGAGCATGAACTGCAAGTGCCGGACGAAGGCGGGCGCGAGCGCCTTTGGACGGCATTCGCGCGCGAGCTCGGTGTGAGCGCGGGCATTGATTTCCGTGTGATGAGCGGGAAATTCCGCTTCACCCCGGGGCAAATTTACCGCGCGTTGACGCTTGCGCGCGGGTACTCCGCCTGGCAGCGGGAGCCGCAGGCGGCTGCGCCTGAAGGCCTGGATACCGCTGCGCTCTACAAGGCGTGCTACCAGCAGGTGCAGCACAAGCTGGAGCGCAAAGCGACGCGCATTGAGCCTCGCTATCAGTGGGGAGATATTATCCTCCCCCCTGAGCAGAAGGATCAGCTCCGCAATGCGTGCAATCAAGTGAAATACCGTGGCGTTGTATACAGCGACTGGGGATTCGAGAAGAAGCTGGCCTACGGCAAGGGGCTCAGCATGTTGTTCGCCGGCCCGCCGGGCACGGGGAAGACGATGTCTGCGCAGGTGGTGGCCGGCGACCTGCAGCTTGAGCTGTACAAGGTCGATCTCTCGCAGGTCATCTCCAAATATATTGGCGAAACGGAGAAAAACCTCCACGAGATTTTCGAAGAAGCGCAGCTCAGCAATGCCGTACTGTTTTTCGATGAAACGGACGCCCTCTTCGGCAAACGCTCGGAAGTCAAAGATTCGCATGATAAGTATGCGAATATTGAAACGGCGTATCTTCTGCAGAAAATGGAAGAGTATCAAGGCATCACGGTGCTGGCTACGAATCTGTTAAATAATATTGATGAAGCGTTCTTGAGACGGATCAATTACGTCATTAAATTTCCTTTTCCCGATAGTGAATACCGGGAGAAAATCTGGCAGTCCATGTTCCCCCCGGCAGCTCCGCTCAGCGCCGACGTCGATTTTAAATATTTGGCGCAGCACTATGAAATTGCCGGAGGAAATATCAAGAATGTGGTGCTTTCATCGGCCTTTCTGGCGGCGGAAGCGGGTGAGCCGATCCGCATGCCGCATATTATCAAATCCATTCGCCATGAGCTGCAAAAGTCCGGTAAAATTTTGGCCCGGCAGGAGTGGGAAGATTATTAGAAAATCATATAACTTTCTATAGTCAGTCTAGTGATTTGCAATTATAATAGAAAAAGGTACATGATGTGACATATTCCCTACCATTTCTACACACTACATAGGTATTTTGAGGCAGGAAGTGATTCCTATCGGTGATTATTCCGTAATTGCTGATGTAAGCGCATCTTTAGTGAAACTTCTTAGAGAAAATATGACGCCCGATCCCATTCCGCAGCCGGAAATGATTGGGCTTGCTTCGCCTGTCGATAAAGGAGATTTCTACTTATCTCTTTATTTGTACAACGTTCGGGAGAGCGGCAATAATCGCCAGACCCACATGATTGCCCGGGGGACTACCCAGATTCAATATCCCCCCATGGTGGTAGACCTCAGCTACTTGCTGACGGTACATTCGCCGGCAGAGCTTCAGTCCAGAGCGCTGGATGAGCATCGGATCCTCGGACGAGCCATGCAAGTGCTCTACGATCATTCGATACTTCGAGGCTCCATGACAGTAGGAACGCTAGCTGAGAAAGAGGAAGAGGTCCGCATCGTGATGGAACCCCTCAAAGGCGAAAGCATCCTGAATATGTGGAATTTCGCAGATACCCCCTACAGACTTTCTGTCAGCTACACGGTGGGGCCAGTCAATATTGATTCAACCCGCATCAAGACCACCAAAAGAGTTTCGGAAACTGATTTTCGCATACAAGGGTAGGAGGCTGGGTTGTGGAACATTTACGAGTAGCACAATTGAAAACCCGCGTATCCTTAGTTGTGTGCGTAATTGACGCAATAACCTCACAAGCTCCCCTTGGCAACACGACCGCCGTATCTTTAGAAGGCACCCGTTCGAAAGCAATCAGTAAATCGAACGGTTCCTATATATTCAACGATTTACCTCCCGGTGAGTACCGCCTTATAGTACAAAGCGAGTACTACTTCCAAGAACAAACTCTTATCACCGTAGGAAACGACAATTTTATAGAGGTTGTTCAGTTAAAACCGCTGCCGTCCTATCCGTTTTCTCAAGGAGTCGGACTCATTCGTCTTATGCTGCAGGATGCGGCTGGAGTTCCAGTGCGAAATGCCGAGTTAAAGGCTACGCTCCTAACAGAAGAGTGCGCCCGGGCCCGCGTTATGACGGATCAACTGGACAAGGGAGCGGAAGAGATCACACTGGGGGCGTTTACAGGTGTTGTGACAGCAGGTGATGCCTACATGCTTCGAGGGCGAGGCGCCAAAGCCGCAGAGGAGCTTATCCGGATTGCGGAAGTTGTCGAGCACCAAAAGCGCTTTCGTTTGGCCAAGAAATTGACGAAAGCATTTACAAGAGGCTCGCTTTTGCTGCCTGTTCAAGAGACGCGTTCGACGGAACGCGGAGAGGCTGTCGTCGCTTTTCGAGGCGGCCGGATTTCCGCTTTTCAGACGGAATTGGTTATTACGCACGGCTCGAATAAGCCGTATGTGACGCAGGAAGTTTTCGTATCGGAAGGAACGACCGCCAATCTTGGCATGATTCGTCTGACCTGACCCTAATTAGTAGAATGGACAAGTCCATCTTCTATACAAAAATGACAAGCAGAAAGGAGAGAACTGGTTTCACGTCTATGGCCGTGCAACAAATGCCATTTGACGGAACTGGGGAACAATGGCTGACTATTTATCACCTGGAGTCTATGTGGAAGAGTTTGACAGCGGGGCGCAACCGCTTGAAGGTGCGAGCACAAGTACGGCCGGGTTTATAGGGCTTGCGCAAAGAGGGGAAATTGAAGGTGTCCCTCAATTGGTTACGAGCGTAGCTGATTTTCATCGTTTGTTCGGCAGCTACTTGTCCGAGAATGAATTCGGCGAATACCGATTCCTTTCCTATGCTGTTGAGCATTTCTACTTAAACGGAGGTTCCCGCTGTTACGTTATGCGTGTAGCGCCGACTGATGCGAAGGTAGCAACGAACAAAGCGGAGAGCAACAAAGAATCCTCCGTTCTCCAAATTTCTTCCAAGAACCCTGGGACATGGGGCAACCAAGTCCGCATCGTAGTTGTTCCTTCCAGCAAAGCCAAAACACAAATTTACGAAGTACTCAGCGAAACGCAATACCGTGTGAAAAATAACGCGGGCTTTAACGTAGGCGATGTCGTTGCTTTCGAAGCAGCAGGCACAAAGCAATATAACAAAGTCGTGGCTTCCCAAGATAATATTATTGAACTTTCTGCAGAGCTCGATGGCGATGTCGTTGACGCCGGTTTGCTGCCTTCGAAAGTTCTGACGACTTGCGAATTCACGCTGCATGTTTTCTATGGCGACGAAGCTGAAACCTATGAGAAAGTATCTTTGAACATCTCGGCAGCTAACCATATCGAGAAAATCGTCTCCCGTTCCAACATTATTACGGTGAAGGATTTGACAGGAGGCAAAGATCTCGGCCCTGTAGCTCCTTTCGAAGTGCTTTCGGGCGAGGACGAGACGGCTGGCAAATTCCAGATCGCGCTGTCAGGCGGAAGCAACGGTTCCATCGCGCAAGTGACGCCTGATATCTTCATGGGTGTAGACCGTGGTCCTGGTAAACGTACAGGAATTCAGTCCTTCATCGACAACGACGTTGTCAGCATCATGGCGATTCCAGGCGTAACGGAGCCTACCGTTCAGCTGTCTCTTGTGGCTCACTGCGAAAACCTGGGCAGCCGTTTCGCTGTTCTCGATATTCCGCGTGAGAAAACAAAAGTCGCTGACGTGATGACGCACCGCAACATTTTTGACAGCTCCTACGCAGCGATGTACAATCCATGGCTTCAAGTGTTCGATCCGCTAGACAAAAGAAACATTTACATACCGCCATCTGGCTCTGTTATCGGTATCTACTCCCGTTCCGATCAAACGCGCGGCGTTCAAAAAGCGCCTGCTAACGAAGTCGTTCGCGGTGCCGTTGGGTTGGATTGCCAATACAACAAAGGCGAGCAAGATATTTTGAATCCGCAAGGCGTAAACTTGATTCGTGCTTTTGCCGGACAAGGGATTCGTGTATGGGGCGCTCGCACAACGTCCTCTAACGGTTTATGGAAATATGTAAACGTAAGACGTTTGTTCATCTTCATTGAAGAGTCCATTAAGAACGGCACGAACTGGGTCGTTTTCGAACCGAATGACGAGCAGCTCTGGGCTCGTGTACAACGGACCATTGATGCGTTCTTAACACGCGTTTGGAGAGACGGCGCTTTAATGGGCGGAAGTCCGTCGGAGGCGTTCTACATTAACATTGGCCGCAGCACCATGACGCAGGATGACATTGACAATGGCCGGCTCATTTGTGTGATCGGAGTAGCGCCGGTGAAACCTGCCGAGTTCGTGATCTTCCGCATTACACAGAAAACAAGAGAAGAATAGTTGAACCGTTAGATATTTCTTAGTTTAGGAAAGGGGTATAACATGGCTGGCGAACGTAGGGATCCATACCGCAATTTTAGATTTAGAATTGAAGTAGAAGGTATTCAACAAGCTGGATTCAGCGAAATCTCCGGATTTGACGCTTCCCTTTCGGTAATTGAATACCGTGAAGGAAACGAAACCATCACCCCCCGGAAGCTTCCGGGACTTGCTAAATACGGCAACATCTCACTGAAGTGGGGGGTTACGGACTCCATGGATATGTACAACTGGATGTCTGAGTCCATTCAAGGGAAAATTTCCCGCAAAACAGTTACGATCATCGCGATCAACGAAGAAGGCGCAGACGTAGCGACTTGGCAAGTTATCGAAGCATGGCCGTCTAAGTACTCGGCCCCAAGCTTTAAGGGGACAGGCAATGAAGTTGCCATCGAGAGCTTAGAGCTTGCTCATGAAGGCATGACACGCACGAAGTAACGATCGTTAGAGTAGGCGCCGGAGCAGCAGTCTCCGGTTCCTATCTCTTCTTTTTTTCAGCTTAAAGCTTAAGGAGGAAACCATCATGGCTTTCAAAACAGAATACGAATTCGAGCTGCCTAGAGGATATGTCGATGAGAATGGTAACCTGCACAAAAGAGGAGTTATGCGGTTAGCAACGGCTGCAGATGAAATCCTGCCGATGCGTGATCAGCGCGTTCAACAAAACCCGGGCTACCTGACCATTATTTTATTAACGCGCGTCATCACGAACCTTGGCGATTTGCGCGCCATTGACACAAGAGTGGTTGAGAAGTTTTTCACAGCAGACCTCGCGTTTCTGCAAAACTTTTATCGCCAAATTAATGAAATGGAAGTGCCGAGAGTGCACACAAGCTGCCCGAAATGTGAGCATGAGTTCGATGTGGACGTGTCTTTTTTGGACGAGATGGCGGGGGCATAACGGGTTATCCCATTGACAAGATCTATGAGGAAGCAGGCTTTATTGCTTACTATTTTCATTGGACGCATGATGAAATCATGTCAATGGAACACAAGGAACGCCGAACGTGGTGCGAGGAAATATCCCGCATCAACCGCAATTTGAACGACGACGGTAAAAAGCAGCCAGACAATCCGTTTGATGTGTTCGGTAAGAGGTGAGTAACAAGTGAAAACAACCAAACCGCATAATGTTGGCGGCGCGTTTCGATTCGTGGTAGAGCTTGACGGACTCATCGTCGGCGGTTTTTCCGAGGTGACCGGCATGAAGTCGGAAACCGAAGTGAAGCCGTTATGGGAAGGCGGCGTAAATTCGCACCCCCACTACATGATCGAACGTACGAAAACTCCGAACATTGTGCTCAAAAGAGGCATTACCACTTCCAGTGAGCTGTGGGAATGGTACGATAGTGTCACCCAAGGTAAAATCAAACGGAAAAACGGCTCCATCATCCTGCATAACCAGGCGGGTACGGAGATGTGCCGTTGGAACTTTTTCAGCGCGTTTCCGGTGAAATGGAACGGACCGGATTTGAACGCAACCAGCGGAAATGTGGCGATTGAGTCTATCGAGCTGGTGCATGAAGGCTTGAAGACAATTTTCAAAAAGTAGACGAAAACACTTAGGGAGATGGGTTGTTTATGAAATCCCGACAATCGCATAAACCCCGGGTGAAAAAGAAAAACGTGAAGAAGGCTGCATGGCAGACTTCTGCGACGGCTGCCGGTTCGGCAGGACGTGCAGCAAGGGAAGCGAATCTATTTGCGACAGGCATTGTGGGCAAATACGGTTTTTGGCGAAACAACTATTTAGGGTTGTTAGCCCTCATTTTTAAGCAAAACGGTATGCGCAGCCGTAAACAATTAGCGGCATTAACAGATACGAACGATCGGGCATGGGTGATTCAACTGGAGCTGCTTTTACAAAGCTTGCAGCATCCCGAATCGGCGCCACTGATCACGAAGAAACAAACCATTCGTCAGATCGAGCAGCTAATGGCGAACGCCGGGTACAAAGTACCGGCAGTCCAAACATCAACTTACACATCTTCAATTCCATCGGATGCCGCTCGAACTCCTCTGCAAGCCCAAGAATCTGCTGAGAAGCCGGTCAAGAAAAGAGGGCGCAAAAGCAAGAAGCAGCTTGAAGCTGAGGCATCTGTTAACCATAGGAATCAACCGGACACGATTCCTCAATCGCCAGTCGAGAGAAGGGTCAAACCAGCATTAGTTAATCACGTTAATAAAGGAAGCCTACCGTTAATTAACCGCTCGATCGGGCAGATTGCGGCATCGATCGGGATGGTTGGCAGCAGCCGGCGAAGTAAGCCGGAACAGCAGCCGCAAGCGGTGAGCAGACATCAACATACAACTCACAATGTGAATATTCAGCTTAAAAACATTCAACTTTTTCATAAAAACGTTATTACTGGAAAAGGCAATCTGTCCGCAGCTCAAACAGGCTTGGAGAGAAGATCCAAGATCAGTCATGCGAATGTAGCCAACCATGTAGAGGCTGTTCAAAGAACAACACAGCTGCTTGAACATTTCCAAGAGGGCAAGTCCGCTGTAGAAGTACAAGAAAGTGGCATCAGTTCAACTTCGACTGGATATGCAAATTCGGCACAACCTTCAGTCATGCAGGTAGCCAAGCTTTATTTAAATGACGTGGTTCAGCCGCATTTGGTTAGTAAGGCGCAGCATTCACATGTGTTTGAGGACGATTTGACGATCATGAACTCGCAGGCGTCATCGCGCAAATCGCTGCCAAAGCTTGGCGAAGGACCTTTTTCGGTAGGGGCTGTGCCGGCTTCGGTACAGTTTATGCAAAGCCTGTTAGCAAGAAACACGGCACAGGAGCACGAAGCTTCAATAGATTCTTCCTCGAAACCTCCTCTTCATGAAAACGATAGGAGAGTGGATCGGAAGCCTGAGGCTTCGACATCCAGAGGTTTTTTGGCGGCAAGTGTGCTTCCAATCGCTATCAATGCGGCTCGTTTAACGTCAACCTTGCCTTTTGCAATGCACGCAACGACTAGTGCGAAAGCGGTCACTGCGGCACGGGGAGGCGCTCCGAGCTCGTCTCGTATTTGGCGAAAGACGTTAACGCAAGAGCGGGAACAGCAGGAGCAGGAAAGAGCTATAGAACAAGTGCGCATGCAGGAAAGTGTTCAAGTTCAGCGTGCCACGCTGCTGCAAGAGCAATTGCAGGCCAAAGCCGACAATCAGCGGCAAGTAGACGAAATCGAACGAGAGCAAGACGTTATTCGGGAACAGCAAAGAACTCAAGATGCAGGAAGAACGCAAGAGCGGGAGAGAGCGCAAGAGCTGCAAAGAGCGCAAGAGCAGGAAAAGGCGCAGGAGCATAGAGCACAAGAGCAGGGAAGAGAGCTGGAGAGGGCGCAAGAGCAAGGAAGAGAGCTAGAGCGTCAGCAGAGAATGCAAGATCAAGAGAATGTTCAGGATCAAGCAGCAGTGGGGAATCGTGTGCAGCATGCAAATGATGTACAAGGTCGCCATCAACGTGATGTCTTGGAGCAAATGATTGCGCCGAACCAAGTTCAGGCTTATTTACAAGCCGGGGTACAGGCGGAAGTTAATCAGCAAGGTAATGTGCTTCAGCAAACGGATGAGTTGCGAGATGCAGCAGATGAACCGGCAATTAGGCGGAGAATCGGACTTCCGGAAATAGTGGATCGACCGAGTATCAGGGCTGAGGGTGCTGTGAAGATTCAAAGCAATGAGAACGTGCTAAAGCAGCTCCTGCAAAAACAAAGACAGCAATCTTCTAATGATTCAATTGTTGGAAGTACATATAAAAGACCAGAAAGATCCGATTCCACTGCGATGACTATGCAGAAAGTACGCATGTTGCGGAGGGAAAGTAATCAGCGGAAGCTGTCGGGGACAAGAAGCAGTGTAACCAGCCCACAAACGGATTCTCTTAACGAGAAGCAACCCGTTCTTAGAAGGCAGCGTTCAAGTGAATCGAGTCCAATGGTTAGACAGATGGAAGGCTTTCGAGCCGGCGTACAAGCAAGCTCTGTTATGCAAAATGTCCAGCGTTCATTTGCATCTCTGTCTCCGGAGCAAGGAGCACGCTATCCAAAGAACATAAATTCTGAGGTATCTGCAAAACTGTCCCCGGAACAAGGAGCAAGCTATCCCAAGAACCTAAATTCTGAGGTATCTGCAAAAATAGTGGGACAAGCTGCAAACAGCATAAGGAAGTTAGTTGAGGCAAGTCCATTTGAGGGGTATCGTGCTGGTCTTGCGGCAAGCACTCGGCTTCAAGCAGCTGAGCGTATATTCCGTTCTCCGATGGATAGGGGAAGAGGAGACTCTGTTAGCGAACAACAGGGTGAAAGCCAGAGGGAAGTACAGGCTGCCGCAGCGGTGAAAAGCGCACTACCTTCTGCAAACCTAGCTTCTGAGATATCTGCAAAAATAGTAGAATCAAGTATTGCGAAAATAGGCTCCGTGTTTATCCGGACGACAGGCATGAATACCGAAGGCAGATTGAACAGGCACACGGAGAACGGACTAGAGAATGGATTAGAGAATGGACTCCCGGGAAATCCGGTTGTGGGTACACGAACTAATTCGTTAAGCAGATCAAGTTCTTCAGGTCAGAGGGTTGAGAGGGTTTTTCGCAGTCTGGCAGGACCTTGGGGATTAGGGGACAACGAACCAACGGGTGGAACTGGAGAAATAGTACAAGCGGTACAAGCGGTACAAGCAGCACAAGAGGCACAAGTAGCGCAAGCAGCGCAAGCAGCAGAAGCAGCGCAAGCAGCACAAGCGGCGCAAGCAGCACAAGCGGCGCAAGCAGCCCAAGCGGCACAAGCGGCGCAAGCAGCAGAAGCAGCGCAAGCGGCACAAGCAGCGCAAACAGTACAAGCAGCTCAAGCGGCACAAGCAGAGCAAGCGGTACAAGCAGCGCAAGCGGCACAAGCAGCGCAAGCGGTGCAAGCAGCACAAGCAGAGCAAGCGGCACAAGCAGCACAAGCGGTACAAGCAGCGCAAGCGGTACAAGCAGCAGAAGCGGCACAAGCAGCAGAAGCAGTGCAAGCAGCCAAAGCGGCGCAAGCAGCACAAACAGTGCAAGCAGCGCAAACGGCACAAACTGTATCAGCCGAACGAGCCACATCGAGTGAACATTCCAGAAGGGGTCTCCTGGCAGAAGATGTGAGCGAAAGAAGTGCGGGTAATAGGACTCGCAGCTCCCTGTTTTTGGGTGATTTTGCAGCTGAGATCGCTGCGAGAATAACTAAGAACAGCTTGAAAGGTATGGGACCCAGTCTTGCCTCGGCAGCAGCCGAGATAGCGTTGCTTAGGAGTCGGCCAGCTGACTCGATGTCACGAAAGCCGTACCAAGGATCTGCCGTTCAAGCCATTTGGCGAGCAAGAGTCAGGGAGGCTTCGACGGACAACGTATCGCCTGCAGGAAACGAAAGCCATGCCACGTCCATCGAGGCAGGATCAGCGGTGAGTGCGAGTGAAGGTTCCGGGACTTCACAGCGTGCGTCTTTTGAAGTTGTTAGAGGAACGATTAGCCAGGAACCATCTGCTGCTCCACTAGTTAGAAGGACGGCTGGTTCTGCTAATTTTCCACGTAATGAGCGTGTTGGGAATAGCGTCGGACAGGCAAGTTTGGGAAATCTTAATTGGGTAGGCAGAACAAATCCGAACGAGATTCGCAGATCAATAGATGCTGAGGCACGGGCGAAGCTGCAAGTGCAGGCAGGGAGCGCTATGCAATCGCGGAAGCAGCCTGCCGTGGAAGCTAGGCGCATGAGGCAAGTGGAGCATATTCAGCGGCAAACCGCTGCCGCTGAGAGCGAACGCGCGCACCGCGCGAGGACGGGTTCGGGGAATCAGGGGGAAGCCAGCAGCTTCCCGTCTGATTCAACGGAACGAACCCTCAGGGCTAGCCTGAGCGCGCTGGAAGAAGCGCGCGCTCAGGCGGAGCAGCCCGCTGCCGCTTCGCGGGCAGCGGCAAGTGCAGACGCGCGTATCACGAGCGCGTCTATGGCTCGCCAGCCCGCCAGCATGACACCGCGTGTCATGCTGGCGGGAGGGGCTGCGGCTTCGCCTGCCGCAGCGGTACACCTCCTGCCCGCCCAAGGGACGGGCAGTTTCACGCAGGCGGCTGCCATCGGCAGAGCCGCCGCCGTAACGGCTGGCGCGCAGCGCAGCGCCAGCATGAACCATAGCAGCAGCGCCAGCCTGGCTGCTGCAAGCCAAACCGCGCTGCCCGCAAGGGTGCAGCGGCAGCTCACAGCCGCCGGCGCGTTAAACGCCGGCGAACAGCGCCAGGGCGCGCAGCAAGCAAGCGCGCCAACCACCCTGCTGCCCCGCGTAGGCAGCAGATCCGCATCCGCGAGGCAGGAGTATCTGGTCTCGCAGCCGCCAGCGCTGGAGCATAAGCATGCTCCAGCGGAAGCCACACCGCACAGCGCCTTAGCGCAGGCCCCGCTGGAGATGGACTGGCTGCGCGCCAAAGCGAGCGCAGACCAGGCCCAAACCCCGGCAGCGCCCGTTCCGCAAGCGGCACCGGAGCTGAGCAACGAGCAGCTGCAAGAGCTGATGAAACAGCTGCCGCAGCTGGATGTCGCCAAGATCGCAGACAAAGTGTTCCGCGAGATCGAGAAAAGAATGAAGTTCGAACGGCAGCGCCGCGGATTGTAATTTTTAGAACTGTGTCTTATATAATTGTGATCTTTATAACTCTTTATATACGTAAAGGAAAGGACTGACACCTATGGCACTCAAGAAAGCGATGATAATCGTAGACAAGGGAAACAGCAAAGAGAATGTGCAAGTTTTGTTCAATCCGGGTGAATATACCCTCGATACGGCCAACAGCTATTCTTGGAAAACTGTGCCGGGTCTGTCCATGCCAATCGGTCAATTCGTGAGCGGAGGAACGACGACGCTCGCAATGGATTTATATTTTGATACGTACGAAAAAGGGACGGACGTCCGTGAGCATACGAAGAAAATCTCCGGTCTTCTGGATGTGGAGAAGGAATTGCATGCGCCTCCGATTTGCCGCTTTGTGTGGGGTTCCCTGGACTTCAAGGGCGTCGTCGAGAAGGTGAACCAGCAGTTCACCATGTTTCTCGATACCGGCGTGCCGGTTCGCGCCAAACTGAAAGTTACGTTTCGCTCGTGGCACAGCAAGAAAGAGCAGCTTCAGACAATTCCCCGCCACTCTGCGGATCGGACGAAGCAAAAGATGCTGAAGCAAGGGGAACAGCTCTGGATGATTGCGGCTCATGAATATGAAGATCCAAGCTTATGGCGGGAAATTGCCAAAGCCAATCAGATCGATAACCCGCTTAAGGTCGTAACGGGACGCCGCATTGCTGTCCCTAGATTGGACTAATGCGATGGCAACTTTAAGCTTAGAATCCAGCTCTTTTACCTATGATGATTTGGCCAAAAAGTATAAAGAGTTTTTCTCTCCTGCGTATTTAATTAGCGTAGACGGAGCAAAGCTCACGGATAATATAGCGATTTCCACGATCCGCGTGGAAACGTCCATAGAGGGGACGGCAGACTCCTTCTCGTTTCGGATCACGAACGCTTACGATGTGACGAAGAATGATTTTCAATGGCTGAGCGACTTAGCTTTGGGGAAGCCGATTGACATCAGCCTTGGCTATGTAGATAAATTTACTCCGGTATTTTCAGGCTTTATTACGTCCGTTGTCGTTGATTTTCCCGAGGATGGAGCTCCGGGGCTCATTGTGCGGGGCATGGATCTTTCGTATTTGATGATGAAAGGGACGAAGTCCCGTTCGTGGAACAAAAAGAAATACAGCGATATTGTCCAGGAAATCGCCAAAACTTACGGAGCCCAGGTACACGTCGATGCGACGACGACGGAATATCCGGCTATTTCGCAAAGCCAGATTAACGACTATCATTTTATTCAAAATCTAGCGAATTTGGTTAACTATGATTTCTTTGTGGTAGGCAAGCATTTGTATTTCCGCAAACCTCTAACGGAGATGACGCCGGTACTGACGCTCGAGATGGGCAAAACCTTGCGCAGCTTGACGATCGATATGAACCTGGCTGAGCAAATAACCGGCGTCAAGGTACGAGCTTGGGACAATAAGGAACTTAAAGTCATCGAAGGCGAGTCGGCCGTTATTTCGAAGCTGGGCGGGAATTCCAAGACAGGCAAGGATATACTTGCTGCCAAAGGGGATTTCGTGGAACATGTTTACACCAATGTCACTTCCCTCGAAGAGGCTAAAACCTATGCAACGGCTATTTTGAATCGACATGCGATGAAGCTGATCAGCGGTTCCGGGGAATGTATCGGTATCCCTGAAATTCGGGCTGGAAGGTATATCAAGCTTGACGGCGTAGGTAAAAAGTTTAATCAGCCTTATTATGTGACCGGCGCAACGCATCTGATTGATGACGATGGCTACACGACGCGCTTTCAGTTAGGAGGGAATGCGGTATAATGTTCAAACTTCCCGATATCACCCTAGGCGGTGTGTCCAACTTCGCTTCCCAGAAAATCGGCGGTGTCATGGTCGCAGTTGTGACGAACAATAACGATCCCGATAAGCTGGGGCGAGTGAAGTTGAAGCTGCCACTGCAGGAAACGGAAACTGAAACGGATTGGGTGCGCATTGCCACGATGATGGGCGGCAAGGAGATGGGCAGTCTTTTTATCCCTGAAGTGAATGACGAGGTTTTGGTCGCTTTCCATCTGGGGGAGCTTCGTCAGCCTTTCGTGATCGGCATGCTGTGGAATCCCAAGAACAAGCCGCCGACGCCGGCCGACAAAAACGATCTGCGGGTGATCAAATCGCGTTCAGGTCATGAGTTGTCGTTCAATGATAAGAGCGGTGACGAGAGCATCACGATTAAAACCAAAAAGGGCCAAATTATCGAGTTGAAGGATAAAGACGACAGCATTTCGATTGCCGATCAAAGCGGAAACAATCAGATTTTGATCAAAGGCGGATCGGCCAATGAGATTTCAGTCGTCAGCCAAACCTCTAAGATTACCCTTAATGCCAAAGGCGATGTCGCGATTGAAAGCTCGAAAGAAATCAAAATTAAATCAACGCAAATTAACATAGAAGCGTCTGCGACGATGGCGCTCAAGGCAGGGGCCACACTGGATTTGAAATCAGACGGCATCATTAATATTAAAGGCAGTATGGTCAAAATCAACTAACGGGGGAGCGTGTCCGGGTGTCGGAAGCATTTTTGGGGCGAGGCTGGAAATTCCCGATTCAGGTTGACCCTGCAACAGGGCGAATTCGGATGTCCGAGTATGAAGAAGACATCGCTGAAGCGATCCGCGTTATTTTGGGCACTACACAGGGAGAGCGGGTCATGCGTCCGAGCTTCGGCTGCGGCGTGCAGGAGTTTATTTTTGGCTTAACGGACGATACATCGCTGCATTTGCTCGAAAGCAATATTAAAGAGGCGATCCGGAACTGGGAGCCGAGGGTTCATGAAGTGGAAGTGAAAGCCGTGCCGGAGGCGGACGATCCGGGGAAAGTGATGATTCGCATTTCCTATCTGGTGCGTACGACCAATAACTTGTTTAACCAAGTGTATCCTTTTTACTTATATGAAGGCTCCAAATAGAAAGAGGCAGCGGAAACGATGACGATACGTGCAAGAGAGGAGGTGAAGCTGAGCGATGCAACCTCCCAAAATTGATCCCAGAGAAATACCTGATCTCATAGCGCAGATGAGGCAAATGGCGCCGTACTATACGCCGGAATGGCGGTTTACGCCTGAGAACCCGGACCCGGGTTCGGCCTTGTTTCTCATGTTTGCGGATATGTTTCATGATAATATCAAGCGCTTGAACCGTGTTCCGACGAAAAATCTTATTTCGTTCCTCAATATGTTCGATATCACGCTGCTTCCGGCAAGACCGGCCAGCAGTTATCTGACTTTTGCGCTGAACGAAGGCACGAAGGAGCCGGTGTTTATATCCGCCGGCACACAGGTTGCGGCTGCAACCGAAGGCGGCAATTTGTTATATGAAACCGCGCGCAGCACGCTGTTGACGCCTGCCCTGATAACGGATGTTTATGTGACAAGCCGTAAACAGGACAAGATTATTCGCATTGCGGAGCAGTTTTTGACGGCTTCCCGGCAAGGTTTGGCAGCTCCGACGGCGCTTTTCGGCCTGGAGGGCGATAACTTGCAGGAGCATGCCATTTTCTTGGAACACAGCGCTCTCTTCACCTTGAACCGTACGGCGCGTATCGAAATCGAATTCCGCAACTCCAAAAGGCGGTTCGAAGAGCTGGCCATGTCCAGCCAACTGGCAGACCCTCAACTAACCGAGTGGCTGTATGCTACTGCGGACGGCTGGATGGCTTTTGACCAAGTAGAGGCCAAGGGCAATCGAGTGATTCTGTCGAAAGATCAGGATGGGGAGCTTGCCGAGAGGGAAGTTGGCAGTAGGGCGGGACGCTGGATTCAGTGCCGTTTGAAGCCTCTTCTGAGCGGTGGGAAAACGCTGGCGGATAGCCGGCTGTCCATGGACCATATTGCGTTCAAAACGGATTACGTCGACAGTTTGGGAAGGGGCGGCATTCGGCCGGATCTTATGTTTTACAATGATATTGCTGCGGATCCAGGCGGTTTTTATCCGTTTGGCGATCAGTTTGCGCTCTACGGCTCTTTTTATATCGGGAGTCAGGAAGTGTTCACGAAAAAGGACGGCGACATCAAGCTGAGCTTTGGGCTTTCGGCGGTTCAGAACCGTTTTGGAGCGGAATTGACGGAAAATATCGATTGGAAAATGGTCATGAAAAAATCCAAATTTGATAAGCCGCCCGTCATCCATGTTACGGTGCTGCAGGTCGCTTGGGAGTATTGGAACGGGACAACCTGGGTGCGTCTTGAGGCGGGAAAAGAAGCGGAGAAGCTGTTTTATTACCCGCAGGAGCAGAAAGTGCGCAAGGACATTCGTTTTCGCTGTCCGCTTGATCTCGAAGCTACTTATGTGAACGGCAACGAAAACCACTGGATTAGAGCGCGGATTCTGCATATCGAAAATGCGTATGTGGCGCAGGCGGTTTATTTATCCCCATGGATGGATGACGTCTCGCTGACGTATGCGTATGAGGATCGCCTCTATCCTGCTGAGCGGTGTTTGGCGCTGAATAATACGGTGTTTGAGGATCGAACCCGTCACGGCAGGCAGCTGGAGGGCGGTTTTGAGCCGTTTCAGCCGTTGGAAGGCAGTCATCCGGCTTTGCACTTATGTTTCGATTCGCCGCCTGTAAAAGGCCCTATTTCACTCTACGTTTCGGTGAAGCAGCAGCGTTTCGCCGAGCAGGATTTGCCGCTGCTGGAATGGGAGTATTTGCGTGCCGGCTTAATGCCGGGACATCCGTCCGAATGGGCACCGCTTAAGGTGATCGACGAAACGAACGGCTTGACGCAGAGCGGTCCTGTGCAGTTCGTCGGCCCTTCCGATTTTGCCGACGAATCGTTGTTTGGCAAAGAGGGCTTCTGGATTCGCGCCGTAAACCGCGACGATAAGTATGATGAGACGATGCGGCGGATTCAGGTTCCTATCGTTCATGGGCTCTACATGAACACAGTTCAAGTCCTCCAGCAGGAGACAATTATCGGGGAAGTTCCTGAAGCCAGAGGACTGGAAGAAACTGAATACCAACTGAGCCGAAACGGTATTGTGTCCGAGGAAGTATGGGTCGACGAAACGGAGTTTGTCACCGAAGAGGAGATCGCCGAATACGAGAGAGCCGGAATGCCGCTGATGGAAATTAGCCGGGATTCGGAAGGCAACCTGCTTCAGCTGTGGGTTCGGTGGACTCCCGTTCGTCACATGACGGATTCGGGCAGCCGGGACCGGCATTATATGATAGACCGTACGTTTGGCCGCATTCGTGTAGGCGACGGCGTTCATGGCATGCACCCGCCCAAGGGCGGATTGGAGCAGCTGAAAGTGACGTATCAGGTTACAGCGGGACAAATCGGCAATGTAGGCGCACGGGAAATTAATCAGATGCAGGATTCTATCGCATTCGTTGGAGAGGTGTACAACCCGGAGCCGGCTTCGGGCGGCAGCGAAGCCGAGAAGCTGGAGTCGGCCCTGCAGCGCGGACCCGAAATGCTGAAGCACCGGGACCGTGCGGTATCGGCCAAAGATTACGAATGGCTCGCTCGCGAAGCGTATCCGAACATCGCCAAAGTCTGCTGCATCGCAAACCGGAATGTTTATATGCAAAAGGAGATCGGCGCGATGACACTCGTCATTTTGCCGAAGGAAGGCCAGCAGGGAAGCCTTGCGTTTCCTGTACTGAAAAAGCAAGTCGAGCGCTATATCATCGAGCGGGCTTCCAGTCTCGTCGCTTTCCCGGAGCGGCTGCAAGTCATCGAGCCGGTGTATATGGAAATATCCGTTTCGGCTATCGTGGCGGTTGAAGGCATGGATGCTGTTGTCGCGACGGAAATACAGGCGGTGGAGAAGCTTACTCGCTTCCTGGATCCGTTGACAGGAAATTTCGATGGCAAGGGCTGGGCGATCGGCCAGCAGATTCATCCCTCGGTTTTCTATGCGCTGCTCAAAACGATACGAACGATCAGCCATGTGGAGAAGCTCTACATGACGGTCTATAAGCTGGAGGACGGCGAGCGCGTCGAGCTGGATGTGAATCGCCTGCCGGCACTTCCGCACGGCATTATTGTGAGCGGAAAGCACAAGGTGGTCGTGAACGTTTTGTAATCATAATCAAAGGAGGTGAGCACAAGTGCTGCCAATTCCTAATTTGGATGACCGCATGTTTGAACAGATGGTACTGGAAGCGCGGAAGTCGATTCCGAAGCTTTTTCCCGAGTGGACGGATGAAAATGAGCATGACCCGGGGATTACGCTGCTGGAGTTGATGTCTTGGATGACCGAGATGCAGCAGTATTATTTGAACAGGGTTACGGAGAAGAATGAGCGGAAGTTTTTGAAGCTGCTCGGCATTCGTCCGCGTGAAGCGGTGTCGGCTGTTTGCGATGTGGCCTTCTCTAGCGTGCAGCAGCAGCTTGTGCTCCCTAAGGGGACGCCGCTGCAAGCGATGGATCAGCGTTTCGAGACGCTGCGCACGGTGCAGCTTGTTTCTTCCACGCTGGAAAAGGTGCTGGTGCGCACGGAGACGGCTGCCGGCGATTTCACTTCGAATAATCAGGCGAAAATTGCCTATTACGCGTTTGGGGCAGAGGCGATTAAAGGAGCACATCTGTATCTCGGGTTTGATCGGGCGCTGCCTGTGGAAACAGAGGTCTCCCTCTCTTTTCAGCTGTACGACCGTTATCCGGTCCGTGTAAGTCATCAAAAAGATGCGGCCACGCCGATTATTTCGTCCGCTAAGGTAGGATGGTCGTTCGCTGGTGCGAGACAAGATCAGGTGCAAGATCAGCCTGGGCAAAGTGAAAGCTGGCTGCCTGTTGAAGGGGTCATTGACACGACGGTGCATTTGTCACAGAGCGGTGAAGTGCGTTTCCGCATTACTTCGGAGATGATGCCAATGGCGCTTTATCCTGCGGATGACCGCAGCCGCTACTGGATCTGCTGTACACTGGAGGAGGACGGCTATGAGCTGTCGCCCAAAATTGAGAAGGTGAGCCTTAACAGCGTCCGTGCGGCGGAGCAGGAAACGTTTAGCGAGGTGACGGCTTTCAACTCTTCCGGCGAACCGGATCAGCGTTTCGAGGTTAGCTCGTATCTTGCATATAACGGTCTGCACACGGTGCAGGTGCAGGACGAGCAAGGGCGCTGGCGCGACTGGCATATCGTCGCCGAGCTGGAGGACTACGGACCGGACGATCTCGTCTGCCTGCTGCTGCAGGATTCGGTCCGGCGCACGACCCGTCTGCGCTTCGGCGACGGGGTGAACGGCAGCATCCCGCCGCAAGGCGCGCAGCGGGTGCGGCTCATTGCGTATACGGCCGAGTTCGACTACGGCCGTTATGTCGGGGGCAGCAAAGGTCTGCCCGGGCAGACCTTTGAGGTCGCGCGCGGCCGGACGTTCAAGCCCGGCAGCATGCTGCTGCAGGTCGGATACCTGCAGCGCGGGTCCCACAGCGTCGTCTGGGACGACTGGCAGTCCGTGGATGACTTCGATAATTCGAAGTCCACGGACAGGCATTACGTCTACGACGCTGAAGCTGGAACGATCCGCTTCGGCAATAACGAAGCGGGGCTTGTCCCGCCTAAGTCGGTGGAGCCGAACATTCGGTTCCTGGCTTTGCAGGCGGGCGGGGGCGAGCGGGGCAACGTGAAGGACGGCCTCGTGACCGGCTTCACGGAGGAGCACGGCGTGAGCGTGACGAATCCGTTTCCGGCGCGGGGCGGACTGGAAGCGGAGACGCTCACGCAGGCCAAGCTGCGCGTGCGGCGCGAGCTGGATATGCCGACGCGGGCGGTGACCGGCGATGACTACGAGCGCATCGCGAAGGCGACGCCGGGTCTGCGCGTCGCGCGGGTGAAAGCTATTCCGCTGTATAAGCCGGGCATGCGGGATTATCCCAAAGTCAAAGCGCCGGCGCAGATGACTGTCGCGGTTGTGCCTTACAGCGAGAGCGATAAGCCGAAGGCGAGCAAGGGATTTTTGCAGACGATCAAGGGACATTTGGATCGGCACCGTCTTTTGACGACAGAGCTCCATGTGATTCCGGCGGAATATATTAAAATCACCGTTCATGCTGTGGTGGTCATGGAGCCGAAGTACAAAAACGAACAGCGCCGCATCACCCAAGAGTTAAGACTGCTGCTTCAGCCTATGGATCATGGTCAGGGATCGGAGGGCTGGCGTTTTGGCCGAACGGTGTACAAGGGCGATATATACGGCGTTATTTCCAGGGTTAAAGGTGTGGTTTATGTGCAGGATCTTTGGCTGGACGCCGAAGGCACAGGTTTTCACAAGGATGGCGCCGGCGATATCCACATACCGCCTTATGCGTTGGTGTATTCCGGCAACCATGAGGTGGAGACGATTAGTCAGACCGACTTGTAGCCGTGGAGCGGGAGCGGGGAGCACGAAAGGGAACTATGATCCCTTATTTTGGCGAATAGCTGCAAATTGGGGCGGAATGGGGAACTACAGGGTCATATTTGGACCCAAACCGGATGAAACTACACGGCAGCGGCTAAATAGCGCCCTGTAGTTCCCCTTGATGGCCGAATTGGGTCGAATTGGAGAAAATAGAGGACCATAGTTCCCTTTGGGTGTGCGTGGGGTGTTGGCAGCCGTCCCGCTGAGAGTGCAGGGGGAGTGGTGCTTGAAGTGCAGACATTCCACGGGCATGCAGGGGGAGTCGGAGCACGAAAGGGAACTATGATCCCTTATTTTGGGGAATAGCTGCAAATTGGGGCGGAATGGGGAACTACAGGGTCTTATTTGGACCCAAATCGGATGAAACTACACGGCAGCGGCTAAATAGCGTCCTGTAGTTCCCCTCGATGGCCGAATTGGGTCGAATTGGAGAAAATAGAGGACCATAGTTCCCTTTCGCTGCGTGTGGAGGTGTTAGCAGCTCTTTCTCCGAGCGTGAAGGGGGAGCGGTGCCTGAGTTGACAGCCCGCCGAGAGAACGAGCGAGATTTATATGGCACACGCCGAGGCTTGGGTGCAGACCCTCCGCCACGCAGCGCCGAGACTATAGTGTGACCAAAGAAAAGAGGTGACGAACGATGCAGGATGGGCAAACATTTTTTTCGCTGAATAAACCGCTTGACTGGGAGCAAGGCTGCGAAGCCAACATCGATATGAAAGAAACGGGTCTTTCGATACGGCAGACCGAGAAGTACAGCATTCATCGCATCGTTCGCACGGACGAGTTGGAAGGCATTCACCCGATTCACGAGATGACTGTCGGTGCCGGCCGGAAACTGATTTTGCTGGACGAGGCTTCGAATGTGTGGATTTATGATGAGCAAAGCCGTCATCTAGAGTCGTTGTTTCGGCATGGGCATGGGCTGTTCAGCCACCGGGCGAAGCTGGCTTCCATGTCGGATCTGCTGGTCATTGCAGACAGCGAGCGGTCGACGGAGCGCAGAATTGCTGTGTACTCCCTCTCTAATGGACAGACGATGTGGGCGGTCGGCGACTGGAAGGGATTGGAGCTCTACCCGCTTTCCGTCACTTCAAAGTTAGCAAGTAAACAAACGTTTTATACGACGGTTCCGTTGGATATTGCGGTTGGTATGAATGGAACTCCGCAGGTTCCCAAGGGTGGCAGGATTGGCATCCTCCAGTGGAACTCCGCAGGCGAAGTCGTGCGCGTCTATGAGCATGACATCCACCGAATGGAAGAAGCGGTTGATGTTTCTGCGCTGCATGGGCGATATTTTACCGCTGCGGCAGATGGCACTTTGGCGTTGCTGGATACGCATCTCAGAACGGTCACCGTGTTCCATGAGGACGGCCGGGAGACGTTGTATTTTAAGCTGGAGCAGGAAGGACGCTTTGCAGGCATTTCCATTGATACGAATCATAATCTCTATATAGGGGACAGCGGGTACGCGCAGCAAGAAGGGGTGACCGAGCGGTTTATTCTGAAATATCGCGGAAATGGCGAGTTTTTCGATAAAGTTTCGAACTTCCGGGGTCGAACGGATGCGCTGGTGCACGATAGCCGGAACCGATTGTACGTGTTTGATCGGATCAGCGGTCAGATTAGCTTGCTCGATCTTCGGGACCGAACGATGCTTCTTGAGGGGACCCAATTGCCGGAGGCGGTCTATTTTTCGGGAGACCTGGATACGACGGAAACGGAAACGCAGTGGCACAAAATCCGCCTGGAAGCGGACATTCCGGAAGAGACGCAGGTTCGCTTTTCTTATTTTGCCTCGGATGAAAGTGAAGGGCTGATTGCTGGCGACTATGTAAACTATACAAGCTACCTGACCGATCCGGAGATTGGCGTGCGGGAAAAGCTGACGGCTACGCGCGATTTATGGTCGGAGCCGATCCTTAATCCCAAAGATGCGCTGTTGAATGCCAAGGGCCGTTATCTTTGGTTCAAAATGGAGCTGATCGGCAGCGAGCAAAAGTCGCCTTTCATTAGAAAGCTGCGGGTTTATTATCCAAGGACATCCTTGATTGCGTATTTGCCGCCGATTTATCAGCAGGATGAGGAGCACAGCCCTTTTCTGGAGCGTTTTTTGGCGATGTTCAGCACGTTCTTTGATGATATGGAGGATAAAATCGACCATATTTCCGCTCATTTCGATCCGGATGCGGTATCGGGAACTTATCTGGAATGGCTGGGCAGGTGGCTGGCGATCACGGATCATGAGGCATGGGGCGAGAAGAAGCTAAGGGAGCTGATGAAGCAGGCGCCTGAGCTGTATAAATTGCGCGGCACTCGCGAGGGCTTAATTAACATGCTGAAGATTTATACGGGCTCTGAACCGTTTTTGCTTGAATATTTCCAATTTAAGCAGATGCAGGAGACGTCGGAGCTGCGGCAGCTTTTTGCCCAATTGTACGGGGATAATCCTTACTGCTTCTGCATTATGCTGAAGCCTGAAGTGGTGCGGACTGATGCGCAGCGTCTCACGATTGAACAGATTATCGAAGACCAAAAGCCCGCCTACACCGAAGGCAAATTGATCGTTCTGCAGCCGTGGATGTACGCGGATATGCATACGTATCTGGGCATTAATACTTACTTATCTGAGCCTACGTTATTAACGCTCGACCAGCGTTCCTCGATGCCTTACAATACGGTGCTGATCGATGTGGATCGCGATAAACGCATGGATATACATACCCGGTTGGAACTGGATTCAGAAATCGAATAAACGAAATGAGCCTTGGAAGGTGAGGGGATATTTATGAAAAAAACACGCTATTACCCGTTTGAGCGCAATCGGTATTTCTATGGAAAGCTGCTGACGGTCAGGGATTTTGAGTCGGAACAAAAATATTTCAATGACAAGCGCAGAATGATGAACCGTCTCCTGCACGGGTCCGGTGTGCTTACAGGTCTGCAAGTTGTCGCTGTCGACGAGAAGTCGGTTTCTGTGGAAATGGGAGCTGCGATCGATGCGCTGGGGCGGGAAATTGTCGTGCCTTCACCGATGACATTGAAGCTTTCGATGATGGACGGGTTCAGCAACAACGAGTACGCGAAGAACGTATACCTCTGCATTGCCTATGACGAAAAGGAAAAAGAGCCTGTTCACGCCGTAGCCAATTCCTCCGTTCGTTCGGATGAAATTAATGATTATAACCGCGTGCTGGAAAGCTACCGGCTCTTTATCCGTGAGGATGCGCCGGACCCTGCCAAGCTGCCTTTGGCGAATTTGACGGACCAAACGGTTGTGCTCTACCAAGATTCGCATGTGCGAGTGCTTCAGACAACGCCTCGTTATGTTAATCCGGGTCAGCTGTTTGAGATGAAGCTGCGTTTTGAGAAGACGTTGAAGGCCGGACGGCTCTCCTTCCAATATGAACTGGCGGCGGATCGCGTAGAGGCGATAGAAGGTAATTCGATTGTGTTCGAAGAGCCGCAGGACGGCCAAGAGAGCGAATATGAAATGAAGGTGCTGCTGCGGGCGGACAGCAGCGTGGGCGTGAAGGCGACAATCGGCGTGCAGGCGAGCACGGCCGTTTTGAAGCTGGATGATAAGCAGCTGGAGCTGCAAGCGCAGGCCGTCGGCGAGATTCAAATGATCGGCGATGCTGTGCGGGAACGCTTGATGACGGATTTTGTGAAACAATCGTTGGAAGCTTCTTTGGAGGCACCATCTGAGCCTTGCATTTATTTGGCCAAAATCTGCCTTATCCAGGTGGGGCCAACCTATGTAATTGAGAGTGTCGAGCAAGTGCCGTTCGATGAGTATGTGTACAATTCCTCGGTCATGTACAGACTTGCTCAAACGAGCGAGTATCGCGACGAGACATCCGGGCAGTTTGTGACGAAGTCCAAAGTGAAAACATTGGCCCCGGGGCAGCCGCCGGAGTTCAAGGTCAGTTACAATAAAGCGATTAGCGAGCTTTCTTTTGATTTGGGAATTCCGGCCGGCGGGGGAAGCGGCATTGTCGGCATCGTGAGCGGCGTAGTGAGCATACCTGTGGAGCCGTTCACGAAGATTTCGGTGTCGCCGTTCGGGAAAGCGACCAAAAGCTTTTTCTCCGGCGAGATTGCGCACGGACTCGGCGAGGGCAACGTGTTGATCATCACGAGTCTGGAAGAGAGCGGAGGCGATGCCTTCTCCGACATGCTGTCCAGCGGGGAGCGGGTATATGGCGGAGCATCCGATGTGTTCAAGGGCACCGAGTTTGAGCCTGATGCGCCGGAAGTGAAGATCGGCACCATCGCTTATCCGCAGAAGGGCACTTTCCGGATCGGCGTGAAGGTGCAGCAAACGTCTGAGCCGTCGGATGTGCGCGTGCGCTGGTGGGCGTACAGTGCTGAGATGGCGAGCGCGGCTTCGGGCTCGGTGGGTGGCGACTCGCTGGACGAGGCGCTGTCTGCGCTGCGGGAAGCGGCTTCGGCCGGGAGCGACGCGGAGTAGCTGCTCCATCAGGATAATGGAGCTGGCTCAGAGGCCAGGCTGGACCTGATGGCGTTAATGGGAACAAATAGTCCGCTATTTGCCCCAAAAGCAGCGATTTGGCCATTCAGAGGGAACTCTGATCCGCTATATTTCAGGTTTAAAGCAGTATGAAGGCCGTTTAGGGCAAATAAGACCCTGTAGGTTCCCTTTTGAAACTGAAGCGGCACCATGAAGTCCAAATAGCGTCCTCTAGTTCCCCCATATGGCTGGGGATATATAGAAAATCTTCACCAGCGCCAAGCAGGAGCGGACGCAGGCATTTTTGTCCAAGGTGCTGTAACCTGCCGGAAATACCATCGAATAAACTACAAACCGCCAGGATATCCTGGCGGTTTGACTGTTATCTGGGCAGCGAATTGATTCGTTCCGCCTGCCGGTATTCCGAAGGGGTCATGCCGCTGTATTTTTTGAAGCTCCGCATAAAGCTGGTCACGTTGGTGTATCCCACCTGCTCGGCAATCTGGTTGACGGTGGCCTGATCCTGAAGCAGCAGCTTCTGCGCCGTCTGCATCCGTGCGGCGATTACATAATCGACGAAGTTCACGCCGGTGCTGGTCTTGAACGTTTTGCTCAAATAGTTGGGGCTGATTCCGAACTCATCGGACAGATAGCTTAGGGAAAGCTCGCTGTTTGCGTAATGGAGGCTGATGTAGGACTTGACCCGGGCAATAAATTCGTCCATTTTGCCTTTGGAAGTTCTTTTCTCCACCAAGGCCTCCACCATCTGCTCCATCAGCTTGAAGAGGTATTCGCGCATATCCGTCAAGCTGCCGGCTTGGCTAAGCTCGCCCTCGATCCTGGCGTGATCGGTTTGCAGGCGCTCCGTCAATGCGTGATCGGCGGTTTTTTTGCCGGTCCGGTAAATGAGCTGCAGTCCGAACTGCACCATCGTCTTGTCGGTAAAGCCGCTTCGGGCGGCTAGGCTGAAGATGGAGGACAACAGCTCCGCAACCTTGTCCATGTTGGTCTGCCATACGGCATCCTGAAGCTGATCGGCCAGATCGAACAGCTCCATCAACTCTGCTCCGTCCCCGCCGGAAATATCGTCGCCGGTGATGACCGTGTTATGTCCGGCAACCAGCTTGTAATGAATCCGCTCCTGGGCCGTCTGATACGAGTTCTTAATATCGGCGAAGCGCCGACAATAGGAGCCGATGCCAATGCTGACGGAGCGCTTGATGTAGGTCTGGACGGCATGGCTTAACGCGTGGGCCAGATGAATGGCCCGTTGTCCGTTGACGGCGGCATCATCCTCTTGAAAGCTAGCCAGAATAACCACCTGGTACTCATTGATTTGCACCGCCCCTCCCTTCAGCCCCTCCTGCTCGCCCATAAGCTCCTCCGCCACATTGCAAACCGCATACAAATAAAGGTTCAAATCGGACATCTTCTCCAGCAGGGCCTTATTGTCGAATTCGGCGATCATAACGATGTAGTTTGCCGGGTAGAACGCAATGCCAATGTGGTCAAAGTATGTTTTGGCCAGGTCGTAGCGGGTCCGGTGTCCTGTCACAATGTCAAACAGAATTTGCAGCTTCAGGGCGGGCTTGCTTTCCTGATTCTGGCGCACCGCATCCGAGTACCCGGCCAGCACGTCCCTGATCCTTCCCTCAAGACTGTTAAGGTCCGAGCGCCCGCCGCCCGCCGTATCTCCGACTGTCTCCCCATCCCGCTTGTTGAACAAGGACTCCACCTTATTGATAAACCGCTCCATGGGACTGAACCATCTCCGATTGACCAATACGACGGAGCCTACCGACAGCAGTACCATTACGCCTGCCAGAACAAGAAGAATATTGCGGATGGCGAGGAACAGGCCGCTCAATTGGCCTTGGGACACTACATAAACCAGCTTCCACCCGGTATAAGAGGAAGAGCCGTAAAACACCCACTCCGAAGCTTTGCCGTTCTTGTGCCGGATGAATCCGCTATCTGTTTCCGTCAATAATTGCCCGCCTAGCTTGTACTCCGCGATATTCCGGCCGATCCAGGATTTGTCCGTGTGGGACAAGATGGTCCCTTGCTCGTCCGTAACCAGCACATTGCCGCTATTGCCGAACTGCAAATCGGAGAACATGTCCGAGAGCATAGCTTCGGGCAGGTTGACGGCGATGACGCCCTTGCGGTCCTTCGGCTTTTCCGCCATGGGATAAAACCGGATCAGCGTAACGGTATGACTGTTGACAGGTTTTTCCCTGAAGAGGGGATTGGCCGTCCATTTGTAATAAAAATCTTCCGTATAAAACGTGCTGATCCAATTTTTATCCGCCTCCTCGGAGGTGGGATTATACAACTCGTCGGATAGCAGCATGTCGTTGGCCCGGGAGTATAGATACACAGACTGGATGGCAGGGTATGAGCGCTTGAGCCCGCTGATCTGGGATTGAAAGCCGTCCAGCCGGATCAAGTATTCGGGACTGTCCGAACGCGGAGTGTTGAAAAAGAAGGAAGCGTCCCCCGTCTGAAGCAATTGAACGATCGACCGGTCGATCTCCGCAAGGGAGCTCTCCATTCGTTTGTTGATCTGGTTCAGCATCTGCAGGTTGGAACTGATGACCTCCTGCTCCAACTGCTTTGTACCACTTACATAGGAGATCAGCGCCGTGCTGGCAATGATGATGATGAAGAGGGAAGCGTAGATGAATTGAATTCTATATGCCATATTTCGCCGCACCCGTAGACGCCCCCCCGATCGTTTGTGCCTCTCATTATAATTCTCTCCGCGCGGAGCAGGCAAGTTGCATTTTTCACGGACACTTGCATTTTTGGCATTACCGGTATTGAAGGTTGAGAGTGAAAAAGGAAATCCTTCTAGGATTAAAAAAGTCATGCCAAAGCCAAAAATGTGATTTTTCACCTACGGGCATTGATGCTACTTTGGAAAAGCGGAAATTGAAAATGAGGGAAACGACGATTCCGCACAGTCTGTTCAAATTACATTGTGGGAGGCTTAAATGTGAACTTATTTTGCACGAGTTTTGGTAAGCGCTTTATTCCCCGGTTGGCGGCCATCATGAGCGCCGTCCTGATGTGTTCCTTAGTCTCGGGGATATGGACGGGGAATACGGCGGAGGCGGGTGAGCTCTCGGGCGCGTCTCTGCAAATGGTTACCATGCAGGTTTACGCCGCGGAGGATGCGTATACGAAGGGCGGCATTGATGCGGGCAACAATTTTGGATCGGCGAGTGTGCTTAATGTCAAATATTCCTTGACCACTCCCAACAGCATGAGGGAATCCTTCCTGAAGTTTGATTTAAGCGCCGTTCCGGGACGGATTGCACATGCGCAGCTTCATCTTTACGGCGCTGCGGCGGACGGGACGGCAGCCAATGGCAAAGCGGTTACCGTCAGCGTGTACCAGGTGGAAAACGACAGCTGGAGCGAGTCAGCTCTGACTTGGAATACCAAGCCAGCCGCCACGGAAGCCGCCGGCAATGGCATCACGCTGCTCAACAGGCAGCCTGAAGCGTGGTACAGCGATGATGTAACGGCATATATGAAGGCCAAGCAGGCCAAGGGGGATTCCTGGGCAAGCTTGGCCTTGCTGGATCAGGGGCGGGCCGATTGCATCGTAGCCTTCAACAGCAGGGAAGCGGCGGCAAACCGCCCTTATCTGAGCATTACTTACGAGCTTCCCGCCAGCGGTGACACGGCTCCTCCGGCTTGGCCTGAAGGCTCCCGCCTGACGGCATCCGTCTCGGAAGACGGTTCTGCGTTGCTTCTGCAATGGCCCGCCGCCGAGGATGAATCCGGGGTTGCGTTTTACCGGATTTATGCAAACGGCATCCTTCGGGTCCAATTGCCCGGAGATGTCCGAAGCTACCGGCTGGAGGGCGTCACGCCGGGACAGACGGTCCAGCTGCAGGTTCAGGCGGCGAACCCCGGTCTCCAATGGAGCGAGCCGGGATTAAGCGCCGAGGTAGAGATACCGGATCAGTCTTCGGTTCCCGGCGAAGAGCCCATGCCGCTGAACGCATTTATGAGCAAGCTGGGCGGGATGAGCTATTTGCCGGTTGTGAAAAACGGCCAAGCGAACCATTGGTCGGAGCTGGAAGCCATGGAACTGCCCTCAGACAATAGTCAGGTGTATGTTACCGGCTGGGGCGGCGCATCCGATTTGTCCGCCAAGGTCAAGTTCGCCTACGACGAGGAGAACTTCTATGCCTGGTTTGAGGTCAAGGACCAGGTGCATAAAGGCGTGGCCGGTTCAAGCATGTGGACCGGAGACAGCATCCAATTGGCATTCAGCGCCGACGGTGCGGCTTATGAGACCGAATACGGATTGGGGCTTACCGGAAGCGTGCCGGAGGTCTGGAGATGGGCCGCAGGCAATGCCCAATTGGGCAAGGAGACGGTATCTTTGACCGCGGCAAGAAACGAATCCGCCCAAACAACCGTGTATGAAGCCGCCTTTCCCTGGAAGGCTCTGTTCAAGGAAAAGCCGACGGACAGCTTCCGGTTCACGTACCTGATCAACGATAATGACGGCAGCGGTAGAAAGGGCTGGCTGCAATGGACCAACGGAATCGGTCTTGGCAAGGACAGCTCCCAATTTGGCACGGCCAAGCTGGTTGCCGACGGGGCGAAGTGGCTGTCGTGGCTCTCCGCTCCCACTTCGGCTATGGCGGGAGATACCGTTACCCGCACCTTGGACCTGTTGAACTTCGATCAGGCCGATGCGGCGCTGCTTGTCCGCTCCGCAGAGCTGGGAGTCGATCGTCAAATCACAGTTCCCGCCGGGCATGCCGTCAGATTGACCTTCCCTGTTCAGTATGGGGAACGGGGCGATTACCCTGTTCATTTTGAAATTGAAGACCCCGTAACGGGCGAGATACAGACCCATCAAAGCTCCGTATCCGTCTATGAAAGCGACGAGCAGCTTCTGGCCCGGTTCGACCGGCTGAAAAGTCTGCTGCCCGGACTGAAGGCGCTGCTGGACCAGGCCCGGCAGCAGGGGATACCGGTGGACTATGAGACGGTGAATGCCACGGTCATTGGAGACTTCATTCAATACGGCAAGGACGACATTCTGAATGGCGAGAAAGAACGTGCGATTTATGTGGCTGATCAACTGGACCATCTTTACAGTGAGGCGACGGATAATCTGCAGGCTTATCTGGAAGGCTCCAAAGAGGCAAAAGCTGTTCAGCGCTATAGAACAGGCTCTTCGCCCATCCGTATAGACGGCTATTCCTTCATTGCGGATGTGGCCGGTTCCTCCGGGGACACGGTCAAGCAGGACAAGGTGATTTTTACGGGATACGGCCATTTCGACGAGGTTCGTCGGGATATTCCCAAGTTTAGCGGCTACGGCACCAATTTGATCCAGGTTGAGTTCGGTCCCAGGTAGGCTATTCTTCAGTCTGAAGTATGGTCGGTCTGGTCCAGCTCCAAGTCGGGAGGAGTCCAGGCCGATATTACGGCGGATCGCAACGTATACAGAAGCGGTACCGGATCGTTGTCCATTGTGAACCAATCGTCGGCAGCCTCCAATGTATTCGCCAGGGTATGGCAGAAAGTTGCGGTGGAGCCCAACACCACTTATCAGGTAAAAGCGTGGATTAAAGGGCAGGATGCGAAGAATGCCTGGTTCCTCGGCGGGGACGGCTGGAGGACGCGGTGCCAGGCCCCCAAGGGCACCTATGATTGGACGGAAGTGGGCTGCACCTACACCACCGGAAGTCAGGAAACCTCGCTGGAATTCATGGTTGTATCGGAAAATACTGGGACGGTCTGGTTCGACGATATCAGCATCACCGCTGCCGGCGGAGGGGAGAATCTGCTGCTCTATCCCGGGTTTGACGAAAGGGCGATTGATCCCGCCAAAGGCTACTTGATATCCGAGGCCAGCATTCAAAACAATCTTGTTCAGGTGCTGGAGCGGGCGGCCGAGCATAATGTTGCGGTCAATGTGCTGTTGTCCCCCCACTATTTTCCCGATTGGATGAAGGCGAAGTGGCCCGAGTTGAACAGCAACGCTACAGGCTTCATTAAGTATAACATTGAAGCGCCGAAAGCTAGGCAGGTGATCCAGGATTATCTGCAGACGGTTATTTCGATGATCAAGGACAGTCCCGCGCTGCACAGCGTAACCTTGTCCAATGAACCCGTCTTCGATACCCGCAGGGATGCGGAGGCGCATACGCCGGCATTCCAGGAATATTTGAGAGAGCAGTACAACGGGAATATTGCTGGGTTGAATCGGGTTTACGGCACCAGCTACAGCGATTTCGGGAAAGTGCCCATGCCCCTTAACTATTCGGCTACGCCCCAATTTTACGATTGGTATCGGTTCAACAGCAATCTGTTTACTTGCTGGCATCAGTGGATGGCGGATATTGTCCATAAAATTGCGCCCGGTCTTGCCGTTCACAGCAAGGTGATGAACAGCACTCTGGGAGGGCTTGACCAGGGAATCGATTTTGAAGGGATGGCGGCCTTAAGCGACATCAGTGGCAATGACTCCACCAATTATTTGAATACCGGAGTCGACGGCCAGGTGGAGCAGTACCGATATTACGATTTTCTGTCATCGCTGAAGGAGGCTCCCGTCTTTAATTCCGAAGAGCATATTATCCGGGACGGGGACAGCAACTATTTGCCCGAGCAGGTGGACCATATGCGCACGGTTCTTTGGCAGGGGGCTATGCACCGGCGTTCGGCATCGACAATCTGGGTATGGGCCAGAACGTACAGCAAGACCAGCGATTTTCGCGGCAGTGTGCTGCACAGGCCGGATGTGGTGGCTGAGGTAGGCAAGACCAGTCTGGACTTGAACAGGCTGGTGAAGGAGGTAACCGCCTTCCAGAACGATCGGGCCAAGGTGGCGATTCTCTACAGTTTGCCTGCATTGGCCTATGAAGCAAACACGACTTATCCCAATGCGGTTCGGAAGCTGTACGGAGCTGTCAGCCTCAGCGGAGCCGGTGTGGATTTCATTACGGAGAAGCAGCTGCGGGAGGGCAAAGGGAATGAATATTCCATGATCCTGGTGCCACAGCAGCAGCATCTGGAACGGGACTCTCTGGACAGTCTTCGCCAGTACCAGGAGTCGGGAGGGACGGTGGCGATTCAGGGAGCGGATTCGCTTCGCCAAGACGAGCACAACCAGGTGCTGGACGAGGCGGCGCGGGTGGCAGTCTTTGGCCGGGCCATCATTCTCGAAGAGGGCTGGTCCGCCGCGCAAGTCCAGGAATGGCTGAGGACCACTTCCTTCTATAAAACGGCTGCTCCCGTTGTGCTGATCGATGAAGCGACTGGGTTGCCGGTTGAAGCTGTGGAATGGCGCAGCGTGCGAAAAGACGGCCATTGGCTGCTGAACATCACTAATTATGGCAGCACCGCCAAAAGGGTATCAGTGCTTGCGAACGGCGAGCGGCTGACAAGCGCCCTCAGCCTGATCGACGGCGTTCCATGGAACGGAGAGACCCTCGAGCTTCCGCGGCTGTCTCCGGTGCTTCTGCAATGGGCTTCGGATGAAAATCCGGGCACCGAACGGGAACTGACCCAGGTAACGGTCCGGGAAGCAATCCGGGAACTGACCCAGGTACCAATCCGGGAAGCAACCCGGGAACTAACCCAGGTACCGGTCCAGGAAGCAACCAGGGAACTAACCCAGGCGCCGATCCCGGAACCAAACCGGGCACTGACGCGGGAACGGCGCCCGGAAGCGGTGGAGGCGTCCCCGATGAGGGGAGTGAACCGGGGAGCTTTGCCGATATCTTGGGCCATTGGGCGGAGCCGTTCATCAGATTGGCAACAGAAGCCGGAATGGTGCAGGGTTATGAGGATGGCACCTACCGTCCCGACGCTCCCGTTACCCGCGGCGAGTGGGCCCTTCTGCTGGTCCGGGCGCTGCGGCTTCCGCAGCCGGACCATGCGGTGAAGCCGTTCGCGGATGACGCCGCGCTGCCGGATTGGGTCAGGGAGGCCGTGTATCAAGCGGCGGCAGCGGGTATCATTGAAGGATATCCCGACGGCTCGTTTGCCCCTACGCTTCCGGTTACGCGCGCCGAAATGGCGGTTATGCTGGCCAGAGCCATCGGCCTTCGCCCTTCCGAGACGGCTTTGCCGCGTTATGCGGACGCGGCGGATGTGCCGGACTGGGCCAAGGAGGCGGTGGCTGGGGTTTATGAGGCCGGCCTGATGACGGGGCGGGACGGAGGATATTTTGCCCCCCGGGACTTCGCAACACGGGCCGAAGCCGCCGTGCTCCTGCTTAGAGTGAATCAGGATTAATTGGTCGACTGTTTGCATATTTGGCTGTGGCTCGCAGAGATCACATTCTGCAAGCTCTTCGATAATCTTGTAACTAGGCAATAGATCGAAATGTAAGGTAAGGTGAGGCCAGGGAATGAAGCCGCCGTCATTCGAACGCTATAACGACCGGCGGCTTCGGGGCTTCATTCCGCGGGCTTGAATAACGCACAAACACAAAAGGGAGGCAAAGCAATTGAAAAAGAAACATTTGAAGGCCGCCATGGCCTTAACCGTAGGCAGCATGCTGCTTCTTGCGGGCTGCGGAGATTCGACGGAATCATCTACCGCCAGTCCGTCTGCTGGTGCGACTGCCGCCGCAAACTCCAATCCGGCGCAGCCCAAGATCATCACCGCGTCTATCTATGACCGGGGCGCGGTTCCGGCGGAGGAGGGCACCTATGAGAGCAATCGCTGGACCAAATGGATCAACGAGCAATCCGGCATACAGGTGAAATGGACGCCAATTCCCCGCAGCCAAGAGGTGGATAAGTTCAATGTGCTGGTTGCCTCGGGGCAGGCGCCGGAGCTGATCACCTCGTACGATAGGAATATGCTGTCCCGGTTTGTCAGTCAAGGGGTGGCCCAGCCGCTTGACGAGTATATTGAGAAATACAGCACCAGCTATAAGGAATATATCAAGAAGCACCCGGAGCTAAAGCCATTTGTCACCTTTGACGGCAAAACCTACGCCATCGCCAGCATGCGCAATACTCAGGCGGCGACCATGATCTGGATTCGCCAGGACTGGCTCGACAAGCTGGGCTTGAAGATGCCGACAACCGTGGATGAACTGGTGGAAGTAGCGAAGGCTTTCCGGGACGGGGACCCTGACGGCAACGGGAAGAAGGATACGACTGCCATCGCCATGTCCAACGCCTATTCCGCAGTCCTTGAAGACCTGTTCATGGCAAGGGGAGGCGAGTGGTTTATTGAGAATGGTCAAGCCACCCTGTCCTTCTTCACCGACCGTTACAAGGAAGCGCTGAGCCTGCGCAAAACCTTATATTCCGAAGGACTGGTGGATAAGGAATACGTTACGGATAAAAATTGGGCCAGACAAAAGCAGCTATGGATTACCGGCAAGGCGGGAATTTTATTCGATTTGTTCAACAACGGCCCTACAGTGGACTTCTACAAGAGCCAGCCGGACGCTAAGCTGATGCCTCTGTCGCCCATCTCCACGAAATTCGGCAAGAACGGCTATCAGAAGGAAGTGCCCAACTATCTGCTCACCATCTTTAACAAGAATATGAAGAATCCCCAGGCGGCCATGGAGTACGTGGACTGGATGCTGGACAAAGGCTGGTACAATCTGAGCTATGGTCTGGAAGGCACCCACTTCGAATTGAAAAATAACGTGCCCGTAACATTGGACGCCGACAAGCTGAAGAAGGAAGTCGGCTATGCCAGCGAGTACCGGATCGTTCATCAGGAGGTCATGACCCCGGAATTCCTTCTGGCCCGGGCAAGCGGCGATGAAAATGACCAAAAGGTGCAGAAATCCGTTGGCGAGGCCATTCAGGTGGCCCAAAGCACCGATTTCCGCAAGGATTTTCCGTATACGCCAGCTGTGGATGAGTTTACCGATATTTCCGGACAGTTCCAGAAGAAGTGGGATGAAATTGTCACCAAGGTCACCATGACCCCCGATCTGACTCCGGAGTGGGGCATCAGCCAAATCCGCAGCGAGTGGGAGAAGCTGAACGGCAAGAGCATCGAAGCCAAAGTCCAGGAATGGTACGAGCAGCATAAAGCGGATTTCAAATAACGGCAGCCGCAGCAATAACTGAATAGAGGATGGTGCAACATGGCAAATCAACAGACGGCAATAATAAAAGAGCAATTGGCCAAGATGGCCTTGTCCGGCGCGATTATGTACGGAGGGGGGAAAGGGGGATGAAGAAGCTTGCGGCTGTGGCAGCGTCGGCGCACTCGGGCGTTCCCGCAGGAAAGCGAAGGAGCTTCCTTTATTACCTTTGGAGGGATCGGTATCTGTATCTTTTCCTGCTGCCGGCGCTGGGATTTTATCTGATCTTCAAATATTCCCCGCTCTACGGCGAGATTATTGCCTTTAAGGATTTCCAGATCATGAAGGGCATATGGGGGAGTCCGTGGGCAGGCTTGAAGCATTTCCGGGTGTTGTTGTCCAACCCGGATTTCTGGCTGGTGTTCCGCAATACGATGCTGTTGAATCTGTATAAGCTCCTGTTCGTGTTTCCCGCGCCGATTGTGCTGGCCTTGATGCTTAACGAGATCAGGTCCAACTGGTTCAAGAGAACTATCCAGAACCTGCTGTACCTGCCCCATTTTATCTCATGGGTTGTGCTCGGAGGCGTCATTGTGGCGATTTTGTCCCCCAGCACCGGGGTGATCAACACCATTCTGGAACAGGTATTCGGCATAGAGCCGATTTATTTCATGACCCATACCGGCTGGTGGCCGGTCATGTTTACCCTGTCCTCCAACTGGCAAGGGGCAGGCTGGGGAACGATTCTGTATCTTGCTGCCATGGCCAATATCGATCCCCAGCAGTATGAAGCGGCCAAGATCGACGGGGCTTCCAAGCTGCGCCAAATCTGGCATGTCACCTTGCCGGGCATTCGCCCCACCATTGCCCTTTTGCTAATTCTTCAGATGGGCCAAATAACGGACGTAGGCTTTGAACAGGTCTATAATCTGCAAAATGAAGCGGTGTTCAGCGTATCCGACGTTATCAGCACGTATGTATACCGGATGGGGCTTCAGGCCGCCCAATACAGCTATTCCACAGCAGTCGGCCTGTTCCAGGGCGTCATTGCCCTGATTCTGATGCTGACCGTCAACAAAATAACCAAGGCGATGGGAGAGAGCGGCTTATGGTAACCAGATGCTTGCGTGGCGTCAACGGGCTTATGCTGATCGTGTGCGCGTTTACCACCATGTTCCCTCTCCTGAATGTGCTTGCCACCTCCTTCAGCGGCAGCACGGCCATTCTGTCGGGGGAGGTATTTCTGTGGCCCGTGGATTGGACCACCACCGCCTTCGCCAATTTGTTCAAGGACGGACAGCTGATGAACGCCATGAAAAACTCCGCGGTCATAACAGTGGCAGGCACTATCATGCAGATGACGGCCACAACCTTGGCGGCTTATTCCCTGTCCAAGAACCGGCTGAAGGGGCGGCAGCTGTTTCTGCTGCTGATTTTGTTCACCATGATGTTCGGCGGGGGTCTGATCCCCATGTTTCTTCTACTTAAGAATTTGCATATTCTGAATACATTCTGGGCCATTTGGCTGCCGGGGCTGATCAGCACCTACAATTTGTTCGTGATGAAGTCGTCCTTCGAGGCGCTTCCCGGCGAGCTGGAGGAATCCGCCACCATAGACGGAGCCAATGATTTTAACATATTTGTCCGCATTGTGATCCCTCTGTCCAAGCCTGTTCTGGCAGCCATCTCCCTGTTTTACGCCGTGGGGCTGTGGAATGTATACGCGCCTGCGCTGTATTTCATTACCAGCTCCGCCAAGATGCCGCTTACGGTGAAACTGTACCAGATGATACAGCTTCCCGACACCAACCTGTTGGACAGCTCCGATCTGAGCTTCGTTCCCCCGGAAGGCATGAAAGCGGCGGCCATCATCATTACCGTTTTGCCGATTCTGTGTCTATACCCGTTTCTGCAAAAGTACTTTGTTAAAGGCGTGCTGCTTGGTTCCATCAAAGGTTGAAGCAGGTGGACGCCATCGGAAACAAAGTGAAATACAACTCATAGGAGGGGTTGTCTCAAAAGGTCTGAAAAAGGCCTAAGAGACAGCCCTTTTGTTCTTTAATTAATAGGGTGCCCCAACCACGCAAACAATAATTAAGAATGAAAACCATGACAGTGAGCATATTAAGGGCAGCTTATTTTCGGAGGTGCTATGAGTCTGATGAAAATGAAAAAGAAGCTTGCCACTGTAGGAATCGTGATAACTGTAGGTGTTTTGACGATTGTCTCCACGGGTTGTGCGAATAAAGCGAAGGATCAGGTCAAGCAACAAAGTGTTCAAATGCAGCAAAACCAGCATAATCAGCATAACCAAGTTAGGCCTCTGGCAACTACGGCTGCGGATAATCAAATTCAAATCGCCAAGCAGGCGTCGGATCAGATTGTTAAGTTAAACGGGGTGAAGCAAGCCAATGTGCTTGTGACAGGAAAGAATGCGTATGTTGCTGCCATAACAAATTCAAATCAAGGTCAGCTCACTGCTGACATGGAACACCAAATCGCTCAGCAAGTCAGAGCGACAGATCCGAATATTCAAAAGGTATATGTTTCCACGAATCCGGAATTTGTGGACCGCGTTAACAAATACGTATCCGATGTACGATTAGGCCATCCGATCAGTGGATTCTTCCAGGAATTTACGGAGACGGTGAAACGCGTTTTTCCAAACGCGCGTTAATAGCAGAAGCACGAAAAGAAGCCGCTCGGGTTTGGAGCGGCTTCTTGTGTTCAAAGCATCATTTTCAATGTAAGTATTCTTTGAGATTCCCGGAAACAGAAGCCACCTTAGCCGCAGTGCTAACGCGGCGTCTTCCGCCAAACGTAAAAAAGAACACAACCAAAATCACTAACTGCAAAGCCGCGAGCACAAGGCTAATATTGCTGAAAATAGAGCCAACAGCATAATGATACAGCGGATTCCAGCCTGGAATAAGGCTGACACTTCCAAGGTCAACGGCTTTGCTGTAGAGGCCGATCGCGATGCCTTGCGCAATAAAGTTGACCATAGCGAGCATGCCCATGCCGACGCCTGCTTGTTCCGGCTGCAACGTTCTCGACACGGAGTTGGAAACGGCGATGACCAGGAAGGACTGTCCGACGTTGCCCAAAATCAGAAAAGCGGCAATAAGCAGCGGAGATCCGCCGGTAAACGTCGAAAGCAGTATAAAGCAGCTGAGCAGTAAGCCGGCGGCCAAATAAGCGACAAAGGGGTTGCCTTTGGCATCCGCGAGCTTACCGCCTTTGCGCCCGAATATAGCTGCTGCGGCAGCGGCAGGAACCATCATCAAGCCGATCCAAAGGGAAGGCAGCTTCTGTACGTCGGCCAACAGCAGCGGGCTCAGCACATACAGCGAGCAGCAGGTGCCGTTAACGAGAAAGGAGATCGTCAATCCAAGCGTATACTTGGTATTGCGAAACAGCTTTGGCGCAATAAACGGCTCCTTCGCCTTGCTGATTCGGGCAATGAATAAGCCTAAGGCGAGCAGGGCGCCAAGGAATAGCCATAGTCCGTTTGAAACGCTCATCAAAAGCAAAGCAATCGTGACGGCCAGCAACATGCCGCCAAGCCAGTCAAAGGTGCCCGCGGTCCCGGGCTGCTCTTCTTTCAAATATTTGCGGTATAGAGGAAGAACCGTCAAAACAAGCAGGGGCACAGCAAACAGCCACCGCCAATGAACAGTGCTTACAATTAAAGCCGCGACAACAGGGCCAAGGGCATTGCCGAAAGCCAGCCCTACAGCGGTCATGCCCAGCGCGGCTCCTCTGCGTTCAGGAGCGAAATAACGCATAGGGATGATCATCGAAATTGCGGGAATGACCGCAGCTCCTGCAGCTTGCAAACATCTGCCCGCGAGAGCCATGGCGAACGTTTGCGAAGTCAGCCCGATGAGAGACCCGGCGGCGAACACGAGCAGACCGAAGGTGACGATGCTTTTAAGCGTATAGCGGTCTGCCAGCTTACCATAGGTGACGGAGCCAATCGCGTAGATCAGAATGTAAGCGGAGGAGAGCCAGCTCACTTGCGAAAGGCTAAGGGAAAATTGCTCGCTGATCTTAGGCAGCGCGATGTTGAACATGACACCGGTCATCATGGAAATGGTCAGTGTGAACATTAAAACACGCATTAATTTATGATGGCCGGTTTGCTGAGGCTGGGCACTAGCCGCCGCTGAATTCGGCATTGCGTTAATCATGCGTTAATCACTTCCTTTTTAGAATGACTGTCAGTGCTGACTGGCATGTGGGAGGTAAAAAAACTAGGGCTGCAGCGCCCTAGCAAAAATTTTAACGCTCTCTAGCACAAATGGCTCTAAAGCGATGCTGGAGTAATTCGTACGGCTGTCGAGATCGTTAATGAACGCCCCGAATTGCATCATCATAAAGGAGAAGGCGTGAAGCTCCGGATTGTCGGGAATCATTTTGCCCTTCTCTGCCATAGCCGTGAAATAATCGGTTAGAAATTCCAATAACTGCTGGGGATGCTTTTGCGTGCGCTCGCGGAATCCCGGCAGTTGTCCGTCATCTTTGAGCGAGATCTGAATCATTTTCCGGTTGCGGTTCATGATCTCATGATAGGTTCTGCTAACCAGGAGCAAATCTTGCTCAAGATCCCATACCAACTTCTCGGCAAACAGCTTCTTCATTTCTTCGGCGTAGTGATAGCGGTCAAAAGCAGCTTCAAGCAGCTTCTGCTTGCTGCCGAAATGACGGAATAAGGTCTTCTCGCTGAGACCTGCCGCGGTGGCGATTTCGATGGTGGTTACTCCGTTGTAGCCTTTCTCCGCAATTAAGTTAAGTGCAGATAACAGCAGTTTATCGCTGCTGCCGAGCTTGCTACTGGTAGCGTCCATGGTAGTCCCTCTTCCGAATCAATGTCAGTACTCACTGACATTATCATAAGCGCCATTCAAATGAAAGTCAACCAAAGAATCCAATCAACGATATGCCAATTGTTATTAAAATGGAGCACATGATCCGCAGCTTGCCTTGCTTTTCTTTGAGGATGACAATGCCAAGAATGGTAGCAAACACGGTTCCGATTTCCCGGATCGGCGAGATATGGGCAACAGGCGCATATTTCATGGCGAATAGAAACAACAGATACGACCCGGGATTGAGGATAGCTCCGAGCAAAATAATGCGGCTGTTCAGCTTCCATTCCATGCGCAGCTGCTTGGAGGCGATGACGATGGGCGTCAGCGCCGCGACGAACCCGATATTCGTCACTTCGAGCAAGGAGATGGCCGAAATATGCTGGAGATTCAATTTATCGACGAAGACATAGCAGGTCGTGCATAAGCCAACGCACAAAGCCATCAGAAACGGTTTGATGGATGCGGCTGAGGCTGCTTTTTTGCCGGTGAAGATGCCGCTAAGAGAAACGAAGCCGATGACCATGCAGAGAAGCCCGAGCCAGCCGTATACGGATAAGGATTCTCTCAGGAACACAACGCCGACAATGGGAATGAATAAAGTGCTGGTGCCCCGCATAATCGGATATATTTGAGACAAATCCCCCATATTGTAGGTGCGTGATAACAGTAGAGCGTAAATGCTCTGCAAAGCCGCTGACAACAACAGAAGTCCGTAAGAAGCCAAGGATAAGGGATGAAGCCATAATTCTCTGATCAGAAAAGGAAGCAGGATCACGGTGGTGACCATGATGATCGACCACAGGAAAACACTTTTGTTGCGGCTGCTTTTGGTGAATAAGCTCCAAATGGCATGGGTTAGGCCGGAAGCTAGGACAAGTAAGATTGAAACAATAACCAAGCCATCATCTCCAAACAAAATGGGTTCAAATTAAACGCCCGGCTGATGCTCAGGCTGCTCGCTCACAACGGTGCCGTCCGCCAGTCGCAGCCAAGTGTCGAAACTGCGCTCGCCTTGGCGAAGCCGGATCATCCGTGCGCCGCGAGGGAAGCCTTCTTGGCCGTATGTATTGTAGCCGGATGCCCTGCCGTAGCAAAGCTGGATGCCGTGCAGCTCGCCCCAGAAGTCGTTGATGTGATCGTGGCCGCAGAACGTGCCCATCACATCGCCCATCTCTGCCATCGCTGCGAATAGGCCTGAGTTGACGGGCGCGCAGCACACATTTTCGAGCTTATTGCCATAGCACGTCGCGGTATACCAAACCTGCTGATATTCCGGCAGCGGAATATGGAAGAAAGCGAGTGCAGGCAATGGCTGTTCTCCATTAGCGGATTGAAGCTTTCTTGAAGCTTCCTTGTACCAGGCGATTTGATCGCTGCGAATCCAATCGTATCCTTTGATATGCGGCACCGGTGATAGATTGCCGGAGTCAAAAAAATACAGGGCAAGGGCGTCTTGCCCGCCGGCATCCTGAACGGACAACGTGAAGTTGCCCACTCCGTTGATATCGCGAGGGCCGCGCTGTGTGACCGTGTGCGGATATTGGAGCACGGACTGCATAAGCTCCTCGCGCGAAATCACGGATTCGGTATCGTGATTGCCGAATACCACCGCCCACGGAATCCCGCGGGATTCCACGGCGTGGACGGCTTCCCGAAACGCCTCCAACGGCTGCTCGCAGACGGGCTCGCCCGGCGTCACATACCCGGTGTAAATGACGTCGCCGGTGAATACAACAAGATCAGGCTGTTCGGCATCCAGCACCTCTTCCATTAGTTTTCTCGTCTGAAGATCGAGAGTGCCGTTATCTTTCCAATGTAAATCTGTAAATTGGGTGATCGTAAAGGTATGGTCTTCACGAAAGAATAATTGACGCTGCATAGATAGAGGCCTCCATGGTTTTTGTGGTTGTTGTTTTCATGTGGTTTCATATTAAAATGTTGTTGTTTGTTGACAATTGTATATCCAGTTCTCGGGAACTGTCAATGCGCAATTTTCGTATCCCCCAATCACAAGAAATGAACATGGCGTTAAAAAAAGTAGATTTACTATCCGGCACAATCCACATACCTTTAAGATATAACTTCATTTTGTTATATAGGAAGGGAGACCATACCGTGTCAGATGCGAAGTTTGAACTGCGCTGCTTGAACTCATTAGCCAAAGTGATCGCCCATCAGGAGCCAGACTCCCGTTATATCCTTGAAAGAGCGACTATGCTCAAGGGCGAGGTGTACTCGTTTCAAGTGGCTTACCGGTCCGACCAATTGGTTAAAGGAGTGCGCTTGGAGATCGCTTCACCTTTGTCCGGCTGCATGGCCGTTAGAAAAGTAGGACTGGCTCCGAGCGAGCTGACCATGTACGGAGATCATGACGGATACCTGCTCAGCGATCAACCGGGCTTGTATCCGGATCCCTTGCTGCCGCTGGAGGGTGGCGGCGAGATTGCGCTCCCCAAATGCTGGGGCTCATTCTGGGTAACGCTGGATTTGCGGGAACACGCCGAGCCGGAAGGTCTGTATCCAATTGATGTTGTGCTGTCCGCAGCGGACGGCGCTCAAGTCGGCTCGCAGCGCATTCATTTGCAGGTCTTAAACGCTTCTTTGCCGAAACAAAAGCTAATTCGAACTGAATGGTTTCATACGGATTGCTTGGCGAACCATTATCAAGTGGACGTTTTTAGCGAGGAGCACTGGAGACGGATTGAGCAGTATGTCCAAGCGGCGGTCAAACAAGGCGTAAACATGCTGTTAACGCCGCTTTTTACGCCTCCGCTGGATACGGAGGTTGGCGGTGAGCGGACAACTGTGCAGCTAGTTGGCGTGGAGCGGGATGCGCAGGCGTACCGCTTTGATTTTACGCTGCTGGAGAGATGGATTGCGCTGGGTGAGCGCTGCGGAGTTCAATATTATGAGTTCTCTCATTTATTCACGCAGTGGGGAGCGCAGTTCGCTCCCAAAATTATGGCGACAGAGCAGGGGCAGCTGAAGCGAATTTTCGGCTGGGAAACCGACGCATCGGGAGAGGCGTACGGAATGTTCCTCGAAGCTTTATTGCCTGAACTGGATCGGTTTATTCAGGATCGCGGGCTTGGGGATCGCGTATTTTTCCATGTATCGGATGAACCGACTTTAGATCAGCTGGACTCGTACCGAAAGGCCGCCAGCCAAATTAGTAAGTTCCTCGGCAGCTATCCGACGTTCGATGCGCTGTCCGATTATGAATTTTATGCGCATGGCCTCATAAACACGCCTGTTGTAGCCAATAATCATATTGATGAATTCATTAGCCGCGGCGTAGATAATCTATGGACTTACTATTGCTGCGCGCAGTATAAGCAAGTATCCAATCGCTTCTTCGTCTTCCCTTCCGAGCGGAACCGGATCATTGGCTACCAGCTGTACAAATTTAATATCAAAGGCTTCCTTCACTGGGGGTATAACTTCTGGTATTCCCAATATGCGCGCAAAATGCTGAATCCTTTCGTCCAGACGGATGCCGACCGGGCTTTTCCTTCCGGAGATGCTTTCCTTGTCTATCCCGGGGAAGATGGGCCTATCGAATCCATTCGGATGGTCGTATTTTATGAAGCTTTGCAAGATTTGAGGGCGCTTGAAAAGCTGGAGAGCTTGATTGGCCGTGAGAGCACACTTGCGTTAATCGAAGAGGATCTCGACACGCCGCTAACCTTCAGCGAATACCCGCATGATCCGGAGTGGATCATGAAGAAGCGCGAGAAGATCAATCTCCTCATCGCCTCGCGTTGACAGGGCAACCTCCTGCTTATACACTAGATGAAAACAACATGAAACATCACAATGTTGCTACCATCGGTCATAGGCAGGAGGTTGTTTATGTCGTTAACATTCGAGGATCGCAGAATGAAGATCCTGAACCATTTGGAGATGGAAGGGAAAGTGCAGGTTCTTCATTTGTCCGAGCTCCTTAGCGTTTCTACGGAAACGGTCCGGCGGGACCTGGATCGCTTGGAGAAGGAAGGCAAGCTGCGCAAAGTGTACGGAGGCGCTGTCAAAATGCGCATGGAACTGGTCGAGCCGCCTTTTCTGAGACGGACACAAATGATGAAGAGCGAGAAAGCGGCGATCGGCAAGGCGGCTGCTTCTATCGTGCAGGACGGCGAAACGATCATGCTGGATAACAGCACGACGACGCTGGAGATTTTGCCCTACCTGAAGGATCATACGAATGTAACTTTGATTACCCACTCTGTCCCTGTACTCAATCTCGCCATGGAGCTGTTTAGCGGCCGAATTATTTTTATTGGCGGGGAAGTGAATGTGGAATACAAAGCGGCAACCGGAGTCCTCACGGATCAAATGCTGGACCAATTCAAGGTGAATAAAGCATTTATTTCGGTCGGCGGCATTTCGCTTGTAGATGGAATCACGGACTTTCATTTGGCTGAAGCGGTCATTTCGCGGAAAATGATGCAGCGGGCGGAGGAGTCCATTCTGGTTGCGGACCACTCCAAATTCGGCATGTCGACTTTTGCCCGGGTAGCCAAGCTGGACGAAATCTCGATGTTAATCACAGATAGCGGCTGTCCGAAGGAATGGATTGATACGCTCGAAGGGCTGGGCATTGAAGTACTGATCGGCGAGTAATACGCATAGTCAAGGCAAACACGGAGAATCGCTGCCGAACCGCTTGCATAAAGCGGCGAGGTGGCGGTTTTTCCTTTATATATCGGGGAATTCTCATAAAATGAGGATGCTGCAAATAGAAGCGATGCCCTTTCTTAAGAAAACAATACGACTGAAAAATAAGCGATATACGGCATCCCTATGCTGCATGTATGCTTCATTCACAGGGCTAATCCGCTTACGGCGTTAGCGCCAAATCATCCATCATCATCAAGGGGAGTGTTTCTATGAAAAGAAATAAAGCATTCAAAGTGCTTCCTGTACTTGCCTCCGTGCTCGTACTATCCTTAGTAACTGCTTGCGGCAATTCAGGCACAACGAAAGAAGCAAACGGCAGCACAGCGCCAGCCGCAACTTCATCCGTTTCTAAAGATCCGGTTAAAGTGACGCTATGGACTCCGATGAATCCGAATGCGAAAGCAGTCGTCAAAAGTTTAAATGAACTTCCGATGGTGCAAGAATGGGCGAAAAAGACGAATGTCACGTTCGACTTCCAACATTCTTCCGGAAATACGCCGCAGGACGATGTTCAGCAGTACGGTGTTATGGTGGCTTCCAATAACCTGCCGGATTCGATGCTGTGGAACTGGAACAGCGTGCAGGGCGGAACGTCCAAAATGTTCAAAGACGGCACAATTATTAAACTGAATGACTTAATTGAGAAAAACGCGCCGAATTTGAAAAAAATCTTGGACGCTAATCCGCAAATCGCCAAACAAATCAAAGCGGATAACGGCGATATTTACGCGCTGCCTCACTTAAAGGTCGGTCAATACGGCCAATACAAAACGTTCAGCGGCATGGTCATCCGCCAAGATTGGCTTGAAGAGCTTGGTTTGCAGGCGCCGGAAACGATCGACGAGTGGGAAACCGTGCTAAGAGCTTTCAAAGAGAAGAAAGGCGTGATTCCTTTCACACTCAACAAAAGCTATCCGCTCTCATTCGCTGACTTCGCAGGCGCATACGGTGTTGCAGGCATGTCAACGATTGCCAATGCGAGCTCCTTCTACATCGATGGCGGCAAAGTGAAGTTCGGCCCTACGCAGCCGGAGTTTAAGCAATATTTGACGACGATGCAAAAATGGTACAAAGAAGGCTTGATCGATCCGGACTTCGCTTCCAATGACACGAAAACCATGGATGCGAAAATCACATCAGGGAAAGCGGGAGCTTTCTACGGCTTCATCGGCGGAAGCATCGGGACGTACACGCCGGCGCTGCAGAAAACAGATCCGAAAGCGAAGCTGGCTGCCGTTCAATATCCGGTTCTGAAAAAAGGCGATGAGCCTAAATTCGTCCAAGCGTCATGGGAGTACGACAATATCGGAACCGTTATTACAAGCACGAATAAACATGCGGCAGAAACGGTAAAAGCGATCGACTACCTGTACAGTGACGAAGGCGCTATGCTCAAAAACTTCGGTGTGGAAGGCCAAACGTATACGAAAGTTGACGGACAGCCGAAGTACACGGACTTGATTTTGAAAAACCCGGACAACTTGCCGATTTCTCAAGCAATGGCCAAATATTTTATTGCCAACTACGGCTTCTCCGGTTTGGATGATGACCGTTACAACGACCAGTACTATCAATTGCAAGCTCAAAAAGACGCGGTTAAGCTGTACGCCAAATATGCAAACAACGCTTACAAAGTGATGCTGCCGCCGGTTGTCCTTTCTACGGATGAAGCCAAAGAGTCTGCGAAGATCCTGAACGATGTAAGCACTCTGCTGACAGAGCAAATCACGAAAGTGGTCATGGGCGCTGCGAAAGTGGAAGATTACGATAAAACGATGGAACAAGTGAAAAAGATGAACATTGACCGTGCGGTTGAGATTTATCAAACAGCGACGGACCGTTATAACAAACGTTAATTCATGGCTTTAGCGAGGGGAGCGCCGTCTCCCCTTTTTCACCACACAAGTAAGGAAGTGAGAACATGGCGAATTCCATTCGGGTTCTACTCGACGACTTCAGAAAAAATCGCGCAATCTACCTGATGGTACTTCCGGTTGTGCTGTACTTCTTCATTTTTAAATATTTCCCAATGTATGGCGCTGTAATTGCCTTCAAGGATTTCAGCCCGGCGAAAGGGATTTGGGGCAGCGATTGGGTAGGATTTGCGCATTTCAAAGATTTCTTTCAAAGCTATTATTTTGTTCGCGTCCTGCGCAATACGTTCTTGATTAGCTTTTATAATTTGATCTTCGGCTTCCCGGCACCGATTATTCTTGCGATTCTGCTGAACGAGCTTCGCCAGAAGGTGTTCAAGTCGATCGTGCAGACGGTTTCCTATTTACCGCATTTTATCTCGATTGTCGTCATCTCAGGGTTGATTATTGATTTTACGAACCGTGGCGGTATCGTGAATTCCATCATTGTGTTCTTTGGCGGACAGGATTCAGCACTTATGAATAATGCCGAAAATTTCCGCACCATTTTCGTTTCTACATCGGTTTGGCAAGAACTCGGCTGGTCGTCCATTATTTACTTGGCTGCGCTTAGCGGAATCAATCCGGAACTGTATGAAGCCGTTCGGGTTGATGGGGCGGGCAGATTCCGCCAAATCTGGAGCGTAACGCTCCCGGGACTCATTCCAACGATCATGATCCTGCTTATTCTGCGGATTGGCGGCTTGATGGAGGTCGGTTTTGAGAAAATCGTCCTGCTCTACAATCCGAATACGTATGAAACGGCGGATGTCATTTCATCCTTTGTTTACCGGGAAGGGCTTGCTCAAGGGAACGATTACAGCTATACGACGGCTGTAGGGCTGTTCCAATCGATGATCAACTTCGTCTTGCTTATTAGCGCTAACAGCATATCCCGCCGATTCTCGGGCAGCCGGTTGTGGTAGGAGGAAACTAACGATGAAATTAAGCGCATCTGAGCGTCTATTCGATATAGGTAATGCGATTCTAATGATATTGCTTATCATTTGTACGCTTTATCCGTTCTACTATGTGTTCATGGCCTCTATCAGTGATTCGAATTTGTTAATACAACATACAGGGCTGCTGCTTAAGCCGCTAGGGTTTAACTTAACCGCCTTTGAGAAGGTGATCGCGAACCCGAACATTTTGACCGGGTATGGCAATACCCTCTTGATCTTAATTCTGGGTACGGCGGTGAATCTGTTTTTTACAACGCTTGGCGCGTACGCCCTGTCCAGAAAGTTTGTTCTGCGCAAGTTCCTGATGATCAGCATTGTCTTCACGATGTATTTCAGCGGCGGCTTGATCCCGACCTATCTGTTAATCAACAATTACCTGCACATGGGCAACAGCTATCTTGCGCTGATTGTGCCGGTGGCCATCTCCACCTGGAACTTGATCATCATGCGTACTTCGTTCGAAGCGATCCCCGAGGGGCTGATGGAATCCGCCAAGATTGACGGCGCAGGGGAATGGCGCATTTTGTTCCAGATCGTGGTGCCGCTGTCGATGCCGGTTATGGCCGTCATGGTGCTGTACTACGGGGTTGCACACTGGAATTCATGGTTTAATGCGATGCTCTTCCTTCATGACCGGGACAAATTTCCGCTGCAGCTCATTCTTCGCGAGATTCTCGTACAGAACAGCACGGATTCCATGACCACCGGAACGGGCAACGCGAACGATACGCAAGCGATTGGAGAAAGCATTAAATATGCAACGATTATGGTTGCGACCTTACCGATCCTTATCGCCTATCCTTTTTTACAAAAATATTTTGTGAAAGGCGTTATGGTTGGCGCGATCAAAGAATAACTTCCCAGGGCCTGTTCTCTTTTTGGATGTTCGAAAAGAGGGCGGGATATTTGGGTTTTGGTGCTTTTGGGCGGGAAAACGCTAAAAAATGATGATGCTGCAAAAATCGTAGATGTACATAAGCGGTAGAAGATGGGATAATTCGCATACAGCATGAGTAGTAGGGAGGGCCTCTTGATGAAACGGAGCGTATATCTTTTTTGGCTATATTCGAACTTAACCATTCTTTGTATCCCCATTGTCATCACGATGTTGGTGCTCTTTCAATCGCAGCTTTTATTGAACTCGGAAGTGATCAGATCCAATAAAGCGCTGCTCAATCAGGTGAAGCAATCCCTGGATAATCAATTTAAGGATATTAAACGGATGGGGCTTCAGCTCTCTTTGGACCCTAAAGTTATTAAATATGTGAACCAATCCGACTATACAAGTTCCCAAGTTAAACTAGACACGCTTGACCTCATCACGTCACTGCGTTCCTATGCCGCTTCGAACGGTGATATCAACGATTTATATGTGTATATGAAAAAGCAGCATTTCGGTGTGACCACCTCGACGATGAATCAAGATGAGCTTCTTTTCCAATTGCTTCACGAAAACAATACAGGGCTGACCTTTAAAAAGTGGAGCGACAGCATGGACAAGATCTACTTCGGTAATTTTCTACAATTAGCCGAAGACGATATGGTGTACTTGCAGTCTCTGCCTATTCAAAATGCCGACGAAGCGCCGGCCACACTTGTGGTCATGCTGAATGCGGAGCGCTTGAAAGCCGCGATCTCGAACATCCAGCTGGCCCAAGCCGGCATTGTGCTGATTCTGGATTCGGCCAATAAGCCGATCATGATCGCGGGCGAGTCAGGGCACGTGTCCGATCTTGATTTTGCACGGATTTCGTCAGCCGCAGAAGGCTCGTTTAGTCAGGAATGGGACAGGGAAGAGGTGACGGTTTCCTACGTTTCCTCCGTTGAAAACGAGTGGAAATATGTCTCCATCGTACCTACGAAAATTTATTCGGCCAAAGTCAGCCAATTGCGCAGGTGGATTTATGCGGGCTTATTTCTGTGTATTTTCGTCGGGGGGCCGATGTCCGTCTGGTTGACACGCAGGCATTATATGCCGATACGCCGCATGGTGGATCTGGTGTCTCCCAAGGTGAAATCGAACGTTCAGGGCATTAAAGACGAGTTCCTGCTGCTGCAATCCTTCATGTCGGAGAACGCGGCCTTCCAGGATACGGCGAATACGACGATTCAGAAGCAGCAAAATGTTCTGCGCAGCCATTTTCTGGCGCGGCTGCTTAAGGGGAGAGTGGAAAGCGGTTCCGCGCTAGCCCAAGCCATGGAATCGTTCGATTTGCGATTCAAAACGAACCGTTTTGCGGTCTTGCTTTTTCATATCGGCGATTATGCGCCTTTGTTTAGTGACAGCTCTTCGCGCGATGCCGAGTCCAAGCTGCAGTATGTCTACTATATTGTGACAAACATTACGGAAGAGCTGATCGGGCGCAAGCACACGGTCTTTACGACGGAAGTGGACGGGATGATCGCTTTTCTCGTCAATATTCAGCACGAAGATGAAGCTCAGGGCAAACAGGATTTAATCGACGTTGCGCAAGAGGCGCAGGGGATTATACAGGGGAAATTTTATATTCAGCTGACGATCGGCATCAGCGATATTCATCCGACGCTGACAGGTATTCCGTATGGATTTGATGAGGCGCTGGAGGCGCTGGAGTACAAATTCGTCATCGGTCCGAGCCAGATTATTCCGTTTGACCGGATCAAACGGCCGAAGAATGAGCTGTATTATCCGCTGGATATGGAGCGTCAGCTTATCAATCATATCCGGACGGGACAGTACGAGGAGGCCATGGAGGCAGTCAGCGAGCTGATCGTTACGAATGTGTCGGACGGCACGCTGTCGCTGCAGTTGGGCAAGCTTCTCATGTTTGAGCTGATCGGCACGATTTTGAAAGCGATTGAGCATCTGGATCAAGGGCCGAACGAGCTGGCCGTTGAAAAGCATGCGTTAATCAAGGAGCTGACGCAGTGTGAATCGTTCGCGGAAATTGAAAATGAAATTTATAAGTTTTTGAAAACCGTCTGCGATTACGTCGACTCCAAGAAGAAGAGTCACAATACGAATCTGAAGGATCATGTGCTGAGCTATATTGACGAGCATTTGGCGGATATGGATTTGAGCCTGACGTCGCTGTCGCTGAAGTTTGATGTAAATGCGCCGTATTTGTCACGTTTCATCAAAGAACAGTCCGGGGAGACGTTCATCGATTACGTCAACAAGCAGCGCGTCGGGTTAGCCAAAAAGCTGATGCTGGAAACCGATGACACGATCACGGATATTACGCAAAAGGTCGGGTTCTCCAATAGCAATACCTTCATTCGTGTGTTCAAGCGCTACGAGGGGATTACACCGGGGCAGTTCAGAAAAGGCGATCAGCTATGATCGTCTTTTTGGGCTGGATGCCTCGGCTTGAATTCGCTCGGCGATTGGCCGGTCCACCGCCGGAATTGCCGCGAGAAGTGGCTGGCCGAATGGAAGCCCAGCTTCTCCGCAATGTCCGTCATCGGCAGATGGGTCGTGACGAGCAGCTCCTTGGCCAGCTTCAGCTTCTGCTGGCTGACGTACTGACGGGGGGACAGCCCGTACACCTTGGCGAACAGCTTGCTGCACTGGCTGCGGCTGAGGTTCATCTCCTTCGCAACCCCCGTCACGGTCGCCTCCTCGCATAGACCGAGCGAGAGCTTCTCTTCGATCATGTGCGCGATATCGGCCGTGAAGAGCGAGGGATTTTTATCGGGCGCTGCGCGATGCCCGCTTGCTGTCCCGTGCTCGCGAAACAGCTGCAGTACATCGTGGATGATGAGCAGCGTATAAGATTGGAGCAGCAGCTTATCCTCGAAGCGCAGGAGGGAGGGCTCCGGCGGTGCTTCCGCTTCGCGGTGCTCGGTGTGATTGCGGTGCATGACCGCCTCTAGCTCGCTTACATAGAAGCTGAGCTTACTTGGCGCGGCTTCCTTGTGCCGGATAAGCCGGTAGGGCGTAGCAGAAAGCAGGCTGCGAATCTCGGGGTCGTCAAGATCGAAATGCACATTGAAGAAGCCATAGTCCGTGGAGGCGGTGTTGGAGGATTGATGCCTGACGCCGGTTTTGATCAGCAGCCAATCCCCTTTATGCATGATCACGGTATCGCGGTTTATTTCATGAACGACTTCTCCTGCCACACAGAACAGAAGCTCGAACAAGTGGTGATGATGCCGGGGGAAATGCCAACCCGGGGGTTTCAAGCCGAAATGGCATCCTATCACCTGAAGCGTATTAATAATATTAGGGAAACGAAATAAATCCTCCGACCGTTGTTCCACAAATTGTTCCTCCCGTCCGTGCTCGCTTTTGCTTCATCATACCATGGGGGGTGGCACATTTGGTATAGAAAATGATCCATTTGGCGATGGAGAATGGAACCCCTTTCAGCGATGATGAGTGTAGGCAATTCAAAACATGAACCCATAGCACTCATAATCCGGAGGGATAATTGTGGCCATATTACAAGCCAAAGATAAGCAATTTCTATTAGATGGAGAGCCATTTCAAATTTTATCAGGAGCCATCCATTATTTCCGTGTTGTCCCTGAGTATTGGGAAGATCGGCTGCTGAAGCTCAAAGCGTGCGGGTTTAACACCGTAGAAACGTATGTACCTTGGAATTTGCATGAACCGCAGGAAAATGCGTTTAACTTTGAAGGCCTTGCGGACATTGAGCGTTTCATTACACTGGCTGGCAAGCTCGGGCTGCATGTGATCGTTCGGCCAAGCCCTTACATCTGTGCGGAGTGGGAATTCGGCGGATTGCCGGCTTGGCTGCTGCAGTATTCGTATATGAAGCTTCGCTGCATGGAAGGCGCGTATTTGCAAAAAGTAGACCGTTACTATGATGAGCTGATCCCAAGATTAACTCCGCTGCAAAGCACAAACGGCGGTCCGATTATCGCCATGCAGATCGAAAATGAGTACGGCAGCTACGGCAATGACACCGCGTATTTAACGTATTTGCGCGATGGGCTGATCAAGCGCGGAGTGGATGTTCTGCTGTTTACATCGGACGGTCCGGAGGATGGCATGCTGCAGGGAGGTACGGTTCCCGGCACACTGGCGACCGTCAACTTCGGCTCCAGACCGGAGGAGGCGTTCGAGAAGTTCCGCGAGTACCGTGCAGACGAACCGCTCATGTGCATGGAGTATTGGAACGGTTGGTTCGATCACTGGCTGAAGCCCCACCACACGCGTGATGCCGGCGATGTCGCCGATGTCTTCGACCGCATGCTGCGCTCCGGCGCTTCCGTGAATTTCTATATGTTCCACGGCGGAACTAACTTTGGCTTCTACAACGGAGCGAACTTTGGAGACAAGTACGAAGCGACGATAACCAGCTATGACTACGATTCACCCCTATCGGAGTGCGGAGATGAAACGGAGAAGTATCGAGCCGTCCGCAGTGTCATCGCGCGCTATCTCGAGAAAGACGAGAAGGAGTTCCCGGCATTTCCTGCGCCTATTCCGAAGAAAAGCTACGGCCTCGTCTCGCTCACGGAAAAAGCGGATCTGCTGGGCCAGCTTGACCAGTTTTCCGTGCCTGTTAAGCGCATATGCCCGGAACCGATGGAGATGCTTGGCCAAAGCTACGGCTTCATCGTCTATTCGACACAGGTATCCGGTCCACGAACCGGCGAAATGCTGCACCTACAAGAGGTGCATGACCGCGCCCAAGTTTTCTTGGACGGCGTCTATCAAGGTACCGTTGAGCGCTGGGACCCGCGTCCTCTCCCGCTGGACATTCCTGCCCAAGGGGCAAAGCTGGAGATCGTTGTCGAGAACATGGGCCGCGTTAACTACGGACCGAAATTGAAGGACTACAAAGGCATTACAGAGGGTGTGCGCTTCAACAATCAATTTTTGTTTGATTGGACGATTTATCCGCTGCCACTGGACAATATCGGCGCGATTCCGTTTGTGGGTTCTGCGGCGAGTGCGGGGCAGGATCAGGATCAGGGTCAAGATCAGGATCAGGGTCAAGATCAAGATCAAGATCAAGATCAAGATCAAGGTCAAATTCAAGATCAGGATCATGAGCGCCCCACGTTTTACCGCGGGGAATTTAACGTCGAAGAGGCCGGAGACACCTTCGTTCGTTTGGACGGCTGGTCCAAGGGCGTTGTGTGGATCAATGGCTTTAATCTTGGGCGTTATTGGGAAAAAGGCCCGCAGCGTACGTTGTATTTGCCGGCGCCGTTACTGCGGAAGGGCAGCAATGAAATCGTCGTCTTCGAGCTTCATCGTACCGAGAAGCCGGTTATTGCATTGACGGATGCGCCGGACTTAGGCTAAACCGGAAACGGGGGGACTGATTGACATGACATTGACGTCAAAAAAGGCTGTTAAAAGGGTCATAATCCTAGGCATTGACGGTGCGGGGAGATTCATCCGTGAGGCCGATACCCCTTATATGGATGTGCTGCTTGCGGGAGGGGCGCAAACGTGCCAGGCTCGCACCGCCTATCCTTCCAACAGCGGGGAGTGCTGGGGATCGCTTCTGCATGGGGTAACGCCGCAGCGGCATGAGTCCCATGTGCATATTCAACAGAACAGGAACTATCCGGCGGGCTCGCCGACACCGTCGGTATTTCAGATCTTGAAGGAAGCGCGGCCTGACAGCACAATGGCCGCATTCGTCTCATGGAAGCCGATTATAACCGGCGTTATTGAGGAGATTCAGGGTATGGAAAAGTACGCTGCACCGGATGAAGCGCTGGTTCCCGCCATCGGAGACTACCTCCGTTCGCACCCCGGGCTTGAGCTGCTGTTCGTCCAACTGGACGATGTGGATGCCGCCGGCCACCGGCATGGGTATGGAGACGGCTCCGCGGAATATTTGAAAGCCATTACGCGGGCTGACCAACAAATCGGCGAGATCGGCAGATCTCTTCTGGAAGCGGGGATGCTGGAAGACAGCCTTCTCATCATCACAACGGATCATGGCGGCGGCGGTTTGGACGCTTTCAATCACGGGAGTGACGCACCGCAGGATATGACCATTTTCTGGGGCTGCCGTGGGCCCGGCGTTAACCCTGAAGCCGACTTGTCGGGCTTGTCCATCATGGACACGGCAGCGGTCGCGCTTCATGCGCTTGGCCTGCCGGTCCCGCGCGATTGGGATGCCAAGCTGCCGGCTGGCTTGCTGACATAGATCGTAGAGACAGTTCGATGATCATCGGGCTGTCTTTTTTTGCTGATTACACAGCCTAACTTATGCCGAACGCGCCCCAATGTCCTCGATAGCACTGTGAAATGAAACAAGCTTAATGCTTCCGGGGATACCCTAACGTGTCCCTGAAACCATGCTGTAATGCTGATTACACCGCCTACTTTATGCCGAATGCGCCTCGTTATCTCCCGGCCCCCCCCATGGCACCTCTCTCCCGTCTCTATGTTGTACTTTGTACAACAAAAAGGCAGTCCACGCCCTACAATTCGGCGTTTCATTGTACAAAGTACAATGACTTTAACCCGAATAGCCTTAAATCAACGGCTTTCAGCCCAAAACGTTGTACAAAGTACAACATAGAGGAGCACGGAGGCCAAATTACATTCATAATGTTGTACAAAGTACAACATAAATAGGATAGTACGCCAGGCTTATGCCTTGGCGGTCTTTTAAGAAAGGCTTCCCCGAGCGTCTCGCTGGTGAGCTAGTGTACCTCCCTGCTCGAGAACATCTCCCTTGCTATTGTTATTTCCTTGCCTGAACGGATGCATCATGCGAAAATAAATAGTAACTACAAAAAGCTATAGCTGCACCATGCCGATTCTGTCTCTCATGGCTGTGCTCTACTTCACAGTCAACTATGCGTTGTCCTTAGCAGCGCTCGAAGGATGGAAGCGAGAAATGGTGTGGGAGAATTTGAGCTGGAAGAGGGAGTCATATCTATCATGGGACACTTGAGCCTAGAAATGTTATTGTTCGTCATCGTAGGCGGATTTTTGGCGGCATATGTTGATTCTGTTGTGGGAGGAGGGGGACTAATCGCGCTTCCTGTTCTGCTTGCAACGGGCATGCCTCCGGCGATCGCTTTGGGAACGAACAAACTGGCGGGAACGATGTCGTCGCTGACCAGCACGATTTCTTTTATGCGTTCGGGTAACATTGATATCAAAGCAGTGAAGGGTCTGTTCCTTTTATCTTTATTAGGAGCAGTTTGCGGAACATCGGTGCTGCGGCAAATTCCTTCGGACTTTTTAAGGCCGATGGTCGTCGTTATGCTGATTCTCATTACTGTCTATACGATTTTTCGGAAAAACTGGGGAGACCGCTCGACGTTCCGCCAGTACTCCGCCAAAACAGCTCTGCTAATGGGGAGTGCGGCTTTCGGATTAGGCTTTTATGATGGTTTTTTTGGACCCGGTACGGGTTCCTTTCTGATATTCGTTTTTCTTATGCTGGGCTTTGACTTTGTGAAAGCGGCAGGGAACGCCAAGGTGCTGAATTTCGGAAGCAATGTAGCGAGCTTGGCTACGTTCATGGTGCTCGGCTCCATCAACTACGGAATTGGAATTCCGATGGGCATCGCAATGATCTGCGGTTCCCTGTTAGGTTCGCGCATGGCGATCCGCAAAGGTTCGGTGTACGTTCGGCCTTTATTTCTTACCGTTTGCATCCTCCTTATTGGCAAGCAGATATGGGATTTATTTTAAGGGATAATGGCCTTGGATTGCGAATTGACCGTCGGTTATGGTAATATTTTATACATATATGGAAAAGGAGGTGAAGGTAGGATGAATCGAGAGTTTGTGAACAACCGTGTGAGCCAGTTACCTATCGCGATGGCTGGCATCGTTCATGCAGCAGCCAACAACGGGAGAAGTCTGTCCAAATTTGCATATACGGTTTCACAACTCACGAAAAGACACCTACCTTAGCCTCAATCGGAGCTATCCGCAAAGGTCGTAGGAATTTTCCTGCGGCCTTTTTTGCTGCGCTCAGGATGTTCAGGTTAGGGTCTTTCATAACCTAGGAGGATCCTTAACGATGTTAATTATAAACGGTCAAAATATAAAGAAATACCACGGCGCCCAGCTGGTGCTTGCAGACGTTACTTTTGAAATTCATCATGGCGAACGAATCGGTTTGGTCGGAAGAAACGGCAGCGGCAAATCGACCCTGCTGCGGCTCATTTCCAAAATGGAAAAGCCGGACGAAGGGCAGCTGACTGTGCGCAAAGATACGCGACTCGGCTATTTAGCCCAAATCCCGACGGAATGGGAGAACGGCACGGTGTACGATGTGCTTGCGGCTAGTTTGGCGGAGCTTCTTGAGTGCCGCGCCGCGATGACGGAGCTGGAGCAGCGCATGTCGGAGTCGGCGGCGGCTGGTCAGCTCGATCAGCTGTTGGAGCGGTATGCTCAGCTGCAGGAGCGCTTCGAGCGGGAAGGCGGCTATGAGCTGGACGCCAGAATTGACCAGGTGGCAAGCGGACTTGGCATTGCCCGGGAGATGTACGGGCGGAGTTTCGACTCGCTGTCCGGAGGAGAGAAGACCAAGATTGCGCTCGCTTCCCAGTTGATCGGCAAGCCGGATTTGCTGCTGCTCGACGAGCCGACGAATCATCTCGATTTAGTTGGCGTGGAATGGTTGGAGGAGTACTTGACCCAGTATGAGGGCGCGTGCTTTATTGTGTCTCATGACCGTTACTTTTTGGATCGTGTTGTCACCAAGATTGTGGAATTGGAAGACGGGGAGTCTTCGACTTATCTGACTTCTTATTCGGGATACATGAAGGAGAAAGAAGTACGGCTGCTGCAGCAATTCACGGATTACCAAGAACAGCAGAAAGTCATCAAGAAGATGAAGGAGACGATCAAGCAGCTGACGGAATGGGGGCGTATCGGTGGAAATGAGAAGTTTTTCCGCCGGGCGGCATCCATGCAGAAAGCGCTGGATCGGATGGAGAAGCTGAAGCGCCCGGCCCTTGATCCGAAAGCGGCGGAGTTCGGGCTGAGGGTGGATGACCGCTCCGGTAAGCGCGTGATTGCGTTCGAGGACGTAAGTAAGCGGTATGGGAATAAAGTGCTGCTTCAACAGGCAAACGGCTTGCTGGAGTATGGCGAGAAAGTGATGCTTCTGGGGCATAACGGTTCAGGGAAAACGACGCTGCTCAAAATGATGTTAGGCGAGGTGCTCCCTGACAGAGGTGAGCTGGAAATCGGCGCGCGCGTAGACATTGGCTACTTGGCGCAGCAGGAGTATCCGGAGGACCGGAAGAAGTCGGTTCTGGCTTACTTCTGTGAGGAAGCCCGGATGGAAGAAGGAGAGGCACGTGGGAGGCTCGCCGCTTATCTGTTTTACGGCGCCGACGTATTCAAGCCGGTTAGCTCGCTCTCCGGCGGGGAGTGGACGCGACTGCGGCTGGCGCTGCTCGTGCTTCGCAAGCCGAATCTGCTCATTTTGGATGAGCCGACGAATCATATGGACATCGCCTCAAGGGAGGCGTTGGAGGAAGCGCTCGAGGAGTTTCCCGGAACGGTGCTCGCGGTGACGCATGACCGTTATTTTATGAACCGGCTGGCCCAGAAAATATGGGAGCTGCATCAAGGGCGGATCACCGTTTATTTGGGCAGCTTTGATGACTACAAAGCGAAGAGCGCTCAGCAGCGTGCGGCGCGGGCGGCGGGAGCAAGGGCCGATGCGGGAGCAGGAGCGAGGGCGGCTGCGGGAGCAGGAGCTGATGCGAGAGCAGGGGCGAGAGCGAATGCGGGAGCAGGGGAGAGAGTGGATGCGAGAGCCGGGGTGAGAGCTGATGCGAGAGCAGGGGCGAGAGCGAATGCGGGAGCTGAAGCAAGAGCGAATGCGAGAGCAGGGACGAGAGCGGCTGCGGGAGCAGGGGCGGCTTCGCGCGGGAGGTCTCGCAGCTCGGCTGCGTTCGCGCAGGAGAAGCTGGAGAAGCGGATCGCGGAGGAGGAAGCGCGGCTCAGCGGGCTGGATCAGGCGCTGGAGCTTGCCGCGGCGGATGAGCTAAGCCGGCTTTGGACGGAGCGCGAAGCGGTGCAGGCGGATTTGGATCAGCTGTATGCAGAATGGATACTGCTGACGGAAGAATAGAAAAGGGGGGCCATGGGCGCCATGGGCTCCCCTTTTTTTTGATTTGCAGAGGAGAGGGAACTGTGATCCTCTATTTTGTTGTTTAGCGTACTTTTGCCGAGTTAATGGTATCTAGGGGGCGCTATTGTGCTCTTTTGGGCGGGAAAGTAGGTGTATGTGAGCAAATAAGAGCCTGTAGTTTCACTAAGATTGCGATTTAGGTTAATTTCGCCAGAATAGCGGACCATAGTTCTTATCGCTCACCCGATGTCCAGATTTTTTCTTCATTTTGCAACCATTCCGCCACTGTTCCGACATGGAAGTCGATTGTCTGAATGTGATAAGCTTAGAGTACTCAATAAAGGAGGCGATTGCTGTGATACAAGTATTTCCTGCGCACACGAGAAACAGCTCGGATTTGGGCTGGCTCAAAGGATATAAGAGCTTTTCATTTGGTGATTATTTTGATGAAAATAATACGGGTTTCGGCGTTATGCGCGTGTGCAATTATGATGAAATTGCCGCAGGTCGGGGCTTTGGACCGCATCCGCACAGCGATATGGAAATTGTCAGCGTCGTTCTCAGCGGAGCCATTAAGCATGAGGATAGTTTAGGGAATGTGGCGGTAACGGCAGCGGGCGGCGTTCAGCGCATGTCAGCCGGAAGCGGCGTGATTCATGCCGAGTACAATGCCTCGGAAACAGAGCCTCTCAGCCTGTTCCAACTCTGGTTTATGCCAGCGAAACGGGGGACTGAGCCTTCCTTTGAGAATGTGACCTATGTGCCGGAAGCCATGACGAATGCCCTGCTGCCCGTAGTCACGCCTGAAGGCGGCGAGAACAAAGCGAAAATCCATCAGGATATGAGCATTTACCTCAGCAAGCTGGAGGCTGGCAAAGAATTGGCGTTTCATCAAGGAGACAATCGGCGTATTTTTCTTATGGTCATAAGCGGGAAGTTAGAGGCTAATGCTGCTGTTTTGGAAACAATGGACAGCGCCCGCATGGAGGCGGAGTCGACGCTTGCGCTACATGCGATGGAAGATACGCATTTCATGTTAATCGATCTGCCATAAAAGGAGGCTGCGGTGATGAAGGAACAATTTTTGGTGAAGCATGCGGTAGGCGGCCGGGCATTTATCGATACAGGCAAGCAGCCTGTTGATTATGCATGGAAACAGGTCCAAGACGAATGGGTTTTTACCGTGAGGATTGAGAAGGAGCGTATTGCAGAGCTTTTGAAATGGATAAATGAACTTAACGTTTTCATTTTCCAAGAGCTTGAGAATGAGCCAACACGGAAGATCTGGTTTTATGTCGGCGATGACGCCGTTCAATATTCGGAGGAACAGGGTGAATTGACGATTGTTGCGGTTTCCCAAATTGCCTACGTTCCCGATCAGTTTAGCGCTCAATTGTAGTTGATATAAGGAAGCTCTGCGGGAGCTTTCGCGAATCGGAATGGAGTTACACCTATGAAAGATGTTCAAGATCAACTGTTAGAAAAGGCCGTGCCTTTTATCAGAGAATGTTATAGCGAATTAGGCAAAAGCGCGAGCGAAACCGAAGCCCGTATTGCTGAAATTGCTCGTGCCATTGAGTATGATGGTACCTACGAGCACACGCTTCAAGAGCTGGAGCACGGGGCAAAAATGGCTTGGCGCAATAGCAATCGTTGTATCGGGCGATTGTTCTGGGAAACTTTGACGGTGCAGGATGCCCGGCAAGTGAAAACGGAAGATGAGATGGCGGAAGCTCTGTTTCGGCATATTGAAATGGCGACGAATGACGGCAAAATCCGCCCTGTCATTACTATTTTTCCCCCGACGCGGGATTCGGTACCTGGGGCTTTTATTCATAATGCGCAGTTGATTCGTTATGCGGGCTATAGGGCGGAGGACGGCATTGTGGGCGATCCGGCATCCGTGCAAATTACGGCAATGTGCCAGTCTCTCGGATGGCAGGGGGCGGGAACGTCTTTCGATGTCCTGCCGCTGCTTCTCCAGATGGGGGATCATGCGCCGAAGCTCTATGAAATACCGAGCGGACTGGTCAAGGAAGTGGACATTGCGCATCCGGATATCGCGGCATTCGCGGATTTGCGCCTCAAGTGGTACGCGGTGCCGATTGTTTCGAACATGTACCTTGAAATGGGGGGCATTCATTACCCGGCGGCGCCTTTTAACGGCTGGTATATGGGAACAGAAATCGGAGCGCGAAATTTCGCCGATGAAGAGCGCTACAACATGCTCCCGCGAGTAGCCTCTGCAATGGGCTTAGATACCCGGCGCGACGCTTCCCTATGGAAAGACCGGGCTCTTGTTGAGTTGAATGTGGCTGTGCTGCACTCCTTTCAATCGCAAGGCGTCGCCATCGTGGACCATCATACCGCGGCGCGGCAGTTCAAGAGGTTCGAGGAGAAAGAGGAGAAGGCGAACCGTGACGTCACGGGCGACTGGACGTGGCTCATTCCGCCGCTTTCTCCGGCGACGACGCATATTTTCCACCAGCATTACAGCAATGAAGTGAAGCTGCCCAATTTTTTTTATCGGGATGAAGAGTAGCGGAAACACGGCAGGCGCCTATGGCGGCCTGCTTTTTTTCGGTTTTTGTGTTATGGGACCCCAACCAATGCTGTAGGGAGCTCTACCTTGAGGAGCGTCCACATGTTAGCGAGCCTATTGGCATCAAGAGAGCTACAGGCCAAGTAACCGAACTGCTCTAAACGACCTCTATAGGCCAAGAAACTTTACTGCACGAAGTGTCCTCTACACACCAAGTAACCATACTGCTCGAAGTGACCTTTACCCGCTAAGTAACCATACTACTCGAATCTACCTCTACCCGCCGAGTAACCATACTGCTCTAAACGACCTCTATCCGCCAAGTAACCATACTGCTCAAAGTTATCTCTACCCGCCAAATAACCACCATACTGCTCGAATCGACCTCTATGCTCCAAGTAACCATACTGCTCAAAGCTACCTCTACCCGCCAAGTAACCCTTCTCCCCCCCACTTTCTACGTTGTACTTTGTACAACATGAAAGCGGTTTATCTTTTGCAATCCCGTGCTTCGTTGTACAAAATACAATCATTTTAGCCCAAATGGGACGAAATTGCGGGGATCTGCCCGAACCGTTGTACAAAGTACAACATAGAAGGGGTTGGGGCAGAAATACGCCCTCTATGTTGCACAAAGTACACCATAGAGGGCTTAAAGCGGAATTACAACCAAGACCGTCAGGCTTACGCCTAGACGGTCTTCATGATTTTTATTAGCGTGAGGGGGAGGAAGTTTGCGCGTCCGATTTCATTGGAGAAAATCAGATTTGATCCGATGAAACCCGGAATCTCCCCAAACGCTACATCCTTATGGACACTACAGCCCCTATTCCATGAAAATGAGGCTAAATCCAATTGTAACGGACACCTAAGCAGCTATTCACCCTGTTTATGAGTAATTTGCTTGTCTATCGACGAATAAGGACGCTGGTGTCCGTCCCTCTGGGGAGAGAGCACAATTAACGCAAATAACGTCCATGAGGTCCGTGAGTTTCTTCATTCGAGGCATTTGCACGGCAACCCAAAGGTTTCCGGTAAATCCCTCGCCTGGTCTTTATATACTTTTTTCGCGCGTCTGTAGTATGATTTGGCAAGAACCATATGCATAAATCCAATTGAAAAGGGGAACCCCCGCTTGTGGCAGAAGGTGGCTAATTGGAATACGCTGCGCAATCAGATGCTGGCCGGCTTCGTTTCCGTGATGATTATTGTGTTGATTTGCGCCGGCATTATAACGTTCAACTCGGTATCCACCCTCCTGAATACGAAGGCGGAAACGCAGATGAAGCAAATCGCCTCTCAAGCAAACGGCAGGCTCGAAGCGATCATTACGCAAATTGATACGTTAACGCTGCAGGCTGTCAATGACGCGTACTTGCAGCAGCTGTTTCTTTCTAATGTGCTTGGAAAAGAGGTCAGCTTCAGCGAGCGGCAGGCTTTGATGAAAATCGCCAACCACATCCAAGCGTATAGCGGCGTCAGCAATGTAGAGCTTTACACGACCGGCTTTGTGCGCTTGTTCCCGTTGGATGATCAAAGGCTTTCCGATCGGGTAGATCACAATTGGATCGAACAGGCGGACAAGGAAAAAGGGAAGCTGGTCTGGATCGGGAATGATCCGAAGGAGCCGGGGACGGTTCTTGCGATTCGGCGTATTAACTTAATTGACCGTTGGTTTTCGAACGGTGGGTATTTGCTTGTACGAATCAATCGAAGCTATTTTGATTTCCAAAGCCAACTGGCGGATACGGGCAGCCATCCGGAATTGCTGGTGCTGGCCGACAGCTCGGCAGGGCCAATTGTAACAGATGGTGAGGTCACCGAAGATATAAGCGAACTCATGCAGACGTCTTCGCAGACCGTAACGGTGAAACAGAAACGCTACATTCTTGTTAAGCAGCTTTCTGAAGAAACCGGCTGGACGCTCATGATCCTGTATCCGGTAAGTGACATCACAGATGGCATTTCCGTTCTGCGCTGGGCGATTATCGTATCCGGGGCGATCGGCTCGGTGCTGTTCATTATCCTCTCATTCCTGCTCTCGATGATGATTACGCGTCCGATTCTAAGGCTTATGCGGGCCATGAGAAATACCCGGCAGGGCGTGCTGACGCCGAACCTTACGAAATCGTACACAACAGAGCTGAACGATTTGAATATGACCTACAATCAAATGGTAGACAATATTAACGGACTCATTAAATTGGTATATGAAAAAGAAGTGATTCAAAGCCGAACAGAGTTGCAAGCGCTTCAAGCGCAAATAGATCCCCATTTTTTATACAATACGTTGGAGGCTCTGTACTGGTCTTTGCAGGAAAAAGACGAGGAAGAGCTGGCTGACCTCGTTGTTGCGATGTCTGACTTGTTCCGCTATGTCATCGGCAGTCCGAACAAGGACGAATGGGTGACGATGGGGGAGGAATTGGAGCATATTAAGCGGTATTTGAGCATCATGAGTGTGAGATTTGGCTCGCGTCTGGTATGGGAAATCGATGCAGATGACAGGTATAATCACGTTCATATCCCCAAACTGCTGATCCAACCGCTGGTGGAAAATGCTATCCTGCATGGCCTGGAAGGGAAAACAGACCCTGGTTTAATCACAATCCGTGTAGAACCGTCGCCCGTGGAAACTGCGGAGCTGCGAATCACTGTCAGCGACGACGGTCCAGGAATGAGCGAGGCAGCACTCCAAGCCATCCTGGGTGCCATGGAGCGCGGAGGCGGGGGCACGCCTTCTTCCGGCAAAGGGAAGGGCATGGCGATATCCAATGTGCAGCGCCGCATTCAGTTGTATTACCCGGCCCTCTCTAAGGGCAGCAGGGGTTTGTCGATACAAAGTGTTCCACGGCAGGGGACAAGCATTAGCTTCGATATTCCGATTCATAAGGAGGAGAACGATGAGTCCGCCAAACAAAACAATTTTGATCGTTGACGATGAGCCGCTAACGAGAGAAGGCATTCGCAAAACGCTCGAAGCCTGGTCGATCGGCCGCTACCATATCATGAGCAGCAGCAATGGGACCGAAGCGCTGGAAGTGCTGAACACACGCCATGTGCATCTGCTTATCACGGATATTCGAATGCCGGAGATCAGCGGGTTGCAGGTTGTGGAGGACTCGCGCAGTTCCGGACATAAGCCTGTCGTGATCGTCATTTCGGGACATCCCGATTTTCAATATGCGCAAACAGCCATTCAGTTAGGTGTCGTTAACTATTTGCTGAAGCCGATTAAAAAGAGCAAGCTCTTAGAAGCCGTTGAACAGGCGCTGCAGATTGAAGAAGAACGCGGACGCGTGGAAACGATGGAGAAAATGGTCGATTCCCGGCTTATGCAGGCCAAAACCGTCTCCATGAACTACAGTCCTCCGGTTCGGCAAGCCGTGCTATACGTGGAGGAGCACCTCCAGGAACCTCTCGGGATGAGCGAGGTGGCGGGGCATATTCATCTGAATCCGAGCTATTTCAGCGCACTTTTTAAAGAACAGACGGGCTTTACTTTCAGCGAATACGTCGCACGAAGCAGAATTCAGAAAGCGAAGGAACTGCTGCTGCAGACAAGGCAGACGATTGCGGACATCTCAGAGCAGGTGGGATATCAGACGTCGAAATATTTCATCAAGCTGTTCAAAGAGTACGAAGGGATCTCCCCGAATCAATACCGCAAGCAGGCGAGCGAGGCCGAAGAGCAAATGGAAACCTAAAAATTGTGGTATATTTCCCGATAGCTGTTACTCCCTGCCACCGTAATGAAAGCGCTACAATAATAGTCGTAGCAAACAAAAAGCTTGAGGGGGAAACAGCGCATGACAAGAAAAACGCTTACATGGACGATGACGACGATGCTTAGTCTCGGTTTGGTTCTATCCGGGTGTTCCAGTTCTACCCAAAGTTCCAGCACGCCGCAACCAGCTAAAGAAACGGCAAAAGCAAGCGGGGAAAGCGCACAACCGGCTAAGAAAGTTACGCTCAAAATGATGCACCTCTGGCCAACCGGAAACTCCGCAACGCAAAATAAAATTGTAAACGATATCATAAAAGAGTACCAAACGGCCAATCCGAATGTGACGATTGAGCAAGAAGTGCTTGAGAATGAGCAGTATAAAAATAAAATGAAAGTGCTGTCTACTTCCAACGCCCTGCCGGATGTAGGCTTCACATGGGCGGCAGGCTATATGGACCCTTACGTGAAGGGCGACATGTTTGCGCCGCTGGACGACCTGCTGCAAGGAGATCTGAAAGACAAATTCGTAAACGGAACGACAAACGCTTATGCTTTCGGCGGCAAAACCTACGGACTTCCTGTCGAGCTGAACATCGTGCCGGTGTATTACAATAAAGCGATTTTTGCGAAATTTAATCTGCAGCCGCCAAAAACCTATGATGAGTTTAAAAATGTTGTCAAAACGCTCAGCGCCGGCGGCGTCGCGCCAATCGCGCTTGGCAACAAGGACCGCTGGACCGGCTCCCTGTGGTATATGTACTTGGCGGACCGCATCGGCGGACCGGAAACATTGAAAAAGGCGATCGACCGCTCGGGCTCATTCAATGATCCTGGCTTAATTCGCGCAGCATCCGAAGTGACGCAGCTCGTTGATATGAACGCGTTCAACAAAGGCTTCAATGGCCTTTCCAACGATGAGGGCAAAGCGGAATTCATGAACAGCAAGGCTGCGATGTACATGATGGGTACATGGGAACTGCCGAACTACACAACGAACAAGGATGTACCGCAAGCGTTCAAAGACCAAATCGGCTTCTTCAAATTTCCGACCGTCGATGGCGGCAAAGGGAATCTGGACAGCTGGGTTGGCGGGCCGGGCGTAGGCTTGTTCGTGGCGAACAATTCGAAAGTCAAAGAAGAATCCAAGAAATTCGTTTCCTTCTTTGTACAAAAGTGGGGCGAGCACGCGATTTCCGAAGCAGGCGTCATTCCTGCGACGAAAGTAGACACGTCCAAAGTGAAGCTTCCGCAAATGTACATGGACTTATTGAATGAACTGAATAAAGCGAGCAATATTACCCTATTTGCTGACGTACAGATGAAACCGGCCTCCGCTGAAGTTCACCTGAATATGATTCAAGCGCTGTTCGGCAAAGCCGTGTCGCCGGAAGATTTTGCGAAAAAGCATGAAGAAGCTTTGGCCAAAGAAGCCAAGTAACTACAACGAAACGAGTGGGAAGGACATATCCCGACACGACGCGGCGGTATGCCCTTTTCCTTTATCGGGAAGAAAGGGGAAGTGCGGGTTATGAATAAAGTCATGTCCAACAAATCGATGATCGCTTTGTACGTCATTCCCTCGCTGCTTCTGGTTGTGGCCCTGATCTACATGCCGATCGTCATGACGGGCTATTACGGATTAATGAAGTGGGACGGCGTCGGTAAAATGAGCTTTATCGGCTTGCAAAATTACATGGAGCTGCTGCGCGACGAATTGTTCTGGAGCAGTGCCAAGCATTCCTTCTTGCTGGCGATTTTCTCGGCGCTAAGCCTGCTTGTCTACCTGCTGGTCGCTTTGGTGCTATCGGCAAACCTGCGCGGTGCGAACCTTTTCCGCAAAATTTACTTAATCCCGATGCTGCTGTCCTCCGTAGCCATCGCCCAACTATGGTTGAAAATATTCCACCCGACGAACGGGATGCTGAATCATATCCTGATGTCGCTGGGGGTCGAGCATACACCCGAATGGCTTTCGAATCCATCGATAGTTCTCTATGCGATCTTCATTCCGATCCTGTGGCAGTACGCGGGATTCTATATTTTGATCTACTACGCAGCCTTGAAAAACGTTCCTTCCTCGCTGATCGAATCGGCGCGCATGGACGGTGCCAGCCCATGGCGAATTGCGCTATCCATACGAATTCCGCTGATCGCCGAAGTCATGAAAGTAACCGTTGTTCTTGCGGTAGTAGGGTCTCTGAAATATTTTGACCTGATCTATGTCATGACAGGCGGAGGGCCGAACGGGGCCAGTGAAGTGATGGCCTCCTACATGTACCGTAAAGCGTTCAAAGGCTACGATTTCGGCTATGCCAGCGCTATTGGCTTCTTCCTGCTCGTGATTTGTCTCGTTGTGACGTGGCTGATCCGCCAAAGCGACGGCTTCCACAGACAATATCCAATATTCGTAACGAAAGGAGCTTTGATTCCGATGAATACCGAAACGATAGAGCGTCAAGCGCAGCATCAGGTTATACGGAGCAAGCTGCCGGAGCGGGTTGGGTATAGCGTGCTGTATGTTGTCCTAACGGCGGTCGCCGTGATCCAGGTGGTTCCGCTGCTTTGGCTCATGCTGTTTTCATTGAAAAACAACGAGGAAATATTCAATCTGGCGCCAATGGCGTTCCCGGAACGGCTGCGTTGGGAGAATTATGAGAAGGTGTGGACGCAGGGCCATATCAATAACTACTTTTTCAACAGTGTTTGGATGACAGTGGTTTCCGTAGCGTGTACCGTATTGCTGGCAAGCTTCGTTACCTTCGCTTTGACGCGGATGAAGTGGAAGCTGCAATCGTTTGTGCTCGGACTGTTTATGGTAGGATTGATGATCCCCGTTCACTCGACGCTCATCCCGCTGTTCAGCTTTTTTTCGAAAACGCATCTGACCAACCATCCCTTGTCGATCATCTTGTCGTATATCTCCTTCAATCTGCCGATTACGATTATGATCATGCTAGGATTCTATTACACGCTGCCGCGTGAGGTGGAAGAAGCGGCCGTCATGGACGGGTGCTCGGTGAACCGGATGTTCTTCAGCATTACGCTGCCGATGACGGCATCTGTTCTATCCACAGCTGTTATCATCAACATGATCTACAATTGGAACGAGTTCATTTTCGTGAATACGTTCATTAGCTCGGAAAAATACAAAACGCTTACGGTCGGGGTGCAAAATTTCGTCGGCCAATACACAACGGACTGGGGTGCTATCGGCGCTACGCTGATGATCAGCATTTTGCCGATCCTGTTGGCTTTCATGCTACTGAGCAACCGGATCGTGGAAGGGATTGCGGCGGGCTCCGTCAAAGGGTAGTACAATCATAGCAACGTTCTCTGTTCAAACTCTCGTCAATCGGGGGTTTATTTTTTTGTAAAAAGGGGGTTCCATACGGACAGAAGTGACACTCTATGTTACAATGGGACAATGCAAAATTGACCTATGGATAAATCAGCTGGAATCATAGGATTCTGTAAATAGACATTGAAATGAGGATTCGGTTATGAAAAAAGGGCTCTGGTACGCCATTTTGGCCTATACCGCGTGGGGCTTGCTGCCTGTTTATTGGAAGTCTTTCGGGACGCTGCTTGCCGGGGAAATCTTGGCTCACCGCGTCATTTGGTCATTTGCCTTTATGGCTATTCTCTTATTAGTCGGACGGGGCAAAATGGAGCAGCTGCGAAAATTGTTCGCAAATCGCAGAACGCTGCTCGTGGTCGCGGCCAGCTCCATCCTGATCTCCTCCAACTGGCTCATCTTCATCTGGGCCGTCAATAACGGCCATGTGATTGAGACGAGCATCGGGTATTATATTACGCCGTTGTTTAATGTGATGCTTGCGGTTTTATTTTTGGGCGAAAAACCGAGCCGCGGTCAGTGGCTGGCCATTGCTTTGGCGGGTGCGGGCGTTCTCGTTGCGACAATCGACTACGGCAGATTTCCGTGGGTTTCTTTGTCGCTGGCGGCTTCTTTTGGCGTTTACAGCCTTGTGAAAAAGAAGGTCTCCTACGAAGCCTCGATCGGTCTCGCCGGGGAAACGGCGATCGTCTTTCCGATAGCTGTCGCTTATATCGTCTACTTGCATCTGACTCATCATGAAGCGGCGTGGTCCTTGCCGCCTGTATCGTTCGTGCTGCTGTTATTGTCAGGCACTGCAACGGCACTGCCCCTGCTGTGGTTTGCCAAAGCGGCTGCTAGGCTTCCGCTGTCGATGCTGGGCTTCATCCAGTACATCGGACCATCCATCACGCTGTTTCTAAGTGTGTTTGTGTTTAAAGAGAAGTTCTCGCCGGTACTGTTCATCAGTTTCACTTTGATCTGGGCGGCGCTGGTCGTTTATGCCCTGGCATCCATGCGGATGGCCAGGACGACTGCGGCTGCAGCCGCAGCTGCTTCGGAGGCGGGGTAACGACAGGTCTTCGGGTGACGAAGTAGAGAAGATTCAGAAAGCACATCGAATTTCGTGATTGCCAGTTATTCTGGGTATCGAACGGAGTTTGATGTGCTTTTTTACAATGAAATAGGGCGTGTGAATCGCTTTGTCGTTTCTTGGAGGGGATCGAAAATAATTTGTCGAATATAAGGGCTTTCAAGGGATTTCATTTTTGTAAAGGGGGGGAATTGTGCTCAAAAGGACTTTGGTTGTTTGCCTTATTGGTTTGATTTCTTTTTTGTTAATCCCGCTATCTATCCTTAAGGATAATGATAAACAAATGAATACGCTGCAAGTCCGGGATGGCGTCATGGATCTCTCAGCGTGGAACTTTAAACAGAATAAGATCATCAAGCTGGACGGAACATGGGAATTTTATTGGAATCAATTATTAACCCCGGACGATTTCAAGCACGGTGGCGAGAGGGTCATGCCTACCGCATTTATGGAAGTACCCTCTCCATGGAATGGTAAACGAATCGACGGTTACCCCTTGCCTGCTTATGGTTCCGCCACTTACCGGATTATGCTGAAACATGTGCCTTTCAGTGGAAGTTTTGCCTTAAAGAAAACGAATATACGTTTTTCCAGCGCGATATATGTCAATGGGCAAAAGCTTGCCGAGGATGGAAAACCAGCAGCGTCGGCAGCGGAGTATCGATCAGGGAATGTTCCGCAGACCGTGTTCTTTGCTTCCGAAAAAGGCGATGTCGAAATTATCATTCAGGTTGCCAACTACGATTATTTAAATGCAGGCATACCGATGTCGATTTATTTTGGCGAGCAGACCGCAATGATGGAGCTCCTTCAGAAGAACATAGCCCATGAATTCAGCACGTTTGCTATTCTCGGCATCCTTGCTCTTATTTATATCATCTGTTTTGTGACGGCAGCATTATATGGAAAAAAAGATAATACCTTGTTGGTATTCGCAATTGTTTGCTCGCTTTATGCCATTTTTAACGGCTTGATCGGGGAGCGGCCTCTCTTATTATTTTTAGACGGAATATCATTCGAGTTCATCTTTAAAGTAAAAGACATTTGTTCACTTTTGAGCTTCATCGTCCTGACCATCTTTTTTTACCAATTGCAAAAAAGCATTGTCTCATTAAAGTTTACTCAAGTTGTCAGTATAGTACTGGGCGGTTATCTCATTTTGGTGGCTGTACTCCCGATTCGCGTGTATATGGTCATTCAGCCTTATATTATTTTAGTGTATGAGTTGATGATTATTTGGTTGCTATTGCGAATTGCCGTGCTTTATATCCGAGGTGCCGAAAAGGGTCGCTTGAAGTCTTTCCTATTATACATGGCTATTCTCTGTATTAATCTGTATTCGCTGGATGTCATTATGCTGGCCTTCTCGCTCAAAGAAAATCTCTGGCTGGGACAATTCTATATTGTCATCTTTAATGCCATCCTTATCGTATTGATCGCGATTCGTTTTTTCGAGGCCTATCATACGATAGATGATATGAAAAATCAGCTGCTCCAACTAGACAAGATCAAAGATGATTTTCTTTCCAATACATCGCATGAACTGAAAACGCCTTTAAATGCCATAGTTAACATAACGGATTCCCTTCTCAAGGGAGTAGAGGGACCTGTTCCGGATAGGCAAGCACAGAATCTGGCTGTGGTCATGGACAGCGGAAAAAGATTAACTCATTTGGTCAACGAATTGCTCGATTATTCCAAAATGAAGCATGGTGATATTGCCCTGCTTAAAAGCAGTATCGATTTGAGAGCTGTGGTCGATTCTGTGATCAAAATGCATGGGTTTCTGCTTGCCGGGAAACCACTCCGGCTTGTGAACGGAGTTTCCGAAGATATTCCTGCGGTATATGCGGATGGCAACCGATTGATACAGATTTTACACAATTTGCTCGGCAATGCAGTCAAATTTACAGATCGGGGTGTCATAGAAGTCAGCGCTGAGGTGATCCGCGACATGGTTGAGGTTCGTGTGAGGGATACAGGCCTCGGGATCCCGCTGCATATGCAGGCGCGCATATGGAATGCCTTTGAACAGGGAGATCCTTCAGAAACTAAGAATGTTGGGGGAACGGGTCTCGGATTAAGCATAACGAAAAAATTAGTAGAGCTTCACGGCGGTCAAATTCGTGTAGATTCTATTGAGAAACAAGGATCGGTATTTCGTTTCACCATTCCGTTATCCGCTACGGCTTCGAGGAAAAGCAATAGATTCGCCGAGGAAAAGGAACGTTCGCCGATCGATGTAAACATCTCCTATCCCGAATATCCTATCTATGTCCAGGGGGAGAAAGACGAGCCTATTCTCGTGGTGGATGATGATTTCGCCAACCTCCAATCCATGAATAATTTACTCAAGCTGGAGGGATATTCCTTTGTTGTTGTGAATCGAGGACAGATGGCGCTGGATGAGTTATCGAAGAACAGGGACTTCTTTCTGGTTGTACTGGATATGATGATGCCCGGCATGTCCGGCTTTGAGGTGCTGCAAGCTATTCGGGAAAGGTTCTCTCCCTTCGAACTGCCGGTGTTGATGCTGACGGCTAAAAATAGAGTTACCGATATGATCTTATCGATGGAGAACGGGGCGAACGATTTTGTCGGGAAGCCGTTTGAAGCCGAAGAGCTCTTGGCACGAGTCAGAAGCCTGACCCGGCTGAAAGCTTCCGTAAAAAGCTCGAAGGAAGCCGAAATTGCTTTTTTGCGTTCCCAGATCAAGCCTCATTTCTTGTACAACGCGCTTAACTCCATCGCCGCACTTTGCATGGATGAGCCTCAACAGGCGGAGGAGTTGACCCTGCAGCTTTCGCAGTATTTGAGAAGCAGCTTCGATTTTGAACACTTGAATACGCTAACGACGATCCAAAACGAACTGGAGCTGGTACAAGCGTATATCAATATCGAGAAGGCTCGTTTTGGCTCCAGATTACAAGTGGAGTACGATGTGGATGCCAATCTGGATATCGGGCTTCCCCCGCTTATTTTGCAGCCGTTAGTGGAAAATGCGATACAGCATGGCCTTATGTCCAATTTTCGGGGAGGTACGGTCCATATATCTGTTAAACTGAACGCTGAAGGCATAGTCAACTTTGTCGTAGCTGACAACGGATGCGGTATGAGCGAGAGCAAGCTTGAGGAAATACGGTTAACAGATACGGAAAGGAAGGGCGTTGGACTGTGGAACATAAGCCGGCGTATCAAGCTTCTTTACGGAAAAGACATTCGTATTGAGAGCGAAGAAGGAGTAGGGACGAAAATTTTCTTTGCCATTCCTGCACACCCGCCCAGACAGATTGGAGGATAAAGCATGCTTCGTGCCATTATCGTAGATGATGAGGAATTATCGATAAAAAGGTTGAAAAATATCCTGATCGATAGCGGTGAAATCGAGATTTGCGGTATGTTTCTGAACCCGGTAGAAGCCTACGAGTTTGTGAAATCCAATCCGGTCGATGTTGCCTTCCTGGATATTTCTATGCCGGAAATTAACGGAATGAAGCTTTCCGGCCTGTTGTTTGAACTCGATGCTTCTCTAGACGTGGTTTTTGTAACCGGGCATGACAATTATGCCTTGCAAGCCTACGATATGAGCGCCATAGATTATTTATTAAAGCCTGTAACTACCCAGCGAATGTCCAAAACATTGGACAAAATCAGAAAAAAACTTCGAGTCTCATCTGTTGAGCCTTTCATAGCGATTCACCTGCTCAATGGACTGAAGTTGTATCGTAGAGATCAGAATAAAGCGCAGATTAAGCTGAGAAGCCCGAAAACCGAAGAGTTGTTTGCTTTTCTTGTTTGCAAGAGAACCGTCAGCAGGGAAGAAATCATTGATACCTTGTGGAGTGGCCTGGAACCGGAGAAGGCGTGGAAGAATCTGAACTCGACCTTATACTATGTTCGCAAAGCGATTAGCGACAGTAAGGCGGAACATTGTATTGTTGCAGGCAGAAACGAAATTCGCATTGATGAGAGCGGCGTTTATTGCGACTTGTATGAATTGGAACGGTTAATAAAGAAAATTCGATTGGCCCCTACGAACAACGCCGAACTGTTCGAACAAGCGGAAGCGCTATATACGGGACAGCTCTTAAAAGGAAAAGCATATGAATGGGCGAGCGCTCCAATGCGTCAGCTCGAACAGAATTATATCTTCCTGCTGGAAGCAGCTGCCAGACTCCATCTGCAGAGGAGAGAGCCGCTGAAATCATTGCATTACTTTGGCGAAATTCTTAAATTGGATGCTCTGCGGGAAGACGTCAGCCATGAAATGATTCGTTTGTTTATCGAACTCGGGAGGAGAAATGAAGCGCTGCGACAATATCGTATACTGGAAGCAACGCTGCAGCATGAGCTCGGAACGAAGCCAAATCCTAGCATTAAAGACCTGATTACAAGTTTAAATTAATGAATAGAAAGAGCCCGTTGGGAATCAAATTTGATGCCGGGGCTCTTTTTTTGTTTATTCCTTGTTTATTGTGTATTTGTATAATTAACTCGATTATTGTCGAATGGAGACCCCAGAACGCCGTTTTCTCTGTTTTTCGACAGCAAATTACAGCTTGTGAGGAGCTTGTGAGAACGGTTTGATAGAGTAATTATTTAGATGGCCCATATCATGTCATGAAGGAGATTCGGATCATGCACCTTGTCAAAAAAAATAAAACTTGGAAACTAGCCGCCAAAATAGGTATGCTTGCCGGGGCCATGGCGTTGGCCGTTCCGTTTGCATCCCTTTCGTTGCCGGTTCAAGCGCAGACAGTAAAAGTCAAACCCATTTTTACGAATAGCATGAGCTGGGCCCCTCGCAATTCCTCGACGGATACGGAATCGACGTTCAACTTTAACGTATCCGATCGATTTAATGGATGTACGGGACTAAGCCTTGTATCCAGCGACTCCGGTTCGGCAACCGGATCATTAAACGGATTGGTGGCAACGATTAAAGTGAATGCTCCGGGAACGCCAGTGTTTACGCTTAGCGGAACCGATACTCAGGGCAATCTTGTTACGGATACGTTTCAGGTGGAGATCAATAAGCTTGGCGATTTTACTGGCGATGGCGTTGTGACGACTGCGGACGCGTTATTTATCTCTCGTTACCTTAGCGGCAAAGTCTTCGTAAGCGAAGATGAGATAATGATGATGGATATCAATGGGGATGGTGTTATTACGAATGCGGACGCTGTAGCACTGACTAGTTTATATGTCGGGGGATCGGGCAGCGGTTCGGATGTCTTGAATTTTACGGCAATTTTTAGAGATATCAATGATGTACCTATCGCTCGCAGCGTTAGTCTTGACGGTCGAGCGGAAATTGGCCAACAGTTGACGGGGAATTACACTTATTTCGATGTAGAGAAGACGCCGGAAGGACCGAAACAACTGCAATGGTACATTGGCAGTAAGGCGGACGGCAGTGATAAAGCGCCGATTGCGGGGGCTGTTTCCTCCACGTACACGGTCAGAGAATCCGATGTGGGCAACTATTTGTTCTTTGGGGTTACCCCTGTCGAGCTAGGTGGTCTAGCCGGGAAACAAGTCATTAGTGCCGCAAGCGCCAAGGTACAGGATACTTCGGTCCCGGTTGCAACATTAATGGCTCCGGTTAACGGGCAGGTCAATGTGGATCCAGGTTTGTCGGCACTCAGCATCACTTTGAGCAAAAACATAACCGCTACGGACAAACATATACAAATTCGCCAACTGTCTGATAACACAATCCTAGCAAACTATGCAGCGAGCGATACAACTAAAGTTACCATCAACGGCAATAAAATAGACATTCTTGTTACTGGGCTACAGGAAAGCGCGGATTATTATGTGGAAATTGAAGCCGGTGCGTTCAAAGACGTCTGGAATAATCCTTTTGGTGGCCTGAGTGGCAGCAGTGCCTGGAAATTTAGTACTTGGGACAAAACACCGCCGAAGATTGCAGCGCTCACGCCGAGCAATCATGCAGTGTCCGTCGATGCGGCACTATCATCGCTTAGCATGACTTTTGATGAGAATGTTTCTGCGATCAGCGGTAAACAGGTGATCATCCGTCAATCTGCGGATCATCTTGCACTTGCTACCTATACGGCGAACGATACGAATTCCATCAAAGTGAACGGCAAGGTGGTCACGGTTTCCCTTCCTCCGTTGGCCGAGAGCACGAGCTATTACGTAGAGATCGAAGCGGGAGCCTTCACGGATGCTTCAGGAAATCCATACGCAGGACTAACGGGTACCAGTGCCTGGACGTTCACGACTTGGGACAAAACACCTCCGGCGATTGTGGCTCTCTCCCCGAATAAAGGTGCGGTTTCCGTCGATGCGTCCCTGCCGTCCCTAACGGTGAGTTTTAGTAAGAATGTTACTGCAGTGAGCGGAAAATATGTGACACTACGCAAGACTTCGGATCAGAGCGAAGTTGCCAAACGATTAGTAACCGATACAGCTAATGTGTCGGTGGGCGGCGAGACTGTGACGATTAAGGTTCCAGCCCTGATGGGAGGGACGGACTACTATGTGGAAATGGATGCGGGGGCATTCGTCGATGCTTCGAACAATCCGTTCGCAGGCCTCACGGGCAGTAGTGCCTGGTCGTTTACAACGTCTGCAGTCGCGGTAGCAACAACGGTAACGGCTGAAACGGACCCCGTCTCGTTAACAGAAAACAATCTGGATGCGGCCCTGATCACACTCAGCGTGACCGGCGATACGTTTAAAGCTGCGGCAGATGAATCGGATTTTCAGTTGAACAATGCGCCTCCTGGCTTAAGCATTGCCTTAGCTTACGTTGACAGCGGCAAAGCTTACTTATTACTGGAACATGATTGGCACGTCTTCTCAGGCGATATTACGAATTTTAGTGTCACCGCCAAGGCAAGTGCGCTGACGAAAGGGGTTGCCGCCACTTCGAACAGTATGAAGATTACAGCGGTACCCCAGACGTTGAATCCTTTCTTTTCGGAATATTTGGATGGAGGAGATGGCCGAATAGCCTTAGCGATTTATTATCCAGGCAACGGACTACCTTCAGATAAAGCGAGCGGTTATGAAGTGGAAGTACAGCAGTATAAGAAAGCTACCAAATCGATCAGTTCGTTTTCTAGATCTCTTTTCCCTATATCTCCTAAAATGCCTTTTATCATGATAGACTCTATCTTCTATGATGCGTTTGATCTTATGAATATCACGTACTTCAATGACGATATACGGATGTACGACCCGAGTACGTATGTAACGACAGCTCTTATTTTGAAAAAGAACGGTCAAGTGATTGATGTTCTGGGAACACCGAATGCAACTAGCGCCACGTCGATTTTGCCAGGAGGCGGAAGCCTGATTCGCAAATCAGGGACCAAGGGCGGTATGACGACCTTTGCGCTGAATCATTGGACAAAAACAAATATGGGTCCAATAATTTTCAAAAAATTTAATACTTTCACGCCATAGTAATTGGATTTGTAGAATGGATACGGAGGTAAATTCATGCCTGATTTAGTTAAAAATTGTCACAAAGTGATCATGTGGATATGTGCGACGCTGTTCGTGATCGGTATCAGCCAAAGTATCCCTATTCAAGTGATGGCGGGGGCTCCGGCAAACGTTCAGTTCTCCATCCCATCGGTTCAAGGAACGGTCGGTCAGCAGGTCGACATTCCTGTAACGGTTACTCCCGCGTATCCGGGCATTGCAGCCTATGGCTTACAATTGGATTACGATAAGAATGTGCTGGAAGCGGTGAGCGTGACGCCATCGTATGGCAATGCTTCCGGGATAGCATGCCTGGAGGATCAGGAGGGCTGCTTCCAATCATCCATCAATTCGGCATCCGGATGGATTCGAATGGGATGGTTTGATATTACTGGAGGTGACTTCCCGATTGTCGCGGCTAAACAACTATTTGTTGTTCATTTCAAGATTAAGAGCAGCATTCCCTCCGGCAGCACGCTGTTGTCAGTGGATGCTTCCAACCCGGAAAAACTTAACGTAACAGATGCTTCAGGCAACGACATGAGAGCACTTGTAACTATTGGCCAATCCGGTCTGGCCGATCTTAGAGAACTATCGCTGACGACTGGCGAGTTATCTCCTATCTTTACAGCAGGGAACAACGGCTATCGTCAAAGTGTCAGTCATTCTGTCTATGAGACGAGTGTAACGGCGGTGTTATATGACCCTGATGCCACGCTTACAATTAATGGAGCGCCAGCAGTGAGCGGTGTGCCTTCGGCACCGATTGCCCTTTCAACCGGCGACAATGCCATCCCGGTAGAGGTGACAGCGGCAAACGGCTCTTACACGAACACGTACACCGTTGTTGTCAGCCGTGCGCCTTCAACTAACGCACAATTAAGCAGCCTAACGACAAGTGCAGGCACGTTGTCACCCCTGTTTTCACCGATAACGACATCTTATAATGTTCAAGTGGGTCAAAACGTCGCTTCTCTAACCGTGAATGCTGCCGTTTATGAACCTTCCGCCAAGCTCAGTGTTAATGAAGTGATGTTGAATAGCGGTACGGATTCGGAGAGTATCCTGCTGAAAACAGGCAATAACGCAATTATCATTACGGTGACAGCGCAAGACGGTGTAACGAAGCAAGATTATACGGTGAATGTTTACCGTGCGCGCCCTGACCGAGATTCATCTTCGGACAACTCGCAGCATTCGAATGACAGTGCTCCGACAGGTACGGAACCAACGTCCGGCAATCCTGAGGTTACCATTATCGTAGACGGCGTGAAACAGGACAAACTAGCTCATGCTTCTACTGAAAAAGCCGGAGATCGGACGATTACTACCGTTAAGCTGGATCAAGACAAGATCATCGGCAAGTTGGAAAAAGAGGGAATCAAAATTATTACCGTCCCTGTGGCCGGGAACAGTGAAGTGGTGGTCGGTCAATTAACAGGTCAAATGGTGAAGCTGATGGAAACGAAGGAAGCCGTGCTCGAAATCAAAACCGACCGCGCTTCGTATACGCTCCCTGCCAGTCAAATGAAAATTGATGATATTTCCTCTAAGTTGGGAAGCAATATCAAGCTGCAGGACATTATTGTGAATGTGAAAATCGCTTTGCCGTCAAAAGAAACGCTTGATAGCATGCAGAAGACAGCAACCGAGAACGGCGTTCATATGGCTGCGCCGCCTGTCAATTTTGAAGTCACGGCTTCGTTGGGCGACAAGTCTGTGGATGTTCAGCGTTTTAATAACTACGTGGAGCGAATGATCATGCTTCCGGCAGGCGTGCAAGCTTCGCAAATCTCGACGGGGATTGTATTGAACCCAGATGGTTCATTCTCACATGTACCGACGAAAATTATGAAGAAAGACGGCCATGACTACGCTGTTATTAACAGCTTGACGAACAGCACCTACGCCGTCGTTTATAGTCCCAAACAATTTGCCGATGTAGAGACCCATTGGAGCAAGCAGGATGTCAATGACATGGCCTCCCGACTCATTGTCCAGGGTGTAAATGAACAATCGTTCGCACCGGATCAATCGATTACACGAGCGGAATTTATATCTATTATGGTTCGATCGCTTGGCATTAAGCGGGGACTTAGCGCGGCTCTGCCCTCTGACGTTCGGAGCGAAGATTGGTATGCCGACGCGGTAGCAACGGCGCTGTCCTATCAGTTAGTAAGCGGTTATGAGGATGGCTCGTTCCGTCCGAATCAGACCATTACGCGAGCGGAAGCAGCCGTAATCTTGAATCAAGCCTCCAAGCTTGCCAAGCTTCGTCAAACCACAGTGGAAGAGGCAGCCAAGCAGCTGCAAAGCTTCAATGATCATCAAGCTGTAGCAGACTGGGCTAAGCAAGCCATGGCGGGTACAGTAGCTAACGGCATTCTTCAAGGAGATCATCAAAGTCTTATGCCGCAGGAAAATGTGACCCGCGCTCAGACGGCAGCGATGATGAGAAGATTGCTTCAGCAAGCGAATTTGATTAATAATTAAGGTTGCATTTAGGGCTATCCTGCTGCGTCGAAGACGTGAGGATAGTCCTTTTTTTAGCTGGCGTGCCCAGAGGCAAGGGATCAAGCTTTTTACAAAATCATTGTTTTTTACTTAGATATTTTTCGGCTATTGATGAAGAAATAGAAAATAGTAAGGAGGTCCCTACAAAAAATGAATAAAGTAGAGTTGCGAATTCTGAAAAGAAAAATTCACTTCTGCCTAAGTACCCGAAACCACCGAACATAAATGGTACGATTAACGCGCTAAAAAGGCTGAAAATTAGTAACATGACAGTTTTTAATAAACTATTTATAAGGATTGAACGAGATTTCATGAAGTGAAGGAAAGCAATGATTACAAAATAAATCGGAAGAGCAAAAAAAAGAAAAAAGACGGTTATCCAAGGATATAGTAAATCAATTTCGCTTTTCTCAGGTATGGCTAGTAAATACATTGTAGTTCTATAAAAAATAACTCCGGTCATGTAGCTTGTTATAACGACCAATGCGTAGATTAATAGCCTTTTCATTAGTCACTCCTTTTAGAATTAACACTAATTTTTTGTTGGTAGAATTTATCATGAAAGGGTTATATGTAAATTTAATAAGTGTGAGGGCTCTTTCGATCAGAGTGTGGTTCGAGTGTCTGTGTGGCAGGAAAGAGATGATTACTTGGAGTAGCTAGGTTAGTAGACGAATGAAGGGATGGCAGTGGTGGTGGAAGAAATTAACAGGAGAAATTCCGGTTAATCCCAAGAGCACATGCCTGCTAAGGCTACACGCGTCAATGACCGCTTTCTTTCGCACAGCGAGCCGGCGCATCATGAAAAAAGGCTAACCCCCAAGCCAATCTTGAGGGTTAACCTATTCCATTATAGCAGCGGCGCGACCGCGGCAATCACTTTCTCCCGGGTCGCCGTATCGACGGGGCGACCATGCGCCAGCTCCAGTGCCCAAAGGATAGCCCCTGCAGCAGGCGGAACTTGCAGAAGAATGAAATTGCAGCTGTGCGCAGTTAAGCTTGCAATGTGCTTCTTGTAGCCTTCGAGCAGGAGCGGGCTTTCGACTTTGACCCAGACGGAGCCCGCCAGAATGAGATCGACCTCCTGGCCGGGCTCGAAATCCAGGTTGTGCAGGCAGCCAACCGTCGAACAAGCCAGCTGTTTGGCTGTGTTGTCGATGATTTGCAGCGCCACCGGATCCCCGGCATCGCCAGCGGCAAACAAAATCTGCACGAGCCGCGTCGTCGGCAAGGTCCGCTTAAGCATGCCGTCTAGAGCAAATTCAATGAACAATTCCTTGCTCGGAATTTGCAGTACATCCATGACCGGCTGCGTTAGTCCCGTTTCCGGGCCCATCCGGTAGAAGGCGTCGTACACAGCCCGCAGCACTTTCCGGGCTAAGAAGAAACCGCCGGCCTCGTCGCCGGACAGCTCGCTGCCTACACCGCCGACTTGCAGCCGCATCCCGCTCGGCGAGATGCCGCCGGTCGACGCGCCGGAGCCGTTGATGGAGCAGATGCCGAAGCCCTTCTCACTGCCGGCTTTCACGCCGAGGAAGGAGTCGTTGTCCATCGCATAGTGCGTGAAGCCGATGCGCTCGATGACCCCGCGCAAATTTTCTTTCTGCGAGGGGATGTCCGCACCTGCGAGCCCGAAAGCTCCGGCAGAAACATCCTCCAGCTTCAAGCCGTTGCGCGAAAGCAGCTCCTGAACGTTTTCATTCATCACGCGATATGCACTCGCATAAGCGTCAGGGAACCGCTCATGGCTGCAGGTTCCGGTGTTAATGTGATCGATAAAGTTTCCTTGAATATCGAACAAAAAGTAGTCGGTTTTGCTGTTCCCGCCATCGACGCCAATAATATAGTTAGGTACCTTCATGATCATGGCTATTTCTCGTTAGCGAAGAACTGCGGCAGATACTCCTTGTGAGCTTCTTTCAGCTCTTGGAAGCATTGGTAAGCCGCATTGTAATCGCCGACTAACGGATTCATCAACATGGCGCGCATTGCCGCATCCTCGCTTCCGCTCACGGCGGCCGCTACGGTTTCACGCTCGTAGGCTTTAACCATACGCATGTAGTCAATGATATGACGGTTGCCAAAATCATTCACTTTGATTGGCTTCGCGCCATCCTTGCCGATAACGGCACAAACCTCAACCGCATCGGAGTCTTCCATAAAGTCCAGAGCTCCGTTGTTAAGCAAATTAACAACATGAACTTCTTGTTTATCGTTATAGATAGCATCCACCAAAGAGATCGCAACCTCTGAATAATTAGCGCCACCGCGAGTGGAAAGCAGCTCCGGTTTCGAGTGAAGCTCTGAATCTTCATAAATGCCGAGAAGCTCTTCCTCGATTTGCATGCATTTCTCGCCGCGCGTCAATTCAGCTTCTTTTAACAGATTCAGCTTCTTCTTATTGTAGTAATAATATTCCATATAAGAGGAAGGGATAGCTCCGACCATTTGAATAACCTCTTTGCTGAAGCCGCTGGAAGGAATGTTTTTCATCGTTTCACTGTTAAGTCCCATCTCAAGCGCAGTCTTCACATAATCCTTGCCGTCCTGCTCGATCGATGTAATCCAGCTCAAATGATTCAGGCCGACATAAGTAAAGCTCGGGTGGTCGAGCTGTAGTGTTTCACGAATGCTTTTGAACATGTTATAAGGAACATTGCAGAGACCAAGCATTTTCACATCGGAATGATTCAGCAGAGCTTCTGTGATGATGCCCGCCGGGTTGGAGAAGTTGATCAGCCAAGCATCCGGGCACAGCTCTTTCATGCGCTCCGCGATATGAAGCATAACGGGAATCGTCCGCATCGCTTTGAAAAATCCGCCGATACCGCAAGTTTCCTGACCGATTAGATCATATTTCAACGGAATTGTTTCATCGAGCACGCGGGCAGGCAGCTTGCCTACGCGAATTTGCGACAGAACGAAGCTGGCATCCTTAAGCGCTTCATCCAAATCCTGCGTCATGACCACTTTGCATGGCATACCGGAGGCTTGAATCATGCGCTGGCAAAGGCTGCCCACAATGTGAAGCTTTCTCTCATCAATGTCCATGAGCACGAGCTCTTCTATAGGCAGCGCGTCCTTCCGCTTAATCATGCCTTCAATAAGCTCCGGTGTGTAGGTGCTTCCTGAGCCGATAATCGCAATTTTCAACTTGTTATTCATCCGTATTCTCACCCTTTCAAGTCATCTCAATCTTGCTGTTATTATAGCACCGCCTTCTTCAAGCCTGCAATATAAATTGGAATTTAATTTTAGTTTGATAAATTTATTTTGAAATAAAATTTCTTGATTGATGAATTGGATTCCGTTACGATAGGAGAGAATCATCTTGTAATTTTAAACAAATCTTCGTATGATGATAGTAATTTTAGCTGGGATAATATATGGCGAGTAGGGAAGAGCGATGTCAATTAACGATAATATTTTGATCAAAATTCGGGATATGAAGGACAGCCTTACACCCGTAGAGAAACTGGTAGCAGAGTATATCTTAGAAAATTTAGAAGAGATTCCTCATTTATCGATTAAGAGTCTCGCTCAGCTGACGAAAACCAGTGACGCATCGGTGCTGCGGTTTTGCAAAACGATGGGCTACAAAGGTTACCGTAATTTCATCGTCAGTATCTCTGCTTCAATCGGCTCCATGGATGACGAACAGAAGGACCAGTATACCGATATTCAGCCGGGGGACGATTTATCGATCATCATCTCGAATATTTCCCGCAATAACAGTAAATCGATTGAAGATACGTTAAGTGTGATTGATAAAAATGAAATCGCCCGTGCCGTCAAGGTGCTGCGCGAGAGCAATCGCCTCGTGTTCTTCGGGATCGGCGCTTCGGGTCTTGTCGGCATTGATGCGGAGCAGAAATTTTCGCGGATTAACAAGATGTGCCATACCTACATAGACGGGCACAGCCAGCTAACGGCCGCGACACTTATGGACAAAACGGATGTGGCCATCTTTATTTCAAATTCCGGTAGCACGACGGAAATTCTGGATTCGCTGGATATTGTTAAGAAGAACGGGGCTTGCGTCATTGCGATTACCAAATACAACAAGAGCGAGTTAGCAGAGAAAGCGGATATTGTGCTTAGCATATCTACGCCGGAGGTTACCATTCGCAGCGGCGCGATGGGTTCGCGCATTGCGATGCTGACCGTCATTGATATTCTTTTTGCCGGAGTAGCCAGCGCAGAGTACAAGAAGGTCAAGAAATATTTGTCCAAAACGCACGATATCATTGCCAGCAGCAAGCATCGCAGATGAATAGGAAAGACAGCGGCTAAGCACGAAAAAGCCGTTGTCTTTTTTTGTCGTAAATTAAAATAAAAATTCAAAAGTTTTTTGTAAAATAAAATAAAATTTCAAAAACTATTGACCGTGATGAAATTTTTCGCTAGTATGAATTTAGAAAGTTTAAGAAACAAACAGGATAGGAGGATGACTTATGGATGAGTATCTGTCGGGGTTGACTACGGAAGAAATAAATGAGAAAACACTGATGATCGACGAATGTACAACAGAACAAATGCTGCATTTGATGAATGAACAAGATGCTACGGTTCCTGCTGCAGTAGGAGCGGAAATACCGCAAATTATGAAAGCGGTTGACATCTTGCATCATGTACTGAAAAATGGCGGCAGAATGTTCTACGTAGGGGCCGGATCTTCTGGCAGACTCGGTGTGCTCGACGCTTCTGAATGTCCTCCTACTTTTGGTGTAGATGCCATGCTGGTGCAAGGTCATATCGCAGGTGGCGATGGGGCCCTAAGATTTGCAGTTGAAGGTTTTGAGGATAACGCAGAGGAGGGGGTCGCACTCATTGAGCGGTGCGGAGTGACTGACAAGGACGCGGTTATTGGCATTACAGCCAGTGGAAGCGCGCAATTCGTCATTGCCGCTTTGAGAAAGGCGAAAGAAATCGGTGCTGCGACAATCGGCGTTGTGAACAACAAAGGCTCGAAATTAGCGCCTGTCAGCGACGTATGTATTGCGCCTGTCGTCGGGCCGGAAGTCATTATGGGATCCACCCGTTTGAAAGCGGGGACAGCACAGAAGCTGGTTCTAAACATGCTTACGACTTGTACGATGGTCAAACTTGGGAAGACTTATAACAACCTAATGGTTGACATGAAGGCTAGCAACATCAAATTATACGATCGTTCCGTACGTATCATTAAGGCAGCGACAGAAGTTGACGATGCCACGGCAATTGCTCATTTGGAAGCTGCTTCCATGAATTGCAAATTAGCGATTATGATGATCAAAACAGGCATGAATGCCGCTGACGCTGATCAAGCGCTGCAGCAAAGTGAAGGCAGTTTGAAAAGAGCCATACGTACCTTTGTTCAAGTTGTGTAAATAACTGAAATTATTAGGAGGTCTGTTTTTCATGAAAAGAAAAATGCCCGTATTAGCGTCCGTCGTAGCTTTAACTATGGCTTTAACAGCTTGTGGTAGCGGTAATTCCGGTACGAAAGAATCGGCTTCTCCTGCAGCTTCTGCTCCTGCAGCTTCGGCTGCCGCTTCAACAGAGAAAGATACCATTACGGCTTTGCTGCCGCCGGTTTCACCGAATTATCAAAAGACTTTCGAACAAATGTCGAAAGATTTCAATGCCTTGTATCCGAATCTGACTTTGAAAATCGAGCCGGCTAGCTGGGAAGATATGAAGCAGAAATTGGATACGCAAGTGAATGCGGGCAGCCCGCCGGATATTGCTTTCGGAGGTTCTGACGGTATCCCGAAATACTTGCAGCAAGGTTTGCTCATGGACATTACGGACGCAGCGACTCCTGAAATGATTAATGATTATGATAAAGCTCCGCTTGACTACATGAAAAACGGCAAAGGTCTTTACGGCTTCCCGGCGTATATGGAAGTACACGCATTGGGCGGAAATAAAGAGTTCTTAGAAAAAGCGGGAATCGATTGGAAAAAAGTGCAAACAAACGGATGGACGTACGATGAATTCCGTCAAGCGATCAAGAAAGGCGTCGTAACCGAAAATGGTAAAACGCGCTACGGTTTCGTGTTTGCAGTGAAAGGCGTTGCTGCGGTAGACTATTTGGGTATCATGGCGAAAAATGCCGGCATGCCGCACGCGTTTAATAAAGATTTGAAATACGCATACACTAGCAAAAACTACCTGGGTCTTCTAAAAGATCTTCGTCAACTGATTGATGACGGTTCCATGCCGAAAGAGCTCAGCTCCGTTGACGCTGGTAAGCGTTGGAACATGTTCTTGACTGGTCAAACTATGATCACAGGTAAAGGTCTTGCGGTGTTTGAAAATTCCGCAAAAACGAACAATGCGAAGCTGAAAGCAGCTGATGCAAGTGCTGTAAAAGATTCTATCCCTGTTGATTATGTTGTATTGCCGGCTCCGACTTTCCAAGGCGCGCAGCCATCGTTCGCAACCGTGGTTGACGGTTACATGACGTTCCGTGGCAAAAAAGAACCTACTGCCGAGCACAAAGCAAATGTCGTAAAAGCGGCTTACTTCCTGGCTAGCGGTAAAAATGCTGCAGTAACAAACAACGATCTGTTCTCCGCTCACATCACGCAAACCGCTAAAAAAGCGGCTGAAAGCTTGAAAATCGAGAGAAGCCCAGAAAACGTTGCGGCTGTTGACTACATGCTGAAACACGCAACACCGGCTCGTTCCGATATCCCGACTGATTTAGGGGCTAAAGCGATTAAACTGGAAACAGAAGTTATCGTGCCTAAGTTCCAAGGTCTAATCGCTGGGGAAATTACGCCTGAAGCGATGTATGAAGCCGTGAAAACCGCTGCGATTGCTGCATTTGGCGCAGACGGCGTTGTGAAAGATTAATCATAGGTTATTAACCTCGGATAGTCGTGAAGCAGGTTGCACGGCTATCCGAACTATTTTAATCCGGGTTTTCTGAAACGGGGTTTGGGGGTTTGACAGTATGGCTACGAATATCGCTAAACCGATGAAAAGAAGGGGAATCAAAGGAGAAGGTGCTTGGGGATATGCATTTATTGCTGTCGCTTTGGTCGTTTTTGCGATGTTCACCGCATACCCGGTCGTAAGCGCGTTTATCATTAGTCTCCAAGAATACAAGCCGCTTGGTTCTACCTATGTTGGATTAGACAACTATGTTTCTACATTGAAAGACGGCTTGTTTTGGCAAGCTATGCGCAATACCGTCGTATACACGATTTTGACCGTACCTGTTAACTTGTTCTTGTCCATGGTGATCGCTATTTTGATTCTCCCGCTCAGGAAAAAAACGCAGGGCTTCTTCAAAGGTGTTTACTACTTGCCTGTTGTTGCTTCCGGCGTTGCTTTATCCGTTGTATGGCTTTGGATCTTCGATCCGATGGAAGGCGGAATTTTGAATCAGTTGATTCATTTCTTCGGTATCTCCAATCAGAACTGGTTGGGTTCAAGCAAAACAGCGATGTTTTCTTTGGTGCTGATGTCCTGGTTGTCCAGTCATGGCACAAGCATTATCATCTACCTGGCCGGATTGCTCGGCATTGATGATACGTATTATGAAGCAGCGGAAATGGATGGCGCGAACTTTTTCCAGAAGCTCTGGCACATCGTTGTCCCTTCTTTGAAACCGGCTACGCTATTTCTTTTGGTTACGGGCGTAATCGGATCTTTCCAAGTGTTCCAAAATGCGTACCTGATGACAGGTGGCGGTCCGAATAATGCGACGACCATGGTTGGTCTCCTAATCTTTAATAATGCATTCACGTATTTCGAGTTCGGTAAAGCCGCGGCGCAATCGCTGATTCTAGCTATTATTATCGCCGGCATTTCGGTTATTCAGTTCAAATATGTAGGAAAAGACGTCGAGTATTAAGAACGGAGAGACTTTGAGCTCCGCTCAAAGATCCCTATAATGGGAGGATAAAAAAATGGCTTTATACAGCAATCACGCAGGTAAACCTAGAGTAAAAACCATTCGAAATTCAATCATTTTTATCGCCCTCCTACTTTTTGCTTTGGCGACGATATTTCCGATCTATTTCATGGTTATTTCTTCCTTTGCCGATCCGGTTGAGGCAGGAGCGGTGAGCTACTCCATTTTACCAAGCAAGTTTACCTTTGCTTCTTTCAAATATTTCTTTGATTACAGTGAATATTCGTATCGTTGGATATTGAACTCGCTGATCGTGGCGACTACCGTGATGGTGTCGAATGTCATTTTTGCCAGTATGGCGGGTTATGCATTTTCTAAACTTCGTTTCAAAGGGAGAGGCGTGCTGTTCGCCGTACTGCTTGTCTCCATGATGATTCCTTACCAAGTTACGCAAGTTCCCTTGTATATTCTGGTCGTTAACGTGTTCGAACTGCAAAATACGTACAGCGCGTTAATTATGCCTGGTATCGTTACGGTATATAATATTTTCCTGGCTAAACAGTTTATGAGCAGCATCCCGAATGAGATTATGGAAAGCGCCAAAATCGAAGGCTGCAGCCAGTTCACGATCTATTGGAGAATTATTCTGCCGTTGTCCAAAACCGTACTTGCGGTTATGGCGATTCTAACCTTCATGGACAGCTGGAACACATTCTTCTGGCCGCTGCTTGTTACCAATACGATGGATATGCAGACGATCCAGGTCGGACTCAAAAACTTCCGCTTCGCCAATACGACGTTTATCGCGCCGATGATGGCGGGTGCTACGATCTCTGCACTGCCGATGTTTGTTCTGTTCTTCAGCTTGCAAAAGTACTTCTTAGAAGGTGTAACGGTTGGAGCGGTGAAGGGCTAATACAAGCCGCGCGTGGGGGAGGTATCACTTCAGAATGATTGTGTCTTGGGATCAACAGTATGGTCAGTCCGTTATTGCCTTATGGAATGAGGAAGCCGTGAAAGATGGCTACAAGGAGCTTACCGAACAAACCTTTGAGCGCATTTTTACGGCGAACCCTTATTTCGATGAACACAATACTTTTGTTTTACTAGAGCAAAATGAGGTTAAAGGTTTTGCCTGCGGCTGCACGGGGCACGATCTGCCGCTTGGGGAAACGGCGGGATACATCACCTGCATCGTGTTAGCCGAAGGCTTCCAAACAGATGAGAATTATCAAGGCATGCTCGATGCTCTGGAGCACCGCTTTCAGCAGCTGGGGAAAAAGCAAGGCGATGTCTTATTTTTTAATCCGATGTTATTGCCGTGGTATATACCCGGGACTCCGAAGCATGAGCATAACAATGCGCCGGGAGTGCCGATTGAAAGTAAGTTATACGCGTTTTTGCTCCAAGCCGGATATGTGGAACGCGCCAAAGAGTGCGCCATGTATTTGAAGCTGGACGGTTTCACCATACCGGACGATGTAAGAGCCAAGGAACGCAAAGCAGCAGCCGAAGAGTACACGGTGGAATTGTTCAGTAAGGAAAAGCATAACGGCGTTAAGGAAATGCTTAATGGCTTTAATAATCTTTTATGGCAAAAGGAAATCGGGCAGTGCACGGCAGATGGTGTGCCGGTAGTCATTGCTGCATATAAAGGAAAAGTCATCGGATTTGCAGGTCCGGTGATTCGTCAGGACAACGGCCGCGGCTACTTCGCGGGTATCGGAGTGCTTCCTGAGCATGAGGGACATGGTCTGGGCAGCCTGCTTTTCTTTAAGCTGTGCGAAGCTTTTCGTTCCATAGGAACCGAATATATGTCGCTCTACACGGGCAGTACGAATCCGGCCATCCGTATCTACGAGAAGGCAGGCTTTACAACCGTCAAACAATTTTCTGTCATGAGAAGGGAGTTTGTGTGAAATGAGCGAGCAAAAGTTAACGATTCTGGCCATCGGCGGCCATGTGGGCGATGCCGAATTAACGGCAGGGGGCGTATTGGCAAGCCACTCTTTGAAGGGGGATCGCATTGCGACCCTGGCACTGACAGCAGGCGAACGCGGCGTTCCGGCAGGACAAGATATGGCCGAATACCGCGTGCAGAAAGTGAAAGAGGCCAAAACGTTTGCCGAGATGCTGGGCGGGGAAGCGTTCGTATTCGACGATATTCCGGACGGCGAATTGCAGGATAACCAAGAGATGCGTTTCCGTGTATGCGATGTCATTCGTCAGGTTCGACCTAACGTGATCATTACGCATTGGAAGAACAGCATGCACAAGGATCATATGACAACGCACCGCATCGTGAACGATGCCCGCTTTTTCGCCGCCTTGCCGACGTTCGATCGGGAGCTCCCGGCACATTTTGCCCAGAGATTGTATTATGCCGAGAACTGGGAGGATGCGGTCGACTACCGTCCGTATGTGTATGTCGACTTCGACGTAGAAGCTTTTGAGCTATGGGTGAAGGCTGTGTCTACGCATTGGTTCGTAACAGGCAGCAAATCATTCCAGTATTTGGAGTATTACAAACATTTGATGAGAGTTCGCGGCCTTGAAGCCAGAAAAGAATATGCACAAACGTTCATGATTCCGGAAGAAAATATGCGTGTGCTCAAAACTGAATTATAGACAGTATCCGACCTCTGCACGCAGCCGCTTATCCAACATAAGGCTCGGGTAGAGGTTTTTTCAATCAAACAGGGGCGAGGGGAAAGCGATGATTCTTAACGGTATTGATTGTATCGGGCAGTATGCCCATCTGTTCAAAGGGAAACGGCTGGGGCTGATTACGGCGCCGACGGGATTGAACAAAGATTTTGTATCTACGATTCAAATTTTGCATGAGAACTTCAATCTTACAGCGATGTTCTCGCCGGAACATGGGGTGCGGGGAGATCAAGCGGCAGGCGCACTGGTAGAAACGTATCTGGACCCGATTACGCAGGTCCCGGTACATAGCTTATACCGCAAGGATTCCAAGCGTTTGAGCCAAGAGATGCTGGATGAAGTCGATATGGTAGTCTATGACATACAGGACGTGGGTACCCGCTATTATACATTTATTTATACGATGCTCTATGCTTTGGAAGACTGTGCGAAAGCAGGCAAACCTTTTGTCATTCTTGACCGGATCAACCCGCTGGACGGGGTGACTGTGGAAGGGAACATTTTGAAGCCGGAGTATCAATCTTTTGTAGGCAACTATCCGCTGGCTGTGCGCTACGGCCTGACGGTCGGGGAACTTGCCATGATGGCAAACGATCAAATGAACTGGCATTGCGATCTGCACGTAGTTCGCTGCGAAGGCTGGGAGCGGAACATGCTTTTCCCGGAAACCGGGCGCGAGTGGATTATGCCGTCCTTAGGGCTGCCAAGGTTTAATTCCGCCTTGCTGTACCCTGGAACGTGTCTTTTTGAAGGCACGAACTTGTCGGAAGGGCGCGGAACGACGGTTCCTTTCGAAGCGATAGGGGCTCCGTTCATCGACGGTCAGAAGCTGGCGGATGAAATGAACGCATTGAGGCTGCCTGGCGTCGTTTTCCGGCCGGTTTACTTTAAACCGAGCTTTTCCAAGCATCAAGGAGAATCCTGCAGCGGCGTTCAGATTCATGTGCTGGATACTCGTGCCGTTCAGCCTTTGGAGACGGGGATTACCCTGTTGTACACGATTAAGAACAATTATGAGCAGTTCGCTTTCCTGCCGCCTTTGCGGGAAGGATCGCGGCCTTTTATGGACTTATTGTGCGGAGATAACGTGTATCGCCAAGACAGCGTGGATGTTCCGGCGCTGCTTCAGCAATTCCGGGAAGAGAGCCGTACCTTTGCGCAAATGAAAGAGCAGTATCATTTGTACAAATAGAAATAAAACGGAAGAAAAGAGATGTGACCCTATGAAAAGATACGTAGCGGGACTGGATGGCGGAGGTACCAAAACGGCGGTGACGGTTGCCGATGAGAGCGGTCTCGTGGTACACACCTTTACATCCGGCGCGATTAATTATAACGGGCAAGATGCGGAAAGTATCCGGCGCAGTTTTCAAGATATTTTTGAGGAAATCGCAGGCGTCTGCGGGGGACTCGAAAACTGCAGGCAAATCGTGATCGGTGCGGCAGGGGTTAGCAACCCTACCGTAACTGTGCGTTTGGAGGCGAACGTCAGGGAGTGCGGCTACCAAGGGAAAGTATTTATTACGGGCGATCAGGAGACGGCGCTTTGCGGCGCCCATGACAGTGAATACGGCATTATCCTGATTGCGGGTACAGGGTCTATTTGTTACGGCAAAAAAGAGGACGGAATGATTCACCGTGCAGGCGGTTACGGTCACCTCATCGACGATGAGGGCAGCGGCTACAGCATCGGTCGCGACCTGCTGTCCGCTCTGGTTCGGGCGCAGGATGGAAGGATAAAAGAGACCGTTATTACCGAAATGGTTTATGCGCAGCTTCAATTCACGACGGTGCAGCAAATCATCGGTTTTGTGTATAACAAAGAGACGAACAAGAAGGACATTGCCGCTTTGGCGCCAATCCTGTCAGTGGCTTGTACGCAAGAAGACGAAGCGGCGCTGGCTATTGCGGCCAAAAGCGCCCAATCGCTGTTCGAGATTGCCGTTCCCGTCGTGGAAAAGCTGTCCATGCAGCAAGGGAGTCTGGCCATGACCGGGAGCGTGCTGCTCAACAATAACTATGTGCGGAACGCTTTCGTAGAGAGATTGAACGAGAGATATCCGGATTTGGCCTGTATCAAGGCCAAAAAGGATGCTGCGAGCGGGGCTGTTCTGATGGCTTTGAACCGTTTGGAATAGGGACAGAGCGGGAAAAGAGCAAGGAATAGAGCAAGAGATAGAGCAGGAGAAAGAACAAGGGAGAGGGACAGAGAATGAAACAAATTCAGGACATGACGCTTAGGGAGAAAATCGGGCAGATGCTTCTTTGCGGGTTTGAAGGCACAGAAGTAACGAATCAGCTTAAAACGCTTATCGCTGAGCATCAAGTCGGTGGCGTCATTTATTTTGCACGCAACGTGGAGCAGACCGGGCAGGTGGCTGAGCTTTCCGATCAGTTGCAGCAGATCGCAGCGGAGTCGGGGACGTTACCGCTTTGGGTTTCCATTGATCAAGAAGGTGGAATGGTTGCCCGTATTACGGAAGGCGTTGCGTTGATGCCTGGTCAGATGGCGCTGGCGGCGGGAGCTTTGGGAGCTGCGGGAAGTGCGGGAGCGAGTGCGAGTGAGAATGCAAGTGCAGGAGTAGATGCCGATGCGGCGTATGAGTCTGCCTTGATTTCTGGGAAAGAGCTGAGAGCGCTTGGGATTAATTTGAATTTTGCTCCCGTGCTTGATGTGAATAACAATCCGAACAATCCGGTTATCGGCGTGCGGTCCTTTGGGGAGTCCGCGGAGCTGGTCGCTGAATTCGGTCAACGTGCGGTGCAGGGCTTCCAGGACGCTAATGTCGTAGCGACGGCCAAACATTTCCCGGGTCACGGCGATACGAGCGTTGATTCGCATTTGGATTTGCCGACGATTGTACACGGTCAAGAGCGCATTCGCTCTTTGGAGCTGGTGCCGTTCGTTAGAGCTATTGAAGGCGGCGTTGATGCGATTATGTCGTCGCATATTTATTTCCCGGCTTTCGAGGCCGAGAAGCTGCCTGCGACGCTTTCCAAGTCCGTATTAACCGGATTGCTGCGCGAGGAGCTGGGCTTCGAAGGCGTCATCATGACCGATTGCATGGAGATGCACGCCATCTCCGAGCACTACGGCACCGTCGCTGCAAGCGTCACGGCGATCGAAGCCGGGGCTGATCTTGTGTTGATCAGCCACAGTCTTGACCGTCAGCTCGGCGCTATATTCGCGATCGAGCAGGCCGTGCAAGAGGGCCGCATAAGCGAAGCGCGCATCGATGCGTCGGTGCAAAGGCTGCTCGCGCTCAAAGAGCGCCGCGGGTTGTTTGTGCCGCAGACGGGCTCTGCGGCTGAAGTAGGGACCGCGGACCATTACGCGGTCGCCCAGCGTCTCAGCGAAGCCAGCATCACGCTCGTCAAAGACGAGCAGGGGCTGCTGCCGCTGAAGCGCGTGAAGACGCTTGCGGTCACCGTGGCCGCAGCGGTTTCGTCCGGCGTCGACGAAGCGTACGCCGGACCGGCAAGCCTCGGCGCAGCGCTTGCGGAGCGAGGGCTCGACGTGCTCGACCGCGTGCTGCCGCTGGCAGAGGTCGGCGGGCTGACCGGATCGGTGCTGGCAGCGGCTGAAGAAGCGGAGCAAATCGTCATCGGGACGTACAACGCCCGATTCCATCCGGCGCAGGTCGAGCTCGTGCGCGCCCTGCAGGCGCTCGGCAAGCCGCTTGTCGTCGTCGCGCTGCGCGTGCCGTACGATTTGCTGGAGCTGCCGGAGGTTTCTACCTTCGTCGCTGCTTACGAAAGCCGCCCGCTGGCGCTGCAAAGCACAGCCAAATGCTTATTGGGCGAGCTGAAGATGAAGGGCCGATTGCCGGTTACATTGGGCTCCGGTTACCCGGCAGGCTGGAGATGGGAGGGCGGACTGTGATGCTCCGTACCCTTCTGAACCAGACCTCGCTGACCGTAGCAGGTATCATGTCCGGCACCTCCTTGGACGGCATCGACGTCGCCATCGTCCGTATCGACGGCTGCGGCGTCGATGCCAAAGTCAGGCTGCTTCACTTCGAAAGCTTCTCCTATGAGGAGGAAGTACGCGAAAAGCTGAAGCAGCTGTGCTCCATCGACCACTCGAATGTCGCGCTGTTGTGCGGCATGAACTTTGCCATTGCCGAGCGGTTCGCTGAGGCTGTTCGGCAAACTGCCGCTGCGGCTGGCATGAAGGTCGAGGAAATCGACCTCATCTCCACCCACGGGCAGACCGTGTGGCACATTCCTGTGGCGGATGAGGCGGATCCTTACCTACCGAAGTCGACGCTGCAGATCGGTGATTTGTCCGTGATCGCCAAACGTACGGGGCGTCCGGTCGTCGGCGACTTCCGCACCGCCGATATGGCGGTCGGCGGCCAAGGCGCACCGCTTGCGCCGTACGGGGACTTCATTATGTTCCGCGATGCGGCCAAAGGGCGCATCCTGCAAAACATCGGCGGCATCGGCAACTGCACGGCGATTCCGGCTCAAGGGACGGGAGCTGCTACTGATGCCGGGGACCTCATTGCTTTTGATACGGGTCCGGGCAATATGATCATGGACCAAGTCGTTTATGAGCTGTCCGAGGGCAAGCTGTCCTATGATGCAGATGGCGCGTGGGCAGCTCGCGGGCAAGTGCACACAGAGCTGCTCGAGGAGATGCTGGCTCATCCTTATTTCGCGCAGCTTCCTCCCAAGACAACGGGACGCGAACTGTTCGGCAAAGCGTATACCGCGGCGTGGCTCAAAGCTGCCTTGGAGCGCGGGCTTGCCCATGAAGATATCGTCGCTACAGCGACGGCGTTCACAGCGCATTCCATCGCTCGCGCATACCAAGATTTCATCTTCCCGCAATATGACATGGCGGAAGTCATCGTCAGCGGCGGCGGTGCGCGCAATCGTACACTGCTGGGCATGCTGCAGGAGCTGCTCCCGGAGCAAGCGATTCTTACCTCCGATGAGCTCGGTATTTCCGGCGATGCCAAGGAAGCGATTCTGTTCGCTCTGCTCGGCAACGATTGGATTCACGGCGTGCCGAATAACTTGCCTTCGGCGACCGGCGCGGAGCGCCCGACGATTATGGGCAAGCTGGCTTTGCCTTAGGTGGCTGAGTAAATGTAAAAGTACAGTAAATATACACGGATATCCTAATTTTGAGATAAGAACCTGCATAATGTACATGGATTTTGTGATATATCGCTTATTTAGGCGATTGTCGGAAATTTTCATGTATGAATGCAGGTTTTTCTTTTTTAATGGGAGACCCTGCTGGATTTCCTGTACTTTCTGCAGTTTGTGGGGGCATGGAGGGGGAAGGGGAGTATGTGTTAGGCCGTGATAGGAGTAGCATGAGTACTTTGATTATTTTCTGAAAATTTAATCTATTATTAATATAATTAAATTTTCTTTACTTTAGATAAATAATTCCAATTTCATATAGAATCTCAGAAAGGAGGTTAAATTTTACAATTATTAGTGTTTTTATTAACTAATTAAATTGTTATGCAAATTATAGAGCGAAAAAGGAGGATTGAAATCATGTCAGTAACGATGTGGATCCCAGGTATTGGGGACGTTACAACATTCGATGGGGCGCTGGTACCGCCGGGAGGTCGTCTGATAAGCAGTACGCCAAGCCCAAGTAACAAAACAGGGTCAACGACTCCACAATCGGAATCAACTTATAGGCCTGTCATTATGCCACCTGCCAAATTAACGAATCCCGGGCCTTCGAAAGATGAAACAGGAACATTAGGTATGGTGACAGCACCGCTACCTTATGGCGGAATTGCAATCCAATCTAACCTCGATACATTATTATTCCAAACGAAAGTAAATTGGTGGAATGCCAAGGCTAATTTTAGTTTTGGAGCCATGCAAGCACTCGAATCACAAGCAAATGCCTTAAGAATGCAGGGTGCCAGGGAAACAAATCAAACAATTCAAATGGATCGTATGAACACAATCGTTTATGAGAATAAAAAGTTATACTACAGGGCTTTAGCTGATCGTGATTTTAGTAAACAGGCCGATCTTCAACAAGCTATTCGGAATGCAAGAATGCAAGGGGCAACTATATCGGATAATACGCTGCTCGATAACATTAATTTGCAAATATTTGAATCAAAAATAAATAAATGGAATGCGGTTGCCAGAGGAGATTTAGACGGGGTAACAAAAGCATTTATGATGGAAAACAGCATAAGAAGAAGTCTTCCAATGGATCTTAATGCACTTATTCCTGCAGAAGGTACAGGGATGAATATAGCTAATGGAATGTTGATCAATCGAAGAGACGCCTTTCAGGAAGCAGTTCTTTCAAATAAATTCCAAGATGCTGCAAATCAATTAATTCAAATCTCCAATTTGGCAGGCAAGGGTACTCTAAATGATATGAGTCCCAGAAGATTGACTCAGACCCAATTGGACTCTTCGCTCTACGAAATCAAAAAATTATGGTGGAGCGCAAGAGTGAGTCTGGATTCAATTGAAACTCAAAATGATTTTAAGAAAGCAATGACAGTTCTCCAAGGCAGCGTTGGTAATGGTGGAATGGGAGCGAGAGAAAGTAATTTTACGAGCAACTTAGATAACCAGAATCAAATCATGCTCGCGGCAAAGCGTGATTTTTGGAATTCAGCCATGAGTATGGATATGATTGGTACTCGTAGTGCGAGTGATGCGATGCAAAGAGCTGCGGCTAACGGAGCCACCATTGCAGCGGGCTTGACAACGGGATTAGATGCTGCGAATCGAAGCATGATGAATAATAAAATACAATGGTGGCAGGATTACAACGATAAGGGTCTCTCAAGTACAGGGAAACAACTTGCATTCGAACAAGAAATTTCGAAAGTAAGAAACCAAGCAAAGAGTGCAGGAATGGAACCCTATGTAATTTCTAACGATAACACTGTTCCATCAACTACCAATCCTTATAACAATATTAATCAAATCTCATCACATCATTCCGGGGCTATCGACAATAGTTTGAAAAATTTATATCTTGCAAAGAAAGATAAATGGAAAGCTATTGAAACGATGGAATCTAACTACGCTACACAAAAAGACGTAGAAATGGCCTCAGTTACTAGAAACAATGCACAAAACAGAGAAACTCAAATCCGCTCTCAGTTAAATTCATTATTTAATCAAGTTAAAATTTTCGTGCCGGATGAATGGAATATCGATCTACAGAACAATAAAGTTCTTTCAGGAAAGCTTGCAATTGAAGACAGTATAGCAAGAGGCGATTTTTCAAGTGCGCAAACACTCCTTGAAAATACCAAAAAGCTACTATCTGAAGGAGCAACCATAGAAATTGATAACATGATATCAATTCCGCAAAATTTGCCTGGAAATGCCTTAATGGCGTCAAGTATGTTCAATCCAATTAAACAAACGGGTACTATAAGTTGGTCTAAACCATTGTACTTGGCAAAAGGATTTGGAGCTTCTATACTGGAGTCAGCCAAAGAGATGCCCCTTTTACTTCCAACGAACCCAGCCTTCTATACAGAGACGTTACCCGCAGCTTGGGAATTCGGAAAAGCTTTGTACAATCGCGACATTACATTGAAAGATATTAAAAGTGCAGTAAGTGATGAGCTTATCTATCCTTTTGAACATGTCATCAACAATTTCAACCATGTTTTTAATGAAGATCCTACTAAAGAAGAAGCTTATGATTATGGATATTACTCAGGCAAAGCCATTCAAAACCTGGCAGGAGCTGCTACTCTGGGTGAAGGTTTGGCTGTGAAATTGTCTTCTAAGGCGCCGAAGTTAATGAAACTATTAAGTCGGGTTAGGGAAGCTGAGGGGACGGGTAATCTAGAAGAAGTAATTGAAAAAAGTAAGAAGATAATTACATTCATAAATCCTGCTGATCCGTTTAGAGATGTATTCGGTGCAGGATTAAAATCACATCCCGAAGAGTGGAATAAACTTATTGAGGATCTTAAAGATAGCGGTGTAGAAGTCATATATCGTAATGATGCTATGGGTTATGGTCCCCTCAAGAAAGGGCAGCCTGGTCAAATATTGATGGATCCTGAAGCATCAATGAGTGCATTAAGACATGAGTATAGTCATTTCTTGGAAGCACAAAAGAAAGGATTCCCTTCAGCAGCCGAATCATATCAAGATTGGGAGGGAAGGATTACAGATGAATTTAAAGCATACTCCATTGAAATTGAGGAAGCAAAAAGGCTGGGACTAGATAATGTAGTAAAACAAATCCAAAAGAATTTCGAAGAAGAGAAGCAATACATTATTGATAGATTTAAGCCAAGAGATTAATTAGAAGTTACTAAAGGAGGATTTATAAATGTCTGGAATAGCAGAGTTAGTTAAGCAACTAGATAATGATACCATTGCAAATGAAGATTTAATAATTTGCATGAAGGATTACAATTACGGAGTGATAGTTAAAGCGATGTTCAAAGCAATAGAGAGATATTATTGTAATGATGAAATAGTTAATCGTTTAGCTGAACTGTCGAATCTCATGAAAGACAGCAAATTTATTGGGCCATGGCAGATGGGGCACGTTGCATTAGCGACATTATCGATATTGGATAACGATGGCGCAACAAAGAAGTTCTCTGAACTAGTGGAGAACCTCAGTGAGAATGACAAGTTTTTAGTCGAAAATTTTATAAAAACAGAAGCGTATAAAGAGTAATAATTATTGTTTGATCGTTAATTCGTCTTGGAAAGGGAACCCTGACATATACAATTGGCCTATTGAGTTAATTGAGGGTTCTTACGAAGCTGGCCAGTACCAATTGAACCCATCATTCGACCAATAACACATATAACCCATGTAATACGTCACAATGCGAGCTAGCCGCCCGTATTGTGTTCTTTTTTTTCTTCGTTCCTGTCGCGGCGGCAGGTTCAATTAACACCACCCATTGCCTAGTGAATCACCATTTCACATTCCAATGAACTTCATCCACAGAAGCTCCGTATCATATTTTCCCCATTTAAGTTGTGCGCACAAAAATGCTATAAAGTATATCAATCATGTTATTAGTGAAGATCCTACCAAAGAAGAAGCTTATGATTATGGATATTACACAGGCAAAGCCGTTCAAAATCTGGCAGGAGCTGCTACGCTGGGTGAAGGTTTGGCTGTGAAATTGGCTTCTAAGGCGCCGAAGTTAATGAAATTATTGAGTCGGGTTAGGGAAGCTGAGGGGCTCGGGAATGGTGGTTTGAGAGAAATGTAGTGATTAATTTAAAAAATTGGTCTGGAGATGTTCCTGCGTTACTTGAACAATTTAAACAATGGGAAATTACAGGTTTGGAAGAGGTCCTTGCGATTACAAAAGATGGTGATGCTATATCCATATTTCCATAAAGAAGAGGAGTTAGTATATGGAGTATTCACTGAAAGTGAATGGAAAAAAACGGATGAATTATGGTTAAGTGATTTAATAAAAAAGAAGAATCTCAAGGCTAGTTATTTACGTAAGTATCATAATTCATTTTATATTGATGAGTTTTCATTAAACATTGGCTTAAGGATAAGCATCCATGAAAATAGTTATCCACCAGGCCACCCTGCTTATTCATACGAAACCATGTTTTTAGAACATGAATTTGTTTATCAAGAGTCAGTGTCATCTGAATTAGGATAAGTTTATTGAAAATCACGAGCTTGGTAATTACATTTTTAATGCAAAATATCTAGACTTGCTTAAAGACCAATATGATGACTTATTGGATGGACTTAAGTATTCTCTTTATAATCTTTAAGTCTTGGCATGAAGAAAAGTTTGCTCCACTCAGTGCCAATGAATCGAACCGCTTGTCTTGTTGTGTAGATATCTCAGAAAATTGGAATAAGCGATGTGACGGGTGAAGGACCCCCGCTGCGGAGATGTGGATGCTCCCGCCGAAAAAAATAGAAGTCTCTTAAGACTCGTAACCCAGTGAAATCGATGATTTCGGCCGGGATAACAGTCTTTAGGGACTCTTATTAGCTGGGGTAAGGGCTTTTTCCAGCAATTTTTAGAGAATAAGAGCCCTTGGAGGCTCTTATTCGAGAGAAACCTTGGGCTTCTTTTGGAATAGAGGTCCCCAAAGGCTCTTATTTTGTAGAGCTCACCTGCAGAAGGTGGGCTTCTTTGGTTTTGTTAAAATGCGTTAAGGTGAACAGGAAGTCGCCTTTGTAGTAGCTGTTCGTGTAGGTGCCATTCCCGGCGCCGACCTCGGTTTCCATCACGCTGTAGCCGGCATCGTTGGGCTCGCCGCGCTTTTTGACGGTCTCGATGGTTGGCTGCAGCAGCGCCAGTGGCTTCGAGCCCCAAATGCTGAGCGAAGTGACGACGGCCTCCTTCGGGTTGCCCTTCGACGGCTCTACCAGCAGCGACAACTGGTAGGCCGGATAGCTCAGCAGCAGCTTCACGCCCGCCGTAGACGTCGCTGCTGCTGTCGGTCCGGCCACGCCAGCGCCAGCGGCCGGATCAGCCCCCGCGGCGGCCTCACCAGCCGCCGCATCAACTCCCGCGGAGGCGTCAACCGCCGCCTCCTGGCCCGCAAGCAGGACGCTGGCATCCTGCAGCGTCACTTCGGCCGGTTTGCCCAGCAAGTCTTCGACTTTCTTGCTGGACAAACCGAGGAAGCTCTGCAGGCTGGCCTGGCCGCCTGCAAAAAAGCTCCGCAGCAGCGGCGCGCCGTCTGCGTCAAATACCGTGCCAAGGCCGTCATAGACGCCGGCCTTGAAATCGCCCTTGTAGACGAGTTTGCCTAACTCGTCATACGCTTCGCCGACGCCGTTCAAGGCGCCGCTTACATACGTGCCCTTGAAGCGGGGCACGCCCTTCTCATCGAAGGCGGTGCCCTCGCCGCCATACGTGCCCGCAAGGAACTGGCCTTTGTACTTCAGCAGGCCGCTGGCATAAAACTCAGTGCCTTCGCCGGAGTAGCTGCCGTTCAGGAAGCCGCCTTCATATACGAGCTGGCCCTTCGTATCAAAAAGCTTGCCGGCTCCGTTATACTGACCGGCTGCAAATTCACCCTCGTATCGTGCGATGCCGCCCGAGTAGAACAGTTTGCCTGCCCCGTTGTAAAGGCCGCCGTTAAACGCGCCTTCGTAGAGCAGGTCGCCGCTTGGGGCAAACAATTTTCCGGCCCCGCCGTACTTGCCGTTTTGAAATTCGCCGATATACAGCACTTTCTGGCTGGTATCGTACAAAGTGCCCGCCCCGTTGTAAGCATCTCCGGCAAAAGCCCCTTTATACAGCAGTGTGCCATGTTCGTCGTAGAGAGAGCCTGCGCCCGATTTCTGCCCCTTTTCAAAATCGCCTTCATAGGCAAGAACGCCGTTCTTGTGATACAGCTTGCCTTTTCCCGCATAGAGACCGTCAACCAAATCGCCCGTGTAGCGGGCATCTTTTTCGGCGCCCACCACTTTGCCGTTTCCGGAGAATCCGGTCAGTTTAGATGTGTTTTCCTGAAGGACAGGCACCCGGTTCAGCCATTTATTGACGATCGCCGGGGGCCTAATAAAGATAAAAAAGATCAAGACGAGAATCATCAAGGTAATGAAAAGCAGCAATCTCTTGGAGACGTAGTACGAGCCGATCAAAACGTAATTTTTTAACGAGGTTTCACGCGTTTGCAGCATGACCCTTAGCATCTGCTGAAACTTGATGATCGCGAGTTTAGGCAGCCTTCCAACGGTTAGGATGGCTTTCATGACATGGCCGATGAAAGGTGCGACGACGGGTTTTAGCACTTTTTCAAGGGTTTTGACCGGCTGAATCTCCAAATGATTTCACTCCTAGAAGGATGATCGATTTTTGAAACAATGAATCAAGGAACTTGAATGGTCATTTGTCCGGGCTGCTGGATTTGGATGACGCCGCCCCAATTGCACATGCATTTGGAGGAGTTGTTCAAAGCTGGCATGTTCGCGACGAGCACAGTAGGCGATCCTGGAACCCAAGGCGCCGCTGTTACAGGAACGCAGGGCATGGGAGTCAGTGCGCCGAATGCTGCCGCCGTTGCTGCGGCAACCGTGGGATTAGCCATCGAATTGCACATCCCGAACGGTAAAATGTTCACCATTGGCTTGTTATCCATGATGTTCGCGATAGGCATTGCGGTCATGACCATATTCGCCGGAAGCACCATTAACGAACTGGGCGCGGCACCGAAGGAGCATTGCAGCATTGCACCCCCGCAAACGAGGTTTCCCATGGTTTTTCTCTCCTTCATTTATGTATGAAATGGTATCGGTGTTTTTTGATTGTCAATTTTTATACTACTAGAAAAGACGGTAACCATCAATCAATTACTAGATTCGATTCTATTCGCTAAGTTTCTCCAAAAGATGGGTGCGAGAGTGAGGGAGATATTGTACTATAAAAGAAGAGTTGCAAGCGAGCGGAGGGATCGTAGTGGCAAGGTTAAAAGCAGTAAGGCTGGGACTTGCGATGCTGCTGTCGACAGCGCCGGTTCTGGCGCTGGGGCCGGGAGCGGAAGCTGCGTCGGTAAAGGCTTTGACCATGAGAGAGGCAGTGGATCAGGGGTTGAAAATAAGTCCTGCGCTGCTGGATGCCAGGTCGGATATTTTGAAGAAAAAGATAGAGTTGGAGCAAGCTCAGCATGCGGTTAAAAGCGAGGAGGCGAAGGCATCGGGCCCTTTTGCCAAGCCCCGTAATTTGAGCCAGGATTTGACGACCCGCATGAAGGTGCCAGAGGCCGGCAAACAGCTCTATATCGCCCAGGAAACACTGCGTCAATCGATGAATACGGTTCGTTTCGATGTGCAGAAGGCCTATCTGACGGCCTATCAGGACGGAGCAGCGGAAGAGAATGCCCGCAAGAAGTGGGAAGACGCTAAGACGGCTGTGGATACGGTTATAAAGAAGCGGAAATTCGGGCTGGCGGACAGCGCCGAGCAGGAGAAGGCGGATAAGGCGCTGGAGAAGGCTGCATCTGTATACAAACAGGCCCAATTGACGGCCAAATCGAGTCGTTTGGCACTGGGCAAGCTGCTGAATTTGGATATGGAGAATAAGGTTCAGCTGTCATTCGAGCCGGATTACGCGGATCTGGATCAGAAGCAGCTGCCAAGCTATATCGACGGCGCGCTCAAGTCGACGCTCAGCTTGCTCAAGGATACGGAGGATCGGCGGTTGGCCGATCATAAGCTGAGCACGACGCGCGATTTGTACAGTTCCAAATTTGGAAGCAGCCGCATGAAGGTCATGGACGGGTTGTATAAGGCCAAGGATATCGACATGGAGATGTTTCTGGCCAGTTATGAAACGACGCTTTCACAGGTTCAAAAGGATTGGGAAGGATATTTTCTACTACTTGGATTCATTCCTGTTCCGAAATCGCTGCTTCAAGGAGAGTTTGACGGGCTGCGATACCTCGACGATCTGCGGGCTGCGCTGCCTATTGCCACTATGGAACAGAACAAGGCTGTGCTCCAAGAGAAGGAGAGCAGAGCTGCGGTTATCGCTGCCGTGAGGGCTTCCTATATGGAAGCAAAGGGGGCGGAGGAAGGTTACGCGCAGGCGTTGCGCGATAAAGACAGTGCGGTGAGCGCACTGGATAAAGCGGCCCAGAAGGTGAAGCTCAGCCTGATGAAAACCGAAGAGCTTGCGCCTTATCAAGAAGCGGTAAGCAAGGCGGACGAGCAAATTTTGACGGCACAGATGAGCTATGAAGCATCGCTTGGCAAGCTGGATATCGAAACCGGCGGTGTCGTGGTAAAAACGTTGAAGAAAGGCATCCTGCCCTATCGGAATCTGGATGACGGACTTGCTGCCGTGAAACCGCAAGCCCCTAAGGCGCCTTCGGGTACTTGGCGGCTGAAGCCGGCTGTGGGCGCGCTGCTAAGTGATTTTAGCGTGACGGTGAATAAAAAGCTGGGCGCAACGGAGTATGCGGTATCGACCAAAGATGGCCGTTCTGTCGGCAAACGGACCAAAATCAATAAAGCGGTGCGCGATTTAACGCTCCAATTCAGTCAAATCGACAGCCTCAAGGTTGATCTGTACGCCAAGGGAAAACCGCTCGGCGAACTGCTGCTGGAGGGAAAAGGCGATGCCGGCCAGTTGGCGGCTGCAGCCCCTGATGACGCAACGGCTGGTGGAAGCTCAGCGGGAGACGGAACTGCAGGCAGCGCAGACGCTGAGGTGGGAAAAGGTGTAGGAACCGTAATTATCGGTTCCTACAAGGTGCAGCTGGATGCGCTGACGCCGGCAGCCTACAATGCGGCTGCGGCAACGATGTCGGCATCGGGGCAGGGGATTTATTATCAAGCGGATGAGCCGGGGGCGGCCTGGTTCGGTTTGGATAATACCATAGACCCAGGGGCTCTGGCTGATCCGAAAAGTTCCGCTGCGCTTTCGCAGGAAGAGGCAGCGGCTTTGAAAGTCACTGTCGAAATCTCTAAACCGGGTTCGATTGCTTCAATGCAAACGCCTGAGCAGCTGCAGCAGCAGGTTGACACGCTGAAGCAGGACATGGCGAAGCTGGAGGCCGCCAAGGAAGCGGCCGTCAAGGATATGAAGCTGAACGAGATCGCCGATCTGGCAGTCGAGATCAAGGATGCGCAGGCCCGGCTCGGGATGCTGGAGGCGCTGCAGAAAGGCGACAGCCCGGAAGCTCTCCGGCAGATGGAGCTGGTGAACAACCCGGACGCGCTGATCGCAGCGCTGTCCGCAGAGACCGGGACACCGCCGGGCGAGCCAGGCGGTGAATTACCCCCAGGCAGCACGGCGCCTGGGATTGAAGCGGCCAGCGAAGACGCGCTGGCCGGGCAGGCGGAGCTCCAGCAGACGAAGCTGGAGCAAGCTCTCGCCGCCGGCGAGCCGGAAGCTGCTGCAGCCTTGATGCAGCAGCTCCTGGCGACGCAGGCGCAGCTCGCGGATGCGCAAACGGGCGCATCCGCAGGCCAGGCTTCGCTCGAAGAGGCGAAGCGGAAGCTGGAGGCTGCGCTCAAGCAGGCGCAGGGGGACACGGAGCGGGTCGCGACGCTGACCCGCTCGATGGAGGCCGTCGCCGAGGCGACGGCGACGGCGAAGAAGGACCTGCTGTTCGCGCAGCTGGACGCCGTGCAGGTGCTTGCGGCGGAGCTGCCGCAAGAGGCAGGCGTTCAGCAGCAGCTTGAACAGCAGGTGACGAAGCTGCTGAAGGAGCTGCAGCAGCAGGAGAAGGCTAAATATGGGCCGGAGGAGCAGCAGGCTCTGGCTGAAATTTCAGCGTCTTTGGCGGCTGTCACATCCATAGACGTAGGACCTGCCCTTGAAATTGACGGTTCCGGCCCTGCCTCTAGTTCTGAAGCCTCTGGCTCCAAGCCTGGCCAAGTTTCGGTCGCGATTCAACCGATTCCGGCAGAAAACGTGCTTTCCCCCAATATTTTCATCAAATTCAATGCTCCGCCTGTTATAATAAACGGGCAGGCATATTTACCTATAAGATCCGTATCGGAATCGTTCGGTGCCGCTGTGGATTGGGATCAAGACAGTCTCACGGTAACGGTCAGCACAGCGTACAGCACAATCACGAGCCGCATCCATGATGACAAAGCTTATATAGATGGCGCTCCTGTGCAAATCGATGGGCCCGCTTATCTGCTTGAAGGAAGGACCTATGTGCCGTTAAGGTTCATAGCGGAGTCCTTGGGCTTGCAGGTCGTTTGGAATGCACCGACGCAAATCATTCAGATTTCAAATTAAGAGGAGATTAAAGGGCGATGAAGAAATCGATTGCGGCATTGCTGCTTGTACTGCTGCTTCTGGGTGCTGCCGGAACGTACCTCGGGTTAAACCGGGAGAGTTTCACACTATGGCCTTTTCACAAGAGCATGCCTTTCGACGGTTTATCGAAGGCGATCTCTGATGGGCATAACAATTTGTTTGTCATCGATAACGCGAAGAAAACCATTCATAAGCTGAATGGAGCAGGTGTTCTGCAATACTCCATTACGAGTGAGACCGGAAAGAACGGGGAAGTGTACCGTTTTAACGATATGGCTGTCGACGAACAGGGGTATCTCTACACGATTCGTACGCTGCTTGATCCGTACGGCATTGCGGTTAAATCCGAGCAGATCGTTCGCTATACGCCGGAAGGGCAGTTTGATCGCAGCCTGTTTTCGCAGGAATATAATGACGCGGGGGTTCAGCGGTACAGATTGGGCTCCTTGCGAAATGTGCAGGTTCACGATGGAACGGTCTATTTTTTCAATGATGAAGTACAGCAGTTGACTCTATACCAATCTCCGATTAGCAAAGATGAACCCTCCGAACCTAAGCTGATCTTCACGATAAAGCTTCCACCCAATAAATATGTCTCTGAGGCGGACGGGTTTAAGCCAGGAGATATCTACTATTCAACGCGCAGCGGAGAAATCTATCGCGCCTTCGGCGACGGGCGTTCCGAGCTTGTTTATCCGCTCCCGGGACTGGACCGCACAAGGCGCAATTTCCCGGAGAGCATGCACCTGGACAATCAAGGACGTCTGATTTTCATCGATTTTAACAACAAAATGATTTCACGGCTCGATCCCCGGCAACCTTACACGATTGAGGGTCTTGTTACCGAGGAGAAGGCCAAAGCAAGCGGCGTAGAGCTTGCCTTTGATGCCACGACGAGCTCCATTGCACAGGATGGCAGCCTTATTATTGTAGAATCGGCGCAAATTAATCGCCGTCTGCCGGACGGGACAATTACGCCATCCATTGCGGAAGCCTTATACAGCCAGCAGGCAAGAACCAGTGCGTATGTTCTCTGGTCGATCGCCGTGGCGGCCTTATTGCTTGGGCTGTATGCCATCAAAATTGTATTCTTCAACCTGCTGCATCGCCGTCTTCCTTTGATGATGAAGCAGATTCTCATTTTGGTTCCGGTTATTGCGTTTTCCATGGTTCTGCTGTCCACGGTGATTTACGAGAGCTTCTCCAAGAAAATGGAAGAAGAAACGTTCAGCGAGCTCATTTTGCTGGCCAAAAACGGTCAAAATCTGGTCGATGGCGATAAACTGGAGAGCCTGACTTCACCGCTGGACTACAATGGCGCGATCTATCAATCCTTCCGAAGAAAAATCCAATCGGTCTTTGAAAATAACGCACGAGATGATAATCAAGGCTTTTACAAAGCCGTTTATAAATATGAGAATGGCGTCATTTATCGGATTTTGGAAGACGATGACGGCATGCATATGTTCAATCCGTTCCAACAAACGCCCGAGAACCAGCAGGTTGTGCTGGAAGGCAAGCCGGCTACGGGACAGTGGCAGGACTTCTCCGGAGAATGGCGTTATGCGATTGCGCCTATTACGAACTCAGCGGGTAAAATTGTCGGTGTTTTCGAAACAAGCAAAAACCTGGAGGGCATCCTCAAGCATCGCAGAGCCGTCCTTCAATCGATTATTCGTAATATCGCGCTCATTTCTGTAGGTTTGCTGCTTGTGCTTGTTTTGATGACGTACGTGCTGCTTTCTTCGATTCGAAAGCTGCGCAACAGCGTCGGCGAGATTGCCAAAGGCAATTGGGATACGGTCGTGACGATCAACACGCGGGATGAGGTGTCAGATCTGGGCGACAGCGTCAATACGATGGCGGCGCGCATCCGGGATTACATCACCAAGGTAGAGAACTTCAGCCAGTCCTACTATCGTTTCGTTCCTCAGCAGTTTTTGCGGTTCCTGAATAAGGAGAGCATTTTGGAGGTTGAGCTGGGCGATCAGGTGGAGAAAAATATGTCGATTTTGATTTTCAATATTCGGGGCTTCTATCTTCTATCCAAAAAGCTTACGCCGGAAGAGAACTTCAACTTCGTCAATTCGTTCCTTAGCCGGTTTGGTCCTTATGTTCGCAACCATCAAGGTCTCATGAACAAGTACTTGGGCGCAGGCTTCATGGCCCTATTCCCGAATGGAGCGGATGAAGCGCTGCAGGCGAGCATCGAGATGCGCAAGGAGCTGGATCTTTACAATTCGCATCGGGCAAAAGTCGGCTATTCGCCGCTCGATTTCGGCATTGGCCTGCACAAAGGGCCGCTTCGTCTCGGAATCATCGGCGAGGAGCAGCGTTTGGAGGGCAATGTCATCTCCGACGGAGTGAACGTAGCGACGGTGCTGGAGAAAATGACGGAACCGCTTGGCGCGTCGATTCTCATTACCGATCATGTCGTGCAATCGCTGCAGCACCCGGCCGGCTTCCAATTTCGAAACTTGGGATTGATTCAGGTAGAAGGAGTGAAGGAACCGCTTCGACTGTTCGATGTCTATCAGGGCGATCCGGATACGATTCGAACTCTGAAGGAGAAGACCAAATCTTTATTCGAGCAGGCAGTCACTTACTACCAGGTAGGCCGTTTCTATGATGCCCGGGAAGCTTTCTTGATGGTCATTAAGCAAAACCGTCAGGATAAGGCGGCCCAGCTTTATTTCTATATTTGCGATGAATATTTCCAGAACGGTACGACAGCAGAGTGGAATGGCACATTATCAGTTTCTTGATGAAAGAGGCGAACCAGACATGCAAGTGCACGAGCTAACCAACGAGGAAGACGCACGCCGCATTACCGAGTTTTATTTATCCGCATCATCTTTTGACGATCAGCGGCATACACCTGGGGAGTTGGAGCATTTTCGCAATGCGCCCCTGCTCAGCTTGACGCAGCGCAACCATCGGCATTGGTTCATTGAAAATGATGCCGGGGACATTATTGCCGTGACCAGCTGCAAAGAAAATGAGCATCAATCCGGCGGATTTCTATGGGATTACTTAGCCGTGCATCGCGAGTACCGAAGGCATGGGTTTGCGAAGATTTTGTTCCAAGCTCTGGAGACATTTTCCCGGGAGGCCGGAGGGCGCTATATTTTAACGTATACTTGTGATTTACCCGAATATCTTCCCATTCAAAAAATGTTCCGGGCGAACGGCTTTGAACTGATCGGCACTTATCCGAATTATTATTATGAAGGCGAAGCCAGATTAGCTTTCTACAAAACGCTTCTATGAAGAAGACAAATGAATCGATAGATTGGACCTGATGATATGCAAGGAAGCTTAACCAGATGGATGGGACTGCGCCCCGAAGATATCCGAAAGCTGTGGATGATGCTGCCGGTCTTTTATTTTAGCGGGATTGCCGAGTCGTTGAACTATACAGCGTTCATGGCTCTTTTTAACCAGAGATTCGGCGTGCAGTATTTGCCCTATATCTATATTGTCGAAGCGGCTATCATGCCTCTGGAAGGCTGGCTTTTGGCGAAGCTCGCCAATCGTTTGCCGAAGGCTCGCATGATGACGACGCTCTATCTGATGATGATCGGCCTGCTGGTGCTGAACGGTGCGGTGCTGCTGGGCTTTAAGCTGGGCGGCGTCGATTTCCGCTACTATTATCCCATTCTGTTCCTTTCCTCCAACTTTGTCGTAAGACAGCTGACGCTGCTTTTATGGAGTACGGCATTTGATTTGTGCCCTACCCAGCAGGCCAAGAGATTGATGCCAGTGTTCATTGCTTCAACGACGACAGGCGGAATTACCGCCGGATTGATCGCTCACCAAATCGGCAGGCTGCTCGGCACGGAAGCTGTGTATGCGCTCGCTCCTGTGCTGATGGTGTTCGGCTTCCTGTTTTTTCGAAAGGCGCTGGCGCGCTATTTGGTCCCGTTGACGTTAAAAGAAGATTTGCGGCTGAAGAACCAGAGCGCACCGGGCAGTGCTGAGGAAGATAAGCAGCAGCCAGCGGGCTACTACGCTAAGCAGATGCTGCGCAGTCCGTTCTTGCTGTGCGCCGTAGCGTTGATGACGCTGATGCCGGCGGTGTATTTTATGATCGAGTATCAGTATTTTACCGCGGCGGAAGCCAAGTTTCCGAAGGAGGGGGATTTAACCTCTTTTTACGGCTTAATTACAGCTCTTCAATTTACGTTCTGTCTTTTGCTGCAAACGGTATCGACTCGTTTAATGAACTGGCTGGGCGCAAGCAACATGCTGCTGGCCATTACGCTCTTATTTTTCGGTGGCTTCGGACTTACGGCGCTATTTGTTAATCAGTCGATAGGATTGGCGATGGTTTCAGGCTCCTATGCCGTTTTCTATATTTTGCTGTATTACATAGCAGAGCCTTGTTATCAGCTGTTTTTCAAAATGATGCCCATCTCGAAGCGGGACGGTTACCGTTATTTTGCCCAGGGCGTAGCGGCTTCCGGCGGTATTCTAATCGGCTCGCTGCTGTCGCTGCTGCACTCCTTCGGCCTCATTCAGCTGCCGCCTCTGGCTTGGGTAGGCGTGGGCGTAGCTGCCATTCTCGTCATTGTCGCTTGGTACGGAAGACATTTGTACATCCGCGAGCTGGTCAAAAGCGTCCAATCGCTGCATGCCGATCTGTCAGATATTGCGGAGTCCTTTATTGGGGGCATCCGCAGCTCCAAAGCGCTATCGGCCATGCTTGACTACTTGAAGCATCCGAACGATTACGTGCGGGAGCTGGCGCTCGAAGTGATTGGCAAAGCAAAAGATTCCGCGTTCCTGCCGCATCTGATTGGGATGATCGGGGAAGAGAGCTCGCGAATCCGCATTGCTGTGCTGCGGGCGATGAATCTTCAAAGCGTTACGATTCAGGATCTTGTACAGGTCGCTTCGTTTCTGGAGGACGAGGACCCGGAAGTGCGCGCTGAAAGTGTAAAACTGATTTCAAAAGCGACGCATCTTAAAAGCCAGTCGCACTTCTTCATTCGCGTCAAGCTGCTGGATAATCATCCTAAAGTGGTGCATGAAGGGGTTAAGGCGCTTTACGCGCTCGAAAGCGAAGAAAGCTATCAGGCCTGCGACGAGGCGATTATCAAAATGCTGGATAACGGCGGGGAATGGGCGGTGTACGGGTGCCATACTGTGGCCGATCTGAAGCTGAACTCCTATTCCGCTTGGGTGCTCTCGCTGCTCGACGATCATCGGCCTGCGGTCAAAGTCGCCGCTGCTGCCTGTCTCGGCAAGCTCCGTCATGCAGAGGCGATTCCGGTTCTCCTGAACATGGTGCCGCTGGCGGACCAGGAGCTGCGCAAAGCGATTCTTCAAGCTTTGGTAGATATGGGCGAAGAAGCTCTGCCAGCTCTGTTGGGCAGCGTGAATCATGCGAATCCTTTCATTTGGAACGCAGCGGTTACAGCTCTTGCCGAACTGTTGGATGAAAACAAATTAAAAACGCAGCTCGTCGACCCTTGCGTAAGCCGTATGCTCGCTTCTACGCAGGAGCGTGCCCTGCCGGCAGGACTGCTTGAGCTGGGCATGAACGGGCTGGCTGAGCTCGCGAGCAAGCGGTGTGCGGAGCTGCACAATGCGCTAGTCGGCGGCGCCTGGGCCGTCATGGCCAAGTTCGTCGACGAACGGATTGTCGCGACACTCCGCGAAGCCACCAAGGACGAAAGTGAAGAGGTTCGCGATAATGCCCTTGAAGTGCTGGCTGAGGGAATCGGAGACCGCAAATTGGCTTTGGCTCTGCTGGAGCTGTTGAAGCAGGGAACCGCCGCCAGCGATACGGCGATGACGGAGCCGCTTGCGCTCTTGCAAGAAGCAGCCGAATGGCCGGACGAGTGGCTGAAAGATATTGCGGTTTATGCACGAAGTTCACTGGAGCGTGATGAGATGAGAGAAGAACGCAAGTTTTTGACCATGCTCGATAAAGTTATTTTCCTGAAGCAGGTATCGTTATTCGCCGATTTGTCGGTCGACGAACTGGGCTTAATCGCCGGTATTGCTACGGAAGAAGTGCATGAAGACCTGACGTATTTATTGCGTCGCGGGCACAGCAACACAGCGATGTATTTAATCATCGAAGGCAATGTTGAGCTAAGCAATGAGACCGGTGCCGGTGAGACAGGAACGATCGGCGTTCTTGGGCCTAAGCAGGCGTTCGGAGAAACGACCGCATTAGACGGATCGCCTTCCTCTATTACGGCGCAAGTTATTTTCGATGAAGTGCGTGTGCTTGCGCTGCAAGGGGAGAGCCTCTCCCGGCTAGTGAGATTGTATCCGGAGATCGGCATCGGGCTGCTGCATGCTTCAAGCGCCCGCGTCCGTTTGCTGGAAAATATGCTTTTGAAAATGGCTTAAGTCAAGTAGACGGATGAGCGGGGAGGGGGGGATCGTGTCATTGGAGAGCATTGTGTTAAGCAACGATCTGAAGGAGCTGGAACGGCTCGGCACATTCTTAAAAAGCTTGTCACAACCGATGGGCATGGATGAACGAACGTTATTCCAACTGAATTTGGTTTGCGACGAGCTTGTTACGAACATTATTCTCTACGGGCATCCCCCGGACGAACGCGGCCGGCATGCCATCCGTATTGATATCGAAGTCGCTGGGGACGGCTGGGAGCTTCGCCTGACAGATCGCGGAGTTCCCTTTAATCCGCTCCTGAAGTCCAGCCCGCGCGTTGATCTTGGCATGGACGAGCGCGGGATCGGCGGTCTGGGCATTCACTTTGTGAGACAAGTGATGGATGATATCCGCTATGAGCGTTTGAACGAAGAAAATGTGCTGATGATGATCAAAAGGCGAGATCAGAAGGAGGGAATATCATGAATATCCATGAGCAAATACAGGGGGATGTCGTGCTGCTGAGCTTAAACGGCAGACTGGATGCGAATACTTCCGCTAGCCTGGAAGCAGCTTTTGCGAAGCTGGTCGAGCAGGGGAAGAGCAAATTTGTTTTTGATCTGCAAGGACTTGAATATGTCAGCTCCGCAGGGCTAAGAAGCTTGCTCTCTGCAGCCAAAATGATCAAAGTCATTCAAGGCAAGCTGGCGCTCGCGCGCATGAATGAGAACGTCAAGGAAGTGTTCGATATGTCGGGGTTTAGTTCGATATTTTCGATTTATGAGAAGGAAGCGGATGCGATTCATGCCATTTCTTAGTGCTGCGAGCGGGACTATGAGGAAGGGTAAAGCGCAGAGGAGGCGTACTTGATGAATATCGTCGCGAGTATTCTTTTCCTTGTCTGTTTGGCGGCCGGTACAGCTTGGCAGCTCAGCGAGCGCAAACGCAGGACGGCTGAGCTGGAGCTTCAGCGGACGATGCAGCTGTTCGACGTTAGCTTGGAAGTGAATTCGACGATTCGGAAGCAGGATTTGCTGATCAAAATCATGGAAACCTCCTCGCGCATCATGAACGCGGAAGCGTCTTCCGTTATTTTGGTCGATAAGGAAAAGGGCGAGCTGTTTTTTGATCTGGCGCTCGGGGAGAAAGGCGATGAAGTCCGCGAAATTCGCCTCAAAATCGGCGAAGGCATCGCAGGCTGGGTCGCGCAGACCGGCCAATCGGTCAAAATCGACGATGCGGCGCAGGACGAGCGCTGGTCATCCAAGGTCGCCAAGCGAGTCGATTACCCGACGCGCAGCATGCTTTGCGTGCCGCTTGTGAGCAAAGGGAAAATTATCGGCGTCCTGCAGGTGCTGAACAAGCGGGATGACGCGCATTTTACAGACCGTGACCTGCAGCTTCTGGAGTCCATTGCCTCTCCGATCGCCGCCTCTTTGGAGAACGCCATGCTCTACGATGCGCTGGAGAAAACGACGGCCGCCAAAGAGCGGATGGAAAGCGAGCTGCGCATCGCGACAGACATTCAAATGGGCTTTCTGCCACGCCAAGGCTTGAGTTTGAGCAGCGCTTCTTCGGTAGCAGCAGCATGCACAGATGCCGATGGGCGCACTGCGGCCATTGCGGAGACGCGGGCGTATATTCGACCGGCACGCGAGGTAGGCGGGGATTTTTATGATTATTTTCGTCTCGGGGACGAGAAGCTGTTTTTCGTTTTAGGGGATGTTTCAGATAAAGGCATTCCTGCGGCGCTATTTATGGCGGTCACGATGACCTTGCTCAAAGGTAAAATGTCGCCCGGGATGTCGCCCGGAGAGCTGCTTACCGCCGTTAATCAAGAGCTGTATAAAGACGATTCGACGATGTTTGCAACGATTTTTTGCGGTGTTCTCGATGTAGGCACAGGGAAGCTGCTGTATAGCGATGGCGGCCATTGTCCGCCTTATGTGGTACGCGAGAGCGGGGAAGTGGAACAGCTGAAAGGGAAAAAGGGGCTTCCGCTTGGCGTCATGGATGACATGTTTTATGGGGATAACGAAGTAACGCTTGGCTTGGGTGATCGTGTGGTTTTATTTACGGACGGCATTACGGAGGCTGAGGATCGGCAGCAGGAGCAGTATGGCTTCCAGCGCCTTTACGAGCTGTTGAAAAAGGAGCTGTCCAGTCAGCAATCGATGCTGCTTGATCACATGGTAGAGGATGTAGACCGATTCGCGGACGGAGCTACCCAATCTGACGATATTGCCGTACTCATTGTTGATCGAAAACCATTCAAAATGTAGCCTCAAAGATACACAGGTATGATATAGTGAAATAAGATGACATCGTGCGCTCAGACACGGAAAATGATGGGGCGCAAGCCGTCCGTATGGCGGCATTTTTCTCCGTACTACCATTCTAGGAGGGTTCATATGCCAATGCACCAATCGCGTATTAACAGGCAGCCAGATACTTCCCTGCAACATCACCATCGCACGAAAAGCAGCGCCCACGGACAGTCTGCGGGAGCAGATCTTATGAATATACAGCGGACGATTGGCAACAAAGCGGTAGGCAGCATGCTGTCCGTACAGACGAAGCTGACGGTAGGACCTGTTGGAGATGCCTATGAACAAGAGGCGGATCAAGTTGGCAAAGAAGTGGCGGACAAGATCGCTGCCTCGGAAAATAGCGGGGCGTCCTCCTCTGATGTTCAGCGCTCGGAGAGCGAAGGTTCCGGTGCGGAAGACGAAGAGTTGCAGATGAAGCTGTCAGCGGAGACGATTCAGCGAAGCGAGGGCGGGGAGTCAGAAGATGAAGAGTTGCAGATGAAGCCGTCAGCGGAGACGGTTCAGCGAAGCGAAAGCGGAGAGTCAGAGGACGAAGAGCTGCAGATGAAGCCGTCGGCGGAGTCGATTCAGCGAAGCGAGGGCGGGGAGTCAGAAGATGAAGAGTTGCAGATGAAGCCGTCAGCGGAATCGATTCAGCGAAGCGAAGGCGGAGAGTCAGAGGACGAAGAGCTGCAGATGAAGCCGTCGGCGGAGACGGTTCAGCGAAGCGAAGGCGGAGAGTCAGAGGACGAAGAACTGCAGATGAAGCCGATGGCGGAGACGGTTCAGCGAAGCGAAGGCGGAGAATCAGAGGATGAAGAACTGCAAATGAAGCCGTCTGACGGTGGAGCGTTTGAAGCAGGGGCGTCGATTGAATCGCAGATTAAATCCAAGCAAGGCAGCGGCTCTAAAATGGGCGCCCAGATCCAAGCCAAGATGGAATCGGCCTTTAATGCGGATTTCAGCAATGTCAACATCCATCATGATTCGGGGGCGTCGAAGCTTACCGCTTCCTTAGGAGCGGAAGCCTTTGCGACGGGGAATGATATTTTTTTCCGTGAAGGCCGGTACAACCCGGATTCGCGGCAAGGGCAAGAGCTGCTTGGACACGAGTTAACTCACGTTATTCAACAAAGGGGCGGCAAGTAAGCTCTCGCGTACGAGCAGCAGGAATCACGCATTCGCCTGTTGCTTTTTCGTTTGCAGGACTATTATGCATAAAGGAGTCACGTCTGATGGCACAAGGTAACCAGCACCAATCCAAATCAGCGGGCCATTCTCAACAGAAGGCTGCGCAATCACAAGCTTCACAGACAAACGGAATGTCATCGCCTCAAGTGTCTCCTCTTGCGAGGGACTTCTTTATGCAGATGCAGCGAACAGCCGGGAATCGCGCAACCCAAGCCTACGCGAATCAAATGATTCAAAGGAATCCGCAGCAGCAGGCAGCGCCGGTGCCCGTAGCGGCGCCGATGCAAGCGGCCCCGGTGCAAGCAGCGGCAGTGCCTGTGGCGACACCGGCGGCGGCTCCAGCGCAGGCAGCGGCGACGCAAGCGGCCCCGGTGCAAACACCGGCAGTGCCTGTGGCGACACCGGCGGCGGCTCCAGCGCAGGCAGCGGCGACGCAAGCGGCCCCGGTGCAAGCAGCGCCAGTGCCCGTAGCGGCACCGACGCCGGCTCCAGCGCAGGCAGCGCCGATGCAAGCGGCCCCGGTGCAAGCAGCGCCAGTGCCCGTAGCGGCACCGGCGGCAGCTCCGGCGTCTGACTCGCTCAAAGAGGGTGCAGATACCGGTGCAGGCATCATCACCGCGTTTAGTGAAAGCTTCGGCAGTAAATCAGACGATTTCAAAGATGCCTACGACGCAACCAAAGACGAGAGTCTGGCGCAGCAATCGGCATCGCATGGCGCGGTTGCCTCCGCAGCGGATTTGATTGGCGGTCCTTTTCAAATTTTGAGCGCGATTAGAGAAACTCTTTCCATCTCTGAGGACAGTGACCGTACCGGCCATAATAAACGCTGGAACTACGCAGCTACCGGCTCTTCCATGATTGAATCCACAGGCAAAATGGTCAGCGGCTCCGCCGGCTTGGTCGATAAAGCCGCCAAATCCACCGGCAATACCGATGGTGTGGGCGCTTCCTCGGCGGTAAGTGATTATACCGGTACGGTAGGGGAAGCGATTTCTGCTGTAAAAAGCACCATTATGGCTGTTAAATCCATCTACGATATGTATAGCAAGCATTCGGAGAATGGCGGACTGGATAAGGGCGAAGCCTCCAAAGGTGTCATCGATGTAATAAGCAATGCCATTCAGGCTGCCCAATCCGGGCTCAAAGTCGCCAAAGGCATTATGGAAATTATGGACACAAGCACAGCAAGCTTGACTAGCGTTATTCCGGGGGTCAGTATCGCGGTGAGCGGTGTGAAAATTGCCATCAAAACGGTCGACGTCATCAAAGCAGGCCTAAACCGCTCGGCAATGACCACCTTGAAACGTGACTTCAAGGGCAAGAACGCGGGCAAATCCTTTGTAACGGCCAAGAGATGGTTCCGGAATGCCGGCGTAGATAAAGAGAAACTGAAGATCCATAAACAGGCTCTCGAAGCCAGAAAAGCACAAGGCGACGCACAGGCAGAGACAGAACTCGAAGAGATTGCGCAGTATGAACTCGCCAAGGAAATGAAAAATATTAACGTGAAGCGCACGAACCGCGGAGGTCTGCAAATCGGTATCGAGTTAACGAAAATCGCAGGGGACATCGCTACGCTGACTGGTGTCGGTGCGCAGGTCGGTACGCCGCTCAAAATCGTTGCCTCCGGCGTTGGCGCTGCGATGCCTGTCGTCCGGTCATTGAAACAAGCTGGACGCGATCGAGCTGCCAAAGCTGGGGCTTGGGGAATCACAAAGGCGGTCTTCAATGCGGATAAATCAACCGAGAAGAAACAGGAACAACGTTCAAAAGATGCGGATCTGATTATTCATATGATTAGGAGTCTTCCTGTGTTAACAGCGTCAGCCGCACCGGCTCCGGCCCCGGCAACCGTAGCGGCACCAACGTCAGCCGCATCAGCCCCGGCCCCGGCAACCGGGACGGCGCCAACAACAGCCGCACCAGCACCGGCACCGGCAATCGCCACGGCACCGACAACAGCTGCACCAGTACCGGCTACGCCAACCACAGCGGCACCAACCGCAGCCGCACCGGCGCCCGCAACGCCAGATCCAGCCGTTCTTGCGCGGTACACTCAGGTAAGAAGCTATGTCGAAGCGGCAGGTGTAAGTTTGCCTGCTCTTGAGAAGTTTAAAGATGATCCGGTTAAACTAAGATCCAAATTAGTTGAAGCCATGGGACAAAGAGAATAGAAGGGTGGAAACACATGCTGCCAGACCTAGTACACGCGCGCCATTTGGCGCAGTTAGGGCTTTTGAAAGATATTTTGGATGAGACAGGCTTAGCCACGAATTTGTTGGAAAAATCAGAAGCGATTCCGCTTCACGTGCTGATGGCCGGTTTTCAAGAGGATAAAAAAGAGCGGGAACGCTTTCTGCACTTTAGCTTTTTGCCTTTGAACGACGATGAGATCGCTTCTATTCAGCTGCTGCAAATCTACAGTACGCTTCCTTTTCACCTTGAAGAAGGAAAGCGCGATGAGGTTGCCGCTGTTTTACTCGAGATCAATACGCGACTGCCGATCGGCCATTTTGGCATCAATGAGCATAACGAGCTGCATTACCGCTATGTATACAGCATTTCGGCTGCGCGTTCTTTTGACAGCGAAGAGGTGCTTGAGATTTTGAGCTTATTCGTCTATATGTGCGATATGTTTGCCGAGCATGTGGAACTGGTAGCCAGCGGCGAAGCCAGTGCCGAGCAGGTTGTTCAGGCATTGCGAGGTTAAGTGCGAACGCAGAAAAGGGCTGTCCCAAAAGTAGATGAATCTACGAAAGGGAAGCCCTTTTTCCGTTCTTACCACCTTGAAGGGAACTAGAGTCCGCTATTTGTGCGAAAAGCTCTAATTTCCATGTTTACGCGGAACTACAGGGTCTTATTCCCCATCGGACCGCACATTTCAGCCGAAAATGGCAAAATAGCGGACCGTAGTTCCCACTTGCTTGCCACAAGGCTGCCATTTGGATAAATAGCGGCCTGTAGTTCCTCTAAACCAGTATCCGCAGTTTTATTTCACTCTCTCTTGCAAGAGCTCAACGAGCTGCTTGCCGGGATCCCGCATTTGACCGCCAGCGCCGCCGGCAGGACGATTGCCGCCTGCTCCGCCGTTTTTGCCGTCTGCGTTGCCTCCACGGGCTGCGCCATTCCCGTTATTCCCGCCGCCCGTGCCATCGGAACCAGCGGCATTCGGTGAAGCCGGGGCTGAGCCGTCCGGCTGTGCGCCTTTTTGCCCGCCGAAATTCCCACGCTTGCCATCGCCTTGATTTCCGCCGTTAGCGCCAGGTCCGTTCCCTCCGCCGTTCCCCCGACCAGCCATCCGGGATGCCGAGTCATCGATGAACTTCTTCTGAGCGTCCGTTAGCTTTTCGAGCAACTTTGTCTTATTCTCGTCGCTGAGCTCAGCCTTGGTCTCGATATCCTGCGCAACGGGCAGCATGACTTGAGCTTGCTCCTTGGTGATCGCAAGTCCGTCGGCCTTGTCCATCATAAGGAGGGTTTGGAACGTACTGAACAGTTGTCTTTGCTCCTGACTCATGGCGGGACGATTCTGTCCCTGCTGCTTCGCATCTGCTGAACCTTGTGCGTTCTGCGTTTGAGGCTGTGTCGTGCTTGCCGCTGCAGGCCCAGAGGAAGTTTGATTTCCGCAACCGCTAAGCAAAGCGGGAATAAGAATGCATAAGCCGGCTATTTGTTTCATTTTCATATGTGCATAATTCACTCCTATCCTTGATCTTCAACCCCATTGTACGGTGCAATTATGAAGAAAAAGAGAAGGGAAGCTGAAACGCAGATAAAAGTTAGCTTAAAAATGGCTGAGTGGAATGAGATTGAACTTTAAAGCAGAGGTAACGTCAATTTATTGAATATCCATAATTTGTAATAGGAGGAAGCGATGAGAAAGTATCAGATCTTAGTATTCGGTTTAGTTTTTACTTGTTTATTATTTGTAACTGCTTGTGAGAAAGAGAAAGTTCAAGCGGAAAAAGAAGAAGGAGATTCCGGCCAGACACATGTCGTGGTGATTGGATCGGAAATAGAAGGAGTTTATCTGGCTAGAGCTGCCATGGATGAAGGATTATCAGTAACTATTTTAGATCCCAAGGATAAGCCGGGAGGACAGCTCATTCAAGGACAGATGCAGTTTCTGGATGAACCGTTCGATGATCAAAATCAATCCTTGCTTCAAGGAAGAGTAAAGGAGCTTTTTAACCGCTATAAAAAAGGTGAGATAAGAAAAGCTAGTGAATTTGAACAATACTTCGACTCGCTTATTAAAGGGATACCACTGGAATCCGGCATTTCCATTACTGGCATTAATAAGGTAAAGGATGCGGCTGCGAATAATCAACAAATTAAGTCTATTACCTACCGTACAAAAGATGGATTGGAGAAGGACATCCGTGCTGACTACTGGGTAGAAAATACGGACTCCAATGCTCTTGTAGGAGGCCTTGAATTGGAACGTATTCCAGGTATTGAAACCGTATTTGGCGGAGCACAACAGTACATGGCAGCTTCAATCATGATGAAATTTCGTCATGTAGATTGGGATAAGTTCCAGAAGGAAACGAATCGGTTAACAAAAAAAGAAATAGAAGATAAATATGGTTCAACGACTACAGTTACAGATAAATTTACGTGGGGTTTCGGAAATGTCGGAGCGACATTCGTCCCTAGCAGCAGGGAGGTATTTCTTAGCAGGTAAAAACGTGGGTGCCTCTGCTGTGGCGTATGGCAGTGCGCGCATTCAAGCCAACACCTCACTGGCTGCAGAAGTTATAGGGATCCTACTTGGAAAGTTAAAAGGAGAGCAGGATTTAAGCAAACTAACAAATGATGAGATGAAAGATATCCATGCATACATAAAAAATAAATATGGTATTACAGTGAGTGGTGTGACAGCAAAAAATAAGATCAAAGATTTGAATGAAGATCAAATTAAGCAGCTTAATATAGGCAAACTAGTGCTTCCTTAGTGAGTGTTAGCTAGATTAGGCGCATCGTCTTTCAAAGCATATCTTCTGTTCAATAGAAATCCAAATAAGGACGCCAGCGACTGCTGGAACAGCATCCCCAGGACAACCGGAATGGCGACCGGAGGCGGGAAATAAGCCACAGCGAGCACGGCGCCGGCGCTAATATTCCGCATGCCGCTGTTAAAAGTTAGCGCCACTACAACATCCTGTTCCCACTTCATCAGCTTCGCGACGACCCACCCCAGAATGTAGCCTAACGAAGCAAGGACTAGTACAAATCCAGCCATCCCAAGCAGCTTGGGATTAATATCACGCAAGTATGGCGCGATCACGGAGCTGTTGATAGCGACTACGATGCCCATGCATATTTTGGAAAAAGGGCCAAGGCGGCCGCTCCATTTCACTTTGATATTGCCTTTGGTCCATTGGTTCAGCAGCATGCCGAGCAGGGAAGGGACGACGATCATGAAGAAAAGTCCCTTCATCATGGCTAGGGAATCCATTTGTACCTTCGTTCCGACGAGCGCAGATAGCGTGTAAGGAACAACGAAGGGCGAAAGAACTGTGTCCATGAGAATAATGGAAAGGGTGAGCACGATATTCCCGCGATAAATGGCGACCCAGACGAAGCTGGTAATCCCTGTCGGAATGGCTGCAGCAAGAATGAGGCCTGTGATGGTTAACGGTTCATGGCTGTAAACAGCATGTCCTAGCCCAAGTGCAATGAGCGGCATGCCCACATGCAAAATTAGCAGCGTAGCGATGAGCGGGAGAGGTTGAACGACAACCTTGACAAATTCTCTGAAGCTGGAGCTTATACTGCCTGAAAAGGTCATAAAAGCGAATAGCCATGGCGATAAAAAGGTGAATCCGAATAAATGACTGCCGAGCAAAACACCGATGAGTACGCTGACCGGCGTGATGAGCGGCATGATTTTTTCTAGTTGACGATTCAATTGAGACAGCATCTTAGGTGTACATCCTTCCTGACAATAGGTATGTAAGGCCGAGGTAAGCGTTCCCCCTATTATAAGAGCAATAGGCTTGGGTGACTAGGATAAGATGGGATGGAAATTTTTTATTTCCAACCGATGGATACCGTGTTATGATAATGAACAAATGAATACGAATGTATCCCTAGGGGCGCCGAAAGGCTGAGACGGAGAAATCTGGACCCTTTGAACCTGAACTGGGTCATACCAGCGGAGGAAAGTGGAAACCGGACTTTGGCGCCTCATTTGTGCATGTTTTTATGCGGGCAACCTACAACCACTTTTCTTTGGAAAAGTGGTTTTTTTGCGTCTTGGCGCTGATCGTGCCATCACCTATCGATACAACAGATCAAAGTAAGGAGGCGGACTCCAAATGTCCCGGTACGAGCTGCATGTCATCTCGAATGGCAAACTGGCATGGAAAGATCTGGCGGCAGTTGCGGCCCGGATTCACCCCTATGTTACAGCCATACATATTCGGGAAAAAACGAAGCCAATGGATGAAATTTTCATAGGCATACAGGATTTGCTGGAAAAAGGGGTGCCTGCGCGAAGCCTTTATATAAACGGCTTTCCGTGGATGGCCGACGCTGCCGGGCTAGGCGGTTTGCATCTCCCGGAAAGTTCTCCGCAGCTCCTGATGATACGGGAAAGCAGCCAAAGCGTGCAACGTACGGGAGTATCCGTACACAGCATGGAGGAAGCCGTAAAGCGGGAGAGTGAGGGGGCGGATTACGTCTTGTACGGCCATATTTTTGCGACGAAATCGAAGTTGGGCGTTCCGCCCAGAGGCCTTGAACAACTGCGGAAGGTGGCGGGTCAAGTGGCGATTCCTGTGATCGCAATCGGCGGCATAACGCCTGAAAAGGTGAGGCCCGTACTGGAAGCGGGAGCCGCCGGCATTGCTGTCATGAGCGGCATTTGGGAGGCGGCGGATCCCGTGGAAACGGTAAAAGCTTATATCCGTGAATTGCAGTCGGTGCAGCCGGAAGAAATCAGAGGTGAGAGATATGAAGCATACGAGTGACGTTATCGTCGTTGGCGGCGGCGTGATAGGCGCCTCCATCGCCTATTACTTGGCGAAGAATGGCCAGTCCGTCACGCTGCTGGAACGCAGCAGACTGGGGACGGAGGCCTCGGCTGCCGCAGCCGGCATGCTCGGAGCGCAGTCCGAGATGGAGGACACGGGGCCGCTGTTCCAGTGGGCGCGGCAGAGCCGGGCGATGTTCCCCAAGCTGAGCGAGGAACTGAAGAGCCTCACGGGCATCGACATCGGCCTCGTCCGCGAGGGCCTCTTGAACGTCGCGCTCAGCGACGTTCAAGAGCAGGAGCTGCGCGCCAGGGAGAAGCTCCAACGCGCAGCGGGCGAAAGAGCGGAGTGGCTGAGCGCAGCCGCAGCCGCTTCGCTTGAACCCGCGCTGAGCACGGCGACGCGCGGAGCTTTGTACCTGCCGGAGGATGGGCAGGTGGAGGCGCCGAAGCTGGCGGCGGCGTTTGCGCAGGCAACGCGGGTGCTGGGGGCGAAGCTGCAAGAATTCGCCCAAGTGCAGGGGCTGCTGACGGAGCGCGAGCGCGTCATCGGCGTGATGACGGCCGAGGGGCCGCTGTACGGCGGCAGCGTGGTCGTAGCGGCGGGGACGTGGAGCGGCCGGCTCCTGGCCGGAAGCGGGATCGACCTGCCGGTGTATCCCGTGAAGGGAGAGTGCTTCTCGGTTCTCACCGAGAAGCGGGAGCTGCATAAGACCCTGTTCACGCCGGGGTGCTATATTGTCCCCAAAGCGGGGGGGCGGCTGCTCGTCGGGGCGACGGTCGTGCCGAACAGCTACGACCGCAAGGTGTCGCTGGCCGGACTCGCGGAGCTGATGGCCAGGGCGAAGCAGTTGATGCCTGCGATCGGTGCAGCGGAGTGGGAAAAAGCTTGGTCAGGGCTGCGGCCCCAGACCCCGGACGGCCTGCCGTACATCGGCAAAGTTCCGATGTATGAGGGATTATTTGCGGCCTGCGGGCACTACCGCAACGGTATTTTGCTCAGTCCGATCACGGGGAAGGCGATCGCTCATCTCTTATTGGGCGAGGATATGGAGCTTGATCTGCAAGCTTTTAGCCCAGATCTGTCGGGAGCGTCCAAGCGGACGGAAGGCCAGCAATTAAAAGGAGAGGAGCTGCACAGCATTGAAGCTGCACATTAACGGCCAAAGCGTCGAGGTTCCGGATACGATCCGAACGATTGAAGAGCTGCTCGCGCATTTTGAGCTGCAGGAGAAAATGCTCGTCGTCGAGCATAATCAAAACATTTTACAAAAAGAAGACCACGTGAAAACGGAGCTGTCCGAAGGACATACAATCGAAATCGTTCATTTTGTTGGAGGGGGATAAAGAAACATGTTAAAAATCGGTCCATACGAGTTTCGTTCCAGACTATTGCTAGGCACAGGCAAATTCCCGGATTTTCATATTCAGAAGCAGGCTGTTGATGCGAGCGAATCGCAGATTTTGACGTTTGCGGTACGGCGGATGAACATTTTCGAGGCGAGCCAGCCGAATTTCTTGTCTATGCTGGACGTATCGAATTTCACGCTGCTGCCGAACACGGCAGGGGCCAAAACAGCGGAAGAAGCGGTGCGCATCGCCAAATTGGCGAAGGCGTCCGGACTCTGCGACATGATTAAGGTGGAAGTCATCGGAGATGAGATGACCTTGCTGCCGGACCCGGTGGAAACGTTGAAAGCATCGGAAATGCTGCTGGAAGAGGGCTTCATCGTTCTGCCGTATACGTCGGACGATGTGCTTCTAGCCAAGCGCCTGCAAGCGCTCGGGGTGCATGCCATTATGCCGGGAGCATCGCCGATAGGGACAGGGCAAGGCATTATTAATCCGCTCAATCTGAGCTTCATCATCGAGCAGGCGACGGTGCCGGTCATCGTCGATGCCGGCATTGGCGCTCCTTCGGACGCTGCGCTGGCGATGGAGATGGGGGCGGATGGCGTGCTGCTGAACACAGCGGTTTCGGGCGCTAAGGATCCTGTCAAAATGGCGCATGCCATGAAGCTCGCCATTGAGGCGGGGCGCGCAGGCTTCGAGGCTGGCCGAATTCCGAAGAAGCGTTACGCTTCGGCGAGCTCCCCGATGGAGGGCTTTAGCCGGGCTTAGGAGCGGCGATACAAGTTCATTTACGGACGTGTGGGACGCTATTTTGAGTATTCGGCTGGATGATGAGGAGTTAATGGACCGGGGAGTCGTTATCTGCGGATAATATGGCTGATTAAGGCTGTTCTGAAGCAAGTAGCGTCATTTGAGTCCGTTATAATTCATTTCTAACCGAATTGCTAGCAATAGCGTCAGCTCAGTCCGTTAGGCTTGATCATACCTGATCTAACTATTCGAAAGGGGGGAGCGAGATGTCAATTTACAAAGCGCTGACGATTGCAGGCTCGGACAGCGGAGGGGGAGCGGGGATTCAGGCCGATCTAAAGACGTTCCAGGAGCTGGGCGTCTACGGGATGTCGGTGATTACCGCAGTGACCGCACAGAATACGCTTGGCGTTCAAGGGGTGTACCCGATGAGCGCCCAGGCCGTGGAGCAGCAGCTTGCCTCCATTGGGGCGGATTTGCGTCCGGATGCGCTCAAAACGGGAATGTTGTTCTCCTCCGAAATTATCCAAATCGTAGCGGCAGCAATACGAAGCTACAAATGGGAGCGGATCGTTGTCGATCCCGTGATGATCGCCAAGGGCGGCGCATCCCTGCTTCAGCAAGAAGCGATTGACGCCATGCGCGAACATCTGCTGCCGCTGGCCGATGTGGTTACGCCGAACATCCCCGAAGCGGAAGCGCTTAGCGGGATCGTCATTACGGATCGCTTGTCGCGTCAGCAAGCCGCGAGACGAATTCGTGAGTACGGCTGTCAGCACGTGATGATCAAAGGCGGTCATGAAGCGGATACGGAGTACGCAACGGATTTGCTGTATGACGGGAAAACGTTCACGGAGTTCTCATCCCGCCGCTTACATACACCGCATACGCATGGTACGGGCTGCACGTTTGCTGCAGCTATTGCTTCTGGTCTTGCGCAAGGCTTACAAGCCAGTGAGGCATTACGTCTGGCCAAAAATTTCATTCATGCGGCAATAGCCGAACCGCTGTTCATAGGCAGCGGCCATGGCCCTACGAACCATTGGGCGTACCAAAGGGGACTCAGGGCGGGTGCTGCGTTATCAGACATCATCATCGTGAACAAGGATGCTTATGCCGGAGGGACGCGATGAATAGCGAAGAACTGCGCAAAGCGCTGCGCTTGTATTTGGTGATGGGCAGCCCGAACTGCAGCGGGGCTGACCCTTACGCGGTGCTGGAGGCGGCGATTGCCGGCGGCATCACGATGTTTCAGCTCCGCGAGAAAGGCGCCGGCGCCCTGCAGGGGCAGGCGCTGCTCGAGCTGGGCGCGCGACTGCGCCGCTTGTGCGCGCAGCATTCGATCCCTTTCATCGTCAACGACGATGAAAGGCTCGCTCTAGAGCTGGAGGCCGATGGCATTCACATCGGCCAAGAGGACGCCCCGGCCGCCGCCGTGCGGCAGCGGCTGAAGCATATGATCGTGGGCGTATCGGCCCACGATCTCGCAGAGGCGCAGTCGGCGCTGGCCGAAGGCGCCGACTACCTGGGCGTAGGCCCCCAATACGCCACGCGCACGAAGCTTGATGCGCGTGAGGTCCGGGGGCCCGCCATGATTGCCCGGATGCGCGAGGGCGGCATCCGGCTGCCTTTGGTCGGCATCGGGGGCATCGATGCCTCGAATGCCCTGCCCGTCATCCGCGCGGGGGCGGATGGCGTTGCGGTTGTGAGCGCGATCGCCGGAGCCCGCGCCCCGCATGAGGCAGCGGCCGAGCTGGTCCGCATGTTAAACATGCCGCACGATACCCATTCATGAGGAGGGAAATCATATGACAAGCAATAACGGCAGTTCAGTGAAAGACGTTCAAGTTTCAACGTTTCCAGGGAGCAAAAAGGTGTACGTACAAGGGTCCAGACCGGATATCAGGGTGCCTGTGAGGGAAATATCGCTCGGGACTTCTACAAATATTCACGGTGACGAAGTTGCGAATGAGCCTGTACATGTGTATGATACGAGCGGGATTTATACCGATGCGGAGCGGCAGACGAATATCCGCCAAGGTCTGCCGGCTAATCGTTTGGCATGGATTGAGGAGCGCGGAGACGTTGAGGCTTATGATGGACGCGAAGTAAAGCCGGAGGATAACGGACTCTTCTCTTCGGATGCGAGAGGGGCAGCGGAAGTATTTCCAGGCCTGAACCGGAGACCGCTTCGAGCGAGAGATGGCTGTAATGTCACGCAAATGCACTACGCCCGCAAGGGCATCGTGACACCCGAGATGGAGTACATTGCGATTCGCGAGAATCTGGATGCGGAATTTGTGCGCAGCGAAGTCGCGCTGGGCCGAGCGATTATTCCTTCTAATATTAATCATCCCGAAAGCGAGCCAATGATCATCGGACGCAACTTTCTAGTGAAGATCAATGCTAACATCGGCAATTCCGCTGTTGCTTCTTCCATTGAGGAAGAGGTGGAAAAAATGACGTGGGCCACCCGTTGGGGTGCAGATACGATCATGGATTTATCGACCGGCAAAAATATACATACGACACGCGAGTGGATTATTCGCAACTCGCCGGTTCCGGTTGGTACGGTTCCTTTGTATCAGGCGCTTGAAAAAGTGAACGGCAAAGCCGAGGACCTCTCATGGGAAGTGTACCGGGACACACTGATTGAGCAAGCGGAGCAAGGGGTCAGCTACTTCACCATTCATGCGGGCGTGCTGCTGCGTTACATTCCTATGACGGCTAAGCGCGTGACAGGTATCGTGTCTCGCGGAGGATCGATTATGGCCGCATGGTGCTTGGCGCATCACCAAGAGAACTTCCTATATACGCATTTTGAAGAGATATGCGAAATTATGAAAACCTACGACGTCGCCTTCTCGCTCGGAGACGGACTGCGCCCCGGCTCGATCGCCGATGCGAACGACGAGGCGCAATTCGCCGAATTGGAGACGCTCGGCGAACTGACCAAAATCGCTTGGAAACACGATGTCCAAGTGATGATCGAAGGGCCGGGTCATGTGCCGATGCACATGATCAAGGAAAACATGGACCGTCAGCTGGAAGTGTGCGATGAAGCGCCGTTTTACACGCTTGGGCCGCTGACGACGGACATTGCGCCGGGCTACGACCATATCACGTCCGCCATCGGGGCGGCGATGATCGGTTGGTTCGGCACGGCGATGCTGTGCTACGTGACGCCGAAGGAGCATCTCGGCCTCCCGAACAAGGAGGACGTCCGCGTCGGAGTCGTCACGTACAAGATCGCTGCGCATGCCGCCGATCTTGCAAAAGGGCATCCGGGCGCGCAAATACGAGACAACGCGCTGTCGAAGGCGCGCTTTGAGTTTCGCTGGCGCGACCAGTTCAATCTTTCGCTCGATCCGGAACGCGCAGTCGAGTATCATGACGAGACGCTGCCGGCCGAAGGCGCGAAAACAGCACACTTTTGCTCCATGTGCGGACCGAAGTTCTGCTCTATGCGGATTACTCAGGATATCCGGCAGTATGCGCATGCGCAGGGACTCGATGAAGAGGCTGCGGTGAGCACCGGAATGGAAGCGAAGTCCCGGGAGTTCCGTGAGGCGGGGAGTCAAATTTATAGTTAAAAATTACGGGACGTTTTCCACCTTTCTTGGTGACAGAAACGTCCCTTTTTGCTACCATAGAGAATAAAGCTTAAACTCGGTAATTCGTTAATGCGTTGAACTAAGTGAGTGAGGAGGAGGATTCATGAACATTGCCGAAACCGCAATTGACATGATTTCCTTTTCGCATTATGATACGGTTAAAAAGATTTGACCGTCGTTTAATTAATCTCGCAAGGGATTAAGAGTTGACCAAGAGATGCTTGTTTACACGGCAAAATTGGTACATTAGAGGGAGGTCGAGTCCAGATGAAGCTGCAACCGGTTTATATTATTGAAGAGTTGGAACAATTAAAAACGATAAGCGATCCTCTGCGCGCGAAGGTGCTGCTTTATCTTATCGAAAAAGCGTACACGGGCCAACAACTGGCTAAACTGTTAGGAATGGCGCGCGCGAAGGTACACTATCATTTGAATGAGCTGGAAAAGCATGACTTGATTTCGGTCGTGCGAACAGAACTCAAGAACGGTATCGTGCAAAAATTTTACCGTGCCGTCGCGCGTGGCTTTGTGCCTAGCGAAGCGCTTCTCCCCTATGTTTCCGAAGTAGAGAACTACTACCGTGAAACGACGCTCAATGTGCTTGCCCGCGCGAGGCTTCGGGCAATTGCCGCACCGGAGGAAGCTTTTCAAATTCCTTCTTCGGATCGTGCGCAATGGCATCGGATGTCCACTCAGCTGGAAGTGAAGATGAGCAAGGAGAAATTTGCGGAGTGGCTGTCGAAATTCCGTGCGTTGATCTTTGAACTGGATGGTCAGCAAGAGGAGAACGGGGAATGGTTTTATTTAACCACGGTCGGGTTTCAAATCAACGAACCGTCATTTGCGGTGGATGAAGAAGAGGAGCGATAAGGATGCTAGACCCAAGAATAACTAAATTGGCAGATGTGCTTGTGAATTACTCGGTAAAAGCGCAGCCTGGAGAAAATATTTTGATCGAAGCTTATGGCATCGATAACGCTCTTGTTAAGGAACTTGTGAAAAAGGTTCATGCAGCAGGTGCGCATCCTTTCGTCAACCTGCGCGATCATGCGGTGATCCGTCAGCTCGTGATGGAAGGAACGGAAGCTCAGATGCAAACATGGGCGGACGTGGACGCTTTCCAAATGAAAAAAATGCAAGGCTACATAGGTGTGCGCGGCGGAGCTAACATCTACGAGCTGTCGGATATTCCGGCGGATCGGATGAAGCTTTATAATTCGGTTTATTACCAACAGGTGCATTTTGATGTTCGTATCAAGGATACTAGATGGGTTGTTCTGCGATACCCGACTTCTTCCATGGCACAGCTGGCCAGCATGAGCACAGATGCTTTCGAAGAGTTTTACTTCAACGTTTGTACGATGGATTACGGCAAAATGTCCAAAGCTATGGACGCCTTGAAAGAACTGATGGATCGTACGGACAAAGTTCGTTTGGTCGGTCCTGGAACGGATTTGACGTTCTCGATCAAAGGCATTGGCGGCGTGAAATGCGACGGCGAGCTTAACATTCCGGATGGCGAGGTTTACTCTGCACCGGTTCGCGATTCGGTGAACGGCGTTATTTCCTTTAATACACCTACGCCTCACGACGGCTTTATTTTTGAAAATATCGTGCTTCAGTTTGAAAACGGGAAAATCATTAAAGCGACGGCTAACGATACGGATCGCATCAATGAGATTTTCGATATGGACGAAGGCGCTCGCTATGTTGGGGAATTCGCTATCGGCGTGAATCCTTACATTCAACATCCGATGAAAGATACGCTGTTCGACGAGAAGATCGACGGAAGCTTCCACTTCACGCCAGGCAACTGCTACGACGATGCCTATAACGGCAACAAGTCCTCGCTGCACTGGGATATCGTGAACATCCAACGTCCGGAATACGGCGGCGGCGAAATTTGGTTTGACGATGTGCTGATTCGGAAGGACGGTATTTTCGTTCTGCCTGAGCTGCTGCAACTGAACCCTGAGAATTTGAAATAATCGGTGAGTAGAGGTCCTCTAGATCCTGCATGATTGCAGGGGATGGGGGGCTTTTTTTGTTTGTAGGCTTGTTTGGAATCATTTGATGCAAAAGTGCAGGGAATTTGGAGTGAGCAGGCCGTTTGGGCACATTTTGATGTAAAAAGTACATGTAATACTCGCGGAATCGCCGTATTTTAATGAAAGTCAGCAAATTTGCTGTAGGTTTTGCAGGTAATAGTCTGGCTGGGGGGCAGAACCGCAAAATTTGCTGTACATTTTACATCTTCTGCGCCGCCACAGGGTAGCTTCAGCTACTTTAAGCCCGTTTTTCAGCGTTAAGGTGGCAGTGGTGTGCGAAATTGTCGTGTGCGCAGTGAGTTAACGCTGTTAAACAGCGTTAAGTCAGTCCAAAGGTTAGCCTCAGCAACTTTAAGCCCCTCTTTCAGCGTTAAAGTGGCGGTGGTGCTCGAAATTGTCATGTGCGCGGTTAGTTATGCGGTGTCTCGCCAATCGTCCGTGTGCCCGGCGATCAAACCCGCCGCTGCTGCGCCTGGTATTGGCGAGGGGGGAGGCCGACCGCTTTCTTGAAGGTGCGGATGAAGTTGGAGTAGTCGTTGAAGCCGGCCTGCTGGCACGTATCCGTGACGGTAGAGCCATCGCGGAGGAGCTGCTTCGCTTTGTTAATGCGCTTAAATAAAATATGCTCGTGAATGGTGCTGCCTGTATGTTTTTTGAATAATCGGCAAAGATAGGAGCGATTCATAAAAACCACATGCTCCAACACTTCAAGCGACAGATCCTGATCCAGATTTTCGTCAATATACGTAAAGAGGGAGGACAGCTTATCAGGGATCATGACCTGTTCTTCCTGTTTGTCTTGCTTGAGGAATATCCGGTTAATAAACACAAGCAGCTCGGTAAAAGCGGCCACGAATAAAATATCAGATCCAGGCAGCGCCTGCGGCCGCGTATACAGCTCCATGCGCTCGTATATTTTCATAATATCGTCAATTTGCTGCGGATTCAGCCGCATCCGGTTTTGTTCGCCGAACTTGCGGTTATTGAAACAGTGCAGCAAGTCAAACTGCGAAGAATTGAGATTGTCCAGCAGCGCCGGATTAAAGTGAATCACGCAGTTTTCATAACGCTGTTTTTTGGATTGAAAATTTGGCCGGTGAAGCTCGTTGCTGTGCATGATCAACAGATCGCCATACTGCAAATGATAGACCTGTTTTTCGATGAAATAGTGCACGTCTCCGGTGAGGAAAAAATAGATCTCATATTGATCCTGATGCTGATGAAAATCCATCGGACGCGGCTCATTCGTCAAGGTATGCCGAAAATTGATCATATGATGAAGATTTTGGTATAGATCCTGCATGCGAGGTTCTCCTCTATTAAACTGGAGTCAATATTAGCAATCTTTTGCCCAATTAATGCAATGAATACGTTTTTATTATACTGCAAAATAAAGAAGAGATAAATAAACAAGCTGTTTGGCTTTACGATAATGATCGATACTCTAAGGAGGATTCAATATGAAATTGTCTATTTTTACTGTTGCAACACCGGACTTGACACCTGAGGAATTGGCAAAAGCGGCCGCTGCAGCCGGCATTGAAGGGATTGAATGGCGTTTTAAAGATACTCCGGCCGACGCGGTAAACGAGATGCCGTCTTTCTGGAGAAACAACCTTTGCTCCATTGATCCGAGCGCGTCCGATGAAGAGTTGGAGCGTTTCCGACTCGTAGCTGTTAACAACAACTTAGTGAACTTAAGTGTTACTCCTTATTTAAACAACTGCGATGTTGAAGAGACAGAACATGTTTTTAAAGCGGCCAAAAAAGTGGGAGCTTCCTTCATCCGCATCGGCGTACCGAACTATGACAAAAGCGTAAACTATAACGATTTGTTTGCAAAAGCTACGGACTATTTGCACCATGTGCAAGAGTTTTCCCAGCAGTACGGTATCAAAGCTTTGGCTGAAATTCACCATAATACGATTACACCGAGCGCGGGGCTGGTTCATCGCCTAGTGTCCCAATTCAATCCAGACCATATCGGCGTGCTGCATGATGCAGGCAACATGGTTCACGAAGGCTTCGAGAACTACCGCATGGGTCTTGAACTGTTAGGGCCTTACCTTGCTCACGTGCACGTGAAAAATGCGCAGTGGATACCGACAGGTGAAACGCAAGACGGCATTAAGCTTTGGAAAAGCGAGTGGTCGCCGATCGACGCGGGTATCGTGAACTGGAAGCATCTGCTTGCAGATTTGAAAGCGGTCGGTTACGACGGCTATCTCGGCATCGAAGATTTCAGCGGCCAGTACGGTTCTCAAGAGATGTTGAACAATTTCGCTTCCAAAGTAAAAGAATGGTTGGCTTAAGTTATTAGGATAGAGTCTCACTCGCTTCGGCGGGTGGGGCTTTTTTGTGTGTTCAGGCAAATGGGCAATAAGCCATATTGACAGCTTGGGAACAAACGTGTGACAATGAGAGAAGGTATAACACAAAAATCTAAAAAGTGAGTGATCGCGATGAGGCATCGGCTGGAGCATGATACCGGACAATCGCATAGAACCCTCTTTTTTAAAAAGGGACCGTATGGAAGAGAACATCTTCCGTACGGTCCCTTTCTTTTGTTAAAGCGAGAAAGGAGTCTGATTAGACATGGCAATGGTATATAAAGAAAAGCAACAACAAGATGACGGTGGAGATATGACTCCGGTGAAATTAGATGGCGAGCAATTAACGCCCGCTCTAGTAGCAGCGGTTGCCTGCGATGGTATGCAGGTGGTGCTGGAGGATGAAGCTATGAAGCGCGTGGTGAAGTGCCGCGCCATGGTGGAGGAACTGGTCGCGACAGGCCAAGTGGTTTATGGCGTCACGACGGGCTTCGGGAAATTCAGCGATGTGCGCATTTCCCCGCAGGACGCTGTACAGCTGCAGCTTAATCTGATTCGCAGCCATGCCTGCGCGGTGGGCAAACCGCTGCCGGAGCCGACGGTGCGGGCGCTGATGCTGCTGCGCGCGAATGCGCTGGCCAAAGGGCACTCCGGTATCCGGCTGGAAACGCTGCAACTGCTGATCGATTGCATCAACCGCGGCGTACATCCGGTTGTGCCGGAGCAGGGCTCGCTTGGCGCTAGCGGAGACTTGGCGCCGCTGTCTCATTTGGCTCTCGTGCTGATGGGCGAGGGCGAGGCCTTCTACCAAGGGCAGCGCCTGCCGGGCGCCATAGCGCTTGTTCAAGCTGGGTTGAAGCCGATTACGCTTCAAGCCAAAGAAGGGCTAGCCTTAATCAACGGCACGCAGATTATGACTTCGATCGGTACGTTGACGTTCGTCAAAGCGGAGCGTCTTGCACGGATCGCCGATGTCATCGCGGCGATGACCGTGGAGTGCTTGCGCGGCATCCCGGAAGCTTTTGCCGATGAGGTGCAGCGCGTGCGCCCTTATCCGGAGCAGATCGGGGTAGCGGGCAACCTGCGCACGCTGCTGCAGGGCAGCAAGCTAACCACGCGTCAGGGCGAGCTCCGCGTGCAGGATGCTTATTCCCTTCGCTGCTTGCCGCAGGTTCACGGCGCGACGCGCCAAGTTCTTGGTTATGCGGCGGATAAGATCGCCATAGAGATTAATTCAGCGACAGATAATCCGTTGTTATTCGTGGATAAGGGGCTTGTGATTTCCGGTGGTAATTTCCATGGACAGCCGATGGCTTTTGCGATGGATTTTCTGAAAATCGGCATGAGCGAGCTCGCGAACATATCCGAGCGGCGTACGGAGCGCCTGGTGAATCCGGCGTTATCCGGCGGATTGCCTGCCTTCCTGAGCCATAATCCTGGCGTTGGCTCCGGTATGATGATAACGCAGTACGTCAGCGCATCGCTGGTATCGGAGAATAAAGTGCTTGCCCACCCGTCGAGCGTAGACTCTATTCCGTCGTCGGCGAATCAGGAGGATCATGTGTCGATGGGAACTACGGCAGCCCGTCATGCGGCTCAGGTGATCGATAACGTGTCAAAGGTGCTGGCCATCGAGCTCATCTGTGCGGCCGAAGCTGCCGAGTTCGTCGGAGCCGAAGGTCTTGCACCGGCGACCCGTGTGCTGTACGACAAATTGCGGGCACTCGTTCCACCCGTTATCGAGGATCGCTCCACATCGCGCGAGATTGAGGACGTGGCTTCCGCCCTGCTGGAAGGCCAGTGGCTGCAAGAGGTTGAGGCTGTTGCGGGTTCGTTGTTTTAGTTATTGACCGCCCTGCCAACTTTAAATCGAAGGAGATGCTGATATGACGAATGCTAACCACGCGAAAAGAGAAATCCGCGCCCCTCGCGGCACCGCAATATCCTGCAAAGGCTGGGTGCAGGAAGCGGCGATGCGCATGCTGATGAACAATCTTGACCCTGAGGTCGCAGAGCGTCCGGAGGATCTGGTGGTTTACGGAGGTATCGGCAAGGCGGCGCGCAGCTGGCCTGCGTTTGACGCTATTGTGCGTGAGCTCCAGCGGTTGGACAACGATGAGACGCTGCTTATCCAATCCGGCAAGCCGGTCGGCGTTTTCAAAACGCACGAGCGCGCCCCGCGTGTGCTGCTTTCAAACTCTGTGCTCGTGCCGAAGTGGGCGAATTGGGAGCATTTCCGCGAGTTAGAGGCGAAGGGGCTGATGATGTACGGTCAAATGACGGCGGGCAGCTGGATTTACATCGGGACGCAGGGAATTCTGCAAGGCACCTATGAGACGTTCGCAGAAGCAGCCAGACAGCATGCAGGCGGCACGCTCAAAGGCACATTGACGCTAACCGCTGGTCTGGGCGGCATGGGCGGCGCACAGCCGCTTGCGGTCACGATGAATGAAGGCGTGGTCATCGCCGTTGAGGTCGACCGGACACGCATCGAGCGCCGCATTCAAACCCGTTATTGCGATGTGCTCGCAGAAACGTTGGATGAAGCGCTGCTTCTGGCCCAAAAAGCGATGGAAGCTGGGAAGCCGCTCGCCATCGGACTTCTGGGGAACGCGGCGGAGGTGTATCCGGAATTTGTGCGGCGCGGCATGAAGCCGGATTTTGTAACGGATCAGACTTCGGCACATGATCCGCTTATCGGTTACATCCCGGCCGGCATGACGCTGGAGGAAGCCGCCGAACTGCGGGAGCGCGATCCTGATGCGTACGTTCAGCTTTCCAAAAGCAGCATGGCTGCGCATGTGCAAGCGATGCTTGACCTGCAGCAGATGGGCTCCGTCGTTTTCGACTATGGCAACAACATTCGTCAGGTTGCGTTCGATCAAGGCGTCTCCAACGCCTTCGATTTCCCTGGCTTCGTTCCTGCTTATATCCGCCAGCTGTTTTGCGAAGGCAAAGGGCCGTTCCGCTGGGCCGCGCTTTCGGGCGATCCCGAAGACATTCGTAAAACCGATGAGCTCGTGCTGCGCCTATTCCCGGATAATGCTCATTTGCACCGTTGGATCAAAATGGCGGGCGAGCGCGTCGCCTTCCAAGGGCTGCCGGCGCGCATTTGCTGGCTCGGCTATGGCGAGCGCGAGAAATTCGGCCTTGCGCTCAACGAGATGGTCCAAAGCGGCGAGCTGAAAGCGCCGATCGTGATAGGCCGCGATCATCTCGATTGCGGTTCCGTAGCGTCGCCGAATCGGGAGACGGAAGCGATGAAGGACGGCTCGGATGCCGTTGGCGATTGGGCGATTTTGAACGCTTTGATCAACACGTCGGCAGGCGCTTCTTGGGTCTCCGTTCATCACGGCGGCGGTGTAGGCATGGGCTATTCGCTGCATGCAGGCATGGTCGTGGTAGCAGACGGCACGGAGGCAGCAGCTGAAAGACTGCGCAGTGTGCTGACCTCGGACCCGGGCATGGGCGTTATCCGCCATGTGGATGCGGGCTACGACGAAGCCGTTGAAACGGCGGAGAAACACGGCATTCGCATCCCGATGCGCGAGCAGGAATAGGGGAGGAGGAGCGAGGATGGAACGAGTTGATTTGCTCCTTACGGGTATTGGCACACTGGTTTCCCCACCGGGAAATAAGCCGCGCTGCGGGCACGCCATGAAAGAAGTCCGTGAGATTAAGGATGCGGCGATAGCAATTCGGCAGGGGAAAATTGTCTGCTACGGATCGGCGCAGGAGGTTCAGGAAATGCTTGCAGGAGCTGAAATCGCGGAAACGATCGACGCCTGCGGACGCTTGGTCACACCGGGGCTTATCGATCCGCATACCCATCTTGTGCACGGCGGGTCCCGAGAGCACGAGCTGGCCTTGAAGCGGTCCGGCGTACCCTATTTGGACATTTTGGCGCAAGGCGGGGGTATTCTCAACACAGTGAATTCTACACGAGCGGCGAGTGAGCATGATCTGTATGACAAGGCGCGCCGCAGTTTGAACGAGATGCTGCTGAACGGTGTCACAACGGTTGAAGCAAAAAGCGGATATGGCCTTACTTTAAAAGATGAACTAAAACAGCTGCGGGTTGCCAAGCGCTTGGATGAGTCACATCCCGTCGATATCGTTTCGACGTTTATGGGAGCGCATGCGGTGCCGCCGGAGTTTAAGGGCCGAACCGAGGAGTTCGTAGACGTTATTGTGAACGATATGCTGCCCGTAGTGGCGGAACAGGGTCTGGCGGAGTTTTGCGACGTGTTCTGCGAGGCCGGCGTTTTCTCTGTCGTGCAGACACGCCGCATTCTGCTTGCCGCACAGCGGCTCGGGCTGGCGTCGAAGATTCACGCCGACGAGATTGTCCCGCTGGGCGGCGCAGAGCTGGCGGGCGAGGTGGGGGCGATATCCGCCGAGCATTTGCTGGCGGCGACGGATGAAAGCTTGGCTGCGCTTGCCGAAAGGGGCGTCGTTCCGGTGCTGCTGCCCGGCACGTCGTTCAATCTCGGCCTCACCACGCATGCGCGTGCCCGCGACATGATCGACAAGCACAATCTGCCGGTGGCTCTGTCTACGGACTATAATCCGGGTTCCTGTCCAACCGAGTCGATTCAGCTCATCATGATGCTGGCGTCGCTCAACTTGAAAATGACGCCGGAGGAAATCCTGACCGCCTGCACGATCAATGCGGCGAATGCGCTGGGGCGCGGGGGAGACATCGGTTCGATCGAGGTGGGAAAACGCGCGGATCTGACGATTTTTGATAGCCCGAATGTTGCGTACCTGCCGTATCATTTTGGGATCAACCACACGTATGGCGTGATCAAGAACGGGCACAAGGCCGTGTGGAACCGCAGGCTTGTGACGGGCAAGGAGGAGGAGGCATTATGAGCCATGAGATTCCTTATCTAAAATCGCCTGATCAGGCCGTATTCCGCGATCGTATGGAGACGAAAGTTTCCCACTGGATTCGCCAGTGGGACGGTCAGGAAGCGCTGCTTGCAGGGATCATCGGCGTCCCGTTATCCAAGCCGTCGATCTCGCATTCCGGTGCTTCGACGACGCCTGCGGCGGTTCGCGCAGCGTTTAAATCATTCACGACCTACTCGATGGAGTACGGGGTCGATTTGCAGCATTTGGCCGTCCGCGACCTCGGCGATATCCAAATGCATGTGACCGACATAGCGGAGTGCCACCGCCGCATCGAGGAGAGTCTTCGCGCTCTGTACAAAGAGCAGCCGAACCTGATCCCGATCATTATTGGCGGTGATCATTCGACGAGCTGTCCGTCGCTCAAAGCTTTTGCAGACCGCCATCCGGGCCGGAAGGTGGGCATCCTCCATTTTGACGCGCATCATGATGTGCGTAACTTCGAGGATGGCGGAGCGACCAATGGCACGCCGTTTCGCGGCATTTTGGAATCAGGCGTCGTTCGCGGTCCTAATATCGTGCAAATTGGCATACGGGGGTTTATGAACTCCAAGCCTTATCATGACTATGTGAAGAGCAAAGGCGTGCACGTATACACCTCGCGGGATGTGAGGCGCATGGGGATTGATGCGGTGCTTGATGAGGCGCTTGCGCTTGCCGGAAAGGATACCGATGTGCTGTATGTGAGCTTTGATGTGGACGTGATCGATCAAGCTTATGCACCGGGCTGTCCGGCGATCGGCACCGGCGGGATGCACCCGTGGGACGCCATGGATGCACTTCATCGTCTAGGAACGCTGCCGCAGGTGCAGGGGGTGGACTTTGTCTGCATCGATCCGACTGTCGATGTGCGCAACGTGACGTCACGCCTCGCGGTGCAGTTCATACTCAGCTTTTTGGCGGGAGTGGCCGGTCGTTCCATATAAGAAATAGGCGCTTGCCGGCAGATGGCAGGCGCCTTTTCTCATGGCTAAATTGTTAACGTTTATGGAAAGTAGTGGAAAACTCTATCTTAAACGCTTGAGAAATTGTACAATAGAAGGATGTGATTTTAAGATGAGATGTTTTTCTTTACGGAAAGGATGAAGGAAATGGACAAGCGCCAGAGCGCGAAAAAACAGAGTGAGGCTAATACAGGGGGGGCATTATGGCCCGAATTGACAGTGCCGCTTTCACTCGCTGACCGTCTTGTTCGACTATCGAAAGGCGAATTAACGGAAATTCGGACGAACTTGGAAATTAAAGGCGTAAGCTCGCTCAAGAAGCAAGATCTTGCCCTTGCCTTGGTGCAGCATATTCCGGATGCGCTGCCCGGTTTATTACATAAATTCGATGAGACTCGTTACCAAGTAATGAAGCAAATTGCCGTTCGTGGCGGCGTTTCTTATACGATGATGGATGACGAGCAGCTTTCCTATTTTACAAGCAGAGGCCTGTTGTTCGCGGGTTTGCACAATGGAAAGCCTGCCGTTGCGATGCCACAGGAAGTGCTTGAAAGTTTTCAGCGGCTGAATTACAGCGATTATCGGGAATGCTTCAAACAAAATGCGGAATGGATTAAATTTACACATGGTCTGCTTTACTATTACGGTCATCTGAGCGAGGAAGAATTGCTCAATCTGGTAGAGCGCTATGCAGGAACGCTAGGGGATGAGTATGAGTATCACGGTGTATTAGAGGAAGCGATTTTGTTCTATATGCAGATCGTACCGGATTCCAGAGGATATCATAACAGATCGCTCAGCAATCTGAAGCAAGTTCAGCAGGAGCAAGAGTCCAGATTAAGCATCTCGCTGTATCCTTTCACCAAAAATCAGCTTCTCGAGGCCGGAGAGCCGGGCTTTGTCGACCGGACCCCGATGCACAAAGCTTTTGTGGATTTCATTCGCAGAAATTATTCGATTTCGTTCGAGAATGCCGATGCGCTTGTAACGGAATGCGTCATTTATATCCGCAACGGAGCTATGCCCAGCTTTGTGCTTCAATTTATTCGGCAGCATATGGAGATTCACGATTTGGAACTGACGCGAGGCTTCATGAGCTCTATTGCGGCACTTAGCAACGGCACACGGCAGTGGTTCCTCAAGGGCTATTCGCCGAACGAACTCTCGGCTGGCAGCCAGCCTACGGCTGTTCTGCAGCAGGAGCAGGCTAAGGCGGATGTGATCGACATGAAGTCGCGGGCGAAGGTTGGCAGAAACGACCCATGCCCGTGCGGAAGCGGCAAGAAGTTTAAGAAATGTTGTGCAGGCTAACAGCAATAGGAGCGCTGAGTGGACTCAGGCGTAGGAAAGAACGGCGCTGGGTGCTGCGACTCTGCATCGGCGTAACCATGAAGCACGAAGCATGATCGCTTGAATGAGCGGCTGAACCGTCAAGGCCAATAGGGCTTGGCGGTTTTTTTATGTTTTTTGGGGGAAAGCGAAGCTTACCCCTTATTCATGTTCGGTGAAGGGGGAGCTACGCCAGAGGAGACTCAGACTCGTTGGATGAATTCCAACGAACAGGCGATTTTTGATGCTTAAATGCCAATCACATTGGACAAAATCCAACGGGATGATGAATTTGGTAGGTTTTAGCGCCATTTTAGCCGCTCTTGTTGGATTTCATCCAACGAAATGAAGAAATAACATATCTGCAGGGCATCTTCATTGGAATTCGTCCAATGAGAGTCAGTAGGAGACGAACTTGCAACGTGTTTGGGCACTCGGAGCATGTGGGATGCAGCAGAGAGTTAAGGTGAGGGGAGAAAGTTTATAAAGGTAAAGGTAAGGTAAAGGTAAAGGTAGAGGTAGAGGTAGAGGTTAAGCGAAGCTTAACCTTTTTTGCGGGGCAGGCTGCCGAAGGTGTGTCGGGACGGAGTGCCGGCGAAAGTTCTCATTGTGGGAGAAGGCAAGAGATGTGGGCTGTCTGTGGCTTGGAAGTGTGGGGGGAGCTTAGGGAGACTAAGGGAAGTACATGAGAATGCAGGAAATGCATAGAAATGCGGGGGAGTGCATGGGGGGTATGGAATTGCAGGGAAGCACGGGAAAGTGCATACGAGTGCATGGAAGCTCAGGCAAATGGAGGGGAATGCAGGGAAGCGCTTGAATGCATGTTTTAATGGGAACTATGATCCCCTATTTTTGGTAAAGTGGCTACCTCTGCCAATCGAGGGGAACTACGGTCCGCTATTTTACAATATCAGCTAAAATATAGCTTTTCGAGGGCAAATAAGGCCCTGTAGTTCCCACAAAAGCCTGAGATGGGCCCATCTCG
>NZ_WHNZ01000038.1 GCF_013141725.1 Paenibacillus planticolens | reverse complement strand
AAGATGGAAAACGGCAGCGTGGCTAGCGTTCCGGCTCCGATATACTTGTAGGTGGAGCTCGTTACGGTGATGATTTGCCCGCCTGTGATGAGCTGGGCAATACCGCGTCCTGCCACCATCAGAATCAGCGTGGCGATGATCGGTTGAATGCCCGCTTTCGCGACTAAGAAACCGTTCCACAAGCCGAGCAGCAGAGACAGCACGAGGGAAATGCAAACGGACAGCACGAGTATGCCTATCGCGTTCTGATCGCTGCTTTTGCTAATCGTTAAACAGGACAACGCGCCTGAGATGGCGACTACCGAGCCCACGGATAGATCGATCCCTTTAGTGGCGATCACTAACGTCATGCCAATCGCGACCAGGATCAGCGGTGCTCCGAAATTCAAAATGTCAATTAAACTGCCATACAGATGGCCGTCTTTCATTTGAATCGAGAAGAACCCCGGTGAATATATCAAATTGAATACCAGCAGCACGGCCAACATGCATGCCGGCCAAAACAAATGATGCTTAACCATTGTGCTCAACCTCCCGCTATCGCTTTCATCACATTGCGCTGACTGATTTCTTCGCCGGACATTTCCTTCACTTTCTTGCGGTCCCTTAAGACGGCAATCCGTTCACTGACCCGAAGCACCTCTTCGAGCTCGGAAGAGATGAAGAGCACCGACATGCCCTCGCGGGACAAGGAGAGCACAAGCTTCTGAATTTCCGCTTTGGCCCCGATATCGATTCCCCTGGTCGGCTCATCCAAGATTAACAGCTTCGGATTCGTCAGCAGCCATCTGGCCAGCAGCACTTTCTGCTGATTGCCTCCGCTTAAATTTTTGATCAGATGCTCCGGATTGGGAGGATTAATATTCAATGCGCGGATATATTCGTCCGCCATCTCATCCTGCCGTTTGCGCGGAATCGCATTGAACCAGCCACGCGTCGCCTGCAGCGCAAGAATGATATTCTCCCGAATGGTCAAATCGTCAATGATGCCTTCG
>NZ_WHNZ01000037.1 GCF_013141725.1 Paenibacillus planticolens | reverse complement strand
TGTTCTTGTGTCGAATCAATGATTGAATACAAACAGATCAGGAGCAGGCTTTAATAACTGTTAGGGGCATATATGTTTTTAAGTGCAAAAGACCAGCAAACTCAAGGGTTTGCTGGTCTTTTGGTGAAATTATAATTACAAATAAAGATTGGAACGATCAAAAAGACTGAAATAAAAATTAGTTATGAAGTGCTTCTGACATAAGCTCGACTTTGAGCCATGTCCGCAATTTTGCGCATTCGTTAAAGTGATTTCGGGTATTACGATTCCAAAATCTTTCTTGCAAGAATGGCAAGATCTACAATGTCAATTTTCCCGTCGCCGTTAAGATCCGCTGCCTTGTATTGCTGCCAATTCGGATCGTCAGATGTTTTGCCATAGTAACGAGCCATAATGGCCAAATCGCCAATGCTGATTTTGCCGTCTCCGTTCAGGTCATCAGGGGTGAGGGCGATGACCGAATCGATAAACGTTTGCAATGCCGTACTTAATTTCGAGATGGCTTTTGCTACTTCATAATCGGTAGCTGCTTCATTGTCTGCCGCTGCTTTAGCGCTGTTGATTTCCGCCTGCAGCTTCGCTTTCGATCCTTCCGGATATTGGCCGGCCTTGCTGCCTTCTACCGCAGCATTGTGCGCATCCTGTGACTCTGTAATGAGACGGTTTAATGCCGTTTTATCAACCGCGCTGATGTATATGGCATGGGAAGCGACTTCGGCTTCGGTTTCCTTACCAGCAGCATCGGAGACAACCGCGTTGGATACGGAAATGGATGCCCATCCGGTAGTCGGTTTAGCGCGCCAGGTTAATTTAAGGAGATCAGCGTTTCCTTTAACAGCATTTCCTTCACCCAGGCTCGCTGCAATGAAACGGATTTGGCCCGGCGCTTCCTTATTTGCCACAATGGCAAAGCCGTCATTGACAGAATCGGCGGAAATGAATTGTACTTTATTAGGGTCGTACTTTACGACGAAGTCTTGAGCGTAAATATTTTCTTTTGCACCTTCCAAACCATAGGTCAAATCAAATGTCATGCCGCCGACAACACTGCTCACACCATTCAAGGCTGCGCTCGTCATCGTTCTTAATCCATGATTATAAGAATACAAGATTCCGCCTTCATAGCTCGGGATCGTAACCGGAAGTTTACCAGCCGGTCGCTTCACGCCGAATATAACATCCGCAGATCCTTGGGAGCTGTTTGCAAAATAGCTGTATTGAGTCAGATAAGCGTCTACATGGTTCGGATATCCCATTATGTCATACGGATTTCGCAAAGCGACGGCAATGACCGGTGCACTAACAGCACTTTTAATATCTCTTACCATTTTCATCTGGGCGTTCGACGTCGCTCTGGCAGATGCGGTTGACGTGCTGGTGCCGATAATGACAGCGTTGGCACTCTTCAATTCATTCATTTGGCTCGTCGTCAAAACGTAGCTGGTCGTCGAAATGAGCGTAGTGTTGCCATGATCCGCTTTCACTGCATTAAACAGGGCTGTAATCGAAGTGTTGCCGACTACAACAACCTTTTTTCCACCGTCTAGTTTAAGTGGCAGAACATCATTATCATTTTTCACCAAAGTAACGGCACGAGCGGAAACTTCGTTATCCAGCGCTCTATGTTCAGCCGATCCGACCACACGGTTTGCTTCTTGAATCCGGTCGTTAATATCTCTCGGATTTTCTTCCTTGAACACCCCGCGTTTCATCTTAAGCGTCAATATGCGCTCAACGGAAAGATTGAGTCTCTCTTGCGAAATTTGTCCGGATTGAACCGCTTCGAGAAGACCATCCGCTACAGTTTGTAGCCCAACGGGCATAAGAATAATGTCCGCTCCGGCATTGACTGCCCGTACAGCAGCGTCTACCGGACCGAAATGATCAACGATGGCCTGCATATTCATGGCATCTGTCGAGATTACGCCTTGGAAACCCATCTCTCCGCGAACCAATTCAGTCAAAACTTTGTAGGACAACGTTGCAGGTATATTGACCGGGCTTCCGTCTTTTTTGGAAATCGCTGTCGTTGAATCGATTTGCGGGAAAGTAACGTGCGCTGTCATGATTGCATCAATCCCGTTTTCCATCGCTTTTTGGAACGGATACAGTTCCACTTCTTTCAGCCGGTCCTTGCTATGGGGCACAGAGGGAAGCCCTAAATGGGAATCGGTAGCGGTATCGCCATGTCCCGGGAAATGCTTCGCTGTAGCCGCTACGCCCACACTTTGCAGACCTCTAATATAAGCCGTGCCGAGCTCAGCGACAAGCTGCGGATTTTCACCGAAGGAACGCACGCCGATTACCGGATTATCCGGATTATTGTTCGTATCCAAAACCGGAGCAAAGTCCCAGTTGATGCCAAGCGCATTCAGCTCTTCTCCGATGGATTTGCCCACCTGATAAGCGAGCTGCGCATTATGTGTTCCGCCCAGCGCCATATTGCCGGGGAAATCCGTTCCAGACTGCAGTCTCGTGACAATACCGCCCTCCTGATCGATACTGATTAATAATCCGAATTTGTCGGCAGCCATCTGATAGTCGTAAACCAGTTGAGCCGACTGTGCCGCCGTCACCGTGTTTTCCCGAAACAACAGGATGCCGCCCAGATGATACTGCTGTACAAGCGCTTTTACTTCCGGAGGCAGTACGGTGACGTTTTTACCTCCATACGTGCGGAAATCAGGCATGAGCATCTGGCCGATTTTCTCCTGCGTAGTAAGCCCCTTGACCGCCCGTTTGATCAGATCGTACCTTGCGCCCTTCTCTTTGGTGACAATCGGCTGCGTATGAAGATCGACGGTGATCCGGTCGGTGAATACGCCATCCGTCACGGTTACGACGGCACTCCCGACTTGCCCGGTAAGGGTGACAAGCCCTTCCGCGTTCACATTCGCGATATTCGGATTGGATGAATACCACGTAAGTCCTTTCCCCGCCTTCGTATAATGTCCCTTAGCATATATATGCAGCGCCGATAGTTGAATGCCGCTACTCTGGAATTGAGATTGCACTTGCGGGACGTTTTGATAAATCACCAAATCCGTTGCCGGGTCGTCGGCCTGACTCGCTCCCACTGTTCCTACTGCCGCCAATTGTGAGAAAAGAAGGGTGAACACGAGAACCAGCATTAACCAGTTGTGGCTTTTCTTCGATTTTTGTATGCTCATCGGCTAATCTCCTTTCAATGATTATGGTTTACAATTCAAGAATTCGTCTGGCTAGAATCGCCAGATCGGCAATATCAATGACTCCGTCGTTATTAAGATCCGCAAACTTTATTGTTTCCCAATTTGGATCTTCCTTCGTTTTTCCGTAATAATTCGCCACAATCGCCAAATCCCCGATGCTAATCTTGCCGTCCCCGTTCAAATCTCCAACTGGACTAACGATCTTGGAGGCCTCGAATGCAACGAGCGAACTGCTTAACGCGGTAATTGCCTGTTCTACCTGCCCCTGTGTAGACGATGCGCTGTCCGCCACTGCTTTCGCTTGATCGATTGCCGCCTGCAGCACTGCCTTCGATCCAACCGGATATTGACCGACTTGCGTACCTTCAACAGCAGCATGAAGTGCGCTTTGTGCACGGGAAATCAAATCGTTCAATGCCGCTTTATCGACTGAAGTGATGATGTTGATATTGTGGGAAGTGCTATCCAACTTCGTTTCTTTACCCTCACCGTTCGCAACAACGATGTTGGATAAAACAATCGTAGTTGATGCAGTTGCATCCGGCTTCGCTTTCCAACGCAGCTTGAGAAAATCCCCCCCGCTCTTGATGGCATTGTCTTCTCCCAAGCTCACTGCCAGAATGCGTACCTTTCCCGGTTGATTGGCTTGCTCAACGATTTGGAATCCGTTTTTCACAGATTCTGCAGAAACAAATTCGACCTTGCTTGAGTCATAAGTGATTGTAAGATCTTGAGCATAAATGCTGTTGTTCACATTGTTCAGACCATAATTCAGATCGAAAATTTCATCCGCATAGACACTGTTAGCGCCGGTTAATGTAGCTTCAAACGTTACTGCTGGGCTGCCATACAACAAATATTTGCCGCGAACCAGCTTGAATTGCTCTAATCCGTCCACCCAACGGCTGTCGCTGGTAATCGCCTCGAGCGAAACGCCGCTCTTGATGGCATCACGGACCCAGCCATTGCCCATAAGAAGGTTGAAATGTTCGGTGAATGTCAGCATGGATGGGTACATATCATAAATTTCCTTTACGATAGCGATGCCAGTTTCCAAAGGCTTGTAAGCGTCACGGTCCCTGACATGAATTTGGACACCGCATGTAAGCAAATTTTTATGTTTGTTTGAATTGGGCATGAAGCAAGCTGTACGGAAGCGTACGCCCGGAAGATTCAGATCATTCAATTTTTTTGCTAGTAAGGTTCCGTTAATATAAGGGGCGCCAATAAGTTCAAACGGTTTCGTCGTGCCGCGCCCTTCTGATGCATTCGTTCCTTCAAACAATGCCGCGCCGGGATAAACCATGGCCGTATCCAGGGTCGGCATGTTTGGCGAAGGCATAACCCAAGGGATCGGTAGCTCATCGTAGAAGCTGTTGCGGTCCCATCCTTGCATTTTCACTACAGTAAGATTACAGTTGATGCCGAATTCTTTGTTGAACAGCTTGGCAAGCTCCCCTACAGTCATCCCGTGACGAAGCGGAATTTCATACATGCCGACGAAGGAGGAGTAATCGGGCTCTAGAACGGGGCCTTCCACTTTAACACCACCAAGCGGGTTGGGACGGTCTAGAACGATAAAAGGAATGTTGATTTCTTTAGCCGCTTCCATGGCATAGGCCATCGTATAAATATACGTGTAGAAGCGGGTGCCCACATCTTGAATATCAAACAAGAGCACGTCGATGTCCGCCAGCATTTCCGGCGTCGGTTTTTTGGTCGAGCCGTACAGGCTGTAGACAGGCAATTTAGTCTTATCGTCAATATAAAATGGGACATAGACACCTGCCTGCGCATCTCCGCGCACCCCATGCTCAGGTCCGTATAGAGCTTTGAGCTGAACGTCAGGGTGTTTAAACAGAAGGTCGACGATGCTGTTCAAATTGCGGTCGACACCGGTTGGGTTCGTGATCAGTCCCACCTTTTTTCCTTTAATGAGATCGATGTGATCTTCAAGGAGTGCCTCGATTCCCAATTTAAATGGCTCTTTCCCTCCCGTGTTCGGCTCGGATGCGGCTGCCAATCCTACATTGAACACAGTAAGCATAAGAGCAATCACCAAGATAATTCCTAGGTATTTCCTCATCTTTTTTCACCTCTATTTTAGATTTAGATCAACCCTTCGTTTATTAGTACATACGAATTTGCCATTTCGCACTGGCCAATTCAGGCGTTAATTCATCAGTTGAAGTCGTCACCTTAACGTTCTGGATATACCATCCCCGGCCGCTTCCTTGGAAACTAGTGCCAACGGTTTTGTAGCGGAACCGTATCGATTTGGTTCCGGCAGGAACTTCTACCGTGATTGTTCTCCAACCTTGGCTGTCTCCGTTCAGAGCAGGTCGGATTTGTGTCCAGGTTGTACCGTTTGGTGTAGCTTCGATGTACCCGTAGTCCGCAGACGTTTGAATAGAATAGATGGTGTCGAAACTTAAGGTTGCTTTTTCCGCCAAATTCACTTCTGCCTGCAGAACGTTATCCACATTATCTCCGTAACCCGAGAACCAGGCTGTTCCATCCCCTGGAATCGCTATTTTAATACTGTCGCCCACCAAGCGGGCCACATCTCTGCGGACAGGGTTGATGGAACCCATATCGCGCGAAGGATGGACGCGGTTTGTAAGCAGGATCAGGATCGTATCGTTGGTAGGGCTAAGAACGATAGAAGTGCCTGTAAATCCGGTGTGGCCTAATGACCCCGCATCGTTTAATGCATCCATGTACCATCCCAGATTGAGCTCGAAAGCCAAACTGTGTTTGTTTTCCGGGAAATTAGGCAAATGATTTTCCTTCATCAGCTTTACCGTTTCGGGTTTCAGAATTCGAGTATCCCCATACTTCCCGTCATTCAAAATCGTATGGCCAAGGATCGCCAGATCATGTGCGGTGGAGAATACACCGGCATGACCGGCTACCCCGCCGAGCGCATAAGCGTTCTCATCATGGACTTCACCCCATACGATCGCACGGTTTGTTCCGGGTTGATATTCTGTTGCGGCAATGCGCGATTTTAGCGAGGCAGGCGGATTGTACATCGTATCATGCATGCCAAGCGGATCGGTAATGATTTCTTTCACATAGGCATCCAGCCGCTTACCTGTCAGCCGCTCGACGATGACGCCTAGCGTAATCATGTTCAAATCGCTGTACGTATAATTCGTTCCGGGCGCTTTGTCGAGTTTGTATTCAAGCACCAGCTTAAACGTATCCTCGCGGGTGGCCGCTTTGCCCCACAGGGGAATCCAGGAAACAAAACCGGACGTATGGGTCAACAGTTGTTTAATTGTTACTTTTTCTTTGCCGTTTTTGGCGAATTCCGGTATATAATTGATGACCGGATCATCAACGCTATGGATCAATCCGTCCTCCAACAGCTTCAGCACAGCCGTCGAGGTGAATATTTTGCTGACCGAGGCGACATCAAAGATCGTATCCTTTTTCATGACAACCGGATCGCTCGCCAGTTTAAACTTACCATCCTCATATTGGTAGGCATAACCGTATGCGTCTTGCTTAACGATGGTTCCGCTTCGGGCGACAAGCACTTCAGCGCCGGGCAGAAGCTTATTTTGGATGTGCTTGTTTACCGCAGCGTCAATTTGATCAAGTGGCTCCTGGCGCATGCCGACGGAAGCTGCTGAACCGTTTATAAGAACAGGATTCGATTTCTTCGGCTTATACCAGGAGATTTCCGGTTCCGCCACATTGCCATATAGCAGATACTTGCTTCGAATTGGCATAAATGCCTGCAATCCTCCGGTCCAACGGCTGTCGTTGACAATTGCCTCCAACGAGGTGCCTTTTTTAATTTCATTTACGACCCAACCATTGCCGATGAGAAGGTTGAATTGCGAAGTGAAGGTTAGCTTCGTCGGATACATATCATAAACTTTTTTCACGATGGCAAGGCCCGTTTCTACGGGTTTATAGCTTTGGCGGTCGGTAACATAAATTTGGATGCCGCAGGATAGCGTGTTCACGTGCTTGGAGAACTCAGGAGTAAAGCAGGCGCTTCGGAATTGGACGCCAGGAAGGTTCAGGTCATTGAGATTTTTAGCCAAATCGATTCCGTTAATGAAAGGAGCTCCAATCAATTCAAACGGTCTCGTCGTCCCGCGTCCCTCGGATGCATTCGTTCCCTCAAAGAAAGCGGCTCCGGGATATACGATCGCGGTATCCAGAGTCGGCATATTCGGGGAAGGCAGAATCCAGTCCAAAGGTCGTTCTGTGTCGATTTCATCATAATAGCTGTTACGGTCCCAACCTTTCATTTTCACTACGGTCAAGTCGCAGCCGATTTTGAATTCCTGGTTAAACAACTGGGCCAATTCCCCTACGGTCATACCATGGCGAAGCGGAATTTCATACATGCCGATAAAGGAGTCGTACCCTTTTTCAAGGACAGGACCTTCTACTTTCGTACCGCCAAGCGGATTCGGGCGATCCAGCACGATAAACTTGATATTATTTTCCTTGGCCGCTTGCATTGCCAATGCCATTGTATATATGTACGTATAGTAGCGTGTTCCAACATCTTGAATATCAAACAAGAGCACATCGATATCCTTCAACATTTGCGGTGAAGGCTTTCTGGTTGTGCCGTATAAGCTGTAAACCGGCAGTCCCGTCTCTTCATCGATATAGAATTCTACATAATTTCCTGCCTGTGCAGTCCCGCGAACGCCGTGTTCCGGGCCGTAAAGCGCTTTTAATTTTACGTCAGGATGATGGTAGAGCAGGTCCACAATACTGTTCAGTTCGCGATCGACACCTGTCGGGTTTGTAATGAGCCCGACATTCTTGCCTTTCAAAAGGCTGATTTGCTCCTCAAGGAGAACCTCTACACCAAGCTTAAGCTTTTCCTGCTGCCCACCCTTCTGTGAGGGAGCTTCCACGTAAACAGCAGGTGCTGCCCACCCTACGTTAAAAACAGAAAGCATCATAACAGCCATTAAAATCATACTCAGGCCTTTCTTCATCCTCGTTCACCTCTCTTAGTTTTTGTAAGTGCTTACATCCAGTTTCGTTGTAACGCTTTTTAATGCAGCGATTTATGCGGATACATCGAATACCACTTACTTACCAGGTATTCAGACCACCCCCCCAAGTTAGTTTGGTAACCGGTTCAACGTAAATCCATCCTGCTTCAGTATTTAAAACCGACCGGCAAATTGCCGATATTCAAGTAAGTTTTGTTGTCTGCATACAACATTTGGCTAAGTGAAAGATTCGTGAAAATTCGTTTTCTGGGAAGCAAATGCAAATATCTTTTGGAGAAATCATGCAGCATTGGTCGATGTGGATGAAGCCTAGCAGGAAAATTGGGAGAAGTTTGTATGCTTTGCGGGTAAATGAATGTGAGGAAATACAGCAGCCGATGTGGGTTAAGCCTATGTCCGTTGAAACGCCGGCTTCATTTCAAATGATGGCAAGATTGAATTGTTCGTTTGTTTCCTTCAAGATGCGGTCAGCTTCCGCGTACGGAACGCCTGTAACGGACGTGACAATGCTTCTTGCCCGTTCTCTCGCCCCGATTTGCTTGGCATACTTTAAGGCGCTTAATATTTCTTCAAATGAACTGCATTGGTTATCGAGCATTTTCTGATAGCGCTCTCAATATGATACCGAAAATCAATGGCGAGTGTTCCATAAGGTTCCCCTAATGCAGCCGTCAACGAAGGGAAATGAGGAATAACATCCCGCGTTTCTGAAGGCAGCCGGTAAAAAGATGAAAGAAATATTGCCTTTCCCCGTCACTGTCGACTCCGGCCAGACACAGACAAATGCCTCTGCATTGCCCGGCCGACACACGTCTTGGCGGAAAGTTTTCGTGCTTACTCCGTCAATCCCAATAAAATAAGACACCTGCATCACCGACTTTATCTTCGTGATACTTTGAGTATAAAAGAAAACCAAGAATCTGTAAAATAAAATTTTATTAATTTAACAATTATTGAAATAACATTTCACGAACTGTAATCTCTGAAAGATGCCTTTTTTAGCCGCTAGAAAAGGGAATATTCATTTAATATCCAGCAATATTTCACCAAAAAATGGGTGTGTTTTATATATTAATAGAAATAGTATATCGGAATGGATTTATGCAGAATTGTCATTTTAAATCATTTATGTCACAAATAAAGGATGGAAATGAAGGATAAATTACCTTTTTGGGTTGTCTGCTGCTTCCCTCCTCCGAAAAGCTGGACCTCTGTCAGTTGATTAGACACATTAGACCGAGAGAATTACACCGTTTCTAGGAATGTACGATCGTATCGGTTGGGTGAGAGGTGCCCTATGGATGAATGTATTCTTTTTCCATAGTAGAAGCAGGTAATATATTCAAATATTTTGGACTTCGCTTCATCCCGCGTTGCGATCAGAGTGATTTAACACTCCATCCTCGAGCTTCTGGATGCGATATACCCGACTGCCCGTTGCACACACAAAAAGCTGCCTCGATGGCAGCTTTTTTATTGAACTCATGAATATTATTCATTTACTGATTACGCAAGTGAATTAATAAGTTTGATTTTCTAACCCTCAATTTTTTTATTCGAAGCCATGGAATAAATTTGCTGTTTTTTGTCCATATGGTCTGTTCTTTTAAGCAAGGTTCTTCTACTATTGTCGATTGAAATAAATATACAAAATGCTCCAAGAACAATCAAGACGATTGTAGTTATCGGAAACAGAAAATTCATTTTAAAACCCCTCATCGAATATAATAACGATAATCATTATCATCATTATATCCGATTTCCACGAATATTCAATCCGTCCCATTCAAAATATTTTTAAATTCCTGCACGTGGATAAAAAAGTTGGCTTCAGGAAACATTAAAAACTAATGAATCCCATTTTGAATTAAAAATCGTCGTGTATTAAAAACATGAATCGGAGCAATGGCAAAATTGGAGGTTTCTATGTTCTATTTGTACAGTTTTACACTCTTATTCGGAGGTCTATCCATTATCAACTTTATTTTTTCTTATCAAAACAAGCATATTGATGTGTATTTTTGGTCTACTTTAAAGTTTCAACTGCTGATGCTGCCTCTTTTTTTAATTGCAAATATGTGCATTGGCTACGGTGTCAGATTTGGCTATAAATCCACCGAAAATTTAAGCTATGTTCTTGTAGTTGCGAAGTGTTTGGAGATCTTGATCTCATTAATAATGGGGTACATATTTCTGAAAGAGATTCCCAATTGGAAAACCTGGGGCGGTTTAGGTGTTATTGTGATTGGTATTGTGATCATGAAACAAAAATAATTCCCCTATTAAGATGCAGGTCGCACGATAAGTGCGCCTGCATCTTTTTTCATGAGATCCGTACATCATAGTCGCTCATTCTATTTTCACAGATTGTAGGTCGCTCTCTCTAATGGATTGCAAAATGCGCCGGAAAGCTTGCTTATTACCTTGTTTATTAAAAATCAGGGATTTCGCCCTCGTTCCATCCTTGGAATAGCCGCCGGTGCGATGCTATTCATCGTATATAAAGAATTAATTCCGCAAACGCATGGTCATGGGCACGAAAAAGAAGCCACATTCTCATTTATCCTTGGACTTTTAATAATGATTTGCCTACTCGTTTGGTTTGGATAATTTCTCGTTGACGCAATAATCTCAATCCGTTAAGAATGACTAGGATCGTGCTTCCTTCATGCCCAACTACCCCTAAAGGTAGTGCAATGCCTTGGATAAAATTGACTGCTATTAACGTGATGATAATGGTCATAGCAAAAATAATATTTTGTTTGATGATAACTTTTGTTCGTTTGCCAAGTACAATGGCTTCAGCAATTTTCCCTATATCATCATTCATTAACACCAAATCTGCTGTTTCAAGCGCCGCGTCGCTTCCAGCTACCCCCATAGCAACTCCGACGGTAGCCGTTGCCAGGGCTGGAGCGTCATTGACGCCATCACCGACCATGGCTATGCTGCCGAATGTTTGCTTCAGCTCCTTGATTCGGCTCACTTTATCTTCCGGCAATAAATCGGCGTAAACCATTCCAATTCCCAGTTCTTTTCCAATTGCATCGGCAGTTTGTTTCTGATCGCCGGTTAGCATAGCAACTTGAACACCTAAGGCTTTGAGCATGGCCACTGCCTGTTTAGCCTCAGAGCGAATTTTGTCTCGTAAGGCGATTACACCGGCAACTCCCTGCGAATTGTGCATCACCGTTACCGTCTTCCCTTCACGTTCCAGTCTGTCAATGACTGCCTTCAATTCTTCCGTCCTAAACGCATCATCCAGAAAGGCTGGTTTCCCTATTTTCCACAAATCCCCTTTCCATTGTGCTTGAACTCCCCAACCCGTAAGCGTACGAAAATCAGATGGGCGATCAAATGCCGCCCCTTGTTCCTGAGCTTCAAGTACGATGGCTTTGGCTAACGGGTGCTCGGACAAGCTTTCCAACGATGCGGCGATGCTCAGCATTTCGGTTTCGTCTAATTGTTGGAATGAAAGGATATCCGTGACTAAGGGTTTTCCTGATGTCAGCGTGCCTGTTTTATCAAATGCAATGGCCTTAATTGTGGCAAGATTTTCAAGATGTGCGCCTCCCTTAAAAAGGAGCCCCTTTCTCGCACCATTAGATATGGCCGACAGCATAGCAGGCATAATGGAAGCGACCAGCGCACAAGGTGACGCTACAACCAGAAACACCATCGCTTTATAAAAGGTTTGATCCCATGCCAAGTGGAATAACAGAGGAGGAACAACGATTAAAAGCAAGCAAATCAAAATGATGGACTTTGCATAGATGCGTTCAAACCTCTCCATAAACAGTTGAGAAGCAGGCTTTTCGCTTTGTGCTTCCTGCACAAGACGAATAATTTTGGCGAACAAGGTGGATTCACTTAATTGACTCACTTCAATAAATAGAGCCCCTTGGCCATTCAGCGTTCCGGCAAACACTTCATCCCCTTCACCTTTATCCACCGGAACCGATTCGCCCGTAATAGAGGATTGATTCACAGCAGATGCCCCTTCAAGCACAACACCATCAGACGGAATACGTTCTCCAGGTTTGATCAAAACGATATCCCCAACCGTCAGAGCTTCGATAGCAACAATCGTCTCTATACCATCCTTAAACAATACAGCAGTCTCCGGCTTCAAATCCATCAACGAAGAAATGTCTCTGCTGCTCCGATCCATGGTGTAAGTTTCCAGAGCTCCGCTGAACGAGAAAATAAAGATAAGTACCGCACCTTCTGTCCAATACCCGATGCTGGCTGCGCCGATAGCTGCAATGATCATCAGTAAGTTAACGTCGAGATCGCGCTCTGCGATAAGGGTGTGCAAGCCTTCCTTGGCCTTCACAAATCCCCCCACAGCAAATGCGATCAAATAGAAAACAATTGACCATGATTGAGAACTGCTTCCTATCCCCCATGCAATAGCAATGAATATCCCACTTGTTAATGCTGCCATACCTTCCCCGTAACGATTAAACCATTCCCGTCCTTCTTTATCCTTAATTTTGGAAAGGTTAACCTCCTGTTGTTTGGCGTAGCCATCTGCCGTTTGAAAATCCGGTCTCATAACCATCAATCCTCCTCATTGAGAATGAAATCCATTATTAACTCCCTTAAAACAGCACATGCTGCTCCACGAAGGAGCAGCACGTTGAACGAGAATGATTCTCGTTTTTACTTCATTCAATTTTTTTGCCTATAACCAACTTTACAATAATTATTATAATTTAAATCGCGATAAAAATAAAGCGCATTTTCTTTCCCTAGTGAAACTTTTTGTTGTAGAGGCAATTTTTTTGGTGTAGGATAACATTGTAGATATCAGGAAATACATAAAAAATATTAGTCCAAATGTTGCCTTAATACAAAACTATTGTAAGAAGGAAAGAAGGTGTCCAATGGAACCTATTGTTCAATAATCAAAACCTCTGTCATCTCCAGAGGCAGGATGGAGGCGAAAAAGATTTTCAAACAGTCTCCCGGAAGTTTACAAAACCCTCCCTATCCCAACAAAGGGAAGTTTCTTCCGGAAGCTCCTAGCCTTCGCCGGTCCCGGTTATCTGGTTGCCGTGGGTTATATGGATCCTGGAAACTGGGCTATCAGTATAGCTGGGGGGTCCTTATACAATTATCAATTATTGTCCGTCATCTTAATATCTAACTTGATGGCCATTGTACTTCAGTCCTTAACGGCTCGGTTAGGCATCGCAACAGGTAGAGATCTTGCGCAGGCATGCCGTGATCATTATAGTAAGCCTGTGAATTTCGGACTCTGGATTTTATGCGAACTGGCTATAGCCGCGTGTGATCTGGCCGAGGTAATCGGATCAGCTATTGCCTTGAATTTATTATTTGGTCTTCCACTGCTATATGGGGTATTAATTACTTCCTTCGATGTTATCCTGGTTCTCATGCTGCAAAATAAAGGCTTCCGCTATATCGAAGCCATTGTCATTTAAGAAGCCAAAATAGTATTCTTTTCTTCTTCCAAATCCAAATAAGCAATATGACGAAAATCCATCTAGACATAATCCTAGAATATAATTCAAGATCAGAATTGTAGAATTCTTAACCTTAAAAATCCAAGAAATTTTGTTACCAGAACGATTTATTTCTCTGTGGCTCCACAACTTCAATCGTTTCGCCATCCTTTATTACATAGACTCTATTGTATTCAATTATAATTTTGTCCCCAATAACCGAATACGATGTCATAACTCTGTTTCTTATAACCTTTTTCACGTGTATTAGACCATACCGACTTATCAATAGAAAAACGCTGTTTTATAGCAAGTTCCCCCTTGGAACTATCGTTATCCGTTAGATTCCTGTAGATGGATAAATTTCAGCTTTGTAAAAAAACGAGCGCCTCAGCAATAAATTTCGTTCCATGCTCGTGGGAGGTGATACTTAGGCAAAAGCACAACACCGTTTACTCGTTGTCCGTTATAGACACGAACATGCGGGGTTCCCTTAAAAATATTTTATTATCCAGGCACTTGAACCACATTCAGTCATATATAGGTGATAGCAGTTCGAACCTGTTGAGGAGGATTTTATACAAATGATGTTACCGAGTGAAAAGTATTTCGGTAAGTTTGAAGCGGTTTTTTTATTTTACGGGGCCATGCCTACAGGCGTTACTGTTTCTGAGACTGGGCGCATTTTTATTTGCTTTCCAAGATGGGGAGACGATGTTAAATTTACGGTGGCTGAAATCGTTCGCGGTACATTACAGCCTTTTCCTAGTTTAGACGCTAATTTGGTAAGCCAATCGAATATCACAACGTCCTTCATTAGTGTCCAAAGTGTCGTTGCTGATGGAAAGGGAACGCTTTGGGTACTGGATACGGGGGCTCCTAATTTCTCAGAACCCATCAAAGGGGGGGCGAAGTTAGTCGCTGTAGATTTAAATACAAATACCATAAGAAGCGTATTTACATTTACAGAGAATGTTGTCCTGCCAACCACTTATCTGAATGATGTCCGATTTGATTTTCGTGTTGGTAAAGCAGGTTATGCTTATATAACGGATTCGTCTTCCCAAGGACCGGGTGCCATTATTGTCGTTGATTTAGAAACGGGTTATGCCTGGAGACGGTTAAACGGGGCAAATTCGACTTCGGCAGATCTCTTTCTTTTACCGAAAGTCGAAGGTAAAATCCTGATGAATCGAAACAAAGATGGATCTACTTCACCCTTTAGATTGGCCTCTGATGGTATAGCGATTTCCCCGGACGGCCAGATTTTGTATTTTTGTCCTCTCTCCAGTCGACATCTTTACTCGATTTCAACGGAAGTCCTAAGAGACCGAATGATACCGGATATGAATTTACAGGATCACGTGAAGTATTGGGGAGAAAAAGGTGCTTCAGATGGAATGATCACCGGTGCAAAAGGAACCCTTTATGCTGGAGATTACGAAAACAACAGTATTCGAAAGATATTGCCGAATGGCATCATGGAAACGATCGCACATGATCCGAGAATATTATGGCCGGATACTTTTTCGATTAGTCCAGATCAATACTTATATTTCATCGTGAACCAATTACATCGGCAGGCAAGATTTCATTATGGAAATGACCTGCGGCAGAAGCCTTATAGTTTACTCCGTATGAAAATAGACGAACCACCTGCTCCTACCTTTTAATAAATATTCCACTTTACAAAGTTGACTCTATTTTTTCGAAGTTTGACGATTTTCAATCCTCATAAACCCCGTCAGATCAATTCTTTCAGTCTAGAACTTTATTTTCATCGTATAACTTTTTCATGTGTCTTACTCGTACATTATGTTCATGCCATTTCCGAAACAACGGACTGCTCTTCTCAGCAGTTGTAGCCCATGAGAATACAGACTTAGATCAGCTGCACCCGAAAGAATAGCAGCAACGAATAGGTCCAAGACCTTGAATGGAGCGAAGCAGATGAGTTAAAGGTATCTTATCCCAAGAGCAATAGGATTTCTTGTTCAATCATCTCTAGAATTTTAACAATGCGACAATACTCATCGAGAAGTCGGCGTAAATCTTGTTTGGCTTCGTGGATAGCTGTCGTTTCTCCTATACTTCTAGCTGAGAAGCGATGAACTGAGCAGCCTTCTCTAGCTCTGTGGTTCCGCCTGCTCGTTTCATGTGCTTTCTCCAGCTTGCTATGACTACTGCTGTAGTCACCCCAGGTAAGTATGCTGGAGCAGGGAATTCATAAAGCGTCGCCATGGATCGCTTACAGGATCAATCCGAAAAAGCTGTAGTAAAGTCGGGAAAACGGATATCCAGTCATCGAATGATTCGGTTCTGAAGCCGTATGCTATCCGCCACCCAAAACTCTCGATCGCTTATGATAACGCGTCCCGAGCGGGGAGCTGTACGGGATCAATACGACCATGCACGGACGCCTGGTCGTGTTCGGAGGGGGGATTCCGTTGTCGTTCGAAGGGAGAATCGTCGGGGCGGTCGGCGCAAGCGGCAGTACGGTCGCAAACGACATTGAGGTTTCGAAAGCGGCGGTGCGGGCTTTCGAAACCTATCCGAAGGCGCGGATCGGGTCTTCCGGGAGCTTGCTGTAAACCTGGCGGTTTTAGCCCTATAACGAAACTGGGTCCCGCCAATATTGACGAAAAATCGGCTAAACACATGGGGCTGTCCCTCAGGGTACAATCCCCCATGGCACAGCCCCTCTTATCATGCCATCATTTAAGGCTTCAGGACGAATTTAATGCATTCGTCCGCATGGTTGTAAAAGGTGTTGTACGCGTTATGCGCCTGATCGAGCGGCACTTTATGCGTGATGATCTCCGTCGGATCGAACTCGCCTGCCATAATTTTTTGATACAGCATCGGCATGTAATGAATCACGGGCGCCTGTCCCATGGTCAGCTTCACGTTTCGTTCCCAAATATTTCCGAACATGAACTGGTTGTATTTAGAACCGTATACCCCCGTAATCTGAATCGTGCCGAATTTCCGCACCGCATTCATCGCGATGTTGATCGGGCTGAGCGTTCCGCCAACCAGCTTGGCCTTCTGCTCTTCCTCCTCCAATGGCGTCTTCTTGCCGTCCATTCCGACGCAATCGATGACGACATCCGCACCCCCGCGCGTTATTTCTTTTATATGCAGCCCCATGTCTTTGAAATCTTCAAAGTTGAAGATTTCGACGTTATTCATTTTTTTGGCATGGTTCAGCCGGTACGGGAGATTGTCGATCGCGATGACCCGTTTGGCCCCTTTCATCCAGGCAAATTTTTGCGCCATCAAGCCGACGGGGCCGCAGCCGAGCACCACCACCGTATCCCCCTGCTTCACGCCGCCGTTGTCCACGCTCCAATAGGCCGTCGGCAGCACGTCGGACAAGAACAGGAGCTTCTCATCCTCCAATTCGCATGACTCCGGAATAACGAACGGCATGAAATTGCCGTACGGTACGTAAAGCATTTCGGCTTGTCCGCCCCAATAATTCCCGTAACGTTCGGTAAACCCAAAGTAAGCTCCCGTATCCACTTGGGGGTTGGAGTTGGAGTTGTCGCATTGGCTCTCCATTTCATGCTGGCAGTAATGACAGCTGCCGCACGAGATATTGAACGGGAGCACGACCCGGTCCCCTTTTTTGACCTTTGTCACCTCTGGGCCCACTTCTTCGACGATGCCCATCGGTTCATGTCCGACCACGTATCCGGTTTGGGCTTGAATCGCCCCCTGGTATATATGGAGATCGGAACCGCATATGGCGGTCGAGGTAATCCTGACGATAATCCCGTCTTTTTTCTGAATCGTCGGATCCGCTACCTGCGTCACTTGCATGTTCTTCATGCCATTGAAAGTTACAGCCTTCATAATCGCCTCCTGTTATGACATGCCTTGAATTTGCATGCATAATTCTATTATGGAATTGAAGAATGAGGATCATACATTCGATGACGGTATTTTCAACAGCCGCGGAGCGCCTAGGAACAAGAAAGGAGACGGAAGACGGAACGATTCACGTGAAAGTAAATTCTGAAGGTAGTTCCAATCCCCCCTAACCTTGAAAAGCTGAAGAGCAGCGAATTTGTTGGACAGGAACTACCTGCCATTCCATTGTAAAGGATTTTTTTGTGTATGAATTCAATAAAGACAGGAGATTATGAAGATTCAGATAAAATTAATGCAACGCTAGTGTTATGGTCTATATAATAGAGAGTTTTCCTTAATTGACTACTGTTGTTCTGAATGATTCAACCCGATCGTCATCAGTAAGGTTATCCTATCCTCTAACGTTCTTAATATGAAATCTCTGTATTCACCGTACTCCAGACGTAATTGATTATTAATCATTTTTTAATAGCCCCTAGTCCTGCTTCAAGACTGGTTTCTTCACAGGCAAGTTTATCGCAGTTATGTTCAATTTATAGAGTAAGATAAATTCTTTTTCATCGTCAGTTAATAAGTCAAATGGATCCCCAGCGATGATATGTGTGGGATGTCCTTGATATATGGAGGCAGTATTTGGCCATCCAGGTATCCTGTGTACGGGGATCCCGCTCCGGGTGTTCATAAGAAAATGGTTACATCTCCCCTTTCATTTTGCAGTCAAACAGCAAATCTGCTTGGAAAATCACTGAAATTCTCACTTCAATTTTACATTGGAAGCGCCGTATATATGTCGGATGACCGATGCTATCTTCTATCATTCACACTTTTGATTAAATTTGAACTATCTTGCCCCTTAGCTGAGCGAAGGGCTGCCACATGGCAACCCCTCTGGTATTTAACTATCGTGTTCCGTTAGTTCAGTTATAATTAGAAATTTCTATCAGATTTCCATCTGGATCTCTTACATAAACAGATGTTATCGATCCTAATGCTCCTGTTCTTATTACAGGACCTTCTTCAATTATTACTTTGCAGTCCCCTAAATGATGAATTACATCGGGCATTTGAATATCCGTTATAAAACATAAATCAGCGGTACCAGACATAGG
>NZ_WHNZ01000006.1 GCF_013141725.1 Paenibacillus planticolens | reverse complement strand
TGCGCCTAGGATTGCTTTGGCAGCCGGCTCGCTTGTTACTGTAATACGGTCAGCAACACGTGCATCTTGTACCGGAAGGCTTGTTTGTACAAATGTGTTGGACTGCGATTGGTTGATTTGGCCGGTTACATATACTTTTGATCCTACCGTGTTAACAGAATCGAAGACCAGTTTCAATTTACCTTTGTCAGCGCCTGTCTCTTGGATCGAACCTTTACCGTTCGTTACGCTGAAAGTAAAGCGATCTGCGTTATCCACGATGTCTTGTGCGCTTAATTTATTGCCATTCGCATCTGTTACGATCAGTGGTACATATACATCGGGGTCATTCGCTGCAAGCGTTACGGAAGACGTATCGAACTCTACTTTCGTAGCCAAGTTCGCCGCGCCTACGCTCACTGTTGCTGTTGCGGAAGATGAACCGCCGTAGATGTTAATCGTGTAGTCCGCTGTTTTATCTAATTTTGCTTTCAATTTCACTTGAATACGTGCATTGTCATTCTCGTCAAAGAGGTCACTAGCAGCAAGCGTTGAGCCCGCTTTTACAATTTCAAGGTT
>NZ_WHNZ01000036.1 GCF_013141725.1 Paenibacillus planticolens | reverse complement strand
TGGGGTCCTGTTGGTGCTGCTAGCTGTTGCGTTTCCGGAGCTGGTGAAGCGAACGAGATGGGCCGGGCGCAAAGATGCCGTATCCGGTTGACAGTGAAAATGGGATTGGCCTAGCTTGTGAACTAGAAGCTGCTGATTTTATTTGAGAAAATATGAGGTGTCTTCAAAAGATCTTGATAATGATCGGGATGTTACGGATGACGAACTATTCGACTCTGTTCATTAGTTAGACATTATTGAAATTAAAAATTTGAGATACAACGCGGTAAGTATTTAGATGATTACAGAAGATTGATAAGCGAATGGAAATGTGACAATCCATTATAAATCAGAAACGGCGTTACGCTAACAAGAAACGATAGGACAATAATCAGGGAGCAGATCGCCACTCGGCAGCTGCTCCCTAGTTTCGTTGAAGGGCAGATTTTCAGTAATAGGGGAAGAAGGATAAAAAAGGGATCATCACAACTTGGATTCGATAGAACGGCAGTATGGTTTTCAATTTCCATCGAAGGTAACGGGGATACATATGCAAGAAACGATGGATGGACGTCGAATAATCGGCGTCTGAGAGAATTAGTGTAAGTAAATTATAGGACAATATCGACAAATTTATTCTACTACGGTAGAATAAAGAAATGACATTCTACAGCAGTAGAATAAATATGAACGAGGTGCTTTCATTTGGTAATGAAGTTATTCGATAGCGAACTTAATATTATGGAAATCTTGTGGAGAGATGGCGATACAGCTGCAAAGAGGATTGCAGAAATCACAAAGGAAAAAATAGGTTGGAGTAAGACTACAACTTATACCATTATCAAAAGGTGCCTTGATAAAGGGGCGATTGAACGACGGGAACCTAATTTCGTTTGCCATGCGCTTGTTACACGAGAGCAGGCGCAAGAACACGAAACAACGGAACTGATAAATAAAATGTATGATGGTGCCCCCGACAGACTGATTGCTTCATTGTTGGGACAGAAACGACTGTCGACAGAAGAAATTAGCCGATTGAAACGTCTTATCGATAGCATGGAATGAGGTGAGGGGATGTCGTTACTTCAAATAAGTATCTCGGCTTCTGTCTTTATTCTTGTAGTTATTTTCTTACGTTCCTTGCTTATTCACAAGCTTCCCAAAATGACCTTTATGTTTCTTTGGGGAGTAGCATTAATTCAGTTGCTCGTACCTGTATCAGTTCAATCGCAATTTAGCATTTTTACGGCAGCGGAACATTTAAACAGAATGTTTACAGTGCCAAAGTTGATTCCCACACCAGAAAGTTTAACATTCATTAATGGAACTACGGTAATCATGCCACCAATTACAGAACATTTGACCGCGGCGATTATGCCATTGAAGACGGCTTCACAAATATCGCCTATTGTATGGGTGTGGTTAGTTGGTTTTACGTTGTGTGCTTTATTTTTTATCATTCCGCATTTAAGGTGTCGCAAAATCTACAAAATGGCTGTGCCTATTAGAAACGATTTTATAAGAAAATGGCAGCATTCAAATTTGTTATGGCGAAATGTTCAAATCAGGCAACTAGATCATATTTCAACTCCGCTTACTTACGGTATATTTCGGCCTGTTGTACTCTTACCGAAAAATTTAGATTATGACGATGAGAAACAGCTTGCGCTTATCCTGACCCACGAATTTACGCACATCAAGCGATTTGACACACTAAAAAAATGGATTCTTGTCACTAGCGTATGCGTCCATTGGTTCAACCCCTTTGTATGGGTCATGCATATCCTTGCCAACCGTGATATTGAGCTATTCTGTGATGAAACAGTCATACGAAAATTTGGGGAAAACACGAAACCTACTTACGCTAGGGCACTTATACGTTTGGAAGAAAAGAAAATCGGTTTGTCGCCTATGATTAGTAGTTTCTCCAAAAACTCAACCGAAGAAAGGATTATATCGATCATGAAAACCAAGAAAATCACTGTCACCACGATGCTTCTCGCTATTGGGCTTGTAGCCAGTGTCATAATCATCTTTGCGACTTCTGCATTGGATAAAACGGAAGCTGCTACGGGTGTCGACAATCCTATAGCCAAAAGTGCGCCCGCAATATATCAAGGTGCCACCACTACAGCTTTAATGCCAATCGATTTAACATTCAACAAGAAAGAAGATGTACCGAAGTTGATAGACAGCCTTATGGCTTCAAAGTATCGTGCAGTTTATATGGATAACGAAATATATCTACGTGTCATGATGGATAACACAATACAGATAAGCAAAGATAATGGCGCAGTTTGGAAAAAATATGATACAGATGAAATCGATACACAAGATTTTGCAAAATGGCTGCTGAAAAATGATCCGAATCCGGGATATTCAATGAAAGAAATTCAGAATCGATTGGCAAACGGGGCAGAAGTAAAACATTTAGTGTTTGAAAATATAAAGGAGATGTATTTCATAATCGACAGGAACGGTACACAGATTGAACTTGTACAGCCTGAAAAAATATCTTCTGTTCTGATTGACGGTCAAAGGATGATGATTACTTCCGAGGGGTTCCCGATACGTATATCTGCACAGATGCTGAAATCATTTTACGACTTGTTAGTGTCGAACAATATACTTTCGGAAACTTATGCAAAACAAGATTATGCGGAAAGAATTAAGCATCTTGAAAAAAATGACACGATCTTTAAGTTGACGAAATAAAAGTTGGTTACCGTATTTTTGAAGAACTAATCGGCGTCTATTCGTTTTTAAAACTGATATTCAAACGTAAACGGGAAGGCGTACACCTGGGGAAAGGGACTATGTCGGCGCAACAAAAGGCGTACTATTCGTGTATTAACACGACTTCAGATGTAAGAGGACAAGATAGTTCAGAAGAGGATGAGTGTATAGCTACTGCTATTGCTGTTGGAGAAAGCACCTCTCTCGGTAATATGTGAGTGGCTTACGGATGTAAAATTACCTATAGTGAGCGAATTAACTAGACAACATAGTCGAATTAATTTCAAGCATTTTACACGATGTCTTATGATAGGTTTATTCAGGTACTCAAACAAAAAAGCCTCAGAGAACAATGTCTCTGAGGCAAATCTTTTTACTCTACATAACAATTCGTATTTAAAGAAATAACTATCCTATAGAACTTTCGCCAAAAAATCTTTCGTGCGGGTGTTAGACGGGTTTCCAAACACTTGCTCAGGAGTCCCTTCCTCCACGATCACACCTTTATCCATAAACACAATTCTGTCGCCTACTTCACGGGCAAATCCCATCTCATGGGTCACGATAATCATCGTCATGCCACCTTTAGCCAGCTTCTTCATAACATCCAGCACCTCTCCTACCATTTCCGGATCAAGTGCCGAGGTCGGCTCGTCAAATAGCATCACATGCGGCTGCATCGCCAGGGCGCGTGCAATGGCAATCCGCTGCTGTTGTCCGCCGGAAAGTTGGGAAGGGTAACAATCCTTCTTATCTGCCAGTCCAACAGTGTGCAGCAGCTTCAACGCAGTTTTCTCCGCGTTGGCGGTTGACAGGCCTTTCACCTTGGTAGGTGCCAGGGTCAGATTTTGAATAATGGTCTTATGCGGAAACAAGTTGAAATGCTGGAACACCATGCCCATTTTCTCCCGGGTGGCGTTAATGTTGTGCCCACGGGCGGTAATGGACTCGTTTTCAAACAGGATTTCCCCGCCGCTGGGCTGCTCCAGAAGGTTGATGCAGCGCAGAAAGGTGCTTTTCCCCGAGCCACTCGGCCCGATAACAACGACGACCTCACCGGCTTCGATGCTGATATCTATTCCTTTGAGAATTTCTGCTTCTCCAAATGATTTGCGTAAATCTTTAACGGTGATCACTAGCTCCCATCCTCCGTTCCCATGCGCCAAGCAGCTTGGACAGCGTGAAAGTCAATACAAAATAAATCGCGGCTGAAATAATGAGCGGGCTAAGTCCCTTGTACGTGATATTCTTCACGACTCCAGCCTGGTACATAATATCTGCCATTCCGATCACGGAAATAATGGACGATTCTTTGATAATCGTAATAAACTCATTTCCGATCGCGGGAAGCACGGACTTAAACGCTTGCGGCAAAATAACATGACGCATCGCTAGCCACCTGCTCATTCCAAGCGAGCGGGCTGCTTCCATCTGCCCGCGATCCACGCCTTGAATACCCGCACGGAAAATTTCCGCCAAATAAGCCGAACTGTTCAGGGACAGCGTGATAATACCTGACTGCAACGGGGTAAAGTTGATCCCCAGTGTGAGCGCCAGCCCATAGTGGATAATCAAAAGCTGCGCCAACATAGGTGTTCCGCGCAAAATCTCAACATACGTTGTACCCAGCAAGGTTATCGCCCGGATACGCGACATTCGCAGCAGACTGATGATCAAGCCAATCATGAAGCCAAACAGGACGCCAAGCGCAGACAATAGCAGCGTATAAACGAGGCCAATCGCGTAATAGCTGCGGTATTCCCAGAATATTGTAAATATATTTCCAGATGATTGCGGCTTATCTACAGACAGCATACTCGCTTGTTTAACAATCTCTGTAATACGGTTCTCGCTCTTTAGACGGGCGACCGTCGAATTGACTTGTGTCAGCAGCTCTGTGTTGCCTTTGCGGATGCCAATAGCCGCTTGAACAGGTGCATCGTCCGGAACGGCTTCCGATAGTGTAAGCGCACTGTTCTGCAGGTAACCGACGGCAACGGTGTCTTCCAGAATGACGGCATTGATTCGTTTCGTCTGCAGCTGCAGAACAAGGTCCGGTATGCGGTCAAGAGATGTAATAGAAGCCTCCTGAATGGATCGCGCAATCTCCTCTTGAACGGAGCCTTTTTGTGCGCCGATCTTTTCACCCTTCAAGCTATCCATACTCTTGTAGCGTTCTTTATCTTCGGTACGAACCATTAATACCTGCTTGGATTGGTAATAGTTGTCGGAGAAGTCGATACTTTTCCTGCGTTCATCTGTTGGTGTCATTCCTGATATTACCAGATCAACCCGGCTGCTTTGCAAAGCGGGCAGCAAGGCATCAAAGCTCATGTCCTCAATAATAAGCTTTGCTCCCATGTCCTTGGCAATTTCACGAGCAATATCAATATCAAAGCCCACGATCTGGTCTTTTCCATTTATAGTTTTATGAAATTCATAGGGCGCAAATTCGGCGCTGGTACCCAGAACAAGGGTTTTCTCCGGCTGGCTACCTGCCCCATAAGTGGTCTGAACAGGAAGGCCGGTCAGCAGCACCAGCATCAACAATAACAGCGCCGTATAACGGTAATGCTTTTTCACTATTTTTCTCTCCTAACTTGTAGTATGAACATGAACATCGTGTAATTATAAAGAAGTATGAATGATTATGCAACTGCCTGCACGACTCGATGCGGACGATCATACACAGAGATTTCCATACCGTGCTTAGGGTAACCGGGTCAGATGTACAAACGGTTTTTGAAGACAGGATTGCGCTTGCTTTAACTTTCGATCAGGGATGGATCTATTTCTCTGAACAGCCAGCTGGTGGGTCATTTATGGAGAGGGTCGTTACAAGAGTTCGATTAGATGGTACAGGGGAAGAGCGGATAGTAGGTGGCGACGAACTCATAGGTGTAAAAAACTTTACCGTACAAAACGGTGTGGTTTATTATGTTAACCTATACGATATGGGTCTATATAAGCGAAACATTGAAGATGAAAGTGTAGCAACCCTGGTCACGAATAAACAGAAAAAAAGTATTTATACGACCACAAATGGATTGTATGTTCTGTCCTATGAAGGAGATTGGTACTTCATTGATAAAGATGGAAAAATTCCTTTTAGCAAGCCAGCTCGTTCTGTACAGTAAAGAATTGTTTTCTACGACTTGGTATTTTTTGAATTTAAAGTTGTAGACTGGCCGCGGTCATTAAGGTAAATGGACACACTACTTCAAAAGAGATCACCGGCTGCCGCGCAGTCAGTAGATCTCTATTTTGTTGGACTAAAGGGCAGGGTACTTGCAAGAACATGCAGAATTGAAACAGATAATTTATGGCTGAGAAGTGCTATTTAAATTTATTAAGTAGGTGGCAGAGTAGTGGTATTGCTCTCGAGAAACAACTAGCAATTAACGATTCAATCGGCAACCTTGGTTGGAATGTTGATATGAGTGCAGGAACAGCGACTTTTGGTAATGATTTAACTTTCCCTATTCAAATATGAATTGTATATAAGATTGGTGACAGGTATAAATGGGGCTTTGGCGGCGGGACTGTGTCATTCCCTGCCCAAAAAGATATTACCTGGAGTTGGGTTAACCTAGATTGCAATGCAAATGATGAAGATAAACAGTACCAACTTTACTACGGCATAATAAAAGAAGTGCAGATTACCAGGCTTCATATCGAGCATATGGGCTCTGACAAATACATTGATAAAGACGCAGAAATAGTCGAACTCTTCGATGGGAATAAGCTATGGTTTGCTTTGCAAGATAAATACAGTGAAATTCATCCTGGTTTCATACTGACTGGGTTTAATAAAGATGGCGAAAACGTGTTTCATTTTGAGTGATGTTGAATTCACAACTAATTATGCTAACGCAGCAGAACGATAGAGCGTGGCGGAAAGCCAGCTATGAAACTTTGAAGTACTGGGCAGTTTTGTTCGGCAAATGTTCTTGTACTATAATAGATGATATGGTAATATATGGATTATATTTAAAGGGAATCACCATATTAATTTAAAATAGGAGTTACTAATCAAGATGAAAAAAAATAAACTGCTATATAGTACACTTTTGTTGCTCAGTGCGGGAGTTATCGCTGGAGGATTTGTTGCCGTAAATAAACAAAAAGCAAGTGAAAATATAGCTGTTCAGCCCAACCAGGTCACTCCGTCGTATGTTGATAAGGTGACTGTTAATTTGGAAAGCCCGCCTGCTGAGGAACCCTCTGTCACAGTACTCAAGGGGGCTACAATACCTGATGATGCTGCCTTACGAGGTGCTATGTTAAACCAGACCATGAATTGCAATGGTCAAGGTTCCGTTTCGCTAACATATAAAGCACCTACTGATAGTAATAAGGAGAAAGTTCGTTTTTACGTTCAAAATATAGGAGAGAAAAAGTTGTATTTCAGACTCGAATCCCCTCAAGGCAACAATTGGATAAAAACCGCAGTTGAAGCGGATACAGTCTTTGTAGGGGAGATGCAATGGGGAATAGCGCAAGAAGGTCTGTGGAACTTCGTTTTAAACAATGATGATGGGTCAGTTATTTCCGTTAAGATAATATCAGAAAAAGTTTAAGCGAAGAGCGAGAGTTTTAATAACAAAATGAAAAGGCGCTATTGTGGATCAGTGGCCTTTTCTCAACTAAAGGGCAGTAATCTTTAATAATATTAGTGTCGTCATTAAGAAATCAGTTAGAAAGGTTGTAAATTTAACCTAATACTATACTACTAAAAGGCATGCTTAGGGGGTAATAAAATTGATTAAAGCAATAGTTTTTGATTTTGATGGTTTAATTATTGATACAGAAACGGTTTGGTATCTTGCGTTCAAAGAAGTATTTCAGGGCTATAATGTTAATTTTCCTTTGGAGGTATTCGTTAAATGTATTGGCACGGATGATACTGCATTAAATGTATTTATTGAAGAAAAGTTGGGTATAGAAAGCATCGAAATTATTATGAATTTAGCCAAAGAAAACCACAAAGTGAAAATGGAGCTGCTGGACATCAGAGAAGGTGTGAAGGATTATTTGATAGAAGCTAAAAATCTAGGGCTTAAAATAGGCTTGGCTTCAAGTTCTTCAAGGGAATGGGTTGAAGGATTTTTAAAACAACTTCAGATAATAGATTACTTCGAAGTAATCAAGACGGGTGATGAGGTCGAAAAAGTCAAACCAGACCCGACTTTGTACATAAAAACACTTGATGCCTTAAATATTAAAGCGGACGAAGCCGTAGCGTTCGAGGATTCAGCAAATGGGGCGAGAGCGGCAATAGCAGCGGGCTTAAAATGTGTGATTGTGCCAAATGAAGTTACAAAGGAAATCAACTTTGAAAAATTTCACTTGAGAATCAATTCAATGAGTGAAATGGGTTTAGCTCAGGTCATTTCACATATATCATGAAGTCATGTGCCTGGGCAAGTAACGATTATCAATGAGTCTCCGTTCGATCGGAAAACTAAAAATTATAAAAAAATATTAAAATATTACATTGATTGAAGCTATCGTTTTAAATATGATTGATTAAAGCGACGATTGCAACAGTTTAGCAAACCAAGTGTAACCATTAATAAATATAAAAATGAAAGCGTTTTATATGGAGTAAATATTAATTTTAGCATATTTAAGAGATGGCTGCGGTATTTGTCAAGCTAGTTGTCGCGATTCCCTAAATTTATTTAGAACATATGTAGTGTGATCAACTTAACTTTTCTTCACTTTTACTAACCGCTGTTTTTTCCGAATTAAGCCATACTTCATCTGGTAAACTCCAATCACGAAAATCACCTGACCATCGTTCTGGATGGCGTAATCCAAGGTTGTACAGCGTTTCAAGCAACGTCGATCCCTTCATCGGACTCCCATTGTCTGAATGTAGAACAAGTGGCGTGTTGTGTTGCGGATCATACATTGCTCAGATAAAACAGCTCTACGAACCAATTGGCTGGCTTATTCAGATGATTCTTTATTCCATATCTCCCAACCCACGACCTTACGACTATATAAATCTAATATGATTGCTCTGCAACACCGCCATTAGCTTGCATACAGGCATCACGCCAGGCTTCAACTTGTTCTACAAACAGCCCTTTGGCACGGCAGTATTCTACTCATGTACTTCAATTTTCAGCATGTTGTTGCTTACCCAGAACTGCCATACCCTTTGCTTTCGCTTCACTTTTCCACTTGTATAATGCAGCTTCTGAGATACCACTCTAAACTTTACTCCTTATAACTAGCCATTCTTACCCACCTCAACCTCTCTTATCAAATACTATACATGTTAGAAATGATTACTTTGATGAAAATAATTATTTTCAAGTAAGTATCGCTGAATCTATGGAATATAAAATTGTGATAGAGGGAGTCAATTCGTGTTTTGCAGTTAAAAAGAAAATCAATAAAAATCAATTTGATAGAATTCTTGATTACTAGGTTTTAGCATTTTATTTATAGCTAGCTAAAATATTATTTCGGAAAGGGGGTGATATATCAAATAGTCTGATTTTTGTTTTGATTGGCCTGTTTGCCGTTATTTAAATGGCATTTGCAACCACAGCAAGTTTAACAGACATAAGCTAGCGTGAAGGATATTAATCTTTTCTTCATTTTTTTATATCCAGAAAGCTCTTTGGCAATATTGGATTGTCAACAGTAAATCAGACAACTTTTTAAGGGCTTTTTGGCGCAACTGAACAAGCGTCATATAGTCTAAGGTCCCATGGATACGATGCTTGTTGAACCAGTTGACGTAATCGTATACAAACTCCTGTTTTCATACCCATTTTCATAGAGCTGTACCATTTGCTTTTTGAATTCAATTGTAAACGTAGGTCGTTGTTTTTTAGGCGTTGTAGATATCCGCACCTTAGCATGATAGGTTGATTCTACAAGCCTTTATCATTTTCTGTCCAACTTAGTGTAGCCGATCCAATATTAAATTTAAGGAGGATCAGCAGTAATGAAGAAAAAATTAAGGATAACTAACAAACTATTATCTCCATTGATTGCTATGGTAATGATTGTCACGCCTGTCCAGAGTTTCGCAGTGGCAGCCTTTACAGAAACCAGCATCCAGATAAACCCCGTGAATAATTTAAACCCCATAAGATACACCACCGATGGAGGCCCGGGCAACTCCAAACTGAGGGATTTCTTCCGGTACAAAACCGAGAATACGTTCATAAGACCTGGCGAAAGTGTTAAGTACAACGCTATGGTTAGCGCGGTTGGCGAGGCTCCGCCTGTGGAATGGTCGATTACCGGTGGTGTCGACGGCACTACCATATCCAGCGAGGGTTTGCTGACTGTAGCTGCCACTCAGCCCGCAGGAGACATAACCGTAACGGCGACTGTTGGCAGTGTATCCACGAAAGCGAAGGTTACCGTCAGGATCGTTACCGACGCGAAAGGTTATGACCAGAGTGCAAAGTGGACCGCAAAGCCTTTTAATCTCTCTGAGGTAAACCTTGACGGAGACAACCTTTGGACAAAGAACACGAGCATAACTTTAAGGTATTTAATGCAGGCGGACCGTGAGGAAAGGGAACTGAAACAATTCTACATGACCGCCGGTATCACCCTGCTCCCGGTGGCGGTAGGTACTAAGCCGGCTGGTACCCCTGTAAGCGCTTTAGCCGATGCTGTGGGCTGGGATGGCCGCGGCTACGCCACCAACCGCCTGATGCATAGAGCTTTGTCGGGGCATGGCACCGGCCATTACATGACCGGCATTTCCGAGGCGTACGTAGTGACCCCCGATGTGACGCAAAAGGCGACGTTCCTGGCCAAAATGAGATTAATGGTTCAGGAGCTTGGCAGAATTCAGGATCACAACATAGCGACGGGCAGTTATATGTACGGCTTCCTCAGCGCCTATAACGAAAAACAGTTTGACTCCCTCGAGGAGAATAAGGGCAGTACTCCCACCACTGCTGAGACCAACGGCCAAGGCGCTTGGGCTGTATACTACACACAGCATAAGATCATTCAGGGCCTGCTTGATATATATAAAGTCCTGAAGGGCACAGAGGACGACGCCACAGCCCAGAGGGCGCTTGAAATCGCCTCGAAGATGGGCGACTGGACATACCTCCGCCTGAGCCGCTGGACACAGGCCGACCGCGAGAATATGTGGAACGTCTACAGTGCCGGCGAGGTCGGCGGTATTGGCCAGCCCTTAGAAGAGCTTTTCTTTATTACGGGCGATGAACTGTACCGCGAGACAGCCACGTTCTTTGAGCATAACAATAACTGGAACAGTAAGGGTGCCATCGGAAACACAAACAGCGATGGCTATACAACAGCGGCCGGAACCGTGACAGCGACCACCCGCAGCGGCGACGGGTTCTACGCGCATTTCGCGAAGGGACAAGACGGAAACTGGCTGAACGGCAAGCACGCGAACACCATAGTGCCCATGATCATTTCGGCGTTGCGCGAGTACGAGGCGGATACACCGCTGGATAACGACCGCATAAACCCCGTGGGCTACACGCCGGCTCCCGATCATTACTATACTATCGCGAAAAACTTCTTCGATACTATTTATACCACTCGTATGTCGCCCATCGGCGGAACCGCGCACGGCGAGATTTGGCCTAGCTTGGGAAACCCCGTTACCCCGACGTGGGCTACGCATTTGAACTTAGGAACGAGCACGAGCGGCTCAAACGAGTTGTGCACGACCGTTAACATGATGAAGCTCGCGTCTAGCCTGTTCCAACATGAACAGCGGGCGGAATACATGGACTATTACGAGAGGGCTTTAATCAACCACGACATGCCCTCGCTGGCTCAGAACAGTACGGGCACGCAGAACCGCATTGACTATTTGCGCTCTATGAGCACGCAGGCCACAACAGCTTACGACCGTTACGGTGACGGTGCCTGCTGCGACGGGTCTAGCTGGGAAGCGCACATCCGCCATCAGGATAATGTTTATTTCAAAACAAAGGATGGCAAGGGTCTTTATGTTAACCTCTATTTGCCTACGACGTTAAACTGGGCTGAAAAAGGCTTCAAGATCGTTCAGGAGAGTGACTATCTGAACGAAGGCAAGAGCAAGATCACTGTTAACGGCAGCGGGCAGCTTGATATCATGCTCCGCGTCCCATACTGGATTGAAAAGGGCTTTGAAGTCAAAGTTAACGGAGAAGTTGTGGTGGCAAACGCTGCGAGGAGCTCTTATGTTACTATAAGCCGTAATTGGGAGTCCGGAGATGTGATTGATATTTCAATGCCGTTCTCAGCGCGTATTGAAAGATCCCCCGAGAACACGACAAATACCACGGCCGCGCTGTTCTACGGCCCGATTATGATGGTGCAAAAGCCCGGCGTCGCGAGCCGACCCACCATCAGCAGCCTAAACCTTGCCGACCTTGATTCGTCGTTCACGAAAACGACCGGCCCATCGAATACCCACTCGTTCGGCAATTACACGGCATTCAGGCTTACCAGCGGCGACCAGAACTACGACCCGATGTACACGGCCACGCCTAGCGGCACAGCTACCAACCTGACTTATAGCGCAAATTTCACCGTAGAGCGCAATAATGACAACGTCACGGTGACACGCAATGTGGTGGGCAACGGAGGAGGAACCGTCAGTACGATGTCTAACAACAGAACCCTGTCAAATGGACAAAGCATCAACCGCGGCTCGATCGTCACATTCACAGCTAAACCTGACGAAGGTTACAAAGTAAAGCAATGGAAGTTGAACGGCCTCACGGTAGGCGGTAACACATCAAATGTATATACCCCCACGGGTATTAATAGTAACGTGGTCGTGACAGTGGAGTTTGTAAAAGACATTCCAGTTAGTTCTATTGCTGTTACGGGAGCAGGGGGAGCAACTGCTATCGCTGCTTTGAATGACACACTGCAAATGTCCGCATCGGTATTGCCTGCGGAGGCGGAGAACAAATCCGTAACCTGGTCCGTCGTCAATGAGGATGGAACGGTAACAGATAAGGCTACGATCAGTGCGGGAGGCTTGTTAACAGCGGTTAAGGTAGGAGCGGTAAAAGTCATTGCGACAGCCAATGACGGCTCCGGTGTTAAGGGAGAAACAACGATCACCATCACCGAACAACAGACCAAAGTTACTTCGGCAACGTTAATCGGTCCGGAAGCTGTCTATCAACAACAGCAGTTTGATTTGACGGTTGGCGTGAAAAGCTTGCTTTCGAACTTCACTGTGCTCCATTTCGTTCTGAATTATGATCCGAACCTGCTGGCGTTTGACACAGTAACCAATACCGATGGTTCTCTCTCCTTGGCTGATAGTGCCCTGAGCTCGCTGAGAAATCATTTTAGCGTGCTAGGGTCTGCGATCAAGGCCGAAAAAGGGCAGATTCTAATCATTATGGCCAGTGAAGGAAATGACAACGCAATTAGTACGATCGGAGGTCTGTTAACCGTTCGCGCCAAATCCAAAGCTGGGGTTGCAGCAGGGGAAACAACGGTAGCGCTATCCAACTTTAACGTTTCCATCGCCGGTTCGGATACGCCAGTTGATGGTGTATCCCTAAGCATTCAAATTAAAGATGTGGATAAAGCGGCTTTGAACGATGCGATTATTGCTGCTCAGAACAAGCATGATGCAGCGATGGAAGGCTACAATATCGGCCAGTATCCGCACGGATCGAAAACGAAATTGCAGACAGCCATTGATAATGCAAAGGCAGTACGCGATAACGCAGCATCGACCGAGCAGGAAGTCTCGGATGCATTGAGCGCTCTAAATACGGCGTTGATAGCGTTCAATAATTCGGTGCTCACTAATCCAGGTACTATAGATAAGACAGCGCTGAGCAGAGCGATAACAGCCGCACAAGCCAAGCATGATGCAGCGACCGAAGGTACCAAAGTCGGTCAATATCCGGCGGCAGCGAAAGCCGCATTGCAAGAGGCTATTACGGGTGCAAATGAAGTGTTCAACAGCTCGGGTGCAACGCAGACGCAGGTAGATTCGGCAATAACAAGTGTGAATACGGCACTGCAAACATTCCTGACGAAGATTATTACACTAGTTCCGGGTCAAACGAGCGTAACCATCAATGATCTTTCCGTCATCTCCAAGTACTACGGAACGATTTCAACAGATGCAAACTGGAGTGAAATCGAAGCAGCCGATATCTTTAATACAGGCAAAATCGATATTCAAGTCCTCGCCACAGTGGCAAGAATGATTCTCGACAACTGGCTTGTGGAAAATTAATTTCAAGATTGGGGAGGATGGCGTAACAGCCATCCTCCTTCATCCAGTTGGAAAGGCGATAACGGGAAAGTTGAGAATAAGTCTGGGAGTGTGACACTTTGACAAGGAGAGGTGTAAGACTTGATTAAGACTTCTGATTTAAAGAAAGTTTACTCCGATGGGGAAACTAAAATCAATATCCAGGATATTGAATTCGAAAAGGGAAAGTCCTACTGTATTTTAGGACCATCTGGTTGCGGTAAATCTACACTGTTAAACATTATAGCAGGAGTAGTTAAACCTACCACTGGCGACGTTCATATTCAATTATCTGATTCGACTATTCAGCTTTCCAATATGAGTCAAGGGCAGCTGGATAAATTCAGATCTAACCATGTAGGATACATTTCACAAGACTTCAGTCTCCTTGACTCGTTCACTATTATGGACAACATGAAACTCGCTAGTAAGGTAGGTACTGTTGTAAACAGTCCTGAAACAGCAATTGAGTGGGTTGGCCTTGCTCGTAAAGCGAAGTCAAAGGTCAAAGATTTATCAGGAGGAGAAAAGCAACGTGTATCTATTGCACGTGCCTTGATTCGTAATCCCGAGATCATGTTATGCGATGAACCGACGGCTTCATTGAATACAAAACTTGCTCATGAGATTATTGAACTCTTAGTTTCTTCGCACAAACAGAGTGGTAATACATTGATAGTTGTAACTCATGATGATCGTTTAGTTAGCTATTTCGATCATACTGTTCGGTTCGACTCATTATTGAAATAACCCTTACTCTCACATATTACGGAGGTGTGTAGCTTTGCTGCAGTATTCTTTAAAAAGTTTATTCTCTAGAAAGATTATCACAACCTTATTCACTGTAGGTCTGATAGTCGTTCTAGTTATAAGCATGTTGCTGATTAACATATCCAAGCAAATTGAAGAAGGTTTCATTCAGCAAGACGGTAGGTATGACATCGTTGTAGGCTCAAAAGGAAGTGCAACGAGCTTAGCAATGTCAGCTCTATACTTTGCTGCTGAGCCAGTTCAGATTCTGGACTATAAATACTATGAGGATCTCAAAAACAGAGATGACATCCAATTAGTAGTACCACTAGCTACAGGCGATAATTTCAGAGGTTCCAACATCATTGGTACCACACCCGATCTACTCTACAATAAGAAGCTAAAAGAAGGTCAACTCTTTGAGGTCGATAAACCCTTTGAAGCTGTAGTAGGGTACAATGTTGCTAACAGGTATAATTTGAAATTAGGAGACAAATTAGTTTCCTCTCATGGTCTAGGTACAGGTCTCGGTATACTAACTGGAGAAGAAGAAGGTAGCTTAACTTTAATTGGCGTGCTGGAAAATACCAACAGTGCTTACGACAATATCGTCTTTACTTCTTACAATGGTATTTTCGAGACTCACGGCATTGATTCAGATGGGCATGGCCGAAAGGAAAATACCAATGCTAACTTTGATTCAATGTTAAAATCCATTGGATCAGATAAGGCAGCTGAAGATTCCAGTAATGAATCGTCAAAGTCCGACGTACATACTGATCATGCGGATGAACATGATACTGTTAATGAGCACTATCATGACGACGAGGATGAGCGTGGATTCACTTCAATCCTAGTTCGTACTGGAAATGCAGCAGTAGCAAATTCTTTATTGACAGAGTACGATAAAGATTCTATGGCACAAGCTATTAGCCCAACTGCTACTGTTAGAAAGCTGATGGACAATATTGATCTTAGCAAACAAGTAGCCAAATTACTTAGTTATGTCAGTATCACGCTAGCCTTGATTATGGTTGCAATAATGACGGTATTGATGTTCGAAAGTAATAGAAAGGATATACAGACTTTAAGATTCATAGGTCTTAAGAGACTTAGCATATTAAAGTTTATACTTTACCAGAATGTGTCGTTACTGGTTATAAGTATAGGTATCTCCTTGGCTCTGAATAAATACGTATTAGAAGTAGTAAACACTATATCTTCTCAATTAGGTATAGTTATTAACTCTAATAAGTTTTATGCCGATCAATTCTCTATTCTCATTGCAATATCAGCGCTATGCTTACTTCCAGCCATTATTCAATCTTTCAAGGTATTCAGGGGGTTACTGAAATGAAGAAAAATATCTTTGCATCGATTTTATTGATCTTGTCTGTATTGCTGGTATCAGCTTGTGGGAACACAAAAGATACTAATGGAGATGAAGTAGTCGTCTTGAAGTTTAAAGAAAATATGTCGCCTAAGAAGGTCGAAGAGCTTAACGGTAAGAAAGTTCAAATGACCGGATTCATGGCTACTACTTCTCCATTGGACGGTAAGTATGTTTATTTAATGAATATGCCGTACCATAAGACTCCTTATTGCATTCCTAATACAAATCAATTAGCTAACACTTTAACGGTGTATTCCACTAAAGACAAAAGCTTTGATTTTGTGGATCTGCCTATCACTGTAACTGGAACATTTAAGTCTGGAGACGAAGTAGATTCTCTAGGCTATGCCAGCACCTACAGATTAGTAGATGCCTCCTATTCAACTGCTAACGTTGATGGTTTGGAGAAAGCTATTAAGGAGTATACAGCCCTAGTGAGTAAAGGCTTTGTTCAAGAATACATCTCTGCTTTGACAGAAGTGTACAAACTCGTCTATGAATCAAGGGGAGTTCCTGAGTCAAAACTTACTCCTATTGATGTAACAAGAATCGGCAAAATCAAAGGCATGTTTAGTGGATTGGATGCTTCAGAATACGCTGATGTAATCAAGGCTGTTGACGATCTAGATAATCTTGTAATTACTATGAATAAAACTATTAAAGACAAAGAGTATAACACATTAGTAACTTATGAAGAACGAGCACAATCTTGTTTTTCTCAATTGAATCTTTGGTTAATGAAACCTAATCTTTAATTACTTCTAAGAGCTAAATAATACACTTACTTATTAGTATATTATTTAGCTCTTTTCACTTTCTCTAATCCAACAAGGAGGATTCTGTAATGAGTGGAATTATTACAAGGTTTGACGAATAAAGTAAAACTTTATATATTTCCGGGAAAATCGAAGATTCCTGTTGAAATCATAATTAAACCGACGAAATTGACTCGAGAAGAATTTACTCAAATAAAAAATCATACCCTGTATGGTTTTGAAATCATTAATAATACGGACGGAATTTCCAATCGTCAGGCACTCGTGGCCCTTCAGCACCACGAACGAGAAGATGGAGACAGTTATTAAGATTGAACTGGACCGTTATGATGATACTATTGCTCCGATAGTTATTGTAGTCTTGTGACACAAAACTACCTACAATGTAGAATTCCTAACTTTTGCAAATCCAGGGGCAAGATCGGAATGACACATGGTAATCTATTTGTCTGGTGGGGCTATGCGGCTTCTTAACGGAAGCGGTGGAGTTGTAATAAATGTCAAAAGAAACCCGATTACGCTAACGGACAGTATAGTTCCAATATATGGTATAATAAACTTCGTCGATTATCAGCAACTTTAGATATAAGGTGGGTACTTGTATGGAGCTAGTCATGGTTTCTTTTGAAAAGAAAATAATTCTACGTAACCTTATGGAGTTATATCAATACGATATGAGTCAATTTGAAGATGATAGTGAAAACGATGTGAACGAATATGGTCTCTTTGACTACAAGTACCTCGACCATTACTGGACAGAAGAAGGGCGTTTTCCCTTCTTTATTATGGAGTCAGGTAAGCTCGCTGGATTTGTTTTAGTTAGGGAAATCGCAGACGGTGAATCGCCTAAAGTTTCAGTTGCGGAGTTTTTCATATTAAGAAAGTATCGAAGACAAGGAATTGGTAAAGAAGTAGCGCATAAAGTGTTTGAGATGTTTAAAGGCAATTGGAGCGTTTCTTGGTTGGAAAAAAATATGCTTGCGAAGACATTTTGGACGAAGGTTATCAAAGAATATTCGAACGGTAATTGTTCAGAAGCCTTACAGGCAGGAAACCCATCGATAGAATTTATCTCATGTTGAGCTTATTAGGATTAACCCACAGCCCGTTGCTGTGGGTCACTTTTTTGTTCATTAAAGTAATTGGCAGCATAGTTTAGTTATAACTTTTCTTTACATCCAAAATCAGGATCTTAATGGTAAAATAAAGCTATTATTCATCTGGTTGGATTGAAGGGGTGTTTTGAATGGAGTTGCAAATACATAACGAATTGAATAATATCGATAAGTCCTACGTAGTAAACAAAATGATTGAGTATAATCTTAAGCATTTCCCTGATGAATTGAGGGGCAGGTACCAAGTCGTTAACCTGCATTTGAAAGATGTTGATGGAAATATTTACGGCGGGTTAGTTGGTGAATTATGCTGGAATTGGTTAGAGGTACAGTATCTTTTCGTTGAAGATGCCTACCGAAAATTTGGCTACGGAAAGAAATTACTGTCTGAAGCAGAAAAAATTGCTAAAGAGAAAAAGTGTGATTTTATAAAATTAGATACCTTGAGCTTTCAAGCGTTAGATTTCTACTTAAAACAAGGATTTGAAGTGTTTGGAACGATACATAACGCAGGCAGCCACACTCATTATTATTTGAAAAAAGAACTCAATTAAAGAAGTTACTTCATTACGACGGTGAACGATAGTTCAATTAAGACATGACGGCAGTTGGGCATAGAATTGGCTGCCGTTGCCAGTTGAAATAATGGGCAGGATAATTCAGTAAGACTCTGGAATATTTAGGGTGGTAGGAGTCGGCAAACTCAAGGAGAATCACATAAAGTGGAAGGGAACGAAAGAACACGTGGACTGACTTTAAAGGGCGAATCAGATGCCCAAATTGTTGCTCAAATATTAAAGGATGAGGGTATAGACACTTTCATTTCAAGCCCGTATAGAAGGGCAATAGTAACAATAGAAGGAATAGCTCAATCATTAGGCAAAGAATTGATTGTTATCGAAGACCTAAAGGAAGTAATTTTTATTGGTGATAATAAAATAATGCCTGATAAGGAAGTGTATCCATTAGTAAAGAAGATGTTTTCAGACCCAGAATATTCATTGCCTGGAGGGGAGTCTTTTACGAATTGTCAAAACCGTGTTGTAACTATTTTAGAAAATATTATAAGTGAATATGAGGGGCATAAGGTTGCTATTGGAACTCACGGAGCCGTTATGACAATGATGATGGGATACTCCGATCCTCAGTTTGACTTGGACTTTTTATTAAACACTTCAAAACCCGATATCTATAAAATGGAAATCGAGGGGGAAATAGAATGTATAAACATGTAATTTGGGATTTTGATGGTACACTTTTTGATACATATCCAGTGATGGGGAGAATTTTTAAAGAAGTGCTTGAAGAAGAAGGTATTGTAGAATCATTAGATGAAATAGTGAAGCATATGAAAGTATCTATGACTCATGCTTTACAGTACTACGAAAAAAAATATCAAGTAGATTATGTATTTATAGAAAAATATCATAAACAAAGAAATGCAACGGAAACAAACTTATCCAGACCGTTTGAAGGAATTGAGGAAATTGTTAAATATATTCATACATCTAATAGAAAAAATTATTTATACACTCATAGAGGGGAATCAGCAATCCAATTATTGAAAATGTACGGTTTATTTGATTATTTTTCTGATTTTATAACATCACAACAAGGTTTTGAAAGAAAACCAAGTCCTGAAGCTATTACATATCTTATTGATAAACATCGTATCATTCATACTGAAGTGATAATGATTGGTGATCGAGATTTGGATATATTAGCAGCAAAAAACGCTGGAATCAATGCTTGTTTTTTTGCGGATAGAGATGAAAAAAATAGTAATTCTGATTTTACGATAACTAACATTCAACAGTTATATTCAATTGTTTAATACGAGAGTTAGATTATAATAAAAATCGCCCCCCTTTTAAAATATAAACTTAAACCCTCAGTCCGTTGCTGAGGGTCTCTTTTTGCTCTTAAACGAAAGGACAGCAATATAGAATAACAAAAATTGGGAATAGGTATTTCTTAAGTGTATAATTAGGCAATTTATTTGAAACATTGATAAGTTTTATAGTGTGAATTTAAATGGGGGTTTAAATGAAAAATAAAATCGGTTTAATCTCGTTCATTTTATTTTATTTTATTTTATTTTTAAGTTTTGTTGTAGCGGTATATCAAGATAGTCACAGAAAGAAGGAAACTATAGTTGAGTTCCCTGACATTGAAGATGTAGTTTCAGTTGTAATAGTTATTGGAGGAGAAAGTTATTAGAATTATAGATGCATTTGATCCGATATCAATTGTTATCTCGAACGGAGGGATGACTACAGGAGTTTCTGTAATCGATCAAGTGACGATTACATATGAAAACAAAAGTTTTCTTAAATGAGTTCACTAAGTACAACAATAAATGGAAGCCTTCAGCACGCCTATCCATTGATGAACGTTATGCTAACGGGTACGATAGTTCAATCACGACATGACGGCAGCCGGCATACGATCGGCTGCCGTTTTCCATTGAAGTAACAGGCAGGTACTTCCAATATGTGTTAAAATTGAATTGTAAGTGCTGTAACGGGTAGGTAGGACGAATAAAAAGGTAGGTGACCACAGTGTTACTTCTGAACGGCATCACTGGATTTCATGTCGATGCTTTGCCGGAGGTCGATTCTTTACAATTCAAAAGACTCTGTTACTCGTTGGCAAACTATTCTAACGGGAAGATTTTGTCCTTTGAAGAACCACATTCGTCGCAAAATTTCTATAAAACAGAGCTTGGTTTACATAACGAAAGCATTTTCATTTTGTTAAACAGTTCATATCCCTGCGTAGCGTTCGCTTCTTCAGTGCAATACTTCGAGATTGAATTTATTGATCACTCACTTTCTAATATTGTTTGTGTTTTTAATGACGGATTTAGGATACTGCCTGCTATCGAAACAAATCAACAATTAGAACTTGATGAAAGAACTCATACCTTATTTACCGAAAATAGCCTAAACGAAGCGGAATTAAGCCAGATTTTTCATTGGAAACCTAAGACAGTCGGAGATGTCATTTTTAATTTTTGGGACTAAAAGATAAGTAAGGTATTCCGCTAACGGAGACGATAATGTAATTAAAAACATAAAAATGGAATTATTAGTTAATTTTATAGTGAAAAATACTAAAGGAATATTTAATAGCTTTTGGGAGGTTGGTTTTGACGAGGATAACATTAACTTTAATGAATACCGATTCCGTGGACAGTTTCTGGCTGTTCAGAGAAAATTGAGCATAGGCGGCAAATGGTTCACACGATTTGCGCTTGAAGTTTTTTTGCCTGTAGAGGTTTGCCGAGAACATCGGCGACCTTTATTACATAACGAGGCTATCCCTAAAGATAGTCAAAGTCTAATCTATCTACTGAAGTTAGAATTGTTAAATACAAATACCTTTGGTCTTAAGTCAGCATTAGCTGAAGCTTTCACATGTAAATGTGGATATCAATTGTCGGTTGACAAGAACTTGATCCGATTCCCGATTCGTGACAAGAACATTGTCCGATTTCGCGAAATAGATGCGAATAAAGACCGTTTTTTTTCTCGTTGTTTAAATGAGGGTGACGAGTGAGTTTGGTGCCTCCCCCTGAGGAACATTACCTATTTATTCCTTCAGCAAGCAACCCCTAACTTATGTCCAATCAATTACCATGTACCGAGCGTATGATTATACCGTAATGAAAATTCACTTGAGGGGAATGAGTAAACATGGGCTTAGGTTATGGTGGAGTAGG
>NZ_WHNZ01000035.1 GCF_013141725.1 Paenibacillus planticolens | reverse complement strand
TTTGTGAAGAACGAGTCATTCAGTCATACACCGGCTGTTTTTCTTAATAAACAAGATTGGCTTGATCTTCAGGCGCAGACACTTACTCGTCAAGGAACGAAATCAGCCGACAGTCAAGTTTACAATGCGATTGCCATTAAAGGCTCGAACGAAAAAGTTAAGGATCTTCAGGCCGCGCTGCCCAATACAGCGGTTATAACGAAGTCTGAGGCAGTGTCAGCGATTCCTGGTTACAAAGAAGAGCAAGGCTCTCTTCTGATGATGATTGTATTTTTGTTTGTTATTTCTGCCTTTGTATTGGCTGTATTCTTTTATGTCATCACGATCCAGAAAACCAGTCAATTTGGTATTTTGAAAGCCATCGGTACACGTGCTGCCTATTTAGCTAGGAGTGTCACGATGCAGGTTTTGCTCTTATCGGTCGGCAGTTTGATCATTAGTGTCCTGCTGGTACAATTGTTTGAGGCCGTATTGCCAAGTTCTATGCCCTTTCAATTAGGTTTCTCCACCTTGGCACTTACTTGCTTGTCCTTTGTGGCAATGTCTCTGGCCGGTTCGCTATTTTCGGTGTGGAAAGTCGCCAAAATCGATGCATTAGATGCGATTGGGAGGACAGCAGCATGAGAAACAGACTTGTATTACAGGAGATTACACGGACTTTTGAGGATGGCGG
>NZ_WHNZ01000034.1 GCF_013141725.1 Paenibacillus planticolens | reverse complement strand
TTTGTGAAGAACGAGTCATTCAGTCATACACCGGCTGTTTTTCTTAATAAACAAGACTGGCTTGATCTTCAGGCGCAAACACTTACTCGCCAAGGAACGAAATCAGCCGACAGTCAAGTTTACAATGCGATTGCCATTAAAGACTCGAACGAAAAAGTTAAGGATCTTCAAGCCGCGCTGCCCAATACAGAGGTAATAACGAAGTCTGAGGCAGTATCAGCGATTCCTGGTTACAAAGAAGAGCAAGGCTCTCTTCTGATGATGATTGTCTTTTTGTTTGTTATTTCTGCCTTTGTACTGGCTGTATTCTTTTATGTCATCACGATCCAGAAAACCAGTCAATTTGGTATTTTGAAAGCCATCGGTACACGTACTGCCTATTTAGCTAGGAGTGTGACAATGCAAGTTTTGCTCTTATCGGTCGGCAGTTTGGTCATCAGCGTCTTGCTGGTACAATTGTTTGAGGCCGTATTGCCAAGTTCTATGCCATTTCAATTAGGTTTCTCCACCTTGGCACTTACTTGCTTGTCCTTTGTAGCAATGTCTCTGGCCGGTTCGCTATTTTCGGTGTGGAAGGTCGCCAAAATTGACGCTTTGGATGCGATTGGGAGGACAGCAGCATGAGAAACAGACTTGTATTACAGGAGATTACACGGACTTTTGAGGATGGCGG
>NZ_WHNZ01000033.1 GCF_013141725.1 Paenibacillus planticolens | reverse complement strand
TGGGGTCTTGTTGGTGCTGCTAGCTGTTGCGTTTCCGGAGCTGATGAAGCGAACGAGATGGGCCGGTCGCAAAGATACCGTATCCGGTTGATTTACTACACACATCTGCAGATGGTAATATACTTGCTTATGCTCCTCAGGCAAATGATATAACTCTTTTCAATGACACGACGACACAACAAGAGTTTACACTTCCTAGAGGCAGCTACACGTGTACGTAAATGGAAATTACACTCCCAAGTGATCTGCAAGAATAACACAAGAATCTATCAGCAAGGTTGGAGCTATAATGCGAGGTTTTAATACGAGTTTAACCTAAAGATGAAAAAGTACTCCAATCTTTGGTAGAATAGTGTTTGTCGTGAAGATGGAAGGGAGTAGGAAAAATGAATAAGCTACAAACATGGACGCTCAATCTTGTGCTGCTGCTGGGTATTTCCATTCTGATCCAGCCAGCCTCAGCACAAGCCAGCGACTTTACAGATTTAAAAGGACACTGGTCGGAAGAGGTTGTTCAGACGGCTGTGACACAGAAACTGGTGCAAGGCTACGCTGACGGAACCTTCCGTCCTGATCATGCTGTAACGCGCGCTGAGGCGGCTAGTATGCTCAGCCGTGTCACGCGGTTGACGGAGACGAGCCAACCTGGCACTTCCATTGCCGATATAGATAGCCACTGGAGCCTCGCTGAGGTGGACAAGCTGACTCGGCTTGGCTTGCTCTCCCCGGCAGATTACGCCCAAGGCTTCCAGCCGGACCTTCCGGTCACACGGTTCGAGCTTATGAAATGGATGACTACTGGGCTGGCGCAGGCAGACGCCGGTTTCCGGCAAGCGCTCGTCGACACTGCCCATACGCTGCTGCCTTCACCGGAAAGCTACCGGGGCGGCTTCACGCCGGAGCAGATTCCTTATTTGGCAGTCGCCAGAGGGGCAGGGCTGGTTAACGGATTCGAGGATGGAAGCTTGCGTCCAAACGAGACGGCCAGCCGAGCGGAGTTGGCTGCGATTCTGCTGCGGTATGAGCGGGTGGAAGGCACCCGCGCGGAGGACTATCTTGGGCTGAATGAATTGCGCGAGGTAGGCTTGACGGGAACGAATGCGACAAGCTTGACGCCCTACCATTACTTGAAGGTACCCAATAGTGAGGAGGGGAGAGCCATCCCGAAGTATATCAAGTTGATCGGGATCGGTTTGAGCAGCAAGATGGATTTTGACGGTCTGGAGCCGCTGGCGAAGCTGTCGGATACAGGGATTTATTATAATTTTCATGATGAGACGAAGCCGACGAGATTTGTAAAGCTGCGTGATCTGAACATGACGATTCGGGAGGCGGTGCTCGAAGGCCTTCAACGAGGGGACTCGATGTATCTCGGACCGGAGCACCCGAAGCAGATGTCCACAAATGATGTCAAGCTGTATTATGAGAATCGTTATATTCATGTAACTTTTGATGATGAGCTGATTCCGTATACGAGCTTCGCTAATGTTGTCGATAAGCCTGTCGCTGCAGGGGATCTGGCGGTGCTGACGATGCACCGGATGATCATAGTGGATGTGCCTCCGGCGGAAGAAGGGGCGCCGCGAAGTCTATACGCAGATTTCCTGCTTGGTGACAGAGAGCCGTGGTTGAAACGGGGGCCGGATGGGCTTTATGTGATCTTTAAGGAAGTGACGATGAAGGTTCATGATAAGCCGTTAGATATGCTGCAATTTTATAATGCTCCCGGCCATGCCCGCGGCAACGGGTTCTTTACGTTAAATCGGATTCGTCCCGAGGCTGCAGCGCGAAGCGGTCTGTTGACGATTCCAGAGTCGACTCGTTCGTTTTTTGCTCCAGGAAGCGCTAACCGGTTCTGGGCTTACAACTCAATGTCCCGAACAGCGACCGACAGCTTGATTATGAATACCGATTCCGGGGACAGTTTCTGGCTGTTCAGAGAAAATTGAGCATAAGCGGCAAATGTTTCACACGATTTGCGCTTGAAGTTTTTTTGCCTGTTGAGGTTTGCCGAGAACATCGGCGACCTTTATTACATAACCGAGTTTGGTGCCTCCCCCAGTGTAACATTACCTATTTTTTCCTTCCAGCAAGCCCTGACTTATGTCCAATCAATTACCATGTACGATTATACCGTAATGAAAATTCACTTGAGGGGAATGAGTAAACATGGGCTTAGGTTATGG
>NZ_WHNZ01000032.1 GCF_013141725.1 Paenibacillus planticolens | reverse complement strand
AGCAGCGAGAAGTAATATACCATGCTAAACTTTTTTTTGCAACTTGTTTTTTTCAAGCCACTTTCGCAACCGGCCCGTTGACCGGATTTGTAATATAACATGATCCCAAACGAATGACAATGGTTTATTTTCCCAAGAAGATCATCCAATGATGAAAAATCGATTTGATTTCGTTGCTCCATATGTAGATATTGACCTAACGTTCTCTAGTGGAGTTTAATAATATCTGCAAATAATCTGCTCGAAGGAGAGAACCTAATATGAAAGAAACTGTTGTACAGAGACAATTACAAGCATATAACGATAAAAATATTGACGCATTCATGGATTGTTATAGTGAGGACATTAAAATCTATGATTTTCCCGATACACTCAGAATGGAAGGCCAAGAGGCCATGAGGACGCGCTATCAAACCTTGTTCGAATCCTACCCTGATATGATAGCAACCGTTGATAAAAGAATATTTCACGGAAACTATGCAATAGATCATGAAGAAATAACTGGAAGACTAGAAGGTTCTACGTTAAAAGCAGTTGCTATATATGAAATAAAGGATGATCGAATTACAAAGGTCTGGTTTCTTAAAGGTAATTCGTGAGGTGGCCTGGCTGTTCAATGAAAATAAAGTAGACTGGATGTGTTGATCCAGCGTTAATCGGCATGGCTGGAAATCGTCAGGTTCATAAAAATAAGTATTAGAGTTGCTTGAAAATAAAAACAGCGGTAGCCTTGGACTGAAAAATAAAGTCCTAGACTACCGCCGTTTGATTGAACTAACGTTCCCCGTTAGCTCAATCTTCTGGATTGTCCCAACCTTCGTCTAATACAAACTTTCCCGTTTTATCTCTAATAAATGCAGTACCTGGTGGAGCCTCAAGATATTGAATAATATCCGAATCATAATTACAAATCGTGTTGACCTGGTAAACGGCATGATTTTTAGAATTATTCATATATTCATCATCCTCATCTCCCGCCATAAACCGCCAACCACTATCAGGTTTATTATTTTGGTAAGGCTCTTCTCTATACATGAATCCAACTTTGCAGCCATCTACTGTAATCCTATCGGTTGCAATGCATCCCTCATAAGAATCAATCAACTTTTGTATCTTATCTCCAGAAATTTTAAATTTCTTCTTTTTTTCAAACCCAAACATTTCATGTTCCTCCCCATTTGTTGTATGTGTTCCACCCCTTAAGAATTCGCGAAGTCATTCGCGCTAACCTGCCCGTTACTTCAACCAAACCAGGGAACAACTGCCGAATGGCGATTGCTCCCTGGTTTTTGCGCTATCGTGTCCGTTAGTTCAACACCCCCCAGGTACCTATGATGCATATCCTTCATTTAAGCAGCTTTTTATCCAGTTTACCTAAGGGGGTATAGGGCAAATGATCCACGAAGATGATTTCTTTTGGCAGCTGAAATCGTGCCAGTCTAGAGCGCAGCCATTCAAAAAGCTCCTCTCTGGTCGTTTCCACATGTGGGGCCAGAAGGACAAAAGCTTTCAACCGCTGTCCAAAATGCTCATCATGAATCCCGATCACAGCCGCATCCTCTACTTGAGGGTGAGTGAGCAGGACCTGTTCCACTTCAAGAGGATAAACATTTTCTCCCGCTGAAACAATCATGCTATCCGTTCTTCCACACAAAAAGTAATACCCCTTCTCATCTAGATAGCCCAAATCACCAGTTTCGATCCAGGAATTAGCACCGTTTCTAATGCAAAATTGACCAACTCTGCCGATTTCAACTTCCTTTTTATGATCATCTGCGATTATTAAGCGGACGCCCTTAATCTTTTTGCCGATCGTATGTGCGGAGTAGGTCAAATCCTGTGGAGTTGCGATGATGTTCAAGCCCGCTTCCGAAGTACCGTAGAGATTGAACAAGACATCTCCCAATTGACTCAAAGTCTCTTTTACCAGTTTGGGATTGAGCTCTGCGCCACCTGAAGCAATACAAGAAAGGGATTTCAAGTCATCTGCATTGGTTTTTAACATTTTATGCAACATTAAGGGGACAACGGTTACGACATTAACCTGGTGCTCCCGAATCAAACGGCATGCTTTCTCTGCATCGAATCCACGATGAATAACCACTTTCTTTCCCAAAGCGCAGAATAAGAGCAGTACCGCTACTCCATAGCCGTGATGAATGGGTGTCGCAATATACACAGTAGGATAATTTAAAATTTTCAATCGAGTTAAGAAGCCGGAAAAAGGGTCCAAATAATTGAATAGCGAAGGCTTATGCGCCGCTTCTTTGTTATTTCCTGTGGTTCCGCCTGTCAGAAGCACAAGTTTCCCCGAAGAAGTCCGGTGTCGTTTATATTTTTCGTAATTGTTTGCAGAAAGTAAGTTGTTTATAGCCGGAAATGTATCATGATAACTCAACATTTTGGCTTTCGTATAGGCAGATTGCTCAAGCAAAGAGCTTTGCTCCTCATCATAGACCAGTAGGTCAAAATCATGGCGCTCTAAGATGTTATTCAATTGCCCTTTGCTCATTTCTGTATTAAGCAGATAGATATCCGCCCCCGTTAAAGAAACCGCAAAAATTGCTTTCACCAAAGAAGCATGATTTTTACACAAAAAAACCACCTTCTTGCCGCTCGCAAGTTGGTACCCTCCCCTCAAAACTACGGATAGTTCTTTGGATTGTGCAAACAATTGTTTATAGGTTAGAGTTTCCTGCTCATCTACTAACGCGATATTCTCTCCATAGGTCCTGGCTGAAAAATGCAGCAGAGTCATCAGATTGATTCCATATTTGTAGACAGCGGAAGTTAACCGGAACAAGGCTAAGGGGGAAAGTAGTCCTATTTTAAATAAAACATAGATCAGTTTATACACCCTCATTGCCGTTACCCTTTTTTCTTAACATTCTCGGAATTAAAAATTCCCACCAACTTCTGAAAAGTATGGAGGCCAGCTGCCCGAAAATCAACCACCACGGTTTATATGTTTTCCTTTTGGTACAGATGGAATTGCATATTATCTTTGCAACGTGCTGTGGGGACATGGCCGGTAATTTTTGATAAGCATCGGTTGGCAGGATCATGGGCGTTCTAACTAACGGAAGATAGATCGAGGTGGCGGAGATCCCCATCATGTTCAACTCGGGAGCGGCAGACCGAAACCAGGAGTCAGAAGCAGCCTTCGAAGCCTGATAAGCCGCCCAATATGGAAGGGGAAGCAAAAGAGCATTTATTGTCGAGACGTTAATGATGTGCCCTTGCTTTTTTTCAAGAAGTGGAATGGTTGACAAGAGCAGTTGAACCGGCGCAAAATAATTGATCGCCATCGTGCGCGTAAAATCATGATAGCGATCCAAGGACTGATTAATCGATCGCTTGATGGAATGACCCGCATTGCTTATAACAATATCAAGCCCCTCAGGTAGCTGATGAAGAAAGGTGAGCAATTCCTCCATCTCCTTCTGATTTCGAAGATCGGCCGGGAACACACTTACTTGAGCCGATTTCGTTTCGATTTCCCTTTTCATAGCTAAAAGCTTGTCCTCTCGTCTGGCCACTAATATCATATGAACCTTGATCTCAGACAGCAGATAAGCAAGCTGTTCGCCAATTCCGGAACTTGCTCCCGTTATAAGAATGGTTTTTCCCTTCAGTTGACACCCTAACTGCTTTCTATTCAAGAAAGTCGGCGGGAATAAGAGATGTTCGAAAAGGCTATAGGTATGCATTTGGGCTCCTTTCTTGTCTGAAGAACGACCAGACAGGCACGCTCCCTTGTTCTTCGACAGTACAGGAGAAATCTCCTTTTTACTGGTAGATGTGCGAAATTCACTTATGATACGGTTCTCCATGGTTCATTTTAAACTAGCCTGCCCGTCCCTCAAAGAAAAAGGGAACAGCTGCGTGGTGATCTGCTCCCTGGTAATTGCGCTATCGTTTCCCGGTAGTTCAACAGAACAAAGGATAACAAGAGACGTGTATGGAATAGAAGAATAAAAGTTGTACTTTTCATTGCGGTGTGATTTATTTGATTAAACGAACTCGAATATGGTTTTTTGGAGCAATTGCCTTTGCAGTTTGTTAGACAATCGGAGGTTATTTTCTGAACGGGTTTCTAAATTATTCGAGCTTAGTCGGTAGTTCCAAACTACTTTTTTTGTTCAAGTAGCCAAGTATATAGCTCTTGGTTACTCAATGTTGTTCGCAATATATCATGTCCCAAATCAGGGTATATGGTAAGATTTACATTTCCTTGATGCTGTTCTACAGCGGTTACCATGTTTGTCATTTGTTCTAATGGGACAATCTCATCATTGGCTCCATGAAAAGCCCAAATTGCAGTATTTTTAAGCTGCTCTGCTTTAGAGATTTGTCCTCCTGAACTCAATGGCACAATTGCAGCAAATGTTCTCGGATTATGGATAGCTAAATCCCAAACTCCATATCCTCCCAAACTATACCCTATCAAATAAATACGTCTTGGATCTACGCGGTGAATAGTTATAAGCTCATCTACCAAAGCAGTAACTGCATCACGCTCCATGTTCCAATAAGACTCACTTGGACATTGGGGAACCGCAACAATAAACGGTAGCGATAATTTACCTTCATTAACTATTTCAAGCAGTCCATAACTAGATAGTTGGGATACATCCTCGCCCCTCTTATCCATACCATGTAAAAAAATAATAAGTCCCCACTCATGAGTTGAGTCTTCATATCCCTCAGGATGAGAAATGAGATAATCAATCTGTACATTTTTGGTTATTTCGACACTCAGGGATCTAGGTTGTATTGTCATTCAAATATTCCTTTCATTGATCGTCATTTAGTTATGAAGGCTTCAGATGATGTTATTGAACAAACGTTCATCGTTAGTGGAATGACTTAATTTTTTCCAAGACTTCAATAATTTTTTTAGCAGTTTATAAGCATTCACTTATACCTCCTGAAATTCTTTAATTACAATAAATCCCACATATCATTCTGCTATCCTGCCCGTTCAATAAGGCTGCCGTTTATATGTCGCGGCAGCCTTATTTTGTTGGTACTGCACTATTTTTCTCTCAGGGATCTTTATTACATAATGCGTTAGAAAATTCGTTTTTTTAATAATTTATAATTAGGTCTAGATTTTTACTGCTCATAATTGCAATAATTATTTCTTTCCAACTAGATTCCATTTTGTGAATCACACCCCCATGGTGCAATTTTTGTACTGACTTAATGGTACCACATATTGGAACTG
>NZ_WHNZ01000001.1 GCF_013141725.1 Paenibacillus planticolens | reverse complement strand
AAGCTATTTCGGGGAGAACCAGCTATCTCCGAGTTCGATTGGAATTTCTCCGCTACCCCCACCTCATCCCCGAATTTTTCAACATTCGTGGGTTCGGGCCTCCAGTGAGTGTTACCTCACCTTCACCCTGGACAGGGGTAGATCACACGGTTTCGGGTCTACGTCCACGTACTAAAGCGCCCTATTCAGACTCGCTTTCGCTGCGGCTCCGTCTTTTCAACTTAACCTCGCACGGGAACGTAACTCGCCGGTTCATTCTACAAAAGGCACGCCATCACCCATATAGAGGGCTCTGACTTTTTGTAAGCACACGGTTTCAGGTTCTTTTTCACTCCGCTTCCGCGGTGCTTTTCACCTTTCCCTCACGGTACTGCTTCACTATCGGTCACTAGGGAGTATTTAGCCTTGGCAGATGGTCCTGCCGGATTCCGACGGGGTTTCACGTGACCCGCCGTACTCAGGATACCTCTAGGAGATTCGTTCGATTTTGGCTACAGGGCTTTTACCTTCTATGCCGGACCTTTCCAGATCACTTCGCCTACCGAACTAACCCCATATCGAGGTCCTACAACCCCAAGGAGCAAGCTCCTTGGTTTGGGCTATTCCGCTTTCGCTCGCCGCTACTGACGGAATCACTTTTGTTTTCTTTTCCTCCAGGTACTTAGATGTTTCAGTTCCCTGGGTATGCCTCTACTAAAGCTATGTATTCACTTTAGAGTAACTGCGCATTACCACAGCTGGGTTCCCCCATTCGGACATCCCCGGATCAAAGCCTGCTTACGGCTCCCCGAGGCATTTCGTCGTTCGCCACGTCCTTCTTCGGCTCCTAGTGCCTAGGCATCCTCCGTG
>NZ_WHNZ01000031.1 GCF_013141725.1 Paenibacillus planticolens | reverse complement strand
CTTGCGGCCATCGTGTTTGCCGCAGCCGCATTACTGACGCGGAAAACGGCGCTCGGTCTGTTCATTGAGTCGGTCGGCTGCAAGCCGACGGCCAGCCATTTGGCCGGCATTCGCTCCCGTACGGTCATGCTGGCCGTGTATATTTTCTGCGGCGTCTGTGCGGGGATTGCCGGATTGATCTTGAGCTCGAACGTCTCCAGCGCCGACGGCAACAATGCCGGTCTATGGTACGAGCTCGATGCCATTCTTGCCGTCGTCATCGGGGGAACCTCCCTGAACGGCGGAAGATTTTACCTAAGCGGAACACTGATCGGCGCGCTTATCATCCAGACGTTGACGACAACGATTTATATGATCGGGGTTCCGCCTGAGATCACGCTCGTCGTCAAAGCGTTCGTCGTGCTGGCCGTCTGCTTGATTCAGTCCGAAGCTTTCCGCCAATCCTTGATCATCCGCTGGAAGACTCGTCATTATCCGGGAGAACGGGAGGCTAAACGCCATGCTGCTTAATCGCAAATACATTCCGATTTATGTCACCGTTATTTTATTCGCCACAATGTATATCGCAGGCTCTTTCCGGTATACCGGCTTCTTCTCGCTGCAAGTGCTGCTGAACTTGCTCATCGATAATGCCTTTTTATTGATTACGGCCGTGGGGATGACCTTCGTCATTGTATCCGGCGGCATCGATTTGTCGGTAGGCTCCGTGATCGCGTTGACGACCATGATTTCGGCTTCCCTGCTTGCGGCAGGCTGGTCGCCGGTG
>NZ_WHNZ01000030.1 GCF_013141725.1 Paenibacillus planticolens | reverse complement strand
AATTTCGATCGGCGATCTGGCGATTGTTGCCGCCGCATATGGTAAGGCATCAACAGATGCGGATTGGGATCAATACAAAAATGCAGATCTAAACAATGATGGCAAAGTAGACGTTACGGATCTCGCAATTATGGCCAGAAGAATATTTGAATAAAAAATTTTATGAAAATCGAGTAGCAGGGGGCGACAAGCCCCCAAGCTCTCACATCACCGTACGTACAGTGCCCATGCTTGGCGCACTAAAATAAGCCCCGATATCATTTAGCATCGGGACTTACAATTAAACGACGAATATGGAATAGACCTAACATGATGGTTTTGATTGTTCATGCTGTGGGTGTTCCCGCCCTCAGCATTAGGAGTATTAAGCTTGCGATAAAAAGGACTACCCGTAATGGGTGGTCCTTAAACTTGCCGTTATAGAAATCGCGGAGAACCGTATCACAAATAGTGGTAAAGCAGCGAGTAGCTTTTCCGATCACCATTGCTTTATCAATGATTTCTTAAATGAAATTATCAATAAGCAGGGCCGCCGTCACGGCTCGTACGCAGCCGGATCCGAAATGCACTCGCAAATCATTACCGATGGCCTGTCCCTTGCGTGTGAAATCGATGATAAGAGGTGCTGTCAGTTTCTGGTTTTAACTGCTAGCCCACTAAATGATATTGGTCCTACAATATCTACTCTTGTATTTGCAGCACGGTTTTCTGCTATGACTGTGTAGGCATGAGTACCTGCTGCTACATTTCTATCTTCAGCTTGGAAGGTAACGATATAATTTTGCTCTGAACCCTTAGATTCGATACCTTGCTGTGTATTAAAAATTTCTGTATTACCGCGGAAGACTCTAAAGCGAATTTGCCCAATGCCCGTGATACCTCTGACACCAACGGATAACACCAAATCTACCCGGTTAGGTTGAGAATTCACAGGAATCCGTATAGGGATCGATGCTATGCCAGATTTTTGTGGGGAACGTCGAATCGTAAACGATTTAGCCGGGTTGAAGCGACTAAGCGTTTGAACGGCCGCTTTATCAAGGATACGTACCATAATATCAACTCCTCTTTTGTTAATGCTCCAATCTATGTAAGAGATAGCGGGATTGATTGGGGCCCAAATTAATTATAATGACTATCAAAAAAGATTGACTTTCGCATTAATTTAATTATAATAATTATTATCTGATATTGATTATCAGTGGACGAGCAGTTGAATGGTAGAAAGGGTGCAGTCGCGATGTATGATGTCATTATAATTGGAGCGGGACCGGCAGGAGCTTCTGCTGCCATATATACAGCAAGAGGAAACTTGAAGACGCTGGTGATCGACAAGTCGCCGAATACGGGAGCTTTGGCCATTACACATAAAATTGCAAATTACCCGGGAGTGCCTGGGGAAATGTCCGGTAAGGATTTGCTGGATACGATGCGCGAGCAAGCGAAAGGATTTGGCGCTGAATTTATTCAGACGACGATCACAGCTGTAGATGTGGAAGACGAGACGAAGGTCGTATTTACGGCTGACGGCATGTATGAAGGCAAATCGATCATTATTGCCACGGGGTCTAAAGGCCGCAATCGTATGCTGCCTGGGGAAGAGAATTTGCTTGGGCGCGGCGTAAGCACATGTGCGACTTGTGACGGAGCTTTTTTTGAAGGAAAAACGGTCGCCGTCATCGGTGATTCGGAAGAAGCTTTGGAAGAAGCGCAAGCACTCAGCAAATTTACGGATAAAATCTACTTCGTCGTGCCGCGCCCCGAGCTGCAAGGCGTTCACCACATGCCAGAGCTGCCGGGAACGGATATCCTCTATAAAGCCAAACCGCTTGAAGTGCTTGGCGATAACCAAGTAGAAGGGCTTCGCATTCGGACAGGAGCGGGCACAGAGGAAGTGCTCAAGGTGGACGGCGTTTTTGTCTTCTTATCGGGCAGCAAGCCCGGGACAGATTTCCTGCAGGATCAAGTTCCGCTGGATGAGGAAGGCTTTATGGTCCTTGACAGTTCCATGCAATCACAGGTTGCTGGCGTCTTCGGCGCCGGAGAAGTTAGACGCACGCCTGTCAAGCAAGCTGTCGTTGCTGCTGCAGATGGGGCCATTGCGGCCATGGCTGTTGATAAATTTATTAATAAACGGGCTCAGTTGATCCCACAGTACAAATAATCTTATTCCCATCAAGGAGATGTATAGTCTATGTCGAATGTCATTGTTTATTCCAGTACAAATTGCCCTTATTGCATGCAGTTAAAAAAGTATTTGTCCGATCAACAAGTTGCTTTTGAAGAAAGAAACATTGATCTGAACGATCAATATGGCCAGGAACTTCATGATATGGGCTTAATGTCGCTGCCGGTAACGGTGATTGACGAGCACAAGATTCTAGGTCTCAACGTAACTAAGCTGAAAAAAGCTTTGGCTGAAGTAACCGCCTAACACCTGACCAAACATAATACAGATATAAGAGGAGAGAGAATCATGACACAATTAACCTTACAACCCTCCCATACATTTGCTAAAATAGGGCTGCCAGCTCCGACTTTTTCACTGCTGTCCACGAAAAACATGGAAACTTTAGAAGAAAAAATTTCGCTTGAGGACTATAGAGGAAAATGGCTCGTATTCTTCTTCTGGCCTTTCGACTTCACTTATGTATGTCCGACTGAAATTACAGCTTTCAGCGATCACTATGAACAATTCCTTGATCTGGATTGTGAAATCGTAGGAGCTTCCGTGGACAGTGTGTACACGCACAGAGCCTGGACACAAACACCGCGCGATCAAAGCGGTATCGGCCCGGTACAATTCCCGCTTGTCAGCGATTTCTCCAAAGAAACAGCCCGCGCTTACGGCGTGCTGGATGATGAAACCGGCGCAGCTCACCGCGGCTTGTTCATCATCGACCCGGAAGGCGTATTGCGTTACCAGGTCGTGACAGACATGAACGTTGGACGCTCGGTAGACGAGACGCTGCGTGTGCTTCAAGCGCTTCAAGCCGGCGGACTTTGTCCGGCGAACTGGAAGCCAGGAGATAAAACGCTATAAGCTTTGAATCAACAAGCCCCAGTCCGAGGATGATCAGCGGATTGGGGCTTTTCGTGTGCATTCTATGCGCGATTTGAAGTATAATAGAAAAGCAAATGAGGCGAAGACAGAAAGGTTAGATACATGATGCAGTCCATATCGGACAAACTATTTATGGGTTCTTTGATTTTACTGATGATTTCCGTTGTGGTCAGCGGAATTGGGTTTCAATTCGTGAATTGGCGCTCACAAGTCACAGATGAGTTAGATGCGGAGACGAATTCCAGTTCTGCCCGGAAGAGGGCAGTCATGGAACGTCAGGACAAGAGTTTAAAGCGTGTGCTGCGTTCTTATTTATTTTGGATCGCGATAGCAGGTATGCTTGTATCTATCTTACTCTCTCGATTGTAGGCTTCTTATACAGAAATAAGGCGTATAGCAGGTTTAAAAGCCAATGCTATACGCCTTATTCGGTCTAACTGTTTTATATATTAATTAATTTCCTCGACGCAGGAACTACAAACCATTTTACCTTTAAAATAAGTCATATTCTCGAAATTTCCGCAAAACACGCAAGCGGGCATATACTTTTTAAGCGTGATACGTTCCGGATCGACATAGACTTCAATGGCGTCCCCGATATCGATGTGCAGCGTGCGCCGCAGCTCAATCGGCAGAACAATACGTCCCAGCTCGTCTACTTTTCTTACAATCCCCGTTGATCTCATTCCAAACAGCCTCCCAGAAAATTAGAGTTTAATCGTTTCATTTTTGGATTAATACTATTATTCCACATATGAACTTGAATTCCTTTTATTTACTTGAAGGTATTATGTTAAAATTTGCATAGGTGCGCAGAGTTGGTATCGTGAAGCAAAGACCAGTATCGAAAAGAGCTGGTGTACCCGCTTGGCAGCAGCAGATCATTTTCGTGCAAATTTAAAATAATTCGTGCATCTCTCTTATATAAACCATAATCCACTATTGGTACTATAAATGTAAGCAAAACATCACTGATGAAGTAGGGGGATTACACACGATGATTAAATGGAAGCGTTCTCTAGGGTTAGTATTGGCGACCGCGCTAGCAGGATCACTGGTAGCCTGTGCAAGCGGCGGCAAAACAAATAGCAATGCAGGGCCGGCAAGCACAGCAACATCAGCAACAGCATCGAATGAGCCGGTGAAACTACGCATTATGTGGTGGGGGGCTACGGTTCGTCACGAGGCGACTTTGGCCGCACTGAAATTGTATACGGAAAAACACCCGAACGTTACTTTCGAGCCTGAGTATTCCGGTATTGACGGCTATTTGGACAAACTGTCCACGCAAGCAGCTGCGAATAACGCGCCGGATATTATGCAGCTTGATCCAGGCTGGATTTCAGATTGGGCAGGCCGCAATCAATTGGCGCCGCTGACCGGTGTTGATGTGAGCAAAATTGATGCAAAAGTGCTGTCCGGAGGCCAATCCGGAGGCAAACAATATGCGATGCCGCTTGGTTCAGTAGCTTACGGGATGATCTACGATAAAGCCGCTATGGACAAGCTCGGTTTGAAAGCTCCGCAAAACGGCTGGTCATGGGATGATTTCTTCGCACTCGCGAAAGAAGCGAAAACGAAACTTCCGGAAGGACAATACTTCACGAAGGATTATGCCGGCGATTATTTCGCTTACTCCGCATTCCAATATGCGAAAGGGAAAGGCATGGTCGTATCTGCGGAAGGGAAGTTCAATGTCGATCAAGCAACTTTCTTAGAGTGGACGCGGAATTTCGACGAGATGCGTAAAAATGGAATCGTTCCTCCTGCGGATGTGAATTCCTCTGATAAAGAGTTTGACCCGAAAATGGATTTGATGGTTAACGGTAAAATTTTGTTCCGTATGGGCTTCTCCAGCAACTATGGTTCATGGGATAGCTTGAAAAAAGGCGCTTATGCGCTAGTAACAATGCCTCGCAGTGTTGAAGCAGGCGGTTGGTTGAAACCATCCTTATACTTGGGTGTTTCCGCAGGTTCCAAGAAAGCGGAAGAGGCGAAAAAGTTCGTGGATTGGTTCGTAAACGATCCGGAAGCTGCGAAAATTTTGACAACGGTACGCGGATTGCCGGTTAACAAAGAAATTGCAACTTCCTTGGAGTCCAGCATGAGCGATGTCGATAAAATCGGTTCTGCCCTGCTGCACGCCACTGAGAAAGACGGACAAACGTGGAATCCTGGCGTGAAAGGCTGGACGAACTACATTGATAAAGATTGGCCGCTTGTCCGCGATCAGCTTAGCTTCGGTAAAACAACACCGGAAAAAGCTTATGAGCAATTGAAAGTAGCCGCACAAGCTTACGAAAAATAAGGCGAAAACGAGCCCGGAACATGCCTGTTCCGGCTCTCTTGCTTTTTATGGACAATGTGGATGAGGAAAGGAAATGAGGTTATGGCGATTCGTATTCAAGAGATCCTGGATCATTTAATCGAACCGGTCGGACGGCTGAGTGTAACGGTGGACACACTGAAGTCGGGTGATCCGTCGACAGAAGTGAAGGGTATCGCGACGACGTTCATGGCAACGCATCATGTGATTCAGACAGCTATTGACAGGGGCGTCAATTTGCTTATTACGCATGAAGGTACATTTTATCATCACCATGACCAGATAGAGCCGCTTTTAAGTGATTCGGTGTACCTGGCGAAACAGAAGCTTATCGAGGAATCAGGGATTGCCATTTTCCGGTTTCACGATTATTGGCATCGGTACCGCCCTGATGGCATTATGACTGGTTTGATTCAAGCCTTAGACTGGACGTCTTATGTAACGGAAAATAGACCGGCAGCCTCTTTGCTAAGGATTCCGCCTATGACAGTTGAGGAGCTGGCGGGATATTTGAAAAGCAAGCTGGGTATTTCATTCGTCCGTGCAGCCGGCGATTTGAGCATGACGTGCACACGAGTTGGGCTTCTTGCGGGATATCGAGGCGGAGGAGGGATGGCTATTCCCCTTTTTCAAAAGGACGGAGTCGATGTGATCATTGCAGGTGAAGGCCCTGAATGGGAGACGCCTGAATATGTGCGCGATGCCGTGCACCAAGGCAGGAAGAGAGCCTTCATAGCACTTGGACATGCTGAAAGCGAAGAACCGGGTATGAAGTATTTGGCTGAAATGCTGAAAGCGAAGTTTCCTGATCTGCCGGTGCATTTCATTGCGGAAAAACAGGTTTTTCAATCCATTTAGAATGGCGAATAAAAGGAGAGGAAGATATTTCTTATGAGCGATACAACTACACAACAAACAGGCTACCAGGCCTGGCTTGAATTTCATCCGGTAGCCCCTGGCGAGCGATATGACCAATATTTGGCCTACAGCCGAATTGTTTGTACGGAAGAAGACGAAGTGATTCATACGGCTGCCCAAGAACTGTCCCACGGGATTGGCAAGTTGCTGGGTAGAGCGATTAGCGTCTCTGAAAATGTAGAAGGGGGCGCTGTTATTGCACTGGGAACGTTCGGCGGCGGTAATGCGCTTGTAGACCGCACTTTTGGCGATGAGACCCGCTCGGTTATTAAGCCTGAAGGGTTTGCGATCAAGTCGGATCCGGCGAGCGGCAGTATCGTGATTGGCGCATCTTCGGCATCCGGCGTCTTATATGGAGCTTTTCATTTGCTTCGGCTTCTCAGCACGAAGCAAGCTGTCAACGGATTAGACGTTATTGAAAATCCGGTGAATATGCTGCGAATGATCAATCAATGGGATAATATCGACGGCAGTATTGAGCGGGGCTACGCTGGCAAGTCGATTTTCTTTGACAACAACCGGATCACAACAGATCTGACACGTGTTCGCGATTATGCCAGGCTGCTGGCTTCTTCGGGCCTAAATGCCATCTCTATCAATAATGTGAACGTTCATCAATGGGAAACGAAGTTCCTGACCGGGGAATACCTCCCGGAAGTAGCAAAGGTGGCCGGCGTGTTCCGCTCGTTCGGGATCAAGCTGTTCTTAAGCGTCAACTACGCGAGTCCTCTTGAAATCGGCGGGCTGTCTACGGCTGATCCGCTCGACCCTGCTGTGCGCGAATGGTGGCGGGTTAAAGCAGCCGAAGTATACGCCGCGATTCCGGATTTCGGCGGCTTCCTCGTGAAGGCGGATTCGGAGAACCGCCCAGGACCGTTTACGTATGACCGCGATCATGCAGACGGCTCTAATATGCTGGCAGAGGCGCTTAAGCCTTTCGGCGGCATTGTTATTTGGCGTTGCTTTGTGTATAACTGCAAGCAGGATTGGCGTGACCGGGTGACGGACCGGGCTCGGGCGGCGTATGATCATTTTAAACCGCTGGATGGAAGATTCATGGATAATGTCATTTTGCAGGTAAAGAATGGTCCTATGGATTTCCAAGTGAGGGAGCCGGTATCTCCGTTGATTGGAGCTATGGAGACGACGAACCAGATGATCGAGTTCCAGATTACCCAGGAATATACGGGTCAACAACGCCACTTATGCTATCTCGTTCCGCAGTGGAAAGAAGTGCTTGATTTCGAAACCTATGCGAAGGGGGAAGGGTCCAGCATTAAGCGAATTGTCGATGGGTCCTTGCATGGCAATCGATTCAGCGGCTTTGCCGCCGTCTCCAATATCGGGAACGATGTCAATTGGACTGGGCATTTGCTGGCGCAGGCGAATCTGTACGGTTACGGCCGGTTGGCGTGGAATCCGGAGCTGTCCGCCGAAGCGATTGCGGAGGAGTGGATTCGCCTGACCTTCGGCGGAGACGAGAAAATCGTCAGCGTGGTGATGAGTATGCTCATGGAGTCATGGAGCATCTATGAAGCCTATACGGCGCCGCTCGGCGTAGGCTGGATGGTGAGTCCAGACCATCATTACGGGCCGAACGTAGACGGCTACGAATATTCGAAGTGGGGCACGTATCATTTTGCGGATTGCCATGGCATCGGTGTCGACCGGACGAAGGCAACCGGCACAGGGTATGCGGCACAGTACAAAGGTGCGAATTACGAAACTTACGAGTCGGTTGAAAGCTGTCCGGATGAGCTGCTGTTGTTTTTCCATCATGTGCCGTACACACATGTGCTGCATTCAGGGCAAACGGTGATTCAGCATATATATAACACGCATTTTGAAGGCGTGGAACGGGCTGAGCAGTTGGCGGTAGAGTGGGCTGGCCTGAAGGGGAGTGTAGGCGAGCTTGTGCATAAGCACGTAGCAGACCGCCTTGCGGAGCAAGCTGCTCATGCGAGAGAATGGCGCGATATGATTAACACGTACTTCTTCCGCAAGAGCGGCATTGCCGATGCATTGGGAAGAACGATATATTAATCTGCAAAGAAGCGGCGCTTTTAGGCTGCTTCTTTGGTTTGTTTACGATTCCACTGCTTCGCCGTGTCGTCGCCGCTCGAACCATTCATGCTGCTCTAATCATTCATTCCTCCAACCCACCAACCCACCAACCACCAACCCACCAACCACCAACCCACCAACCACCAACCCATCAACCCAACAGCCCAGCAACCCACAACCCAGCAACCCTCCATCATACTGTCCCAACTGCAATAACTGGAAAATTTACCGCTAATCTGGTCCGGGGTGGTCCAGGGAACGTAATAGTAGGAGAAACTCCATCTAAATCGTCGGTAGTTTGAGAATGAGCCCGGATTAGGCCGGATTAGCGGGAGGAATTCCAGTTATAGGGGCTGGAGTGGATAAAAAGTAGGAATTAGCAGGAGTTTTCGGCGTTAGTGACAAGCAATCGTGATCATAGTAGGTAGAACCAGAGTCATATCGGGCGATCCATTCTTCTGCTCGAGTTTCACTGCGGTACCCCCCACTGCTGATCTGCAATAACAGGAAAATCTACCGTTGATCGGTACAGGGAACGGAAAAGCAGGAAAAACTCCATCTAAATCGTCGGTAGTTTGGGAATGAGCCCGAATTTGGCCGGATTAGCGGGAGGAATTCCAGTTATTGGGGCTGAAAGTGGATCAGAGGTAGGAATTAGCAGGAGTTTTCGGAGTTAAACAAATTGGGTTTTACCTCCGTCATGCGTCGGCGCTACAATACGCGCTCAGGATTCGCGCGTGATGGGAGTCGTAGAAACTTCAAAAGTACGCCAGCACCTCTTTAGCTAATTCGTACCGGACGACCCTTTCTTGGTTATCGCCGTAAGAAGGGAGTAACTGACCTTTGGCGCACATTCTTTTCAGTATGAGCACTGCTGTCTTGTGATTAATTTCCAAATGACGCGCAACGTCCAATGGGCGCAGAGAATGCGACCGCTCTATTGCAAGGCGGATAATCTCTTTTTCGGCTAGCTGCGCGCGCGAGATAGGTGCATGGCTGGGCTGATAGTTGCTTAGCACCATACGAAGCAAAGTGATGCACAGATCGGGACGCTGCTCAACGTCGTCATAAGCAAAGGAAATGACATGGAATCCTATGGCATGAAGAAACGTCTCACGGTTCAACTCGTAGCAATATTTCTGCCTGTCCATGTCACGCACATGCGCCGTGTAGCCTTTGATCTCAATTAGCAGCTTAACGTATCCGGGTAGCCAGGAAAAATCAGCAAAATAAGATTTTCCCCGCCAATCGAGCACTTCGTACTCCGGATGAAGATCTTTGAAGCTGACCCTAAGAGGCCACCAGACATTGTTAAGAAACAGTGTTTCACCGTGCCCATGTCCCCTTTCCAGCCTGCCCCGGCGCTCTCCCGATCTGTTTTCGCTATGAAGACGGATAAATGCGGTGTGTGCATCATTAAAAGTCATAATCTCAACCCCTCTGAATAAATAAAAAAACGCCCCGTCTCCACTCGTAATGAATGGATCGGGACGTACTTCGTCACTTGTTTTTGATTATAAAGCAATTGTTCAATCAAAACCAGTCCCACTTTAAGATAATATCGGACGATCCATCATCCTGCTCCAGTTTCACTGTGGTGCCTGCCACTGCTGATCTGGAATAAAAGGAGAATCAACCGTTAATTTGATCCGGGGCGGCCCAGGGAAAGGAATAGCAGGAGAAACTCCATCTAAATCGTCGATAGTTTGAAAATGAGTCCCAGTTTGGCCGAATTAGCTGGAGAAACTCCAGTTACCGAGGCTAGAAGTGGATCAGAAGCGGGAATTAACGGGAGTTTTCGGCGTTAATGACAAGCAATCACGATCATCTTAGGTCCACCCTGCAGCTAGAATCGGAACCATATCGGATATTCGGGATATTTTGAAAGAATTCGATGATTCCTCTCATTTAGTACCTGACGTACACCCTTTATACTTGAACTATCAAGTAATCAGACTAACTGCAGAGGTGAACCTACATGAATCGTTCCACAGCCGTTGCCGTGAAAGCCGCTGCGGGCACCAAGAAACGTCGTTCTTTTCTAAGTCGCTGGGATGCGCCAATTGCGGGATATTTATTTATTTTGCCGTGGCTGCTCGGATTTTTCGGGCTTACGGCGTATCCGATGTTTTTATCGTTGTACTACTCCTTTACCGACTATACGCTGATGGAATCCATCAACTGGGTCGGATTTCATAATTATGAGCGAATCTTTACGGCGGATGCTAAGTTTCTCCAATCCGTGAAAATTACGTTCTTGTACGTGCTGGCCTCCGTGCCGCTCAAGCTTGTCGCGGCTTTGCTTGTTGCCATATTGCTGAATAAGGCGATGAGAGGGATCTCGGCTTACCGAACGGCGATTTATTTCCCATCTTTGATCGGGGGGAGCATCGCGGTATCCTTGCTGTGGCGGAACATTTTTGGCGTCGACGGGATTTTTAACGAAGTTCTCGCCAAGTTCGGCATTCAAGGTATTGGCTGGATTACTAATCCAAGCACGGCTTTGTGGACGCTTATTTTATTAACGGTCTGGCAGTTCGGTTCCTCGATGGTCATTTTTCTAGCCGGACTTAAGCAAATCCCGAATGATCTCTATGAAGCATCCGGGGTGGACGGAGCGAACCGGTTTGTGCAATTTTTCAAGATTACGCTTCCGATGCTCTCGCCGACTTTGTATTTTAACCTGATTATGGGCGTTATTAACGCATTTCAAATGTTCACCTCGGCTTACGTCATCACAAATGGCGGACCGATGAACTCCACCTACGTCTATGCGTTGTACTTATATGAACGGGCGTTTAGCCGCTATCAATTGGGGTATTCCTCTGCACTGGCCTGGATCATGCTCGTTATGATCGTGATTGTGGCGGCTATTATCGCGGGTACATCCAAATACTGGGTATTTTATGAAACGGAGACGGGAGGTAAGAAAAGCAAATGACCACGAAATGGAGTCAAGCTGTCCGTCATCTGTTCATGATTGCCTTCAGTTTACTGATGGCTTATCCGGTCCTTTGGTGGATCGGCGCATCGTTGAAATCCAATAGTGAATTGAGCTCGCCGAGCCTTTTCCCATCTTCGCCGCAATGGAGCAATTTTGTGAAAGGCTGGAATTCGGTTCCGGGACATTCCTTCACCGACTTTTATCTCAACACGTTCGGGCTTGAGATTGCCGTTCTAGCCGTCACGCTGATCTCCAGCACGCTTGTCGCGTTCGGGTTCGGCAGGCTGGATTTCCCGCTGAAAAAGGTCTGGTTCTCGCTGTTAATGGTCACGCTGATGCTTCCCGGTCAGGTGCTCATTATTCCGCAGTATGCGATGTTCCACCAGTTGGGTTGGGTGAATACGTACCTTCCGTTTATTGTGCCTCATTTGCTAGCCAGCGGTGCAGGCGGAACGTTCTTCGTTTTCTTGCTCATCCAATTCGTGCGCGGTATTCCCAAAGAGCTGGATGAATCGGCGAAAATGGACGGCTGCTCATGGTTCGGCATTTACCTACGAATTGTTATGCCGCTTACGAAACCGGCGATTGTTACGGTCATGATTTTCTGTTTCCTATGGAATTGGGATGATTTCCTCGGGCATTTGCTCTACATTAACTCAGTCGATAAGTACACCGTCGGACTGGCGCTGCGGATGATTAACGATTCGCAAACAGGGCAGGAGTGGGGGCAGCTGCTGGCGATGTCGCTTGTTTCCATTGTGCCTGCGACACTTGTCTTTATGTTCTTGCAGAAGTACTTTGTCGAAGGGATTGCAACAACCGGTATTAAAGGATAAGATGAAAAACAAATAAGGAATTCATAGAACGGTAGAGCAGCGAACAAGTTTCGTTGTTTTACCGTTTCTTTCGCCTAATCGGATACTTAACGGGAGCGCAAACCGCATGACGAATCCTTTCAAAAAATTTAGAGTCGACCACTTGTTTTTCCGCAGTTTTGCCGGATTTATTATTGTTGTCTTGGCTTGCAGCGTATGGGCCAGCTATAGTATTTCATCGAAGGAGCTTGCTCAAACGACGTTTCAATACCAGCAAAAGCTGCTGGACGAGCTGAATAATGAAATTACGACAAGGCTCGTTACCATTGAACAGATCTCGTTGTCCACATCACGCGACAATGAATTGATTACCTTTTTGGCCAATAAGCAGGATGAGTTCGACCGGTACCGGGGATCGATAAGTGTTGAAAAGGCGCTTGCGAATTTGACCTATTCCATTCCGCTCATTCAAGGGATTGATCTGTATATGAAGCGCCCGCTTCAAGGCGATGCCAAGAGCTATATTCAGTTCCGGGATATGGCGGACCTGAACAAGCAGTCCTGGGCGGAGCTGCTGACGGGGAATGATTTTACATGGTCCATCGAACATCTGATTCCAAGCTTTCAAGGGGATGTGCCGGTCCTCAGCTTTGCCAGAAAAATTATGTACGACGACAAATACTTAGGGGTTTTGGTCATCCACGTGAAGGCCGATCAAATCAGGAGCCTGCTGGCGGGACATTCTTCCGAAGCGAACCGGATCATGATTGACTCGCGGGGAGAGCAATTCCTTAAGATCGGTCAGATCCCGGATCATAACGAGCTGTCCGAATGGATTGACAGCGATGCCAAACAGAAGCAATCGGGTTATGTCCACACAACGGGGAACAGCGAGGCTGGCGATTCTTTATTGGTTTACTCCAAATTGCTTGATTCCAATTGGACACTTGTTGAAATTACGCCGTGGCATCAAATTACGGAAGGCAGTATCAGGCTGGCCGAAGTCATCGGTATGATCGGGGTCGGAGCTGTCCTGCTGACGCTGTTCCTGACGCATTATTTGAGCAGACAGTTCACGAAGCCGATCAAAAAGCTTGTGAACGCAATGAGCGTTTATTCCGTAGGCGGAAATAACGTGGAGCTCCCGGTCGATTATCAGAATGAATTCGGTTCTTTATTCTCCGGCTACCGTAAGCAGAACGAGCGAATCGAAGAACTGTACCTCTCCCTGCAGCGAAGATACGAGCAGCAGCGCAAAGCGGAGATTGAAGCGCTTCAGGCGAATATCAATCCGCATTTCCTCTACAATACGCTGGATCAGCTGAATTGGATGGCGATTGAAGCGGGGCAGGATGAAATCAGCCGCATTTTGGAGTTGATGGGACGAATGTTTCGGATAGGCCTCTCAAACGGGGCCAGCTTTATCACCATTGGCGAGGAGCTTATGCACATGGAGTGCTACTTGGAAATTCAGCAGCTGAGGTGGAGAACGGGGCTTGATTACGAAATTGAGGCATCTCCGGAAATCCGTGAGCTGTTCATCCCTAAGCTGACACTTCAGCCATTCGTGGAAAATGCCATTGTTCATGGCTTTAATATGCGAAGTCAAGGCCACATTCATATTCGGCTGCAGGATACGCAGGATAGTATCCAAATTACGATTGATGACAATGGGGTTGGACTTCAGCAGGCGGTGGAAAGGAAACACAAACGCCAAACGGGCGGCTACGGAATCCGCAACGTAAGAGAACGGATAGCCGGTTATTTCGGCGGAAACAACGGAATTAAGTTGATGGAGCGTACTGAGGGAGGAACACGTGTCATCATTACGCTTCCTCGTTTGGCAGCGCCTCCTGTGAAAGATCAATTGGAGAAATGGGACTAGTTCGTTGTATTTTAAAATAAATCGTGCATTTTTCTTATTTCAAAGAGAAGCATGGATTGATAGTATGAAAGTATGTTTGGATATATGAAATAATGAAGCCTGGAACAAAAGCTTGTTCCGGGCCGCAGTTATATGACATAGCAGTCGCTTAGCTTAACATTAGTTGAAGGTAAGGAGGCCAGCGTTGTGTGGAAGATTGCGATCATAGACGATGAACGCCAAGTTCTTCAGGGAATGAAACGAGCCATACCTTGGGATGAACTGGATGCAGAATGGGCTGGGGAAGCGTTGAACGGCGAGGACGGTCTGGAGCTCATCAGGTCGTCTGCGCCGGATATTGTCATTACAGATATTTATATGCCGGTCATGAATGGCCTTGATATGATAGAACAGCTAAGAAAAGAAGGCTATGGCGGCAAAATTATTATTTTGAGCGGATATCAGGATTTTGAGCATGCGAGGCAAGCGCTTCGGCACAATGTCACCGATTATTTGTCAAAGCCGATTAGTGTCCCTACGTTGAAAACGATTCTGGGTAAAGTTACCCAGGAGCTGATGGAAGAAGAAGAGAAGCGAATTAAGCAGGACGAGCTTCGGCAGAAATTGATGCTCTACGAGCCATTCATTGAAAAGGAATGGGTGAAATCGGCTGTAGCCGGTACATTGGACAGCTCTTATCGGAATGAGGGTCGGCTGCCGGAACCGTACCGCTTTTGGGCGGAGAGCAAGCATGTGGTCATTGGCATCGACCTGATCCGTGACGTTCGCACCTCGAACCTGTCGCTTCCCGACTGGAGCTTGTTTCGCTTTGCCATTAGCAATGTCGTTTGTGAAGTTGCGCGCGAATCGTTTTCTGCGATTGAATACGTAGAGCTTCATGGGACAAGAGCCGTGCTCATCCTTCATCCGGAGGCCGGTTGTTCGCAGCATAAGCTTACGCAGAAGCTTGGTGAGCTCGGGATCAGACTCATTGACTGCATCAAAGGTTATTTGAAGCTTGTGATTCGAGTCGGCATCGGAGGGACGAAAGAGGACTGGACGGAAATGCCGGATTCGACGGAGGAAGCGTTCCGCGCCATCGATTTGAAAGATGGGCGGGTCGCTCCGGCTTATGATTTGTTTGTGTATAGTGAGGATATGAGAAACGATCAGGGAACGCTGGTGATGCGGCCGGCCAAATTTTATTTTGAATTAGCCGGTGCGATGAAGGCCTCGCAGGAAACTCAGGCTCATCAGCTTGTGGCCCAATATATCGAACAACTGAAGGAACAAAAAGGGATTACACCAGATTACGTGCAAATGCTGGCGGGAGACCTTTGGGGAATTTTTGCCTATTGTCTCTATGAAGTGGGCATGGTACTCGATGATATTTTTCCGAATGATCAAATTGTGAAAGAAATGGTCGGACTTACCTTGCCGGAGCAGTTATCGGAATGGCTTACCGCCAAAATATGCGTCATTTTCAGCAGCAGACAGTGGAAGGGTAACAGTAAACACAGACAAGCCGTCGATTTCATGACACAATATATACATGAGCATTACGCGGACGATATGACGCTTGCCGATTTGGCGGATAAGGTGTATATCTCGCGAAATCATTTGTCGATCATTTTCAAAAATGTGACCGGCGAGACGTTCAACACCTATTTGACGCGTGTGCGCATCGAAAAAGCAAGGGAACTGCTGCTGGAAAGAAACATGCTTGTGTATGAGGTAGCTGAGCAGGTTGGTTACAAAAATGTGCCTTATTTCAGCACGCTTTTCAAGAAATTTACCGGCATGAACCCGACGGAACTCATTAAATGATCTAAAAGGAGCGAGAAGAAATGAATGGACAACTACCTGCAGTGATGAAAGCGGCTGTCATGACGAAGCCTGGAACGATCGTGATGGAGGAGCGCCCTGTCCCGCAAATTGACGCGAATGAAGTGTTAATTAAAGTGATGGCTGTCGGTGTATGCGGTTCGGACGTTCATTATTTTGAAAATGGCCGAATTGGCCGCTACGTGGTCGAAAAGCCGATTATTCTTGGGCATGAATGCGCCGGCATTATTGTGGCTGCAGGCGCTTCCGTAACAAACGTGAGCCTTGGCGACCGCGTTGCGATCGAGCCAGGCGTCACCTGCGGATACTGTCAGGCTTGTAAGGAAGGCCGTTACAATCTGTGTCCGGACGTGCAGTTCCTGGCGACTCCGCCGGTGGACGGCGCATTCGTCCAATATATGAAAATCCGCGGGGATATGGTGTTCGCCATTCCGGATCATTTGTCCTTTGAAGCGGCGGCGCTGGTCGAGCCTTTCTCCGTCGGCATTCATGCGGCTAAGCGCTGCAGCCTGCAGGCGGGTTCGACGGTTGCCATCATGGGCATGGGCCCCGTCGGCCTCATGGCTGTTGCGGCAGCCAAATCATTCGGCGCAAGCCGGATCATTGTCACCGATCTGGAGCAAGTACGATTGGATGCCGCCAAACGGATGGGAGCGACGGACGTCATCAACGTCAGAGAAGAAGATGCGGTTGGGCGCATCAAGGAGATGACGGCCGGGCTTGGCGTGGATGCCGCCTGGGAGACGGCCGGCAATCCGAGAGCTTTGCAATCGGCGCTCTATTCACTGCGCCGTGGCGGCAAGCTTGTGATCGTAGGCTTGCCTGCGCAGGATGAAATCCCCCTGAATGTCCCGTTCATGGCGGACAATGAAATTGATATTTACGGGGTTTTCCGCTATGCGAACACCTATCCGACGGGCATTAAATTTCTTGCCGGTGATGGCATAGACGCGATGGCGCTTATTACAGACCGTTATCCGTTGGAGCAGACGCAGGACGCGCTGGAGCGTGCCATTCATAACAAGAGCGGCAGCCTGAAGGTCATGGTATATCCGAACGAAGTTCTACAAGCCGAGAATGGGGAGGAAAGTTTCGATGAGTACAGTGAAATTTAGCTTGATTGGCGGTGCCGGTTTTCGGGCGCAATATTTTCTAAGGATTGCTCAGGCGCTGCCTGAGCGGTTCGAAATTAGTGGAATGGTCGTAAGGAACGAGGACAAAGCCAAGGAAATGGAGTCGAAGTGGGGAACGCCGACCTACCGAACGCTTGAGCAGCTTCTTGAGAGCGAGCAGCCTGATTTTGTCGTCGTTTCCGTCTCTCCTTCGCAGAGTCTGGAGTATCTGCTAAAGTTGGCGGAGCGGGGAATACCCGCTTTGTTGGAAACGCCGCCTGCTTCCGATCTGAGCGGACTCCAGCTTTTGCATAATCAATTAACCCTTAAAGGTGCTCGTGTTCAGGTAGCGGAGCAGTACCATTTTCATCCTGTACAGCAAGCCCGCTTGGAGCTCATTCGATCAGGTCGACTTGGTAAAATTACCGAAACGACGGTTTCAATTTCACAGTTCTACCATGGCGTCAGCTTAATTCGGAAAATGCTCGGGGTCAACTTCGAGGACGTACGCATTAAGGCGATGCGTTTTGAGTCGAAGTGGGTTCAGGGTCCTAATCGCAGCGGTCCGCCTACAGAAGATAAACTGATCCCGTTGCAGAGGGATTTGGCATGGCTGGATTTCGGAGATCGTCTGGGTATTTATGATTTTACGAAGGACCAGCACCGCTCATGGACTCGTTCGAATCATTTGTCCGTGAGAGGAGAGCGCGGGGAAATCTTTGACAACCGGGTGCTGATCCAACAGGAATCGTGCACAGAGCTTCGGTTGGAGCTGCAGCGCATGAACAGAGGCGAGTTGGAAAATGCCGAAGGCTATTATCTGAAAGGAATCCTTTGCGGAGAACAATGGGTTTACGAGAATCCGTTCGCTCCGGCGAGGTTATATGATGACGAGATTGCTATTGCCGTATGTTTGCAAAAAATGGCGGACTACACGTTCGGCGGACCTAGCTTCTATAGTCTCGAAGAGGCTTCGCAGGACCAGTATATCGGGATGATGATCGAGAAAGCGATTCAAACCGGAGAAACAATCACGACAGAGCCACAATGTTGGGTGCCGAAATCATAAATGGCGAATAATCCGGCGTATTCATTTCAAATAGAGCTCATTCAATCAGTTTGACGTCGACGATGACTTCCAGATCCTGCCCGCCGGATCCGCGATAGACGCCTTTGACGGGAACGATATCGTTGTAATCCCGGCCATGACCCAGCTTAATATAGCGCCAATTGACTTCGCAGTTGTTGGTGGGGTCATAGCCGAACCAGCCGCTGCCCGGGATGAGGCATTCGACCCAGGCGTGGGAGGCTTGCGTAAATTCCGCGCTTCCTCCCTGCAAATCGCCAACGAAATGGTAGCCGCTCACATACCTTGCGGGTATGCCTTTATCCCGGCAAACGGCGATCATCAAATGCGAATAGTCCTGGCATACGCCCCGCCTAAGCTGCAGCATTTCGCCCACCGTGGTCTGCACCGAAGTAGCGGAGGGATCGTACGTGAAATCGCGGTGAATCGTTGTGTTAATCGTGCTAAGCAGCTCAAATAAAGAAATATGCTGATCCGAAATAGCATCGGAATAGGCCTTGATTTCACTTGTCAGCTCCGTATACCCTGTAGGCAGCAAATATTCGGCGTGTTCATTCTGGAACTCATCGCTAAGCCGCAGCGCTTTCTCCTCGTAGGGCGAGAAGGCTGTGCGCGGGGTGTTATCGTTATCGTGTGTGACAACGGTGGACGTCATTTTAATCGTGAGCTCGCGATGGATGTTATTGACGGTGAAGGCATGCACACGGTTATGAAAGTAATCCGAATACGTAAAAAAGGCAGTTACCGGCTCCGTCATAATGCTGTGGTGGTAGCAGGATTGACGGTTGTCGGTCAGCGGCGTCAAACGCACTTCATTGACACTGTCCTGTGCCGAATCTGTGTAGGAATAGCGCGTGATATGCGTGATCTCCAGCATTTTCATGCAATGACCTCCTCCCGGGAGGGAAAAAAGACTTTGGTCATCCGCAAGCCCATCCCATTGCACGATTCCCGGAGAGCCTGCAGCGTCATTTCCAATTTACCGGATAAAATATCGTCCTCGTCCATGCAAGCCAGGTTAGCTTTCACTTTTCCTGCCAGTTTGGCGAGTTTGCGTACCGTCATGTTCAAATCCGGGTCTTCCATTTGTATGCTCTTTAACGATCGCTCCAGCGCTTGGAAAGCGTAGCTGATCGAACGGGGAAAAGCCTCATGCAGCATCAGGAATTTGATGATGTTGCTTAGGTTTACGGTATCCGCATATTCCCTGCGGAACGATTCATAGCCGCTGACCGATTTCAGAACAGAGAGCATCAGCGGGTAGGAAGACGATTCCTCTCTGGCGTAATCCTGGCCCAAAGATTGCAGCAAGCGCAGCAAGTTTTCAGCACGCTCCAAATAGCGTCCCGCTTCAATGAAATGCCATTCATTCTGGCGCGGCATGACCGAGGTGGCGGCCCCGTGAAACATGGATAAGCTGTCACGGACGAACCGGTAAAACAAATGAGGCGAATCGCTTGTGATATCGCGGACATCTTTCTCTTTTAGCCACAAATACAAGCCATTCATAATATCCCACAGCTCGGAGGGCATTTTCTCCCGAATATTACGCAGATTGGTACGGGCATGATTGGTACAGGCCAATAAAGAATTGACATTATTTTTGTCGAGTGTAATGTACTGGAGGACATGCTGCTCGGTGAAGGAGCTGTAATGCTCTGTGAATGCCGTCCTGTCACCGATCGTATCGATTAGCCTGCTCCAGGATTGACCGCTGCCGCTCTCCCGTTCCTCGCGAATATGGTAATACACATCAATTAGCCTCGCATGATTCTCTGTTCTTTCCGTATACCTGCCGATCCAGAATAAAGCTTCCGCTGTTCGTCCCATCATCACCATGTTCAGCTGGCCTCCCATCTTAATGTGGATCTCTATCCATTCGTCACCCATGTGTCTTTGCAGCCGCCGCCTTGCGAGGAGTTTACAACGAGCGAACCTTCTTTGAGCGCTACCCGCGTAAGTCCGCCCGGAATAACTTGAATCGTTTCGCCTGCGATAACGAAGGCCCGAAGATCGATATGCCGCGCAGCCATTTGACCGTCCATCATGACAGGGGCTCTTGAAAGCTGAATGGTCGGTTGAGCGATATATCGTTCAGGATTCGCGATGATCCTCAGCCTGAAATCCGCCAACTCGCTTTCGGAAGCCGAGGGTCCGATGAGCATTCCGTATCCTCCGGAGAGCGATGTTTCTTTGACGACCATGGTGTGAAGATGCTGCAGCACATACTCCCTTTCGTCCGGTCTTGAAAGAATATAAGTAGGCACGTTATTTAGGATAGGTTCCTCGTTTAAATAGTAGCGGATCATGTCCGGAACGTAGGCATAAATGGCTTTGTCATCCGCTACGCCTGTGCCCGGAGCATTGACGATGTTGATGTTTCCGGCCCGGTAGGCATTCATAATGCCCGCTACGCCAAGCAGGGAATTCGGATCAAAAGCAAGCGGATCAAGGAAATCGTCGTCAATTCTGCGGTATAGTACATCGATCTGGCGAAGTCCTTTGATTCCGCGAATGTACACCTTGTGATCGATGACGACGAGATCGTTCCCTTCCACAAGTTCGATCCCCATTTGTTGGGCAAGGAACGTATGTTCGAAGTAGGCTGAATTGTAACAGCCTGGGGTTAGAAGGCCAATGACGGGATCTGTTTTCCCGGAAGGGCTCAGCCTGCGCAGGGCGGACAGAAATACATTTAAGCTCTGTTCGATATCTTGGATGGAGTGGCTGAAAACAAGCTCGGGGAACAAGTGTGTCATGATGGAACGGCTTTTGAATAAATAGGAGAAACCGGACGGCGAGCGGAGGTTATCTTCAAGAACGAAGTATTCGCCGTGCTCATCACGGATTAGATCGATGCCCGAAACGGTTACGTACACATCGCCCGGGATGGACAGACGCATCATTTCGGGTCGGAAATAGCAATTGGACAGAACCATTTTTCTGGGGATGATGCCATCCTTCAGGATGCATTGGTCATGGTAGATGTCCTTGAGAAACAAATTCAGCGCTTTGACACGCTGCCCGAGCCCTTTTTCAAGCTTATGCCACTCCTCCCTAGGGATGATGCGCGGGATCGGATCGAAAGGAATCGTGCGTTCGAGCGCCTCGGTTTGATCGGGGCTATAGAGGGTGAAGGTAATTCCTTCTTCCATCATCCGTTTCATCGTGGCGGCTTGGCGCTTGCTAAGACTGCCTGCCTTCATGGCCATGAACTGACGGAACACGGTTTGATAATGGGGCCTAACGGAATAGGCGTTCACAAACATTTCATCGTAAAAAGGGTGGGGATCATAGGGCGTGGTGACCAGATTCTCAGGTTTGGACATCGCAGCTTCCTGGTTTCTTGACTATGCCTTCGGAAGCTACATGAAGATAAGGGCCCGAAGCGGAAACCAGGCCTCCTTTCTTTCTGATCTTAATTCGGCAATCATGTTAGGGAATATAACGTTAATTGATGGTGAATCTTATTATTTCTTATATTGTAGATTTTTCAGAAAATTATGTCAATATAACTTACGTTAAATTTATCGGAACCAATTGCCTCGTAGGACAAAAGTATTAAAAATTTTCAACAATTCGCACTTTTGTCTTGATTTACAACAGAAACCGCTATAGAATGTCGAATATGACAAATGTTAAAAAAATTCACACGCTATGTGAATATAGGGGGACGGGGTATGTTTGATTGGCTTGGATTTCGAAAAGGGATGCCGCTCTGGTGGTCATATCGGCTGAATCGACATCTCAAGGAAGATGTTGAACATATCTTCGAAGGCATTGCCCATACGAGAACGGAAATTTTACGAAGCTGGGTAGATACGTATTGGTCTCATCTGGACAGGCTGCATGCGATGATATCCGAATCGGCGTCCGCCTCGCCGCAGTTGTCCCAGGATGCCGCAGCATTTCAGAAAATGCTTGCCGCCGCTCAAAAGAGCGGAGCCGACTTCTCGGAAATTTTTATATTAAATGAACGAGCAGGCGTAATCCATTCCACATACCCTGCTCATATTGGGAAGCTGTATGCAGCGGGAAGCGTGCTTGCCAAAGGGCTGGACGAGACGCGCAAAGGGGCGAAATGTTTGTTCGGTCCATTCGCGGACCCGCTGACCGCGCAGATCGGTCCAAGCACATCGCCCTTCCACGATGCGATGACGATGGCCTTCATCCTGCCTGTAATTGAGAACGGGGAGTGGCAAGGAGCCATCTGCGGCCGCGTGCCGAACGACGTGCTTGGGGATTTGATTCAGCGGGAATCGGGACACGTGTATCCGGACTCAGGCGATAACTATTTATTCATGGCACAGCCGGTATTGAACAAGCAGATCGCTCCGGGCACGGCGTTATCGCGAAGCCGGTTTGAGGATCTGACCTTTACACACGGCGATAATTTAAAAGACGGCGTTCGCACGGATTTTGGCCTTGTCGGCGTGAAAGAGCATACGGAGCTGGAGCTTATTTTCACAGATCCGGCGACAGGGCAGCTCCATCCCGGAGTTGCGGGGACCATTGCCAAAGGGCATAATCTGTTCGTGGAATTTCCCGGATATTCCGATTACCGGCACATATCGGTTATCGGGAAAGGCGTTACCTTCCAGCTGCCGCATTGTCCGGATGTTTGGGGAATGATGTGCGAAGGGGATCTGGAAGAAGTGTACCGGATTCGCAGTATAGATTGGAAGATGTTCAGCCTGCAGCTCAAATTTATTGTAGGTTTTATATTACTCTCCGGAGGGGGCTTCTGGCTGCTGAATGGCCATGTATCGGGTGGGCTGGGCGCAGCGATTACAGCCGCCGCCAGTGCTTTATACGGCTGGATTGGCGCCGGTGTCATAAGGCGCAGAGGCAGCAAGCCGCTAGTCAAGCAGCTGGCTCAAATCAATAAGTTCATCCGGCTAAACGCGGAAGGCAGCGGAGATTTGACGCAGCGCTTGCGCGTGCAGGAGTTTGCAGGGGATGAAACGAGGGAGCTGGCGAAGTGGATCAACAATATGATCGATTCCTTAGAGGGCATCATGCTGCAGGTCAAACAAGCCGCTGCTGAGGTTCAGGTTAGTCAGGACCGGCTTAACGAATCGACGGGCTCCACGGAGCAATCGACAGGCCGCATGAGCGCTCAGATCCATAATATGATCCGCTCCTTGCGCGGACAGCTGAAGGACATCGATGTCGCCAAAGATGTCACGCAAAATATGAGCGGCACGCTGCGTGAGCTGGAAGAGAAAGCCTCCGATCAAATTGCGGTTGCCCAGGACGAAGTGGAGCGCATCGGCGATAAGATGGATCAGATTTCAGCCAAAGTAGCCGAAACGAATCGGACCATCCAAACGTTCCTGCTCACTACGCAAGAAATACCAAGGCTGCTGAAGGTGATTGAGGAAATTTCGGCGCAAACGAATCTTCTTTCGCTGAACGCTTCCATTGAAGCGGCTCGAGTAGGCGAGCACGGCAAAGGCTTCGCGGTCGTTGCAGGTGAAATTCGCAAGCTGGCCGATCTGACGAAGAAGTCGACAACGGAAATCAACGACACGATTGAGCAGATCGAGCGTCATGCGAATGAAGCCTCCATCTCGATGGAGGAAGGCACCAAGGTCGTGCGGGAAGGGACGCAGATTGTTGCGGCAGCCTCGGAAATTCTCAGCGAAGCAAGCGCCCACGACACCATGAAGACGCAAGTGGTGGAAGAAGTGGTGGCGCTGATGGAGAAAGTAGCGGGCGTAAGCAAAGAGAACCGCCAAATATCCGCCGAGGTGGAGCGCACGGTCCAAGAGCTCCTGCAGGATATGCTGCATGTGCGCCGAACGACCGGAGATGTCGGGGCGATTACACAATCCCTGTTCCAGCTCATGAATCAGTTCCAATTAACAGAAAGCCGCATTCGTTAAAGGTCTAATCGTTCATTTTTCCTTCGCATGTTAGCTGACCCTTCCTGCATACAATGATAATGCAGAATGGGCCAGCTTTTTTTGCGTCGGCTTATGATCAAAGTTTTCTGAGGAAAACGCAAAGGAGGATGTGGAATGAACGACCGTTTGAGCATTCAAACGAATAGGGAGTCTATCATGGATCCGGGCTATTTTCCCTCGCTCGTAGAGCGCCTGAAGGAGGAACATTTACAGATGCGCGGGCAGCTTGCCGAAATCCGCACGATGGCTGCTTCCTTGTACTCCCTCGAGGATTGCTCAATAGGCATGTGTAAGCTGATTGAACTTCAAGATAGGATTCTTTTTCTGGTGGAAGAGCTGGAGCAGCATTCGGAATGGGAGGAGAGCGAGCTGTTTCCTCTTCTGCAATCCTACCTACATCCGACAACGGCGCGCTCGGTTTCGCGTTCTATAACGGTTTTGGAACAGGATCATGACTTGGCTAAAAGGGTTGTGCAAACTTTCGTAGACGGTGTGAATGCGATGAAAGTGCCGATAGATGAGGAGTTCCTGCATGTTATGGCGTCGGAATTGATGACGGCCTGCTTAATTCTGCTTAGGCATTTCACCTTGGAGGAGGAGCTTGTGTATCCGCTGGCCGATCGCATTGTGGAGCAATTAGCGTAAGTACAAATCGATTCGGTCAGGTGTCCGGTTCCTGTAGAACGATCCATGGCGACGCCTCAGTTGCAATAAAAGGAAAATTTACCGTTAATGTGATCGGGGGCGGCCGAGGGAGCGAAATAGCAGGAAAAACTCCTTCTAAATCGTCGGAAGTTTGGGAATGAGTCCGAATTTGGACGGATTAGCGGGAGAAACTCCAGTTATTGGGGTTAGAAGTGAATCAGAAGCGGGAATTAACAGGAGTATTCGGCGTTAATTACAAGTAATTAAAAGAAAAAACCGCTCATCTCCTGTTGGAGAGAGCGGTCTGTGAACTCAGTGGAGCAAGTCTTAAGCCTCAAGCGAGCTAAGCGTCTTCTCCTCGCACTCCTTGGAGCAGAAGCTGTTATGCTCCTCTTCGCAAGCTTCGCAGCACACGTGCTTCAAGTGGCACAAATCGTTCGCGCAGTTGATGTAGCGGTCCTCAGCCGTTCCGCAGTGGTAGCATTTGCCCACGACGATATCCTCATCTGTGCGGTTGATGGGAACCGAAATCCGCTCGTCGAAGACGTAGCATTTGCCGTCAAAGAGACGGCCTTTTACCTCTTCATCTTTTCCGTAAGTGACAATTCCGCCGTCAAGCTGGTAAACGTCTTTGAAGCCTTCCTGAATAAGGAAGCCGGACAGCTTCTCGCAGCGGATACCGCCAGTGCAGTAGGTGAGAATCGGCTTGTCCTTAAATTCCTGGAGGTTGTTCCGAATCCATTCCGGGAATTCACGCGTCGTTTCCACGTCTGGGCGAATGGCGCCGCGGAAATGCCCGATCTCGTATTCATAGTGATTACGGCCATCCAGAACGATAACATCTTCTTGCTGAAGCTTCTCGTAGAAATCTTTTGGCTTCAAATGCGTGCCGGTCAGCTCGTTTGGATTCACATCTTCTTCGAGACGGAAGGTGACGAGCTCCTTTTTGGGGCGGACGAACAGCTTTTTGAAAGCATGTCCTTCACTCTCGTCGATCTTGTAGACCATATCTTTAAACAAAGGCATTTGGTTCATCATCGCCATGTAGGCATCGGTTTGCTCGATGGTTCCTGACAAGGTTCCGTTGATGCCTTCCGGGGCGATCAGGATGCGGCCTTTAATGCCGAGCTCTTTACAGTAGGCCAAGTGTTCACGAGCCAATGCTTCATGATCTATCACGGTAACGAATTTATAATACAACAAAATGCGGTATGGAGAGCTTTGTGCTGTCATTGATTAAACCACCTATACGTATAAAATGCATGCCCCAAACAGTCGGAGCCCTATGCATATAGTGACATAAAACCGCACATTTTTCAATCAAGCAGCAATTTTTGGATGGTGTGAAAAACCTCTTCCAGGGCAATGGCAAGGGTTTGCAGCTGGTTTTGAATCAAGATGCTCTTCGTTTCATCCAGAGGGGTGGATTGCTGCAGCATTTCTTCAAGCTCTGTTGCCGCGGCAAGCACGCGATGGGCAGACAGGTTGCTTGCTGAGCCGCGCAGTGTATGAAGCTGACTGATGGCAGTATCATATTCGGTTTGCTGAATGGCCGTTGTAAGCCGATCTATCGAATCTTTGGACTGCTCATGAAATTTCCTCAACATGTTATGGTAGATATCCGTTTTCCCACGCAGCCGCTCAAGGGCTTCTTCGGTATCCAGACCGGGAACCGTCATTTTGCCGCCGCTCATACTTAAGATGTGATTGACGGCCGCGAACAGTCGGTCAGGCATGATCGGCTTGGAGATCACTTCATTCATTCCTGCGCGGATACAGGCTACACGCTTCTCTAAGGGCGAATCTGCGGTGAGGGCGATAATGGGAATGTGTCTCCATTCAGGCTCAAGCCGAATGCGCTTGGTGGTTTCGATCCCGTCGAGATCAGGCATATGGATATCCATCAGGATGATTTGGTATTCCGTGTTTTCCAGCTGCTGCAAAGCCTCAAATCCGTTAGAAGCTACATGAACGACACCATTCATGCTTTCTAGTAAAGAGCGGGCAACGGTCTGATTAATTTCATTATCTTCGACAAGCAGAATCCGCGGAGAGGAAGGCCAAACTTCCTTTATATCAAACGCTTCCGCAGTCGGTTGGCCTGTCGCATCCGATGCTAGCATATTTTGCAGAGTTTGGCTGAGGATGCTCTTAGAGATCGGTTTAACCAAGATTACATCCGGCGCGGCTTGGGATGGAAGCTGCTCTAAAGCGTCCCGTCCTGCTAAGGTCGTATAAATAATCGTTTTTAAATTATTGCGGTTACACGCCTCAAGCATGTCCAGCCACACTTCCTCCCCATACATATCAAAGGCTTCCATGTCGAGCAGAACCATTTCAAGTGGAGTGACGTCGATGACTTTCCTGGCTTCCTTCCACGAATACACACCTGCCCCTTCCTTACACATCGATTGCAGGGTTCGAAGCAGCACACTGTGCAGCTCGGGGTGATCTTCCACCAGAAGGGCGCGAAGCGGGAAACACATGGGTGTCTTCATCGTTTGCAGCGTTAATGCAAAAGGAATGCTGAAGCGAAAAACGCTGCCGATCCCGGGACTGCTGGACGCTTCAATGGTACCGCCCATATGATCGATGATGCTCTTGGAGATGACAAGGCCAAGTCCCGTCCCCCCGAATTTGCGGCTCGTGACTTCATCGGCTTGCATGAACGGCTGGAACAACCTGGCAAGCTGCTCTTCATTCATGCCAATCCCCGTATCGGTAACCGTGAAGCCAAGGCGTACTTCTTCTCCCCGCAGGTCCTCAACTTGGACGCGCAGCGCAACAGTTCCTTGTTCCGTGAATTTAATGGCGTTGCTGGTTAGGTTCAAAAGCACTTGATACAAGCGCAAAGAATCGCCAATGAGACCAAGCGGCACTTGCTCCTCGATATCGCAAATAAAATCAACCGGCTTATGGCCGAGCAGCACGCTAAGCGTTTCACACACGCGGTCGATCGTGTCATCCAGCAGGAAGGCATGATGCTCAATCGCCAGCTTGTCTGCCTCCAGCTTAGAGAAGTCAAGGATGTCGCTAATAATCTGCGATAAGGACAGCGAGGATTTCGTAATTTTACTCATATAATCCCTTTGCAGCGAAGACATGGCAGTGCGTTCCATCAAATGGGACAGTCCGACGATCCCGTTCAGCGGCGTACGAATTTCGTGGCTCATCCTTGCCAGGAAAATGCCCTTGGTTAAATTGGCGTCATCGGCTTCCTGCTTCGCGCGGATCAGCTCTTCTTTGGCATGCCGCCAATCCGTAATATCCCGCGAAATGGCAGAGAAGTAACGTTCACCTTTTTCAGCAGGCGTATGGGGGACAACCGTGACGGAGACGAAGATGCGGCGCTGCTCTTTCGTTAAGGCTTCGGTTTCAAATTCCCAGAACCCTTCGCGTATCGCGGTAAGAAGGCCCTCATCGAAATGGATGTCGCTTCGGATATCCACGTACTCGCTGAAATAGCAAGGTGTCTTTTGTTCCTTATTTAGTCCAATTAAGTTTTTACCGGCTTGATTCATATAAAAAATATAGCCTTGCTGATCAAAGGTAAGAATGGCATCCCGCGCACTTTCTACAATTGTAAGGAGCCGCATCTTCGTCTCATTGCTTTCCTTAATATCGCTGATATCACGGGCAATTATGACATACCCTTTCAAATCCCCTCCCGGATGCGTAATCGCGCTGACACTCACTTGAACGAAGAGGCGCGTGCCGTCTATGCGATGCCAAATCCATTCTGCATCCTCTTTGAGATGGCGCAGCGTTCGAATCACGAGGGCTGTGCAGTCGGCAGGCACGAACTCCCCAAGCTCTAGCGTGTACTTGGCCGCTCTTTCTTTCAATTGATCTTGATCCATCCATAGCAAGGGGGTTGCTTTTTTGTGCACATCTGTGAACGTATAGCCAAGGAGTTCTGTCGCCCGACGGTTCAAATGATTGATGGTAAAATGCGGGTCCGTGACGATCATCGCATATTGATTGTGCTGAATGAAAGCTTCGAAAGGTTCGAACAGCTCGCGCAGGTTTTCGATCATCCCATTGACGGAATGCGCAAGAGCGCCCAATTCATCTTTGCTTTTGAACATAAGGGGCTTGATGTAGAAGTCGCCGGCAGCCACGGATTCCGTGACCCGCAGAATTTGCTGAATCCGTGAAATAATGAGCGTGTTAGCCGTTAAGCGTATCAAAAGAAACAGGATGGCGGCGGTAATGACGATTAAGCCGACTGTCGACCAAAACAAAGGACTGGCAGGCGCTTGGAAGAAAGCATCCGGCAAAGAGTAAGCAAGGTGCCAAGATAAGTGCGGCACACGAGCATAAAACCACTGCGTTTCCTTGCCGTTTTCCAAATGGACGTCCAAATATCCCTCATCCTGCTGCAAAGCTTTATGAAAAGTATCTGACAGAGAAGGGTTGTCGGCGAAAATATTTCTCGTGAAAATTTTGGAGAGATCGGTATGATACAGAATAGTGCCATCATCATTCACAATGACGACCTGCGCGCCTGCAACCGGGGGGTGAAGATGATCGCGAAAAGCAGCCTCTGCGTCAAGCGAGATAACGACTAGGCTTGTTAATTCTTTTTGATCATTATAGACAGGAGCAGTAATCGCAACCATGAATTTGCCGGAAACTTTGCCGAAATAAGGGTCAGAGATGTACGTTTTGCCGAGCAAGGCCTCTTCAAATCTCCGCTCGCCTTTGATGTTCAGTTCATCGCCGGAGGTAAGACGTAGATTTCCATCAAGATCCGCAACGCCCATCGAAAAGAAGCGGTTATTGCCTGTTTGCAATTCTTGGGCCAAATAATTCAACTGTTCCTGCAAAGTTCCACGCCTCATCACGTTTACCCGGCTAACGAGCTCAACTTCGGCAAGTCGAATCGACAGGAAGTCGTACAAATTTTGAGCGGAATTGGAGACAGAGGAGATCGACTGGGTTTTTAATTGCTGAATTAATTTATCTTTCGACAGCTTATAGTTCGTAAAGCCAACGACGGATAATGAAAGGGTTGTGATTAGAACAAGTAGTGCTACCAGCTTGAAACGCAAGGAAGATGACATGAGGAACCTCCGCAGTTCGACAAAATGTTAGGAAAATTTACAAATTTCACACCCATATTGCGTAATTCATTTAACGATTTTATTGTATGATTAAGGGTAAAGGATGATTTGAGTATACATCATAGTTCAATCATTCATTCATAAACTTGGAGGAATTTAACTCATGCGATTTACTGTAAAAACGAAAATGATCACCGTATTTGCAATTATTTTTCTCATGATCGGAGGGTTAAGTTTTACAGATATGACGCGGATGGGCGTCTTGAAAGACACCAGTTCAGACATGGCTACGAATTGGATGATCGGTGTACAAGTTATGGATGAGATTCACTATAACTCTGAACATATATTAACATTGTTTTATCAGAAAAAGCTTGAGCCCGATACGAAAAAGCATGAACCGTTCGATACCGAAATCGCGAATTCCATGACAAGAATCGACAAATTGTTAGAAAACTATAAGGGAAGTCTCTCCGGAGATGATGATACTACGCAATTTGATGAGCTTAACAAAAATTGGGATGCGTTCAAAGCCGCATTTGTAACAAATAAACAGATTGCCGCTGATCCAACGAAAGCGAAGGATGCAGCAGCAAGCCAGCAAGCTATGTCAGTCGCTTTTGATACTGCGCAAAAATCGATGGCGGAGATGGTTGTCTTTAACCAGGAAGGCGGAAAGCAAGCCGATCTGGACAACATTCAGCTTTATGAAAAAAGCCTTAAAACTTCTACAATCGTACTTGGTGTAATCATCGTTTTCATGATCTTTACTTGTTACATGCTTGTTAGAAATATATCTGCCCCTGTTCGCAGAACGTCACAAGTTTTAACCCGAATCGCGAATGGCGATCTGACGGTGGAGCCGATTGTCTTGAAAAATAAAGACGAAATCGGTGATTTGGCCGATTCTGTGAATCAAATGGCCGACCACCTGCGCTACTCGGTGCAGCAAATGCTGCAAGCGGCAGGCAGCGTAGCGACGTCTTCACAGCAGTTGTTTGCAAGCTCCGAGCAAAATACATCCGCTTCCCAGCACGTGGCGGCAGCTGTGCAGGAGGTTGCAAACGGTGCGGATACCCAAGCGCAAAACGCGATGGAATGCGGCACAGCCATGGAAGAAATGACAATTGGCATTCAACGGATCGCAGAGACGACTTCCGATGTGTCGGGACTGTCCGTTACCGCTGCGCAAATTGCCGAGGAAGGTACGCACTCCATGGAGCGGGTAGTCCATAAAATGCAAGCCGTCAGTCATTCGGTAGATGCGGCGAACAAAGTGATTCAAGAGCTGGAGAAGCATTCCCAGAACATCGGACAAATCTCTACCCTCATTGGGAATATCGCTTCCCAAACGAATCTGCTCGCCCTAAATGCGGCGATTGAGGCGGCGCGTGCCGGCGAGAGCGGCAGAGGCTTTGCGGTTGTGGCCGGGGAGGTTCGCAAGCTGGCTGCCCAGACAGACGATTCCGTGCGTGATATTTCGGAACTCATTTCGAACATGCAAAGAGACGCTTTGCGCGCTGCGGGGGTTATGAATGCGGGACTGCTGGAAGTGCAGGAAGGGTTAAAAGAAGTAGGCAGCGCGGAAACGGCCTTCGGTCAAATCGTAGCGGCTTCGCAGGAAGTGGCAGGCAAAATTCAAGAGGCTGCTGCTGCAGCCCAGCAGATGGCTGCCTCGTCGGAGCAGGTTGCCGCAACGGTAGCGAATGTCGGTTCTGTTGCACAGATGACCTCTGGGACCGCGCAGTCCGCAGCTGCCGCAACGGAAGAGCAGCTTGCTTCCACGGAAGAAATTACTTCATCTGCGAGAAATTTGGCGAGCATCGCCCAAGATCTGCATCAAGTTGTAACGAAGTTCCGAATTTCTTGATAATTGTGATAGCTAAAAAACTTCCTGAGGCTGACTCAGAGAAGTTTTTTTATTTTTTCTGCACAAATATTTTGCGGAACTGTGATCCGCTATTTTGTCTAAATGCAGCTATTTGGCTTATCGGGGGGAACTATGGTCCGTTATTTTGGCGTTTTTGCAGAAACGTTGGCCTCTACAGGGAAATAAGGCCCTGCAGTTCCCCTTACCCCATCATTTAGGATGATTTTTCCGAAATAGCGGACTCCAGCTCCTTTGGCCGTAGGAAAATTCAAAATGCGGAATGTCAATTAGACAAAACAATTGGGTGATCCGGAGGCTTTTCCATATCACATATTTGAAAGCGTTTGCGTATACTAGAGTATCTCATAAAATGTTTTACGAATGCCAAAACTTGTAGGAGGTGGAAGATGACCATGTATTTAAAAAATATGTTATCCGCGTGCATGGGACTCTGGTTTTTGGTAAGCCCCTGGGTGTTTGGATTTGAAACTCAAACGAATGCGCTTTTTGCCTGTGTGCTGCTTGGAAGTTTGCAGTTCGTGGGGTCTCTGCTGGCTCTGGGCAAAACAGGGAAGCGGGTCTGGCAGAACTGGGTGTGCCTGGTGATTGGGGCCATATTCATTCTGGTTCCCAATGTGTTTCACGTAGGTTTGATCGCCTATTTCTTATTTGTCGTGCTTGGCTTTATAACCATTCTTGTCAATTATGCGAATTTGTACGCCGAAGAGCAATGAGGCTGACAAAAATATCGAACAGGGGATACTAAAGGCGAATTCCGTCAATCCGGGAGTCGGCAGAGGTGAACCCTGTTCTTTGTGTTCGCGAGCATCGGGGAAAATTTTAAAAAATAATGGTTGCATGCGTCTTTTTATTATGTCATAATGATATTATCAAATTGATAATAACAAAAGAGCGAGGCAGTGACACCTTGAATACAGAACATGCAAGCAGCTATAAGGCAAGCAATTATCGCACGCCGGACGGTGCGCCTGCGGATATCGTGATCTTCACGATTACTTCCGAGGCAAAGGGTTCAGTGAAGAAAGCTCTCCCGCTGAGGGAGCTGCAGGTATTGCTGATTCAAAGAAAACAGTGGCCGTTCGAAGGTCAGTGGGCCCTTCCAGGCGGATTCTCGACGGAGTCGGAAACGATTCATGAGAGCGCCCGGCGCGAGTTGACCGAAGAGACGGGCGTTTCGGACGTCCACCTTGAATATTTCAACGTGTACAGCACGCCGCAGCGCGATCCCCGGGGATGGATCATCTCTCACGCTTACTTCGCGTTGGTGCACGAGAGCTTCCTGGAGAAGCGGCAGGCTGCGGATGACGCTGCCGATGTCCGGCTGTTCCCCGTGGAGGAGGCGCTGGCCATGGATCTCGCTTTCGATCATGAGATCATCATTCGTGATGCGCTTGCACAGATTCAGATGAAGATGCTGACGACGACGATCGCGAAAGAGTTTTTGGCCGAGGAATTCACGATCAGCGAATTGTATCAAGTGATTCAAACGGTCGTCCCGACGTTCAACGAACGGAATTTTATCCGTAAAATTACGTCTACACAAAGCCGCAAAGGCATTATCGAAGAGGTTATGGATCACAACGGACAGGGAAAAATGTCGAACCGGTATTCCCAACGCGCCGCCCAGCTTTACCGTTTTACCGATTATGTGCCTCAGCTGTCCATCTACAGCTAGGCCTCTCTTTTAAGTTTTGATATTGTCTTATTAATATTATCAAATATACACAATGGAGGAGTGGTTCTGGATGAAAGCATTGATCATTATCGATTACACGGTTGATTTTATTGACGGGAAGCTTCCTTGCGGGGAGCCTGGTATGGCGATTGAAACGCGGATCTGTGAAATAACCGAGGCTTTCGTCGCCCGGCAGCATTTTGTGGTCATGGCGGTTGATCTTCACGAGGAACAGGACCTGTACCATCCGGAGACGAAATTGTTTCCTCCGCACAATATCCGCGGGACCGCGGGACGCGATTTATACGGCAAGCTGAAAACGGTGCATGAACAGCATGAGAATGAAATTTATTGGATGGACAAAACAAGGTACAGCGCCTTTTGCGGCACGGATTTGGAGCTAAGGTTAAGAGCCAGAGGCATTAAAGAGCTGCATCTGGTTGGCGTCTGCACTGATATCTGCGTGCTGCATACGGCGGTGGATGCTTACAATAGAGGTTTTGATATCGTCGTGCATGAGGACGCTGTCGGCAGTTTTAACAGGCAGGGCCATGAATGGGCTTTGCAGCATTTTGAAAGCACATTAGGGGCTAAAGTTGTTCGCGGTTTGGAGGTATGAAACAGCTGCGTTAACAGGAATGCTAGGATCATCCAATAAATGAAGGAGATGCCACCTATGCAACATACCAAACAAACTGAAATTCAAGCGGCCTTACACGTGCTGAATGAAATTAACACAGAGAGCGAAATTCAGCGCCGCGTACAGTTTCTTAAAGCGTATCTTCGATATACAGGAGCTAAAGGCTACGTGCTTGGCATGTCAGGAGGCCAGGACTCAACGTTAGCAGGCAAGCTGGCCCAAATGGCGATCGATGAGCTCAATGCGGAAAGCGGCAGAGATGCCTGTCAGTTTATGGCGGTAAGATTGCCTTACGGCATCCAACAGGATGAAGCGGACGCACAGGCCGCGATTCAGTTTATAGCGGCCAGCCGGGTTGTAAGTGTGAATATTCAACCTGCGGTGGATGCATCGGTGCGGCAATTTGCGGAAGCGACGGGCGAGGCTTTGAGCGATTTTCATAAAGGGAACGTCAAGGCCCGCGAGCGTATGAAGGTGCAGTATGATTTAGCCGCGCATTATGGGCTGCTGGTGCTGGGGACAGATCACGCGGCTGAGGCAATTACCGGATTTTATACGAAACACGGGGATGGCGCCTGCGATGTGGCCCCGATTTATGGCCTCGACAAGCGGCAAGGCAAGGAACTGCTGAAGCGGCTGGGCTGCCCGGAACATTTGTATTTGAAAAAGCCTACGGCCGACTTGGAAGATTTGAAGCCGGGTCTTCCGGATGAAGAGGCGCTGGGTGTCAGCTATATGCAGTTGGACGACTATTTGGAAGGTCGCTCCCTCCCCGCTGATATCGTCTGCAAAATTGAAGAACGTTACGCGATGACTGAACATAAACGCAGAGGACCGGTCACCTGCTACGACACTTGGTGGAAAGGATGAAAGATATGAACTACGACAATTTGACGCTTCACACGGATAAATATCAAATCAATATGATGTACGCGCATTGGCTGCAAGGTACGCATAGGGACAAGGCGGTTTTCGAGGTGTATTTCCGCAAGCTGCCTTTTGACGGCGGGTACGCGGTTTTCGCCGGTTTGGAGCGGCTCGTCCATTACATTCAGCATCTGCATTTCGGGGATGACGAAATTGCTTACCTGCGCGAGCAGGAGGAGCATTACCGCGAGGACTTTCTTGAGGCGCTGCGCGCGTTCAAGTTCAGCGGCGATCTGCAAGCGGTGCCGGAAGGAACGCTGGTTTTCCCGAATGAGCCGCTCGTTCGCGTGGTGGCGAGCATGTTTGAGGCGCAGTTGGTGGAGACGGCGATTCTCAACTTCGTGAACTATCAGACCCTCATCGCGACGAAGGCTTCGCGCGTCAAACAAGTCGCACCGAACGACGTTCTGCTGGAGTTCGGCACGAGACGCGCCCAAGAGGCTGACGCCGCGATCTGGGGCGCAAGAGCCGCGTACGTCGCGGGCTTTCACGCGACTTCGAACTTGCGGGCCGGGATGCTGTTCGGCATCCCGACGAAGGGCACCCACGCGCACGCATGGGTGCAGGCGCATGACACGGAAGAGGAAGCCTTCCGTGCCTATGCCGAGGCGCTGCCGGAGCAAGTGACGCTGCTCGTTGATACGTACGACACGCTGCGCAGCGGCGTGCCGAACGCCATCAAGACCGCGCGCATGCTACAGCAGCAGGGCAAGCGCATGAACGCCATTCGCCTCGACAGCGGCGATTTGGCGTATTTGTCCCAGCAGGCCAGGCAGATGCTGGATGAGGCGGGCTTTCCCGAGGTGCGTATCGTCGCCTCGAACGACCTCGATGAGAACATCATCGAGGGGCTGAAAGCCCAGGGCGCCAAAATCGATGTCTGGGGCGTCGGCACCCAGCTCATCACCGCGGCCGACCAGCCTGCGCTTGGCGGGGTTTACAAGCTTGTTGCCCGGGAGAAGAACGGCGAATTCGAGCCGGTCATCAAGATTTCGGGCAATCCCGAGAAGGTGTCCAATCCCGGCTTCAAGGAAGTCTACCGGATCATCAACAAGAAAACAGGCAAAGCGGAAGCGGATTACTTGGCACTGGAGCACGAAAGCGATATTCAGCGGGGAGAGCGGATCAAGCTGTTCGATCCTACCCATACGTATATCTACAAGTACATTGAAGACTATGAAGCAGTTCCGCTGCTAAAAGCTATTTTTGCCGGTGGCGAGCTGGTTTATGAGCTGCCGACGCTGGATCGCATCCGGGCGTATCACGCGGAGCAGATGAAGACGTTTTGGCCGCAGTATCTTCGCAAGCTGAATCCGGAAGGATACCGCGTAAACTTAAGCACGGAGCTGTGGGAGCTCAAGATGAATTTGATTCATGCGCACACAAAGATGTGATTGGTTAAATCTAGTGGTATGATAGACGTTGGGCGTACTCTTTCAAGAGCTGTCACACCATATTTTATGTTGGAGGTATGAGCCAATGTCAACGAAAGCATTCACACAAGGAGTCCAGCTCAATAATGGCGTGTATATGCCATGGTTGGGGTTAGGCGTTTGGAAAACCCAAGAAGGCCAAGAGGTGATCGGCGCTGTCAAAACAGCTCTGCAGCTGGGCTACCGCAGCATAGATACTGCAGCCATCTATCAAAACGAAGAAGGCGTTGGTCAGGGACTGCGCGAGAGCGGCGTACCGCGCGACGAGATTTTCGTCACGACCAAAGTTTGGAACGCGGATCAGGGCTATGAGTCCACCTTGCAAGCTTTTGAAGCAAGCCGCAAGCGGCTCGGCCTCGAGACGATCGACCTGTATTTAGTTCACTGGGCTAAACCGGCGACGTATAGAGAAACATGGAAAGCACTTGTTCACTTGTACAAAGAAGGTCATGTGCGCGCTATTGGAGTTAGCAATTTTCAAATTCATCATTTGCAGCACGTGATTGAGGATACGGGTGTCGTGCCGGCTTTGAACCAAGTCGAGTACCATCCGCAGCTGGCGCAAAAGGAACTGCTCGCGTTCACCCGCGAGAACAACATTCAACTGGAAGCTTGGAGTCCGCTGATGCAGGGGAATCTCGATCATCCTGTGCTGTCGCAGCTCGCGGCCAAGCATGGGAAATCGGCAGCACAAATCGTGCTGCGTTGGGACATTCAGAACGGTGTCGTCACGATTCCGAAATCGGTGACAGAGCATCGAATTCGCGAGAATGCGAATATTTTTGATTTTGAGCTGAGCGCTGAGGATATGGCTCTCGTTGATTCGTTGAACCAGAACAAACGCATTGGTCCGGACCCGGACAACGTGACGTTCTAATAGGAAGAGGAATTGCCGCTGTTGGTTGGCGGGGATTCCTCTTTTTTGCCGTAGCCCCCCTCCCCCCCCTCCCCTCCCTCTCCTCGCCACCGATGGAAGCACGTGCAAATGGAGGGAACTACAGGCCGCTATTTACCTGCAAAACAGCTAACTTGCAGTTTAGTGGGAACTGTGGTCCTTTATTTGGTTGTTTTTGGCGAAATCGGCTGTGTTTCGAGAAAATAAGACCCTGTAGTTCCGCCTCGGCGGCTTCTAGGACTCATTTCGTCGAAATAACGCCCTGTAGTTCCCTGTCCGCGAACCTCTTTTCGACTTCCCTCACTTCAGCAGGGCAATCATCTGATATACCTCGCGATGATCGCCGGGAAGCAGGTAATCCGCGACTTTGAGCTGCGAGGAACCGTCGCCGTCCAAGAAAAGACCGTCCACCAGCTGCCCGTTCCCCACCTGTTCCTGCACGGCTGTGCGGAATTGTTCGCCTGTGCAGGGCGTAGGGGCAACGACTAGATAAACGTTATTGTTTCTGTCGTAAACAATTCCCGAGCGCATGCGTTTCTCATCGATGACAGGCATCTCCTCCGAAATGGCCTGGGCAGCCCATCCGTCCGGATTCGTCAGTCCCATGCTTACGCCGCCTTGTGCCCAGTAATGGCCCCGGTCCATCACTTTCAGCTCATCGGCGTTTTCAACGACTTGAATCGTGAAAGTTTGCGCTTTCTCATCCCAGACCAACGTCCCCCGTTTGCGGTCAATATTAAACCAGCCGGAGCCGTAGTCGCCAGGCAGCCCTTTGACGGGGCGATCATTGATAACGGCGATACTCAGCAGATAACCCTGCCAAAAGAAGCCGCCATTGATGCCATTTTCGTTCATGTCCGTCACATTCCCGGTAATGGCCCTCAGCCCTATGTTTTGAGGCGGTGTCTGAATGCTATGAAGGGTAACGCCGTTGCTGGCCTGGGTGACGCGATACTCGGAGATTGCGAGGTTCGGCGGTTGGTCATTTTTGTGAAACCCTAAGATAATCGTCCATATGAAACTAGTTAGCATAATCAGGATATAGATAAGTAGGGTGGCTGCGTTACTTTTGGCTGGATGGAACGTGGACATAAGGCAACTCGCTCCTATTCTCTTAAATCAACTCTTTCTATCATTCTATGAATATCACAAAAGAAATATGCTTGACGCATGAAAAAAGTCCATCCGCCTAGTGATCGAATCACTCAGACGAATGGACTTTCGTTTTATGTAAGAAGGCGGTTTTAGAAAATAGGAATTCGGGCTTTATTTCCATCCTTTGCATATAAAATGGCTTCTGAACTAAATAAGTCAACATGCTCTAACGTTTGGCCAAGGTTCGTCGTTGTAAATTTGTTATAACGAAGAGCGTTGATCAGAGAGGGAATTAGTTTGTGGTCCGTGCCAATAAAGTTCACAGAAATAGGTCTTTTGTTAAATAAAATATTCATTCTCAACTTCAACTCATCTCCTAACATGGAAATTATTATCAATTAACTGAGTTTTAAGCGTAACATGACTTGTAAAGGATGTCCGTCGATTAACGTTGTCGGAAAAGCACTTCTTTTGTCGGTGTTCATAACGAGTAAATGTTAGCAACGTGCCGAGGAGGCATGGTGCAATTTAGTAAGGTCTCTAAAGTAACAATCAGAAGGAGGTCGAACTTCGTGTCAATTTATTGTTGGAGAGCTCCATTTCTCCCTACGGACATTCTTTCAGAATCGGAGCTGCTTTGTGTTCGTGGCTCCATTTGATGTATTTTTCAGCGAAAGTGGTGAGTATGAGTCACCCGATCATATCGCACAGCCCGATCTCTCGGTTGTTTGCTCGAAAGAGATAATCTCGAAAAGTGGCTGTCACGGTGCTCCGGCTATCGTCATTGAAGTGCTGTCGCCATCGACGGCATTAAAGGATTTTAATGAGAAATTCAACTTATATCAGAAGTATAAAGTACAGGAATAATGGATTGTTGACCCTGGGAATCGAACGGCACATGTTTATTCACTGGAGGATGGCAGCTATCAATTGCGCCAGCTGTTCGCAGAGCAGGATACCATCCAATCCAATGTTTTTAAAGATTTACAAGTGCCCATGACCAGACTGTTCAGTCTGGAATAGAAAAAAACCGGCTCTCGAGGCCAGTCATTCTCCTATAAAAATCTGCGATGATGCTTCTTCCCATCATAGCTGAACATTACCGGCTTATCTTCCACAATCGTATGCATATGAATGCTTTTGCCCCAGAGCTTGTAAATGTAGGGGAGTGTTCGCTCGACATATTTGAGATCCAATTCAACCCCTTCGTAGGAATGCTTCAAATACAGCTCGCCATTGCGCTGGTAGTCGCCATCCTCCACGACGATGTAGGGGAAACCGCCGTTGACACGCGAATAAATCAGCTGATCCCGGGTATTTTCCCACGTTTTATCGGTAATTTTCCACTCAGGACCTTTCTTCTCAAAAGTATATAAATCCAGCTCCTCCACTAACGGCTTATTCAAATAGTTCCGAATAAAAGAAGTGTCGGATTCGTACTCACGGACCTCGAATATTTTGCTTCGACCGTCGCCTTTCTTGCGTCCTTGCGTGAGAAAGGATTATTAAGTCTGCTACTAACCCGGGAGATATTGTATTGGATCCATTTTGCGGCTGTGGAACTGCAATAGTTGCTGCTGAACGTTTGGGTAGAAAATGGATTGGTATAGATATTACACATATTACGATCACCACAATCAAAGAGAGACTTCATAAGGAATTTGGTTTACTTCTTAAGCCGAACAAGGTAACGGGTGAGCCATTTGATTTAGATGGGGCAGTTGACTTAGCTAATCGTGACAAATACCAATTCCAACTGTGGTCATTGCATTTATTGGGAATAACAAGCTGTAAGAAAGGCGCAGATGGTGGTGTTGACGGCATTCATTATTTTGAAGATAGAGTCGGCAAATTGAAAAAGTGTGTCGCTTCAGTTAAGAGTGGGAAGGTAAGTGTAAGGGATGTACGAAGAGGTGTCTGAACTGCTTAATCATTCTAAATTTCTTTATACACTATTACCTGATTAGGGCACTTATGAATGTAGAGGCTGTCTATCGACAGCCGTACTATTTTCTTGATTTTGTATACATACTAAAACTAGATAAGTCCAGTACAATATTCGCCGCCATAAGCAAATCCAATCCTAAAAGCCCATTAATCTCAAGTTTTTCATGCAAGGCACCAGCATCGAGCTTGAAACTATCAATCTTGAAGTCACCCAGCGTGACAAAATCAAACGCTTTTCTAAAACAGCTTTCTTCGCCGCCGATGCCGAAAGCACTGACGAGTTCGTCTCCAGTCTCAAAATAAACACCAATATCAGCTACAGCATCGGCGGAAAGGAGAGTGTGGGAAGCACTGGTATCAATGACCAGCTTGTCTATCGTGAGTACTTGTCCCTTGTAATTTATCGTAATCGAGGTTTGCAGCAGTCCATCCACAAGATCAACTTTCATACTGTACAACTCCTCGTAAGTCTCTAAGTGCCGCGGAGCTCAATCTTCAGCTCTTCATTTGAGGTGTGAGACACAACGATACCGTCCTTTGAACGGAGCAGTTCAATAGTTGCATCCTTGGGATCCTGAATAGCTTTAATCAAAGCAACTTCATCTACATATTTGATACTGCCTTCGGTATGGGATGCAAGAATTTGTAGTTTAACGTATTGGTCAGGATAAATCTTACGTACTTCTTCCCATTGCATAGCTGGCACCTCCATTAGGTTCTGATACCTCCATTTTATCACAAAACAGGTAACAATGAAGCTCTCACGAAGATCCGTGATCGTTCGTAGAGAGTATATTCGCGTAAGCACTTTGACAAACTCTAGCGGATAAGCACTCTCCGAGCGTCCATCTCGGTAGCCGGGTAGGTTACCGATCGGGTGCCCTCTCGTTACCGAGATTTCACGTTCCTCTAACATTTGTGAATACAAGAGAGCTGTTCAGTCTGGAATAGGAAAAACCGGCCTCAAACGCTCGAGGCCGGTCATTCCCCTATAGAAATCTGCGATGATGCTTCTTCCCATCATAGCTGAACAATACAGGCTTATCTTCCACAATCGTATGCATATGAATGGTCTTGCCCCAGAGCTTGTAAATATAGGGGAGTGTTCGTTCGACATATTTGAGATCCAATTCAACCCCTTCGTAGGAATGCTTCAAATACAGCTCGCCATTGCGCTGGTAGTCGCCATCCTCCACGACGATGTAGGGAAAGCCGCCGTTGACACGCGAATAAATCAGCTGATCCCGGGTATTTTCCCACGTTTTATCGGTAATTTTCCACTCCGGGCCTTTCTTCTCAAAGACGTATAAATCCAGTTCCTCGACTAACGGCTTATTCAAATAGTTTCGGATGAAAGAAGTATCGGATTCATATTCGCGGACCTCGAATATTTTGCTTCGACCTTCGCCTTTCTTGCGTCCTTGCGTCCGGATTTCCTCTTCGGTCGGATTATCCCAGTGCTTCTCGATGTCTTCAAATATTTTCAGGCCTAAATAATACGGATTCAACGTATGCCGGGAGGGAACGACGACCGATGAGTTAAGCTTGGAATATTCAATTGTTTCCTCTTCGGTCAAATCCAATTCCCGTAAAATGTGTTGATGCCAGTACGAAGCCCAGCCTTCGTTCATGATTTTGGTTTCCAGCTGTGGCCAAAAGTACAGCATCTCATCGCGCAGCATCGTCAATATGTCCCGCTGCCAATCCTCCATGTACGGCGCATTTTCTTCAATGAAGAGCAGAATATCTTTCTCCGGCTTCGGCGGAAAGCGTTTGACTTCCTCTTTATCCGCAGCGGAAGCAGGTTTGCTTTTGGCATCAAGACCCCATAAGTCTTCATAACCGTAGGTTAATTCTGAACGCGCAGCAGGAGCTGAAGCTTTGTTCGTTTCTTGCCGGTTGCGTGCCTGCCGGTAGGATAGGGTGAGGACAGGGTCGATATGCTCTTGAATCGCGAGTACGGCGTCAATGAATTGCTCGACTTCGTCAATGCCATGTTCGATCTCATACTGGCGGATACGCTCCGCCGTAGCGGACATGCTCTCGACCATGTTCCGGTTCGTTTTGGAGAAGCGGACGTTGTTTTTGAAAAAATCACAGTGCGCCAGCACGTGAGCGACGATGAGCTTATTTTGAATGAGGGAGTTGCCATCCAGCAAGAAAGCGTAACAGGGGTCGGAGTTGATGACTAACTCGTAAATTTTGCTTAAACCCAGGTCGTATTGAGTTTTCATACGGTGAAAATTTTTCCCGAAACTCCAATGGCTATAACGGGTTGGCATCCCGTATGCCCCGAATGTATAAATGATTTCCGCGGGACAAATTTCATACCTCATAGGGTAGTAGTCGAGCCCAAACCCCTTGGCAATTTCCGTTATTTCATCAATGGCGTATTCAAGCTGTTGAATTTCGGATTTACTCACTGAACAGCCACCCCTTCCTGCTTGGTAAAAAAGGTTTTTAATGCCTTGTAGACTTCGCCTTTCTCACGGATGACGTAATGCAGAAATTTAGGGTCATGAATATGACGAAAAGCAGACATGAGTGTGCTGCTCCGATTGTACTGATTCACTTCTCCGTAGCCGAACATGTTGCAACGTTCCATTAATTGCGTGATGAGCTTAACGCAGCGCTCGTTGTCTGACGTTAAGTTATCTCCATCGGAGAAATGGAAAGGATAAATATTAAACTGCGAAGGCGGATAGCGTTTATCGATGATATCGATGGCGGTTTGATAGGCTGATGAGCAAATCGTGCCGCCGCTTTCGCCTTTCGTGAAAAACTCCTCCTCGGTGACCTCCTTGGCTTCCGTATGGTGAGCAATGAAGACGATTTCCACATTCTCATATTTCGTTCGCAGAAACCGTGTCATCCAGAAGAAGAAGCTGCGGGCGATGTACTTTTCAAAGGAGCCCATGGAGCCGGACGTATCCATCATTGCGATAATCAGGGCATTCGAGTGCGGTTTCTCGACTTCGTCCCACGTTTTGAAACGTAGATCATCGGGGCTGATATGATGGATACCCGGCGAATTTGAACGTGAATTGCGGCGCAAATTCTCAATGATGGTGCGTTTCTTATCGATGTTGGACATGATGCCTTTCTTACGGATATCATTGAAAATGACTTCTGTGGTCGTCATATTGCGCTTCTCTTTTTTCTGCAAATTCGGCAGCTCCAGCTCGGAGAAAAGCATGGCTTGCAGCTCCTCCATACTGACTTCGGCCTCATAATAATCTTCACCGGCCTGGTCGCCCGCACCCTGGCCTTTCCCCGGGGCTTGAGCGGGTTGGGGATCCGTGCCCAGCACATCGCCCACTTGCGAATCGCCGTCTCCCTGACCGACATGTTTGCCTTTGTTAAAATTATAACGGAACCGGTACTCATCCAGGCTCTTGATAGGTACTTTCACGACTTGCTTTCCGTTGGACATTACAATGCTCTCGTCTGTTACCAAATCAGGGAGGTTCTGTTTAATGGCATCTTTCACCTTCTCTTGGTGTCGGGTTTGATCTTGGTACCCTTTACGGTGCAATGACCAATCCTCACGGGAAACGGTAAACAGGGGTTCTGTCATGTTGACACCTCCATGGCGTTTATGATAAGCAATGGCGCTAATCAGACATAGGGAAAAAAAGCTTGTTATTAAATATATTCAAGTAAGCGGGGGATATGTGATGGGAATTGTGATTGAGGTGTCATTGTTTTGGGGAAGTGAATTAGTAAGGTGAAAGTCGTGGAGAGCACACGCAGTTCTTAATATGTAATAATGTTATAATCGATGTACAAGTAAAGACAATTGGTGGTGAAAGTTATGGAAAAAGTAACTAGTTCCGAAGAGCTCATGGAAACCATCATCAGCATGAATAGTGAGCACTCAGTGCGTCAATTTCTTATACCTGGAAAAGGGAAATTTACGGTCGTTTTGCAAGAGGAAGATCATCTTTCCATTAGTTCTGAAGTAAAAGTGAATCCAGAACTTAAGCGCATGATTGATGAAAGTCGTGTAGAGTATAAACAAGGTAAAGGAATGTCAACTTCTGAGCTTTTGAAATCATTGTCTCCTAAGGATTTTGAATAATGGAAACTCGCTCGATCATCTGGCTCCCTGCTGTTAGGACAAAGCTATAGTAATCAGAAAATTCAGAATTTATTTTGAGCAAGTTGATAATGTGTTCACTATTGTTGCTGTTTTGTTTCCCGGAGAAAATTAAATGGTCCATTAGAGTTTAAAAAAAGTCTGTCTCTAACTGCCCGCGGCTACGCTGGAGATGAGGTGAATTTTTTTACATTATAGAATTTATATGTTTTTGGGATGAGCGCAGCTTACCACATATTCTTACGGCGGCGGTCGGTTAATCTTTTTGCCCTGGTGGACATAGAATTGGGCGATTGCGGTGGAATAAGCTCCTTTAGTTCCCCTCAGACCCTCGGATTCTCACTTTTACTGCCAGTTGCAGGTCGTGGTAAGGGGAGCCTACTCAGCTCAACTGCAAAAAGGTCATCAAAATCAGCATCCTCCATTCAGTTCCATTCAAATACCTGCGTTTTTACAGGTAAATTCACTAGAAATGGCCAGAAAGAGGAAGCGTCAAGAAGTTTGTGCAAGATAGGTCTGCTCACTGGGAAAGGGAGGCCAGCTTTTTATCGCAAGCAGCAGGATGTATTCTTCAGCGTACATTGTTCCGGTTTTACGGAATCGAAAAAGCAGCCACAGCCGCGGCATGAGCATCCAAAATATTACTTCCGGAATGCAATCGGTTATAATGAGAGCAGTTAGTCTACCATCAGCAGGAAGGAGCGCTATCCTATCATGAAACAACGCCGACTTAGAGAGGAAGTGCCCGTAGAGCTCACTTGGAATCTGAAGGAGCTTTTTACGAGCGTGCAGGCCTGGGAAGATGAACTGGAAGACATTCAAGCAGTGGCCTCGCAATTAGAGCTTTACAAGGGAACTTTGCATACAGGTGCAATTCAGCTGGCAAACTGCTTAGAGGAACAAGAAGCTGTGCTCGCTCGCAGCTCGCGGGCAGCGGCCTATGCAAGGCTGCGTTTCTCGGAAGATTCCACCAATCCGCTCAACCAAGCTAACTCCGCACGTTCCGGTGATGTTATGTCGGGAATCGGGGCCGCGATTTCGTTTATTCGTTCCGAAATCCTTGAGCTGCCGGAAGGAACGGTAGAAGGGTACCTGAAAGAGGAAGCTCGCTTAGAGCCTTTCCGCAAAAGCTTATACGACTTGCTCGAAACCAAACGGCACAAGCTTAGCGCAGAAACGGAAGCCGTTTTGGCATCGCTCGGCGAAGTGTTGGGAGCGCCGTACACGATTTATCAGCGGAGCAAGCTGTCCGATCTCGCTTTTGACTCTGTCCAAGATGCGGAGGGGGTAACTCATCCGGTTTCTTTTGCCCTGTTTGAAACGGACTATGAGTTTTCCGCGAATACGGCGCTGCGCCGGGCTTCCTACCAATCGTTCAGCAAGACGCTTGCGATGTACCAGAACACATTTGCCGCCGTTTACGCGACGGAAGTGAAGCGGCAAGTTGTAACCGCCCGCTTGCGTGGCTACGATTCTGCAACGGATATGCTGTTGCAGCCCCAGCAAGTGACGAAGGAAATGTACAATAACATTCATGATGTCATTCTTGCGGAGCTTGCGCCGCATATGCGGCGTTTGATGCAGTTGAAGAAAAAGGTGCTGGGCTTGGATCAGCTTCTGTTCTGCGATTTGAAGGCGCCGTTCGACCCGGACTTCAATCCTCCGGTAACGACCGAGGAAGCAGGTCAAACGATTCTTGACGCGCTGCGTGTTATGGGACCGGAGTATACGGAGCTCATGGAGCAAGCTTTATCGGAACGCTGGATTGACTATGCGGACAACGTAGGCAAGTCGACCGGCGCATTCTGTGCATCGCCTTACGGCAAGCATTCGTACATTCTAATTACATGGGGCGGCAATATGCGAAGCGCCTTTACCTTAGCGCATGAGCTTGGGCACGCAGGGCATTTGATGCTCGCAGCTCGGAATCAGCGCTATACCAACTTCCGCCCTTCTTTATATTTCATTGAAGCGCCGTCTACGATGAACGAGCTGCTGCTGGCAGAGCACATCCTGAAGCAGTCGGACGAGCCGAGGATGAAGCGTTGGGTTATTTTACAAATATTGAACACCTATTATCATAACTTCGTGACGCATTTACTGGAAGGCGACATGCAAAGAAGAGTATATGCCGCTGCGGAACGAGGAGAAGCACTGACCGCGAAGAAGCTGTCCAGCCTCAAAGGCGAGGTACTTTCCGAATTCTGGGGAGATACAGTGGAGCTTGATTCAGGGGCTAATCTAACTTGGATGAGACAGCCTCATTACTATATGGGCCTTTATCCTTATACTTATGCTGCCGGATTAACTGCATCTACAGCGGTTGCTCAGCTCATGAAAGAGGAAGGGCAGCCTGTTGTCGATCGTTGGCTGAATGTGTTGAAGGCTGGCGGAACGATGAGTCCGCTTGACTTGATGAAGCTGGCCGGAGTCGACATGTCGGAAGCGAGACCTATCCAGAGCGCTGTCAGCTACATTGGATCGATGATCGACGAGCTCGAGAAGCTATTTTAATAACCTACTATCTGAAAACCTTCAAGCCGCAATCTACGCGGCATCGAAGGTTTTTTTTTGCAAGAAATTCAGTTGTCCTACATTTTTTTATTTTTTATGTGCTCTTTCACTTGTTTCGACAAACATTTCAAATTGAACGTGTTAGATTATTCGTGTATTGCTTGCTTCGGAAGGAAGGGTGAGCCCTATCAACAGTGTCAGCAAACTGATTTCTATTCGTACGATATTGCTGTCCGTCTTTCTACTGCTCATGATTTTTCCTTTGGTAGTTATAACCTATATCACCTATAAAAAGGAAAATGAATTGTTCCAAAAGCAGATGAGCCATTATCTGCTGCAAACGGTTGGACAGACTCAGCGGGCCTTGGATGCCAATCTGTCAGAGATCGACCGGCTTACTTGGACCTTGCTGTACGAGCAGTCGCTGGATTTTTTAAACGGTCCCTTGGACTCCTCGTTTCAATTGTTTGAAGCGAATCAAAAGTTTAAAAATATGGTGTATTCCAATTTGTTTCGAGGCAGGCTGGAGCACATTCGGGCCATCTATTTTATAACGGCGAATCATGATGTTCTTTCTACAGAAAATTTGTTTTATTCCTATGACCAAGTGGATCGCGAGAATTATAAAATTGTTCTGGATCAAATTGAGAATCAACCGTTAAAAATGAACTGGTTTACCGACAAAAAATCGATCTACCGCCCAAAGGACGGTTTCGAAACGCCGGTTCGCGCTTCTGTCACAGCTGCCAGACGCCTTATAGACAGCAATACGGCAAAGCTTCGCGGTTATTTATTTGTTCAGTTTAACGATCTGTTTATTAGCGAGTATTTGCGGAACGTTCAAATTGGTGCAACAGGCTCATTACTAGTCTCAGACTCGTCCGGTGATGTGATTTACCAGCAGGACCCTCAGCTGCCGCTTACGAATAAGATCAGCCAAGCGATAAATGCTTTGCCCTCCCAGGGGCAAGGGCTGCAGACTGTCGATGGCAAATGGCTGCTTGCTTACGACACTTCCAAAATTAGCGGATGGAAGATGACGGCGGTCGTTCCCATCGACGAATTAATCGGCCCCAATCAGAAAATATTGCGCTACTTGTTGATCATGTCGGCAATCGGAGCTCTTGTCTCCGTCATTGTCTCGTTTCTTCTGGCTACCGCCATTTCCAAGCCGGTTATTAATTTGGCACGTTTAATGGCCTTCGCAGCGAAAGACAATCTTCATGTACGGGAAACGCAAGGACCTATTCGAGAGATCAGCATCTTGCAATTCAGCTTCAACCGGATGATGGACCGTATTCAGTATCTGATTCATGAAAATGAAAGGCAGCAGAAAGAAAAACGCGAGGCGCTTCTTCAAGCTCTGCAAATGCAGATCCATCCTCACTTTTTATATAATACGCTGGATATGATTTATTGGATGGCCAAGAAGCACAAAGCGGATTCCATATCCAAGCTGGTTACAGCTTTGGGGCGGTTCTTCCGTTTTACCTTAAATGCCGGACAGGAATGGACGACACTGGGGAAAGAGCTTGAGCATGTGGAGAACTATTTGCAAATTCAGTCCTACAGGTACAGGGACAAGCTATATTATGAAATTGAAATGGATCCCGAAGTTACAAACATCAATGTGATGCCGCTCATTTTGCAGCCACTCATTGAAAACGCTTTAGAACATGGTATATCGAAAAGCCAGGATGGCGGTAAAGTGACGATTAAAGCCGGCAGAAGAGAAGATAAGGTGCACATCGTCATATCAAATACGGGCAGGCAGATTGATTTGGCTCGCGTCCGGCTTTTGCTGCAGCCTTCCGCCTCAAACGCTACCCATGTGGGACTTCGAAATGTGCAACAGCGAATACAGACGGCATTCGGGCTTGAATATGGAATCGAGGTTGCGGCAGGCGAGGATCAAGGAGCGGTGGTAACGGTTACGATCCCTTATCGATTGTCATCGTACCTTGAGAATCAAGAGGGGGCATAACATTGAAATTGCTGCATTTTAATAGGCTGATGTTGGTATCGTTTGTTCTGCTTCTAGTCTGGGCGTTAAGCAGTTTGCTGCTGCTGGATCAGGTCACAGTGGATTCGCCTAAAGTTTTGGCGAGCACTAAAAAAATAAAAGTGTTGATTCGAACAGGGACGGAATCTAGCGCGATGCGTCAAATTTCGCAGACGTTCGAAGCGGATACGGGGATCCAGGTGGAGTTTATCGAATTGGGAAGAGATGTGTATTTTACTTCGGTAGGTACCCAGCTGCTAGCGGGGACAGAGTCGTTTGACATCGTCGCTATTCCCAATACATCGATCGCCCAATTCGCCTCCGTCCATGCGATTCTTCCTTTAGATCCTTTTATGAATAATAAAAATTTAACTGATATGCCATCGTTTGATGTTAGCGATTTCCTGTCCACTTACCAATACCAAGATATGACCTATGCGCTGCCAACGGATATCAGCACCCATTTTCTGTACTACCGGAGCGATTTAATCCCGAATCCGCCTGAAACTTGGGACGAATTATTCGAGCTGGCCAAAACGTATACCAAAAGCAATAATCCGAATTCCCCAACGAGATGGGGCCTCGCGATGCCCGCTGTCGTACCGGAGGAAAGATCCAAGATTTTCGCGTCGCTGTTGTGGTCATTCGGCGGCGATGTGCTGAACGAAGAGGACGGGAAAGTTTTATTGGACCGGGAGGAGTCGATTCAAGCGGGCAAATATATGGAAAAGCTGGTGCAGGAGAAGGTAGTCCCGCAGGATTTGCTGAGCTGGGATTTTGCCAGAACCCGGGATGCTTTAATAGCGGGGGAAATCGCCATGGCAGCCCCGTATTGGAATGCGGCCTATCCCATGATTAAACAAAACAGCGACCCCAATAAAGATTCAATAAAAATTGCCTTAATCCCGGGTACCCGAGATCGGGATGGGAATATCAGGCGCGTTCCGTTTCAGCATGGCTGGACGCTCGCCATTAATGCAAGCAGCAGAAATTCCGTCGATGCCTGGAAGTTTCTCGAGTATGCGACGGGGAAGCGCGGAGGGATGATCTATGCGCAGCAGGGCGGAGTGCCGGCACGGCGCTCTATTCTAGACGATCCCTCCTTTAAAAAGACAAGACCGGATTTTGCGCTGATTTTGAAAAGTATGGATATTGCTAAAAATGAACCTTCGATTAGCTACTATCCGGCTATGGTCGAAATCGAAGAAAAGGCTTTGGCCAAAATCATTACCTCTTATGTCAAGCCGGAAGTATCCTTTAAAGATGCGGCGAGTGAACTGCGCCAGCTTACCAGGAAAATGAATGGAAATTCGAAGTAGGACGGAGGATGCATCGATGAACGCGACCGTTTGCCGTGCCGTTATTATAGATGACGAAACTTGGATTCGGGAAGGCTTAAGTGAGCATATCAATTGGGAGATGCTGGGGATCGATCTGGTTCAAGTGTTTCAAGACGGACTAGAAGCTATCCGTTATATGGAGGACCACCCCGTCGATATCCTTTTGTCGGATATTCGCATGCCCAATATGACGGGTTTGGAACTGGTAGCCAGATTGCGTGAAATGGAAAATGACAAACGCTTGCTGTCGAACACCAAGGTTATTTTCCTCAGCGGATACGGCGATTTTAAATACGCCCAAGAAGCGCTTCGTTTAGGAGCCGTAGATTACCTGCTGAAACCGTCGGATGTGGAAGAGATCGAAGTTGCTTTGCAGAAAGCCAAGATGATATGCACGAAAGAAGCGGTTCAACCGGACAAACCCGCTCTCGAACCGAAAGTATCGGAGGAGCCCAGCTCGTACTTGATCAAAAAAGCGCTTCAGATGATGGCCGCCAGATTCACGGAGGACCTTCATCTTCATCAAATTGCCGAAGAATTGTTCGTCACTTCGAATTACTTAAGCAGGTTGTTCCGCCAAGAAACAGGCAAATCGTTCAGTGATTATTTATCGCATCTGCGCATCGAGAAAGCCTGCGAGCTTCTTGGCAGCAGCACCCTCAAGATTTATCAGATTGGGGAGGCCGTCGGCTATCCCAACCCCCGGTATTTCAGCGAATGGTTTCAAAAGCAGATGGGCATGTCGCCGGGCGATTACAGGTCAAGGAGGGCCTAAAGACAGGCAGGGCGCCGATTGTGCAAAAAAACGGAATAAAAGATAGATTTACCTCATTAAAAGTATTTCCCCAATTGAGTAAGATAATTTTGTAAAGCGGTTTCATACAAAAGCGATCTGAAAGGGGAAGTACTGTGAAACGTAAATTATCTATTATTCTTTCTACTGTAACATTAACCGGTTCACTTCTTACAGCATGCAGCTCGAGCACCAATGAGGCGAAAAACAGCCCGGCTCCGTCTGCGGCTGCCAACACGCCTGCTGCAACAGCAGCGCCTGCAACTCCGGCTCCGGCGGCAAGTAAAAAACAGGTGGAAATCTTTAGCTGGTGGACGGGTGCAGGTGAAGAAGCGGGACTTCAAGGTCTTATTAAATTGTTCAAAGATAAATATCCGGACATTGAAGTCATTAATGCCGCAGTAGCCGGCGGTGCCGGAACCAATGCGAAGGCCGTTCTTGCCTCCCGCATGCAGGGCGGCGATCCGCCGTCAGCGTTCCAAGTTCATGGCGGTGCGGAACTGAATACGGGATGGGTTGCTGCCGGCAAGGTCAGCCCCTTGAATGACCTGTACGACAAAGAGGGCTGGAAGGATAAGTTTCCGAAGGACCTGGTTGACATGGTTAGCAAGGATGGAAACATCTATTCCGTTCCGGTCAATATTCACCGGGGCAACGTGATTTTCTACAATAAGAAAATTTTTGACCAAAATGGTTTGAAAGCGCCTACGACTTTCGATGAGTTTATTAAGGTAGCGGATGCATTAAAAGCGAAGGGCATTACTCCGCTGGCGCTTGGCGATAAAGAGCCTTGGACAGCAACGATGCTGTTCGAAAATGTTTTGCTCGGCGAATTTGGAGCTGACGATTACAAAAAGTTGTGGACCGGCGAAATTCCGTTCGACGACGCTCGTGTGAAAAAATCGCTGGAAACTTTCAAAAAGATGCTGTCCTATGTGAATAAGGACCATGCTGCCCGCAACTGGCAGGATGCCGCCCAACTGGTCGCCAAAGGCGAAGCGGCTATGAACAATATGGGTGACTGGGCGAAAGGATATTTCACGACGGATTTGAAATTAAAAGCCAACGAAGATTTTGGCTGGGTTGCCTCCCCGAACACGGACGGTACGTTCATGGTCGTAACGGATACCTTTGCTCTGCCTAAAGATTCCAAAGACCAAGCGACAGCTAAGGAGTTCTTGAAGGTTCTTGGCTCTGTAGAAGGTCAAGACGTGTTTAACCCGCTGAAAGGATCGATTCCGGCAAGGGTTGATGCGGATACTTCCAAATACGACGTATACGGTAAAACGACGATCGAAGATTTTAAAAAGAGCAAGCTCACACCGAGTATGGCTCACGGTTCCGCAGCGCCTGAAGGCTTTACGACACAGGCCAACCAAGCGATCAATATCTTCGTAACCCAAGGCGATGTAGAGCAAACAGCTAAAGCGCTTAAACAAGCACAAGATGCCAACGGTATGAAAAAATAAGGAGAAATCGACAGGGCCAGATGACGGATTAGGCATCTGACCCTGTTTTTATGGAGTGTGAATAGATGAACGCTATCCGTTCAAATGAACAACTGAATACAGATCAACCTAGCATTGCGCTGCGCAGGCGCAGTATTTGGAAGTCGGAAAAGCTTGTCCCCATTTTAATGCTTCTGCCTTCCGTAGCGGCAATTGCTATTTTTGTTTATGGCTTTATAGCCTGGACTGGTTACGTCTCGTTATCGCAGTGGAACACGCTTGTCAAAAATCTGACTTACGCCGGATTCAGCAACTATTCGTTTCTGTTTAACGATTTCCGCTTTCAATCGGATTTAAGGAATACGATTATGTTTACCGCTCTGTTTATCGCAGGCGGGATGCTCGTTGGCTTGTTTCTGGCCGTTATGGTAGACCGGAAAGTGCGGGGGGAAGCCTTTTTCCGAAATATATTCGTATTTCCGATGGCGCTCTCTTTTGTCGTGACAGGGGTCGTATGGCAGTGGATTCTGAATCCGACGACCGGAGTCAATTTATTGTTGAAATCGCTGGGCGTAACGAATGTGCCGAGCTGGTTTGTAAGCACAGAAATTATCCCCAAAATCCATATCGGGCAAATTGATTTCGGTTTCCCTGTAGCGATTATTGCCGTTGCTATTGCAGCGATCTGGCAAATGTCCGGGTTTGCAATGGCGATGTATCTGGCTGGCCTGCGGAACATATCCGAGGACCTGCGGGAGGCTGCGCGAGTAGATGGCGCGACGGAATGGCAGATCCTCCGGAAGGTTATTCTGCCGCAGCTGAAGCCGATCACGATGAGCTTAATTATTATTTTGGCGCATATCTCATTAAAGATTTTCGATTTGGTGTATGCAATGACAGGACCGGGAGCCATGTTTGTAACGGATGTGCCCGGCGTGTACATGTTTGAAACGACATTCCGTGGAAATCATTATGCCCAAGGTGCCGGTATAGCGATGATTATGCTGCTGCTAGTTTCCTTGCTGATCATTCCTTACTTGATTTCCAACTTGCGCAAGGGGGAGGATTAACATGTCGCTGGAGCGTGTGAATCGTACGCTGATGTATGTGGTGCTAATCGTTTTGGCGATTGTTTATCTGGTTCCGGTTTATGTCATGCTAATTACAAGCGTTAAGGGCCTGAACGAAATTACACTCGATAAAATGTGGGCGCTTCCGGAGTATTTTAACTTGAAGGGCTATCAAGAGGCGTTTAAGAAACTGATTCCCAATTTAACGAACAGCTTTTTGCTGGCCATTCCGGCTACGTTGTTATCGTCTCTGCTTGGATCTTTAAACGGATACATCTTATCCAAATGGAAATTCAGAGGATCAAACTTACTCTTCTCGCTCATGCTGTTCGGGATGTTCATCCCTTACCAAAGTATTCTTATTCCGTTAATTCAGTTTTTGCAATCGATTAAGCTGTATAACACGATTCCTGGATTAATTCTCGTACATGTCGTATATGGGCTGCCCATTTGCACGTTGATGTTTCGCAACTTTTACGTCGGGATCCCGACGGAGGTTTTGGAATCGGGCAAAATTGACGGAACAGGATTTTTCGGTATTTACCGCTACATCATTATTCCTCTTTCGTTAACGGGATTTGTCGTAGTCGGCATCTGGCAGTTTACGAGCGTATGGAACGAATTCCTGTTTGCCGTAACGCTTACGACACAGAAGCAGCAGCCGATCATGGTCGCCCTGCAAAACTTGTCCGGCAGTCAAATCGTACAGTGGAACGTACAGATGGCCGGAGCGATTTTGGCCGCTTTACCGACGCTGCTCGTATATATTTTCTTAAGCAAATATTTTATTCGCGGTCTGCTCGCGGGTTCAATTAAAGGCTAGTCATCAGAAAAAACGCCAGACTTGATGGGTCTGCGTTTTTTTGTACAGAAAAATGCTTGAACATAAGAAATGACAGGCAGTCATTGCTGCCTCGTCAAAGGCACATATCGGTGGCTTGGAGTCAAATGTGATTATTTTTTCGGAAGAAAAGATAGATTTACCGCATAGTTAAAGCCAAGCTCTTTCAGTAAGATGTTTATGGGGAAGCGCTTACAGTTGTTCTTCGAAAGGAGGCTGTTTGGATTTTTTAGAACAGATTTGCTTTGAAAACAAAAATAGGAGGTTTTCTGGAATGAGTAACCGGAAAGCTAGGAAATTTCTGGCTATGGCAACGAGCTTTACACTTCTTACAGGGGCATTTTATACACCTTCGAATCAGAAGGCGCTAGCAGCTACGGAAGGGGCCGACTTTTTCTCGTCATTCGAGGCTAGTGATCCCCCTGTGACATGGGAAAATACCGTGGAGTCAGACAAAGACGGAACTCGCCTGATTGCCGGTATCGACGGTAACACGCCTTTTGCAGGCATCCCGGGGAGCATCACGAATAAGGTCGTTGAAGTAACGGCAAGAGGAGAATATGCATCCTCAGGTGAAGTAGCCATCAATCTGATCGATTCCAACACGAATTCCAAATGGCTGGATACGAACTCGACCAGTTGGGTAAGATTCAAGCTTAGCGAAGCATCGACGGTCGTCCGATATGCCTTGACCTCCGCGAACGATTCGGCGGGAAGGGACCCTAAGAACTGGCAGTTCGAAGGCTCCAATGACGGAAGTGCTTGGACTACCTTGGATACGAGAACGAATCAATCTTTTAGCGAACGTTTTCAGACGAAAGTATATGACTTCGCGAATGAAAAGCCTTATCTCTATTACCGGATTAACATTACGGCGAACAACGGCGATTCCTATATTCAATTGTCCGAGTTCCAGCTTTCCAATGGCATTGTTCTCCCTCCGCCTCCTCCGGCAGATATGAAGTCGTATGTGTCGAACGGTCCGTCGGGTCTCTACAATGCGAAATCGAATGCGGGGTGGAGCGGCTTAAAAGGGTTTACGTATTCCGGAACCCACTTGGTTGACGGCAGAGCGTATTCCTACAATAAAGTTTATGATACCAACATTGCGGTAACGCCAAATACCGAACTTTCCTATTACATCGCTCCTGAATTTACGGATAAAGCGCAGATGGATTACTCCAGCACCTACGCTGCGGTCGATCTCGCATTTTCCGATGGCACTTATCTGCATGATCTCGGTGCGCTGGACCAACATGGCATTAAACTCAATCCGCAGGATCAAGGAAACTCCAAGACGCTTTACAACAACCAATGGAATTTCAAAAAATCCAATATCGGAGCTGTCGCTGCCGGGAAAACGATCAAGCGCATTCTGATTGCGTACGATAATCCGACAGCGAAGACCGGAACAAGCTTCAAAGGAACGATTGATGATGTCAAAATCGAAGGCAATCCAACTCCTGCCAACTACAGCCGGCTTTCCGATTATGCCAACATCCTGAGAGGCACGCAATCCAACGGTTCCTTCTCCAGAGGCAATAATATTCCTGCCGTTGCCGTACCTCACGGATTTAATTTCTGGATACCCAAAACAAACGCCAGCTCGGATTGGGCTTATTATTACAATCAAAGCAATAACGCAAACAACCTGCCAACCATTCAAGCCTTTGCACTGAGCCATGAGCCAAGTCCGTGGATGGGAGACCGGCAAACGTTCCACGTTATGCCTTCCGACACAGTAGGCGCTCCGAATATTAGCCGTACAACACGGGCATTGCCTTTCAAGCATGCTAACGAGATCGCAAAACCGTACTACTACGGCGTTACTTTTGAAAATGGTCTCAAAACGGAATTTACGCCAACGGATCATGCAGCTATGTTCCGATTCACGTTTGCCGGGGACTCGTCTAATCTGCTTTTTGACAACCAAAGCAATAGTGGCGGCATTACGCTGGATGTTGCCAACAATGCCATTTCTGGCTACTCCGATCAAAAAAGCGGACTTTCCACAGGCGCAACGCGCATGTTCATTTATGCTACTTTCGATAAGCCGGTCAAGGAAAGCGGCAAATTGACAGGCAGCGGCGGCGGTGGAACGAATGTGCAGGCCTATTACAAATTCGACACCACGACGAATAAAGTGGTTACGATGAAGATTGCGACATCCTTGATCAGTGTGGATCAAGCCAAGAAAAACCTGGAAATGGAAATCAGCCCTGCCGATACGTTTGAAACGATCAAAGAAAAGGCGCAAACGCAGTGGGATCAACAAATGGGCGTTATTCAGGTTGAAGGCGCTTCAGAGGATCAGCTGATCACGTTGTACTCCAACATGTACCGCTTGTTCTTGTACCCTAACTCAGCGTTTGAGAATGTCGGCACGAATGAAGCGCCGGTATACAAGCATGCAGATCAAACGCCAATTACGTCATGCACGACGAGCACGGCAACTACGTCATGCGCTAAAATTAATGACGGTAAAATTTATGTCAACAACGGTTTCTGGGATACGTACCGGACGGCTTGGCCGGCCTATACACTGCTGACGCCGAATAAAGCCGGTGAATTTATTGACGGCTTCGTTCAGCACTACCGGGATGGCGGCTGGATTTCCAGATGGTCTTCTCCGGGCTATGCCAACTTGATGGTCGGTACCAGCGCAAATGTCGCTTTTGCTGACGCTTACTTGAAAGGTGTTACGAACTTTGACGTTAAAAGCTTCTATCAATCCGCGTTGAAAGACGCTGCGGTCACTCCGCCAAATGGCAACGTAGGTAGAAAAGGAATGGCTACTTCTGTTTTCGATGGCTTTACCAATACGGATACAGGCGAAGGATTGTCATGGGCTGTGGATGGTTACATCAATGACTATGGCATTGCCAACCTGGCCGATGCGCTCGCGAAGAAAAATGACACCAGCGATGCGTATAACGCTTATTACAAAGAAGATCAACAATATTACATCAACCGGGCACAAAATTATGTCAACATGTTTAATCCTAATTTAGGATTCTTCAACGGCAGAACCGCAAGCGGTGCTTGGCGAAACACACCTGCCAATTTCGATCCTAGAAATTGGGGCGGCGATTACACGGAAACGAATGCTTGGAATATGGCATTCCATGCGCCGCAAGATGGCCAAGGCTTGGCAAATCTGTACGGCGGCAGAGCGAAGCTGGCTGATAAGCTGGATCAATTCTTCAGCATACCGGAACCTGCTTCCAGCTCAAATGCCGGATCCTATGGCGGTGTCATCCATGAAATGACAGAAGCCAGAGACGTAAGAATGGGCCAGTACGGGCACAGCAACCAACCGTCCCACCATATTATTTACATGTATGATTACGCAGGGCAGCCTTGGAAAACACAGGAGAAAGTTCGCGAAGCTTTAGACCGCCTTTACCTCGGCAGCCAAATCGGCCAAGGCTATGCAGGCGATGAAGATAACGGCGAAATGTCCGCTTGGTATATCTTCGGAGCTTTAGGCTTCTATCCGCTCAAAATGGGCAGTCCTGAGTATGCCGTAGGCGCGCCATTGTTCAAAAAAGCGACCATTCAACTTGAAAACGGCAAAAAACTCGTCGTCAATGCGCCTAACAACAGCAAGGCGAACAAGTACGTTCAAAGCTTGAAAGTGAATGGCGAAGCCTACACGCAAACATCGCTGCCGCATGCGATCCTGGCAGCCGGCGCTACGTTGGACTTTGACATGGGACCTAATCCTTCGACATGGGGAAGCGGCGAAAACGATGTGCCGTCATCCATTACCAAAGGTTCGGAAGTTCCAGCTCCGCTGAGAGATCTCACGGATAAATTGGTCTCTCAAGGCTTAGCGAAAGCGACCGATAGCACAAACAGCTCCACAATCGGCAACCTGTTCGATAACAGCTCGAATACCCGGGTAACGTTTAACAGCAAGACGCCATGGGTTCAATATCAATTCCTTGGCTCGAAAAAACAGGCTGCCATGTATACGCTGACTTCGGGCAACACGGAAGGCGATGCGAAAAGCTGGATGCTGAAGGGCTCGAATGATGGCAAGAATTGGACCGTACTAGATCAAAGAACGAACGAGACTTTTGCTTGGCGTTTGTATACCCGTCCATTCACAATACAAAGTCCGGGTAAATACGAATACTACCGACTAGAGGTTACGGAGAATTCGGGAACCACCACCACTTCATTCGCTGAAATCGAGCTTATAGGCTACCCGACACCTCCGGTGAGCGATGATACAGCGGTTGCTGAGACCGTTAAAGCCCTGGATTTGGGTGACACTAGCGCTGTAACCAGAAAGTTGATCCTGCCTAACGGCAATTCCGAATTTGGCACAACGATTACATGGGAAAGCTCCAATCCAGCTGTTGTTACTAACGAAGGGAAAATTGTGAAGCGTCCGGATGTCGGACAGCCGAATGTAAGCCTAACGTTGACGGCAACTGTGAAAAAAGGCAGTGTAAGCGCAACGAAAACAATTACGGTAACGGTGCTTGCCATCAATGATACGGATCTAAACTATGGCGCCGGCGTTGACTTCAAAACGGGGCTCGAACCGGGCGATGTAATGCCGACTTGGGAAAACCGTACAATCGAATCGAAGAACATTGGCGAGTTCTGCTGTGGAATCGGTGGTGTTGAGACAAAGGTTGGCACACCAGGACGAAATAGCAGCACAAGCGCAATCCTGTATTCCGGCAATGCCACAAATGCCGTAGAGAACTACGCGTATAATCAAATGTTTGATGTTGATTTCGACATTAAACCTTCTACCGTGCTTTCTTATTGGATTAATCCGGAAGGTAGCGCAGGAACCGTTCTACCTGGCAACGTAAGAACGACAAGTCAATATTACTCGGTTGACTTACAGTTCACCGACGGAACGTATCTGCGCAATCTGGGTGCCGTCGATCAAAACGGCGTCGGACTCAATCCGCTGGCGCAAGGAAATGGCGGCAAACTCATTTCGGATCAATGGAACTTCGTTACGTCCAATATCGGTGCAGTGGCAGCCGGGAAAACGGTAGATAAAATTCTTATTTCCTTTAACACCACGGGTAAAACTGGATATTCACGCGGCTATTTCGATGATATTTCCATCGATCACGCGAAAAGCGAGCCAAGTGCCTTATTAACCGGCAGCTCAGCCGTTACGGCCGGTCAAACTTTTGATTTGACCTACGGGCTAGGCGGAGTGGCGCAAAGCGTGTATGGCCAAGATATCACGTTTACTTATGATTCGAACCTGTTCGAATTGGTAGCCGATAAATCTTTGAAAGACGATTTCGTTATCGTGGATAAGAAGGTAGTACCGGGTCAAAGCAGATACCTTGCCGTTCACGTTGGAGCGGGTGCTGCCCATCCTAACGGAGCATTGCTGACGCTTCGTTTCAAAGTGAAGGCATCCGAGCTTGGAGCCACCGGAACCATCGCTGTCTCTCATCTTGTTGTTGCCGATGGAGAAGGCAAAGAGATTGAATTGCCGGGCATTTCCAAAACAATCTCCATTAAAGCTGTGGATAAAGCGGCGCTGAACAGTCTGATCACTGAAGCGCAAGCCGTACATGACGCAGCTGTGGAAGGAACCAAATTCGGTCAGTATCCTGTTGGTTCCAAGGCAGTTCTGCAAACGGCTGTTGACGCAGCTAAAGCAGTAGCGGCGAATACGCAAGCTACGCAAGAGGAAGTAGATCAAGCGAGAGCGCAGCTGAACTCAGCTCTGCAAACGTTCAAGAATGCCGTCATCAGCATCGTGGACAAAACGGCACTCAGCGCATTGATCGCAGAAGCGCAAGCGAAGCACGATACAGCCGTAGAAGGCACTCGAACCGGCCAATATCCTGCAGGTGCTAAAGCTATTCTGCAAGCGGCTATCGACGCTGCCGGTCAAATTGCAGGCAACGCAGCAGCTACGCAATCGCAAGTAGATCAAGCGGTGACGGATCTGAATTCGGCGCTGCAAAGCTTCCTTGCATCGGTGAATACCTCCATGCCTGGGGATATGAACGGTGACGATATGTATAGTATCGGTGACTTAGCGATTGTGGCCGCCTACTATGGCAAAACATCGCAAGATCCGAATTGGGACTTGTACAAAAAAGCGGATTTGAATAATGATGGCATCATCGATATCACCGATCTTGCGATCATGGCAAGAAAGATTCTAGAGTAATGACAACTGGTCGGGAGGTTGGCGGGCGGCAAACGTCTTCCTCCCGATTTTTTCACATGGAAAAAATTTGGAGGTCATCGCGATGAAAAGAAAGGCTATGAGGAAAGTATTCAGTCTTTTGCTTTGCTTTGTGCTGCTGTGGGGCATCGTGTTTATCCCGCCGGCGTTCAATCAGATCGCAGATGCTGCAGCGCCAAGCTTCTATGCAGGATTTGAAAGCCAAGAAGCTATGCAGCCTAATTGGGTGGACGAATCCGAAGCAAGCGATCATGTTAGTCAAGCCCAATCCCAAATTTCAAGCGAGATGCGCAAATCCGGTAAAAAAGCACTGCTTTTTGCCGGTAAAGCGACAGGAACAAGTACGGCCTACGCTTACAATAAAGTGTTTGAGGTGAATATTCCTGTAAAATCCAATACGACATTGTCCTACTGGATTTATCCCCAAAGCCAGTCAACGCTGGACGGCAGCACGGCAAATCATGGAAAAAACAGCACCTATGTAGCCGTCGATCTTGCTTTTGACGATGGTACGTATTTGCACACCTATCAAGCAGTGGACCAGCACGGCATTCTTATGCACCCTGAAGAACAGGGCAAGGGCGATCAATTAGTTTTGGACACATGGAATTTTGTGACTTCGAATGTCGGATCGGCCGCAGCGGGGAAAACGATTCAACGTATTCTCGTTTCTTACGAACAAAGCGGCAATGCGGGGACATACCGGGGTTTTATCGATGACATTCAAATTAGAAACTCCGAATTTGATCCGTCCGTGTACGCCAATCCGTTGTTAGGCTCACAAAACAATAAGCTGGACATCGTCGGCTTCGGGGGCAACAGAGGAAATACATTTCCGGGTGCGGTCGTCCCTTTCGGTATGATCCAATGGAGTCCGGATACCGGCTATAACGACCTTGGCTCGGGCAAATCACCCTTGGGATCGGGATATGATTACGATCGCAAATCAATCGCAGGATTCAGCTTAACGCATATTGACGGGCCCGGCTGTGATATTGCGCAGAACATCCCGTTTTTACCTGTCGTAGGTAAAATGGGCAAATCGCCGGCAACGAATTTCGAGGACTATGCGTCACCTTTTCAACGTGAGAATGAGACGGCCATACCTGGTTATTACAGTGTTCTGTTGGATAAATACAACATAAAAACCGAATTTACGGCAACAGAGAGAACGAGTATCGGCAGATTCACTTATCCTTCGTCCACGCAGGCGATGATGCTGATTAATACGGGCATTAACGGCACGGGCGTTAGAGATGCTAACGTCAACATTGACAAAAACAGCTCCATGGTTACGGGTTATGTGAATGCCGGCGGATTTTGCGGCAGTAAGGGGAGCGGCGGTACTTTAGCTGATAATACGAACAATTATACGGTTTATTTTGCGGCTGAGTTCAGTCAACCGTTCACCGAAGTCGGCACCTACAAAGGGTCGCAGATTACGAAGGATAACGTATCTGAATCATCGGAAATTCCGAACAACCGCAAAGTGGGAGGCTATGTCAGATTCGATACGACGGACCAGAAAGAAGTGTACGTCAAGGTTGCTATCTCCTATACCGATATCGATCATGCCAAGCTGAATTTGAAAACGGAAAATCCGGGCTGGAACTTCGAGTCTGTCAAACAATCCGCACAAGCCAAATGGAAAATGGCGCTCAGTAAAATTCAAGTTTCCGGCGGCACTGACAAACATAAGCGGATGCTCTACTCCTTTTTGTATCATGCTTTGATCCACCCGAATGTGTACAGCGATGTCAACGGCGATTATAGAGGCTTCGATCAAAAGATTTATAATACCGGAGGCCGTTACACGCATTATTCGACTTTTTCCGGATGGGACGTGTATCGGACGCAGATGCAGTTAATCGGGCTTCTATATCCGGAAATAGGCTCAGATATCGCGCAATCCTTTGTGGATGATGCCAAAAGCAGAAACGGGTTTTTGCCGAAATGGAGCATTGCCAATTCCGAAACGAATGTGATGAACGGCGATCCCGCATCGATTACGATCTCCAACATGTACGCTTTTGGCGCAAGAAACTTCGATTTGCAAGAAGCTTTGAAGGTCATGGATTTCCATGCATCGACGCCGTCCAGCTTGAATGGCCGGTTTAATTTGGCCGACTATTTGCAGCTTGGCTACATTCCGATCGAAAGAGGCGGATGGGTGACCGGGTATATTCCGGAATACAACAATGCGGACTTTGCGATCGCTCAGTTTGCCAAAGCGCTAGGCGATGATGAGAAATACAATACGTATTTGAACCGCTCGCAGAGCTGGATGCTTTCGTTCAAAGACGGCTATATCCAGCCGCGTCTGGCGAACGGAAATTTCGAGAGCAGCTTCGATCCGGCTAGCGAACACGGCTTCCAAGAAGCGAATTCAGCTCAATACACATGGGTGCTTCCTTTTAACTACAAGGGATTATTCGAGAAAATGGGCGGCCTGGAGGCAGCAAGGGCGCGACTCGATTTCTTTTTCCAGAAATTGAACGCAGGATCGACGCAGCCGTATTCCTTCTTGGGCAACCAACCGAGCTACGGTATCCCTTGGGCATACAACTTTGCCGGACAGCCTTGGAAAACGCAGGAAATTGTGCGCAAGGGGATGGTAGAGCTGTTCCATGACGGACCGGCCGGAATGATTGGCAACAATGATTTGGGGGCGGGCTCAGCATGGTTTGTATTGGCGGCGCTAGGGTTGTATCCGTCCATTCCGGGGATCGGCGGCTTCTCGATGAATGCTCCGCTGTTCGAGGAAACGACGATCAATTTAGGCGACTGCAAACAAATTAAGCTGATCGGCAACGGCGCCTCGGAAGATGCGAAATATATCCAGAGCTTGAAGCTGAATGGCCATAACTATGACAGCACTTGGCTGCCCTATGATCTCATTAAGGACGGAGCCGTTCTTGACTTTACGCTAGGAACAACGCCGAATACAAGCTGGGCAACGAATCCTCCGGAACCGCAGGCACCGCCTTCCAATGGAGATCTCGGCTCTCAAGTTGTGGATAACGGGACGTACAAATTAGTCAATAAGTTGACCGGTAAAGTGCTGGAGGTTCCTGCTGAGAACAGCTCAGACGGAGCGAGCGTGCAGCTCGGATCGGATGTTGACGGAAGTCATCAAAAATGGTCGCTAAACGGTGCTGCATGTACGAACTACACCTTGATCAATGAAAGTGCCCGAAAGGCGCTGGATGTGAACAGTTCGGACGGGACGCAGCCACTGGTTAAGTCACCGAATACGAATGAAGAACAGAAATGGCTCGTTGTTGCTGCAGAGGACGGTTACTACAAAGTATTGAATACGAAAACGAAGAAAGTGCTGAGTGTCACTCCATCAAGCGGAGCTGTAACCACAGAAGCTGCGGCCAGCAGCGAGGCGCAAAAGTGGAGAATGGTCCAAACGCCAAAATCAAATGCCAAGTATAAGATTATCAATGCCAATAGCGGCAAAGTGCTCGAAGTGTCTCCGACCGGAGAACAACAGTTGGGCACCGATCACGGCGGTGACAATCAGAAATGGCAGGTCACTCCAGCCGCAGGCGGCGGCTATCAACTATTGAACCCGGCTGCCGGCAAGGTGCTTAGTGTTGCGGGTGGCAGCAACGCCAATTCTACCAGAACGCTTATCGAGTCGAATACTAATTTAGGCTATCAGAAATGGAAAATCGACTATGTGTTTGCCAACGCCTTTACAGTTACTAATGCAGCACTCCTTAATGCCAGTCAGCAGAAAATGTATCTCAATGTCTTGAATTCGGGAACCGCGGACGGCAGCGTTGTCAACATCACTGGCAGCAGCGCGTACAATAATGCTCAGCTTTGGAGATTTATTGAGATTCCGGAATAGCTCCTCTCTATGGAAGAAGTACAAATCTTGTTATCTATTGTTCAAGGAGGTTCCTGGAAAATGAGGAAAAGGCTTTTATCTATTTTGCATCTTCTGATCTGCAGCGTGCTGATGGCCGTCCTGCTTCCGGTTTTAGCGGCGCAAGCTGCTCCCGGAGACTTGGTCAATGTCGCCTTGGCTAACAATTTGACCGTAAAGTTCAGCAAAGAAAACCCGCCTAGTGAAACAGCCGTGAAATTGTTCGATAATAATGCCAATACGAAGTGGCTGGGGGCGCAGACAACGAATGTTTGGGTGCAGATCCAATTCAATTTTGGCGATACGCAAGCGGTCAAAAAGTATGGCATGGTGTCAGCCAACGATGCGCCGACAAGGGATCCGAAGAACTGGCGGATTGAAGGTTCTAATGATGGCGTGAATTGGACTGTGCTGGATGAACAAAGCAATCAAACCTTCAGTGCGCGTTTCCAAACCAAAGAGTATACGATTGCAGACGCCAAAGTGAAGGAATACGGCTATTACCGTTTATTCATACTGAATAACAACGGCGAGTCGACGAATACGCAATTAGCCGATTGGAAATTGTACGCGGTGGAGCTGGATGACAGCACTTCCGTAGCGTCAGCGGCGTCAGCCCTCGATTTAGGCGATACGAGCGCTTTAACGAAAGGATTGTCACTACCTACAACGTATCGAAAAGGCACGACGATCACGTGGGCAAGTTCGAATCCTGCCGTGCTCAGCAACACGGGCAAATTGGTGAAGCGTCCGGATCTCGGTCAGCCGACTGCAGGGCTCACATTGACGGCGACGGTGAAAAAAGGCAATGCCGTACAAACCAAGCAGTTTAATGTGAATGTACTGGCGATGCGAGAAGCTGACTATCAATATGAGGCGGCGATTGATTTTGATTCCGGCTTTGAATCGGGGGATATCTCCCCAACGGATACGACAGGCCCGGACAATACCTATCGGCTGTTGTCGTTAACGAAGAATGTCGGAGAGTTTTGCTGCGGAATCGGCGGGATGGAGTCCAAGAAAGGAACCGGCGCCCATAATGGAGCGGCTGCTCTCCAGTTTTCCGGAAATGCTTTGAATGCCAATCAATCCTACGCTTACAACCAAATATTCGATAAGGAAATTGCAGTTAAACCTTCTACTACGCTTTCTTACTGGGTGTTTCCAGAGAAGGAGTCCGATGTTCTGTCGACCTATGTGAGAACGACAAGCAAATATGTGGCTCTTGACATTTTGTTTACCGATGGGACCTACCTACATGATTTGGGGGCCAAAGATCAACACGGCGTTGTGCTTCATCCGAATGCCCAAGGGAAAGGCGGTTTTGTCGTCGAAGATCAATGGAATTTCATCACGACCAATATTGGCGAGGTAGCGAATGGAAAATTCGTTGATAAAATTTTGTTCGGATTCGACGCCAGCGGGACAGTCCAAGGATTTTTCCGCGGTTCTGTTGACGATATAACCATTGAACATGATTCGACTGTCGGGGAAATCAATACAAGAGCAGTGAATGCCGCGAAAGACGCGCTTAATCTAGGCGATACTTCCGCAGTTTCACATGATTTGAATCTGCCTGCAGCAGGCGAGCAGCAAACAACGATCACATGGGTGAGTTCGAATCCGCTTGTATTGAGCGATGCAGGTAAGATTGTATCAAGACCTATTCAAGGTGAACCGAGTGCCGAGGTGCAGCTGACCGCTGCGATAAGAAAGGGCGATTCGATCGCGACGAAGACGTTTCTCGTTAAAGTGCTCCCGATGGACGACGCGGAAGCGGTCGAGCTGGACAAAGGCGCCCTTCAACTGGGAGACACAAGCGCTGTTGCGGATCATTTGAAACTGTCGACTAAAGGCAAATATCGATCGACCATTACATGGATCTCATCGAATCCTGCTGTGGTTGACGAGACCGGACATGTATCTCGTCCAGGTGCGGGTCAGCCGAACGCTGTGGTGACCTTAACGGCCAACATCACGAGCGGATCGGCAGCAGCAACCAAAACGTTCACGATCACTGTGGTTGCCCAAGGAGATAAGGGCGATCTGGCCGCAGACCAAGCCGAGCTTGAGCTTAGCGGCGTCGGTACGGTGACAAAAAATGTGTACTTACCGACTGCAGGACGATTCGGTTCGAAGATTGTTTGGGCAAGTTCGAATCCGGCCGTATTCGGTGAAACGGGGCAAGTTCATCGCCCTGGCGTCGGGCAGCCTGATGCCGTCATCGTGCTCACCGCGACACTAAGCAAAGGATCAGAGAGCGTAACGAAGGCGTTTACCTTCACGGTTAAGGCGTTAAGCGCCGATGAGGAAAGAGTGATATCGGCTGCGGCTGTCCTTGATTTGGGGAATACGAATGCAGTTTCGCATGATTTGATATTGCCGATCCGCATACCCGGGATGCCTGAAGTGGTCATTACGTGGTCGAGCTCAGACGCGGAAGTGATCGATTTTCATGGTAAAATCGTGCGGCCTTGTTACGGCGATCCGAATGTTACGACAGTGCTAACTGCGAAGATCAGCAGCGGCGCTTGGAGCATGACGAAAACTTTTACCATTACTGTCACTGCGCTAGGCGAGGTCGAAGTACCTTTAAATGACAATGCGGATTTAAACGGAATCACAATCAATGGGGATCCGTTGTCCGGATTTAATAAAGATACTGCAGCGTATACGGTGGAACTCCCGGAAGGGACAGTCCAAGTACCGGCCGTTGCTGCAACGGCGGCAGATACGAATGCCACGTTGAAGGTGACTCAGGCGGAAAGCCTGCCGGGCCGAGCCGTGATCGTGGTTACTGCGGAGGACGGTTCTACGAAGAAAACGTATACGATTGACTTTAAGATAAAAGAAACGCCTGACAGCAACACCGTGTATTTGACCGGCGTTGATCATGTCATCTCCGGTGCTTCGTTTGAGCTTATTTACGATTTGCACAGCGTGAACCCAAGCATCTATGCCCAAGACTTGACCTTCTCGTATGACCCATCTGCTGTGGAGTTTATCTCCGTGAAATCGCTGCAAGAAGGGTTCATCGTCATTGAGAAGAAAGAAAAACCGGGTCAAATTCGCATTCTTGCGGCAAGTATCGGAGCCCACAAAGATTCTCTCGTGAGCGGATTGCTTAGCCTGCAATGGAAAGCCAAACCTGCTGCAGCATCGGTATCCACGGCCATAACGCTGTCCAATGTAGTTATTGCAGACGGTGAGGGTGCGGAAACTAATGTAGCTGGCGTTACTCACGCTATTCAAATCAACAGTGTAGACAAAGCATCGCTGAGTGGCCTTATCGCCGAAGCGCAATCCCTGCACGATGCTGCAGTGGAAGGGACGGGCAGCGGCCAATATCCGGCCGGATCGAAAGCTGCGCTGCAAAGAGCGATAGATAGCGCCAAAGCCGTAGCGGACAACGCGGCAGCCAGCCAAACCCAAGTGGATCAAGCCGCAGCCGACTTGAACGTCGCGCTGCAAATTTTCCGGGCATCCATGAACACGCAAATGCCAGGTGATTTGAATGGGGATAACACTTACAGTATCGGAGATTTAGCGATTATGGCAGCCTATTACGGCAAAACGTCCGACGATCCGGATTGGCAACTGTATAAGAAGGCCGACCTGAACAACGACGGCAAAATTGACATAGCCGACTTGGCTATCATCGCAAAAATGATTCTCGGCTAGTTATTTGCAGCAAGGTTTTATAGGAAAGGGCAGTTCCTTATGGGAAGCTGCCCTTTTTAACATGTGTTGCAAGGAACAATAGTAGTCTCCTATATTCGACTTTCAAAATGGTTATGCTAAAATGATGAGCATACAGTCCGTATAGCCAAAAAAAGGAGAAACATATGAATCTACAGTCAATGGAGCAATGGACAAACTTGTATGAAGCAGCAGCAGCATTTAAAAGAGCAGCGTGTTGGGAGCATCTGTCGAACGGCCATATTTTCGGTGTGCAGAATCCTTTGAACGGAGAGATTGGATACTGCTGTGTCATGGGCGGAGGAGGCGATCTGTATGGTCTGGCTGTCTATTTGGGGACAGAGGGGCTTGAAACCTTGATGAGCATGTTCGAAGGGGATTCGAATCAAGATCCAATGTTTACGCAGCACTGCTTGATGCTTTCCTTTGATAATAGAACGGAGCTGCTTCCCGCTGAGTATAAACAAATCAAAGAGCTTGGGCTGAAATTTCGGGGAGCTAATGCTTGGCCAACGTTCCGATTATATGAACCTGGGTTTCTTCCATGGCCGATTGAGAATCAGGAGCATGTCTTATTTTTAACTTTGGCGCTGCAGCAAGCGGTAGAAGTTGCCGAAGCATATAAACACAATCCGGACGCTCTATTGGAAGGGGCGAATAATACCTTTTTAACAAGAGTCTCGACTGGAGAGCAGTTGAATTTGACTTGGTCAGATGAGTGGATAGAACCAATGCCTATAGAGGTGGTAATGGCGAATACGGCGGACCCCATCGATGAATTGCGAGTCGCCAAAGTGAAAAAGTCACTCAAAAAGATAGTTGCCATTTGGGAGATAGATTGCTTTTATATGCCGATGCCTATTGACGAAGGCGAAAGGCCGTATTACCCGATGATGATTTTGATTGTTGATCATGAATCAGGACAAATTCTTCATTTCGGTTTAGCTGAAAAATCGGAAGTGCCAAAAAAGATGGCTGAGCGTTTATTTGAAATTCTCGATAAAATGCAAGTAATTCCCAAAGGTATATGGGTATGCAACGAAAATGTGGCAAATTATTTGAGACAGCTTCTGCATGCTTTCGAAATAGAGGCTCATATGATACTTGAACTGCCAGCTTTGGAGGAAGCCAAAGAAGGGATCATGGATCATTTTCTTAATGGATAAGGGAAATCCAGTTGATGGAAATCTCTGCACGCATATGTACCGTCAGGATGTTTTGATATCACTCCCGTTAAGTAGACAGTGTTAAGAGTCGACAGGAAAGTTTATTTAGGGGGATCATATCATCTTTTCCTGACGGTTTTTCTCGATTTTTGGTGAAATACTTTCTTTTTCTTATGGTTGAATGGGGTTAGCATTTAAAAAGATTGTCTTTTATTGGGATTGTCCCTATAATTATTGTGAAATTAGGAGCAGTACTAGTTTAATATAAAATAAAGGGTTGAGACGTATGAGCGGAGACAAGCTGGAAAGAATCATGGATGCAGCCAGAATGTATTATCAGTTGGACTATAGTCAACATGAGATAGCAAAGCACCTTGGCGTATCTCGCCCTACTGTTTCGAAGTTTCTACAGCAAGCAAGAGCGGATGGTATTGTTCAAATTAAGATTACGGACCCTACTGAAAAAAATGAGAGTTTAGCCGCTCAGTTAGAGGAAAAGTACCAGCTGCAGAAGGCGGTTGTTGTTTCAGTTCCTCAGTACTTGGAAGATATCGTCAAAAAATATTTAGGCGAGGCTGCGGCTGGCTATTTGTGTGAAGTCGTGAAAGACGGTGATACCATTGCGACTACATGGGGAACGACGCTTTATGAAGTAGCTGTGAAGCTGCAAAACAAACATGTGAAAGATGTCACGGTTGTTCAACTAAACGGCGGCATCAGTTATTCAGAATGCAATACATACGCGTCGGAGATTCTTCATCTTTTTGGCGAGGCGTTTCATACGAATCCGCATCTTTTACCGCTGCCTGCGATTGTCGATCATATCGTAGTGAAGCAGGCTATTGAAGCGGACCGGCATATTCGCAAAATTCTTGATTTGGGCAAGCAGGCCAATATCGCCGTGTTCACGGTCGGGGTTCCGACAGAAGACTCTGTTTTGCTCAAAGCGGATTATTTCTCCTCTTCGGATTTGGATCTTATCCAAGGGAAGGGCGTGGGAGACATATGTTCCAGATTCATAGATTTGGAAGGCATTATTTGTAGTGAAGAGCTGGACCGCCGCACAATCGGCATTGATCTGAATGAGCTGAGCAAGAAAGAGAAATCGATCCTTGTCGCAGGCGGCGTAACGAAAGTTGATGCGATATACGGTGCCATTCGCGGGAAATATACCAATACGTTAATTACCGATCAGTTTACGGCTCAGTATTTGCTAGATTATAAGGTTTGAAAATTCAAAGGAGAGCTCCTACGCTATAACGGACCGTCTCCTTTTTTTATGCTCATTTTTGTAAGCGTTTGCAAAGCGTGAGGCGGAAACAGGAATTTTGCAGAGGCATAAGCGGTTTATTTTTATCCTAAAATAGTAATGATAATCATTATCACCTGTGGTATAATGGCCTTTATGAACAGGAGCTTGAGCAAGCTCATCCTGAGAGGAGCGTCCCCATGACTCGTTTGTATACACAGCAAGTAGATATCGCTTACGACGATCGCTTGATCGTCAGCAACCTGAATTTGTCCATTCCCGATGCCAAAATTACAGCGCTTGTCGGGGCCAATGGTTCCGGCAAATCCACCATTTTGAAATCGCTCGCGCGTATTATGAAAATAAAAGGCGGCCAGGTGTATCTTGACGGCTAGTCCATCCACCAACGGACGACGAAGGAAGTCGCCCGGGAGCTGGCGATCTTGCCGCAGAATCCGACTGCGCCGGAGGGCTTGACGGTCAGCGAGCTCGTGTCTTACGGAAGATTCCCGCACCAGAAAGGCTTCGGCTCCATGACGAAGGAAGATAAGGAGACGATCTCTTGGGCGATTGAGGTTACCGGCATGACGCCGTTCGCCGATCGTCCGGTAGATCAGCTGTCCGGCGGTCAACGGCAGCGTGCTTGGATTGCGATGGCATTGGCGCAGCAAACCGACATTCTTTTCCTGGATGAGCCGACCACGTTCCTGGATATGGCGCATCAGCTGGAAGTACTGAAGCTGCTGCAGAAGCTGAACAAGGAAGAAGGAAGGACCATTATTATGGTCGTTCATGATCTGAATCATGCGACCCATTATGCGCATCATATGGTCGCGATTGTACAAGGGCAGGTGGTCAGCGAAGGGACACCAGAGCAGGTTGTCACCGCGCCGGTGCTTCGCGAAGTATTCGGCATTGAGGCGGATATCGTTGCGGATCCGCGTACGGGTGTGCCGCTTTGTATCCCTTACGATCTTGTAGGCGATGAGACAGCGCAGAAGCAGACGAAGGCGCAGGCTCCGGAAAAGCCACAAACCATGGTTGCGGCTGGGGCATCCCGCTAAAGAGGAAGAAGGAGGCATGAAAATGAGTTCGTCTTTGCAGCATGTTATCGCGGAGCAGTTCGGAGTTACGACGGAGCTGCACCCACAGCCGTTATTTGCAATTGCAGGCAGCCGTCTCTCGTCTAAGACCGGTATGCAGGAGTTGATTAACGCCTATTCACCGCTAATGAAGGCACTCGAACCTGCGGCGGCCGGTGCGTATGTGATCAGCCGGCTTGGTGTTTTGAACAACGCCATGCATTTTATGCTGACAAAGGATGAGTTGATTGATTTGGCGCCGGAGCTTTGGACGTTGCAAATTTATCAACACGACAAAGGGCATGCCGAGTTCCGCTATGTCCTTCGTGAAATTCGGCCGCTTGAGGGCCCTCGGGCTGGAGAGCGCAGCGTATGGCGCGAAGAGCGCCTGAACAACTGGTACGGCATCCATATTCGCCCGATCGTAGAAGCTACTTCTTTGGCAGCCGAGATGGATATCACGCATCTATGGAAGCTTTTTCCGATGCGGCTTCGCTACTTTTTCGACAATATGAAGGAACAAGCCGGTTCCGAGGAGGAACAGCTGCGCATTGAGGAAGAATGGACGTTTGTTTCGCAAAGTATGAGCGGTCAAGTCTTCGGGCGTGCCGGGAATCCGCTGCAAGTGAAATTCATTTTCTTGGATTATCCTGGAGCCCCGGGCGAGCCCGATACGCAAATCCGGATGAAGAGCGCTTGTTGTATGTTTTACCGGACGGAAGGCGGCTATTACTGCTACACATGCCCGCGGATGAAACCCAGCGAGCGCGAGGAGCGTAAAGCGCAGATCCGGGAGAAGTTGGCGCAAGAAGCAGCGGATAAGGTTGCTGTGCAGTAGCATACATAGAGGAAATCTGCTTGCAGCGGTGAGCTTGGGCAGATTTTTTTGTTGTGGGGAAGGTTGGATGAACGATGATGTTTTCGGGTCAGGGAAGTAGTGGTAGTATAATAACTGGAAAATTCACCTCTAAATGGATGGAATGAAGATCTCGGAGGGGAATAAAGGAAAAAACTCCCGTTAATTTGACCGGATTTAGTGAATTCCCACGAAATCGGTACAAATAGCGGGAGTTTTTCAGGCTAAATTGATCTGACCAGCTTCTGCGGTCAAATTAGAAGGAATTTTCTCCCTTATTTGCTGCAAGCGGCTTAACTCCTAGCCCTCAGAGTCTGCTGTTCTAGTTATTTTGCTGCAAAACCGCTATTTCTTCAGCGCTTGATCGATGAATTTGCTTTCAAGCACTTGCGATGTGTCCAGCTTTTTCGGAATCGCGCCGACGGATTGCAGGAAGTCAGCCTGCTCCTGGTGCGCTTTGGCGAACTCAGGCGTTATCGAAGAGAGAATCGGGAATGTGTTTTTCAAGACATCCACAATGATGGCTTTGTCTAGCTTTTGGGACTTGGACAGCTCGTCGGCGATTTCGTCCTGATGATCGACGTAGTACTTACGAGCTTCTTCGTAAGTTTTGAGGAAAAGCACGGTAAGATCGGGGTGCTCCTGTGTAAATTTGGTCCTCGCAATCAGGAAGGAAGGCGCATTGATGTTCAGATTCTCGCCGGAGACCAGAATAGATGCTCCAGATTGGTACACCGCTGTAGTCGCGTAGGGCTCCCAAATGGACCAAGCGTCGATGGCGCCGCTGTCGAGAGCAGGTCTGGCTTCATCGGGCTGAAGCTGAATGACTTTCACGTCGTCGCCTTTCAGTCCGGCTTTGTCGATAGCCATGTATAGGAAGTTATAGGCGCTGCTGCCTTTCGCCACGGCGACTTTTTTGCCTTTGAGATCTTTCAATTCCTTGATGGGGCTATTTTTCGGCACGACGATCATGTTGCCTTTTTTCCCGTCGCTCGTAACGGCTATGCCTTTAAAATCAACCCCGCCGACTTGACCGGAAATTAGAGGAGTCCCGCCGGTAGCCCCGAAGTCAAGCCTTCCGGCAGCAATGGCCTCGAAATGAGGAGGGCCGCTGGCGAACTCATTCCATTTCACTTCAGCGCCAACTGCGGTAAAGGCTTTTTCAAAATATCCCTTATCACGCGCATAGTTAAGGACGCCTGTTTTGCCTTGGATGCCGATGTTGACAACGACCTTCTCTTTCGGAGCAGCCGCGGGAGTGGATGTGGCAGTGGTGCTTTGCGCAGCAGGTGTGCCGCTTGGAGCCGCAGTGCTTGCGTTTGTCGGAGCGCCCGTCGTTTTTGCTCCGCATGCTGATAGCAGAACCAACGTGATAAGCGTCAATAAGGATAATCTTTTATTATTAAATGATTTCTTTTTCATATGGCCATGACCCCTCACTGAATGTAATAGATGATTAATGAACAGATGATGCTGACGCTGCTGGCTTTGCAAAGCGATTCGCAGGTTTGGCTAAGCCGAGGTGGTCGCGCAAGGTCCGACCCGTATAATCCGAGCGGAATAATCCGCGCCGCCGCAGCTCAGGAATGACAAGATCGACGAATTCATCCAGCCCGCCGGGCAAATAGGGAGGCATAATGTTGAAGCCGTCGCAAGCTTCATGCACGAACCATTCTTCCAATTGGTCTGCAATTTGGACAGGAGTTCCGGCAATGGTTCGATGCCCGCGGGCGCCGGTTACCCGGTGGATCAGCTGGCGAATCGTGAGTTGCTCTCTGCGCGCCATATCGAGCAGAAGCTGGTAGCGGCTTTTGCCGCCATTGATATCGGCAGCATCGGGCAAATCAGGCAGAGGTCCGTCCAGCGGATAGCCCGACAGATCCACTCTCAGGATGTTCTGCACCATCCCCAGTCCGACCGCGGGGAGGACGAGATCCTGGAATTCGGCTTCCTTCTGCTTCGCCTCTTCCTCCGTTGCCCCAATGAAGGGCAGGACGCCGGGCAATATTTTCAGCTCATCGGGCGATCGTCCATAAGTGGGCAGCTGACCTTTGAGCGACGCGTAGAAGCATTGCGCTTCTTCCAGCGTCTGCCACGCCGTGAAAACAACTTCCGCTGTCTGAGCGGCAAAAGCTTGCCCTGTCGCGGATGAGCCGGCCTGCACGACAACCGGGCGTCCCTGCACGGAGCGGTGGACGTTCAGCGGGCCGCGCACGGAAAAATGCTCGCCTACATGATTAATCTCATGCACTTTATCCGGATCTGCGAACTGGCCGGAAGCTTTATCGACGAGGAGCGCGCCATCTTCCCAGCTGTCCCATAACGCGGTTACGACATCCACGAATTCCTTCGCCCGCTCATAGCGGAGCGTGTGGTCCAAGTGATGGTCGCGTCCGAAATTTTTGGCCGTATTTTCCATACTCGTTGTGACGGCATTCCAGCCTGCGCGCCCTCCGCTTAGATGATCGAGGGAAGCGAATTTGCGTGCAACATGAAAAGGCTCGCTGTAAGTCGTGGATACCGTTCCGACAAGTCCGATGTTCTTAGTGACGGAGGCAAGCGCAGACAGCAGGGTGAGCGGTTCCGCCCGAACGGGGAGAGTATACTGAACAGCTCTGTTCAGCGGCTCCGGAAGCACGGGGATGTCTTCGATAAAAATAAGATCGAATTTGCCTCGCTCCGCGGTCTGCGCGAATTGCTTGTAGAAATCAAGCTTCAAAAGTCCGCTTGTATTCGTCAACGGATAGCGCCAAGCCGCAATATGATGGCCTACGCCAAAAATAAAAGCCCCCAAATGAAGCTGTCTTTGTTGATTGTTCGTTCCCATCGGCATGCTCCCCTCAGTTTCTACTTGCAGATTCAGCCGCTCGAAAGCGGCTTGCCGGTCTTGACAGTCCGAGGTGATCGCGCAAGGTCGTGCCCTCGTACTCCGTTCTGAATAACCCTCTTCGCTGCAGCTCGGGTATGACAAGATCGACGAATTCTTCCAGACCTCCGGGCAAGTAAGGCGGCATGATATTGAAGCCGTCGCACGCCCCGCTGCTGAACCACTCTTCGAGCTGATCGGCGATCTGTACCGGTGTGCCATAAATGGTGCGGTGACCGCGGGCGCCCGTCACCCGGTACATGAGCTGGCGGATCGTCAAGCCTTCGCGGCGCGCCATATCGGAGACGAGCTGGAAGCGGCTTTTGCCGCCGTTCACCTGCTGCAGCTCTGGGAGATCGGGCAGCGGGCCGTCCAGCGGATAGCCGGTCAGGTCGACATTCAGCGATGCGGAGAGCATGGATAATCCAACGGCCGGCAGCACTTGGGACTGGAGGAGCGCTTCCTTCTCGCGGGCCTCTTCTTCCGTTGCTCCAATGACAGGGAAGATGCCCGGCATAATGAGGATGTCATTCGGCGCTCTTCCGTTAGCGACAGCCAGTTCCTTGACGCTGCGGTAAAAGAGCTGCGCTTCCTCCAGCGTTTGCCATGCTGTGAAGACAACTTCCGCCGTCTGTGCGGCGAGGAGCTTCCCGGTTTCGGAAGCTCCCGCTTGAATGACAACGGGTCTGCCCTGCGGCGAGCGCGGCAGATTCAAGGGTCCGCGTACGGCGAAAAATTCGCCCCGATGATTCAGTTCGTGCACCTTGTCAGGGTCAGCGAAAATGCCGCTAGCTTTGTCGGCCACAATGGCGTCATCTTCCCAGCTATCCCATAGGGATGTCACGACATCGACGAATTCGCGCGCTCGTTCATATCGCTTCTCATGAGCGGGATGACGCTGTTGGCTGAAATTATGAGCCTCTTCATCCCGGCCGGAGGTCACGACATTCCACGCTGCGCGACCACCGCTCAAATGGTCCAAGCAGGAGAATTCACGCGCTAAATTGTACGGCTCATGATAGGTCGTTGATACGGTTGCAGCCAAACCGATACGCTCGGTCACTCCTGCCAAGTAGGAGAGAAGCGTAATCGGCTCAGGCCGGATTGTCACCGTATGTTTGATGTTCGTTTTAAAGCGGTCGATGACTGCGAGGGTGTCTGCGAGGAAAATCATATCGAACTTGCCGCGTTCCGCCGTCTGGGCAAAATGCTCATAAAATGCATGCTGCAAAATGCCCTGCGCATCCGTCTCCGGATAACGCCAAGACGCTACGTGGTGGCCCACTTGAAAAAGAAATGCGCCCAAGCGCAGCTGCCGGTGCTCAGGTGTACTCATCCTTCATCCCTCCATAATGTAGAAGTTGCCCCGGTAAAAAGAAAAGCTCTCCAAGCTGCCGCTGTGGGCTGTGCCTGGAGAGCCGTTGGTTGACCAATGGGCTGTCTGGGTTATTGATTAGTTATGCTAGCACATCAAATCCGATAAAACAAGTGGGTAATGTAAGAATTAAAGGGTTGACTTCCAAAATTTGTGATGATATGATCCCTGTATATCCAAGTGAATCACTATGAATTAAATCGCGTCCACCAGGTATCTGGAGACTTCCTAGCTTCCCCGCAAAGGGGGGGCTGCGGAGGTCTCTTTTTTTATTTTTAGAAAAATTGGCCTAAGGGGGAGAGCTTGATGAGCGTAATTGCACTAGATATTGATTTACCGGGCAAATGGTTTCAGACGCCTCAAGGGCACCGTGTCGAAGCGCTGCATAACATTCGGCTGAAAATTAAAGAAGGTGAATTCATCACCATTATCGGACCCAGCGGCTGCGGCAAAAGCACACTGCTCAAAATCATTGCAGGGCTGGACACCGAGCATAACGGAAAAGTGCTTCTCGAACAAAAGCAAGTTGAGAAGCCCGGCATCGATAAAGGATTTATTTTTCAGGAGCATCGTTTATTCCCTTGGTTGACTGTCGAAAAAAACATCGCCGCAGACCTTAGCCTGAAAGATCCGGATGTGCGGGCGCGTGTGGATTCTTTGATCGAGCTTGTTAAGCTGAAAGGATTTGAGAAATCGTACCCGAGAGAACTGTCGGGGGGTATGTCGCAGCGGGTTGCCATAGCAAGGGCTTTGCTGCGGAATCCGAAGGTGCTGCTGCTTGATGAACCGTTTGGCGCATTGGACGCTTTCACGCGTTCGCATTTGCAAGAGGTGGCACTCGATATCTGGGAGAAAAATCGGACAACGATGATTCTTGTAACGCATGACATTGATGAAGCTGTGTTCTTGGCTACCAGGGTCGTTGTGATGGATGCGCGTCCGGGTACGATCCGTAACATCATTGCTGTCGACCTGCCTTATCCGCGTAAAAAAACAACCGTTTCGTTCCAAGAGCTGCGCAAGCTGGTGCTCAGCGAATTTGAGCCCGTCGAGGAATTAGAGCTGATAGACAGCTCGGGTATTTAAAGCATTTTACTATTGAAAAGAAAGAGAGGGAGCAGCGATGAGTCAAGCAGAAGTCATTGTTGGCCAAAATCAGCCCATTTCCCGGCCCAAGGCCGTTGAACAGCCGGTTTCGTCCGAACAGCCTAACTTTTCAACGCCGCAAAGGAAGGAAGGCAGATGGGAACTCGTCGTCAGGGGGAGCATTTTGCCGATTACGGCGTTAATCCTCTGGCAAATCTTCGGCTCGTTAGGCGTGGTGTCCAAAACACTGCTGCCTACGCCGTATGCGATATGGCAGGCCTTTTATGACCTGCTAATAAGCGGAGAGCTTTTCAGGCATGTGAAAATCAGCATTTGGCGTGCGGCCGTAGGCTTTCTGATTGGCGGCAGTTTAGGGCTGGGATTTGGCTTGCTCGTCGGCTTGTTCCGCAAGTTCGAGCAAACGGTTGACCCTTCCGTTCAGATGCTTCGTACGATCCCCCATTTGGCGATCACGCCGTTGTTTATTCTTTGGTTTGGCTTTGGCGAGTTTTCCAAGGTATTGCTTATTGCCAAAGGTGCCTTTTTCCCGTTATATGTGCAGACTTTTCTTGGCATCCGCAATGTTGACTCCAAATTGTTCGATGTAGCTAGAGTGCTGGAATTCAGTAAGTTTAAACAAATTACCAAACTGGTGCTGCCGGCGGCTTTGCCTAATATTTTGCTGGGCTTGCGGCTCTCGATCGGCGTTGCTTGGCTGGGCTTGGTCGTGGCGGAGCTGATGGGCTCTAGCGAGGGGGTTGGGTACTTGATCTTGGATGCCAGACAGTTCTCGCAGACGGCGATCGTGTTTGTCGGGATATTGATCTTTGCTTTCGTCGGCAAAGGCTCCGACTCGTTGGTGCGGGTATTGGAAAAGAAGCTGTTGAAATGGCGCGATAGCTTTAAGGGGTAAAAAGTTCTTGTCACCACGGAGAGTTGGCGTGGCACAAAGGCGTTCATTGGATGAAATCCAGTGAACGTAGTATTTTAGACGAGGAATTGGCTGTTTCATTGGACAAATTCCAATTGAGCTGCTGTTATGAGGCAGGAATACGGGCCTCCCAGGTGTTCTCGTTGGATTTCATCCAACGAGAATGGCATTTCAGCCGCTGGAATGGCCGTTTCATTGGAAATCATCCAATGAAGAGGGGCATTCTGCCCCGATTCCAGCCTCACTCAGGCAAATAAGAGCCCCAAAAGCCTTCTATCGCAGCCGAAAACCCCCGTTTTCGCAGGATAGAAGTCTCTGGAGGCTCTTATTTGCCTGGATCGGGCTCGAACCGAGCCATTTCCGAATAATAAGAGCCCCAAAAGCCTTCTATCCCAGCCGAAGAGTCCCATTTTCGCAGGATAGAAGTCTCTGGTGGCTCTTATTTGCCTGGATTGGGCTCGAACCGAGCCATTTCCGAATAATACGAGCCCCAAAAGCCTTCTATCCGAACAAGTGAGCAGGCGCGGAGGCGGAGTAGTGGAGGGAACTATGGTCCGTTATTTTGGCAGAAAGGAGTAATTGGGATAACTAGCGGGAACAATGGTCCTCTATTTCATCATTTCACCCGAAATTTGGCTGTTTTGGAGCGAATAAGGCCCTGTAGTTCCCATTAACTTTTGAAATCGACGATTTTCCTCGAATAGCGCCCTGCAGTTCCCTTTCGCGTATGAAGTACGACCAAACGTCCGGCTGTTGCTCGCAAAATGGCTACTGGCTTCGCCTTTGATAAAGGCAAAGCCAGCTGCCTTTCTAACCTTTTATACCACTAAAAGTAATTCCGTTAATAAATGTTTTCTGTAGAAAAAAGAAAAGGATAATCACCGGTATGGTCATCATGGTGGATACGGCCATTAACATGCCCCATTCAGAGCCTTTTTGACTTTGGAATTGCTGCAATCCGAGGGAGACCGTATAGGACGGCTCATTGGTTAAATAGAGCAGGGGACCAATAAAATCGGTCCAACTTCCCATAAATTGAAACAGTGCCACAGCTAAGACAGCTGACTTGGCTAACGGAAACATGATCTGCAAATAAATGCGGAACTCGCTGGCGCCGTCTATTCGGGCCGCTTCGCGAAGGGCATCGGGCAGGCCAAGAAAGAATTGCCGTAATAAGAAAATGTAAAACGGTACTCCAAAAAATTGAGGAACAATGAGCGGGAGAGATGTTCCGACCCATCCTAACTTCGTAAACAAAAGGAAAAGGGGAATCATCGTGACTTGTCCGGGAATCATCATAACTGCGAGGGTGACGAAGAACATCACGCCGCGACCCCGCCACTCCAACTTGGCAAAACTGTATGCAACCAAAGGACAGGAGACGATTACACCGATCGTACTGACGATGGTAATAATCGCAGTGTTTTTCAAATATGTCCAAAAAGAGATGTACTCTACCGCCCGGGAATAGTTGCTCCACTGAAACGGATGCGGAATCCATTCCGGAGGAAAGGTAAAAATTTGCGTGAGCGGCTTCAGAGAAGTTGAGACCAGCCAGATAAACGGAATAATGAAAAAGAATGAAGCAATAATTAGGCATAAATGTGCTAAAGTTCGGTTAATTCTTTTAACAGCGATAGGATTCATTCCGTTATTGCCTCCTTTATTTTCCTTGATAATGAACCCAGCGTTTTGACGAAACGAAAATAAACGCCGTTAGTGCCATGACGATAACAAACAAGATCCATGCCATGGCGGAAGCATAGCCCATTTTGAAATATTTGAATCCGTTCTCATATAAATACATGACGTAAAATGTCATGGAATTTGCAGGAGTTCCTTGGCCTTTGGTCATTGTGTAGGGGAGGGTGAATTGTTGAAAAGCGCCGATCGTTCCCATGACCAGATTGTAGAAAATAACAGGAGTTAGCAAAGGCAGCGTAACGGTTTTCGTTTTTTGAAACCAATTGGCTCCATCGATTTCCGCCGCTTCGTAGTACTCGTCGGGGATGTCCCCTAATCCAGCAAGGTAAATGACGACAGCATGGCCGATCCCCCAAAGCGACATCAAGATAAGGGAAGGTTTGGACCACGATTCACCACCGAGCCAAGGGGGACCATCGATACCGATGCTTGCTAACATCCCATTCACTAAGCCGAAGTTTGGGTGCAACAACCACATCCATAGAACGGCCAAAGCTACTTGCGGCACAAGGGTGGGTAAGAAGAAGATCGTTCTGTATACAGCCATCCCCTTGATTTTCATATTCAGCATCATAGCGAGCGCCACACCGAAAAATATGCTTAAAGGAACAAAAAATACGGCAAAATAGATCGTGTTGTAGATGGATTTCCAAAACAAGGGATCGTTAAAAAGATCCTTATAATTATTCAGACCGACAAACTCACCAGGTTGAAGGATGCTGTAAGTGGTGAAGCTGAAGTAGACGGATGCGAACATTGGAATTGCATAAAAGCAAATGAGTCCCAGAGCCCAAGGTGAAGCAAAGAGCCACCCAATCAAGCTTGATGTGCGAAATGATCTTTGTTTTCTTCTTGCTGTTGCATGATCTAACACATGAACAGAATCAGTTAACTTTGCCATGTATATCCTCCTTCCGAATATAAAACGCCAATAGGCAAGGAGAGAGGGACTCTCCCTGCCTGCGGAGCATCTTATTTATTATATTTCTCTAACGCTTTATTGACGGTCTCTGTCACTTTATCGAGATTCTCTTTAGGGGTGCCGCTACCGCGAGTGGCTTTTTCTGTTGCGGAAGCTAATTCATTCCAGAGCAGCTGCCCTTCAGGAATGACCGGACGGTTGTGTGATTTCGGAAGAATATTAACGAATTCTTTCATGATGGGATCGTCCTTGTACCCGAACTTGGCGTTAACCGAATCGATTACCGACATGCCTGACTGGGAGTTCAGCAAGTATTGCCCTTCTTCTTTACCTAAAAATTCAAGGAACTTCCAAGCCGGTTCTACGTTTTTGGCGCCTTTAGGGATGATTAAGGACATACCACCGGACCATGTTGTGAAGTTAGAGCCTGTAGGTGTCGGGATCGGTGTAACGCCATAATTCAGGTTCGGTTTAAATTTCTTGATACCCGCTACCGTCCAGTTTCCGCTAATCTTCATACTGATTTGACCGGCAATGAATGGGTCCATTTCATCGGTGCCTGCTGCGCTTGTGAATCCTGCAATGTCTTCTACATTGTATTTCTTACCGAAATCGGTCATCCACTGAAGCGCATCTACGACTTTAGGATCATTTGCCGTGATTTTTCCGGTTGCTTTATCCTGGAAATCCCCTCCGAACGACCATCCCCAGCCGTATAGCCACCCTTGTGAGTACCAAGGAATAAAACCGATCCGTTTGAAACGTTTTCCTTCTTTAATGGTCAGTTTCTGAGCGGCAGCTTCGAGTTCGGCAATCGTTTTGGGCGGATTGTTCGGGTCGAGCCCCACTTCTTTGAAATGATCTTTATTGTAAAAGAGCAGGCGGGAATCCGTTCCGAGTGGAATGGCATATAACTTGCCTTTATAACTGGACTCGTCCCATGCAAAAGGATAGTATGAATCTTTGTTAATTCCAGCCGCTGCAGCCATTGCGGACAGGTCAGTCAATGAATCTTGCGCAGCCCAAGAGCCGACCTTAAACCGGTCGAAATAGGCAATGTCAGGAGGATTGCCGCCTGCGACCGAAGTAAGCAGCTTCTGATCGGCGCCCTCACTGGATTCTGTATAAACCAATTTGATTTTGATCGTAGGATTTTTCGCTTCAAAAGCTTTTACGACGTTATTCATATTATCCAAATCAATGGAGGTAAGCCCATGCCACATCGTGACAGTGGAAACGCCGCCTTGTGCGCCTTTAGCTTCCGAGGCTGCTGTGGTTGATGGAGCGGCTGAAGGATTAGTCGAAGTAGAACCACCCGTAGTTTGAGTCGATGAGCAAGCGGTTGCAAGAACTGAAATAGTAACAACGGACACCAGTGTTGGAATTGCGAGGTTTTTAGATTTTCTCATACATAAATCCCCCTTAAGGTTGGTTTTGTTATTTCAACTTGCCTTCCTGAAAACTTATTTCACCTTCTATCAAGTTCCGATGTGCAGGAGACTAAAGGGAGTAGGATAACAAACTAAATATGTATGCGTTTACATTGAAGTTGACTATGAAATGATATGCAGCTTTCAACGACTGATTCTTCTTGATTCGCTACTGCGTGTATACCGAGAAGATTCACCTCTTTTTCAAAAAAATAGTATATCTAGATATACTAAGTATATTAATGCGTCAAACATACCATGTCAACTTCAATATCGCGACATCTATGTACATAAAATTGCTCAATTTCTGATGTTGACCACCGGGAAAATTGCCTTTACGGTGAGTACAAAACAAAAAACCATGAGTGCAACCCATGGTTTTTCAATCGCTGTTCAGTTACCGTTACCGGCTATTCCTTCACGACCAATCGATGCTCGATAATTCTCTGTTCGGGGACAGCTTCTCCGATCAGCTGTGAGACGAGCAAGTCCACAGCTTCTTTGCCCATTCGCTTCTCATCTTGTTGAATGTGAGTGAATATCGGCTTCCCGAGGTAATCGTTGAGTGAGTCAAAGCAGACGATATCATATTCGTCCAGTGATTTTCCAAGCGAGTGGATGACCTGAGTCAACAAGGTTGCGACCAGAAATTCCGAGGCGACAAACGCTTTCACATCAGGGTATTGTTCTAGAAAATGCTCTATTGCCTTTTTGTCGTTATCGATTTCAGTTCCGCCCAGGTTCTTGGGGAGAATACCCTTCAAATTCGTTAAACAATAGTCCTGATTTAACTTCAATCCCTCTTGGGTAAAGGCCAAAGTATAACCCAACAGCCTTTCCTCCAAGGTTGACGTGTTTACCTCAGGCGGAGACAAGTAGGCGATTTTATCGTGGCCCCTCCCGATCAGATGGAGCGTAAGATCCTCGGCGGCTTTCTTATTGTCCGTGTAAACGGAGCAAACCGGGATTCCTTTTAGATATCTGTCGACTAATACAACGGGAAACTTGTCCAAGACGAGGCGAAGCAGCTCAGCATTATAATGTTCGCCATGGATGGGAGTCACGATTAATCCTTTGATGCCTAGACTTACAAGCAATTGGATAGCACGTTTTTCTTCGTCCCTGTTCCCACGAGAACGCTTGATGATCAGATCGTAGTTGAGCTCGGCGCTCTGCTTTTCAATCGATCGAAGCAACTGCAGGCCGAATTCGTCGGAAAAATTAGAAATAATGAACCCGATCAACGGTCTTTCTTTTTCATCGAATACTAGACTCGGTCTTTCTTCCGACTGACGTTTGTGATCCAATCCTTCTCTAACGCCATCCGCAACAAATGATCCTTTTCCTTGAATGCGTTTGATGACCCCGGCTTCGGCCAACTTCTCCAGCGCTTTTTTGGATGTGATTCGGCTGACGCCAAACCGTTCGGCCAATTCTTTCTCGGAGGATACGCGATCTCCTGCCTTCATCTGCCCCTTATTAATTTCTTGAAGGATATGGTTATAAAGCTGTTCGTATAAATGTCCTTCCATCCGATTCACCCTAACTATATTTCATTGATATACTAAGTATATCATCGCGTTAATGTTTTTCAATAGTTACCAAAACGTAACTAGCTTTATTTTTGGATATTATGTGAGAAACTTTTCACTACTTATATCTTTTATCTAACTATTGATATAATAGTAGAGCCTGAAATTGAAAATATTAGGAGGATGGAATGAGATGAAATATCGTAAATTAGGGCTTTCGGGATTAAAGGTCAGTGAGATTAGCTTGGGAAGCTGGTTGACATACGGCGGCTACGTTGAACGTGAGAATGCTGTCAATTCCATTCATAAAGCGTATGAACTGGGGATTAACTTTTTTGATACGGCAAATGTTTATGAGCGAGGAGAAGCGGAGAAGGTCGTAGGCGAGGTTTTGAAAGCGTATCCTCGTCATTCCTATGTGCTTGCTACCAAGGTATTTGGTGCTATGGGTGACGGACCTAATGATAGAGGCCTCTCTCGAAAGCACATCATTGAACAGCTGCATGCGAGTTTAAAGCGGCTTGATACGGACTATGTGGATGTGTATTACTGCCACCGTTATGATAAGGAGACACCAATAGAAGAGACGTTGCGGGCACTGGATGATCTGGTTACACAAGGCAAAGTTCTCTATGTCGGCGTGAGTGAATGGACAGCAGCCCAAATGGCGCAAGCATTAGCTGTGGCCGATAAATATTTGCTCGATAGAATCATCGTCAACCAGCCTATTTATAACCTTTTTAATCGGTATATCGAAAAAGAAGTGATTCCGCTAGGTGAGCAGCAGGGGATTGGTCAGGTTGTGTTCTCACCTTTAGCGCAGGGTTTGCTGACTGGCAAATATAAGTCTGTTTCTGATATTCCTCAAGATAGCAGAGCGGCGAAGCTGGAAAACTTCCGAAAAGGTCTCACGGAGGAAAATATAGCAAAAGTGAACCAGCTTGAAGCCTTAGCAGCAGATCTGAACATTTCGATCGGAAACTTAGCGCTTGCGTGGATTTTGCGTCAGCCTAATGTTGCCAGTGCTTTAGTAGGTGCAAGCCGTCCGGAACAGGTTGAAGACAATGCCAAAGCTTCGGATATTGTATTATCTGCTGAAGTTCTAGAGCGCATAGAGGCGATAATGAATAAGGCTTGATGCGGGGATGCGGGAACTATGGTCCGCTATTTTCCAAAAAATCAATATTTCTGCAGAGTTGAGAGAACTACGATCCCTTATTTTATGTAAAGTGGACAAAATGGCAGTTTTTCAGAGCCATTAAGACCATGTAGTTCCGTCTGCAGCCTAAAAACAACCCGTTTAACTCAGATAGCGCCCTGTAGTTCCCCTCCCTCAAACCAACCACAAAAAGGCTGCCCCTCTGTCATCTATGATGACTTTTGGGACGGCCTTTTTTGGGGTTGACACTATGGGTAATGTCATCCCGCGCTCTACATGCTCTTAACCGCCTGCCTCATATCTAGCCAAAGCTCTTTGAGCCGACTCCAGCATCCTTTTTTGCAAATGCTCGCCCTGTGTGACGCGCACTCGCTTGCCCAAGAAGCGGAGCTTGCTAAGTACATACTCGGCTTCATTGTTGAGATAGGTTAGCCGGATCGTATAGGTCCCCTCCGTGTCGTCGTAGTCGACCTGCTTCTCAAAGCAAGAGAAGGCATACAAAATCCGCGACAATTCTCGATTGTATTCCTTGAGGACGGCGATGGTGGCATGGATTTGGCGTTTTTGCAGCAGTTTTTCAATTTGTAACCGGACTTGGGCAGCCCGCTCGGCGGAGAAGGGAAGATCGTGAATGGTTTCAATGCTGTCGAGCTTCGTGCTCATCATCGCCCGATGCCTGAGATGAAACCAGAGCAAATACCAGTCTTTCTTGACTTGCGAATATTCGAGTTTATACGGAAAAGCCATTTCATTGATAAAAGTACGCTCATCCTTTACCCGGTAAGTGAGCCTGATGGCTCCATGCCGTGTAATGATCCGGCGCAGGGTACGCAGCAGCGGATGATACACATGTATCACATTGCTTCTGGCTTTCTCCGTAAACGCTTCGGATAAATCCAAATCAGGCTCTGTATCCAATACCCTTTGAAGCTTTTCCAAAGCAGCCGGTGTGAAGGCATGCGGGGCAGCCGAATGGCTGAGCATCGTTTTTAACCAGGATTTCTCCAGAGAAGTAATCATAAGGGTACCGGAATTCTCCAAACGCGTCATCATGTCATAGTTAAAAATTTTCTCAAAAAGGTTCATAGTACCCCGCAAGCTCCTTCCACTCCGCAATCATCTCTTGCCGGAACTCAATAGGTTCGAGCACTTCACAGCTAGACCCGAAGCTTCGAATCCAAGGCTTTATTTCCAATGTGCCGTTTACCGTGATTTCATAGACGAATGAATCATCATATTCTTCCGTAATTTCTCCCCACTGTCCCTGAAGACGGACGCGGTCTTTGATGAAATTAGGTCCGGAACGGCCCGGATTATAAAACCGTACTTTCACCGTAATGGCACGCCCCGTATCAATGACCCAACTCAGCCGGATTCGCTCATCCATTTCCTTCTTTTTTTCCTCGAAAAAAGACGCGTCCACAGGCTCGCCGTGCTCAATCTGCGTCATCCCTTCCAGGCGGAATTTCCGGATGCCGTGCCGCGAATCATGCGCGAGCAAATACCACCGCCCATATTGGTGATCGTACACGATTTGCAGCGGTACCGTTATCTGCAGCTTGCCTTCCATTTCCCGTTCGAATAACGGATTCGTATTTTTTGAAGCATAAGCTTGGTTATTTTTTGGGGAAAAATAAAGGAACTGGACCTTGCGGCGCTGCGTGATCGCGGATAATAATGCGGACAAATGGGCCTCGTCCAAAATCCGTGAGTAGTATTGATATTTATATAGAAAAGGCTCTGTCCCTGACGGTTCGGCTGATGTGCCCGCAGTGCGGTTCATATGCTTTTTCAGCCCGTCACGCAGCAAATAACCTTGCACCGATGGGACCTGCGTATTGGCCATTACATCAACGAAATCATAGAGATCAAGAAGTTCATCCTGTGTAAGCTCGTGGATGAATGCATTATGGATGCGGTACCGGTAAGGGCGCGCTTCGGATGCTTTCGTAATGACCCCGACTTCCTCCAAATATTTCAAATCGTTTCGGATCGTTTTTTCATCAGGGAGGGAAGCATCCGCAGGGAGCTCTTTACTGCATACCTCAATCAGCTGAGTCGCGGTCAAAGGCTGCTCATTCAATGCGGCAAGCAGGGTGGACATACGCAGGCTTTCCGATTCTTTCAACGATTTGGCCCGAAATAAGAACAGCAGTAGGGGGTCTGTTGAATCGAAATAGCTATAGCGCAGCATATCGGCGAATTCCTTCTTTTGCGCATCCGGCACTTGTTGATGCATCGCAGCGACGATTTCTTTTAACCTGCGTATCGTTTTATCAAAGGTATGAATCGAAATTCCCAGCCTGTCCGCAAATTGCTGCCGGTTGTACGCTCCGCTGGTCAGAACGAACATCCGTAGAAACTGGATTTCTTTATCAAAGCTTTCCCTAGCCACATAATCCCCTCGCTCTTCCTCTAACCTTATCTTATTGTAGCAGGGGAACGTTTAGGAGAAAATGGAAAACTTTTGGCCTGTCGTCATACTTTCGCCATGTTCGCCTCATCCTAAATGAGCGAAGATAGGTGTAGAAGAACAAACAAGAAGAACTAACGGAGGAGAACCGATATGGATATGAAAATGACGACACACGGCAACAATCATTACGAAATGGAGCTGGCTCATGGCCGCCTTCACGTTTTTGCTAACCCCGAGGTATTCCAGTCTTTTGAAAGCCGGGTCTATGAAATGGCGGACAACAATCTGCGGATTCCCCGCAATATGCATATGAGCTATACGCCGGATGCTCACGTGGGCATTGGCACCTGCATCGGCACAACGGCTGTCTGGAGCTTGAAAGACGGCTTCGTTTCGCCTTCCATTGTGGGCGTGGATATCGGCTGCGGCATGCGCGTTCATACTACGTCTCTGCACAAAAAAGATATACAAGACAAAGGCGTGCGCCGGTCATTAATTAAAGCCATCGAGAAATATGTGCCGACCAATGAGCGCACCAATACCAATTATGCCGATATCGACATTATGGAAGTCGTGAAACACGGGCTGAAAGGACTTCCACAATCGTATATCCCTAGCGAACAGTGGTTGACGCATGTTGAAGAATCTACGTTCCAGTTCGATCATGCCTACCTGGAGAACTTGCCGGAGAAAATCGGCAAATATGCGCATGGCCAGTTGGGAACGCTTGGCGGTGGGAACCATTTTATCGAAATTCAATACTTGGAAGTAGCGGAAAAACATCAGCAATTGGCGGCGGAATGGGGATTGTTCGACGGTCAGGTCGTCGTTATGATACACTCCGGATCACGCGCTTGGGGAGCAAGATTAGGCCAAGAGTTTACCAAAGTTTTCAGAGAAGCGATGCAAAGCTGGGGGATTGAAAATCCCGACAGGAATCTTTTGTATGCCCCAATTTCGAGTACTGAAGGGAAAACCTATCTTAATTTGATGTATTCGGCGCTAAACTTTGCGGTCAGCAATCGGCATATGATTGCCTTCGGTGTGCGTGAAGCGTTCAAGGAAGTTTTTGGCGAGAAGGAAGATCTGCCGGTACTCTACGATCTTATGCACAACTACGCGCTAAAGGAATTTCATCGCAATCAACCGATGCTTGTTCATCGCAAAGGGGCGACAAGGGCGCTGCCGCCAGGCCATTTCCTCAATACGCCCGCTTACAAAACTACCGGCCATCCGGCCCTGATCCCGGGTTCGATGGGAACATCGTCCTTCATCATGGTGGGGAGAGAGGAAGGGGTTAAGAACTTCTACTCCATTTGCCATGGCGCCGGGAGAGCCAGATCACGTAAAGCGACCAAAGAGCTGGTCACCGTCGATGAGTTCGCGCAATCGCTCAAAGTAGGCACCGAGGAAGAGATTTTGGTGAACCATCGCTCGCTGCAAACGATTTTGGATGAGTGTCCTCAAGCTTATAAGGATGTGGATCTCATTATTGACAGCGTGGTCGGCGCTTCGCTTGCAGATGTGGTGGCGACTTGCAAGCCTATGGTTGGGATCAAAGGGGTATAGGTTGAGTATAACGAATCTTTCCGCCGCAGGATGATTGACGTGATGTGGGTTTGACTCGTATGATGTTTGTAAATGAATGGAAAGGAGGCCGACGATATGATTCGCAATCAAATTTCTATCCTGACAATTGAAAAATGCAGCATGCCATCGGTCTCGACCGGGTTTGTGACGAATACGTAGGTCCTCGGTGGAGTGGCTTCGTTTAAATTTGACATGAAAAGCCGTAGACGATGTAGGTCTACGGTTTTTTTGCGTCCATATTTGGAAGAGAGGGTGAGTCTGATGACTTTGGATTTAAAGCATATACATTCGCAGCTTCAGCAAATCGAACAAGAGGAGGGCGTCCGGATCCTGTATGCCTGTGAGTCAGGCAGCAGGGCGTGGGGATTCCCGTCTAAGGACAGTGATTATGATGTAAGGTTCATCTATGTAAGGCCGGTGGACTGGTACTTGTCCATTTTTGAAAAACGGGATGTTATTGAACGTCCGATCAGCGATCTTCTCGATATCAACGGTTGGGATTTGAAGAAGGCGTTGAACTTGTTTCGCAAATCGAATCCGCCTTTGCTCGAATGGCTGCAATCGCCGATCCCGTATATGGAGAGGTACAGCGTAACGGAGAAAATCCGTCAGCTCTCACCGTTCACATTTTCCCCGCGATCAAGCATGTATCACTACCTGCATATGGCAAAAGGGAATTTTCGGGAATATTTGCAAGGCGATGTCGTCAAAATCAAAAAATATTTCTATGTGCTGCGCCCGATACTCGCCTGCGAGTGGATTGAAAGGCACGGCAGCATGCCGCCTATGGAATTCGAAAAGCTGGTGGAGCAAGTGCTCCCCAACTCGAAATTAAAGCAAGAAATAGACACATTGTTGACACGGAAAAAGGCCGGTGTCGAATTCCATTTAGAGCCGAAAATAACGGTGATCAACGACTATTTAGAACGGCAAATCGCTTATTTTGAAGAAACCGCCAAACAGATTGCGGCCTATGGCGAGCAGCAGGATCAAGTATTGGATGCTCTGTTCCGAGAGGCGCTGAAGGAGGTTTGGGGTTCATAGAGAGGATAAACACGAATGAAAGAAAATTATGTACAGCAGGTTCAGCTCCCTTCGGGGGTTGTCCATGTCTATGCAGCTCCTGAGCTGTTTAAAGCGTTAGATTATCAAGTGTTTCAGATGGCTAACAACAATTTGCAGATTCCGAATCAAAGATATATGAGTTATACGCCGGACGTACACGTAGGTGTCGGCACTTGCATTGGCACAACGGCTGCGTGGCATACCCATGATGGGTATGTGTCGCCGTCGATCGTCGGCAGCGATATTGGCTGCGGCATGAGGGTGCATATGACAAATGTGCACAAGGATGAGCTGAAGGATGTGAAGCTGCGCCGCAAACTGGTCAAAACGATAGAAAAATATTTGCCTGTCGAGGATCACGCACGCGGTCACTTCTCAGATGTTCGCTTGGAGCACATCGTGACCAAAGGTCTGCACGGTCTGCCGAAAAAATATATACCGGACGGGTATACGCCCAGGAAGGCGACGTCCCTTACACATGTAGAGTGCAGCAAATTTACAGTGGATGAAAATGTGTTGAACCGCTTCCCGAATGCAGTGTGGCACCGGTCACATCGTCAGCTCGGCACGCTGGGGAATGGGAACCATTTTGCCGAGATTCAGGCAGTTGAGATCGCTGAAGAGAACCGCGAGGTCGCCGAAGCTTGGGGGCTGTTCGACGGTCAAGTCATCGTCATGATCCATTCCGGATCACGCGCGTGGGGCGGCTCCGTCAGCCAAGTGTGCAGCAGCGAGATGTCGAAAGTCATGCGAATGCTTGGGTTAGGAACCGCCGATCCTAAGCTTGTTTTTGCTCCGCTGGAGCATGAAGCTGCGCAGTCCTATGTCAATTTGATGTACTCGGCGCTTAATTATGCCGTTGTGAATAGACACCTCATCGCATACGCCGTTCGCGAGGCGGGCAAGGATGTGTTCGGGTCGAAGTTTGAAATGACGACCTTGTATGATCTTATGCATAACTATGCCTGGGAGGAGGAGCATGAGGGGGAATCCTATTTTGTCCATCGCAAAGGGGCGACGCGTTCGCTTCCCGCAGGGCACCCGGATAATCCTCTGCCCTATGTGAACACCGGTCATCCGGCACTCATTCCGGGTTCGATGGGAACGGCCTCCTATATCATGGTCGGAGCGCCGGGCGGCCAAGCCAACTTTCACTCCATCTGCCATGGAGCGGGCCGCATCCGTTCGCGCAGCGCAACGAAAAGGCTGATTACGCTGAGTGAATTTGCCGCATCCATGCGCGTAGGGACCTCGGAGGAAATCGTCGTCAATCAAAAGTCATTGGAGTCGATCCTCGATGAGTCTCCGCAAGCATACAAAGATGTCGATCAAATTATAGAGAGTGTCGTCGGAGCGGATCTGGCTCAGGTTGTTGCGAAGTGCAAGCCCATGGCGACAGTAAAAGGTGCCAAATGAAGATAGAATACATGGTGAAAACAGGAGAAGATTTTGCGGCCGCAGTGACCGTTCCGAATAGGTCTGGCAGCGGCTCGCTCACCGCATATGGGGATTATGCCTATGTACTTGAACGTATCCAAAGCGTGCTGGGAGAACAATTCGGAAAGCAGTTTGAACCCTATGTGAGTGACGATGGGAAAGAAGAATATTGGGAGTTGCTGGAACAAGATGTTAAAACAGGGAGCCGTCACGTACGGCATGTTGCAAAGATTTTCGATTATATGGAATCTCGGGCATTCGGACTGGAGGGAGAGAGCGAAATCTCGGCCTACCGTACTTTTCCTACCCTGCGCAATAACGTCTTCGCCTATCCGGACTGGGGAATCGCGCTAGCCCGGGTGCCTGTCTTTCGAATGCATGGCATTGGCGCGGAGGACTTTGTTTTTGCCGTGGATGACGCCAGCCTTCGGCGTTTTCTAGAGCAAGCGCGGCAGCGTCGCAGAGCTTTGGACCGGCGGCAAGTGACCATTTTTACAGACGGACCTAATGGCATGGAAAAAGAGCTGGCTCCCATTACTCGCATGGTCGACCGTGTAGAGGTCATTATGAAGGATGAAGTGAAGCGGGATATTTATAGGTCCATCGATCAGTTTTTCGATGAGGACCGTACCTTTTTTAAGGAATATGGGCTTCCTTACAAAAGAGGCATCCTGCTCTACGGGAAGCCGGGCAACGGAAAAACAACGCTTGTCAAATCCATCGCCGGCAGCGTGAAAGCACCGGTTGCTTACTGGCAAATCACGGAGAATACATGCAGCGACTCCATTCAGGAGGTTTTTCAAGCGGCGGCGAATTTGGCGCCAATGATTCTGGTGATTGAGGATATTGACGCGATGCCTCAGCGGTCAAGGTCTTACTTTTTGAATATTTTGGACGGCGCGACTTCGAAAGAAGGTATTTTCCTCATTGGAACAACCAATTACCCGGAGCAAATTGATCCCGCGTTGATGAACCGGGCAGGGCGCTTCGACCGCGCTTATGAAATCCAGCTTCCAGACGTCACGCTTAGGCAGACCTATTTGGAGCAAAAGGGTATGGGGAAGCTTGTGACCGATGAAATGATGCGGATAACGGCGAAGCAAACGGAGGGATTTACTTTTGCCCAGTTAAATGAGTTGTTCGCAGCGGCTGCGCTTCAGTGGCATTATGAGCAGAGTGTGGACATAGAGAAGCTGGTGAAGTCGATGAAATCGGATCTTCATAAGGGGCAGACGATGTCGTGGCTGAAGGAGGACTCGGAGGTTCGGGTTGGGTTTTTGGTGAATTGAGATGAGGATTGATGGAAGGATGTGATACGAATGTTATCAAATAACGTACAAACAAGATTAAGTAAGTTCATGAGTAAAATATTACGGCATTCGCCGGAAAAATTCGGGCTTCACCTTGATTCTGATGATGGTTCTTGCGCGGTTGCAGATTTATTGGATGTTCTTCGTGCTCAGCCGGAGTGGTCCGAGCTTAGCTTGAATGATATTGAGGAAGTAGTTGAGCGCTGTGAAAAGCAGCGCTTTGAAATCGTAGGCGATCGCATTAAGGCGAGGTACGGGCATAGCCATGATAAAGTCAGCTATCCAACCGGGGTTCCGCCTATGGTGCTGTATCATGGCACGAATGTGGAGGCTGCTCCTAAGATTTTGAAACAAGGATTGCGCCCCATGCACCGTCAGTACGTGCATTTGTCCGAAGGGCTTGATTTTGCTGCACTTGCCGGTAAACGCAGAGGGGAGCTTGTCATTTTAAGTATTGATACGGTGAAGGCTTTGCGCGCGGGGATTGAGTTCTATTATGCAGGAAATGAAGTTTGGCTTGCAGATGCCGTTCCTGCTGAGTTTTGCAGCGTATATGAACGGGGAGAGGGGAGCGGTCGGAATGAATAAGCAGATGATAGATATTGGTGTTAATTTGATGCATCGATCTTTTGAGCAGGATCGGGGCGAGGTCGTTGCAAGAGCGGTTCAGGCAGGCGTATCGCCTCTAGTTTTGACGGGCACAAGCGAGAGGAACAGCGATTCGGCTGCGCGGTATGCGGCGAAATTCCCAGGGCAGCTGTTTACGACAGCCGGTGTCCATCCGCACGACACGCGGAATTGTACAGCGCGAACGCTGGATACATTGAGGCGATTAGCCAAGATGCCTCAGGTTGTGGCCATTGGGGAGTGCGGATTGGATTACAACCGGGATTTTTCACCGCGTGATGTGCAGCGCAAATGGTTCGAAGAACAGATTCAGCTTGCCTGCGAGCTGGACATGCCACTTTTTCTGCACGAGCGGGAAGCGCATGCTGATTTCGTGCGTATTCTGAAACCTTACCTGGTCGCGGGGAAAAGTAAGGCTGTTGTCCATTGTTTTACGGGGTCAATGCGGGAGCTTGACGTCTATCTGCAGCTAGGGCTGCATATCGGCATCACCGGCTGGATCTGCGATGAGCGTAGAGGCAAGCATTTGCGCGAGCTGGTGAAGCGAATACCTTTGGATCGTCTGATGTTGGAAACCGACGCCCCTTTTCTGACGCCTCGGGATTTACCCGTTAAGCCGCAGGATGGCCGGAATGAGCCGGCGTTTCTTCCTCATATCGCAGCAACCGTTGCGCATTGTTTGGGTAAACCGGCGGAGGAGGTTGCGGAAGCTACGACGAGGACGGCGAGGGAGTTTTTTGGGCTTTAATGAGGCCAGGGCTGTGCAAGCTTGGGGCATAATTTGGGCTAAGGCGGGGCTGGGGGAGCTCGAGGGGAGCTCGAGTGGAACGTGAGAGGAGCTACAGAGGAACCAGGGGAACTCAACGGGAGCTGCAGAGGGATCAGGGGAACTCCAAGAGAACTGCAGAGGAGCTACTGAGGAACTACTGAGGAACTCCCGAGGGATCAGGGGGGCCTCGAAGGGAACTACAGGGCGCTATTTTGGCGAAAAGAGCTCATTTTGCAAGTTAGAGGGAACTGTGGTCCTCTATTTGTCCGGTTTGGATCGGGAAACGAGACTTGAAGGGCAAATAAGGCCCTGTAGTTCCGTCTAATTTGGAAACTGGCTGAGTATGGAGAAATAGCGGCCTCAGGTTCCCTTATTTTGCAAGCTGGGGCCCCAGCTGTCTCCCCACTGCCCTGCTACCCCTGCCCAAAACCGCGAGAAGGAGCTCAATGAGCTCTTTTTTTGCGTTAAAAGCACTTTTCATATTCCCGTTCTATTCGAGGAGGAAAAGCCATACCCATGAAAAAGGAAATTCAAGGGTTGTGTGGAAACACTTTGTATACCAAGTTATGAGGGGTACATGATGAACTATTTAACGGAAGCGTATGTCGATAGTTTGGCGCTGAACAGCAGCGCAATCAAGAATGGCAAGGATTTGGCGAAGAAAAACAGTTTCCCTCTGCTTTGTCAGTCTGAGGACGGGACAATCATTTTTGGGGAGTGTAAAGGAAGCGGCAAGGATCCTTATCGCTGTTCGGTCGATTTACAGAAAGAAGGAAACCCTGTTTTCCGCTGTACATGCCCGAGCCGCCAGTTTCCATGCAAGCACAATCTCGGTTTGATGTATGCATTTACCTCTGGAAAAACTTTTGCCATAGCCCCGGTTCCTCAGGATATTGTGGACAAAAGGGAAAAGGCTGAGAAGCGGGAAGAGAAGAAGAAAGAAGCTGCCGATTCAGAAGCTCCAACCGTGAAACGCAAGACGAACAAGTCGACGCTGCTGAAAAAAATAGCGGCACAGCTTGAGGGGATCGGCATTGCGGAGAAGCTCATCCTCCAGCTGGTTTCTTCGGGTCTGGGGAGTTTGGACAAAAAGGCGCTGCAAACCGCGGATGAGCAAGCGAAGCAGCTGGGCAATTACTATATTCCGGGAATCCAAGCGGCCCTGAAAGAATTGACGCAGCAATTTCGCGCAGATGCAAATCGGGAAGCCCTATATCCCATCGTGATCGAGCAGCTCACCACATTGCATTCAATGATCAGGAAAAGCAGGGAATACCTGAACAACAGACTGGAAAATCCAGATCTTCCAATCGATTCGGAATCGACTTTGGAGGAGCGGATTGGGCATGCTTGGCAAATCGCAGAGTTGCGAGAGCAGGGACGAGTCCGCAGGGAAGCGGAACTGCTGCAGCTTGCTTTCCGGTCCTACTCGGATCAGGCGAGGGGGGAGTTCATCGATGAGGGATACTGGTCCGATCTCCAAAGCGGACAGATCCACCTTACAAGAACATATCGTCCTTTTCGAGCAGCGAAACACATTCGTGAGGAAGATTCCATCTTTCAAGTCGTGCAGGCAAAGGAGCTTGCGCAATACCCAGGCGAACTGAACATGAGGGTGCGCTGGGAGGAAGCAACCTTCCGCGAGGCTAACCCGTCCGATATGCAAAAAATCATCACCACAGCACACAGATCCTTCCCGGAAGTCATCAAGCAGGTGAAGAACCTGATCAAAAATCCGCTTTCTGACAAGCATCCGGTTGTGTTGCTGCATGTTGCGGAGATGAAAAAGATGAGTGCGTCTTATGTTCTTTTAGATGAACAAGGCAAGCAGCTTCCGCTTGCGGACATTCCGCATCTCAGTGAGCCTACGACCTCTTTGGTGCCGATGCTGCATAAGGCGTTGCTGCAAAATCAGGCTATGTTGGTTATGTTTGAACACAATTGGAAGCAGAACAGGCTCGAGGCGCAGCCTTTAAGTATTGTAACTGCCAATGAAGTCGTTCGTTTGCTGTATTGATGAAAAGAATTAGGAGACGATTCCATGAGTATAGATGTAATGTTTGAGCTGCAGCATGAGGTGCGCCGCTTGTTTATTGCAGGGAGCGGGATGGCGGCAGGCGATTTACGATTGCAAAAATTGCTTCCTCAGCTGCAAAAGCTAGGCGAATCGGCGCCGGTTTTCACTCGGATGGCGCAGGCGGTCAGCCAAGTTTTAGAAGCGGAAACGAGCAGTTCAGCAGGTAAACTGCTGGAGCTTGGCACGCTCTTGAACTCGGTGCTGTATACACAGGGGAAAACGGAGACGAAAGAGGAACTCGCCCCTGTAGAAGGGACGGAGACCGCACTTACAACTTCCATTCCTTACCGCAAGCTGCATCCGCTAATTGAAGCGTTGACACAAAAGGGGCAGGGCAGAATGGAGCAGCTTCGTTTGGGATACGATGAAAAGTTATTTCATGACTTCCGCGTCATTCCTGCGGCTGTTTCTGCATTGGATGACAGCTATGCGGAAATTCCCGATTTTTTGCATCGCAGCGTACTGCCTGCACTGGGAGCAGCAGCGCTTCCGGCGTTGAAACAGCAGTTTAAGCTGGATGGCGGCAAAGGCGACGCCCGTCGGTTGGAGCTTATTCATGCATTGCTCCCGGCCTCGGAGGACTTGGAATTTCTTCTTCAAGCGGCGGCAGAGGGATCAATGGATGTCCGCTCCACTGCGATTGAGCTTCTAAGCGACTATCCCGAGCAAGAGGATTTCATTTTGGAGCAAGCTGACGATAAGAAAAAAGAGATCCGTAAAGCAGCTTTATTCGCATTGTCGCGTCTTGGAACCGAGCAGGCGATTGCTCGTCTGTACAAAGCTCTTAATTCCAAGGATCAAGATATTGCGATTGAACCCATTCAAAATTGCAGAGCCAACGACTTGACACTCCGTATCATCCGCCATGCGACTGAAATGCTGGAGCTGATTGTTCAGCGCACGAACATCGCGGATTCCGCACAGTTGTTGATGGCAGACATCCGAAGCTTACAAGGCAAGCGAGTGCCTGAGGTTGTCAATTTACTGGAAACGTTGCTGTCAACGCCAGGCTTTATCGTGCAGGAAACAGAAGCCGTTCAAGAGGCCGCTGCCCATCTTTTGCTCCAATTGGATTTGCCTGAGTCAAACCGTTTTGCAGTTATGCTGCATGAGACGTACAACCGTAAATTTATTGGGTATAGCTTTAGAGCTGCAATCAAAATCCTGCCTCCAGAGGATGTCTATGAACGCTTTTGCCATGATTTGAAGGATAAAAAGCTCCCTGCAGCCAAGGAATTACTGCGTGTTTTGCATGAAGTAACTCCCTCGCTGCATAACCAATTTCATGAGCAGGCAGCTTCGTCTGACTCTGAGGAATGGGACCCTAGATGGGTGCATCTGTTTGTCAAACTGGACGAGGAAGAGTTGGTATGCCGCTTCGCTAGGGAGTCTGATCCCCAAGTTACGGATTATCTTGTCAAAAAGTGCGAAGAACGGCCTAACTTTAACGCAACGAAAACGACGCATCTCCTGCTGATTCTATTTCGTCAAAATTACTCGGACGCGCCTAAACTTCTCATGGATATTTTGGAGAAAGCCGGAAATAAGCAGTTTTATTACTTGGATCGCGTTCAGCTTACACTGCTGTCACTGCTTCCGGGGTCCTATGCAGAGAGACTGCGTCAATTCGCTGAAGGATTATCCTATCAGGGGATGAAAAATCAATTGCTGGATATCGCAGAAACGATAGCTGCCAAGCCGGAACAAGCCAATCACTCAGAAACGGAAGAGAAGGGACAGGGATTATGGGGATGGATCAGAAGCAAGATGTCGTAAGATTGCCTTCCGAAAGGTTATATCTAGAGGAGCTGGAAGCTTTAAAGAAATTGGATCAGGACGAGAAGCCAGCCGGATGGCAGCTTTCTCCGAAAGCAGTACTAACGTTCCTGACGGGCGGACAAGTAAGGGGAGTTACCATTACGCCTAAGTATATTGGGAACAAAAGGCTAGTAGAAATGGCGATAGCGACACTTTTGACGGACAGGGCTCTAATGTTGATCGGGGAACCGGGGACGGCGAAGTCGTGGCTTTCGGAAAATTTGACGGCAGCCATTACTGGGGATTCCAGCAAGGTGATTCAAGGAACAGCCGGGACTAGTGAGGAACAGATCCGATATTCTTGGAACTATGCGATGCTGCTGGCGCAAGGACCTTCGGATACAGCCATTATCAAAAGCCCGATATTCCGGGCGATGGAAACCGGCGGAATCGCCCGTTTCGAAGAGATTTCCCGCTGCGCGTCTGAGGTGCAGGACGCCTTGATCTCGATTCTATCGGAGAAGACAATTTCGATTCCGGAGCTGGGGAGAGAAGTATTCGCTGCCAGAGGCTTCTCCATCATCGCAACAGCGAACACGCGAGACCGTGGCGTGAACGAGATGTCTGCGGCGTTGAAGCGGCGCTTTAACATCATTGTGCTTCCATCACCGTCAGATATCGAGACGGAAGTGGAAATTGTCCGCAAGCGGGTCAGTGAAATTTCGGCTAGCTATGAGCTGAAAGCGACGCTTCCGGACGAGGAGGCGGTGCGGAAGGTTGTGACGATTTTCCGCGAACTGCGCAGCGGGACGACGCTCGACGGCAAAGAGAAGGTGAAGGGACCGAGCGGTGTCATTTCGACGGCTGAAGCGATCTCGCTGTTGACGGGCAGCATGGCGCTTGCTGGCAGCTTCGGCAGCGGCAAGATTAGTGAAGAAGATATCGCGGCCGGACTGCAGGGAGCGATTGTGAAGGACGAAGAGAAGGATCGTCTTGTGTGGAAGGAATATCTTGAAAATGTGATGAAAAAGCGGGGATCGACATGGAGAAATCTGTACTTCGCGTGCTCGGAGATGAACAACTAGCTCACAGTTCGGGGTTTCATGTTTTCGGTATACGGCACTTATCTCCTGCTGGCGCTTACCACCTCCTTGCTTTCTTGGATGAGATTAAGCCGACGGCTGTGCTCGTCGAAGGACCAAGCGACGCGAGTCCGTTTATCGAAGAGCTTTCATCGTCCGGTGTTGTCCCGCCGGTTGCTATTCTAGCCTACACGGATGGGCTGCCTGTAAGAACCTTGCTGTATCCTTATGCCGCGTACTCGCCTGAATATCAGGCTTTTCAATGGGCGAGCAGGAACGCTGCACAGGCTGAGTTTATCGATTTGCCTTCTAATCATGCGTTAGCCTTGTATGAGCAAAGGCAACGCGGGTCATTTTCCTCTGAAGATGCAAACGCCGACGATTTACGGGCGTATGTCCTTGAGCAGAGGACACTTTATGAGCGGCTTGCCGAGCTGTCGGAAGAACCGGACTACGAGGCTTATTGGGAACGGCATTTTGAGCATAATCTGGAGAAAGACGCTTACCGGCAAGGAATCTATCAATTTTCATTGCAAATGAGGGAACTAACCGCCCGGCAGGAGATGAAGTTTGCACCGCAGGAAGCGGCTTACAATGAGATTCGGGAAGCGTACATGCGGCGGAAAATTCAAGAAACCATAGCATCCGGTCACGCTCCTGAGAAAATCGTCGTCGTTACAGGCGCGCACCATGCATCCGCTATGGATTTCCGTTTCCCCGCTATGACGGACAAAGAATTGAAGAGCCTGCCCACGACGACAACGAAGCTAACGCTGATGCCTTATTCCTACTATAAGCTTTCTTCGCATTCCGGCTACGGGGCCGGGAATCAGGCTCCAGCCTATTTCGAACTCTTCTGGCAGTGTCTGCAAAAAGGGGATCTAAAGCGGCTTCCTGCCTTATATTTTTCGCAGGCAGCTGCTCATCTCAGGGAGCATGGGACGCATAGGTCAACTGCTTCGCTTATCGAGGCGGTGAGGCTTGCTGAGGCGCTGGCTGCATTGCATGAAGGAAGTCAGCCAACGTGGAAAGATTTGCGGGACGCGGCGACAGTATGTCTCGGTTATGGGGAGCTATCGACGATTGCCGAAGCCTTGGCAAGAACGGATATCGGCACAGCGATCGGCAGATTGCCCGAAGGCGTCAGTCAGACGCCGATTCAAGACGACCTGAACAGGGAGCTTAAGAGACTTAAGCTTGAGAAGTATAAATCTGCGGTAGCTGCAACGCTGGAGTTGGATTTGCGTGAAAACCGCAGAGTGAAGTCGGAAGAAGCCGCGTTTCTGGATTTGAAACGCTCTGTTCTCTTACAGCGGCTGGAGCTTCTGGGCATTAGCTTTGTCAAAAAGCAAAGAGTGAATCAAGCCTCCGCATCATGGGCGGAGAATTGGGTGCTGCAGTGGACGCCGGAAGCCGAAATTCAAGCGGTGGAGTCGACGCTGAAAGGGGAAACGATCGAGCTGGCGGCGGCTTTCGTGCTGAAGGAGCGGCTCGAGGATTGCCGCGATATTGCCGAAGCTTCGCGCATTATTCGCATCGCCTGTGATTGTGATTTGACGGAGGAGATGGAGCAGGCCAAATCAACGCTGCAAGGACTTGCTGTGGATGCGGGCAGTTTTGAGCAGGTAGCCGAATCGGCTTACGAGTTGTCGGTTTTGATCCGCTATGGATCGATCCGTCGAATTGAAACAAGCAGCCTTCTCCCGCTGCTCCAGCAGTTGTTCCTTAGAGGAACGCTGCTGCTCATGGATGCTTCCAACTGCAACGACGATGCCGCTCACGGTGTGGTTCGTGCGATGCAATCTTTGAATACCATTGCCCAAGATGAGTTCGAGGTGGTGGATGACGGGTTGTGGTTTCGTAAACTTCAAGAGCTGGCCTCGCGCGATGACCGCAATGCGAAGTTGTCGGGCTTCGCCTTCGCTATTTTGCTTGAGCGTAACGAAATACCGGATGAACGTGTAGCGCAGGAAGTTTCGCGACGGTTGTCGCCGGGGATTCCTGCCGATCTTGGGGCAGGCTGGTTCGAAGGGATGTCGATGCGCAACCGCTATGCGCTGCTTTCGAGGGTAACGCTATGGCAGCAGCTTGACGCGTATATCGGATCGCTAGAGAAAGAGGCTTTCCTTCGATCGCTTGTTTTTTTGCGGCGAGCCTTTGGGTCGTTCGAACCTAGGGAGAAGGCAGCGGTAGCTGAAATGATGGGCGATATCTGGGGGGTTAGCGCGGATATATCAGGAGCTGCTTTGCAGCAGCCTTTAAGTGAGGAAGAGAAGGGGAAGCTGGATGAGCTCAATGATTTTGATTTTGGAGATTTGTAGCCTATGACAACGATCGATCAAGAACAAATGAACCGTTGGCGGCTGATTCTGGGTGCGGCTTCCGAAGAAAAGCTGCTCTCTTACGGCTCCGGCAGCGCTATGCTCGACGAAGAGTCGAGGCTTGTGGATGAGGCGCTGGCTGCCATCTATGATGAAACTTCGGTCAGCACTGCGGATACCGGACCGGATGCTGGCGGCTCCCGTCAAGCGGGGCTGGGAGCATCGTCCCCTAAGCTCGCCAAATGGCTGGGCGATATCCGCACTTTTTTCCCGCCGGATGTCGTGTCCGTCATCCAAGCGGATGCCATCGAGCGCAAAGGCTTGAAGCAGCTCCTTTTTGAGCCGGAGCTTCTCTCCCAAGTGAAGCCGGACATCCAGATGGTTGCCACGTTAATGGCGCTGAAAGGCAAAATACCGGAGAAAACGAAAGAAACGGCAAGACAGCTAGTCAAAGCTGTTGTCGATGAAATCGTCAAGCGGCTTTCCCAAGATTTGCGACGGGCGGTCACAGGTGCGCTGAACCGCAGGCAGCATTCGCCACTGCCGTCGGCAACAGGGTTGGATTGGAACACAACCATCCGCAAAAATCTCAAGCACTACGACAAGGAACGCGGGCTCCTGCTGCCGGAAAAGGTGTATTTCTTCGACCGTGCCCGCCGGAGCAAGGAGTGGACGGTCATTCTGGATATCGACCAGAGCGGCTCGATGGCGGGATCCGTCATCTACGCCTCCATTATCGGGTCGATTTTCGCCAGTATGCCGGCGCTGGATACGCGTGTCGTTGCTTTTGACACCGAAGTTGTTGATTTGAGCGAACAGTGTGCTGAGGATCCCGTCGATATGCTGTTTGGCATTCAGCTTGGCGGAGGGACCGATATTAATAAATCCGTCTCCTATTGTTCATCTTTTATCACGGAGCCGAAGAAAACGCTGTTTATTTTGGTCTCGGACCTCTATGAGGGCGGCAATCGAACGGAAATGATGCAAAGGCTTGCCGACATGCACCAGGCTGGTGTGAAAACGATCTGTCTGCTCGCTTTATCCGATCAGGGCGTGCCTTCCTATGACGAAACAGTTGCAAAAAAGCTATCCCAATACGGCATTCCTTGCTTTGGCTGTTCGCCTGATAAGCTGCCGGAGTTGATTGAAGGAGCTCTAAAGGGGCATGATCTTTCGGTGCTCGCGGATCGTGTGAAGCAGGGGAAATAGGGTGGCGATTTTGATGAGAGAGGCGAATCTTTTGAATCAAATCAGCCATTGCTCCATTTTCATAGTATAATAGTTCCTAATGACATATGGAGGAACTAAAATGACATTAATTAAGCAGCTTCAAGCTCCAGAGGAATTTGTTGGTTTTTATCTCATTAAGGAACTAGAAATTAAGCAAACGAATACGACGCCTGCCAAGGATTTCATGGATATCGTGCTCTGCGACGCCAGCGGGCAAATTTCGGCGAAAATGTGGGATGTCAGCGCCACGGATAAGGAAACCTTTTTCCCAATGACATTGGTTAAGGTTCAGGGGCTCGTTCAAACCTACCGCGATAGATTGCAAGTGAAAATTGGTAGAATACGCAAGGTGCTGCCTGAAGATGGCGTACAAATGACAGAGTTCATCCGGTCGGCTCCCATAAGTCCAGTCGATCTTATTCATACCATCAATGGCGTACTGGAAAGCATCACGAATCCTACTGTCAAAAATATCGTTTCCTTCTGCGTGGCAAAGGTAGGCGATAAGCTTAGCCATTATCCTGCTGCCAAAACACACCATCATGCGTACTTCGCCGGGTTAGCGTACCATATCGTCCGGATGCTGGAAATCGGTGAATTCATTTGCAAGCAGCGTCCGTTTCTTAATTCGGATCTGATTAAAGCAGGCATCATTTTGCATGATATTGCGAAGCCGGAAGAGATGATCGCCCAGCTGGGGATTGTCACGGAGTACAGCTTACAGGGCAAGCTGCTCGGCCATATTTCGATGGCGTCGAATTGGATTACGGAGGCGGCTTTGCACCACGGGTTGGATCTCCAATCCGATGTAGTCATCGGTCTGCAGCATATCGTGCTGTCGCATCATAATTTGCCGGAGTGGGGAAGCCCCGTGCTGCCGCAAATTCCTGAGGCTGTTGCTTTGCACTATATCGATTCGATGGATGCAAAGCTGCAGATGGTCGAAGATACTTTGCAAGTAACGCCGGAGACGGATGCCTGGACGCCGATGATTCGCGGATTAGAGAATAAGGCGATGTACCGTTTGAATTTATAAAATAGAACCGTCAGGGTGGATTGTGACTCTGATGGTTTTTTTTGTTGTTGGGCGGGGGAGAAAAGCTGTCCGCGCAGTGGGAAATTACCGCGCGAGAAGAGGAAAAAGGCCGTCTCGTTAGCCGAGAGGGCGTGGAACTGTAGTGAGAAGTCCGAAAAGGCCGTCTCACCAGTGAAAAGCTGCCCGCGCAGCGGGAATTGCCGCGCGAGAGGTCGAAAAAGGCCGTCTCGGTAGCCGAGACGGTTTGGAACTGTAGTGAGACGTCCAAAAAGGCCGTCTCACCAGTGAAAAGCTTCTCGCGCAGTGGACTTTGCCGCGCGAGAAGACGAAAAAGGCCGTCTCGGTAGCCGAGATGGCATAGAACTGTGGCGAGACGTCCGAAAAGGCCATCTCGCCAGTGAAAAGCTGCCCGCGCAGCAGACTTTGCCGCGCGAGAAGACGAAAAAGGCCGTCTCAGTACCCGAGACGGAATAGAACTGTTGCGAGACATCCAAAAAGGCCGTCTCACGAGTAAAAAACTATCCCCGCTGTAACGCTGTTTCACAACGCGAGCAGATCCTATGCCATACGGATAATAGCCATCCTCAAATTGGAAGGGGGTGAATATATTTGCTTTATGAATGATTACTTGGTAAAAGAAGGGAATATTTGCTCTGTTGTCGAAATTAGTTTACTTGTACACATTGTAAGGCTGATTGAGGAAGGTGGTTAGATGAAGCGATTATTTCTATTGTGCTGGATAGGTGTATTGATTGTTATGGTGTGTAGTGGATGTATTTATTCCAGAGCCCATGTAGACGAACAAACAGCGGATTTGAAAGCGATCCCAGAATGGTCGATTCTGTGGGGGGATCCACCCGATGGGTTGGAAGGCGTCATGTCTGCCGCTTCTGATCGTTGGATGAAGGTCACAAAAGGACAACCCTTTTCTGAGAAACCTGAGCATATCTCAACGGTATGGATTAAGTTCCAACTTCCTTCCCATTTACCAAAAGACTACGGAATCTATATTCAAGACATAAGTACACAAAAACTGAAGATATACATTGGTACCAACTTAATTCGCGAAACGGTGTATGATTTTCCATATGACGCACAGAGGAGTTTATTCCAAGTTGGCAGTGAGGAAAGCGGAGAAACTATATATTTAAAGCTCGAGTCAACTATGGACCGCCTGAACATATACTCAGCAATCAAAATAGATCAATATGCAACTTTGATGAGGGCGTATGTACTTCAAGATTTGCAGAATATTGTATTCGGAACTGCTTTTCTATTCATTGCACTGATCATGCTGATTGGATCTATCTTTCTAAAAAGAGGTCAACTTCAGAGTTGGATTTTAATAAGTGTATTAAGTTTGTCAGTAGGAATAATTTTTATTACCTATTCTCCTTTCGTATATGCCAATTTTCCTAGCTATGGTGGCTTATTTATTTCTTCGTTCGATATAGCGCTTAATGTATTTTTACCGACGCTAACTTGGTCTTTTGAGCAAATCTTCGATAATGGCAAATTTAAATGGGTGCGTCGTTTTCGCAAATTTCAGGTTGTTTATTCCGTACTCCTAATCGCCTTCATGTTCATAAATCAAATGAATCATTATCAATTTAATAGAGCGTATTTTTTTGCAGCGGTAACTGTTTTAGGATATATGATGATTGTACAGTTTTTTTTGATCATTGGATTAAGCATTCCGCTTGTGCAAAAAGGAAACAAGGAAGCGGTTATATTTTCTATCGGCTTCGCTATGTTGGCGGGCATGAGTATATTAGATCTTATTAATTACTATGTATCTTCACAATATTATCAATTCTATTTATGGAAGTGGGGAGGTATAGGCTTATTTGTTTCGCTAATTGTTATTTTGGTCAGGCGTTTTGCCATGAATCAGGAACTCTTAGTCAACTATTCGAAAGAACTTGAATTTTATAATCATCAGCTCCAACTATCCGAAAGAACGGAAATCATAAGCTCTTTGGCGGCTTCTGTCGCTCATGAAGTGCGAAACCCTTTGCAGGTAACGAGAGGTTTTTTGCAGCTAATGGGTTCCCGCTCAGATGAGAAAGACAAAGAATATATGAATATTGCGATCGAGGAACTGGATCGTGCCTCTGTTATTATTACGGATTTCCTAACCTTCTCCAAACCTCAGCTGGAAGAATTTGTCGATATAGATGTTTCCCAAGTAATCAAACAAATTGAAGGCATTATCATGCCACTGGCAACCTTACAAGGCGGACGTATAATCGTAAGTGTTCCGGCAGGACTGTATATACGAGGAAATATATCGAAATTCAAACAAGTAATGATCAATCTCATTAAAAATGGTATTGAAGCTTTTGAAGACGATGGGGAAATTCAAATCCGGGCATACGACAAAGATAGCAAAGTCTACGTTCATATCAAAGATAATGGTCAGGGTATTGAAGCAGCTGAGTTGCTGAAATTAGGTGAACCCTATTTTACGACAAAAACGAAAGGGACGGGGCTTGGTCTCATGGTGACTTTCCGGATCATTGAGGCGATGCAGGGGAAAATGGAGTTCGAAAGTGAGAAGCATAAAGGAACAGAGGTTACGATGAGTTTTCCGAAAGTAAAACACTAAATAAAAAAGAGCTGCAGATCAATCTGCAGCTTCTTTTTATGAGTATGAAGTAAGCGAGGCTTACTCTCATTTATGCGGCAACGCCCGGTTTCAAGTTCAATCCCCTACCAGTTAGGGTTGTCAGCCCCCGCAGTCACCAACACCTTAGCCGGATTTGCCGGAATAACAAGCACGAACTCAGTTGTGGTCTCTTCTACCGCTTTGACTGTAATGTCATCGGGCAGCGTAATTCCAAAGTTTTCTTTTAAGGCAGCTTTTGGGTTTGTTAGAAGTTGTGTTTTGAATGCTTCGTTTTCCCAAGCTTTTTGAATAATTTTCGCTTTCAATTGTTCGTTCGATGACATGACAAGTCACTCCCCTTTTAAATGTATTGGACTCAGAATACGTTATTTGTGGTTTTCGGCGGCTAGATAGGAAGTTATCGGACTGAGGAGTCGTTATACGCTGGTTTTAGCGCGATTTGGGGTTATTTCAAGTTAGATAGCGTCACGCAGGTCCGATAATGCCTATTTCAAGTCGAAAAGTCATAAATAGAGGTATCTCAGTCCGTTAGGCTCAGGAATATTCGCCAATTTATTGGTTAATATTCCCAACAATTAGAATATATCATGAATATTCAAAGAAATCTATCAAAATTTTCTAGTTTAAGACAAAAAATAGTATAAACCACCTGAAAGTAGCGTTCTTCTCTTTTCTTTGATCTCATTTGCCGTCTTGCGCAGGCTATCTACTAGGCTTAGATGAAATAAAAAGAGCTCATTCATCGCTATTTCCAACCCAAGCAGTTTCTCATGATGAGAGGCCGCAACGTCTGCATAAAGATCAAGCTCGTCATGGACATACACCTGCTGCTTAACCCAATCCGGCGTCAACGAACCGCTCTCCAAGCTCAGCCCATTTCTGCGCAAGAAGGCCAGCAAACAGTTATAAGAGCCTTCTTCCCAATCTTCCTCCCAATCAGCCCAATCATCCAGCATTTGCAGTGTTACCAAAACTTGTTCCACGGCCTCCGTCACAACCGGGATCCGTTCGGCTTGATTCGCGAGCAGCAGCGCGCCGGTGCTGGCGTTTTTGACGGGGCTGGCTTTCCATGCAACTTTCCTTACCTCCGTGTGAAAATAATCAGCGTGGCTCTCGCCCGCAACAGCATCCGCCCATTCCAGCACATAAGCTTCGTGGTAATGCCAGAAAGGCGATTGCGACGGGAACAACTCTCTATATGTAGATTGGAACTGCAGCTGAAATAAATTGGCAAGCGGCAGCTTGTCCCTATGCTCCCCACCCGCCGAATCCATAATGTCGTCTATAACGAAGTAATAGAGCATGACGAACACATTCGCTAAACTCAGTTTGTTGACGGACTCGTCCGGCAGAGACGTTATTTCCTTCATCCAATAGGGAAGCAAATAGCAAATATAATTTTTCGTGCTTTCTTCCTGCCGTAGGTCAAATTTAGCGAAGTAAGCAAGCCCTAGTTGATTGAGCGGCTCAGGAAACGAACGTAATAGGCGTTCGGCATCCGCAAAAACGTCATCCGTATTTTTCTTATGAGCAGAGAGCCAATCCATAGGTCGATATCCCCTTTATTGGTATATTTTTGAAATAAACGTAGCATGAATGCGACATGGTTTCAATTGTTATTTAATTCCCGGCCTATCAACGATTGTTCACCCTGCCAGTTCACTGAAGTCAAGATTGTTCACACCCCAGTTTGCGAGAAAGTTCACATACGTAGAAAGGCTTCACTATTCAGCTTTTATGCCCTGATATATGATCGTTTCAAGATATAACCCGAGGAGGATCGAACCCGAACATGGTCAAACGAAGAGGTTTTCTTTATGAAATTGTGACAAACAAAATCATGTTTCTCATGCTGCTGCCGACACTGATCTTCTTCTTTATTAACTCATACATCCCGATGGTTGGCATCTACTACGCATTCACGCGCTTTGATTTCAACGCCGGTTTGTTCGGCAGTCCTTTCGTAGGCTTGGATAATTTCTCTTTTCTATGGAAATCCGGCATGTTAATCAAATTAACGTTCAACACGCTCGGTTACAATTTGGCTTTCATTGTTTTCGGCAATGTTTTTGCCATTCTATGCGCTGTTCTGCTCAGCGAGATTCGCAGCGCTTGGTTTAAGAAAATTGCCCAGTCCGTGATGTTCCTGCCTTATTTCATATCATTCGTTATCCTGAGCGTCATCGTCTACAACTTATTTAACTATGAGAGCGGCTTTCTCAACACGATGTTGAAAGAACTCAGCTCTGAACCTATCGATGTGTACAACACGCCATGGGCTTGGGTTTTTCTCATTATTATCTTTTATTTATGGAAAAATCTCGGGTACAGCATGGTGATCTATCTGGCGGCAATTACTGGGATCAGCGAGGAATATTATGAAGCTGCCAAAATTGACGGTGCCAATATTTTTCAGCGGGTCTGGCATATTACGATACCGATGCTGAAGCCGACATTTGTCGTGCTCCTGCTGTTCTCTCTAGGGAGTATTATGAAAGGCCAATTCGACTTGTTTTACCAGTTAGTTGGAAATAACGGCATTCTGTTTAATGCGACAGATATCATTGATACGTATGTGTACCGCTCTTTGAAGGTCACCTTTGATGTCGGTATGGCGACGGCCGCAGGGCTGTATCAATCGCTATTCGGATTTATTCTGATCATTACCGTAAACTACATCATTCGAAAAGTTAACGACGATTACGCACTATTTTAGGAGAAGAGGTGCTTGCTAGCTTGAGAGTTAAAGACGAGAAATATATGTTTTTGTTCCAAACGATGGCTTATGCCATTATTATTGTCTCTTTTCTGGTGTGCTTATTTCCTTTTCTGATGATTATTTCGGCTTCATTTACACAGAATGAGTCCATTCTTCGCAGTGGTTACCACTTCATACCGAAGGTGTTCTCGATGGAAGGCTATAAGACGGTTTTTCGATTTCCGGAGCAGGTCATCAAAGCATACAGTGTAACCATTTCCGTCACGGTCATCGGTACAATTCTTGGATTATTTTTCATGACGATGGCGGGTTACGTTCTACAGCGCAGGGATTTTCGGTATCGCAATCAGTTCTCCTTTTATATCTATTTCACAACGCTGTTTGGCGGGGGCTTGGTCCCTTGGTATATCTTGTTGGCCAGCTATTTGAAGCTGACGGACACCTATGCGGTGCTTGTTCTGCCGGGACTCATGAGCCCGTTCTTGATCATTCTGATGCGCAGCTTCATGAAGTCCGCTATTCCCGAGGAGCTCATTGAATCCGCCAAAATCGACGGCGCCAACGACTTCAAAATTTACTACAGCGTCGTGCTTCAATTGTCGATGCCCGGCATCGCGACGGTCGGTCTCTTCCTTGCGCTTCATTATTGGAACGGCTGGCTGCTGTCCTCGCTGTTCATCAACGATCCGAATAAGTATGAGCTTCAGTATTACTTGTATAACGTGATCAACACCATGCGTTTTGTATCGCAAATGGGCGCAGGCACAGGTGTTGTCATGACCGGCGAAATGCCGACGGAGTCAACGAAAATGGCGATGGCGATTATCGTGACAGGTCCGATTCTGTTTCTGTATCCGTTCGTTCAGCGTTATTTCGTCAAAGGATTGACAATCGGTGCTGTCAAAGGTTAGAACCGAAGAAGGAGCTTGCAGGCAACCTTCTCGGCTGACATATAACAACACATCTAAAGGGAGGATTCAAATGAAAATGTTGGCAACATATCGTTTCTCAGCCATCCTGTCCGGGGTGCTCTTGATTACGGCTCTTACAGGCTGCAGCAGCACGCCGGAGCCTAAGAAAGAAACGGCTGCTCCAGCCGCAAGCGCAGCTGCTCCGGCAGCGACAGTCAAAGCGGAAGCGCCGAAGAGAGAGAAGGTCGAGCTTCAATTTTACATGCTGGGCAATGCTCCCAAAGATCTGCAAATCATTCAGGATGAAGTCAATAAATTAGCATTGAAAGACTTGAATACAACCGTGAAATTCAACTATACGACTTGGACGGACTGGGATCAGAAGTATAAGCTGCTGCTATCCTCCGGCCAACAAGTGGACTTGATTTTCACAGCCGACTGGACACAATATCAATCCTACGCGAAAAAAGGCGCCTTCCTGCCGCTTGACGATATTTTACCGAAGGCTGCGCCAAAGCTAAACAAATATGTGCCGAAGGATATGTGGGAAGCCGTGAAAGTCGACGGCAAAATTTATACCGTACCGGCGACGTTTAAGGAGTACGTCACGAATGGTTTCGTGTGGCGTGAAGACTTGCGGGTCAAATACAATTTGCCGAAGCCAGTTTCCATTGAAACCTTCGAAGCGTACATGGACGGCATCAAGAAAAACGAACCGAGCATGCTCCCTTTTGCAAGCGGTGGAGACGGCAATTTGATTATTAACGGACTGAGGGACGTCGTACATAACAGTGTAGGATCGCCACTCTATGGCATAGGTATCAACTATAATAAGCCCGGTGATGTTTACTCTTACTGGGGATCCGAAGAGCACATGGGAGACATCAAAATAGCTAAACGCTGGATGGATAAAGGCTTTATTCCGAAAAACGTTCTAAACGTGAAGGACTCTACGTGGGATCAGTTGGTCAGCGGTAAGGCGGCTGCAGAATTCGGCGATAACCCGGCACGCTTTAACGATTCCCTGAACAAAATGAAATCAACGCATCCCGATTGGAACCTGGATTACTATTCCTTCTCGACGATCAAGGGCTATGCCACGCCGGTGCATCCGATTCATAACGGTTTTGCCATTCCTAAGAGCAGTAAAAACGCGGAACGCGCAATTGAGTTCTACGAAAAAATGGTCACGGATAAAACGTACAATTGGCTTACTTCTTATGGGATTGAAAGTAAAAACTTTCAAATTGAAAATGGCTACTACAAAATGATCGGCGATAACAATTCCAATGGCTTCCCTCGTGAGTCCATGAACAGCTGGGCATGGCGCAATCCGGATTTCATGCTGTTCGAGAAAAGCTTCGATGGGGTAAAAGCGATTTACAAAGACCTTGATAAAATTCAAAAACCGGATCTCTTCACAGGCTTTGCCGAAGACTACAGTTCCTACCAAGCGGAGAAAGCAGCGCTGGAGCAAGTGGAGAAACAGTATCTGTGGCCGTTGCAATTGGGTCTTGTAGCCGATGTAGATGCAGGCATGAAAACGTTCATGGAGAAAGCGAAGCAAGCGGGACTTGAGAAGGTGCAAGCCGAGTATAAGAAGCAATGGCTTCAGTATGTGAGCGAAAAAGGGTTTAAATAAAAAGAACGGCCGCCCTGCAGCGTGATGCCTGCAGGGCGGCCGTTTGTTTTAGGGCGAGGCTTGATTGCCGGGTTCGAGGCCGGTTTTGCGGTAATCGGTCGGGGTCACGCCATAATTTTTCTTGAACATCCGGTAGAAATAAGAGCTGTTGGTATAGCCGATTCGTTCGGCGATATCGGCAATCGGTAAATCCGAGTGCTTGAGCAAATCCTTGGCACGGTTCATTCTCATGTTGTTGATGACATCCACAACGGCGTTCATGGTGTTCTGCTTATAAACGCGGCTCAGGTAGATCGGCGACATATCCATCTCATCGGCAATCCAATTTAAGCATAAATTCGGATTGCCGCAATGCTGTTCAATCATATCGTTGATTTTACGAATAAGGTCGTCCTGCTTCATACTCCGCTTGTCATCAAGCCGCTTTTTCAAATCATCGAACAATTCGAAGACGACAGCTTCGATTTCTTCAATCGTTTCCAGCTTGGCAAGCGCATTTTTGGATAGCTGCATGCTTATTGGGATATCGAGAGAATTGTTTTTGAGAATCGTGTGCAGGACGCCATTCAGCGTAATGGTCAATCGGGATAAGGTGGCTTGAAACACGCTAATCGGATACGGTCTTGTTTCCTCGATAATGCAGCTGTACAATTTCTTAGCTTCTGCGACTTTGCCGGCCATTAAAGCATCGATGAGTTTTTTCTCTTTCTCTACGGTGAACAAATAATCGTCTGTTTCCGGATATTGGTGATCCGCAGCGGAAATCAAGCAGCCGGGTCCAAGAAATAAGCGATGCTCGGATGCTTCGATAATCCTGCGGTGCATGGGAATAAGGTCTTGAGGTTGAGAGCTCAGCGGACTATAAGTGACGGAGATGCTGATTTTGAGAAGTTCGCCTACCGCTTTTTGAATTTGCTTTAAAAGCGCTAGCAGCATGCTCTGATCGGCATCGAGAGGTGCGGTTCGCACATTCATAAGCAGCACAATGCAGTCATTCCCCAAATCGACCGTTTCCACTTGGTAAGCTTGTGAAACTATTTCCGAGGAAATATTCATGATCGCATATTTATACACGTGAAGATCGTCCTGATGACGATGCAAAAAAGGCTGAAAACCATCGATGCGAAGCAGAATCAGCCGGTAATCGCTTTGGAAATCGAAGGAAATGCCGAGCTCACTGCGTTTTTCCCGCATTTTTTTCGCCGTAATCGGCTCCTGTCCTTGAAGCAGCTTCCGCAGTACATCTTGCTTTAATGTAAATAAAGAATTTCGTTTATCCGATTCCAGCGATTTCATTCTCGTGACAATCCGATCGATAGGGACATAAAGCTTGCGGGATAAATGCCAGGAGACTAACAATCCTGCGACAAGTATGGAAATGCCGATGTAAATCGTCGTTGTACGAATTTTGTTGATTTTCTCCGTGATCGTCTGATAAGGCGTTATGCGGATGTAGCGCCACTCCAGGGAGTCAGGAGCCGTAAAAGAAATCAAGGATTTCTTGCCGCCGACCTTATCAATGAAGTAACCGGAGCCACGATTGCTCATAATCTGTTTGGTAATGGCGGATTCCGCTGTAAGTGCTTCCGCATCATTGGGGAGTTTGCCGGTCAGCGTACTGCCTTTACTATCGATAATAAAAGAGGAACTGGCTTCATTGCCTTGCTGCTTGCCGATATCCTTATTAATCCAATCCGTCGTGATGTTGACGATAACCGCTGAATTCAACGCATTGTCATTGCCGATCGCATCGTAGCACAGGTACGTGTAGACATTGCTCTTTTGCGTACTGGATGCATTTTTTAAGTAGGTGCGTGGAATAGGTACGAAGGGTTTGAACTCCTGGAAATGATCAAGTACGTTTAAAATATCTTTGTCGACCAGTTCATCTTTGGTCATTAAACCGTTCTGCCCGGGGCTGGATGCAATGTACACATAGCTGGCTTTCGGATTGTAGACATAGATAGAAGCAATGTAGGGCATGGAATTCAAATAGTTGTTCAATTCCCTCATGGCAGCGGTCGTGTCATAAATATCCGGATTTTCATAAAACATGAGCTTGCTGATATTGCCGTTCCGGTACAATTGAAATGTAAGTGATTGAGCGCTTTCCGTCATCGAGATGACTTCCCGGCTTGTTTGGGTTAAATTTTCTAAATCGGTTTGATACACCTGGTTTAAATTAATGTTTCTGTAATTGACAAAATAAATGGTGGAGGATACAAGCAGCGTAAGAATCGTACAGAGAATTGTACTGAGTAAAAGTTTGATATACAGCTTGCGGTTGTCTCCCGAAACGTTTACATTCACAGGCATGCCTCCCCATAAGGACTGACGGAAAAAGTGACTCCAAGTATTACTACAATATCACTGGAATCGAGCGCGGTACAAGATGGAATCATGCAACATTTATGAACTTATCTGACTATTTACATTGACAGTCGGGTTATTTTTATATACATTTGAAGCAAAACGATTGTTCGCAATATGACTAAGGTGAAAGGAAGCCTGATCTATGAGCAGCAGTGAATTATTAAAGCTTGAAAATCAACTGTGCTTTAGTTTATATGCCAGTTCAAGGGCGATTACACGGATGTACCGTCCTTTTCTTGAAGATTTGGGGATTACCTATCCGCAGTATTTGGTTCTGCTCGTTTTATGGGATCAAAAGGAAAGTACCGTCAAGGAGCTTAGCGAGAAGCTGGATCTCGATTCCGGTACGTTGACGCCGATGCTTAAACGAATGGAAGTTCAGCAGTTGGTTCAGCGGAAAAGATCGCTGGAAGACGAACGTGTCGTGAACATTGTCATTACGGAAACCGGGCTTGCGCTCTACGAAAAGGCGCTCTGTATACCGCAAACGCTTCTGGAAACAAGCGGGTTGTCGCCGGAAGAAATTTACAACTTTAACTTGCAGCTCAAACGCATCATTACTAATGTGAATGGATCAATGAAGTAAGAAGCCTTACGGCGGAATGGATTGGAGCTTGAAACATGCCTAGATTAACGTTCAGAGGATTATCTGTGGAGCAGGTTTGTGAAATCAGTGAAAGTCTAGTAGACCAGCTTGCTGCTATTTGCGGCTGTGACATCGATAATTTTACACTGGAGTGTGTGCAGCATGCCGCTGTATTCGGAGGGAAGATCGTCACAGCCTATCCGTTTGTTGAGGTCGCCTGGTTTGAACGCGGGGACGAAATCAGGGATGCAGTCGCCAAGGCGATTACGACCGATGTTCTCGGGCTTGGCTTGCCGGAGGTTGAAGTTGCTTTTACGACCTACAGCAGAGATGCTTACTACAGCAACGGAACTTCATTTAAGTGAGGATTAGAAATGAGTTATTTCTTTTATATTCTTATTAATAATATTGTGCCGATCTCGATCATGATTGCGATCGGCGCAACGATGTATCGTGTTTTTCATCTGGATATTAAAACGTTATCCAAGCTTAATTTCTACGTATTTTCTCCAGCACTTGTTTTTGTTAAGTTATATGAGTCTGAAATGAACTTAAATGTCCTGCTGCAGGTGCTCTTGTTTTTCGTTTTATTTTTTAGCCTTCTTTTTGCCGTCATAGAGGTTTATATCCGATTAAGGAAGTTGGAGCGAGGCATGCGCATTGCTATGCGCAACAGCGTTATTTTCTACAATAGCGCCAACTACGCGCTGCCGCTCAATCAAACCGTATTCGGCGGGAATGCGTATACCTTATCGATTCAAATTGTCATCATGATTATGCAGACACTGATACCTAACACGTACGGGATTTACACGTTAAACGCGCACAAATCAACCTGGAAAGCGACGATGAAAACGATTTTGTCCCTGCCGGTTATTTATATGATTCCGCTCGCACTGCTGCTGCGATATTTTCATCTGCCGGTGCCATCCTCTATTAATTTGCCGCTGACGTATATTGCTAATGCCTTTATGGCTACGGCGCTGCTAACGCTTGGTGTACAGCTTGGCGGCATGAAGTGGGAGTTCCATTTCTCCAATGTGGCGGTTTCCCTTATATTAAGGCTTGCTGCGGCGCCGTTGATCGGATTTTTCGTGGTTTGGATGCTCGGAATCGATGGATTGACGGCCAAAGCTCTTATTCTTTCTTGTGCTGTGCCGACGTCGCTAAGCAGCGTACTGTTGGCCATCGAGTATGAGAATGAGCCTGAGTTCTCTTCACAGGCCGTATTTACTTCAACGTTGTTTAGTATGTTTACGATACCGGTCGTTATCTTTTTACTGGGATTTCTGTGAACCTTTAGGGGAAAGATAGTGATAGGCAGGAGTTTCGACATTTTTCGGCGAATGGATAAAAGGAACTTTATGACATAAGGGGGCCTTTTTGATGAAATACCAATTTTGCCAGTATGTTACGATTGTGGACATGAATGAAGAAATTTTGTCTGAGGTATTGTTTGAACATGGGGAATTCGAATCCAATGCGCTGTCTATCGGTTCATCCGTTCTCATTCATGGGTTGGGACTTAAGCAATTTGAAGTCGTGTATGACAAAAGAGAAGGTAAAACCGCCCGTAATAAAATTGTAGATATTGAAATCGATCTGATCAAGAAACCGACGGTAACAAGGGTTTATTTGGACCCGGTACGCCTGATTGTAGGCCAACATGATATCGGTGAAGTGGAATAAAATGAAGATTTAGGAAGGAAGATTGGAAGCAATGATGAAACTTTTTGTGCTGCTCGGCAGTTTGAATGCTTTACTTTCTGTCGCGCTAGGTGCATTCGGGGCACATATTTTGAAGCAAAAATTGACACCGGACAAGCTGGACGTTTTCCAAACGGGTGTACATTATCACATGATCCATGCGGTCGCGTTGATCGCCATTGCGATTTTGTCAGAGAAGCTGGGGAGCACCTCGCTCGTGAATGCATCCGGATGGGCTATTTTTATCGGAATCATCCTGTTCTCGGGCAGCTTATATGGTCTTAGTTTGACAGGAATCAAACTTTTCGGACCGATTACACCGCTTGGCGGAGTGAGCTTCTTGGTGGGATGGATTCTGCTCGCCATTGCTGCTTTAAAATCATAAAAATGGAAAGAGTCGGCATATTCCGACTCTTTTTTGTTTGTTTTGTGCCGCATTTGCAGGAAAAAGCGCGACTTATGTAGAAAATACTGTTTAACCAAAAGAATCCAAATTACATATTGACGTGTGCAAGTATGTCGGATGAAACACACGTTCACAGGTATCTAGTAATGTCGTATGAGGAGGCAAATTTGTGAAAAACCGGCTCTATATCGGCGGATACCTGATTGTCGCCATATTCGTAAGCCTTTATGTAAAGCCGTATGCTGCTTGGATATGTATCTTTGCCGCTCTGCCGCTGTGCATGCTGCTGTTGAACAAGGAGAGGGTGAAGCAGCCCTCCGCAACGCCGCAGGACCCAACCTATTATCATGTGCTGGACTCCTTATTTGAGCACCATCCGAACGCCATCGGAATCTTTGATCATAATGGGATGTTCATTCGGATCAATGAAGCGGCGGTAACGATTCTCGGTTATTCGGTGTCCGAGCTGCTGCAGAAACGTTTTAGCGATTTTGTGACGCAAGAGAAGTATGAGCTGACGTGCGATCAACTGCAGCAGGCGAAAGACGGCGAACCGATTGCCTTTGAGACATCGGTTTCCCATAAAAGCGGTTACCGGGTAGATTTGCATACGACGGCGGTTCCCGTTGAGCTGCAGCCGAATGTCAGGGGCTACATTCTTATTTGCCAAGATATTACGGAACGCAAGCGCGGAGACGAGCAAGTCCGCTATATGGCGTATTATGATGACATGACAGGGCTGCCGAACAGGCGTATGTTCAAAGACCGATTAAATGAAAGATTAAGCACGGCCGGGTCCATCGGACAGAAGGTAGCGGTCTTTTATCTTGATATCGATAGGTTCAAACTCGTTAACGACAGCTTCGGCTACGATTACGGCAACATGCTTCTTCTGCAATTGGCAGAACGCTTCACGCGCTGCGTCACCGAAACCGATTATTTGGCGCGGACAGAAGGCGATGAATTTGCCTTTTATTATACGAATGTCGTCGATTCCAACGATGTGATTGCCGTTATTGCAGAGATTAATCGCGTTCTGGAAAAGCCGTTTCTTCTGGAGCAGTATGAGATGCATGTAACGGCAAGTATCGGTGTTGCCATTTCTGCCACGGATGCAGAAGATGCCGATACCCTGATGAAATACGCCGATATTGCGCTCGCCAGAGCCAAAGAGAAGGGACGCAACGATTTTCAAATTTTTAATTCCGATATGAAATCCGTTTCCCTCAATCGGCTCAAGCTGGAGAACGAACTGCGCAGAGCAATCGCTCAGGAAGAATTCGTTTTATTCTATCAACCACAGGTTGATATTGAGACGGGACGCATCGTCGGTGTGGAGGCGCTTATTCGCTGGGCTCATCCCGAGAAGGGACTGATCTCGCCAAATCATTTCATCTCGTTCGCAGAGGAATCGGGATTGATCGTGCCGATCGGCGAATGGGTGCTGCGGGCGGCCTGCAAGCAAAATAAAATTTGGCAAAATCAAGGGTTCCCGAAGATGCCGATTTCGGTCAACTTGTCGATGCGACAGTTTTTTCAGCATAATCTGAAAGGCAAGATATCTCATGTGCTGGAGCAAACCGGGCTCGATCCGCAGTATTTGGAGCTGGAAATTACCGAAAGCATGACGATGGACGTCGATCACGCCATTCAGTCCTTGCTGGAACTGAAGGAGCTGGGAGTTCACGTCAGCATCGACGATTTCGGGACAGGCTACAGCTCCCTCTACTATTTGAAGAAATTTCCGATTGATAAGTTGAAAATCGACCGTTCCTTTGTCCGCGATATTATGGTCGATCCCAATGACGCGGCTATCGTAACTACGATCATCGCGATGACGCACCATTTGAACTTGAAAGTCATTGCGGAAGGCGTGGAAACCGAAGAACAGCTTCATTTTCTGCATCAAAATCGCTGCAATGAAGTACAGGGCTATTGGTTCAGCCCGCCTGTGGATGCTGTCGAGTTAGAGCATATGCTCAGCCATGGCGTCCCCGCAGCGGCGTCAAGTTCGGCGACATCATCATAAAAAGAGGATGCCCCTTGACCGGGACATCCTCTTTTTGCTAGAAAGCGACGTAATCATCGATTTCGTTTAATTTGAAAGAATAAACCTTCTTCTCATCCACGTGATACACCGTAACATTCTGATTGCTGCTGTCATAATTAATGATTCGGCAGGGAAGATTTAGTTTGATGCCCTGGCCTTTCACAACCGTTAGCCGTATCAGCGTATTGTTCGTTTTGAAGCTGTCGAGCTGCTTAATAATGTGATCAGCGGCCTCGCTCGGCGTGGCTGCCTTCGCCGTTGGCACGGGAGAAGCAGGCGGGGGAGAAGCTGCTGCTTTTTTGCTTGTATGTGAGGGAGACGAAATTTCTTTGGTCGTATTCAACTCAATTAACTTGCCAAGCTCAATTCCCTTCAGGATCTTATAATCTTTGATAGTCTGTGTGTTAAGAAGATGAAGGAGCTTTTCCATCGCAAGACCGTTGGTCGCCTCTTCCATTAAAATTTCAACAGTGAATAAATGGCCTGTAACGTTAGATTTTCTTTGACTCATATGGCCTCCTTGCAGCCTTGAAATTGCTCATGTCTTAACTATATCATGATATGATACCCAAATATAGATTGGTTTTTGTAAAAAGAGGTGAAACGATGTCAAACAAGACGAATGCGTGCCGAATACTCGATTCTCTTCAGATTGATTATTCGCTGCACGAATACGATTGGGATGAGAGTCAATTGGATGCGGCGACCGTTGCCGCTAAAGTGGGTTTGCAGCCCGGTCAATTATTCAAAACGCTCATCTTAAAAGGGGACAAGTCAGGCGTCATTGCGGCCTGCATCCCCGGGGATCAGGGGCTGAACTTGAAGAGCCTGGCCGCAGCAAGCGGAAATAAGAAAGTTGAAATGGTGCCTGTAAAAGATATCCAATCGCTTACTGGCTATATACGAGGAGGCGTCTCTCCCCTGGGCATGAAGAAAAAGTATCCCTTTTACCTGCATTCGACTGTTATGTCGATGGAATTAGTTAGTATTAGCGGCGGCCGCCGGGGACTGCAGATTTTTCTGCGGGGAGCGGATTTGGCAGCGGCTACGGAGGGGGAGCTTGTGGATATTGGTTGTTAGTGGGGGGATGGCACTGTACTAGCTGCACAAGTGCATATGTCTGAGTGAGGAGTCCAACTATTAGTTGGGCTCTTTTGTCATATAAATTGCATCAAAGTCAGCGAAATCGCTCACATTACCTGCACTTTTTACAGCTTTCACGTGGAGAGGGAAGGTTTGCTTTTTAATGCAAGCAGCAGCGGCTGTCAAGCAGACGTAATGGCGTTGCGCAGTTTTTGTCCACGCTAACGGACTGAGAGGCCCTTACTCGAAGGAAAAGACCTCTTCGAACATGTAATGGACACCAACGCTGTTACTTGCTCATTGGGGACTGATTTCTCCCCGAAATTGGCAAATAAGGTCGCTGGTGTCCGCTAGCAGACAGACACGACGCTTTTCGTGAATATAACGGCCACTGTGTCCGAAGCGTGATGAGATATAAGACTCTTTCAACCTATACTTCAACACCAAGTAGGGATAGCGCCAGTAACTCAGACTCTCAAACGAAAACTCAAGTTACTCCTTATGTCGATGTTACAACTGCAGAGAATAATAATAAAAAGAAGAGATTTTTATATCATTATACAAGCCAATCAGTTTATGTGAGCATCTGGGAGTCTGGGGTAATTTGGCCGTCTCTTAAAGCGCTTCGACCTAGCGATGCAAGAGGAGGCGATGGTGTCTATTTTACAGATATTCCACCAGACACGATGTCTCCAGAGCCATTAGCTAAAATACTATATAATAGAGAGAGCGAGGCATATAAAACAACAGACTATTTCGTAGTGGATGTTACTGATTTGAAAATAAAAACGGTCCGCCCGCACTTTTTTGTTTATAATACTAACGTTCCTTTACCACTCACTGGTCGGTTTATCAGCTCAGGCCATAATTTCGGACCAGGTGGGCCTGCTGATGGTTACGACTTTTTGGCATCATAAGGTTTAAGTTTATTCAATGAAAAACCAGAGTGAAGGAGAGTACTATGATATATCTTATGTACGAAGGAAACGACGGTACTTGGTATTTTGAGGTTGATGATGAGGGAGGTGCTGCTAGGCAAGTAGTGGTTGGGCATGATGGATCAGTTATTACATCTAATATAAAACATGAGCAATATCACTTTTTCTTGGCAGATCAGCCACTCTCCATAGCCTCTCCTGACTATGTGCGAATTGAAATGGATATTTTTGAAAAAGTTTGGAATGAATCTATTTTTACCTATACATGAATGGGAAAGAGTTAAATCTCTTCTCACTGTTGGTACTATAGTCGAAGGCAAGATAGAAGTATTCTATCCTCAAGGAACGCTTATTGAGATAGACCGTTATAAAGTAATAGGTGTAACAGTAAATATTAAAAATGAGCTAGATAATGAAGATATATATATTAGAGATCTTATTAGAGCTACTGTAAGTAGTTACGATGAAGTAAATATGTGGATTGTCTTAGAAGATGCGCAATTAATAAGCAGGGATTAGTTCAGCATTAATTAAATCTTCTACCGCCTTGCGACAATCGCTTGGCGGTTTATCTTTTTCCGATACGGTGTTTCACCCCCCTCCCCATTCCCCCAAAAAATTCTTTTCAACCCACGGTCACACCGTACTAGCCGCACGCGCATATACTACCGTAAGACTGCAAAGAGGAGCTGTGCAGAGCATGATGCGCGTAGAACCCATTCTCCTTGAGGGACGTACTGCAATTGCGATAGAGGTTAAATTGCCCAAGACGACGCTGCTGGTAGTGACGACAGATAAAGGTTACATTATGTGCGGCGCGCTTGACGTTGCACTGCTCAATGAGCGCTTGAGAGATCGCAATATTGTCGCGGCAAGGGCAACCGGTGTCCGGACGATTGAGGAGCTTCTGGAAGCACCGCTGGAATCGGTGACGTACACGGCGGAAGACCTTGGCATTGTAGCCGGAATGACGGGGAGAGAAGCCATTTTAAGAATGATGTAACGGTCGGTCAATGATGGAATTCTAACGCTTGGGACCTTAAGTTCCAGGCGTTTTTCTATTTTCTTTTGGGCGAAAAAACAAAGGAACTCAACTTCGGTTGTGCAGAAAGCCGAAAATGTGCGGAATGAGCGATTACCTGCAATTTCCTGAATAAATTTCTAAACTCAAACGTTGTTATTTTATTGACCAGGTGTTAAAATATGAGTCGTTCCATACATAGCACGGGGGGAATTATAATGAAAAAGTTATCGTTTTTTGTTTTGACAGCAGCTTTAGTCATCGGTTTAACCGGTTGCGGAGCTAAAGATAGCGGAGGCACGAAGTACAAATTTGCGACAGATGCTGCCTATGCGCCAATGGAATATATGGATAAAGGCAAACTGACCGGCTTTGACATCGATTTTCTTGCAGAAGTGATGAAAGAAGCAGGACTTTCCTACGATGTAGCGAATACTGGTTGGGACACGATGCTGACAAGCGTGAAGCAAGGCAATGAGTATCAAGGCGGCATTTCCAGCGTTTCGATTACCGATGAGCGCAAGCAATCCTATGATTATTCCATCCCTTATTTCGAATCAACCAACATGATTCTTGTCAAAGAAGGCAGCCCAATCAAAAATGCGACAGATCTGAAAGACAAGAAAGTCGCTGTTCAGATCTCGACGACTGCGGATATTTTGATGACCAAGATCATGGGCGATAACAATAAATCTTTGAAACGTCTGGATAACAACACGCTGGCACTGATGGAACTGGAAAATAACGGTGTAGATGCGGTTGTCGCGGATATTGCGATCGTTCGTGAATATGTGAAAAATAATCCGAATAAGAAATTCGTTACTATTTCCGATCCAACAAACTTTGAGTCCGAATACTACGGGATTCTGCTTCCAAAAGGCAGCGAGCTTAAAGCGAAGCTTGACCCGGCTATCAAAAAAGTCATTGAAAACGGGGCTTACGCGAAAGTGTACAAAAAATGGTTCGGTCAAGAGCCGGACACCAAAAAGTTGCTTGAACAAAAATAATAATCAAACAGCATGCGTGACTTTATCCCTTGCGCATGCTGTTGTTCTGTTCACAGCTTAAATGATAAGGAAGGAAGTGTGGAATGAACTTTCGTTTTGACATCATCATTGAATATATACCGCTTTTATTAGAAGGTACGCTTTGGACCATTGGCATATCCATTTTGTCCATCTGTCTCGGCTCTGTGTTGGGACTGGCTGTTGGATTAGGTAAAATGTCGCACCGCGGTTATTTAAGATGGCCAGCAAGCATCTATGTAAACTTTTTCCGCGGCACACCGCTGCTCGTGCAAATTTTGCTCGTGCATTACGGGGTCGTCCCGTTATTTCTCGGAACAACGAATGCCATTGTAGCTTCTATTGTTGCTTTGTCTTTGAACTCTGCAGGCTATATGGCTGAAATTTTCAGAGCCGGTATCCAGTCCATCGATAAAGGACAAACCGAAGCTGCGCACTCGCTCGGCATGACTCATTTTCAAACGATGAAAAAGGTCATTTTGCCGCAAGCGATTAAGCGTATGATTCCTCCGTTTGGGAATGAGTTTATTGTGCTGATTAAGGATTCTTCCTTGTTCGCGGTTATTGCTGCCCCTGAATTGATGTATTGGTCCAATGCGATGCGCAGTCAATATTTCGCGGTATGGGAGCCATACTTGACTGCTGCGCTTATTTATTTCATTCTCACTTATTCTCTAAGCAAGCTGCTTAGCTATGTGGAAAGGAGAGTGTAGAGACATGTCAGCAATGATCGAAGTTAGAAATCTGAAGAAAGCATTCGGCGATAATGTTGTTTTGCGGGATATCTCCGCCGATATTCAAAGCCAGGAGGTTCTGGTTGTGATCGGTCCGTCAGGATCGGGGAAATCGACTTTTCTGCGTTGTCTGAATCTGTTAGAGCAGCCGAACGGGGGTTCTATCAAGATTGAGGGCAAAGACATTACGGACCCGGCTAATAAAATCAATGAGATCCGCATGGAGCTAGGCATGGTGTTTCAGCGTTTTCATTTGTTCCCGCATATGAAGGTCATCGATAATATTATGCTGGCACCGATTCAAGTGCGCAAATGGCCAGAAGATAAAGCGCGCAAAAAAGCGATGGAGCTGCTCGCGAAAGTTGGACTGGCTGACAAAGCCAATGCGAGTCCGGATTCGCTTTCCGGAGGTCAGGCGCAGCGTGTTGCGATTGCCCGCGCACTGGCGATGGAGCCGAAGATTATGCTGTTCGATGAACCGACATCCGCTCTGGACCCCGAAATGGTCGGAGAAGTGCTTGCCGTTATGAAGCAGCTGGCCAAAGAAGGGATGACGATGGTTGTCGTTACCCATGAAATGGGCTTTGCCCGTGAGGTTGGGGACCGCGTGATGTTTATGGAGCAGGGCGTGATTGTCGAAGAAGGCAATCCTCAGCAAATTTTCGAAAAGCCGCAACAAGAGCGGACGAGAGCCTTTTTGTCTAAGGTGCTTTAGTACGGTGAATAAGAATAGCATGATAAAAATGGAAAAGGAGCCGATTGGCTCCTTTTTTTATCCCAAATACATTTACTAGAGATAACGATAGATAGAATACTATAGAAAAATATCCCTATGTGGTATATTGACTATAGCTAGATATTTCCATTAGAATGAATACATACTAATCCAGTAGGAATTATCGAGTTTATAGGAAGTCAAATCATCCATCGTCCAAGGAGGCATGTGCAATGTCAGATTCCAAACGTCAGTATTTACCGGAAACACTAGCCATACACGCAGGTCAGGAGATCGACCCGGCAACCAACTCAAGAGCTGTTCCGATTTATCAAACGACGTCTTACGTGTTTAACGATACGGATCATGCGGCTAATTTATTCGCGCTCAAAGAATTCGGTAACATTTATACGCGTATTATGAACCCGACCACGGATGTTTTCGAGAAGCGGATTGCCGCTTTGGAAGGCGCTCCGGCAGCCCTGGCTGTAGCATCGGGTCAAGCGGCCATTACGTTCGCGATCTTGAACATTGCTGAAGCCGGAGATGAAATTGTTTCAGCTGCATCCTTGTACGGCGGAACTTATAACTTATTTGCCAATACGCTGGCGAAGCTGGGGATTACCGTCAAGTTCGTTGACCCGAGCAATCCGGAAAACTTCCGCAGTGCCATTACCGATAAGACAAAAGCGGTATATGCAGAATCGATCGGTAATCCCAAAGGGGATATTCTCGATATCGAAGCTGTGGCAGCAATTGCACATGAAAATGGCATTCCATTGATTGTTGACAATACGTTCCCAAGTCCTTATCTGCTTAGACCGATTGAGCACGGGGCTGATATCGTCGTACATTCGGCAACCAAGTTTATCGGCGGCCACGGAACGACTATCGGCGGTGTCATTGTTGACGGGGGCAAATTCGATTGGGCGGCAAGCGGCAAATTCCCAGGCTTGACGAAGCCAGATCCGAGCTATAACGGTGTTGTGTACACCGATGCGGTTGGGCCTATCGCCTACATCATCAAAGCAAGAGTACAATTGCTTCGCGATTTAGGCGCATCGCTTTCGCCGAACAGCTCGTTCCTGCTCCTGCAAGGGCTGGAGACGCTGCATTTGCGTTTGGAACGCCATAGCTCGAATGCTTTGAAAGTGGCGCAATTTTTAGAGTCTCATGATGCCGTGGAGTGGGTTAGCTATGCAGGACTGGAGAGTCATCCTTCCCATAAGCTTGCTCAGAAGTATTTGCCTAAAGGGCAAGGGGCTATCCTGAGCTTTGAAATCAAAGGCGGCGTGGAAGCAGGGAAGAAGCTGATTCATTCCGTTGAACTTTTCTCCCATTTAGCCAATGTCGGGGATTCCAAATCACTCATTATCCATCCGGCTAGCACGACGCATTCGCAATTGAATGAACAGGAACAAATTTCTGCTGGGGTAACGGCGGGACTTATCCGTCTATCTGTCGGTACAGAAGCAATTGAAGATATCATTTATGATTTAGAACAGGCAATTGCTGCAAGCCAAGCTTAAGCGGGACCCTGGAAACAGATCAAAACTTGTAACCACAACTTTTTCCGCATAAAATATGAGAAGGCTGCGATTTGGGCGCAAAACCTAAATGGCAGTCTTTTTATGTTGAAAATTGACTTCATGCAACTTTTATTTTGATCGTGAAGTCTATTCCATGTGACTGTTTTTTACTTTGAGGAGGCATTAATTCGATTATGAACAAAAAGATGAAATACTCGCTAACCCTGCTGGTAGCGATATCCATAGTATCAGGCTGCAGCAGCAAAGAGGAAGTGAAATCCACCGCAAGCCCGTCGTCAAGCACAGCAGCAACGGCAACATCGACGCCTTCGCTTGGCACGGCAAGTCCGACCCCAATGCCGTCAGCAACAGCAACGGCTTCTCCACAAACAAGCTCGAAGCCGACTCAAAGCCCAGCCTCATCGCCGAAGCCCTCCGGCACGCCTTCCAAAAGCGACGCCGTGCAAGTCATCGCAAAACCGGAAAGTGTGACGGTTCTCGTGAATAAGCAATTCTCGCTGCCATCGAGCTACGAGCCAACCGATTTGGTCTATCCGGATATTACATTTACATTTACGGAGAAAGTAGAGAAACGGAAGATGCGAAGCGTTGCGGCGACAGCGATCGAGAAGCTTTTTGCCGGGGCGAAAAAAGATGGCATTAATCTGGCCGGAGTCTCCGCTTATCGTTCATACGCCACGCAGAAATCGGTTTTCCAGCGCTACGTGCAGAAAGATGGCGAGGAAAAAGCCAAAACCTACAGCGCAGTACCGGGAACGAGCGAGCATGAAACGGGACTGGCGATCGATGTGACGGGCAGCGACGGGAAGTGCGCGGCGGAGGATTGTTTTGGAGGGACGAAGGAAGCGATCTGGCTGGAGAAGCACGCGCCTGAGTACGGATTTATTATCCGTTATCCGCAAGGAAAAGCGGCTATTACCGGCTATCAATATGAGCCATGGCATATTCGTTATGTGGGCGTAGATACGGCTAAGGATATCGTCGCCAAAAAGATGACCATGGAAGAATTCTATAATGCCGTACCTGCAAGCAAGTGATGGTGATGTCGCAATTCTGCACCCTCCTCTGTCGCTAATTCGAAATTTATCAAGCTGCTAAGGCATGTTATTATGAATCTAAGTCACTTATTTGGAGGTTAACATGATAAAAGTAGCGATGTTAAGTTTTTGGCACGTGCATGCAAGAGATTATGCGAAACAGGTTACCGAGCACAAAGATACCGAGATTGTGGCCGTCTGGGACGAAATTCCTGAACGCGGACAAGCGGAAGCGGCGCAGCGCGGTGTAGCTTTTTACGCGGATTTGGCAGAGCTGCTGGCAAATAAGGACATTGACGGCGTCGTTGTCGACACGCCGACCAACCTGCATCGCGATGTCATGGTTGCAGCTGCTAAGGCAGGGAAACATATTTTTACCGAGAAAGTAATTGCTCCGACTTTGCATGAAGTGAATGAGATTTTGGATGCGGTAAATGAAGCAGGCGTAACCTTGACGGTTTCGTTGCCGCGTTTGAATCCATCGTATACATTGGCGATTCAAGAAATTATCGAGAAGGAACTGCTGGGACCGATTACGCTCGTTCGTGCCCGTTTGTCTCATAACGGGGGCATTTCCACGGAAGCGAATCCGAAAGGGTGGCTGCCTGAGCATTTCTACAATGCCGAACAATGCGGCGGCGGCGCATTAATCGATCTTGGTTGTCATCCGATGTATCTGACGCGTCTATTCCTTGGTCTGCCTGAGTCTGTAAGCGCTGCTTATGGTTACGTGACAGGCAGAGAAGTTGAAGATAATGCCGTAGCAACGCTTCAATACGCAAACGGCGCCCTGGGCATCGTTGAGGCTGGGTTTGTGAACGCCCATTCGCCATTCGTGATTGAAGTTCATGGTACCGAAGGCAGCGTGTTGTACTCCGATCACGACGGCAGAGTGCTGCTCCGTACGAAAAAGCTGGCGGAAGCAAGCGCGGGCTGGGTGGCTTACGAGAACGGCCCGAAAGAAAGACCGTCTGCTTTTGATCAATGGGTATCCCATATTCAAAACGGGACTAAAGCCACTGAAAATATTCAGCTGGCTGTGGACTTAACGAAGCTGATGGAGGCTTCCAACCGCTCCGTTCAAGCCAAACAGCAAATACGAATTGATTCCTTGGCTCAGTAAGAGCTGTGAAGGATGAAAGGAGGTTCAGCATGAGTCAGCCCTTTTACTTTGAACCAATGCTGGAAAATCCAACGGCACTCGATCGCTTGGATTTAAGATTTCGGTGGGGTTCTTACGGAATCCGTGTACTTCGCTGTCATTTGACCTCCTTTCCGGCCGGAACGGTTATTGATTTTCATCATCATTCCGAGTTCGAGTTTCATTATATTCCCAGCGGCAAAGGCAAAGTTATCCTGGAGGGGGTTACGCACCCGCTGCAGGAAGGAATGCTGTACCTTACAGGACCCGGGGTCTCGCACCGTCAAGAAGCGGATGAGCACGAGAAGATGGATGAGCTTTGTCTTCATGTTGATTTTGTGAAGCTGGACGAGGCTGAGCCGACCGGAGATGCCGGGCGCGAGGCTCAGTCCTGGGGAGAGGCTTGGGAGATCGCTGAGGCGGAGGCTTGTGTGAAGCAGCTAAGCGAGCTTCCGCATATCCCTGCATTCGACCGCCAGGAAGCGATGAAATGCTTTTTGGTCGCCTATGAAGCTTGGCGGGACAATCAGCTTGGCCAGTATACGATCATTAAACAATCGATTATCCAAATGCTGCTTAGAACGATTGGCGCGTACAAAGCGGATCATCATGGTCTTAACTTGCCGGCGCGCGATATGAAAAGCTATCGGTACCAGCTCGCGGTGCAGTTCATCGAGGACAACTTCGGGCGTCCCTTAACGCTTGAAGGGGTTGCCGAACGGCTGCAGATTTCTTCGAGACAGCTTCAGCGCATTTTCAAGGAGCAGGCGAACATTTCCTTCTCTGAATATTTGGAGCAGGTCCGTTTGAAACATGTGTGTGCGGAACTGCTGCAAACGACCATGACATTGGAGAAAATCGCTGAAAAGAGCGGCTTTGCGTCCAGCAATTATTTGCATTACGTATTCAAAAAAGCGCACGGCGTCACGCCGAACCGTTACCGTGACCGTGACCGCATGCATGGATAAAGAAAAAAGGCTGTTCCCGCGCAGATGCTGCATCTGCATTAGGGACAGCCTTTTTTCATTGCTATCTATTCGAAAAGCTTACGTAAGTTCTCTGCATAAGGAGCGCGAACAATGCCTTTTTCCGTAATAATCGCGGTCACATATTCGTTCGGTGTGACGTCGAAAGCAGGGTTGAACACTTTGACGCCTTGCGGAGCCGTACGCTTGCCGAAGCCTTGAGTGATTTCATCCTCATGGCGCTCTTCAATCGGGATATCCCCGCCCGTAGGCGTGTTCAAATCGATCGTGGAAATCGGGCTCGCCACATAGAACGGAATGCTGTGTGCCTTCGCCAAAACTGCCACGCTGTAAGTGCCGATTTTGTTAGCCACGTCGCCGTTTGCCGCGACGCGGTCGGTCCCGACGATGACCGCCTGGATCCAGCCCTTGGACATGACCGCACCGGCCATGTTGTCGCAGATCAGCGTCACGTCGACGCCGGCTTGCTGCAGTTCAAAGGCCGTGAGCCGCGCGCCTTGCAGCACGGGCCGGGTCTCATCCGCGAACACTTTCAGGTTCACGCCTTTTTCTTTAGCCAAGTAGAACGGCGCTAGCGCCGTGCCGTACTTGGCTGTCGCTAAACCGCCGGCGTTGCAGTGCGTCAACACGCCAAAGCCATCCTCGAACAGCGTCAACGCATGTTCGCCGATCAGGCGGTTCGTCTCCTCGTCCTCCGCTTGAATCTTCTGCGCTTCCTCGAGGAGCGCTGCCTTGAAGGCATCCGGGCTAACGCCGGCCGCTGCCAAGCTGCCTGCCTGCGCTCTCATCCGGTCGAGCGCCCAGAACAAGTTCACGGCTGTCGGACGCGACGTCGCCAGGTAGTCCGCTTGCTTCTGGACTTCCTCCAGAAGCCCATCTACGGCAGCATCCGTGCTGCGGATGCCGAGGTAAACGCCATACGCGGCGGCGATTCCGATGGCCGGAGCGCCGCGAACTTTCAAGTGACGAATCGCTTCCCACACCTCGATCGGCGTTTCCAGCGGCAAATAAACAATTTCTTCCGGCAATAAGCGTTGATCTAACAGATCAAGCTGCTGCCCATTCCAACGCAAGGATTGCAATGCACCTTGCTCCTCTAAGTTCTGTACGTCTAAGTTTGTGTTAGTCATAGAACAAATCCTCTTTCTACTGCTGATTCTTTGGTGACGATAGCAATAAGCTCATCGATCGAAGCCACTTGGCGGTTCGTGCGGATAAAAGAAGTGCCGATCGCTAAGGCCAAACGTTGAGCGCGCTCTCTGGCGGCGCTGTCTTCAATTTTATCAATATCTGCGACATGGGCAAGTCCGACGATGCGGCGCACCATTTTGGCGCCGGTGAAACCAGCCGTATCCTGAAGCAGATTTTTGAGGAAATAATCCTGATAGCCCGGCGTTTGGAAGACACGATCCACACCATGCTCATTCCACAAAGCGCGGAAATTAGCCTCGAAGTGCGTCCATACGTCCTTCACGGTTTGCAATAAATAGGCGCGGTACGCTTGACGGCTTTCGTGATCAAGGCTCCAACCTTCTTGCCCGGCGAAGTTAAGGATGAGATTCGCCAGCACAGCGCCGATATCAAAGCCCATCGGTCCATAGTAGGCGAATTCCGGATCGATGACTTTGGTGGAATCCGGTTTGATGAAAATACTTCCCGTATGCAAATCGCCATGAAGCAGCGCTTGCGCGTTCGTCAGGAATTTCTGGCGAAGGATCGCTACTTCAAAGTGAAGCTCGCTGTCTGTCCAAAGCTGTTCGGCCGCATCCCGGATCTGAGCTTCAATGTTGTTCGTTTCGGCATCGCGGTACGGATCGTCGAAAATCAAATCCTCTGTAATTTTGCACAGCTCGGGGTTGATGAAACGGCCTTGTTGAATTTTCTTTTCCTGCTGGTTTTTGCCTAAATCCGAAGTGAAGAACAGTGTATTCGCTAGGAACCGGCCGATATGTTCGGCAAATAGCGGGTATTGATTCCGCTCGATAAGCCCCTTGCGCATAATGACATGATCGCTTAAATCCTCCATAACCGTAAGGGCGAGGTTCGCGTCATAAGCGTAAACATGCGGCACTAGATCTGGAACTAAGCCTTCCTGGATCAAAAGAGCTTCGCTTTCAATGCGTGCCCGATCCAGCGTTAGCGGCCAGGATTCGCCGACAACTTTGGCATAAGGCAGAGCTTGCTTTAGGATAATGCTTTTTCCGGAAGCTTTTTCCGAAATGCGAAAAACGAGATTTAAGTTGCCGTCGCCGATTTCGTGGCTGGCCAGCTCCGCTCCCGGTTGAAACAAGTCCGGAATTTGGCGAGCGTATTCGATCGCTTGAGCTTCACTTAAAGGATGATAGGTAGACATGGCATTCCCTCCTATGAGTCATTGGAATTAATTCCAACTATTTTACTGTGTATTAATCATCTTTTCCTAGTATAAGACAAAAAGGTGCCGCTTGAAATACTCTCTTCGGAAATGTTGCACAAATTACATAAAATTAGCCTTTATAACTCAAATTAACGTGTACATGCTGCACCGATAATAACAATATAGGAGGCATATCCATGGCAACGACAACGATAACATCCGCTCAATCGATTCAAACCGTATTAAATAAGCAGATTGCAAACTGGGGCTTGCTGTTTATCAAGCTTCATAACTTCCATTGGTATGTAAAAGGCAGCCAGTTCTTCACTTTGCACGTTAAATTTGAAGAACTCTACAATGAAGCGGCACTGCATATCGATGAGCTTGCTGAACGGCTGCTTTCGATTGGCGGTAAGCCTGCAGCTACGATGAAAGCCTATATCGAGCTTTCCTCTTTGAAAGAAGCGTTGGGAACCGAAACGGCAACCAAAATGGTTGAAGCCGTCATCGAGGATTTTACGATTCTTATTCAAGAGTTAAAAGCCGGCATGCAAGCCTGTGAAGAAGTCCAAGACGAAACGACGTCGGATATGCTGCTGGCTATCCAAACGTCGCTAGAGAAACACCGCTGGATGCTGCAATCGTTTCTCGGATAGGTTTACAAAATCTTCAATCTGAACAAACATAAGTCTAATGATACTGCGCTATACTGGTAGCAAAATCGTTTCGGAGGATCTGATGATGATGAAAATCCTGAATGTGCTGCTGGTAATGGCCGCGTGCTTCTTCTTGTTATTCATGGCTTTTGAGGCGGATGCTCCTCAAAAGAATGAAGATCCGAACCCGATGAAACAAAATCAAGAACAGTTTGCCCGTATACATCAATCGTATTACGCCGAAGATGTTAAATAAGTACGCTTAGGGATGGCCTGAGAGCCATCCCTTCTTTTCGTTCTTACATGGAATGTTGTTTTGCGCCTCGGAATTCCTTATAATAGATTGACTATTGGGGAACGAGGAGTTGGCGGGTGTGGATAAACCAAAGGCCTTGAAAGAGTGGGCATCGGCTGTTAAAGCACTGGAAGACGGAACGCAAATTTTTATTATGCGCAAAGGGGGTATTGTTGAAGAGACGAGGGATTTTCAAGTCGTTTCCAATGATTTTTTTCTTTATCCGACCTATGAACATCAGAGAAAGGAATTGCTGAAGGAAAACTTCCGCGAGGTAATGGATGAGACTCTGGCTGGTTGGAGCGCGCAGGATGAGCATGTTAAGATCAGTTCCTACGCCCGGATGGTCGAAGATATTGAAATCAGCGATGGCGAGCTGCTGAATAAGCTGTATCCTTTTCACATTTGGACGGAAAATTTCACGGAAGAAAGGCTGAAGTGGAAACGTAAAAATCCGCTGCATCTTATGCTTTTAAGAGTATATAAATTAGCAGAACCTTTACATATCCCCATTGAAAAGGCTTATATCGGCTGCAAGTCATGGATCGAGCTGGGAGCTGAAACACCGCATGAATCAGCGTTGATTCCTGTAATGAGCGATGAGGAATTCGCTGCGCAAATTGCTGAAATCAAGCATGCTTTGTCGCAATAAAAAGGCAGGGGTTTCACAAAATGACCACCATTTTCATGCAATGGCCCTTTCTTGATTTGACATAGTAAGTTATAATAGAATTATTCTAATGAGAATCAATGATAATCATCTTATGATTATCGTTTTTCCAGTACATTTAAACATTATGGAGGCTTAATGAAAATGGCAAACTCACCAACTTTTACAATAGACGGTCTAAGAGCGAACGTCGAAGGAAAGGAAATTTTGAAAGGTCTGAGCCTTGAGATCAAAGGCGGCGAAATTCATGCGATCATGGGACCGAACGGTACTGGTAAAAGTACGCTGGCATCCGCGCTGATGGGTCACCCGAAATATGAAGTGACGGAAGGTTCCGTAACTTTAGAAGGCGAAGATGTTCTTGAAATGGCTGTTGACGAGAGAGCACGCGCTGGCTTGTTCCTGGCTATGCAGTACCCAAGTGAAATCACGGGCGTAACGAACGCCGACTTCTTGCGCAGCGCAATCAACGTACGCCGTGGCGAAGGCAACGAGATCTCCCTGATCAAGTTCATCCGCCAAATGGAAGCGAAAATGAAACAGCTTGAAATGAATCCGGAATTTATGCATCGTTACTTGAACGAAGGCTTCTCCGGCGGCGAGAAAAAACGGAACGAAATCCTTCAAATGCTTTTGCTTGAGCCTAAATTCGTTATTCTTGACGAAATCGACTCCGGTTTGGATATCGATGCTTTGCGTATCGTTGCGGAAGGCGTTAACGCTATGCGCAGTGAAGAGCGCGGCTTCTTGATCATCACGCACTACCAACGCCTGCTTAACTACGTTAAACCTGATTTTGTACATGTTATGATGCAAGGTCGCATCGTGAAATCCGGCGGTCCGGAGCTGGCTGAGCGTCTGGAAGCGGAAGGTTACGACTGGATCAAAGAAGAACTCGGCATTGTGGATGAAACTGTTGGTCAGGACGAGGAAGAATTCAAAGTCCCAATGAACACGACTGCGCCGAAGTACTAAGAGAGGAGAGACTTTGATCTCCGATCAAAGATCCTTATAAATGGAGGAAAACATGAGCACTCAAACACAACTTTCCATAGATTCCAATGCTGTCATCGAGCTCTCCCGCAGCAAGCAAGAGCCGGAATGGATGACTGCCCTTCGTACGGAAGGGTTGGCGTTAGCGAATTCTTTGGAGTTACCTACGCTTGAAAAAACAAGAATCGATCGTTGGAGCATTTCCTCCTACGGTTCCTATAAAACACAAGCCCCGTTGGCTTCCCTTGAAACTTTACCGGAAGTTGCCAGAGGCCTAACGAATTCCGATAACCTGATCGTACAACGCAACTCTGGTGTTGTTTACAACCAAGTTTCGGAAGAACTCAAAAAGCAAGGCGTTATTTTCACCGATTTGGAAACGGCGATTCGCGATCATGCAGATCTGGTGAAGCCTTACTTCATGAAAGCGGTCGAAGCGAATGAAAATCAAGTGACAGCTTTGCACGCTGCGCTTTGGAACGGCGGTATTTTCATCTACGTACCAAAAGACGTTCGTGTAGAAGTTCCACTTCAAGCGCTGTTTGTTACGGATGACGCCGAAGCTACATTTGCTCCGCACGTACTGATCGTCGCCGAGCCATTCAGCTCCGTTTCCTATGTGGATAACTTCGTATCCTCCCTTTCTGGAGCAGAACAAGTACACAACGGCATCGTGGAAGTATTCGCGAAGCCGGGTTCACGCGTGAATTACGCTTCCGTTCACAACTTCGAGGAGTCCGTGACGGACTTGACTTACCGCCGTGCGATTCTTGACAATGATGCAAGCATTGCGTGGGTTGTAGGCGAAATGAACTATGGTAATTCGATGTCGGATACGACTTCTATTCTTAAAGGCAATGGCTCCGACTCCGATGCCAAAGTGATCTGTGTCGGTACGCAAGAGCAGAAGCTGAACTTAACGACACGCGCCGTTCACTGGGGCAAAGCCTCAACGAGCGACATGATTACGCGTGCTGTCATGAGAGACGGCGCTACTGCGATCATCAACGGCATCACGAAGATTGAAAAAGGTGCGACAGGCTGCAACGGGCAGCAAACGGAGAAAGTGTTGATGCTCAGCCCGAAAGCACGCGGAGACGCGAACCCGATTCTTCTAATCGACGAAGATGATGTAAAAGCAGGCCATGCGGCGAGCGTCGGTCAAGTGAATGCAGAGCAAGTGCACTACTTGATGTCTCGCGGTATTACAAAGGAAGAAGCTCAGCGCTTAATTATTTACGGATTCTTGGCGCCTGTCGTTTCCGAAATTCCGATTAAGAGCGTTGAAGAACAGCTGCAAAGCTTAGTGGAGAGGAAGCTGGGACAATGAATACAGCCGAGATACGTGAACTTTTTCCCATTCTAAAACAAGAAGTGAACGGTCATCCTTTGGTGTATTTGGACAGCGCTGCAACCTCCCAGAAGCCCATTCAGGTGATTGAGGCACTGAAGCATTACTATGAATGGGACAATGCGAACGTACATCGCGGTGTTCATACCCTGGGTTCCCGGGCAACAGATGCGTACGAAGGAGCTAGAGCGAAAGTTGCTAAGTTCATTGGCGCATCCAGCGAACAAGAAATTATTTTCACCAGAGGCACGACAACAGCCATCAATATTGTGGCGAGCAGCTATGCCAAAGCGGTACTGCGCGAGGGCGACGAAATCGTCCTCACGCCCATGGAGCACCACAGCAATTTGATTCCATGGCAGCAAGCCGCTAAGGCAACAGGCGCCACTTTAAAATATATCCCGTTGCAACCCGATGGATCGATTTCGCTGGCAGACGTAGAAAATACGATTACAGACCGTACCAAAATCGTTTCTGTCGTCTATGTTTCCAACGTTCTAGGCGTTATCAACCCAGTCAAAGAGATCGCTCAAATCGCGCATAAGCATGGTGCGAAGATGATGGTCGACGGCGCACAAAGCACGCCGCATATGAAGGTGGATGTGCAGGATTTGGATTGCGACTTTTATGCGCTTTCCGGTCATAAAATGTGTGGACCAACCGGAATTGGGGCATTGTATGGCAAGAAGGCCTTGCTGGAAAGCATGGAGCCGGCTGAATTCGGCGGCGAGATGATCGATCATGTGGATCTATATGAGTCAACATGGAAGGAACTGCCTTGGAAGTTCGAAGGCGGGACTCCGATCATCGGCGGAGCTGTTGCACTAGGTGCGGCAATTGATTTCCTGCAAGAAGTCGGCATGGACAATATTTTCAAACATGATATTCAGCTCACGAATTATGCAATGGAACGCATGACGCAGATCGAGGATCTGGCTGTTTACGGCCCTGCGAGCAATCGTGCGGGACTCGTAACGTTCAATCTGGGCGATGTGCATCCGCATGATGTGGCAACCGTACTGGATGCAGAGGGCATAGCTATTCGTGCAGGCCACCACTGCGCTCAACCTCTGATGAGATGGCTTGAGGTTAGCAGCACGGCGCGTGCAAGCTTTTATCTATATAATACAGAAGAAGATATTGACCGTCTTGTGATGGCCTTACAAAAAACAAAGGAGTACTTTGGCCATGCAATTGGATGATTTATACCGCAGAGTCATTATGGATCACTACAAAACGCCTCGCAACCGGGGGAAATTTGAGTCCGGCGAAGCGGTTACCATCGATCTTAACAACCCTACTTGCGGTGACAAAATTTCACTGCAAATGCAAGTGGAAGACGGTATCGTGAAGCAGGCCAAGTTCACAGGGGAAGGCTGCTCGATCTCGCTATCCTCCGCTTCGATGATGACGGATGCCGTCAAAGGCAAGTCGATCGAAGAGGCGCTCAAAATGGCTGAAGATTTCTCTGGCTTGATGAAGGGCGAACCTGTAGAATTTGAATATGAAGATATAGAAGCTTTATCCGGTGTGAATAAGTTCCCGGCCCGGATCAAATGTGCGACTCTGGCATGGAACGCACTCCGTAAAGGTATTGAACATACCCAAAAAACCGATAACTGACGCATACGCGATTGCATAGAACACGGTAGTAAGTAGTATTACAAAAACGCTAAGGAGGAATTAACCATGGCAAAACAAATGCCAGATCTCGAAGATTATAAATATGGTTTCCGAGATGAGCATAAATCGATTTTCCAATCGGGAAAAGGCTTAACTCGTGAAATCGTTGAAGAAATCTCCAGAATGAAAGGCGAGCCAGAGTGGATGTTGGAGTTTCGTCTGAAATCCCTGGAGCAGTTCTTCAAAATGCCGATGCCGCGTTGGGGCGGCAACATGGACGATCTTGATTTTAACGACATTCAGTACTACGTGAAACCGTCCGAGAAACAAGGGAAAACGTGGGAAGAAGTGCCGACAGAAATTAAAGAAACGTTTGACAAATTGGGTATCCCGGAGGCGGAGCAAAAATTCCTCGCAGGTGTATCCGCACAGTATGAATCCGAAGTTGTTTACCACAGCATGCAAAAAGAACTCGAAGATCAAGGCGTTATCTTCACAGATACGGATACGGCTCTTCGTGAACACCCTGAGCTGTTCAGAAAATACTTCGGTACCATTATTCCGCCAAGCGATAACAAATTCGCTGCGCTGAACAGTGCTGTATGGTCCGGCGGTTCCTTCATCTACGTACCAAAAGGCGTTAAATGTGAAGTTCCATTGCAGGCTTACTTCCGTATCAACTCCGAGAACATGGGTCAATTCGAGCGTACGTTGATCATCACGGACGAAGAAAGCTTCGTGCACTATGTAGAGGGCTGTACAGCTCCTATCTACAGCACGAACTCCCTTCACAGTGCGGTTGTTGAAATTGTATGTCTCAAAAACTCCCGTGCTCGTTACACAACGATCCAAAACTGGGCACCGAACATCTACAACCTCGTTACGAAACGTGCGGTTGCAGAAGAAGGAGCTACAATGGAGTGGGTCGATGGCAACATCGGTTCCAAGCTGACAATGAAGTATCCAGCGGTTGTGCTGAAAGGCCGCGGCGCTAAAGGGATGGTTCTTTCCATCGCTGTAGCCGGCAAAGGTCAGCACCAGGATGCAGGCGCGAAAATGACGCATCTGGCTCCGGATACAACATCAACGATTGTGTCCAAGTCGATCTCCAAACACGGCGGTAAAGTAACCTACCGCGGTCTGGCTTCCTTCGGACGCAACTCCCAAGGTTCCAAAGCAAATATTAAATGCGATACGTTGATTCTTGATAACGAGTCAACATCCGATACAATTCCTTACAATGAGATCATGAACGACAACATTACGCTTGAGCATGAAGCAACGGTATCCAAAGTGTCTGAGGATCAATTGTTCTACCTCATGAGCCGCGGTTTAACTGAAGCTGAAGCGACTCAAATGATCGTAATGGGCTTCATTGAGCCATTCACTAAAGAGCTTCCAATGGAATATGCCGTAGAAATGAACCGTCTTATCAAGTTCGAGATGGAAGGAAGTATTGGATAATCCTTGCTGCACAAGGGTTTCCGGCTTCGAAAAAAGTGTTTGTCCGTTTTTTGTCCGGTTTTTATTTTTGAATGTATTGGGCGTATAGATCCAATGCATCATCTTCAATCTTCTTGGTAACGTGTAAATACGTGTCCGCTGTGACTTTCACGCTTGCGTGTCCTAGTCGCTCGGACACGTATTTTATATTTGCACCAGCTTCTAAAAGATGGACAGCGTGGGTATGCCGTAATGCATGTGGAGAGAGGATTGGAACAGCTGCCCGTTTGCAGACTTCTTTAAAGAATTCTCTTACAACATTTGTTCGAAGCCAACGGCCATCATGTTGGTGGAACATTACATTTTCAGTCGAGGGTTTATAGTTCTTGTATTGTAAAACAACTTCCTTTTGATTAATACGATGCCTCTTTAACAGAGCTAACGTAGCTTCATCTAATTTGATCACTCTGTCACTCTTTTTCGACTTAGGTGTCGAAATGTAAGGAGTTGAGTTTAGCGGGTAAACCAATGTCTTTTCAATATGAATTGTTTTGTTAGTGAAATCAATATCATCCCAGGTGAGAGCCAGCGCTTCTCCAATCCTGATCCCTGTCCGAGCCAATAATGTGAACAGAGCATAATACTGGATGGAGGCTTGATATTTCGCGTTCTTAACTGGCGTATTAGATGCTGTTAAGAATTTTCCCAGTTGTTCTCGAGTGAAAAAGCTAACCTTATCTACCTTGTTGATCTCTTTAGGTATTTTAACTCTTTGGATTGGGTTTTCTCGCATAATCATAAACTCATGGACAGCGTCGTGCATGGCACTGCTCATGATACTATGGATTCTACGCGCGGTCCCTTCGCTATAATGCCCCCGAAGTTCGTTAATCCACTTCTGATATTCTGATCGAGTTAAATCCTTTAGACGGTAATTGCCCCACCGCGGCAGAATATTAAGCCGAACATTTCTCTCCTGGACCGTGTAAGTAATCGGTTTAACATTTGGTTTTTTATATATCTCTAGCCAATCCTTGAAGTAATTTTCTACTGTCTCGTTCCCATTTTCCGCAAAGCCGAAATAGTTAATTTTTGACTCTGCCTCAGCTGCTGCAATCTGAGCCTCTTTCTTTGTTTTAAAGCCTCCTTTCGTAGTCTCTTTACTCTTACCTGTTTGACGGTCAGTATAGCTGATTCTATACTCCCACTTTGTTCCGCGTTTACGGTAGAACGCCATTACTGTCTCACTCCTCCTTTTGAGAATGTATGTTCGTGTAAAAGGGTATAGGAAATCGCCTTGCGGCGAAAAACCTCAAGTTTTAGTAATAAAACTGCTGTAATTCTATTGGAACGCCTTGGCGTTTAAATAGTTCTTCGACAGTTTCGTCTGCTTTTATAGGATCGTCTGCAGTTAACAATCGAACTGCAAATCGATTGGCTTGTCGTTCAAATTTACCGACGTTGTAGAAAGATTGCTCATCTAGCCAGAATCGACTTACTCCGGGATGTAGACGATCATGGCCAAGTTCATGTGCGCATACGAAACGCTGCCAATATTCGTCGAGATTTTCATGGATAACAATAAATCGTCTACGGAGCTTTCTATAGTAGATGCCGCGTGTTTGATCTCCGAGATCAGCATATCGAATGTTAATTCCCAGGCCTACTGAAATAATAAAAGGATCGGTCGTTTTAAATTGCCGAATTAATTTTTTTAAGGTCTTATCCATGGCATCACCTAGCTCAAAATATTTTAATTTTTGGCATCGTCCGTGGTGTTAGTCTTCTTGCTGCGTTTGTTCATTTGTTTTGCTTCCCAGAAAAGCCCGGTTAATACATCCATTACCCTTTGACGATCTGTCTCACTCATAGGGACTCCATCGAACATGACTTCACCGTCTTCTTCAAGCATTTTTTTGAAATCTCTAATATCTTTGGATGTAGCCCAGGCAGGTATTTCTATTTCGTTTTTATTGTTGTTTTGCTGTACATCTAATAAATCATCCGTTTTTATTTTGTGGTACTCAGCTATTTTCTTGAGCATTTCGATGTCTGGTTTAGCTATTTCATTCTCCCAAGAGTTGTAGCGCGCTCGTTTGACGCCTAAAATCTCGGCCATTTGATCCTGAGTGAGATGTTTCTTGTTTCTAAGATCAGTTAGTTTGCTTCCTAGTTTCATAATTAATAAACCTCCGGATGATAATGATAAATAAATTATCAAAATTGGGATTGACGATAATTAAATTATCAAATATAATCAGAAGTAAGACGAGGAGGTGAGCAAGATAATGGCTGTGAAAACACCAACTAATAAGCGTTTTTACTTTTCTACGTGTCGTAAAAAAGTAGGAACACAAGCCAAAGTTGCTTCTGAGAATAATATTTCAACGGTCTACCTTCGAATGATTGAGAACGGAACCTTTACTCCTGGCAGGGATTTGATGTTCAAGTTATCAAAGTATTTTTGTGAACCCGTTGAAAAATTGTTTCCTGATTATTTCGAAACAGGCAAGGCCGCAGTGTGTCAAAAGCGATAATTTAATTATCTATTATTTATTATATTTGATAATATTATTATCGTCAACAGCATATAATATACATCGACAATTTTTTTTGTTGCATTTGATAATTTAATTATCAATTTGAGTGAAGAAAGGGGGCAGGGGCTTCCTATGCTAGCTAGCGTTAAGCTGGATGAGGACGAAGTAAGGAAGCTTTGTCTCGAAAAGATTAACGAGTTGATTAAAAAGATAGACTCGGAATACATCTTCTGGGACACTGCAGAGCTAAAAAAGCGAACCTGCATGAGCTGGAACACAATCCAGGAAGCATTTTTTTACGATCCGCGGTTTATTAAGCGCAAGGTCGGGAGTAAGTGGTATTTCCCAGTAAAGGAGACTAGAGACTTTTTAGAACTCTGGCTTCGTGAGCAATCAAAGTAACTCGGGCGAATAGCCTACTTTTCCTTTGCCTGAAAATTTTATATGAATCTAGCAATAGTTTCATAGAAAGAGCGGGAGATTGTGAGAATCCTTGTAGAGGTAGTAATCGGGATTTGGGTTACTGAAATCATATGGTTCATCGAAGTTTACTGGAGGGAGGTGAGACAACGAGATGGACGTAACTGAAGAAGTTTCTAAAGAGCAATTTACGGAGGCGTGCCGTAAGCAACTAATTGAGGATGAGCTTTTATCCGTCGAAAACGGCAGGTACTTTCTTACGGAAAAAGGTAAAGCACGCGCAGCAAAGGAGCTGCAACGCTACCAGATGATGCCCGCTAAAATGCTTCTAATCGAGCAATACATATTGGAGCATTACGGATTAGCGATTTATTGAGAGGGAGGAGCTGGTGAAAATGTCTTCTTCATTGCAATCGAGACTAAAACAAGCTCAGCTTAAAGACGTTGAGGAAATGCAGCAGATTTACGCGGAGGCAGCCACGATCGGAGCCGATGCAGCCTGCAGTAAAGTAGTCGGTGGAAGCTTCTCGCTCTCAACTGATGTAAGGGAAGGGGTCGAAGCACTTGCTGGTTACGCTCGTGGATAGTGTAGCTTGGAACGTTCTTGGCGGAATGCTGTTTGTTGGAGTTATAGGAATGTTCGCATATTGCTGTTACAAGGGTGATTTCTCTTGAAAATAAAAGTGTTACAGTATCTTTCCCCGGAAGAACGCATTGAGTTTTACAAAAACGAAAAAAGCCGGCTGGCGGGCCGACTCATTTCAAAGCTTAAATCATTACGAATATTTTAATTCTATCACAAAGCTTTTTTTAGTGAAACAGGAAAGTGGGCCGTTAACGTTCTAAGGAGGTGTCCACTTCGGCAAAATTTTATTTGAAAGGCGACAAGGTCAAAACGAAATCAGGTAAGACTGCTGATATTGTTGAGACCTGGGGAGTCGCCCGAAATTGGTATAAATTGAGAACAACGGATGGGGAAACCATCATTACTATGTCCGAAAACATCGATTCACTTCTAAAACGAGGTTTCAATAAAAAATGAATGGACGGGAGAAAACCATGATTAAAATTGCAAAGCTGGAAATCGAGAATGTCAAGCGCGTCAAGGCCGTGAAGATCGAGCCGACCAGCACCGGCCTGACGATCGTCGGTGGTAACAACAAACAAGGCAAGACCAGCGTGCTTGACTCCATCGCTTGGGCGCTTGGCGGTAACAAATATCGCCCATCCCAAGCTGAAAGGGAAGGCTCCGCGGTGCCGCCCTATCTGCATCTGGTGCTAACTAATGGCTTAATCGTAGAGCGGAAGGGGAAAAATTCGGATCTGAAAGTCATCGATCCGAACGGCCAGAAAGGCGGCCAGCAGTTGTTGGACAGTTTTGTCGAAGAACTGGCCATCAACCTTCCGAAGTTCATGCTTGCTTCTAATAAGGAGAAGGCCAACATCCTCCTGCGTATCATCGGAGTCGGGCAGCAGCTTCATGATTTCGAAGTCAAGGAACAGGAAATTTATAATCGACGCCACACGATTGGGCAAATCGCAGACCAGAAGGCAAAGTTTGCGAAGGAGCAACTGTACTTCCCAGATGCCCCGAAGGAACCTATTTCCGCGTCAGAGTTGATCAAACAGCAGCAGGATATCCTGGCCCGTAATGGGGAGAAGCAACGGCTGCGGCAGCGCGCTTTGCAAATCAGGACAGCGCATGCTGCTCAAATCCAGGAAGTTGGTAGGTTGCAATCTATGTTATTTGAAGCACAGATCAAACTTGATGCGCTCACAGCTGATATGGAAACGTCGCAGAGAGACGTGCTTGATCTTAATGATGAGTCGACAGAGGAACTTGAGTCGAACATCCGCCAGATCGATGAAATCAACCGGAAGGTGCGGGCCAATCTGGACAAGGACAAAGCCGAGGCGGATGCCAGCGACTACCGCGTTCAGTATGATCAACTGACGGCCGAAATCAATGCCGTCCGCCAGCAAAAAACGGATTTGTTGACGAATGCAAACCTCCCTCTCGAAGGGTTGTCCGTAGCTGACGGCGAGCTGATCTATCATGGCCAGAAGTGGGACAACATGAGCGGATCCGATCAGTTGAAGGTGGCGACAGCGATCGTTCGTAAGCTCAAGCCGGATTGCGGCTTTATCCTCCTCGACAAGCTCGAGCAGATGGATCTGAAGACTTTGACGGAGTTTGGCCAATGGCTGGAGCAGGAAGGTTTGCAAGCCATTGCCACACGCGTCAGCACTGGCGAGGAATGCTCTATCATCATCGAGGACGGCTATGTCGCCGGGCAAGAGGGCATTCAACTTCAGCAGTCCCCTGGTGAGATCGAAACGGGAGAAGGATGGGGAACAACAACTTGGAAAGCAGGTGAATTCTGATGCAAGTCATCAGCGGTAAGGTTGAAAAGGCAAAGAAAGTGGTTGTCTACGGTCCGGAGGGGATTGGAAAGTCCTCTCTAGCAGGCCAATTCCCGAGGCCTGTCTTTATCGACACAGAGGGCTCCACGACTGAGATGAACGTCGACCGCCTGCCCAAACCGTCTAGCTGGGAAATGCTCCGGCAGCAGGTTGAATGGGTGAAGCAACAAGGTAGCCGATTCGGGACGCTTGTGATCGATACGATCGATTGGGCCGAAATGCTTTGTGTGGAGGGAATATGCGCTAAGCATGGCAAGAAGGGGATTGAGGATTTCGGGTATGGTAACGGGTACGTCTACGCCAAGGAAGAATTCGGGCGCTTCCTAAACCTCCTGAGCGATGTGGTTGATGCCGGTATTCATATTGTGCTCGTTGCCCATGCCCAGATCATAAAGTTCGAACAGCCGGATGAAATGGGCGCCTATGATCGGTACCAGCTCAAGCTTGGTAAGAAGACCAGCTCCCAAACGGCACCGCTCGTAAAGGAATGGGCCGACATGGTTCTGTTCATTAACTACAAGACGTTCTCAGTCGCAGCAGATCAGAAGGGTACCAAACACAAGGGGCAAGGTGGCATGCGGACGGTTTACACTACGCATCACCCGGCTTGGGACGCGAAGAACCGGCACGGGCTGCCGGACGAGATTCCGCTTGACTATGCTCATATCGCCCATATCTTCAATGGGGCTGGGGCTCCGGTCGCACCGCCTACAAGTCCGCCGCAAACGTATGCAGCTCCTCCTATGCCGACGCAGGCTTCGGCGCCGGCGGACAGCACGCCACCACCACACCCAACAACTGCAGCGGCAACGACAGCACCTCCAGAGCTGGATCCGAACATCCCTCCATCGCTAAGGGATCTAATGATACAGCACCAAGTCACGAAAACGGACATTCAAATCGTAGTGAGTAAAAAAGGATATTATCCAATGGATACTCCGATTACCAACTACGACCCTGGCTTTGTCCAAGGTGTACTTGTTGGGGCTTGGCCTCAAGTTCATAACATGATTAAGGATTTCAAAGCGAATCTGCCATTTTAATTATAAATCAGGAGGCTATACACATGAGTCAAACGGAACGTGAATTTGGATGGGATGACACAATTGAGAAGGATGGTGGAGGCGGCTTCGTGCTTCTCCCTCCTGGGGATTATTATTTCACTGTAGCGAAGTTCGAGCGTAGTCGATACGCGGGTAGTGAAAAGATGCCAGCATGCAATCAAGCTAAATTGGAACTTACAGTCCACTCTCCAGAACATGGGGATGTAACGATTTTCCATAACCTGTTCCTGCACACAAAGACAGAGGGATTACTCTCAAACTTCTTCGCGGGGATTGGTCAGAAGAAAAAGGGTGAGCCGCTGCGCATGAACTGGAATACCATCGTAGGAGCACGAGGGAAAATGAAGCTGGAGATTCGCAACTATAAGTCTAACGGCGAAGATCGGTCTATGAATCAAGTGAAAACCTTTTACGATTATGAAGGGGCGCCTTCAAATCATTATCAACCACCTCATCAGCAGCAATACCAGCAGCCACCGCAACAAGGATACCAATCGCCTCCGCAGCAACAATATCAACAGCAACAACCATTCCCTGGTGCAGGTCAACAGGGCGGTGGTTGGTCAGCTGGCCAGTTTTAGGAGGTAGCTATGGAGCTGAGACCTTACCAACAAGAGGCGCGTGAATCCATTCAGAAAGAGTGGAGAAACGGTGTTAAAAAAACGCTTCTGGTGCTTCCAACTGGATGCGGCAAGACGATTGTGTTTTCTAAAGTCATTGAAGATCGCGTAAGGCTGGGCGAGCGTTTGCTCGTCCTGGCCCATCGCAGCGAATTGCTCGATCAGGCATCTGATAAATTAGCAAAGTCAACAGGTCTTGGTTGCGCTACAGAGAAGGCAGAGCAAACATCGATCGGTAGTTGGTTTCGGGTCGTTGTTGGCAGCGTTCAAACGCTGCAACGTCCAAAACGTCTCGAGCAATTTAATCCTGATCACTTCGATACAATCATTATTGATGAGGCTCATCATTGTATCTCAGAGGGCTATCAGCGCGTCCTGCAGTATTTCAAATCAGCCAACGTTCTTGGCGTAACGGCCACCCCGGATCGCGGTGACATGCGAAACCTGGGCAGCTACTTTGAAAGTCTGGCCTACGAATACACACTCCCTAAAGCAATCAAAGCAGGATATTTGAGCCCGATAAAAGCGATGACGATTCCGCTGCAGATTAACCTAGCGGCAGTCGGGCAGCAGGCTGGGGATTTCAAATCGCAGGATCTCGGTACCGCGTTGGACCCATATCTCGAATCGATCGCAGCTGAAATGTGGAAAGTCACAAAGGATAGGAAGATCGTTGTGTTTCTTCCGCTGGTAAAGACTAGTCAGAAATTCACGAATATTCTGAACTCAATTGGATTTAAGGCTGCTGAGGTAAATGGTGAATCGCAAGATCGGGCGGAGGTGCTGGCGGACTTCGACAAGGACAAGTATAACGTCCTGTGCAATTCGATGCTGCTCACAGAAGGCTGGGACTGTCCAAGCGTAGATTGCGTCGTTGTCCTGTGGCCTACCAAAGTTCGCAGCTTATACAGCCAGATGGTCGGGCGAGGTACCCGACTGTTCCCCGGCAAGACAGAACTTCTGCTGTTGGACTTCCTTTGGCATACTGAACGGCACGAACTTTGCCATCCAGCTCATTTGATTGCGGAGAACGAAGAAGTCGCCCAAGCGATGACCAAGCAGATCGAGGAAGCTGGCATCCCACTGGACCTTGAAACAGTCGAGAAGCAGGCTGCAGAAGATGTCATTGCGCAGCGTGAAGAAGCACTCGCAAAGCAGCTGGAAGAGATGAAACGCCGAAAGCGGGCACTCGTTGATCCGCTTCAATTCGAGATGAGCATACAAGCCGAAGACCTGTCCAGCTATGTCCCGTCGTTTGGCTGGGAGATGTCTCCGCCGAGTGACGCCCAAGTCAAGACGTTGGAGAAGCTTGGCATCATGCCTGAAGCGATCGACAATGCCGGCAAGGCGACCAAGCTTCTGGAACGACTGGATAAGAGGCGTGCGGAGGGGCTGACGACGCCGAAACAGATTCGCTTCCTCGAACAGCGCGGTTTCGAGCATGTGGGGACCTGGTCATTTGAATCCGCCAAGAACTTGATAGATAGGATAGCCGGTAATGGATGGCGCGTACCGGAAGGCATCAATCCGAAAGAGTATCGTGGTGATGGAATCGTGACCCACTTCTGATTAGGAGGTTGCAAGCCTGTGATAGATCCTTATTTCAATGATATTCCATGGGAGATCGTATACGACGATAGTGGGCGAATTATCGGTGAGATATATCTGATCAAAGGAGCGAATGCCGATGGCAAGGATTGGGGACGGAAGAAACGGGACACCCGTACGCAGTAGGTCAGTCGAAGCGACATCTTCGGGATCCGGACCGGTTACCGTCTACAAGATGTCTCCGGAAGAACTAGAAGATTATCGAACGCGAACCGGCTATAAGCAGCCGAAAACGTCTGACGGAGTTGTCATTATGCCACCAGCTTTTGTACAGAAAAAGTTCGAACCTGAAGAGCAGTCTAGGCGCGCAAAAGCCGGATGGGATAAACGAAAAGGGAAGGATGGTGATTCTGTGGCAGAACCATCGAAAACTGAGTTCTTGAAGTTAATTGCAAGTGGGAAATCCATATCGGCTATCGAGCGTGCTTGGGGTATGAAATTGAATGCTTTACACGCCATTGTGACCAAAAAGTGGGATTTGAAAGGTATCAATCCCGGGAAGGCAAGAGAACTGCTGGCGGGGGCAACGGAGGTTGCTCAGGAGAAGGGAGAGTCTTCAAAGGCTGGCGAGGAGGTAAAAGAAAGCTGGAATGAGCTTGAAAAGCTTGATGCTATAGTAGGGGCAAATGGTGAACAGGTTAATCATCATGAGCAATACACGGATGGCGGAATTGAGGTAATCGATTATCTAAAAGCTAAATTAACAGTTGATCAATATGCAGGTTTTATGCTCGGTAATGTACTTAAGTACTGCTCCAGATCAAGGCATAAAGGCGGAGCTGAAGATCTCAAAAAAGCTAAATGGTATCTAGATCGTCTAGTCTCGGAGGGTGAACATTATCAAGTATCAAAATGAATATTGAGGAACTTAATTGGGGGCAGGGCTTTAACCCTGCCGTGAAAGTGGCGACTAAACTGACGATTCCGTGCCTTCGCCTGTCAACATTGCAATTACTGCATTTGCACTTTCAACCGACTTTTCAAGTTCATAAGCCGCTTTTTTCTTTGCACAAGTGAGCGATTCTGCTAAATACATTTTCGCCGCTCTGCCGTAGAGGCTTGGATGTTCCTCAAGGTACTCTTTGACTTCATTTGGAAATAGCTTACTTCTTAATTCTTCCTGATTAATGTTCGGCATTTTTTTCACCACCTTTTGTTTTTAAGATTCCCAAGCTAATCGATTTCCATTATTGAATCTTATTTTTTGTTGAATGACGTTGTTTTGATGGACATTCGTGAATAGAAAAAAGTTGACTCGATATGAGTCAACAAAAAATATTAGCGTATATTTCCAATGGAATTCTTAGTTGTATCATGACGTGAAGCAGTTTCTGCAAAAGCAATGCCAGAAATTAATGAGATGGAAATTGTGAGTAAAAATGTAATCAGGAAAGTTTTTCTAATCATTAGCGACTTCACCTCCTAATAACAGGCTATCACAGCTTTGTTGAAATTTCTGTGAGTTGCACCACAAACTATGAGATTCTGCTTCAATAGACATCGTCTGAATAACGAAGATCATAAGGAGGTTATTGAATTGGCAAATACACAGGGAATGGCTTTTAAATTTCAAGTCATCAAAGGGACTGATATCGAACAACTCAGTCATTACAACAAAGTTACACTAGGTCATATTGTTGAGCGTGTCGGTGAAATCAGAAAAGAGAAAGGCAAGAAAGACAATACCTATCTGGTTATTAATACCGATGAGCCATATGCCGACGAAGTAATCGAGATTATGAAGCGGCACGGGCATTGGGGCTAACGGCCAGCTTGAATATTTAGTTTAATAGACAAGGTCTCCAAATTACGATATTCAGCTCAGCAACCATGAGCGGCTACTGAACTGGTTTTTAAAAGTGAATAGTTTTTCTTGGAGGTCTGGCAGAAGTACCTTGGCGAAGATATTTCCCTGTAATTTTATGGAAGTATTTCCTTAACTCTTTTTCTAAAGTTTTTAAAGTATCAATTGGTCCAGATTCTTTCCTAAACAGAAATTGGCTATTCTTGATTTTATGAAGTAGGGATATAGCTTTTGCTTCAAAATGAGAATAATCTTGACCCAAAAAAACATAAACTTGGTTTTTGAAATCTTCCATTTCCTTTACTAACTTTTCGACTTCTAAAAATGACTTCTTAATCCAAACCTTAAGATACATGAAGTGCCACCTCGTTTCAGTTTTTCTCATTATAGCCGATTATTGTAATTATTATCAAAGGAGAATGCAAGGATATGGAACATAAATTGGATCTAATTGCGCTGCTGGCCTACGTTGACCCGGCGTATCTGAGCTATCAGGAATGGGTCAACGTAGGCATGGCGCTGAAATACGAAGGATATACTGCCAGTGATTGGGACGAATGGAGCCGGAGGGACGGAGCCCGGTACCATCCAGGCGAGTGCTTCAAAAAGTGGACATCATTTGAGGGTTCAGGTATTCCGGTAACCGGTGCGACCATCACGCAAATGGCTAAGGAAAACGGCTGGATGCCGCGTTCCGCATACGACCGGGATGATCACCATGAGCTAGGCTGGGATGACGAGTTATCCGGCGGCGACTATGTCGTCGTGGATAAAAACTGGATCGAGGGTAAGGAAATTCACGAGCCAGCACCGGCCGCATGGAATCCAGTGCAGCAGTTGACTACGTATCTCCAGACACTGTTCGAAGCCAGCGAGAACGTTGGTTACGTCACCGACACTTGGCAGAACGAAGACGGGAAGTACCTGCCGACTAAAGGGGCATGGGACCGCACCTCTGGGGAATTGATTGAGCTGCTGCATATGTGTGATGGCGACATCGGGGCCGTCCTCGGAGATTACAATCAGGAGGCCGGCGCCTGGATCAGGTTTAACCCGCTGGACGGCAAAGGTGTGAAAAATGAAAACGTGACCGAGTTCCGTTACGCTCTTGTCGAGTCCGATACCATGGAAATCGAGAAGCAGAACGCGATTATGCGCGAGCTGGAGCTGCCGATCGCCGTCATGGTATACAGCGGAGGAAAGAGCCTGCACGCCATTGTACGGGTAGATGCCGCAAACTACGACGAGTATCGGAAGCGTGTGGATTATCTCTATGATATATGCCGGCGAAACGGCCTGAGCATTGACAGACAAAACCGTAACCCGTCCAGACTGTCACGCATGCCGGGCGTCGAGCGGGGCGGCAAGAAGCAATTTATAGTCGACACGAACATCGGTAAACCTAGCTGGGCCGAGTGGCACGAGTGGATCGAAGGCGTTAACGACGATCTGCCAGATCCGGAGAGCCTGGCCGACACCTTTGATAATCCGCCGCCACTCGCCCCACCATTGATTCACGGCGTGCTGCGGCAGGGGCACAAGATGCTCATGGCCGGGCCTTCCAAGGCGGGTAAGTCGTTCGCGCTGATAGAGCTCTCTATCGCCATAGCCGAGGGAGCCAAGTGGCTCGGCTGGAATTGCACGCAAGGCAAAGTGTTGTACGTCAACCTGGAGCTGGACAGCGCGAGCTGCTTGCACCGTTTCCGCGACGTTTACACGGCGCTGGGCATGCCGCCACGGCACATCGCCAATATCGATATCTGGAACCTGCGTGGCAAGTCCGTTCCCATGGACAAGCTGGCGCCGAAACTGATCCGGCGTTCCGCCAAGAAGGGATATATTGCCGTTATCGTGGACCCGATATACAAAGTCCTGACCGGCGACGAAAATAGCGCGGACCAGATGGCCCATTTTACGAACCAATTTGATAAGATCGCCACGGAACTGGGCGCATCCGTCATCTACTGCCATCACCACTCAAAGGGCTCGCAGGGTGGTAAGAAGTCGATGGACCGGGCCAGTGGCAGCGGCGTCTTCGCCCGCGACCCGGACGCACTGATCGACCTCGTCGAGCTCGAGCTGACGGAGGCGCTGCTCAAGCAGGAAGAGAACAAGGCGATCTGCGCCGTGTATCAGCAGTGCTTCTACCGGCACAATCCGAATTATCTCCAACAGCATGTGTCGCAAGACGATCTGCTCAGCGCCAAAGCAATGGAAGATCACGCTAGGCACGCCATTTATAGCTCGGAGCTAACAGCGACCGCGGAGGAGGTCAAGCGCGCCCTGGAAGCTGTCCGCGGTCGGTCGGCGTGGCGAGTTGAGGGGACGCTGCGGGAATACGCTAAGTTCAAGCCTGTCAACATGTGGTTCCAGTACCCAGTTCATCGTGTGGATGAAGTGGGCAGCCTGAAAGATATTGACCCCGATGGCGACGGCGCTAGACCGCCCTGGCAGAAGGCAAGTGGTAAGCGTAAGGACAAAGCTCAAGCGGAGCGAAGGAGCAAGGCTGAGGAGTTCGAGGACGCGGTGAATAACTGCAACATGGGTGAGCCACCAACTGTAAAGGATCTGCAGGAATGGTTTTCTTCCACTGGCAAGGAAGTCGCAGAGCGTACTATTCGGGATTGGATCGCGAAGCATGGTTTCGTAATTGATAAAAACAATGGCAACGTTGTTGTAAAAAAGAGCGGCAACGACCATGAATAATGCCGCCGAATATTTTCGCCGCTCGGCGGCGGCAATCATAATTTTATGGTCATTGCCGCACGGCATGATATACGTTTTTGTGATCCCCGCCGTTCGGCGGATTAACGGCGGGTATTTAATACGTCATGGTGCCCGCCGCCGAGCGGTGTCGACCATTATATATAAATATATAAGGATAGGGTGTGGCGTGTCGCAAGCGCCACACCCCCTCCCCTACATTTATCTACGCGGGAAAAGCAGGAAAGGTAAAAAATGGGAGTTGATGGCACGTGACTGAATTTTTTATGCCAATGAAGCCGCCGACAGCTACGCATCAAGAGAAGCAGGTTGCTGTTGTGAACGGCAAGCCGGTCTTTTACGAACCCGACGATCTAAAGGCAGCGCGCGCGAAACTTATGGCTCACCTCGGACAACATGTACCGAAGAAAAGATATACTGGAGCTCTGCGGGTGATTGTAAAGTGGTTGTTTCCAATTTCAGAGGGGAGTAAGCATTACGACGGAGAGTGGAAGATCACAAAACCTGATACGCACAATTTGAACAAGTTGCCATTTGATATCATGACTGACCTGGGCTATTGGACGGACGATGCCATTGTGGCGAGCGAGATTATCGAGAAATTTTGGGCGAAGCAGCCAGGTATCTACGTTAAGATCGAGGAGCTGTAGCCGATGGATTACAGGTTGTTTTTCGCGGATGTGCAGGAATGGATCAGCCAAGCTAATCAGGCTGCCATGCAGTACGGTATGGAAAACCCGCTTTTTTGGCAGTGGGTGGCAGACTCATCCGGCATGCTATGCAAGAAATATCAAGAGAACCGGATTGCAATAAAGCAAATGATGATGCTGGTTGAATGGCTGGAAGAGGTTTACGATTCTAGGCGGCAACAGGAGGGGAATACGGATGCGAAAACTTAATTGGCGAGAAGCCACTTCAGTGCAACTGTACAACATCGCATTTCTCGACGAAGGGGCAGCTTTGGAGCATATACAAGCAGCTAGAGATGAGCTGCTAAGGCGCGCTAAGAAGCGTCATAGCAGAGTAAATTTCAAGGAGAAGGTGGCTTATCCACGCTGACGTGATCAGACCAAACGGGTACTAAGAAAGAGCTTAGGGGAGGTATGAAAATGAAATGGAAGCAAGAAATTATGTATGTGATGCGTAACCAGGCAGGGGTCATTATTAGATGCGAAGAAAAGCCACCGAAAGGATTTGTTCCAGATGATAAATTATTAAAAAAAACACAAGCAGCTGTACTTGTTGAGAGAATGAGTTCACGCAGATACGGGCCAATCGGGGATTGAGAGGTGAACGTCTAGTGCTTACTTGGGTCGAGGAATTGATTAAGGATTACAACGCAGGTGTGAGACAACTTGAGGCATACAGAAAGAAACTTGATCGAGATCCGATCAGGGAAGAAGTCATTGATCAAACGGAGTACGAGACAGTTAGTGGGATGATTAGTGACATGAACCTTGCCCTAGAATGGCTTCGCAAAGGGCGTCGGCCCGGAAGTAGAAGAGGTGCAGAGCAGCACGGAGTCTATCAGCGGACGGAACTGGCAAAGTGTTTCCCAGGTCTGGTACCCGATGTTGCAGCTCTGACGAATGACGAAAAGAAAAAGATCGTGGATATCCTATTATGTCTCTCCACAAGAGAGCGACAATGCTATCTTTTTCATATGGCTCATGGGTTGACGTATGCCGAAATAGCTGATAGATTAAGAGTATCACGAACATCTGTTCAGAAATTTGTTGAACGGGCAAAAAGTAAGGTGCAGCAAGGGATTTCGTAATTCTTGTCGTGCAAATGTCGTGCAAACTACCTACTTTAAGTTTGCCATTTTACAAGATTTCATAGATTTTCATATACGAAACGATATAGGCGAGCCACAGGGCTCGTCTTTTTGTGTTCAGAAATTAGCGGGGAAGGTCAGGTGATGAGAAGTGAAACTAACTGAAAAACAAAAACGTTTCGCGGATTTTTACCTAGAGACCGGAAACGCTACTGAGGCTGCGATTAAAGCTGGTTACAGTAAAAAGACAGCTAAAGAGGTCGGTTACGAAAACCTCACTAAACCTCACTTAAAAGCATACATCGAGGAGAAGATCGCTGAGAAAGACAGCCAACGAATTGCAAAGCAGGATGAGGTGCTGGAGTTTCTTACAAACGTGTTGCGGGGTCAGGTCAAGGAGCAGTTCCCCCTTGGACTTGGTATGGGTGAGCAACAACTAGTTAAAAAGGAGCTCGACGGCAAGGATCGAATTAAGGCTGCGGAACTACTTGGAAAACGCTTTGCGCTATGGACAGATAAAACGCAGCTAGAAGGAACCGTCGGTGTTCAGATAATTGATGATATCGGCAGTGACTAATGCATGCATAAATCACGCATAAACACTAGAAAATAGCTGTTTACAGCCGCAAACAGCCAAATAGGTCTAGTATCAAGAATGCTTCAACGACGCGGTGTTTCGGTGTTTTGCATAAATGATGAATAAATGCAGTTTTTGTTTATCGCTGAAATACGGCATGGTTGTGGGATTCACCGCGCGGTTGTGGGAAAGTACTTCTGTACAAAATATTTGATTTTATACATATGTCCGTGCATATAGAATGCATAGGAGGTGGTTGAAAATGAAGGTTACCTTATCACAAATCGTTACACCTCACTTTCACGCATTCTGGAAAGCTTCAAATTCACATAAATACCTACGTCACGTTCTCAAAGGCGGTCGTGGATCAGCGAAATCGACGCACATTGCAATTAAGTTTATCAAGGACATGATGAAATACCCAGTAACGGGACTTTGCATTAGGAAGGTCGCCCGTACACTGGAAGAGTCAGTCTTCGAGCAACTGAAAGAGGCTATTGAGTTCCTAGGCGTAAGTGAATACTGGCGAGTCTTAAAAAGCCCGCTGCAGCTGATCTATCTTCCACGAGGGAATAAGATTATATTCCGGGGCGCAGACGATCCTATCAAAATCAAATCGATTAAGGTCTCCAAGTTCCCGATTGCATTTTTGTGGATTGAGGAGCTTGCAGAATTTAAGACCGAAGATGAAGTGTCGACCATCGAAAACTCAGTGCTGCGCGCGGAGCTACCGGATGGTCTTTTTTATGCGTTTTATTACAGCTATAACCCGCCAAAGCGTAAGCAGTCCTGGGTGAACAAGAAGTACGAGTCACAGTTTATTCCGGCTAATACTTACGTCCACCACTCTACATACTTAAACAATCCGCATATCTCCAAAGCATTCGTAGAAGAGGCCGAAGGCGTTAAAGCCAAAAGCCAGCATAAGTACGATTGGGAGTACGGCGGGAAAGCGATCGGTAGCGGCGTTGTACCATTCGATAATCTGAACTTTAGGAGGATCACTGATGAAGAGGTCAAGACATTTGATAACATCCGCCAGGGGATTGACTGGGGCTATGGTGTCGATCCTTTTGCTTTCGTCCGCTGGCATTATGACAAGACACGCCGACGAATTTATGCGCTCGATGAAATCTACGGCGTTAAGCTCTCAAACAGGGAAGCTGCCGAGCAGATCCGATCAAAAGGGTACCAAACTACGCTGAGTACAGCTGACAGCGCAGAGCCTAAGTCAGTCGATGAAATGCGGCAAGATTACCATTTGCGCATCAAGGGAGCAATCAAGGGCCCTGGCTCCGTCGAGTATGGCGAGAAATGGCTTGATGATCTGGACGAAATCGTGATTGATCCGAAACGCACTCCGAATCTCGCAAAAGAGTTTGAGGATATCGATTATCAAACTGACTCCGACGGTAACCCGAAAGCGAAGCTGGAGGAAGTAAACAATCACACGATTGATGCTACGCGATATGCATTTGAGACTGACATGAAGAAAGCAGTGTCCGTGAAAGATAATCGCGCTGTGGGTAAACCGGCTATGGCGAGTATTCGAGAGTGGTAGTAAGAGGATAATACTGGAATTACATGTCTGCATATGGTACATTTCCCTTAAGTATTTTGAAAATGAGATAAGGGGAAAACGGACATGAAGATATTTATTAGTTGGTCTGGGGAGAGAAGTCGTAAGATTGCGGAGCTTCTACATGAATGGATTAAATGTGTCCTTCAAGCTTCGAAGCCATGGGTGTCAAGCAAAGATATTGAAAGAGGAAGTCTTTGGTTTACGGAAATTAATGAGCAGTTAGTGGATACAACCGTGGGCATCATCTGTATAACGCAAGGGAATAAAAATAAACCTTGGATACTTTTCGAGGCCGGTGCATTGGCTAGAGGTTTATCAGCAAACAGGGTATGTACATTCTTGATTGACTTGGAGCCCTCAGACTTGGTTGACCCACTTGCTCAATTCAATCACACCTTTCCAAATAGAACGAGTGTACTTGCATTGGTAAAGACGATAAATAACTCAATGAAAGAAAATCAGCTAGATAATGGAATACTTGAAAAAGTATTTAATACTTATTGGGGTCAATTCGAAACAGATTTTAATGAAATTCTCAAGCAATATCCTGAGAACATTACAGAGGCGCCGAGATCAGAGCAGGATATTCTTTTAGAGATACTCAACTCAACAAGAGGACTTGAACGAAGGCTAAGATTAGTAGAAAATGAAGCTAGTGGCAAACCCAAAAAGGCAAGAGAGTCTGAACTAAATAGTTTACACGGATATCATGCGGCGAGAGAACTTGCCTACGCTCTTGCTAAAGCGGGGACTCGGCTTTATGATATCTATACTACACTGAAAGATAACCTTAACTTACCGAATTATGCGTTGGATCAAATAATGACTGATGTTGCCGCCGGTAGTATTACAGATAACAATAGCATAGAAGACAATCGATAACTATGATAAGAATAAGCGCCTCTTTTGGGCGCTTATCTCTATGTTAGGAGGTGAAGATGAAATATGGTAGCACCAAGTAGAATCGTCGGTCAGATCGGCTCGCAGCTTTATACGACGTTCATCCTGTTCGATAAGGCGATTTCGAATCCGGACAGCTCTAATCTATTGGATTATGAACGAATGCTCGATACGGACGAGACGATCGCTGCCGGTATTGAATTCATGATCCTCTCAACGTTAATCAAGCTGGACCGCTACACCAACGAAAAGAATCCCGGGATCGAGGAGTTTGTTAACCAATGCCTCGAGGGAATGCAAGGGACGTTTATCGAGTCCTGCGAGGATATCTTATCAGCGCTCTGGGCCGGATACAGCGGAACAGAGATCGTTTGGAAGCCCGAGGGTAGCCGAATCGTGCTAGACTACCTGGCGACGTATCATCCGCGCACTGTGTTTTTCAATATTGACCCGGTGACGGGCAGGCTCGCTTCGGACGAGCCGATCACGCAGTATCGTTGGTTTTCAGGCAGCCCAGTGAGGATACCAAAGAACAAAGCAATCGTGTTTTCACACAATGCACGCTTTGGTAATTGGTACGGCACGAGCCAGCTGCGCCGGCTGAGAAAGAACTGGCTGCTTAAGGACCCAGTGTTAAAGATGTGGGTGAACGCAGTCGATAAATTCGGCACGCCGCTGACCGCTGCACTGGTCCCAGACGGCGACATTAGAGATCCGGACAACCCGACAAGGCCCAATGGTGAAGAGAACTTGATTTCCAACGTTGAATACATGGCCCGTGTGCTTTCCAATCTGCAAAACGGTACGGGGATCGCGATGGCTGCCGGTACTGGCGAAGATAAGTCGGATATTAAGTCGTTGTTCGGCGGTGGCGCAGGCATGGGAGAGGCATTTCACAGCCTGGTCACGTATCTGAACAAGATGATGTTTCGCGGGTTGCTGGTCCCTTCGTTGATCTTTGACGAGGGACAGAAGTCGGGATCATATGCACTTGGCCAAAGTCATTTTGACATGTATATGCTGATGTTGGACAAAATCTTTAAGAAACTTAAAGAGGTGCTTTTAGAGCAATTGGTCCGGCCACTCGTGGAAATGAACTATGGTCCGCAAAAGGAATGGGGCGACTTCCCAGAACGAGAGATGAATGATGACGACGTTCAGAAGCTAAGCGGCATCTTCTTGCAGCTCACCAACGCGGGTTACATGGACTCTACGGCTGACGAGGACTTCCAGCATGTCCGCTCAACGGTAGGTTTGCCGGAACGCAAACAGTCCGCAGCTGATAAGAAGGCTAAGATTGCAGAGGATTACGCGCATTATCTCAGAGAGCCACCGGGTAAGGGGAAAGCCGATGAATAAGGCGGAGCGATTCATCAAGAAGTACCTGGACGAGTCGGAAGAACGGCTGCTGATTCGCTATGATCGTTGGCTTAACACGGTACTATCCCATATTCCGATTGGAGCAAGTGAGATGGAGATTCATCAGTTTCACTTACCACAGCCTGCACAGCTTTCGAGCATTCTGTATCAGCATGCAGCCGAAATGCTTACTGCGGGACAGGCTCATGGGGATGCCGAGGCAAAGGCGATACGGGATAAAAGACGTGTGAAGCTTGCTGATCTGCCTATTATTGACGGTAACAGAGAATTTACTCCTGAGGAAGCCATGGCGATTCTAAAGAACAGGGAGCTGAAGCTTGCTGGAGTCGTTGAAGCTGACTTGGTTACGCTGATCAAGCAGGTTCTGCTCGAACATCTCACTGGGGCAGCGCCGCAAAGTACGAAAGGTTCTATTGCAGCTCTACTTGATCAAAACAAGAGTCGGGCTTCACTGATTGTAACGACTGAGACGACGTACGCATACAACCGCGGCCGGCTCATTTCCTATCGTGAGAATAAAGTAGATTACGTCCGATTTTCTGCCATCATGGATGCGCGGACATCGGCTGTTTGTGCTTCTCGAAATGGGAAGGTCATGCGGATGGATGATCCAGCTCTTGGAGATAATACGCCGCCGCTACATGGCCGATGCCGATCGGTACTGACGCCGATCTACAGTCGATATGAGCCGGACGTAATCGAGAAAGCCAATAAAGATTGGGGCGACGTTGCACCGTTGCCGAAGGGGTGGAAGACGAAATAGAGGAGGTGTGCAAATTGACACTAAAAATACCTGTAGGCCGCATCGGGGAATGGAAGCATCCGAAATACGGCACAATCAAAATGTCGCAGCAGACGTTTACGGAGATCATCCAGAACTTTAAGCAAAAGGTACTGGGCCGTGATCCGTTTATTCGAGTCGGTCATGACAAAGCCGAGGATACGACATTCGGCAGCGCAAAGTCAGAGGGGTGGATTACTGATTTGGTGCAAGAAGGGGATTTCCTTTTTGCGCTGGCTGATCCGACAAACGATGAGATTGCGGAAAAGGTCAAGACAAAGCAATTCCGCTACGCAAGTCCCGAATACCGGGAGAATTATCAAGATAAAGAATCAGGCTCTTTCAGAGGCGCAGTGCTTGAAGCATTGGCGCTAACGAATGAGCCTTTTCTTACGCGTCTTCCTGAGGCGCGGCTACTGGCGGACCCGCCAGACACATTCTATTTAGACCATGAGGAGGTCGGATATACGATGAAAGAAGAACAAGTGAACCAGCTGCTGGAGAATCAAAAGCAAACAAACAACATGCTTTCCACATTCACGACGAAACTATCTGAGTGGTTCGGAGGAAAGAAACCAGAAGGCGACCCTACTCCAGCTCCGGTTGTTGTGGCTCCAGTCGTTGCACCTGTAGTTGATGAGAACGCCAAGAAACTTGCTGATCAGGTGGCCGAGCTTCAAAAGCAAAACCGAGCAATTACTGTGGAGGCGACGTTGGCAGGTTATGTGGCAAAAGGCATCCCGCCAGTGATCATCGATCAATATCGTCCAATTCTGCTTGCTGACAGTGGAGAGAAGATCGTTAAATTGTCAGATGACAAATCGATCTCTGTGTCGGAACAGATTTATGCTTCGCTTGATGCGTTCCCTGAAGCGTCCCGCGTTAAGCTTGCGCAAGTAGGGCAGCTAGGTAATCCGCCGGCAGCTGGATCCCCCGAGGAAATCAAGAAGTTTGCTGATCAAGACATGAAGGAACTGGGCTTTACGGTCGATGAAAACGGCCGATATAAGCTAGCAGAATAAGGAGGGTTAAATAATGGCAGATTTCAACTTCCACGTTCCAGGTAGAACGGATGGCGAGGTATACGTAGATAAACAAATTTGTGTTCACGGTGATCATCATATCCATGATCGTATTGCAGTAACGATTGCACCTAATACAGGTGTTCTTGATAAAGGAACGATCCTTGGAGCGAGTACAGCTGATTCTCTTTACCGTCCGGTACGCAGAAGCGCGTTGACAGCTGCTGTAGGCACGGCGGCTACAACAGCAACCGTTACGGATGGATCGATTTTCGCTAATTCGATTGGTGCAGCTGCAGCTCTCGTAAAAGCTGACGGAACGGGTGTTGTTACCTGCGGCACAATCACGGCCGTAAACGGTAATACGGTGACCATTTCGGCGCCAGGTACCGCTTTTGTCATCGGCGACTTCTTGTATGTGAAAGACGGATCAGAGAAAGCATTGCTTATCCTAGGTGATTTTGTGCCGGATGCAGCTTCAAACAAGATTGCTAACGCATTTGTTGCAGGTAAGTTCTATCAATCTCAACTCGTGGGCGTAGATGCGTTTGTAACAAAAGATCTGGTAGCTCGCTCAATTCCGTTTGGGCTGAATGCAGCTGGACAAAATGAATCCATTTATTTGGTTTAGGAAAGGGTGAATAGACAATGCCAATGAATTTTCCAACTACTCAAGAGATTAACCATATCGTGCGCAACACGATCGTAGACACATCAGCTTTTATCGGGAATACGTTTTGCCCAGCGGATACTGCAAATGCCGCAGAAATTCAAGTTGATGTCATCAACGCTACAGCGGGAATTACTCCTCCGCATGCGTTAAATTCAGAGCCTAAGGTTGCAACATTGTCAGGGCAATCGGTACGTAAATACGCTACCGGGTACTGGAGAGAAACGTATCGAATTAACGAAGAGGAGCTTTTGTACGCCAGACAAGAGGGCACGTTTAATGAGCGCGCCGGACGTTTGCGTGTTGTCCGTAGATCGAACGAATTGAACACACGTCTTGAAACTCGCCTCGAGCAGCTTAAGTTTGCTGCAGTAACAAAAGGGAAAGTCGATGTGGACGAAAACGGCGTCAAATACAGCGTAGATATGAAAATTCCGTCTAAGAACAAGAAAACGTATCATCTTCTCTCTGACCCAACGATTAACATCCCAAATGTGCTGGATGAGATGGTAACCCTGTTCCATGGAACAGGGGCAAAACTTGATCGCATTATCATGAATCACGACTTGGCTAAAGCATTTGCAGCAAACGAAGTCATTCGCGACCTGCTAAAACAAAGCGTATATGCTTTGAACCTTACATCGTCGAATATCACTAATGCAATGAAAATGCTGTTCCCGCAAATCGACTTTGAGGTATATACGGAAGGCTATAGTACTAACGGTACGGATTTTCAATATTTCCTACCCGAGGGTACTTTCGTAGGTATCGCAAAAGGACGAGAAAAAGCCATGGATTTCTGTTCTACGCTAGCACTGCAAAATGGCGGCATGGATAATCCGCAGCCGGGTAAATTTGCAGTTATCGAGGATAAGTCTTCGAATGAAAAGAATCCGTATGTAGATATTACTGTAGGCATTAACGGCTTACCGCGTATGCACCATCCTGAATGGTTCTTGGTCGGTAAGATCGACTAAAAAAGGAGGGCTGCACATGCCCTACTGTACGCCGCAAGACGTCCGAGATCTGCATCAGCTTATCTCGGACACTGATTTCTTAGATGAGGATGTCGAGCGATATATTGCGAAGGCTGAAATACGGATTAACGACAAGCTCAGACCGCAATACAAGGTCCCTCTCGTTGAGCCGATCCCAGGCATCATCCAATCTATTTGTGCAGACATGGCGGGAGCTCTTATATGTCAGCATCACTTTTCGGGCATTAACTACCGCGAGGACACGCCGCTGGCTGAGGTATACCGCAAGCGCGCGGATTCTGACTTAAATCATGTACTTGATGCATCAACGCTTAACGGATTGCCCGGCATCGTGGAGCAAGCACCCAATGCACCTGAGATGCGTAAAAGGATTGCAACTACGACGCCTAAACAAAGCCCCTTAGAAGGGCATTTACAGCGATTTAACAATGCGACGCATTCACCGATATCGAGGAATTGGCGATGAGTGATGACCGGTCAATAGACATTAAGGTGGATGTCTCGGAAGTTGTAAAAGCGATGGAAGCTATGGGTCGGAGATCATTGAATCTTCGGCCCTTCTTTGGCGCTGTCGGCACAATACTTATCAAGTCCGCTCACGAGAACTTCGATCATCAGGGTCGACCTGCGAAGTGGAAGGGTTGGGCACCTCTTACGAAGCAGATTTATGAGCAGGGAGCCATTGATTCTGCCATGAAGTCCCACAAAACAAAAGCGGGGCAGAATCGGCAAATCATCCGTAATCTGGGCGCGCTCGGGACTCGTAAGATTTTGCAGAATTCAGGAGAGCTGCGAAAATCCATTGTGCAAGGCAGGCTGACTGCGTCTGAAGTGGAGGTAGGCTCCTCGCTTATTTACGCCAGGCTACATCAGCTCGGGGGCTCAATCGTTCCGAAGAAAAAAAGAGCATTGTTCATTCCAATTGGCGGCGGGCAGTACAAGATTCTGAAACGTGTTAAAGTGCCTGCTCGACCATTCCTGGTGCTCCAGCAAACCGATGTCCAAGTGATATTGAGAATGGCTAAAGATTATGTCACAAGAGGTGAAATAGGATGATTGATGAGATTCTCAACGCAATCCAGTCAACCTTGCAAGCAGAGGAGAGACTATCATCGATCAGTAAGTATAATCTCGTTGATGGCATGATACCGGGATTAAAACCCACTGTTTCGATCGGTTGTGGAAGAATCAAATACAATGACTACGATCGCGATCAGGACGAGGCAACTGCCCCAGTCCGGATCTATGTCTATACCCACGATATGAATGCAGAGAAGGGTGAGGCAACGATACGCAATCTCGCGAGAGAGATTCGTTTCACGCTTCTGGAAAACATGTATCTTGGGGGTTTGGTTGACGCGTCCTCAGTAACTGAGATCACATTTGAAAGTGACCAAGTGAATCAAGGTCAGCTCCTGCATTATGCCATGATTGATTACGACGTGAAGTATTATGAGTCTCGTCAACGATCCGAGAAAGATGCACCTCCACTGGTTAAAACAGTAGAGGCTTCGTTTGATAAGGGCGAGAAAATTGAAATTGAATTATAGGAAGGTGTGAAAACGAATGGCACAAGGCAATCAATATATCGTCCCTCGTGTGTCTATTACGGAGACTCCGCCGGCACCTGTTGCCGCAACAGGAGTCACGGTCGGCACGATCGGTATCGTCGGTACTTTTTCGAAAGGCCCGGTAGGCGTACCAACGACTTGTTACAGCCTAACGGATGTCGTGAGTAAGTTTGGCGGCTACATACTAGGTTTAACTGGTTTTCTCTCAGCTATGGGCGCCTTTAACCAGGGAACGAATAAAGTTGTTATCGTTCGCGTGGCGGCTGTCTCCGCTGCAGCGGCAGCATTGACGGTCAAAGACGGGGCTGGAACGCCAAAGGATTCCGTAACAATCACCTCATTGTACAAAGGTACGGACGGGAACGGCGTTTCTGTACAGGTGCTCGCAGGCACGAATTTGAATACATTCAAGCTTGTAGTATCGTACAAGAAAGTTGCAGTAGAAACTTGGGATAATCTCGATTTGACCAATTTGTCTATTAACTCTCAACATGTAGCTTTGACCAAGGCAGCCGCTGCAACAGCCATTCCGGTACCACTCGCGGATACCCCGCTGATAGGCGGAGACGACGGCGCCACGACAGCGGATAGCGACTACATCGGTACAACAGATGCATCAGGTAACCGAACCGGGCTGAAGGCCTTAGAAGCCGTTTACGTGAATATCGTGGTTTGTGCTCAGCAGTATTCCCAAGCGATTCAGGCAGCAATGATCTCTCAATGTAAGCTGGCCAATGTACAAAATGGCTTGAGAATTGCGGTGACAAACACGAATAAAGGGTTAACACCAACACAAGCTGCAGCAGCTCAAACTTATAATGAGCAGCGTACAATTGTGTCTTATCCGTGGGTTATTCCTCAGGAGTATCCGACTATTTACGCGGCTCCAGATGGTTATTATGCCGGCATTCTCGCCACTTTGAACGCATGGGTATCACCTTCTAACCAAGTGGTGAAAGGCATTCTCGGAACAGAGCGAGCGCTTATTGAGGACGATCTTATTGCGCTTACCGTTGCAAGGATTTCTCCGATTGCACTAAACAACGCTACGAACGATTTCCGAATTAGTAACGGCGTTACCACTTACAATTACGTGCAGGGTAGCGGAACGGATGACTGGTCGCAAACTTCGATTCGACGGGAGTTTGACAAGATCGAGACGGAGATCTGGATTCAAACCCAGTGGGCAAAGTCACGGCCAATTACGAATTCGCTTCTGAGAACGATCAAGACGCAGATCGATGAACTCCTTCGTCAGCATAGAGATAACACTGAGGAGATCTACGACTTCAAGCCGACGGTTTGTGATGCATCGAATAATACGGGTACGACAATGGCAGCTCGCCGGGTAATTACTCAAATCTCAATCAGACCGAGCTATGCGGCCGACTTTATCGACCACAACATCGGTCGGTACATCGGCTAAAGGGAGGTGTTTTAATTGACAGCACGACCATTACAAGGATTTGATGTCTCGGTCACAGTAGTTGGAGTTAACGGTCCTGCACTTGTAGGAGAGTTCGAAGAGATGAGCTTAAATATCAACAGCGAAGCTGAGGCATACATGACGCTTAATTCCAAGATGCCAATCTATTTGGACGGAGAGGTCACGCTGGACGGAACCTTGAAGCGAGGCTACATTGACGCAGGCGGGGCTGTGAAAGCGGCGTTTGATACTTCTACACTCGGCCCCGACATTAAATTTACGCAGCCGAGGTATGTCATCTCTGCAGACTTTAATGTGCCAGAAAAAGGGCTTGTTGGCCGTTACAATTTGTCACAATGCATTATTGATAAAATTGGCTTGTCTTTTACAAAAGGTAAAGCGGTTGTAAATAGTGATTACTCCTTCAAAGCAGAAGGAATAGAGGAGGTTTAAACCCATGTCAAAAGAATTTGGCCCATTGACTTTGCCAAAAAGCGGTAAGGTTATTTTTTTTCGTGAACCGACAGGTGGAGATCGTTTAGAAGTCCTGAAAAAGAACCCAGCAGGATCGGACGATTATGTAACCATGTCTGAACTTGCCGATCTCTACATTGCTGCAAAGTGCGTCACTAAAGTAGACGATAAGGCAACAATCGGAGATTACAAGTTCACCTTCCAAAGCTGGTCTAATGCAGATGTTGCATATTACAAGGCGGTTTTTTCCAAGATGTTCGCTCTAAGCAATGAATCTCTGGATAAGATGGATCAAGTGGTTGATTTTTTGCTGAACGGCTCTGGATCCGCCGATTCTTCTACGTCAACGACGTAGGCAAAGGAAGTGTCAGCTGGGAAAGCTGGAGTCGAATGACAGATATTGAGCAGCATCTGCTTTATAAGGGTGCTCTCGATTATGTCGAGAAGAAAAACCAAGTTCTAGATGGGGAGTCCTAATGGGGACTCTCCGTTTTCCTGAGTGTATGTCGCGTACGTATGCTGAGTAAATCGGGGAGGTGAGATCATCATGTCTAGTGCTGCAGGAGCTAATCAAAGGGTTTCGATAACTTTTTCAGCTGTTAACTTATTGAGTCCTGAAATAAAAAGAATGACGGATAACGTTAAGAAGGTTAAACAGCAGATGCAATCCCTTGGATCGGGTCCAAACAACGGGGCTAAGTTTTTTGAAGCGATGAATAAAGGGATGCAGCAGGCGTCGAAAGGGCTAGATGAGCTAAAAAGCAAGTTTGATAAGATGAAATCAGCTGGATTCGGGGATATCGCTACGGGAGCCGCCACGGTTGCACCTTTGATTGCAACCATTAAGAAGGCAGGCGAGGTGCAAATGCAGGAATTTGCACTATCTGGTGTATACAATCTCAATATGACCAGTGAGAAACTAAAGGATATAAGGAAGCAAGCTCAGGATCTATCTGGGTTAACCCTATTTTCTCAGAAAGATATTCTAGGAATTGGAATAGAGCTTGCACGTGCACAGATCTCTCAAAAGAATTTAAAAACTGTTTTGCCAGAAGCAACTTATGTTGCTGAGATGGAAGTATTAGCTAAGAAGACGTCCTCTCCAGAACGATCGGCATACAACTTTGCACGTATGGCCGAGGATGCCAGGATTACAAATGACTCGGATAAACTGGAGAAATTCGCGGACTCACTCTTCCGAGTGGTTAACGTCACGCATGCTTCATCTGAGAGTCTCGGCGAGACGTTTAAGTACGCAATGCCGGTTGTAAAGAATTTAGGCTGGGACGAGAACGATATGCTTGATGCATCAGCTCTGGCAGCTGTAAACGGCATGGAGGGGTCCATGGCTGGTACACATATTAAAGATTTTGCTGAGCGTATCAATCCGTACAAGTTTCTTGGTACAAGAGGTGGTCAGAAGCAGCTTGATGCGATGAATGACGTAGGCCTCTTGGATGGCGTGACAACGGATAAGAAGGGGAAAATCCTTGGATTTCAAGGAGCTGCACTTCTTAAGGACAAAGATCACATTAAGAAATACTCTGATATGGTGGATGTCTTAACTGAAAAGCATAAAGAGTTTATTAAAGCCGGCAACAGTGAACTAGAATGGGCTGCGAAGATGAATCACATTTTCGGTGAGCAAGGACAAGATTTCGCAATTATCACTTCTCACAAAGAGATGTTCGATAAGGTGAAAGGATCAACCAGCGGTCAAAAGAGTCTACACGAGAACATCACCACGGCACGTTCTCTTTTTGAGGGTGAGCTTCACGCCTTGAAAAGTAAGTTTGAAGGCTTGGGTTTAGCGATCGGTGATCAATTACTTCCTGAAGCAACAAAGTTTGCTCACGAACTGGGTCCAATGGTTGCAAGCGCTACGACTTGGGTTAACACTCATAAAGATCTTGTTAGTGCCATTTCCAAAGGTGCGCTTGAATTTGGTGGATTTATGTTGGTTTTAGGATCTGCAAAACTAGCTATCGGAACAATTGGCAGTCTTGTGATTAGCCCGCTAGTTTTAGCGGCAAAAGGACTGTCTGCTACATTCAGTACCCTTAGTACAAAAGCTGCTGTATCGAAGGCACTACCAGCCCAAGCCATCCAAGCGAACATTGTGAATGTTTACGGTAGAGCAATCAACGGAGGTGCAGCAGGTGCTGCAGGAGGCTCTGGAACAACTGTAGCCGGAGGAGGATTACCTCCAAGGAGCAGTAGATCCAGCACACCGGGTCGTTTGTCGACTGCCGTTGGTGCTTCAGCCAGTGTTTTAAAAGGGGCTGGATCTCGAGCCGGAGTGCTCCTCCCAGTCGGTTTAGCCATGGGGGCTTACGATGTAACGACCGCTCCGGAAGGCCATAAGATGGAAGCCGCAGCTAAAGCCAGCGGAACAGTGATCGGAGGCTGGGCAGGAGCGGAAGCCGGCGCAGCGTTAGGAGCGGCAATTGGCTCGGTTGTCCCGGGACTAGGAACAGTCATCGGTGGTATTCTTGGCGGAATTATCGGAGGAGTAGCAGGCAGTGCGATTGGCAATAAGCTTGCCGATTCTGCTGTAAATGCATTCAAAGGCAAAACCAAAGCATTAACAGTAGACCGCAGCGATCCTATGTTTAGCTGGCTGCCTAAGATCGATACGAGCAAATACGAGAACCAACAAAGCAAAAATGCTTCTGGTGTTCAAAAGGCGTATCAAGATAACAGTACGAATCACATTTACGTGACTTCTCCAGAGCCGGATGCTGCTGCCCGTATTGTGTTTGACGAAAAGGCGAATGTGTCAAGATTAAGATGGCTTGCTGAAAATGGGCAATAGGAGGGAGTGAAATTCATGCAGCTGGGCAGTCAATTTATACTGGGTGATTTTGTTTTCCCTATTGCCCCGAAGGGCTCCCTAGATTTCGACATGGACCGATCGATTGCCAAACTCGAATTTCCAGGAGGCCCGCCGGATTATCAAGATATGGGTATGGGAGAAAAACTGCTAGATTTCTCGGGAAGCTTTGTTGGCGATGAAGCTTTATCACACAATGATCAAATCGAGTCTCTCTGGTGGAGCGGAAAAGAGTTGACGCTCAGTTGCGGCGATATTCAGAAGACTGTACGGATTCAAAAGTACAGACCGCAGATTAAGCGAACAGACCGAGTCGATTACTCAATTTCCTTGATCGTTTGTTTTCCAGCGGACCAGTTGCTGGACATTTCGAATGTTGATGGTCAATCTTTTGTAGCGTCTGCTGCGAGCACCGTTTCGTATGATACGGGAGTATTAGTAGAGACGCTTGACCGCTCATACACAGTCAGGGCAGGGGACACTCTTTGGGGTATAGCTGCAAAAGCCGACGTTTACGGGGACGGCAGCAAATGGGAGATTCTCGCCAAAGGAAATGGCATTGACGATGAATATAGCCTGCAGATCGGACAGATAATTAAAATCCCATCAGGAGGAATGAACGCTCAGTCAAGCGTTGCAGTGGACAAGGCGATCTCTGAAAAGATCGTCCCTACTACCAGTCGAGCTGAGTTACTAAGGATGGGAGAAGGGGTTGGGGCAGTTGAGCTCTCCTAGAGGTTTAATTGAGGTCGACGGTCAGCTATTGCGGTGGCCGGACTTAATAAGTATTCGGGTTATTGGTACCCTTTATATGGCTGCCGATTCCTTCGAGGTAAAGGTTAATAATAGTTTAATGCTCTCTGATTGGTTCAAGAAGAATCAGGAGATAAAGATTTATCTGGGCTATGTCCAGGACCCGAACCGGTGGTATAAGAACGAACTTGAGCACGTGTTTACTGGGAAGATAGATGGGGTATCGCCTTCTTTCTCAGGAGACATGACATGTAGGATTATTGGCCGTGACTACTCAGCGCCATTCCTGGACACCACATTTACAGTGGCATATGCAGAAAGGACAGCGAGTCAGATCGCCTCTCTTTTGTGTAGCAAATACGGGTTGACTCCAAACATTACGTCAACGACTGAGATTATCGATCGAGACATGTACCAGAATAGAAAAGAGTGGGAAATCCTTCAATCACTAGCTGACCACGAAGGATTTATTTGCTATGTCGATAAAAATAAAACTTTCTACTTTGGACAAAGGGATCTTAGCGATGAGGAGATCGAGGCGAACCTGTTTTATAGAATGGGGTTTAAATCCAACTGCCAAATTGATTTTGATGATAATGCGGTGGATAGTTTTAACCAAGTAACTGTTCGACATTACACGCAAAAGCAGTTGATCGAGGGGACGGCGAAGAATGACACCCTCATAGAGTCAATGGGGCAGGTTAAAGAGCGCGTATACTACTCTTCGAAAGTAAAGACGCAAGCCGAAGCGAAGCAACTCGCGGATAAGCTGCTTCCCGAGTTCTCCAGGTATGTCATAACCGGCAAGGCAAGCAAAATGGCAGGAGTGCCAACAATTGCTTGTGAGAAAAAAGTGTCCGTAGCCGGCTGCGGTAGGTTCGACGGAAATTACTATGTTGAGCGATATGATCTCACATTAAATAAGCAAGGATTCCTTATGGGCTTGGATATAACAAGTTTGCGTCCTGATGAGGCTGAACAGTATCGGCAAGATCTTTATTCCTCTGATTCATCGATCCTGGGCAGCTCGAGGAAATTAGGAAGTGGAACCCTATGAAGCTGAACGACGCTTTACCCCAGTTTGGGATCATCATGGATGTCCAAGGCCAGACAGCACGGGTGTTTCTCCCTTTGGCCACTTTTGAGACAGGATACATACCTACGACGGTTTCAATCGATTCCAATATGATCGGGTGCGAAGTCGTTGTCATCTTCATCAACGGTAATAGAAATCAAGGGGTGATATTGGGGATACTGCAGGACGAGGGGCGGGTCTTCGTTTATCCGGACGGTACCGTAACGATTCGAGGTAAAACTACAACACAAAGTTGGTGATTAATGGTGAGTGATATTCTTTTGACAGACTTAGGTTCTGTAAACGGGGATCTTGCCGCAAACTTGCAGGGAGATTTAAACACTGTATCCGGCATTGAAAATCTAACAACAGCTTTACAAAGGCGCTTCGGGACACCTCTTGGGGCGTTGTTTTATGACACTACTTATGGAAATCCAGTGTTCCAACGTTTATCCTCTCCGATGGGGAAAAGTTTTGAGCAAGATGTTATCTCCGATGTATCCAGCTGCCTGCTAGCTGACTCTCGAGTTCAGAGTGTGCAGGTACGTGTTTTACTGAACCGCGAGGAAAAAACGGCAACATTCTATGTGTCCTTCATTGCAAAAGACGGTTCTTCCGGGTCGTTTGAACAGGCGGTGAGCATACGTGTTTAAATCTTATGAGCAGATAATGGCGGAGCTGCTTGCCGATCTCCCATCAACTTTGACGGATAAACTTCCCGGGTCGTTGACGTACACACTCCTTGCGGTGGTGGCCAGATCGCTGCGCATGGTGTGGTTTATGCTGGAGCAGCTTCTTAGTCTTTTCTTTGTTTCATCGTCAAAAGGGTCGTTTCTCGAACGTCGCTGTGCAGAGCGCGGAGTGATTAGAAAGCTCGGTACAACAGCACACGGAAAAGTCAATTTGACACGATCAACTCCTGCCCCAATAGGGACGACACTTACTAAAGGTACTCTTTTGGCAACGTTAGACGGCAAGATCATATTCACAGTAGACAATGATATTTCATTGCCAGCAGGCTGGACCACAATCCTTGCTGATGTGACTTGCACAACAATCGGCATAACCGGCAACCTGTCGCCTGCAACGCCTCTTCAAGTTGTCGGGGCCCAAGTAGTAGGTGTGCAAAATATCAAGGTAGGTACTGGAGGGTTGATCGACGGTACAGATAACGAAACGGATGAGCAGCTGCGAGCCAGGTACATTTTTACGATTCAGAATCCGCAAAATGGAGGCACTCCCGCTGACTACATTGTGTGGGCGATGGAGGTTCGAGGAGTAACCAATGCGATCTCTATTCCACTTAACCGCGGTAACGGTACGATCGATGTGGTCATTACTAATGGCGGCATTCCTTCAAATGAATTGGTCGATTCAGTTTCAGCACATATCAAGACGAAAAGTCCAGTAGGTGCTAACGTGCAGGTCATAAAACCAGTGCCGCGTTTGGTCGTCGTGGCAGGAACAATTATTGCGGCCCAAGGCTTCACCATTGATGGCCTTACGCCGCTTGTTAAACAGGCGATAGACTCCTACGTACGAAACGTACCGATCGGAGGTGTAGTCAGAATCACAGGGCTGATTCAAGCGATCTTGTCGGTCAAGGGGGTGTTTGACTTTGTCATGTCCGCTCCGACTTCGAACATTACACTTAACACCATAGAGCTCGCAATTTTCGATCAAGGATAATGATTAAATGACTGGAAAGGAGGGCTTGAGATGAAATTTTTTGATTTCTTTCAAAGTATTTTGCCTGGGTCATTCTTGCACAGCGCCTTCAAAAATACGGTGGGAATTTACAAAGCTGTCGGCCGGCAATTCGATGACCTCAAGGCCGCTGTTTCTGAAGCTCGGGATCAACTCTTTATTGACTCAGCAACGTACATGCTTCCCGTTTATGAAGCGGAATTTGCCATTCAGCTGTTGGACAAAAGTAATATCCCTGCTCGTCGGAATAACGTAATGGCGATGTCTCGCGGTGGGATCGGAGCCACTTCAGCTGATCTAAAGAGCATACTCCAAGCTTACGGTTACACGACCAATATTGTTGAGGATTTTGGGAATTACAAGGTAACGATTCAGTTTACAGACGTACGAGGGATCCCAAGCAATATTAACGATCTCAAAGGGCTCATGTCTCGATTTATGCCGGGGCACCTCCGCCTTGAGTGGCAGTACATCTATACTCAGTACCAAGAGTTCCAGCCATTCACGCACAATAAGATGCGTGGATTCACGCATGAATACCTTAGAAATCAAGTTCCCACGATGTAAAGTGAGGTGATCCTGTGTCCACAAATACAACGAATTACAGCTTCAAAAAGCCGGCGCAGACAGACAACTACAACGTTGATGATCAGAACGGTAACTGGGACTTGGCTGATACATCATTAAAGCAACAGTCCGATTTGCACAACACCCATAAGACGGCAGCCGTGCTGGACCATCCTGATGGTTCTGTAATAGATGCCAAGATCGGCAACCGTACAATTGACGACACTGTAACAGCTGCATCTGGTCCGGACACGCCGACGAGATTATGGTCAAAGCTTGCTAATATGATCAAAGCGATTACAGGTAAGTCGAATTGGTATACTCCGCCTGTAACGTCGATTGAGTCTTTAAATTCTAACAAAGCGCCTCTGGCTTCACCCGACTTCACAGGTACGCCAACTGGACCTACAGGTGCTGCTGATGAGTCTACGACTCAACTAGCTACAAAAGCCTTTGTAATTGGTCAGGCTGCTTCTACCCCTCCGGTTATGGACGGCGCTGCCACGGTAGGTTCGTCCAAGCGATATGCCCGCGCTGACCACGTCCATCCAACAGATACGACTCGAGCGGCAGCTGCTAGAAGCATTTCAGCAGGAGTTGGGCTTACAGGCGGTGGGGATCTAACAGCTGATCGTTCTCTTGCGGTTATTTTTGGCGGTAATGGGGCATCAAGCACGGCCGCAAGAAGTGACCATAATCATGACGCAGCATATTGGTCATTTAACAACTTATGTTGGAATAATGGGCAGTTAGAATATAACAATGGAGGAGTGTGGACTCCTGTGGGAAATAAATTTGACAAAACGGCGATGACAAGAATTTATAGTCCACTAGTTCCCAGTATGGTGGTAACCGGGACATATCAACCTGTATACAGCCTTACAGGTAAAGGATACATGGACTTTATACTAATGGAATCGACAGCTTCTGACCGTATACTTCTTAAAGTGACAGTAGACGGCGTAGTAGTATGGGAAGGTCTAGCCATAAATAACAACAATAGCCTATTCGGCATGGTTAACAATAGATTTTATAAAAATTTTGTAACTGCCGGTAATGGATACATGGTCCTTTTAGGTCATAACGGGCCTCTTAATTTAGGTCCTTCATATGTCGATTACCCTTACTATTCTCCGGGCGCAACACCTAGTGGTAACAGTCAACCGCTATCAGTACTAAACGATTCAATTTACTTTTCGAATAGTATCTTGATAGAAGCAAAAACATATAGTGGTGGAACAGTCGGAGCGTTAAAATATTACTATGAAGGGGGGAAAATGTAAATGTACTCTATCGATAACAGCAACGTGTATTGGTCTGCTGATGGCGAAATAAAGGTTATCGGAACAGAGTCTCGAATAGTAACAGAACGCATTGACTATGAAACGGTCGAGGATATTGTCTACATGTTTGACCTTGGGCTCGGTGAATATGTCGAGCAGTCACGGGAGACGCGGTATGAACCTGATCCCACTGTTAAATCACCTTTAGAACTAAAATTATCTGAACTCAATGCAGCTTGTAATGCTGAAATACTGGCGGGCTTCACATCTAATGCGCTTGGAACTGATCACACGTATGATTTTGATTATGATGCTCAAATCAACCTCGGCGGTATGCTGAACGCAATTACCGCGGGTCTTGTATCAGGTACCGTAATTTGGAAAGCATCTGGCATCCCGCAAGGGCACACGATTGATCAATTTAAAACTGTATTTGCTGATGGATTAGCTCATAAGAATACAAATATCGGGAAGTATTGGACTTTAAAAGCTGCCGCAGAAGCAGCTTCATCAGATGAAGAAATCAGGGATATCACATGGTAGGCCTGTATCCATGCGATGTCATTTTTGTAAAGCGCAGGCGCGATCCCACCTTTAAAGATCGAATTATAGAAGCATTAGTCAAATGGGCTACGAGAAGTGAATACTCTCACGTGGCCTATTTTGTTGCATCAAATACCACGTTCGAAGCTAATGCGTTTCGGCGCGCTGGGTACGGAGCATTAAGTGATTACTTGGAAATCGACGTTAAGCGTCTACGATTTACTGCTGAAGTACGCGAGCGAATCCTCAAGCGAATTGAGCGGACGAAAGGTAGTCCGTACGGTTGGGGGGAGGTGATTGCGCTGCTGTTCCGGGAGAGGTTTGGGATACCTATCTACTTCGATGACTCGAAATCCTATGAATGCGCGGAGCTACTGGTAAAGGCCGTTCATGAAGAAACAGGCATTTGGATCACCGATCAAACCACAGGGGACGTATCTCCCCAGGATCTCTGGGAGTCAGCATATTTGGAGGGGATAGGCATTGCACAATATTGAGATTGAATCTATCAGGAACATGGTTGATGCTTCTTTGGCTAAAGTAGAAACTCTCGCTTATTTTGTAGCCCCAGTTCAAAGTGTAGTTGAGAAAAAGGAGTTAGAGAGTAGTCGCCCCCTAAGGGTATTAAACATGAAACGACATGATACTCGAACAGCTATTAAGGCACAGTTAAAAACTCCAAAAGGTAACCCCGTAAATCTGACTGATTGTGAGGTCAAATTTACTATGGCTAAGGCTCGTGGAAATAGAGTCTTGATCAAACGTGAAGCTATTGTGTTGAACGAAAGCGACGGTTTGGTCTGCTTCGCCTTTGAACCAGAGGAGGCTGATGTACTGGGTCCAATGAGAGCAGAGTTTAAGGTGACTTACGCTGATGGAAGTACAGAGACTTTTCCCAATCAGGGATACCTTAATTTAAATTTTGAAGCTGACTTAGCGTAAAGGGAGGGCCGACTGAATGCCAGACAACGTAGAAAAAATGATAAAAATAGGACAGGACACTCCGCCTCAGTTTAAAAATAGACGGACAGGAAAATGGCAACTAGTAATGGGGGAAGACGAGGGATACTTGGTTAAATCCCCGAGCTTGGTAGCCAGTGGTCCGTTTAGCGGTACCGCCACAATGAATAAGGAATTTACCCGGGCTATGAAAGCCTTCGTTATTAGCAATGACGGTAATGCTAGCTTAACGATTACAATAAACGACGGCGAGGGGTCCGGAGACACTTATACAGTTTATGCCGGCGCAGTATTTGATGAAGTTTTGCCGCCATTTACAAGCATCACAATCAATACAAATGTGCCTTTTCAGGCTTATGGAAGGTACGAGCTGGGAAGTACGGCTACAATTCCAGAGCCGGAACCGGATATAACGCCACCGGATAACGTAACCAATCTCACTGTAACCAATCTTACTGCAACCAGTTTAACACTTCACTGGAACGCTTCCGCCTCTGATGATTGTGTAGGTTACGATATATTCCGCGGGCCTACTCAAATTACAAGCGTAACGGGCAGGATGGATACGACCTACAATGTTTCAGGCTTGACCCAAGCGACTCAGTATACATTTACCGTCAAAGCAAAAGATGCAGCTGGCAACATTTCATCCGGCACATCAACGACGGTCACGACGGCCTCTAGCGCCGATACTACGCCGCCTGAAAATGTAACGAACTTAACAACGGCAAATATCACACAAACGAGCCTGACGCTAAACTGGGCTGCTTCTGTTTCAAGTGATGTGGCATCCTATGATATCTATAATGGGTCTACCTTTTTAGCGAACGTCACAGCAACGACTTATAACGTTAACGGGTTGGCCGCATCTACAGCTTATACTTTTTGGGTGAAAGCAAAAGACACGAGCGGCAATGCCGCAAGTGGAACAAGTGTCAATGCTACAACTAGCGCACCGGAAGTGGATACCACTCCACCTACCAACGTTACCAACCTTACTACAAGCGGATTGACTCAAATAGGAGTTACGCTCAATTGGGGAGCAGCGACGGATAATGTGGGAGTAACGGGCTACGAAATCTATAACGGAGCAACCAAGGTGACAACCGTCTCCGGTACAACTTTGACGTATAACGCAACAGGGCTTACGGCATCCACTCAGTATACGTTCACGGTCAAGGCTCGGGATGCAGCAGGGAACGTGTCTTCTGGAACGAGTGTTACTGTTACAACCGCTGCGGCACCTCCGAATCCTGTTACAGGACTGACGGTCGGCACAGTTACGAGCAGCTCAGTACAATTGACGTGGACTGCTAACGCTGATCATTACGAAGTATCGTACAGCACAGATGGGACGAATTACACTGTAGCTAACGGGAACGTTAAAGGAACTTCTTTCACTGTTACCGGACTAAACGCTAGCACGATATACACAATCAAAGTAGCAGCTTTAGATGCATCTAATAACCGATCTACAGGTAATCCGACAGTTCAAGCGACTACAGCGGCATCCTCAGGAAGAACTCTCGTGGCTTCTGATAACTTTAACAGGCCCAACGGAGCTATTGGTACTGCAGTAACGGGACAATCATGGAATGCTGGAGGAGCAGACACACCTCCAACTATTATCAGTAATAGAGTCGGCTTTGCTACCGGCTCCACCAACTTTCCTAGTATTGACATTGGGGTTTCTAATAACTTTGACGTTGAAATGGATTTCATTCTGCCATCTTTATTGACAGGTAACATTTCCGGTGTTTCTGCCAGAGTTAATGCATCAAATAACCAGTGTTTGATTTTTGGAGCTTCAACTAACGGTACTAGAGCTGGGTTTCTCACTACACTAACAGGTGCTTCAACAACTCCTACGACTGTAAATTTTTCTTTTGTAATTGATCAGGTGTATCGCTTAAAGCTTGAAGTTAGAGGGAATGTTTACAAGGGCTATATTGATGGTGTGCTGATTCAAACTTACACAGATGCCAATAATATCGGGTTGACTAACACTAAACACGGATTTGTTTTCTATACAGCTGCCGCACCAAGAGGGGATAATTTTGAAATCTATACGGTATAAGGGAGGCATTTGAAGCATGGGTATTACGAAACCTAGCGGAGGCAGTGGTTCAGATGTTCAACCCAGTTCTATAAACGGAAACATTAAAATAAATGGAGCAGAGACCAAAGTATATAACGATGCGGAAATTAAGGCACTTATTTCTTCGGGTGGACTCGCTCCATATATCTCCGGCAAAAAAATAAATGCCATTGGCGACAGCATGACGCAAGGCAAAAACACTGGAACTATTGGATGGACGGATTATCTACAAACAAAATATAACTGTACTGTCAGAAACTATGGAGTTAACGGTAGCACATTTACTGATAACTCAACCACATTCTCAATGTCTTATCGTTGGCCATCAATGGATAATGATGCAGACATCATTATTGTATGGGGCGGTTTTAACGATATTAATCAAGGCAAGACTCTGGGAACATTCACTGATAGGGTAGCGACAACGTACTATGGCGCCCTCCATTTAATGCTTGATGGATTGCAAACAAAGTATACAGGCAAAAAAATCTTTATCGGAACAATTCTCGATATGCAACACACATGGGCAACGGTAAAAAGTTTTAATACCGCTATTCGAGAAGTTGCAGAATATTGGGGTGTTCCTGTAATAGAACTAGCATCCGTTGGATTTGGGTCCCGCAACGCTTCGGTAAAGGAAAGTATGGTTCCAGATAACGTTCACCCCAATAATTTAGGAAATGTATTTATTGCGGAAGTGATGGCTAAGTCTATTAACTCACATTAGGCTTTTTAACTAACTTGCCAGTTACGCGAAAACCAAAAAAAGTAATGCAGCCGCTTGGACATTTATCTTCACCGAGTTTATAGCTCCATCTATCATCACCCCAAGCATGCTCTCCTTCCGCGCGCCATATTGCTTTGCATTTAGGGCATTTAAGTGTATCGATATCTGGGTTACTAGACTGTATTATTTGTGGCATTTAGTCACTCTCCTTTTCTGCCTACTTTGTAAGTTTTTGAACTTTGCCCCTAACACGAAATCCGAAAAAGTTAAAACAACCACAAGGGCAAAAATAATCATCATAATCTATGTACTGCCAGGAATCCAAAACAAAATCTCCTTCGGCACGCCACAGAGCATTACATTTGGGGCATTTTAGGGTGTCAACATTAGGATTATCAGATAGTAAGACACTGGACATACAGCTGTTCTCCAATCAAAAATAATATGCCTTTGAAACAATTTGTATCATGGTATCCCTAATATTGTCAATCAATATAACTAAGGCAACGTGAAAATGTAAATTGAAAAATATGACAATATCTGATATTCTTTATAAAGAACGAGATGTTCTTATTATGGAATATGGGGTTGGAAAATGAGTAAAACATATAGTAATTTCTCAAAGATCAACGAATTGTTAGATGGAAAAGTATCTTATTATTTGGATTTCATACGTGGGTTAGCTGCAATTCTAGTATTAATGGAGCATATGGGGTCGCGATTGTTTGTAGGTTATGGATATTTACAAAATCCGAACGCCTACGTTAAATTACTTTATCTACTTAACTTGCTGGGAGGTCCATCAGTTGTAGTGTTTTTTGTTCTAAGTGGTTTGTTTATTTCGAGATCTGTCCTAAAAGCAATATTTGAAAATAAATGGTCTTGGAAATCATATCTTGTTAGTCGATTATCTAGATTATACATTGTACTAATTCCGGCGTTATTGCTAACATGTATTGCAGATTACTTCGCCATTAATTATTTTAATTATCAAAGATACATTGATGACTACTATTTAAATGTCAAAGAGTTCTTTGGAAATTTGTTTTTTCTGCAGAACTTTTATGTTCGTTCATATGGGTCGAATGGGCCGTTGTGGAGCCTAGGATATGAGTTTTGGTACTATATGCTATTTCCATTATTAATCATGATGCTCCGAAACCAGAGAAAAGTGATAAAAATTGTATGCCTTATCATTGCTCTAAGTATTTTGTTCGTCGTTGGGAAACGTACAGATTCGTATTTCTTAATATGGTTAATTGGAACGATCGTTCTTTTTTTGCCGAGTATTCGTTTAGCAAAGAACAAAATTTTTATGTTTATGTCTTTCTTAATATTATGTTTTGCGATGATTTTGAGACCGTTAGTGGGTAACGGAAGATTGTTTATTGATCATCATACAGATAACTTATTTTTTGTAGATATTTTAATTGGGTTATCAATGGGTCTTCTTATCTACACATTGTTGCACGTTAATACAAAGAATAAAGAAAACGTAATAACGAATAAATGGTTTGAAAAAAAATCGAAGTTGTTAGCTAGTTTTTCATTTAGTCTATATTTAATTCATTACCCAATTATTAACCTTGTATATTTTTGGGCTGCTAAAAATGGCTTTACTGGATTTCAACCTAACCTCCTATCTGTCTTAATAGAGATAATGATGATAGTTTTGATGTGCATGATTGCTTTTCTATTCTCAAGAATCACCGAAGCACGAACTAATGTTATAAGAACATTTATCATGAGCAGAATTGAAATGTCTAAAATCAATAAGCACCAAGTGAAAGAAATGAAAAGTTGGAAGCAATAATTTAACTAAATAAAAGTAAAGTAAGCTCCGAGCCGATCGGGGCTTATTTTAATTTCGGGAGAGTGAACCATGTTTAAAAGAATATTAACCGAAGGATTAGGATTACCAACCACACAACATGCTGCTGCTTTAACCGCGTCATCCGGAGTAATCGGAGCAATTCTCATATATGCCTATGGGGGGTGGTCAGAATTGTTAGGATTATTTTTCTTGGCGATGGCGATTGATTATGGATCTGGTATTGCAGCTTCTATAAAAGAGAAAAGTGGACTAAGCAGCAAGATTGGTTTCCTTGGGATCTTCAAGAAATTCCTCATGGCTGTGATTGTCGTGATGGCGCATAGGATGGATATCTTGCTTGGCTCCGATCTCATTATGAATGGGGCTATTTGTTTTTATTTATCAAACGAACTCATATCAATTGCTGAGAATTATGGCCGCTTGGGACTTCCGATGTTCCCAAAATTAAAGGAGATTATTCAAGTTTTGAAAGCCAAGGGGGATGGATCAAATGATAAAGGGATTTGATTGTTCGACTCCATTAACCACTAAAACGGCTGCTGCATTCGCGGCAGCTGGGTATGCATTTGTTGCCCGATATCTGGTTCCGTCCGGATATAGCAAGGCGCTGACCCGGGCCGAGGCAGAGCTTATTAATAAAGCGGGTATCAATATTATCTCAGTGTTTGAGACAACCGCTAATCGAGCACTCGGTGGTCGTACCGCAGGCATTAACGACGGTTACACTGCGATCGAAGTGGCGAAGCAGGTTGGGCAGCCCGAGGGCTCTACGATCTATACTGCCGTGGACTTTGAAGTTACAGCCTCTCAGATGCCCGTTGTGCTCGAATATATTAGAGGTTTTAGCGAAGCTACTCCGAAATACAATACTGGCGTATACGGCTCGTATAGCGTGATTGAGGCGGCTAAATCGGTACGAGTATGCTCGAGGTATTGGCAAACTTATGCATGGAGCGGTGGAAAAAAATCGGGCGGAATTCATATCTACCAATACAAAAACGATATCACCGAGAATGGTATCGGGGTGGATCTGAATGAAGGATATGAAGGGTTTGGTGCTTGGAATGCATTACGAGTTGAGGAGGTAAAGATTATGTTATCCATTGGAGATGCAAATAAAATCATTGCTGTTTTGAAAGCTGTTTACGAGTTAGCTCCTAACCCAGAGATCGGACGATTAGCTGATGCATTACGCGTTGCATCAGGGCAGCCTAAAGAAAATTCATAATGGAGCATCAAAGCCCTCATTGGTCTAAAACGACTAGTGGGGGCTTTTTTTTATTATTTTATTTTTTGGGACAATTTGTTATATTATTGTGGACAAGAAAACCGAATATTATTCGGGAGGCGTGTAATGGAAAAACCTAAGGATATAGAAGGTTTTAAAATTTGGTACGAAAAAAAATTCAATAGTAAAATTGATCAACCGAAAAAGAACTACTATGATCAAGTTACACAAGCGTTAAAACAGCAAATTTCTACGAGTAACTTTTGGACAGGATTCACCGATGAGTTGAAAGAATTAAGTCATGAATACCTACTCACTACCCAGTACGAATTCATGGCATCTGCAATTCAAACCCCAGAACTTTATTTAAAACCTTTTAATTCTTATATTGACAAGCTCTTTCGCAAGAACGTTATCGATAATAAAAATTGGCCCGAATGTCCTGAAGGAGGATGGTATAAAGTAGAGTCTTCTTACAATCGGATTAAGGATTTAGTTAGAACTTCTTTTGTCGTTAAATACCTGGATGGTGTCGAATTATTAGCAACCAAGTTAGAAAGGTTTGGAGCACAGACTGGGAATAACATTGTTGTTTCATTTGAGGCAAGAGAACATGGATATTACGCTGCTCATCTTGATGTTGGATTTCAATTGGAAATTCCTAAAATGAGTTGGGAAACTGAGGCGATATATTGTTCTTTTGAAATTCAAATTACAACCCAACTTCAAGAAGTGCTTAAAAAGTTGACGCATCAATACTATGAAACGAGACGTCTAGATTTGGGGACTAATGAGCAAAATAAAAAGTGGCAATGGGATTACAAAAGCGAAGAGTTCACTGCTAATTATCTTGGTCACATACTCCATTACTTAGAGGGTATGATACTTGAAGTTAGGGATAGGAGAAAATAAATGGAAATATATATCGAATACTTTAAAGAGCTAGAATTAGATTCTCAGGTTATTCTTGAAAAATTGACACCTCTGTTTAAGGTTTGTTCAGAGTTTTGCCCTGAGCCTGTAGAATCTATTTTCGTTTCAGAATATCAACAAATTGACGGGAGAAGGGTTATTGAGAGTTTAATTCTTTTTTCTAATAGTTTTATTATGGAGATAAAGCAACCTTTTAGCGAGGACTTCAAATGGGACATAGCATCGATAAAAAATAAAGTAAGATGGCTTCAGGTTTCATCTCAGAACTTTAACCTTTCAGTGGCCGATGCGAAAAGTCGAATGTATGTAACCACGACATTATCTGATGAAGTGAATTGTGAACTAAAAGCGTCAGGCAAAAATTGCAATCACTTATGGCAGATTGTAAACGAACATTTTAGACCTAACTTAGTTATCTAAAATTAATTTAACAACGAAAGCTCACGTTAACCAATAAAGTACAGCGTGAGTTTTTTCATTTTCATCACTTGATTGTTCGTGTATTGTTCGCATATAATATAGGAACATATGTTCCTATTGAGGTGCTAATAATGAGCCGAACAACAGCAAGTGAAAATGATGACATAACACAATACATCATTCTTCCAATGATCCTTGATATGATTGATAAATGGATGTCGTGGTCAGAATTTACTCCGTTAAAACATCTTCATCCGGAACAATTCCAGGAATTGCTCGACATGATAACGATCGACCACGTAGAGGTGAAACAGCGTTTGAAAACAGCGGATATAAAGGTTGTAAAGGCTTGGAAGCCGGGTGCAACTCTCGATTACAAAATTTTCGTCCGCCGCTATGAAGAGAATTTATCGTACTGGAAAGGCCACATTAAGTCGGAAATTTCGATTGCGCTGGGTAAGTATGTAGCTCGGCTGGATAAGAGTAAATTTAAGAAGCTGCCTGATGCTGGGATAGAAGAAAAGAATAATGTATTTGTAGATCGGAAGCTGTTTGTCAATTTCTGATCCCCGTTTTATCAGTCATATTTGCCCGCTAACAGGCGTATGAATATGGTATACATAAACTTTCGCTCGAAGTCGAAGTCCCGCAGGGCGTAGCGGAGGCGAAAGTTCAGCAGCTGTTTCAGACACGATGTTTACAAAAATGTATACAGAAACAAGCTTTCGTCAAAACTTCCCTGTGTTCGTCAAAGGAGTTAACTGCCTTCTGATCGAATAGGTCAGTTGAGGTGAGGCTGTTGCTCAATCGAATTGAAGAATTCCGGATTGAAAAGGGTCTGATGAAGGGCTGGATAGCCGAACAGGCAGGAATACATAGGAACTCATTAACCTCAATCATTAGAGGTGCTGAGCCGCACCTATCTGTTGCTGATAAAATCGCTAAATCCCTTGGTAAAACTCTATACGAAGTATGGCCAGATCTTATTTCTGAAAAGGAATAGGATCTTTTTTTATTTATTTTGCATAGTTAACAGTGAATATATTCACACCTAAGTTCATATAACTGAAGTATACAACGAGTAAACGCTTGTAGACGGAGGTGTACCCATGTGAAGTCAGTCATCAGTTTTCGTCTAAGGAAACATTTAGATGCAGATCTTATCTCAGCTATCTCTCAAATGGACGAAACAATATTAAAGGACTTATGCCGTGATGGATTGCGCTTAATGCTCGGCATCCGAACAACGAAGCAAATTGAAGTAACCGAAAAAACTTTAAACATCCCCGCAAGACGCATCGAAACAAACCCCGATATCCCATCTCAGGGAACTAAGCAGCATGCTGATCCTCAGCGCACCCAAGCGCGCCCAGCGAGCATACCGTTAACGAACAACAAAAAGGGCCCTGCAAATAATGCAGGAACCCACTGGACACCGTCCGGTAAAAAGTGATTTTTAGAAATAAGCTTGAGAGCCCCAGAGCATCATGGCAACACCAACGGCAATCGCGACAAATGGCAAGTGGGTGACCCCCTTTCGGTTGTAATGATTGATATTATGGTCCGTTGGCTCTGATCGTATACCCGAGAGGAGTTGTTAGCGATGTTTAGTTTTTACACTATCATGAGTGTGGTTTTTGTCTGCGCATCCTTGGCCATCGCCATGAAAGGAGGGAGATCCAAATGATAGTTAAATCAACCATCAGAGCCAACTGCTTTGATGGTCCTCGATGGAAAGTGATCGTGGATCTGGGAGCTGAGCTGCCGCAACTTCAAATCGAACCTCAGGAAGCCCGTAAAATTGAGAAAGTAATTGCGCACCTAAAACGGAATCAAAAAGCGTACACAATGGCCGTTGTTGCCCTGGCTATGCTGGTGGACTTTACAGGTACGACGCACGCTGCGGCAGCCGCTGGCGGTATGTCAGGTGGTAAGAATATCATCCTATTGCTGCAGAAAGCTTCCTTCTGGGTCGGAATGGGGATCACGATCTGGGGCATTGTGGAGGCCCAGCTCGACTTCCCAGGCTGGAAAGGTCGGATCTTAAAGGGCATCCTGGGCTATATCGGTATTCTGTTGGTACCTCTCATTTTCTTGGAGCTGCAAAGCAGCCTGCAGGTAGATGTCTGGAACCAGATCGACGGTGCTCCTGCAGTGCCGACAACGCCGCACCGCTAAGGAGGTTGACCGGCTATGTTACTGAAAATGAACGGCGCCCCGATATCGGCAGGCTTCGGAGCTATTGACCATGTACACAAAACTCCTCATACAGGTATCGATATCCCGCTGGCGGAAGGAAGTACGCTGCGGGCAATCGCTAACGGCGTCGTCGAAAGAATTACGGACTATGGTGACAAATCGATAGGCCGTGGAGTAATCCTTAAGTTAGACGACGGAAGAGAAGCGATTTACGGACATATGAAAGGATTTACGGTCAAAGTGGGGCAACACGTCGCTCAGGGGCAACAAATCGGGTATAGCGGCAATTCCGGGGCATCCACGGGAAGTCATTTGCACTTGGGACTTATGCAGAACGGTCAATACATCGATCCAACGAAATACGCAGACGCTGCAATAGCTACAAAAGTGAAAAGTACCCCTTGGTCAGATATCAAGGATGGCGCCACAGCGTTTAAGGAATCGCTGGACGCAATCAAGGAATTTACGGGCAAGGTCATACACTGGCTGAACCCTCATACCTGGTATACGGAGCTTCACGACTTGTTCGTCTCCGGGGCGCTTGATACACCGTTCATTCTTGGGACTATAGGCGGCGTAATACTGCTTATGATGGGGGCCAGCTGGCCGAAGAAATGGCTTTTCTGGGGATGGGTTATATTCTGGGTGCTACGGGCGGGGGTGTTTCGAGCATGATCGTAGGTTTTGTAGGCGATACAATTACACGTTGTCACGACGACGGCAAGCGAGACGTAATTATTCTAGTTCCTAACTGGCCGACGATTTATCAGCCGCCAGAATTTCCGACAGTTTACAAACCGCGCAGCAGGCCCGCGCAACCGCAGCCTTCGCGTCCCTTGTTTAAGGATAAGGTCGCTGGTCTGTTGATTAAGACAGCTGCAGCAGTTGGTCAGGCAAAACGTAAAATAACAAACGCGGTTGAAGTCATCCCCTGGGATCGATTTTACAAGCAGGGTCAGGACGATTTCATGATTTATGAGATCAGCCCGACGCCTTCCATCCGAAATAATCAGGCAGCGGTCCTAGCGAAGGTCGTCGCCAGCTTCTACCGTAAGCCCGCTGAGCTTAGAAAATGGGGGACGGATACGCTGTTAACGCAGCTGCCTGCGTACCGGGTAAACTTCCGAATTGTCATGACACCTACAAGCGTTAACTTCTATCTGCTACTCCCTAGGGATAAAGCTGGGGAGATCCTGCGAAAGGCTGAAGCGATCTACGACAGCGGTATAACTATCGCCCAGGTTCAAGAGCTGCCAAAGCTGAACGCAGAAAAAACATTCTGTACCGAGCTGGGATACCGCAAGCACGATATCTTCAGCCTAGACACGAACGCCAGCAATAACTATCCGCTGCCGTCGATGTTAACCGCCGTACGAACCCTGGAGGGTGACGACGTAGCCGTATTCGATGCAATGCTTGAACCATCGGACCGTATGGAGTGGTTGAAAGATGCGAAGGCAGCCCACACACTGCTGGAGAAGGGATTTATCCCGGACAATAGACCGGCTACTAAGCTGCTGCGAATGATTATACAAGGATTCGATAAGGCTCGGTACGAGATTCTAGAGCTTACCCGTTTCACCGCGAAGCAAAAGGAAGCCTTAAAAGAATGGAAGAAGGAGCAGAGCGCGTACCGGGAAGCGGCAAGAATCCGCGCCGATATGACGCCTGCCACCAAGCGCAAGCAGGACAGCGACGTCCTCAAAGCATGGCTGCGGGTCGCGGTACAGTCGGAGGATAAGGGCCGGGCGAAGGATGCTGCTTATACTATCGCGGGTGCCTGGAAAGACCTTTCCGCAGACAATGAGTTGGAGCGCTTCGACGTTCCTGCGAAATGGACTTCGAGGTATGTGAACGCAATTGAAACGCGTAAAGGCTTTTCTATTCGGTTGCGGCCTAATAAAGTATCGACCGAAGAGGCGGGGAAGTTCTTTCAGCTCCCAGGTGACACGCTTATCCAAGAATTCCCTCAGATTCAGGCTCGGAAGGTTAAGGAAGTAAGTCTGCCGGACGAATTACAGCAGTATGATGTTCCGGGCGTCCGTATCGGCTATGTCACGGAGAGGGGAGTGAAGCGATTAGCGCAGCTGCCGCTTAAGGTCATGAGTACCGAAGCTCAGAAAGGGATAACCCAAGCAGCTATTAATGATGCTATTTGCACGGCACTGTTCGGGCAGGGGAAGCAAGGCTGCGGAAAGTCTGCCGGTCTGGGGACGACCTGGGCCTACGACATGGTTCTGGCTGGGTTTACAGCAATTCTTATTGATACAGCAGACGGCCAGGTCCTGCGCGACTTTGTGAATTGTCTTCCAGAAGACTATCCCGAAGAGAAAATACACGCACTGAACTTCGACAATAAAGCTTGGGCAATTCCTACAGGCTGGGAGGATGTTTACGGCCGCAGCTTTGCAGGCACCGGTGGTGATGAAGAACTTGCAGCTCTAGAGATATCTGAACGAATTACAGCGCGCTTTGTCGGGTTTATCAACAGCTTGTCTACAACTGGGGAGTTTTCCGACCGTATGGCGCAGTATGTAATCTCTGCTATGCGGGCAATTACGACAAGACCTGGCTGGGCTTTCTTGGACCTAGAGCTGGCAATGGTCAGTCCGGCGTATCGGAAAGAACTACTTAGCTGGCCCGAAGTTCAAGCCCAGCCTGACGTCGTCCGCGATCTACTCACGCTGCAGGATATGGCGGCAAGGGGTGCAGAGGGGCAAATCGTAAATCCAATTATGTCCCGGCTAAAAACTTTATCCTCTACACAGTTTTTAACGAATCTGTTTTATCAGGCTCCGAAGATGAAAGTAGACGGTAAGCCTGTACTGGATCTGCGCCGTATTATGGATAACCCGGAAGGGGGGTACGGACACGTCGTCGTGATCCAGGCCAGCTTCGACGCCTGGCAAGAAGCCCAGGCTACGATTTTAGGATTCTTCGAGGATAAGATTAATTTCAACGCCTTTTCCAGGATCGATACGGACCAGGCGAACCGTAAACCCGTTTTAAAATGGATCGATGAGCCACATAAAGTAATTAAGGCAATCGAAGGTAAGCTGTCAGGTACGGCGGTGGAGTTCAGGAAGTACCGGGTAAAGAATCTATTCACGGGCCATAGCATCGACCAAATGGGGGCAGCTGCTCACGCGCTGTTAGATGGCGGGGCATGTATATCGTCCTACAAAACAGAGAGGGAAAGTGAGTTGGCGCGCTTCTCTCACACTTTCGCGCCTTACACAAATGCGAAGGACTTGTACGCAGCTTTGCCCGATAAGCACGTCGCTGTAAACAAAGTACGGCTGCCTTCTGGGAAGGATTGCCCTGCGTTTATTGCTGACATGATAGCACCGCCGAAAATGGTTAAGGACCGCAGCCATGTTTGGTTGGAGTGTGCGAAGAAGTATGGAAGACCTTGGAAGGAGGTCCGCGACAGCATCCAGCATAAGCGCAGCGTGTATGCGGAACTTGATAGCGATTGGTATGCAAAAGTAGAAGATGCAAAAGAAGCAGAGAAAATAGAGAAGGCGGCAGCGAGAAAAGGCGGTCAAAAAACGGGATGAGCAGAAGAGTTACGGAACCAGTTATATAACAACAGCTCTTAGTTATATAACTGGTTATTCAAGGAGGCTTATAAATGATTGTGGCTATCGATGCAGGGAATTATGAGACTAAATATTTTGATGGTGTCCAGCTAAAAAAGTTTCCCTCAGATATTGGCTTCGATTGGCGCGAACGGAGATTAGAGCAACTACACGGGGATTTCGATTTTGAGTGGGAATATCAAGGGAAACGCGGTTTTGCCGGTACCTTGGCAAAATATGAAAGCCAATGCGCTGAAAGTATGAAGGGTGATAGCAAGGCACATTTCGACGCTTTGTTGCGGATTCTGCTAGCGATCCATCAATTCCGAAGAGATTCTGACGTCTCTGTCGTGGTAGGCCAGCCCATTAACACTCACACTAATGCTGAAAAGAAGTTGATAAAGGAAATGCTAACCGGACGCCATGACCTAACGGTGAATGGGATTCAACGCAGCATCTTGATCCGTCGCTGTGAAGTAGCTGCGGAAGGAGTGTCTGCTGGTGTGCTTCTTCCTAAAAACGGCGTTATCCGAATTCTCGATATCGGTAGCGGTACAATAAATTATGGGACGCTAAAGGATATGAGAAAAGTTGATAGGGATAGTTTTAGCTCGACTGAAGGCTTGGAGACATTTCGAAACGCTCATCCGGAGGCGATCGCTAGGATGATTGCATTAAGGGCCATGACCAAGTGGAGTAAGCATGACCTAGTGCGTGTTTGTGGAGGAGGAGCTGATGCACTATTTCGGTATCTTAAGGAATACTTCCCTTGTGCCGAGCTTATGCAGGACTCAGTCTTCGCTAATGTAAGAGCCTTCTATGAAATTGGGAGGAAGTTGTATAGTGGCGGCTAACCTTAAAATAAAACAAGTTGTTTTCAATATCGATGATCCGGATCAAAAATTATTACTGCAGCATGCGGCTCAGCGAACAAATTTCTCCGCTTATATTAAGCGGTTAATCCAAAGAGATATGGAAGGAGGATCACTAACACCCGTCGCTAACGTACATCCGGAGGAAATTGATTTTACTTTTAATGCAGAGAGTTTTATTTGAATGAATTTTCCAGAATTATGTAGACCGCGACCGTCTGTGTTCGTTATAATCAGAACTGCTACATACTAAATATTGGGAGATGGTCTTTTGAGATTCATTAAATTTGCGGTAGTCCCTGTAGCTTTAGCTTTATTAGTATTATCCGCTGCTGCCTGTGGAACTAATGATAAAGCTGCTGTTTCTTCATCTTCTTCTGCAGCTCCATCTCTTAGTCCGGAAGAAAAAGCGAAGATCGAAGCTGAGGCCAAAGCAAAGGTAGAGGCAGAAGTTAGAGCTAAAGCGGAGGCCGATGCAAAGACAAAGGCGGAAGCAGACGCGAAAGCCAAAGCTGAGGCTGAAGCAAAAACCAAAGCCGCAGCAGATGTCGCAAAAAATCCGAATTGGAATAAATCTGAAGTTGATGCGTTGAAAAATGGAAATTTACCGCTCGCCGTTAACATGATCAAGGCTATAAAAGAGACTCCGGCGGGGGAGAAGATCTCTCCTGAAACGGTTATAAAAACTCCATGGACCTATTATGGAAAGGCAATTTCATTTACTGGGAATGTTGGCGTTGTTGATGATTACCCACCCGATAGTGATTTTGGAAAAGCTGGGCTAGCTGCAGAGATTGTAATCGAATGCGAAGATGGAACCATAGTAGATTTTTTCAGTATGACACCTAGCGGGAAAATGAAAATCGGCGAGGACGTAACAATTACAGGATATGTAGTCGGAAGAACTGAAGTAGAAAACAAATTAGGCGGTAAGTTTACCCACTTAATCGCCGTAACTAATAAGCTAAATTAGTTTGCCCCATTTTTGCCCACTTATTATAGCCACTATGAACAAGGTCCCATTTTGACTGGAGGTCCTTGTTCTTTGTTTTTTGTATGGGGACACGAAAAAAGCCACCGAAAGGGATGCTTTCCCACAGGTGGCTCTTGTACCAGTGCTTCTGGATTTATTAGATAATACCATGTTTTTCCATGGTTGTATACATTAGATTGCTTTTATTAAGAATATTTTATCGAAATCGACAATCTTACGACTAAATACGACAACAAGATACACAAAAAAATAATATAATTATCCCAATCGACAGTTTGAGAGCAATTTGCTCCTAAAGTACTCGGGAAGGTGCGGTGAAGTTTCCGCAACTTGCTTGCCAACCTATTCTTCGATCCACTCGTATAGATCTTCCATTCTACATTTAAACAACATAGAGGCGGTGTATAAATCTTCCGGAAGCATAACGCGCTCGTCGTTGCAGAAATGTGAGATGACACGTTTGGATCTCCCAGACTTACGGGCATATTCAGCTTGAGACCATCCTTCGGCTTTAAGCAGATTGGCAAGCAAGCACCTTCCACGTGAGAAGGGCACTTAAAAAGTCCTTTCTGTGTCGAGATATAATTGCTTAAAAACGGGGATATGGAAAGATTATACACTTAAAATTCCTTATAAGTAAATACATTTGGAGGAGTTGACGGGAGTCATGATTAAGGACTAAGTTGGAGACTTATCGAGGTAGCATTCCGATGATTATTCGTATTCCTTCATTATATACTACAAAGGTAGGGGAGATGTGCGTATTCATGATTATGGATTGGTTAGAACCTACAATTGAAAAACGAGCTTTAGATCTAATTGAGGTTGCAGATGAAGAAAGCAACGATCTATATGAAAAGTTTATAAGTATCGCGGCTGAACTAAAAGCCGATTTGCCGGAATCTTCATGGAGTAAATTGTACGAGCTCGAAAATTTATTTAACCTAAAAAGTAATCGCGTAGTCCAATTCGCTTATAAAACTGGGATCCAGGACAGCCTAAATTTTATTAATGAGATGCGAAAAATAATCTGAAGTTTGATTTAGCTTTGTCCGTTTTTTGTCCGTTTCAAAAAAATATGAAATGAAAAGTTAAGAAAAGCGAATTACCCAAAACCCTTATTTATCAAGGGTTTTGGGTAAAGCATGAAGTACTGTAAAACTGAAAAATAATCAAGTTCGAGATGGAAGGCTCCATCGGTTAATCGATGTAACCCCAAAAAGCGTGCCCGAGAAAATCGGGCACGCTTTTTTCTATACTAGGACTATTTAAGAATTAATTCGTTTGCGATTTTCCGTGGCCAGCGTGAGGATAGCAACATAAAAGGGCTGAAGGTTGAACTTTTTGCCAAACTCAAATTTATAAGAAGCAGTTGATACATTGTTTGCTTTGAAATACGGAGATGTAATGTAGTGAATGGTCAATTCGCTATCATCAAATCCAGTACCCGCGGTTTCCATTGTCACTTCATAGATGGAATCCAGATCAATGGAGGCAATTCTCGTTTTTTTGCCTGTAACTCCCTGATGATCGATCAGAATAATTCTTTCGTCGGTTACGACGAATGTATCCCGGATCAACTTGAAGCCGGTTGTCACCTTTTCATTAGGCATCAGATAGATGCCATACTGCCGTGAGAGTTCATCGACGGAAACCTCTGAGAAGTTACCTAAAAGACCATTTAAAAAACTTGCCATGTGACCACTCCTTCTTAATCATTGTACTCATTAACTGTATTCGATGAATCCAATAAGATTCCCTTTAACCGTATCTCAGTCTCTGGACGGACATTGTAAGCCGCCTAGAGGCGGTTCTGAACGCAAATCGAGCGTGATAGGATAAGAGTAAAGACAGCCTGGATGTGAGGGCTACGAAGCGAGGGATAGCCGTATGAGCAGTAATAACTGGTTTAATGGCATGTGGGAAAGCAGGGGATGGAACAAGCGGGAAATCGATTATCAATGGCCGTCTCCTTCCCTGCCCATCATTAACATACGGACGGGAGGCGTGCGAAAAGGCCGGCATCGGGTAGCGATCGGCATTATCGCTGTAGGCGATATCGCAGTTGGACTGGTATCGGTTGGGGCCGTTAGCGTTGGTGTATTTTCCATAGGCGCTGTCGCGATATCGTGGCTGGCTTCCTTTGGCGCGGTTGCCCTTGCAAGTTACATAGCAGGAGGGGCTGTCGCCATATCGGGCTGGTTATCCGTCGGCGCCGTGGCGATAAGCGAGTTGGCTTTGGGCGCTGTGGCGATTGGCAGGACTGCACTCGGTGCGGTAGGAATTGGGGAATCCGCTTACGGTATCGTTGTGATCGGCCAGCATGGATGGGGACTCGTTCCGATAACGGCCGATTTTGCCAATTGGATCAAGAGGATATTCAGATCATCTTAATGGATCGCTTTCCAGCATGCTCCAAGCGGCTCTTGCCTTGGTGAATGCATATTTATTTCCCACAAATCTCACTCTATAGAGGATCATAATGCGTCCCTAAAGGAGAGAAGTGAAGGTATGTGGAACAAGCTGAAAATAGCGGGAATTGGGAGTATGGTTGTCGTTCTGGCGACAACGACAGCTTGCGGGAAAGATTATATGGCCCCCAAAAATCAGTTAGCGCCAACGCCGAACGGAGTGACACAATCGGGTACAAGCAATTCGCTTCCACACAGCTTGTCGCAGGGGAATGGTATTACGAAATTAGGCACTGATAATGCCGTGCTGCCCATTAAAGTTATCAACAATGTAAATTATGTTGCAGCCAGTGAACTTATCCAAACTTTAAAGTTCCAGTCTGACTGGGATGTGGGTGCTCAGAAGCTACTGATTGGCGACAATGATGCGAGCTTTGAATTATCGGTGAATGCCAAGAAGGCGATGAAAGATGGGGCGGAAATGCATGTAAGCCAGCCTTTTGTTAAAGAAGGCGATGCCGTTTATTTGCCGGTCTCCGCCATCCCCGATTTGTTTCAGGAAGAAATGTCCTATGATATAAGCGGCAACCAATTGAACATTCATCCATCGCCCGTTGCGCCAATCGAGGATATGGATGCCTCTGATCCTAGTGCGGACTCTCCGGAGTTTGCGTTTGCCGACGATCCGAGCGATCCTTTCAAAGGCGAAGCGGCGGCTGAAACACACCCGGCCACTCGGAATATTCATGTCCACCATGACCAGCCCGTATGGTCGCCTTTTGGTGAAGACGTTATTCCCGTCCTGAAGAACATTGATATTAATGCCATGATTAGCAAAGGCGAACAGTATAAAGGGGTTAAGTATAAATTCGGAGCGGGTCCCTATCCGCAAACTGGACGATTTGACTGCTCGACTTTTACCCAGTATGTGTATGGCAAATATAACGTAAAACTTCCGAGACTTGCTCGCGAACAAGCAGCGGTAGGCAGTTTGGTCAGCCGTAAATCTTTGCGCAAAGGCGATTTGATGTTCTTCTATGTCCCAGGTCGCTTCAAAACCAATAAAACGGTCGGACATGTTGGAATCTATATAGGCAACATGCAAATGCTTCATGCCTCGCCAAAGCCAAAGAACGGGGTTCAGATCAGCAATATTGATAAAGCTTATTGGAAAAAAACGTTCCTTCGGGCCAAACGTGTTGTATATTAAGTTATTCAAGTCTATCCTTAGGGGTAGGCTTTTTTTTACGAAATTGAAACAAATGGAAGGTTCGTGCGTTTTATGTAGTATGAAGTCATCGATGAGGGAGGATGGAACCGAATGACGATTGCGCTTTTCGAGAAATTGGCGGATGGACAGCTTTTGAAAATAAGTGAACGTCCATGGGATGAAAAACTGATGCAAGCGCTGGATGCAGCGAATTATGTGCTCGTTGGCGGTAAGGAATACGAAATGATTGAAGGAAGATTAAATTTGGATTCGGATGTGTTTGAGCTTTTACTTGTTGCAATCGGTTCAGAAGGAGGAGGGAACAAGCAGTGAAAAGACGGCTAAAGGTATTCTCAGCTTCTTTAAGCCTCGTACTTGCCGGTCAATTGCTGCTGCTGCCGGCGTATGCCGCGGAGTCGCCTAGTCCAAACCCTGCATCATCGAAGCTGGTCGAATGGTCGACCGACGAAGTGAAGGCATACTTCGATCCTTCGGTTGACTGGAATTTGCCGGTCCCGCCAGCCTCAGGTGCGGTATCTCCATCGCCCTCTCCGACGCCAGCGGCCGGCAGCGGCTCGACAGGTGGAGGCACAACGCCTGTTATCGTGAACAACATCGGCGGAGGGAGCGGGTTCGGATGGGATGATCTGCTGCTGTACCATCTCATTTTTAATCGCCCTAGTCCGTATTCCTCCAGCAGTTGGGGAAGCAGTCACCGCTCTTATTACTACCGTTCAAATACACCGTATGTTACCAAGACGTATCAGCCAAGCTCGTTCTCCAACCGTTCCACCACGAAGGAGCCAACAACGTCAAGCGGATCTGGAAACTTTACCACGAACAAGTCTTCCACTTCGAACGCGAAGTCAGGAACAACAGGCTCCTCAGGAACGAGCAGCGGCACAACATCAAGCTCGAAATCAACTTCTACCTCAACCGGCAGCATAGGTGGCAAATCGAGCGGATTCAGCTCCTCATCCAGCTCGGGAGGTTAATGCCGTGGTATTCGAAGTCATCGGAACGCCTTCACCGGATAGAGAGCAAAGAGTCCGGCAGCTGGAGGAGATCGGATTCACATGGGCTAATCTGGAAGATGAAGCTTACTGGATCGACCAAGTTGTCCTCATGGAACAGCAAACTTATGCGGAGCTAATCTGCGCGGCAGCGACATTGTGGCGCGTATTTGATAAAGCCGTTCGCCATGTGAAAGGGAACAGGGCTTTATACGAACAACTGTCAATTCCCGAGGTGCTTTGGGATGGATTAGACCTGCTGGAACTGGGTGACATAGGGGCTATTAGCCGCTATGCAAGGTTTGATTTTTCGGTGAACCAGCAGGGAGAAATCAAGCTTTTGGAGCTGAATGCAGACACGCCGACAGGTTATGTGGAAGCGTCGATTGCCACACCGTGGTTGTGCGAACAAATGGGGCTTGTTTCCCCGAATAAAGAAATGAGAACCCTGCTTCGCGCGGCATGGGACATCGAGGGACCGGACTATGCCGCTTGTGTAGCCTATGGCCGGCATATGGAAGATACGGGAACCATCGATGCGCTCGTGGCTCATAGCGGAAGAAGCATGACCTGTGTAGATTGCCTGGATTTATGGATTGACGAAGGCGTGGTCAAGGTCGGCGAGCATCAAACCATCACCAAAATGTTCGCGCTGTACCCAAAGGAATGGATGGGGATAGATGATGGAGGAGAGGCGCTTTCCTATGCGATTGAAGAACAATTCATTCAATTGTTCAATCCTTTGCATGCAGTCATCCTGCAATCGAAGGGTTTGCAAGCCCTAGTATGGGAATTGCACAGGGAGTGTTCCGCTATGTTCACATTGGAAGAGCATAAGACGATAGCCGCCTATATGCTGCCAACCTTTTTCTCTCCGGAGCTGTCAGGGGATTATGTGTCCAAATCGATGTTTGGAAGAGAAGGGGGATCCGTTGAACTCTATGGCGCCACGGGCGAGCTAGAGATCAAGGATGAAGCCGGCTTTGATACGAGCGTTTTTTTTAAGCGTGTATACCAGCAGCGGGCGGATTTACCGGAACTAGGCTTTGCGCATGGAAACAGGCATTTATTAACGGGACTTTTTGTATTGAATGGAACACCTTGCGGACTCCTAGGCCGAGCAGGCGGGAAAATTACAGGGAATGCAAGCCAATTTGTACCGATTGGAGTGAAAGCACCTTGAAACATAGACGATTTTGGCTTATGGGGGCGCTCGTCTTCATCGTCATCTTGATGATCTGGGGCGTAAGCAGCCTGTTCAATAAGAAGCCTTCTGTCTTAAGCAATGCGGCAGTTGGGAGCTCAGCGAGCGTAAGCGGCATGAATGGCGAAGTGCCTTGGGATTATCAAGTGCAGCAAGCCAAAGTTGGGGATTTGCTTGATGGAGATATGGTTCTGCTGCCTAACAATGAGCGCATATCGAATGACCAGAATTTTGCAACCGGCGACCAAATCTATGTGCTTAGCTATATGCAAGCAACGATGAAGACGGACAATCAAGGGAAGAATGACGTGACATTATCGCAATGGAAGCCAATCAAAACGTTCAAAACAAAGGAAGAAGCCGATAAAGATTTGACCGAATTAAAGGTGGAAATTAAGACGGATGTGAAATTGGTAGGCGTATATAAAACGGAGTTGGACGGTAATTTCCGCTATTTCGCTGTTGCGGAGCTGCCGACGGGGCAAAAGGTGAAGCAGCCGATTCCGGAGGAGCGCTATGCAAGCTTCAAAAACAAGAAGGAAGTTCAGGTTATTTTGGAGGAAGTACACGATTACGGCAATTATGATCAATCCATGGCAAAATTTCGGGGGTGGGCAGAATGATCGCATTGAATATTGCGATTAGCTTGTTTGTTATTGTCCTGCTGCAATTTGCAGGGATGTATATATTTAGTTTAATGACGCCCTACCGCGATATGGAGGAAGTAAATAAGGGGAACGTAGCCGTTGGAATCACGATGGGCGGCAAGTTTGTGGCAACAGCGATTATACTGGCGATCGCCGCATACAGCAATTCCTCGATTTGGCATATGAGCTTATGGTTTGCGGTAGGTTACGTCTGTTTGCTTGCTGCGTACTGGGCATTTGATTGGCTGACGCCGGGCGTAAAGCTATCCGATCAGTTAAAAGACGGCAACGTGGCTGTCGGCACTGTGCTTGCTTCCGTATATATCGGTATTGCCCTGGCCGTCAGTTCTCTTATTATTTAAAACGAATCAGATCACGATTGATGCAATTTCGACGTCGCTCAGCAGCGAGAGATCCAGGAATTCATCATTGATGTTGATGAGCGGCCGGAAAAAGTCGGAAGGATTCGTCATGACAATGGTACCGATTCGTCCATCGCTCAGGGATGCTTTTTTGCCGATAAAGTTAGGAATCATGTTGCGAATAAACACTTGGGTGATCTTTGGATCAAGCTGTCCAAAGCTCATCCGGTGAAGCTCCTTGAGAACAAACAAGAGATCGCGCTTCTCCTTATAAACCCGGTTGTTGATCATAGCGCTGTAGACATCAGCAACGGCAACAATTCGGGAGTAGGAGTGAATTTCCGTGTTTTTCTTGCGTAAAGGATAGCCTGTACCGTCCATGCGTTCATGGTGCTCAAGCGCAACGAGAGCAAGGGTGTTGTCCTTTAACGAAGTTTTGATAAACTCATAGCCATAGATGGTATGCTTCTGTATTTCACCGAACTCGTCATTGGTCAGTTTGCCGGGTTTATTCATGATTTCCGGATCGACTTTGCATTTGCCGACATCGTGTAAATAGCCGGCTTTACCAATGATGAGAGCTTCCTTCTCGCTTTTACCCATCCATTTGGCAATGTAGTAGGACAACATGCCTACTTGTACACTGTGCAGAAATAAATAATCGTCTTGGCTGTTTAAAGAAAGAAGTAAGGAAACGACATCATTCTCTTCCTCAAAGCTCTCGATTAAAGGATTGAAAGCGGATTCTATTTTTTGGTTTGATAATAGTTCCTCCGTTTCTACACAACGAAAAATGTCTTTAATGCCAGACATGCAGTCGTGAAAACAATTTAATTGAGCCAGCTTTACTTTGGACACTACTGCCGGCTCATGGGCGGCTGCCGCAACCCTTGGGGCTATATCCACATATTCCACACTGTGGCGGTTAAGCATCAATATATCGCTTGCATCCACCACAGTACCCGCTGACAGCAGATGAAGTCCTTTGATATTGTAGGAATCGGAAATCAGTTTATCGCCAACTACCAGTTGAAGCACATGTATATGCATTGAATTTCCTCTCCCAGTCCTATGTTCATGTAGGTATATTGTAATACTACATCCCTATATAACGGCTGTAAAGACTTTTGGCCTGAATTAAATCATCCGTTCCTTGGATGAGGACGCGCCCGTCTGGGAAAATAATCATCGTTAAATTGGCAGCTGGTTGGAACTTCAAGAGGAAGCGGTTCCGCTCAACCGGACCTAGCGGTTTTAAGCGCTCTTCCCAGTATTCAAGCGGCTTGGCAGCAGGTAGGACCGGATGAATCTGGACCGAGTTGCGACCGCATAAGGACTGGATGGTGTCGCTGTCCAAATGAGCTTCCAAGTAATCATATTGCTTGGAGGCACAGGCGGGACAATCCGCTTTCCGTGCGCCGGTCACTTGAATGGCAGAGTGCTGATTGAACCAAAGGTCCCACTGCTGCATACGGGTATTTAGCTGCTCCGTAGCGCCAATCAGCAGCTTCATAGCTTCCGTTGCTTGAAACGAAGCAACGACATGAATAATTCCGCCAATTACACCAGCGGTATCGCAGGTTTCCGTCGTACCCGCAGCAGGGGCTTGCGTGAACAGACAGCGGAGGCAGGGCGTTTGTCCCGGAAGGATCGTCAAAGAGACGCCTCTGGAAGCAACCGCACCGCCATAAATCCAGGGAATGCCCAGCTTGATGCTCACGTCGTTGATGAGGAAGCGGACGGAGAAGTTATCCGTGCCATCTAGAATTAAATCCACATCGCCTAATAAGCCTTCGGCATTCGTGGCGTTGAGATCTGTTACATGGGGTTCAATTGTGACCAGTGAATTCACTAACTGCAAGCGTTTAGCAGCTGCAACCGCCTTAGGCGTCATAGCTGCCGCATCCTCTTCGTCGTAAAGCATCTGACGCTGCAAATTGCTGGGCTCGACAAAATCGCGGTCAATCAATCGGACATATCCGACTCCGGCGCGCACCATATGATTGGCAAGCACGGTGCCCAAGGCTCCCATGCCTACGATGGCGACACGGCTGTTATTCAATTTGCGCTGCCCTTCCGAACCGATGGGGGAAAAGAGCACTTGTCTTGAGTAGCGCGCATCCACGCCGTTTTCTTGCTCTGTATGTAAAAATGTATCCACGTAAGTCATCTCCAATTTAATCTATTCCTCTGTTGGCGCTTGGAGCGGGTTCCAGGGGCCTGTTTGGCTGCCTTTCCACTCCGAACCGTCTTCCCAAATTTCCTTTTTCCAAATCGGTACGATTTGTTTCAAACGTTCGATTGCATAGCGGCTTGCCTCATAGCAATCGGCCCGGTGAGGGGAAGAAACAGCAATAACGACGCTAGTCTCGGCAATGGCCACCTTGCCCAAACGATGGGTAATTGCACACAGGGTGCCAGGCCAGCGGTCATCGATTTCTTGACCGATTGCTTCCATCGTTTTAATCGCCATAGGGACGTAGGCTTCGTATTCCAAAAGGACGGTGCGCTGCCCATGCGTCATTTCCCGGGTTGTCCCCATGAAGACGAGCGAAGCGCCGTGATTGGGATGGTTCACTTTAGCAGCAACCTGCTGGGCATCAATCGTAGTATGGGTAATCTCATAGAAGGAAGGCTGTCCGCCGGACACCGGAGGAATGAGCGCAATCTCGTCAGCCGAAGTGACAATGTCTTCATCGCCTGCATAGGCTTGATTTTTAGCAAAAAAGGAAGAGCTCAGCTGAGGAACCGCTGCCGGGTAGTCTTCAGCGATCCGTTCTCTAAGCTGTTTAATGGAAACAGCGTCTTGTTCAATTTGTATATGTAGGACGGAAGTCCCGAAAAGTTCAACGAGTCCTGCGAAAAGTTGGATGCGTAGGTTCACGGCTTTGCTCCTAAATGCTTAGTGTTAGAATCCCTTACAGCATATCATATTTTGACCTCGGAATGGTATAATGGATGGTGCCTGGAGATAGCAAAAGAAGCCTATGGGATGAGAGGAGATTGGTCAAGGTGCAAGCAGATTTACGTATACAAGTGTCGGACACACATATAAAGGATGAAGCATTTACCGTACAGGAAATGGTTGGCTTGGCGGAGACGAAGCTAGCGCTGGAAGACCGTGTTCCGAATGCTGCGGGAGATGTTTTTGATTTGAAATCGTGGTACGGAAGCTGGAAAAGCAGTCGTGGCGGGCAGCATGAGGGTGAGCCTACGCATCTGAAAGTAGAGGCTGTCGATGAGTTCCAAGCGCTGATGACATGGGCGGAGGCGGATTCAGCTGTATTTCTGTATGCGCAGGACGGTGAACCGCTGAAGAAAGGGTATCCGATTCGCTTGTATGTGCCGGATGGCAGCAGTGAATGTCTCAATGTCAAAAGTGTGGTTAAAATATGGTTCCTTCACGATGCAGCGCTTGGCGAAAAAGCTGCCTTCGGATTTAAAAATAAAGTAACGCTCGACGAGTTGAAAATCAAGAAATGAGACGACTCCTTATTTTACATACGAACGATCTGCATAGTCATTTTGAGATGATGCCCAAAATTAGCGCTTATTTCAACCGAGCGCGCAGTCAGTGGCCATCCGATCAAGTGCTGACGCTGGATATAGGCGATCATATGGACCGGATGAGCCCGGAAACGGAAGGCACCAATGCCATCGCAAATTTGGAAATTATGAACGCAACCGGGTATGATGCCATGGTTCTCGGCAATAATGAAGGGCTAACGTTCACGCCTGACATTTTGGGTGAGGTTGTCAAAGCACATGCCGATTTTCCTATTGTTGGAAGTAATATTTACGAAAAAGCAACGGACACAACGCCGGATTGGCTGCTGCCCTCTTGCATTCTCGAGAAATCAGGCTTAAAGATCGGACTGATTGGTGTAACAGCGGCATATCCGGCTTATTATGAGCTGCTCGGTTGGCAGGTCACAGATCCGATTGAGGCCGTCAAGAAGCATACGGAGCTATTGCTCCCCCAAACGGACCTCATCGTCGTCATGTCTCATCTGGGCCTGCCGATGGACCGGCGCATAGCCGAGGAGCTGGAGGGCATCGATGTGATCCTCGGCGGTCATACGCATCATGTGCTGGAGGAGCCGCTCCTTATCGGCGGCACTTATTTGGCTGCGGCCGGCAAGTTCGGGCAATATGCCGGCCATATTGAACTTGCTTACGATCCGGCGCAGCGCCGGATCGCCGAGTTCAAGAGCCGCGTCGTCCCGATGACGGCGGACGGCGAAGAAGACAGCAGCGTGGCTGCGCTGCTGGAGCGCTTCCGCATCGCCGGCGCAGCGGCGCTGGATGAAGAAGTGGCGCAGCTGCGGGAGCCGCTGCGCCTGGACTGGTACGGCGAATCCCCGCTGGGCAACTTGCTTGCCGCCGGGATTCGCCGCTGGACCAGCGCCGATATCGGGCTGGTCAACAGCGGTCAACTCCTTCAGTCGCTGAAGGAGGGACGCTTGACGCGCGGCAGATTGCTGGAAATCTGCCCGGGGCCGATCAATCCCTGCCGCGTACTGCTCAGCGGCGCTGATTTGCGGCAAGCGCTCGAAGAGTCGCTGCTGCGCGAATTCATGGAGAAGCCGATCCGCGGACTCGGCTTCCGGGGCGAGGTGCTGGGCGTGCTGAGCGTCGACGGTATCACCGTTCGCGTAGACAGCTCCAGGGCACCTTATGAACGCGTCATCGCCGTATATGTTGGCGATGAGCCTTTGGACCCTGGCCGTGACTATACCGTCGGCACGATCGATATGTTTACTTTCGGGTCGGGATACTTGTCCTTAAGCCGGGGGAAAGATGTGGTGTATATGCTCCCTGAATTTATCCGTGACATACTTGCACGCGAGCTTCGCGATCATGAGGCTGTTGCAGCCAGCCATTCTGCCAGATTTACGGATATTAGTCTCCCTGGCGAATAGGCGTAAACGCGCGAATTTCATCAATGCAGTTGTCAGACTCCTCATGTTCCAAGTAGAATATATAATTGGACAGGAGTCCGACAATAAACTCTTACCTTTAGGGGGAAACCATGCATACTATTTTTGAAGCGATCATCATCGGAATCGTGGAGGGGTTAACCGAGTTCTTACCGGTGTCTTCTACGGGACATATGATTTTGGCGCAAAGTTTGCTGAACACGCAAAACGACGAAGTCATGAAAACTTTTGATTTCGTTATCCAGCTTGGAGCCATCATGGCTGTCGTTATTATTTATTGGAAACGGATTTTATCTTTGTTTGGTTTGGTGAAAAGAAAGAGTGAGAGCAGGACGGGCAAAAAGCTGAACCTGCTGCATATTCTCATCGGGATTATACCTGCCGGAGTTGTCGGCGTTCTGTTTAGTCATGTTGTCGATGAGAAGCTCTTCAACTCAACGACTGTGCTTGTCGGACTTGTTCTTGGCGGTATTCTGTTAATCATTGCCGAGCAGAAGAAATCGCGGCCAACTACGGAAGTTTTGGATGACTTGACGTACCGTCAAGCGTTCTTCATCGGCTTGTGGCAATTGGTGTCCATCTGGCCTGGCTTCTCCCGTTCCGGTTCGACGATTGCGGGAGGGATGCTCTCCGGCGTTAGCCGCGCAGCTTCCGCTGACTTTACGTTCATCATGGCGATCCCCATTATGTTCGGCGCTTCCGGAATCTATTTTTTGAAAAATTACCATGCTCTTTCATCCGGTGACATTCCCTTCTTCGCAGTAGGTTTTGTGGTGGCATTCATTGTAGCCATGCTGGCGGTTGTGTCCTTCATCAAATTCGTTCAGAATATGAAATTGACCTATTTTGCCTACTATCGTTTTGCGGTAGCGGTCGTTTTTGCACTCTATATGTTCTTAAAGTAATAAGCCTTGTTTCATTAGCGAACCGCGTCGAATGATGCGGTTTTTTATGTTGAACTTTTATGTGAAATCTATTACATTTAGATAGATAATAACGCTCAGCTACACGGGGGTCCTTACATGCTGTTAATGCCGATCAACAAGTGTCATCCTGGAATGAGGCTGGCCAAGAACATTTACAACGAAGATGGTATGGTTTTACTGGCTGTTAACGTTGAACTTACGCAGAGATTAATTGATCGGCTATTTTCTTTTGGTATTGACTATATATATATCGCAGATTCCCGGACCGATGACGTTATTCAGGTCGATGTCATTCAAGATGAAACGCGCAGCAGGGCGGTTATCGAAATTCGGGATACCTTTAAGAAGGTTATGGAAGATTCGAACAAACGCGGAGCTGTCAGCTATTATGATATCGGGCGCAATTTCCGTGACGTCATGAAAATGATTATTGATGATTTGAGCGCTCATCAGGGCGCTATGGTCATGCTCAATAATATGAATATTAAAGATAATTATTTGTTTCAGCATTCGGTGAATGTCAGTATTTACGCGATCATGCTCGGCATTAGTTTCGGGTACAGCCGTGAAAAGCTGGAGACGCTTGGACTTGGCGCCTTGCTCCACGATATTGGAAAGACCAAAATTCCGCTGGGCATTCTGCGCAAGCCGTCTCAATTGACTGCGGACGAATTCGCGGAAATGAAAAATCATACGACCTACGGTTTTCAAATTTTGAAAAATGAACCGAACATTCCGCTGCTGTCTGCACACTGCGCTTTACAGCATCATGAACGAATGAACGGAAGCGGCTACCCGAGAGGCTTGGAAGCTCCGGACATTAATGAATTTGCAAGATGGATCGGGTTAGTAGACTCTTACGACGCGATGACGACAACACGTGTATATCGCAGGCCGTTATTGCCGCATGAAGCCATGGAGCAGCTATTTGCAGGCTCAGGCACGATGTACGATCAAAGCCAAATTGCTTTGTTCCGCGATAAGATTGCGATTTACCCGCTAGGGATTACCGTAAAATTGAACACAGGCGAATTCGGTATCGTATCCAAATTAAATATGACGTTTCCGCAAAGGCCGGTTGTCCGGATTCTGCAGGATGAATCGGGAAGAGACCTGAAAGAACCTTACGAAATCGATCTGTCAACGAAGCATTCCATCTTAATTTCAGAAATCGGTGAAATTAAAATCAATGATCTGGACACAGAATCGGGTATGCCAGCCATACTTTGAGATAAAATAGAGATAACGAATATGAAGAACCTGGGCTCCCAGGTTCTTTTTGCAAATCAGGGGGGATGAATGTGAGAGAATCAGCGGTGAAAGGGAAATTTTGGAGATGGGGATACGCCATGTACAGGTTTCGTTGGCTTGTACTTATAATTGGCGTGCTGCTGCTCCTTAGCTTCGCTATTTTTGCTCAGAAAACACCCGGCATCCTCAAAGACAACGGCTTTACACCCAAAGGCAGCGAGTCAGACCGCGGTTTGATCCAATTGAGGGATGAGCTTGGCGTACCGCTTACGAGTCTTAACCTGGTGTATACGGGAATTGGCCTCGATATGACGGAGAAAGCGCAGCAGCAAGCGATCATGGATTCGCTAAGCGAATTGAAGAAGCTGCCGTATGTAGAAAGTGTGAATTTCATCACCACACCGCGAAACGAGGGGCATACGGATGTGCAGGCTGTCACCGTATCGTTAGACCTGGACACGGACCCGGCACTAGAGAAATACCCCGAACTGAAAGAGCGCGTGCATCCGCCTGCGGGAATGAAGGTCTACGTAACGGGAGGACCCGCTATCTTGCATGACATGCAGGAAGCGAGCAAGCATGATATTGCCAAATCGGAAGCGATTGGCTTGCCGATCGCGCTTATCGTATTGTTAATTGTTTTTGGAACGTTAGTCGCGGCACTCCTGCCTATGATTGTAGGTCTCATGAGTGTAACCCTGACGCTTGGAATTACTTATTTTATCGCGCAGCACCAATCCTTATCGAATTTCCTCCCCAATATGGTGACAATGCTGGGACTTGCTGTCGGTATTGATTATGCGTTGTTCCTGGTCAGCCGTTTCAGGGAGGAACTCAAGCTGCAGCCGAATGCAGCTGAAGCCGTAGCGATGACTTGCCAGACGGCGGGGAAATCGATTTTCTTTTCCGGCATTGCGGTTTTGATCGGACTTCTGGGGATGCTGTTCGTGGATCTTACCTTCTTTCGTTCCTTGTGCTTAGGAGGAATCATCGTTGTCTCCATCTCCGTCGTTGTCGCCAACACGATGCTACTTTCCCTGCTGGGGCTGCTTGGGGAGCGGATCAACTCCCTGCAGGTGCTCCCTAAGCGCTTTCGTAAGCAGGAAACGTCGCGTTTCTGGGAAAAGGTCGCTTATGGCGTGATGAAAAGGCCGATCCTGTTGGTGGTCCTTGTCGGCGGAGCTTTGATCTATGCCATGACGCCCATTGGTCAAATGAAGCTGAGCGTGCCCAATGCGGAGGTACTGCCTCCGAGCTACGAGTCGCGATATGGGTCCGATTTGCTGAAAGCGGCTTATGACCCGCGCATGATGGGACCGATCCAAATCCTTGTACATACGAAAGATGAAGTATGGGAAGAGTCATCGATACGCCAAATCCGAGCTTACGAGGATCAGGTGAAAGACATTTCCGGCGTCAAAGAAATTCAGAGCTATCTCAATTCACTTGGCCAACATACAGATGCTGAATTAGCCGGCATGTTGAAAGCTCCAGGAGTCAAAGAGAAAATCGAAGGAGGTAAGCTGGCGAAATCGCACACAGCCCTTCTCGTGATCGTTCCTGAGAAGGACCCGGATGACACGACGACGGACGGGCTAGTGCGGAAGCTTCGCGCCTTGGACCGTGGCGGCCTCTATGTCGCAGTCACTGGCGGCCCTGCATACCGGCTTGATATCATCGATCGGATTCAGAATGAGATCCCTATGGTACTCACTTTCGTCATGGGGATCACCTATATCGTCCTTCTGTTTGCCTTCCGGTCTGTCCTGCTGCCGCTTAAGGCCGTTCTGATGAATATGCTAAGTCTCGGAGCGAGTCTCGGCTGTGTGGTGTTAGTGTTTCAGCACGGCTACATGGCGGATCTGCTGCACATTACATCCATTGGCTATGTCAGTGCGACGCTGCCGGTCATTATTTTTTGCGTTGTGTTCGGCATCTCGATGGATTATGAAGTTTTCTTGATTTCCCGCATTATGGAGGAATATGAAGCAAGCGGCGATAACGATAAGAGCACTGCGGAAGGCCTTAAAAAAACAGGCAGCTTGATCACCAGCGCGGCTTTCATTTTAGTCGTTGTCGTCGGTTCGTTCATTTTCACGGATATTGAAATTATGAAGGCGCTCGGTTTGGGGCTTGGCCTTGCGGTTCTGATCGACGCGACGATTGTTCGCGTGATGCTCGTTCCCGCTTTGATGAAGCTGCTTGGGGATGCGAACTGGTGGGCGCCGAAGTGGCTGCGGATGAAATCGTCTGTTCATGCGAAAAAACAGTAGCAGAACGGGAGGGCGGTTTCCTTTTTTACGAATCATAAGTTACAATAAAGGGCATAGGTATAGGCATGATAAGAACAAATAGCAAGTGAATAGGAAATGATAGGTCAGGTGTAAACAGCATGAATATGAATGGAACACGCTCCTTGTTACCGGAGCTATCTCCCGCGTACGATCCTTGGGACCCGATTCGGTCTTATCGCCAATACGGGAAGCACGTACTTACAAGTGTAGAGTTAACGATTACGAATCTGTGCAATATGAGGTGTGAGCACTGCGCGGTAGGCGATTCGTTAACGATGACGGAAGGGCCTCGTATTCCCTTGCCGGTTATTTTGAATAAGCTGGATCAGGTAGAGCATTTGGAGACGATTAGTTTGACAGGCGGAGAACCATCCTACCATATCAAGATCGTCAAAGACTATATGCTGCCTATCCTTCAATATGCCCGCGATCGCGGCGTTCGAACTCAAATCAATTCCAATTTGACGCTGGACTTAGAGCGATATGAGCTTCTGGCTCCCTATTTGGATGTTATGCATATCTCCTTTAATTACTTAAATGCGGACGATTTCCACCAAGTCGGCTTCGTTAATTCTCAGCGTCCTGTAGGACGTGAAACGGCGGTGCGCATGTACGAACGTATGGTGGAAAATACGATAGCGCTCAGCAAAGGCGGGCTATATGTCTCGGCGGAATCGATGATCAACACGCGTACGCATGAGAAACTGCCGCAAATCCACAAGCTTATTGATGAAATGGGCTGCAAACGCCACGAGGTTCACCCGATGTATGCGAGCTCCTTTGCCTCACATTTGCCAATGGTTTCGCTGGACGAGTTAAGAAGCAGCATTCACCGGTTGTTGGACAGCAGGAATCGCGATATGTGGATGTTATTCGGTACATTGCCGTTCTTTGCTTGCAATGAGCTCGAAGAGGACCGGACGCTGGTCAAAAGGCTTCGCGAGGAGCCGAATGTTACGGTCAGGAATGATCCGGACGGACGAAACCGCTTGAATGTGAGCACATTTACCGGCGAGGTGTTCGTTACGGATTTTGCCAATGAACCCCCTTTGGGCAATATTCATGACGATCCTCTGGATGATATTTTTGCAAGATGGGAGCATAATCCGCTCAATCAAAAGGTTAACTGCTTCTGCAGCGCAGCTTCTTGCTGCGGACCGAACCTGCTGGTTGCCGACTCTTATTACCGTTCCGTGGACTTCAAAAAGCGTAAAGCCATTATCTAATATCATCAATCTGAAGGAGATATCCGCAATTGCCACATACTTCCTTTGAAATTGGACCCATCGTTCTTAATTTGGTATTAGTATTTATTCTCGTTTTTCTGAACGGTTTCTTCGTCGCTGCTGAATTTGCGCTTGTGAAGGTTCGGCATTCCCGCATTCAGCAGCTTCTTAATGAAGGCAACGGCAAAGCCAAGTATGCGAGCAAAGTCACATCGCAATTGGATACGTATTTATCAGCTACGCAGCTGGGCATTACGCTGGCCTCGCTGGGTTTAGGCTGGGTTGGGGAACCGGCTGTTTCCGAGCTGATTATGGAACCTTTTTTCCACATGCTAGGCTTGCAAGCTTCCGTATATACACATGCCGCTTCCTTCATTGTTTCATTTGGCTTTATTACGTTTCTGCACATTGTGATGGGGGAGCTGGCTCCGAAATCTTTCGCGATTCAAAAAGCGGAACTAACCTCGCTGTGGCTGTCTGCGCCGCTTTTGTATTTCTACAAGCTGTTTCGTCCGATCATTTGGTTTCTCAATGGGGCGGCAAACAAGTTTTTGTCCTGGATTGGCGTAGAACCGGCAAGCGAGCATGAAGCAGCCCATACGGAGGAAGAAATTCGCATCCTCATGGACGAAAGCGTGAAAAGCGGTCATATCGACCAAGATGAAATGGTGCTTTTTGATAATATATTTGAATTCTCGGAACGGATTGCCCGTGAAGTGATGCTGCCGCGTACGGATATGGATTGTCTGTATTTGGAGCTGAGTTTTATTGAAAATTTAAGCATGGTTCATGAGACCAAACATACCCGTTATCCGGTAGCTGACGAGGATAAAGATAGAATTGTCGGTTTTGTACATATTGCAGATCTGTTTACAGCTGATCCCGATGTCGAGCATGAGATTAAAGATTTCCTTCGCCCTATTCTCAATGTTCCCGAATCGATGGAAGTCAGCCGCGTTCTGAAACTCATGCAGAAAAAGCATTCGCAATTAGCGATCGTCGTGGATGAATACGGCGGTACGGCCGGACTGCTCACCTTAGAGGATATTATGGAGGAGATCGTTGGCGAACTGCATGACGAGTTCGACATCGACGAGCGTCCAGGCGTTGAGGTGAAAGAAAAATATACGTCCGTTGACGGGCGTGTGCTGATTGAGGATTTGAATGATATGCTCGATCTGGAGATTGAGGACGAAGATGTGGACTCCATCGGTGGCTGGGTATTTAAAAATTTGGAAGGTGCTCCGGTTAAGGGTAAAAGAATAGCATACGGCAATCACGTTTTTGAAGTTTCCGAAGTGGATCGATTGCGAATTGTACGCATACATATTACTAAAATCAACGCTGTAAAGCCTGATAATGAATAAGCGGAGGAATTCCTATGTCGCCTAAGACGACACTAACTATGGTGCTTGGATTGCTGCTCCTGTACGGATTGTTCACGATAGGGTTACCTTTCCTGCTCGCTTTAGTGACAGCTATTTTTTTGGATCCTCTTACTGTGCTTCTCATGCGCGCTATAAAGGTTAGCCGGTTGATTGCCGCGTCAATCATCTCCACGATTTTTACACTGCTGGCGTTGGCCTTGTTCTATTTCATCGGGTTTAATGTCGTGACGGAAGTCATCGATTTGGGGCGGAAAGCTCCCAATTATATGGACGAAGTCAATAAATACGTCGATCAGGCCGTGAGCCGGACCCAATTGTTCTACGATTCCTTGTCGCCGGAGATGGCGGCACAGGTGCAAACCTGGCTGGAGCGAAGCACGGAAACGTTAACCAAGACATTAACCGACGCTCTTAGCGGCGTTTCTGGATTTTTCCTGAACATGGCAGGTAAAATACCGAATTTCTTCATCGTTATGATTGTCTATGTTATCGCTTTATACTTGTGTATGTTTAGTTTGCTGAGAATGAGAGTTGCGTTCCTGTCCATGTTCGAAGAGCAGACAAGAGCAAAGATGGAAAATGTCCTCGTTTATTTGCGGGAAGCCATCTTCGGCTTCATCCGGGCACAGCTCATCATGGCGATCCTAACGTACCTGGTCACCTTCATAGGCTTGCTGGTGCTCGGAGCTGAATATCCGCTGGCGATTTCATTACTGGTGATGGTGATGGAATTCGTTCCGGTCATTGGTACGGGGCTTGTGTTTATCCCTTGGTTTGGCTATCAGCTATTGGTCGGGCATACGGGTATGGGAATCGGATTATTGGTCTTGTTCCTTGTCCTTACGATATTCCGCCGAATTGTGGAGCCTAAGGTGCTGAGCGAAGCGGTAGGGATTAATGCACTCGCTGCATTAATTAGCTTGTATATTGGCTTCGAGCTGTTAGGCGTAGCCGGTTTGTTCTTAGGACCTTTGGTCGTTATTATTTATCAGGCGATGCGGAAGGCCGGCCTTTTGAAATTAAATATCAAGTTGGACTGAAAGGAAGGAAGTCCCTGCTCTTTGCCGGTTATGGCATGGGGGCAGGGATTTTTTTTGTTGTTACTAATAAGGCAGTGCGCAAACTAATAAACTCGCTTTGCTCCTAGATACCTAGGACCCCAATATGAGCTTGTAAGACTTTGCGGGTAGATGCCTGCGGATCGTGTGGCGGATAGAAATTGCCCATTCCCCATATAAAATCCGACATGGTCAACGACGCCAGGAGTGGATATCGAGAAGAACACCAAGTCGCCTGGCTGCAAATTCCCCTGACTTACAGGTACTCCTGTGTCAAAAAGCTCTTTGGAGGTTGTTCGCACAGCCGGTATTCCGTTTCGCTGAAACATGTAATAAATAAAACCGGAGCAATCAAAGCCTTGAGGGGTCGTGCCGCCCCATAGGTAGGGAGTTCCGACGAAGTTCATCGCATCGTTCATCAGCAGGCGTTTTTTTAGCGAATGAGAGATGCTGGTCTGAGTTGCGGCGTCCGCTACGCCAGTAAGAGCTAACGAATAAGCTTTTTGATAATCATTAACAGCTTGAGCTGTGATCGTACCGAAGTAACCGGTGATGGTCGGGTAAGTGAAGTAGCCGAGGGTTTTTAAATTTGTTTGCAGGACGGACACCGAGGAACTGGTCATTCCTTGCGTTAAAGTGGCGCTGCTTGATACAGCGGTTGCCGCAGATGCGGGAGTGGCGGGAAGCATGACGTTAATGGCGACGGTTGCAAGAATTGTTGCAGAAACAAGAATTCGTATGGATCGTGTCATTATGTTGCCCTCCAAGATGTTAGATTGTGTAAGTAATGGAGCCACATGGATCAATCCTATAATAAGCGGTAAAAGCATCCGGTGACTATAACGAAATATTGGCAAAACAGTGATTTTGGCCAAGTTGTGCCGCATATACGTGTTTATAGGCTTTTGCCGCTATGCCCGATCTCTGTGTAACGAAGTGAGAAAAGGAGGTGTCGTATGCATTCGCAATTTAAAAAATTCTTCCCCTACATCAGCCCGTTCGATCCTTGTCCGCCAATCCGTGTGAAATTGTATAATACACCGCCGCAGCTCTATATGAGCTTCCAGCCGCCCGGTTTGCCGCAATTTAGTCCATATGAAGCTTTGCAAAAGGGTACGCTCTGGCCTGCTCTGTTTGGACCTTACGAATCAAAAGTAGAAGAAGGGAGCCCATGGATATGAATCCACCAGCGGTACCGGAATCTTATTACAAGATGATGCATGACCTGCAAGCGGTCGACTTTGTCCTGGTTGAGTTGACGCTTTATTTGGATACGCATCCGCACGATCTCGCGGCTATCCAGCAGTACAATCAATTCGCGCAAAAGAGAACGATGCTGGTTCAGGAATTTGAAATGGAATTTGGCCCGCTTATGGCGTTTGGTCAAGCCTACAGCAAGCATCCTTGGCAATGGGTTGAAACGCCATGGCCATGGCAGGTCTGAACAAGGAGGAAGAGCCATGTGGATTTATGAAAAGAAGCTGCAATATCCTGTCCGAGTCAACAAATGCGACCCTCGAATGGCGAAGCTTCTGCTTGAGCAGTACGGCGGTGCCGACGGTGAGCTTGCTGCAGCATTGCGGTATTTGAATCAGCGTTATGCCATTCCGGATAAGGTTGTGGGCCTGCTAACGGATATTGGCACAGAGGAATTCGCTCACCTTGAGATGATTGCAACAATGGTTTATAAGCTCATGAAAGACGCAACCCTTGAGCAGCTCAAAGCTGCCGGCCTGGATGATCATTATGCGAGTCATGACAGGGCGCCATTTTATCAGAGCGCGTCAGGCGTGCCATGGACGGCCACTTACATACAAGCGAAGGGAGATCCCATTGCAGACCTCTACGAGGATATAGCTGCCGAAGAGAAGGCAAGAGCTACGTATCAATGGCTGATTGATTTGACGGATGACGTCGATCTTCAGGATAGTCTGAAGTTTCTCCGGGAGCGGGAGATTGTGCATTCGCTTCGTTTTAGGGAGGCTGTCGAAATTTTGAAGGAGGATAGGGAGCAGAGGAAGATTTTTTGAGGGTTTGGTTTGAAAGTGATCTGAGAAGGGGATAAGGCTTGGATATCTGATCTGTGAAAGTTGAGTTTATTTGAATGATGAATAGGTTAAACCACTTTGCGATTAAACGTCGTTTGGTGGTTTTTTTGTATGTGGTTGTTACACTAGCAACTAAAAATGGCACTACTTGGCACGTTATGAAGAATCCGCTGAGTTTGAATTTGTATACGTATGTTAAGAAAACCCGTTTCCGATAGTTCCGATTGTTATTGGAGCTTGTACTAAGATTTTTTTGAATATGTTAGAATTATTAGTAAAGAAAAAAGGTGCTCAAAATGCATTTTGAAATGGACAATACTTTTGCCCCTATATCTTTAGAAGCTATTCAAGAAGTAGAGAAGAGATATGGGTTTATACTACCAAATGATTACAAGGATTTTTTATTAAAGTACAATGGTGGGAAACCAAGACCTAATGTGATGTTCACTACTAAAAATGGATTTTTAACAAGCTATCTCATTTCTGTTCTTCCTTTATTTGATAGGAAAGTGCCTAGCTTGGTTGGAAATTTTCTGTTTTTCAACAAAGAAGAAGGAAACCTTCCATCCAATATAATTACATTTGGAGAAGACCCTCTTAGAAATTTACTGTGCATTTCGGTAGAAGGCAATAATACTGGATTTATTTACTACTGGGATTACATGAATGATGATAGTGATACACCAACCTATGATCATTTAGTACTTATCTCAGAGAGTTTCTCCAAGTTTATTGAAGAACTACGTACTGAGTAGGCATATTACTCCACCTTGCGACTATCCACCCGTAGGGTGGTTTTCTTTTTGTTGCTGCTGTATCGCTAATAATGCATATCACCGCAAAAACCTTACAAGCGGCGAAGTTTTCAATTCAGAAGAGAACTATAACATTATTCAAAATTGCAGCATATTGCGACAGAGATAAACTTAACTACTATAAAAGTGGGCTTTGAAACAAACCTTGGAAAACAATTGAAAAATATTTTTCCAATTCTTGTAACAAATAATCATATGATAGTGTCTACTATTATGTAATGGAATTTATTTTATATTTTAGGAGGAACTATCAATGAAAAGAAAAGTAGTAACAGTCCTGGCAGCATTCGCAGTATTTATGTCACTCACCTCATCTGCATTTGCAAGACCTGCTCTCCCGGAACCAGACAGTGCGAGTAACCCGAATATCTTTTACGGAGTAGGAGATTATTTTACAGGTACTTTCGCTAATTTTGATGATATCGATTATTTCCAATGGACAAACGATACAGGTTCAGCTAGAACGGTATTCCTTTATTTCTGGCAGCCAAACTACACGACTTTAAATTACGGTATTAATTCAGTAGGTATTTCTGGTGGAAGTGCTCCGGGTGCTTCAACTCGACTTTGGAGTGCAAATGGCCGTGAAAACTGGCAGTTGTACGTTCCTGCTGGGGCAAAAGTAACCGTCACCACAAGAAGCTATACGTATTCTGGAACAGATCCGAGTGTTCCGTACGAACTACTTCTTAACTCAGGCTACACGCCGCAATAAAGCATCCTTGGATCGAAGGTACAGCATTCTCAATTTTTTGAGAGGGCTGTACCTTTTTTACTTAAAGGGACTTTTCAGTGGCCTACTGCCGGGAATTCCCCCTTTTATCGAAAGCACCGTCATGATGGCCGTTTAAGAAACCATTGTATTAAGTAGCCCTAAACGTCCCAAGTTGCCTTGTTTTAAATTTAGTGGTAACATACATTTGGAAATTCCAGGTCATAATCATCAGGTGGTAAAAATCATGGATATGGACTATTTCATGTTAATATTCGGTTGTATATTTGCCGTGTTCGCTACGGTGGGGCTCGGATTCTTACTATTCCTTTTACGCCGGGAGAGAAGAAAATCCGATGAATATGAATAGAAATAGACGACAAGAGCATGATCTCATTAAAAACCGCGTAAATCGCGGTTTTTTTGTATTTTGGGATAAGTTGTTGTTAATAACACGATTAAACTATCCCCAGCTAACGGAACAATCACTCTCCAAATGCGTCAAATATTGGGAGAGATGACTTGTAAGGAGGTAAAAATGGCCTATACACGATTAATTGTTTTGGTGATGGTGTTTGAAGTATTGATTACGACTGTAGTCGGGCTTGGCATTTATTTTGGATTTTCCGTGTTTCCATATTCTCAGTCACTGGTAACGACAACTGGTGCTTCTGTGCAGACAGCCGGGTTTAATGCAACGATTCCTTTATATATGCCATCTCTTGCGGACCTAAAAATCCCATACACGTATCTTCAGGCCGGGGCTCCGGCATGGGGAATCGCGGCATTCCTTGTATCGGCGGCTGTAATGGTGGTGCAAAGTTTTGTCCGGGGTATGTACCTCGGAGGTCTGAAAGGTTGGGTTCTGAACCGTAAGGCAGTCCCTCTGATCGCGTGCGGACGCAGGTATTTCGGCGATATGGTAGCATGGTCTCTTTTTCAAAGCGTGCTTGGCGCGGTAATCGTTTTCCTTGCTGCAGCTTTTTTTCCGGTTGGGCTCATATTGATGGTTGCTTTAATGTTTTATTCGCTTACACCATATTTGATTGTCCTCCAAAATATCACCTTTAGCGATGCATTGGCGAAGGCGCCACGCATGTTTCGGCGCTATTTCGGCACATTGCTGCCGCTTGCGCTGTTTGCTATGCTTTGCACGCTAATTGTCAGCTTATTTCGATCACTGCCGCCTCCGTTGGGCTACGCGGTACCGTTGATCGCTTACGCAAGCATTGGAACCCTGCTGATTAGCGAGCTAATGAGAAGGCTGGCAGTGAAGTTAAAGCTAGACGGTGAACAGACTCCTGATCAGCCATTCGGAGAGGCCCGCGAGTATAAAATGGTAAACGCTATAATTGTGGCGCTCGTGCCGTTACTAGTTGTGGCGGGGATTTTTGCAGCTTCCGGAAAGCACTTAAGTGCGTTTGAATTCGGTAGTAAAAAGCAGCTCAACGGTATTTCCTACTTGACGAATTTCTCCGACGTATTCTATGCGTCAAAGCAGAACTATACAGCTTACGAGTGGCAGACAAGTGATTATAGTATTGCAATAAGGCTTCCGGACTTGTCCGGAGAGAAGAAGCCAGACGAACTGCATGGAATAGCCGACATTACATGGCAGGTGAATGAGGATATTCGCACAGTAAATGGGCATTCAACCCAAATCGACGTAAAGCCGATCATGCACAAGAGCCGGTTGATGTACAGACTTGTCCTGGAAACTGCTGCCAATGGCAGCTTCTACTACTCCAGCATACGTGGTTCTGCTTCGATCCTGCCGGGGAATGAGCGGCCGCGTGAGCCATTTTCCATTCAAATGATGGTTAGCGGAGACGGCAGTCAGATTTTTGCCATGCAATATCCAGCACGTTTTGATATTGCACAGGTATTCCGTGTTTCGGATGACGGGCGGTACTTGATCCCAGGCACAAGCCGAACGAATCCAATGGATTTCCATACGTATTGGTTCACCGCAGAACAGAATACGGAGAATCTATTAGAATTGCTGGCAGCCAAAAATAAAACGAATTACGTTCCTACGACTGACCGAGCTTACCTAGCGCTTGCTTGCGCCATGCAGGAAGGTGATGGGCGCATGGTCGCCAATTTGCTGGAGACGATGCGGCAGGCAGGCGTGAACGTGAAAGCTCCTGATTGGGATGAGCTGACGTGGTCAAACAATTTGCATGACAAATATAAAGGTGCAAGCTTGCAGAAGACCCTGGAGCTGCTAACAAAGGCTGGCATTCAAGGCGGTTATGAAGCCAAGGAATTATCGGATAAAAGCGATGAAAAGGTCGGTGTTTACCGCTTCGAGGTACCGTTCCCGGAAGGCATGCTGCCTATCACTTTTTCGGAGTCTAAGGTAGACGGCAAGCTGATGTCCTTAAATGTAATAGACTAGAGTATTATGGATTTTGCGAGTCGTGTTAAAATGTGGATATACTTGTTATCGAGGCGTTACACGGGAGGATAGAGATGAAAATTGCTCTTGCAACTCATTTAGACTATGGCTATATCCAAGAGCGTGACCACCATATTTTACAGGACTTAATTTTACAAAAAATTAGTGGCAATGAGATCTATATTCTGCGGGACGAAGATGACAATAATATCGGATTTATGAGGTACGGATATTTCTGGGACAATACGCCATTCATGAATATGATTTGGATCGACGAACAATATCGACGCCAGGGGTTAGGGAAGCAAGTCATCCTTTTTTGGGAAGAAAAAATGAAAGAAAAGGGTTTTCAGTTGGTTATGACCTCGACTCTGGCAAATGAAGAGGCACAGCACTTTTATAGAAAAATAGGTTATCGAGATTCAGGATGTCTTTTACTCGAAGATGAGCCCTTGGAAATCATTTTGACTAAAAAAATAAGAAGTTAACTGTAGTTGAATAAAAAGCAAAAGCCAGGAACATTGGTTTCATGGTCCCAGCCTTGGAATGTTAGTGTAAATCGCCATTGAAGCATAATGAATTACGGTTCATCCATATATTCTTCTTCGTCTGGCATGCTGTTCAGTAGGTTTTTATCTTTGTGTTCCTCTTCTTGCTCAGTATCGCAGCTAACAATACAGTTCATTATTTCTTCGGAGTTGTCTTGAATGTTAGTGTACTCAACCATGTATGTACCTCCTTTCATTACGATTAGAATTTTCCAATATCAAGAAAAGTATTCGAACAGTAATTTTAGCAGTGACTCCATTTATTGGGCCACAGATGCGTAAACCTCTATAATAAAAGGAGATGTGACTGAAATGGATTTTGAAAAATTGGTTCTCAGTACTAGGCACTTTGAGGTGAAGTAGATTACTCCAGGGGTCTATGGTGCAATAGCAAACGAAGGTACTGGTGCAATGGCAAATGCCGGATTTGTTGACTTGGGAGAATCCATTCTGGTTTTCGACTCGTTTAACACGCAACAGGCTGCAACGGAGCTTCGAAACGTAATCGGGGAACTCACCGGGAAGCCTGTATCTCATCTCATTAACAGTCACTGGCACGGAGATCATATTCGCGGAAACCAAGCGTTTCGAGACGTATCTATTGTGGCAACCGAGCAAACAAAAATCATCATGCAAGAGAAGCATCCTTCAAGAATTAGGGAACAGCGTTCGGGACTTGAAGGATTAGGTACCTATATTCAAAAGCTTGAGGAACAACGGGAGTCAACTATTGAAGAAAAACAGAAGTTGCAACTGGCAGTACAAATCTCCATTTTAAAAGAAATTCAACTATCTCTGCCTTCTCTGGAATTAATATTGCCCAATGAAGTCTTTGAATCGGAGTGGTGTGTGAAAGGAACGAGTCGAACAGTGTTGTGTCATACTCTAGGCGGCGGCCATACCGCTTCTGATTCCTTTCTGTATGTGCCTGATGCGAACGTTTGTTACATAGGGGACTTGGTTGCCATCAATAATCACATGTTGATTGTGGACGGGGACATTCGGAAGTGGATATCCATTCTTGATGAACTGAATACTTGGGAAATTGAGTGCGTTGTACCTGGTCATGGACCCGTGGGCGGGAAGGAATGGATTGCAAAAGCCAAAGATTACTTAGGCAATTTACTTGAGACAGCCGAAATGCTTAGAGCTAAGGCAACCACACTAGATCAAATAGGTGAAATTGCCGTACCTGAGAAGTACATAGATTGGTCCGCTCGTGAGCTTTACGTGAAAAATTTAAAACATTTGGTCAGTCAAGGATAATATACAAGCGCAAAAACGAGGGGTTAATGTCCTGTATTAAGTTTTAAAAGCAAGTTATTAAGTGCTGAAGTCAAACTAATCATTACGAATAATTAGATAAACGATCAGCCCGAGGATCGGGAAAAATAACATGGCTAACAGGATCAAGATTGCAAATTCCGTGCTCTTCCCTCGCCTTATGCTATCTCGATATGCCCATACACATAAGACTATATGCAGCAAAAATAACGCAATGGATATTAGAAAAAACAATAAAATAATACCGGAGCTAAAAGCAAAAGTCTGCAAGGCTGCTCCCCCTTTTTGAATTAGTAAACCATGGATGGCTATGCCCCTATTTATTATAATAGTGTTTACTTCAACAATAAATACTGAGTTTATGTAAATAGCCTTAGTTCGGTATTGTACCGGGCTAAGGTTATTTGGAAATAAGTCGGAAACGTTAAAGGAATAAGTCTGTATAGTGATAGGAAATGGGTTGGGTAACAGTTAAGATAAGCATATATGGAATGTGATCTCTGTTCTACGAGTTGTTATATCCATGGTGATACATTTTGTATCTAGCAACAAGATGTACATGACTTTCAATCTTCAACGCGTGACTTCTTAATAAATGTGAAATCGCTTACAAATTTGCGATTGGATGACACACGATTGGGGGTGGTGAGTGGTCAATAACGATTGAAAGTCCGGGGGCAAGAGATTAACCCATTGTTTTCAGATGAAGGTTCAACTTGGTCATGAAATAAACTATTTGGAGGACTGCACATGAATACAAGTCGTATGAAAAAAGCATTCAATGTACTATTAAGCACAACGCTGTTAACAGGGATTATAGGTTTTGCTCCATTCTTAACTCAACCTGCTCTGGCGGACGACGCGGTAACCCTAAAAGATCAGGCTTCCATCGATCAAGTAATAAAAGCACTAACACAGGCACAAAAACTATCGCTCATTAGCGGAGCATCGCAATCTTTGGCCACTGGCGCGGCCGGCGCAACTGCTGCTGTTCCTTCTTTAGGCATTACCCAAGTCGTAGTGGCAGACGGTCCTACCGGTCTTAGACTGGGTGCGGGCAGATCCACTCAATTCCCTAATCCGACATCGCTGTCAGCTTCCTTTGACAAGAATTTAATATATGAAGTTGGGGAAGCTATCGGCAAAGAGTTGAGAGTCCAAGGGGTCGATGAAATACTGGGGCCTGGCCTCAATATTCAGCGGGACCCAAGGAACGGAAGGAACTTTGAGTATTATTCGGAAGATCCTTATCTGGCTGGAAAATCGACTGTAGAATATACAAAAGGCGTTCAATCGCAGGGCGTTGGCGTCACTTTAAAACACTTTGCTGCAAATAATCAGGAGACAAACAGGAGCTCGATTAACGCGACGATTTCGGAAAGAGCCCTGCGGGAAATTTATTTGTCCGCTTTCGAGATGGGCGTGAAAGAAGCTAACCCTTGGTCGGTTATGACTTCTTACAACAAAGTGAATGGAACATGGATGTCCGAGAACAAAACGATTGTCGGCGATATCCTAAGAGGCGAATGGGGTTATAAAGGATTAGTCATGTCAGACTGGGGGGGAGTACACACAGCAGTCGACATGTTGAAAGCCGGAAGTGATCTGGGGATGCCAAGCACCAACACAAGTACGATAAATACCGCATTAAATAATGGAACGCTCGATCCATCTTACTTAGATGATGCTGTTCGGCATGTTTTAAGTACGGTTATTAAATCGCCTAGATTTAAAGGGGATTACGCTGGTTATGCTGCCAACAAAGGTGTTCTCAGAACAGCAGATCCAGCCTTATATACAGCCCATCAAGAACTCGCCCGTAAGTCTGCTTCCGAAGGTATGGTGCTATTAAAAAACAACGCGAATACGCTGCCGTTTAAGCAGGAAGTCCAGAAAGTGGGGATTGTCGGGACCAACCAGTCATCCAGCAGCTGCTTCCAAAGTTTAGGCGTCTGCAGTACGGCTAATGCCGCAGTTACGATGTATACGGCGGGGACAGGAAGCGGTTATGTAGCTCCAGAGAGTGCAAGCTACGTTGTGCAGCTTCCAGAAGGTCTGACTAACGCAGGCTATACGCCGATCTATACCAATGCAGACAATACAGCAAACTTAACGCAATCGTTGACAGCACAAGAGGCTGATTCGCTAGCATCTCGCTCTGATATCGGTGTCATTGTCATGGGAAGAGATGGTGGGGAAGGTACGGACAACACGGCTAACAATATCAATACAACGGCTGCGGAATTAACTTTTATCGATAATGTTTCTACTGCATTTCACGCTCAAAATAAAAAGGTTGTCGCTGTATTGGATATCAGCCAACCATTAATCGTAGATGATTGGAAAGATAAAGTAGATGCTATTCTAGTTGCATGGCTGCCAGGACAGCAAGCCGGTAATGCGATTGTCGACATTTTGAAAGGAGCTGTCAATCCTTCAGGAAAACTTCCTGTCACGTTCCCGAAAAAATTAGAAGATATCCCTACGGTCAACTTTGGCAATACGAATAATGCGGTTGGCTCGGCAGCGGCAAATGTCATGTTCCCAGGAACAGGCGGGGTTGTGAATTACTCCGACGATATTTACGTAGGATATCGTTATTATGACACTTCAAGTGTCAACACGGCGAATAAGGAGCCTCAGTATCCATTTGGTTATGGACTTTCTTACACGACATTTGACTATTCAAACTTACGCATCAATTCAAAAAATCAAACGGTTTCAGTGGATGTAACGAATAAAGGTAGTGTCAAGGGTAGTGAAGTCGTTCAACTGTATATTCATGACGGACATTCCCAAATTAACCGTGCTGAGAAGGAACTGAAAGGTTATGAGAAGCTGTCTTTACTGCCTGGAGAAACGAAAACGGCAACTTTTGCCTTGGATAAACGGTCATTTGCCTACTACGATACCGTTTCTCATGATTGGGTTGCTGAGCCTGGCAAATATGACATTCTGGTCGGCAGTTCCTCAAGAGATATCCGACAAACGGGTGCATTCAATCTTCAAGAAACTCCTGTGAACTCCGTGGTATTAAGTGGTGATCAAGATGTGCAGCCTGGTCAGTCCTTTGACTTGACCTATGGCTTGGGCAAGGTGAACCAAGACGTTTACGCACAAGATATTACAGTCACTTACGATCCTGAATTCGTGGAATTTGTATCGGCCGAATCGCTGTCTGAAGATTTCAAAATATTGGAAACTGGCAATAAACAAGGAAAGATACGCGTAATTGCTGCCCAACTCGGAACCAATCATCAAGCCAATGGCGACTTCATTAAATTCCATTGGAAAGCTAAGTCGCCTGTAGCAACTGCAAGCTCAGTGATCACCGTGAATGCAATCTCAGCGGATGCTCAAGGTGTGGAACTGAATTTGAACGCAGCGTCCCATAATTTCCAAATTACAGTTGTAGATAAAGCAGCTCTCATTTCTTTGATCGCAGATGCGCAAAGCAAGCATGATGCTGCGGTGGAAGGCACGAGAACAGGCCAGTATCCTGTTGGATCCAAAGCAACTTTACAAGCTGCAATCGATGCAGCCACGTTGGTGCTTAACAACTCTGGTGTTAGCCAGTCGCAGATTCAACAAGCGGTATCCAATTTGAATGCTGCATTGCAAGCCTTTATAGCTTCCGTTAATGTGTCTACTCCTGGTGATTTGAACGATGATGGGAAGTTTACCATCGGCGATTTGGCTATCGTGGCTGCCGCTTACGGTAAATCATCGACTGATTCGGATTGGGTGCAATACAAGAAAGCGGATGTCAATAACGATGGCAAAGTGGACATTGAAGACTTGGCTGCTGTGGCTAGACAAATCCTTAATCAATCTTAAGATCGGATTAAAAAAATCTGGTCAGTTCCATAAAAAGGAAGGCGGCAGAAATGCCGTCTTCCTTTCTTTTGCGGCTACTGAACAGATTAAAAGGTTCCCTTTGCTCTGTCCCTTTTCTTAAGCATAAGCCCGAGTTGTACGCTGGAAAAAACAACGGCCACCCCAACCAGAAGCGCAGTTATGCCAATAAGCAATGTCACTCCCCCGTAAAAATAAAGCAAACTTCCAAGCATGGGCGCTGCAGCCATGCCCAAATAGCGTACAAAATTGTAGACTCCAATGGCAGTAGCGCGCTCCTTTACGAACTCTGCCGATAAAAGCGTAGGCAGCGCCGACATCGTTAATCCACAGAAGAAACCTATGAAGCCCAGTGTAATTAGAAGTGCAATCAAGGACATCTTGGCGGTAATAATGAACAGGATCAGGCCGATAATCACACATGAAAATGTCAGAATCAAGCTTTTGGCCGAACCAATCTTTGCCTGCAATGTCCCGCTAAGTTTACTGCCAATAAGGCTGAAAGCCATAAGCAGCATAGAAGCAAGGCCAATCTGTGCGACAGATAAACGGTATCCGTCTTTGAGGATGATAGGCAGGAACACGATCAACGTATAAAACACATCGTACAAAACAAAGCCTGTCAATAGTACAGAAGAGCCGGTTCTATTTTTGAAGATTCGTGCAAATGACCCTAGGTCGAGTCGTTTGCTGTGTACGCTGACCGGCCCAGTCTCAGGCAAAACAAAAATGACGACCAGCAACATAAGGAATGCCGTGACAGCCAGAAAGCCAAATGCCCCTGAATAACCCGCAACACTACCAATCGCACCTCCGATTAGTGGACCAATAGCAGGTGCAATCCCCAATATCATCTGATAGGTCGCCATGGATTCGGCACGTTCTTTCCCATCAAATAAATCACCAATCATGGTTGCTGCTACCAGCGGGACAGCCGCCGCGCCAATGCCTTGCAACAACCGGAATCCTAAAAGCATTTCAATTGAGAAAGAGAAGCTGCATCCTATTGTAGCCAAAACATAGAGAATCATCCCGGGCAGGAGTATTTTTTTGCGCCCAATTCTGTCAATTAAAGGTCCGTACACAATCTGAAGAACCGCAAGCGCAATAGTGAACAGGGTAATGCTGAGATTTACCATATACAAAGACGTGTGCAGTTCCTTTTGAATCTCAGGCATGAGTGGAACATACAGGTTTTGTGCAAAAGAAACGATTGCAGCACAGAATCCGAGTGCATACAAAATTTTTCGGTTTTTCATAAAAAACCTCACTCCTTTTTTAAGTTGACTGAATGTCAGTCATTGTATAGAATGAAGTATAGTTTATTGACTTACTCTCAGTCAATGGATATATTATTAAGAAATGGAGTGAACAATGGAGGAAAACAAATGCCACGAATCTCAAAGGATCCAGAAGTACGAAAAAATGAAATTTTGGATGTCGCGATGGAACTATTCAAAGTCAATGGCTTTGAGCGAACGTCAGTTAGCGATATTGTGAAAAAAATGGGAGTTGCCCAAGGAACATTTTATTATTACTTTAAATCAAAAGAAGAGGTCGTGAACGCAGCTTGTGAACGCACTTTATTTTCGCGGCTTGCCGACGTGCAGAGTACAACAAAAAACACTAGTCTGACTGCACTTGAAAAACTGTACAAGATCATTGTGGATGCTATACCTACGCCTCAAGAACAAACCGTATTAGATTATCTGCATGATGCGAGCAACATAACCTTGCATCAGAAATGGAAAGTAGCAGAACTTACAGCACTGATTCCTTACGTGGCGGAAATTGTTAGGCAAGGTGTACACGCGGGGGAATTCACTGTTAAACATCCTGAAGAAGCTGCTGAATTTCTACTGGTTGGGACTGCGTTCTGGTTAGATAATGGGGTATTCAAATGGTCCGAAGAAGAATTAACGATAAAAAGAGCTGCTGTACGCTCGATCTTTGAACGGCTTTTAGGAGGAAACGGCATCTATTAAGGGAAAAGAAAGAGGAGATATCGATGAACAATGTGAACAAACGGAAGGACTTTAACGACATCATTACCGGGCGCCGAGCGATTGCTAATTACGATCCCAGTGTAAAAATCAGTCGTGAAGAGATGAAGGAAATTCTTACGGAAGCTACGCTCGCCCCGTCATCTTTTAACATGCAACCGTGGCACTTTCTTGTAATCGAGAGTCCAGAAGCCAAAGCAACCTTGCTGCAGCTAGCGCCTTTCAATGCTTCACAGGTAAACACATCTGCGGCAGTTATCGCTGTATTCGGTGACCTTCAGATCGTGACTCATGCGGAAGAAATCTACGGCAAAGCCGTAGAACTTGGTTATATGCCACAGGATGTGAAAGACAAGAAGTTGGCAATGTCAGTACCATATTTTCAAAATCTTTCTGTTGAAGCGAAGAAGGAATCTGTTTTAATCGACAGTGGTCTCGTTTCTATGCAACTGATGCTGTCAGCCCGTGCACACGGATACGAAACAAACCCCATGGCCGGATACAAGAAAGACCGGATTGCAGAAGCTTTCGGACTCGAAGCGGATCGCTTCATACCTATTATGTTGATCTCAATTGGCAAGGCGGCCAACGCTGGACACGGATCAGTTCGACTGCCGGTCGAAAAAGTTGCTCAGTGGAAGTAATCAAAATGAACGGAACGCGATAATCATAAGGACAGTACTCCATTGGAGTGCTGTCCTTATTTTGTAAATAACATTAGAGGTGTTCTTATAGAACTGAAAGGTAGAAATTTGTTTAATTTGTTTTCGGTCTTGTATAAATGCACACTCTGTTGTATTTTAAAGCGGGAGCCATATAGATAGAGAACTTTGCAAAAAAGTTCTCAGGAGAGGGAAGTGAAATTCATATGAAGCAATACAATACGAGGGCTATAATGGCATCGCTGCTCATTTGCGGCTTCGTAGGCATGTTCAGCGAGACGGCACTCAACATAGCCATTAGCAATTTAATGGACGTGTTCCAGATTTCAGCCGCGACTGCACAATGGTTAACGACAGGCTTTTTGCTGACTCTCGGTATTCTGATGCCGATGACAGGTTTACTGCTGCAATGGCTGACAACGAGGCAGCTTTTCATTATTTCGCTTGCAAGCTCGATCATTGGGACATTGATCGCAGCGCTTGCTCTTAATTTCGAAATGCTGATGGTCGCTCGCGTTCTGCAGGCAGCCGGCATGGGTTTATTGATTCCGCTCATGTTTAATACGATTCTCGTCGTTTATCCTCCGGAGAAGCGCGGGGCGGCGATGGGCTTCGTTGGTCTGGTCATCATGTTCGCACCGGCGACGGGCCCGACTGTTGCGGGTCTTTTAATCGAATATTTAACATGGCACTATATTTTCTGGTTGTCTCTTCCATTCTTGGTCATAGGGTTGTTGATCGGATTGAAATACCTGGAAAACGTTACCGAGGTCACGAGACCCCGCATTGATCCCTTATCTATTATTTTGTCATCCATCGGCTTCGGCGGCGTTGTCTTCGGCTTCAGTAAGGCGGGAGAAGGACAGGGAGGCTGGACTAGCACGATCGTGCTCGCATCGATCGTCATCGGCCTTATTTCACTTGTATTGTTCGCGCTGCGCCAGATGTTCATGCGCGAGCCAATGATGAACTTGCGCGTCTTCAAGTACCCCATGTTTATCGTGGGTCTGCTACTTGTGCTGACATGTATGATGATCATCTTATCGAGCATGATTATTCTACCGATGTATCTGCAAAACGGGATGAAACTATCCGCGTTCGCTACCGGGCTGATGATGCTGCCGGGCAGTGCGTTGAACGGTATTTTGTCGCCGCGTATGGGACGCTTGTTCGATAAGTATGGCCCTAAATGGCTGGTCATTCCTGGCCTCGCTATTGTAGCCGTAATGTTGTGGTTTTTCTCCAGCATTACCGTTGCATCTTCTGTAGCCTTTATCGTGGCCTTGCATATTGGTCTCATGATCGGTATTTCCATGATCTGGATGCCGGCGCAGACGAACGGACTTAACCAACTGCCGCCGGAGCTTTACCCGCACGGCACGGCAGTCATGAACACGCTGCAGCAGGTCGCAGGCGCGATCGGCACGGCAGTTGCCATCTCCATCCTTACAAAAGGCATGGAGAAGTATTTAACCAGCTCTTCGGTTCCGAGCGAACCGGTCGAGATGGCCAAAGCGATGATGCTCGGTTCCCAGAACGTGTTCGTGTTCGCGACGATCGTGTCACTCATCGGGCTGGCCATTGCGTTCTTCATCCGCCGCGTCATCGTGAAGCATGCGACGATGAATGCGATGCATTGACGAACGAAGAGAAATAATAGGAAGGAGCGCGCTTAGCCGCAGCTCCTTCTTTTTCATGCTTTTTTCGGAAAGTACAGTGTTTTTTGAGGGAGCAAAAAGGAGCAGTATACGAAATTGCCGTTAATTGTTATGCTAGGCAAGCAGCCTTGCTGTGCGCTGTTTTCGTCCGTTGTTCATTTGTAAGCGTTATAATAAGATGAAATTATTCATGGGGAAGTAAATGACGCAGGGGGGAACTGGCATGAAAATTTGGCGAATCGTTCAGGAAAAAAAGTATTTGCTGCGCATTTTTTTATGGATCAATTGCATTATCCTGCTCAGCTTACTTTCATTTTCCAGCCTTATTTACGTGAATGTAGAGAAAAATGTTTTCCAAAGCGAATATGAGAGCAGCCAAAAGGTGCTGTCGCAAATGAAGTTTAACATTGATTATTTGGATACGATGATCCGCAAGCTTACCTTTTCTACATACGGCAGCAATGATGTAAAGGCCCTCATGTATTTGAACGATGAAGAGACGTACGTACATATGAATACAATCAATAAATTGAACGCAAACGTCGTTGCCAATTATCCGTTTATTCAATCCATTTATGTCTATAACAATCATAAGAAGATGTATTACTCAACCTTCGGTGATTTGTACCATAAAGATGAAGAGTTAGACAAAGTTCTTTCGGCGGACCCGCCGGTCACTCCGTTAAAAGCCATTGTGCGAAAAATGCAAACGGGCGGCAGCATGGAAAACCCTACCTATGATACCGTGCTAAGTTATGTCATGTTCGAGAATGTGGATGAACAAGGCGTCATGGACGGTGCCATCATTCTCAACGTGAAGTTGGATTGGCTCGTGGACAATATTCGAACGATTAACCAGTTTGATTCGCGAACGCAAAGCGATTTATATATTTTAGACAATGATCACAAATTTATGGAAACGGATCCAAACCGTTCGATCGCTGAAAATGCATTTGCGGCTACGATTAAGCAATCCTTCGAAACGACGGTTTCCCAAGATCGGGTGCACGCGGGGGAGCCTGCCGGATTTTTTTCGTCCCAAATCAATGGCGAGAAATTCATCGTTTCCTATATATATTTGGAAAATACGGGTTGGACCCTCTTGGAAGCGAAACCATACAAAGAAGTGTATGCAAATCTGAAACAGCTCATGGATACGATTCTGCTCATCACGGCTGCTGTGTTTGTCGGAGCGCTGCTCTTAACGCTGTCGGCTTCCCAAGGCATCTACAAGCCTGTGAGAAGGCTGATGGAACAAACCTCATGGAGCGGCGCGGTAAAGGATGGATCCCTGGAGCCAGGCTTGAAAGATGAGTTTTCCTATTTGACCGAGGTGTACCGGAAGTCGAGAGAACAGTTATACGAATACCATCTCGAAAAAAACAATAATACGAGCATCATGAAGATCTACTTTTTGAAAAAGCTGATTTCGGACAGCTACAGTATGAACGTCTCCGAATTTGAAGATGTACTTAAATTGTTGAACGTATCTTTGTCCCGAGATCAACCATTCATCGTCTGTGTTCTTCGAATCGATGAGTATAAACGGTTTCTGAGCCATAAAAGCTTGGCGGAGAGGGAGCTTCTGCGTTTTGCAATTGCGAATATAACAACCGATGCCTTATCGAAAACGTGTGTAGCGCAAACGGTGGACATGAAAGACGACTCTTTCACGATTGTATTGAACACGGCAGACGGCCAAGCTGAATCCGTGGAAATTGTGGGGCAAGCGCTTGCGGAAGCACAAAGCTATATTCAGAAGCATTATCATGTGTCCTTTTCGGCGACGGTGAGTAATCCTATTATGGAATATACAGCGATTGCCGCTGCATATAACAGCACCTTAGCGAACAGCTCATATCGCTATGTGTTCGGGACGAAGTCGGTGATTACGCAAGCTCTTATCGACGACAATACGGGAAGCGTAGACATTGAGCAGGTGTGGGGAATGGTAAGCAAGTTTATTGAAGCTGTGCCCAAGGGGAATGCGCTCAAAACGGAGGATAAGCTGCGCGATGTCTTTCAGCAGATCCGTAAGCTGGACTATGGCAGCATTATGTTAGTGAGCATGCAGGTCGTTTACCAACTGAAGAAGACGATTTTTGAAATGAATCGTACGAGCAAGGAACCGATTGCGATCCCTGCCAGGCTCATGAGCCGGGAGTTGTATGAGGAGGAAACGATCGAACAATTCGAGCAGCTCCTTCTGGAAGCGGTTAGATCCATTCATAGTGAAGGCGAAGAAAAAGCGATCCAAGGCAACCAGGTTGTAGCCGATACGGTCAAAGAAATCATTGATTCCAACTATTTCGATTCCTCGCTCTCGGCAGCAAGCATTTCTGAAATGATGCGATTGCCCGCTTACAAATTGAGCAAAATATCCAAGATACATCTGGGGATGTCGATACCGGAATATATTAATCAGGTTAAGCTGCATAAAGCGGTGGAATGGATGGAGAATTCCAAACTAAGCATCCAAGAGATTATGCAGCGAGTCGGTGTGGAGAACGAAAGTTATTTCTATAAACTGTTTAAAGCCAAGTTTGGGATGACGCCTAGAGAGTACATGGCCAAACGGATAAGATGATAAGTGAGGAAAAGCTGTCTCAGCATACAAAAGCGAGCCGTCAGCCATCTTTGGAGGCTGAGACGGCTTTTTCGGCCGTCTCGGAGCGGGAGTGATGCTTTTCTCCTTCTGAGACGGCCTTTTTGGCAGTCTCAGCATACAAAAGCGAGCCGTCAGCCATCTTCGGAGGCTGAGGCGGCTTTTTCGGCCGTCTCGGAGGGGGATGGCCGCTTTTCTCCGTTTGAGACGGCCTTTTTGGCCCTCTCGACATACAAAAGCGAGCCGTCAGCCATCTTTGGAAGCTGAGACAGCCTTTTCGGCCGTCTCGGAGCGAAATGGCAGCTTTTCCCCTTCGGCGAAGGGAGAGCTACGCCAGAGGAGACTCAGACTTGTTGGATGAATTCCAACGAACATGCGATTTTGGATGCCTAAATGCCAATCACATTGGACGAAATCCAACGGGATGATGAATATGGTAGGTTTTATCGCCTTTTTAGCCGCTCCTGTTGGATTTCATCCAACGAAATGAAGAAATAACATGTCTGCAGGGCATCTTCATTGGAATTCGTCCAATGAGAGCCAGTAGGAGACTAACTTGCAACGGAAAATGTGGGATACAGCAGAGAGTTAAGGTGAGGGGAGCTAGTTTGTAGGTAAAGGTTAAGCGAAGCTTAACCTATTTTGCGTAAAGTACAGTTGAAATCCGACCGATTTTCAAAACTACAGTACATTTTAGCAGGCGCAAAAATGAGCAGTATTCAATTCGCCAGGGGATTTCGTATGATGAAATCGCAAAGGACGAAGCAACACCTACAGAAGGAGGTATCATACTTGGGAATCTTCACCGCCTTACAGAAGGAATGGAAGCATTTCTGGAAAGCAAGGAGCTTATTTTTCATCGGTTTGCCAGCGGTACTTGTTGTGTTTGTCTTTTACTACTTGCCGATGTATGGCATCGTAATCGCATTTAAAGATATTAACTATACCAAAGGCATTTGGGGAAGTGATTGGGTAGGGCTTCATAACTTCAAGTTTTTCTTCAACTCGCAAGATGCGCTGAGGATTACACGGAACACCCTTTTATTAAACGGATTGTTTATTGTCGTGGGGATGTCCTGTGCCTTAGTCATCGGTATATTACTGGCGGAGTTAGGCCGAAGATGGGTCAAACTGTTCCAAACGATCTTGTTCTTTCCTTATTTTCTTTCATGGGTCGTCGTAGGTTTTGTCAGCTATATTTTGCTGAATCCTTCCTTCGGCGTGATCAATAAGACGTTGGAACAGCTTCATTTTGCCCCGATCGACTGGTATAGCAAGCCGGGTTATTGGCCGGTAATTTTACTGCTAACGTATTTATGGAAAAATGTCGGTTACACCGCGATCATCTTCTTCACGGGCTTGCTGTCCATCGACAACAGTTATTATGAGGCTGCTTCTATAGATGGAGCTTCCCGGTTGCAGCAAATTCGGAAAATTTCCATCCCGCTCATTTTGCCATTAATTACGATGCTGTTCATGCTCAATGTGGGCCGGATATTTTACTCGGATTTTGGACTTTTCTACTTTGTGCCCAGGGATGCGGGGATGCTGTATGCTACGACAGATGTCGTTGATACGTATGTGTTTCGTTCGCTGCGTGTTGTCGGTGATCTGGGGATGGCGTCTGCGGCCAGCTTGTATCAGGCGATTGTCGGTTTGATTCTGGTTGTGGCGACCAATATATTGGTTCGTAAATTTAATCGGGACAACGCTTTGTTCTAGGGAGGAGGGGGACGGTGCGTCCATCTATCAAGAAAAAGTCAGAAAATAACTGGCTGATCATTCTGTTCTTTGTTGTCCTATCCATTATTTTCATCTATCCCATGTTGTACGTCATTTCTGTCTCGCTTTCTTTTGACGGGGATATCGCGAAGTATGGCTATCAGCTCATTCCCAAACGGTTTACGTTTGTCGCGTATTCGTACATTTTCCAAACGCCAAAAGCGCTGCTTCAATCCTATATGGTCACGATTTTTGTGACTGTAGTGGGAACTACGTTAAGCTTGATTCTCACTTCTTCCATTGCTTACATTATGACCCGCAAGGATTATCGCTATAGCAAAATTACGAGCTACTTCATCTTCTTCACGCTGCTGTTCAATGCAGGATTAGTGCCTTCGTACATTATCACAACAACCGTCCTGCACATTCAGGATACGATTTGGGCCTTAATTCTTCCGTATGGCGTCAGCGCGTGGTTTACGATGCTCATGAAAGGTTTCATGGATGGCTTGCCTTTCGAAATTATTGAATCTGCCAAAATAGATGGTTCGTCGGAACTGAGCACCTTTGTGCGGATCGTTCTTCCGCTGTCAAAACCGGCGCTGGCCACGGTAGGCTTGTTCTACGCACTGGCGTATTGGAACGACTGGTGGCTTGCCATGCTCTATATCCAAAACGAAAAATTGATACCGCTTCAATATTTCCTGCAGCGGATCATGTCTAATATCGAGTTTTTGACGAAAAACATGCAAGCGGGCATCAGCATTGATATGAGCGCTATTCCAGCCGAATCTTCCCGTATGGGCATTGCCATTCTGGCCGCCGGCCCGATGTTGTTCGCTTTCCCTTTCTTCCAGAAATACTTGATCAAAGGATTGACAGTTGGCGCGGTTAAAGGCTAACTGAATGTAAGTGTTTGTCAATCCGAATCCGGATCGGATGATAATAGATTGTACAGCCTGTAACATGACATTAGGAGGGTTCGAATATGAAAAATAGAACATTAAAAACCTTGTCACCCGTCATCGTAAGCTGCTTATCCATCAGCATGCTGCTTAGCGCTTGCGGGACTAACAATAACAGTGCATCTCCTTCGCCGGTCAGCAGCGAGCCTTCTTCCCCTGCCAGCAGTGCTGCCGCTAGTCCAGCCGCAGCGGAGCTTAAGCCTTATGAAATTACATGGTATTTGCCGCAAAGCGTATTCCCGGATGCTAAGCTTGTGCAGGATGCGATGAGCAAGATTACGAAAGAAAAAATAAATGCCACGCTGAATATTCAATTAGTCGATTGGGGTACGTACGATCAGAAAATGCAAGCGATTGCAGCCTCAGGGGAGAAAGCGGATCTGATTTTCACATCGAACTGGACGAACGATTATTTGCAAAACGTAAACAAAGGCGCATTCCTCGACATTACGGATCTGTTAGCGAAATACGGTGCTGATATTAAGAAGCAAGTCCCCCCATCCGCCTGGGATGCCGCGAAGGTGAAAGGCAAGCTGTATGGCATCATTAATACTCAAGTTTTGGCTCGCACACCGGGCTTACTCATGAACAAAACGTACTTGGACAAATATGGCTATAAAGCCGATCAATTTAAAAAATTGGCCGATTTGACCCCGTTTTTCGAAAAAGTCAAACAGGCTGAACCGGACAAATATCCGTTTAGCTTAAAAGGCGACACCGATGTGATGGGCAACTACGGCACCGCGATCGGACTTGAATATTTCTCCCAGAAAAATCCCGGTGTTATCCGAATCGACGATGCGTCGTCCAAAGTCGTGAATTTATATGAAACGCAGGAGTTCACGGCCTTTTTGAAACAAATGCGCGAGTGGTATTCCAAAGGGATCATCCGCAAAGATGCGGCAACGATTAAAGACACGAACTCGGATGAATTGGCGGGTAAATATGTGTCATCCACATTTACAGTTATTAATCCGGATTCGGCCGCGAACCAGGCTCAAAGATTCGGCGGCGGAGATGCAGCGAACGTAGCAGCGGTTGAATTCTCCAAGCCTTATATGAGCACAGGCTCTATTATCGCAACAATGACAGCGATTTCACGAACTTCCAAAGATCCAGCAAGAGCCATGATGTTCTACAACCTGATGTATGCCGATCCAGAGCTGTTTAATTTGATGAGCTATGGCATTGAAGGCAAGCACTATACGAAGGTTTCGGATGATTTGATCAAAAAAGTGGACAATGCCGGTTATTGGATGGACTCCGGTTGGGAGTACGGCAACATGTTCAATTCGTTCCGCACAAGTGCGACTCAGCCGAAATGGTATCCAGCCGGTCCTGATAAGAATGCCGCAGCTATTCCGTCCAAATTGTTAGGTTTCTCGTTCGATCCAAGCAACGTGAAAAGCGAATTGGCGCAAACCGCTTCGGTGGTGGACGAATTCTATTCCGGGCTGATCACGGGAATCGCCGATCCGGATACGACCTTGCCAACGATGAATGCGAAGTTGAAAAAGGCGGGCTTGGACAATATTCTGGCCGAAATGCAGAAGCAAATTGATGCTTGGAAAGCATCCAAGTAAAACACAGCATCGCAGCAACGCCCGCATTTACGAGTTCGAAGTATACGGAAATTAACGGCAGCGCCGTTGGCGTTCATCCCGGCTCTTTGGGATGGACGTCTTTTTCTCCTGGGAGGGGTTAGCATGTCAGAAACAACTGAGCATTTGATGCCTGAACCTACGCACGAAGTTGGGGAGTATCACAAGGTTATGGTCCCGATGCGTGACAACATTCGTTTAGCGACGCATGTATGGCTGCCGGAAGGGAAAGGCCCATGGCCCGTCCTTCTCATGCGTAATCCTTACGTAAACAGCAGCGATGTGTACGATCCTTCCTTTGTCCTTTTCGCTCGTTACGGATATGCGGTCGTTCTTCAGGAATGCAGGGGACGAGGCTCGTCCGAAGGGACTTGGGAGCCTTATGTCAACGAACGGTCGGATGGGCTTGATACGCTGGACTGGTTAGTTCGGCAGACTTGGCAGGATGGCAGCATCGGCCTGTACGGTGGATCGTATTTGTCCTTCAATCAATGGATACTAGCGGATTGTTTGCCGCCGGAGGTGAAGACGCTGTACCTTTCCGTTATGGGGACGGATCTCTACCGTTTTGCCTATATGGACGGCATGTTCAAGCCGGATATTTATACTTCATGGGCCTTGTCCAACTCGGGCAAGGATTGGGGAGAAGCGGATTTGGCCGAGATGGCTCACAATGCGTATCGAATTTGGCCGCCGATTGAGATGGATGAGAAGCTTCTGGGCAAAAGGTTGCCGTGGTACCGTGATTTTATTGCCAATTCCGGCTCTGGCGACTCCTTATGGAATGAAGGTTTATGGGGGCTGTTGAAGTCAATGCCGCCGCAAATCAATATCCCCGTCTGCATGGTGTGCGGTTGGTTCGATATTGCGCTGGAGACGATGTTCACCGCTTTCCATCAATTGAGGCCAGACATTCGCGACAGGAGCCGTTTCACCGTCGGTCCATGGGTGCATTCGCTGGTTCCTTATGGCGATCTGGATTATCCGGGAGGACGGGTGGATGGTCCGAACGGGGGGACGAAAGCTGCGCTGGATTGGTTTGACGCTATGGTCAAAAATCAGCCCTATAAGGAACAGTTGGGAGTCGTTCATACGTATGTCATTGGAGACAAAGGTTGGCGAACATGGGAGCAATGGCCGCCGGAGAATGACGCGATGTTATTTTATCTGAACGAAGGGAAATCGCTTGGGAAACGTCCGTCTGCTCAGCCTGCTTCCTTTTCCTATGAGTACGACCCTAAGCATCCAGTACCTACAGCAGGCGGCAGCACGCTGCTTTCCGTGTATGGCGATTCCCCTTATCTCCCGAAGGCGGCAAGTGTCTTACAACCGGAAGCGGGCTCTAGGCCGGATGTGATTTCCTTCCTATCCGAACCCTTGGCGCAGGATCTGCTCGTTGCCGGTCAGATGAGGGTCGGGCTGCATGTGAGCTCAACGGCGGCGGATACCGCTTTTACGGTGAAATTAATGGAAGTATTCGCCAGTGGCGAAGCGTATAACTTTGCTGACGGCATCACGAGCTTGGCCTATCGGAATGGATCATCCATGCGGCTTTCTTATGAGCCTGGCACCATCGTGAGCATAAGTATCGAGCTATGGCCGATCACATGGCGGTTGAAAAGCGGATCGCGTCTCAGGCTGGATGTCTCTTCCTCCAACTTCCCTGCTTATCATGTTCACCCGAACGTTGCCGGCAATTGGGGGGAGCAAGGAAGCCCGGTAACCGCGAAGCAATGTTTGTATGGTGGAGGTGATTTAGTATCTTTTGTCCGATTGCCTGTGGCGCGTTATTTAGATATAGGGAATGTAGCGTACTGCGGTTTAAAGGGAAATATTCCTTCTTTCGCGAATAGGTTTATATCTTTTTTTGTGAAAATAGTTGTCTCATAGAAAGGAGCCGTTAGATGAATTTTAATATGAAAGAAGCTATTGAGGTTCTGGAACGAACACCACAAGCATTGGCGTTTTTTTTATCCGGTCTATCGGATACATGGTTGAATTGCAACGAAGGCGAAGGAACCTGGACTGTCTCTGAAGTCATTGAACACCTCATTGAGTTAGAAAAAGATACGTGGATACCAAGGTTAGCATTTATTCTTCAGGAAGGCGAAAGTAAACCATTTCCTGCCATTGATCTCAATTCCCACACAATTGAAAGTTCGTCAATAGAACAAAAGTTATTTGAATTTAAAACGCTAAGAACACAAAATCTAGCTAAACTTAAGGGTTATGTGGAAACGGAATTGAATCTTGAATCGACGGGGTTACACCCTAGATTAGGTGTAGTGAAGGTAAGAGAACTACTGTCTACCTGGGTTGTTCATGACTTAACCCACACGGCTCAAATCGTACGGGTCATGGCCGGGAGATACAGGACGGATATTGGGCCTTGGAAAGAATATATAGGCATATTGAAAAAGTAACGATGGACATGTGAACCACATTTGATAATAAACGAAGGGCTGCTCCTCAAGTAGATGATCTACTTAAGGGGCAGCCCTCTTGTATTTTAGGCTTGCAATTCTTTGCCGCGAATCCATACGTGTTCGATGTCGAGATCAGGGCTGACAAGGAGCAGATCCGCCTGCTTGCCTTGCGCAATCGAGCCGTGCGACGCCTGAAGCTGCAGCAGCCGCGCAGGATTGCCGCTCGCGAAGCGGCTCGCGTCCTCGACGCTGACACCGACCTCGCGCACCATGAAACGGAGCGCATCGATCATCGTCAGCGTGGAACCGGCGAGCGCGCCGCCTTCCGTCAACCGGGCAACGCCCGATTGAACGGTGACGGCTTGCCCGCCAAGCTCGTACTGCCCGTCGCCGAGTCCCGCGGCAGACATGGCGTCCGTGATGAGCAGCAGGCCATGCGGCTGCTTGGCTTTCACCAGCAGGCGAATCGCTGCCGGATGCACATGGATGCCATCGGCGATGACTTCGCCGCTGATGCGGTCGTCGGTGAGGACGGCACCGACGGTACCGGGTTCGCGATGATGCAGCGGCTTCATCGCGTTGAAGGTGTGCACTGCGTGCGAGAGCCCCGCGTCAGCCGCCGACTGGATGTCGGCGTACGAGGCGTCGGTGTGGCCGCAGGCGGCGACGATGCCGTGATCGCGCAGCCACGCGATCGTCTCAAGCGCTCCCTCGCCTTCTGGGGCGAGGGTAAGCTGCTTCACGAGCTGCGGATAGCGCTCGTGCCAATCTTGCACCCATGAAAGCTGCGGCGGCAGCATCAGCTTCGGGTCCTGCGCGCCGGCCCATTTCGGCGAGATAAAAGGCCCTTCCATATGCACGCCAAGCAGCCTGGCGTAAGGCATCGGTTCTTGCATATAGCGGTTTACTTCGCCTAGGACGCGGTCAATGTCCTCACGCGTTGCCGTCATCGTCGTTGCCAGCATGGAGGTGGTGCCGTTTGAGGCGTGAAACCGGGTAATGGTATCGAGCGTCTCCGGGCTCGCCTCCATGAAATCAGCGCCGTACCCGCCATGCACATGAACATCGATGAAACCGGGCAATAACCAGCTGCCGCGAGCATCGATCGTTTGGGCATCCGGACCGGGAGCGCTAGGCGCCCACTGTGTGCCGGTCTGGATTGCCGCGATAACGCCATCTTTGATATGAACGGCGCCTTGTTCAATGACGCCCTGTTCGGTTACGATTTTGGCACCCGTGATGACGAGTTCGCTCATTCGAAAAACCTCCCGGCCTCAGCGTCAAGCAGTACGACAAGGTGCGGGTGAGTTTGCAGCAGAGTAGCCGGAACTTCGGTTGTAATCGGTCCTGTCAGCGCACGGTGAACGATTTCGGCTTTATCTGCTCCGCGAACGATCAGCAGGATCGTTTTGGCTTTGAGGATCGTGCCGACTCCCATCGTTAATGCATGCGTAGGCACTTCCTCAATGGTGTTGAAAAAGCGAGCATTCGCTTCGCGGGTTTCAGCTTTCAATTCCACGAGATGCGTTCCGCTGACCAGTGAATCGTCGGGCTCATTAAAGCCAATATGTCCGTTATGGCCGAGGCCGAGAATTTGCAAATCAATCTGCTTCGCATCGTCAAGAAGTTCATTGAATCTCGCGCATTCCGCTTCCAAATCGGGAGCATTCCCGTTAGGGAGATGAGCGGATGCAGCAGGCAGGTCAATGTGCGCGAACAAATGCTGCTGCATATACGCGTGATAGCTCTCTGGATGATCTACCGGCAAGCCGACATATTCGTCCAGGTTGAAAGTAGTGACGTTCTTGAAGCTGACGCGGCCTTTATCGTAAGCTTTCACTATTTCTTCATAAATCCCAACTGGCGTGCCGCCCGTCGCTAAGCCCAGAACGGCTTTTGGCTGCATTTGGACAAGCGAGGTAATAATCCCGGCTCCGGCCTCATTGAGTTCTTGTTGATTTTGAAAAATGTGAAGATTCATGTTTGTACTCCTCGCTCTCATCGGCAATTATTTACATTGGTTGGTTGAATTTTGAAATTATTTTGCATAAAAATATCATTTTTCGATGTAATTATTCTCATTTCAATCATAACTGTTTTTATTGCTCTCGGCAACAGGCTTTTTCCCAAATATGAACATTGACTTACATGGGTATGTTTGCCATTCTAAACTAAGATCATTATACGTCATGTAGAATTTATGCCGGAGAAGGAGCTTGATGATGAGCACACAGAGAAACTTACCTGAAGCTATGTTTTTTGATATGGATGGCACGTTATTTCAAACGGAGACGGTTTTATTGCCCGCTTATCATGCGACATTTGATGCGCTTAGAGAAAAGGGGCTGTATGCGGGAGAAACTCCGCCGGAAGAAAGAATCTTGGGAGCGCTGGGCATGCTGCTTGAGCATATTTGGCAGCGGGTGATGCCGGATGCTTCGATGGAGGCGCGCCTGGCAGCCGATGAGCTGCTGCTAAAGTTTCAAATGGAGGGGCTGCAGCAGGGGCAGGGCAAGCTGTACGAAGGGGTTGCCGAAACGCTGCAAGCTCTGAAGGACAAAGGCATCCGATTATTTGTGGCAAGCAACGGGTTGGAGGACTATGTCGGCCATGTGACCGAAGCGATGGGGCTTTCCCACTTATTCGAAGACTTATACAGCGCTGGAAAATACCAAACCAAATCCAAAGTGGATCTGGTCAAAATAGCCCTCGAGACACATGGGATTGAATCTGCCTGGATGGTAGGGGACCGTTCTTCCGACGTGGAGGCAGGCCTGAAAAATAACCTGACTGTAGCGGCTTGTGATTATGCAGGCTTCCGGGAAGCCGGAGAGCTGGAAGGCGCGCATATTCGAATCCGCAGCTTCGCTGAACTGTTGGAATATGTTTAAGCGGAATTAGTCGCAAACCAAGTAGGCTGGGCATACACTGTAGCACATTGAGATAAGGGTGCTGATCAGAATGCCTTCTTTTATAGGATTTTTCAACATTATTAGGAACGAAGGAAGCCTGGTGAACGGAGACACATTAGTGATTGCTCCGACAAGCGCAGCCAAGTCGTATTCTGGTAGCGGAGGCGACATTACGGGGGATTTCGGCGTTTCCACTTCTATATTTAGCGCGACAGTTACGTTTGACCCCGATGTTGTGGAAGCTGGGGCTAACAAAGTGGCTACAGGAACGTAATGTTTGTTAGGATGATCGGCTTTAAGCTCCGGAAATGGGCTTAGAGCCGATTTTTTTTCGCGAGTGAGTCTCCAGTCTCCATGCCTCGCTGGAAGGGAGAGGGAACTACAGGGCTCTATTTTGCTGGAAACAGCCCTTTCGGCAGGGGAATGGGAACTGGGGTCCGCTATTCCACCATTCCGAGCAGGAAGGTAGATCATTGAGGTGAAATAAGACCCTCTAGTTCCCCTCGGACACCCGAAAATCGGCTTTTCGCCGAAATAAGGGAATGGAGTTCCTTTATCACGAATAGAGCATCAATGAGCATCAATACGCTGCGCTCGTTCGAGCACAGTTGTTCCACGTGAACGGCCACGGTAGGGGGAAGTTGATCCTACTCAGCTCAACTGCAAAAAGTACATCTAAATCAGCCTCCACCATGCCGTTTTCAACCAGTACCTGCATTAAGTACAGGTAATTTCACCAGAAATGGCCAAAATGGCTCATTTCACCGAAATTACCTGTACTTTTTACATCAAAGGTAGCTAAATCGCACTTAAGCATTCAAATTACCTGCACTTTTGCAGTTTCACGGGGAGAGAGAGGTTTGTTTATAGCGGGAAAAGGGGGAGTGTCAAAAAGTTTGGGAAAGTTGGGTTTGCTCATTGGGTTCTCCGTAATTTCTCCCTTTTAGGCGAAACCTTATTGACAAAAGCTGGCTTCACTCATTAATATATGAATAAGTGCTCATATATTAATTCGTTATGTATAAAGTTACGAACAGCATGCCATTCTAGTGGCAGAGCAACAGGGAGGGAATGCCATGCATCAACATTCGCCAGAAGAAAAATCTCATAAGGATCATGCTTCATGCAGCCACGAGGGCCATAGCGAACACACCCACGCGCACGATGGACACCACCATGGACACCATCACGGGCACGGGCACCATCATCATGGTCATGATGGAAGCAAACAGGGTCTTATTATTGCGCTTTGCATAACCCTAGGAATCATGATTTTAGAATTCATCGGTGGGTTATGGACGAACAGTTTGGCGCTGCTCTCCGATTCGGGGCATATGTTAAGCGACGCCGGCTCGCTGTTCTTAAGTCTGGTCGCGCTTTGGTTCGCGGCTAAACCGTCGTCGGCCAGCAAATCGTTTGGCTTTCACCGCGTTGAAATTTTAACAGCGCTCTTTAACGCGGTCACTCTTTTTCTGATTGCCGGTTTTATTATATGGGAAGCGTTCGATCGATTTTTTAACCCGCCAGTCGTAGCCAGCGGTTCCATGATGATCATTGCCTGCATTGGGTTATTAGCCAACCTGCTAAGCGCTTGGTCGCTAATGCGCAAAGGGGATGTGCATAGCAATTTGAACCTGCGCAGCGCATATCTTCATATATTAGGCGATGCGCTGGGCTCGGTCGGAGCCATCGTTGCTGGTGCGGTTATGCTTATTTTTGGTTGGTATGCGGCCGATCCGATCATTAGTGTCATTGTGGCTCTCCTTATTCTCAAAGGAGCTTGGGCTGTTCTGAAATCCACGATTCATATTTTGATGGAGGGGACGCCCGCTGAGATTTCTTTAGGAGAAGTCAAGCAGGAGCTGGAAAGCATTGACGGCGTCATTAACGTACATGATTTGCACATCTGGACGATTACTTCGGGACTCGACGCATTAAGCTGCCACTTGCTCATTGCTGACGATCAGGACAGCCAATCCATCCTGCAGCAAGCGATTCATCGGATGGAGGAACGTTTTCGTATTAGCCACACAACGATCCAGATTGAGAATTCAACGAATAAGCATTCGGAGTTAAAAGTATAGCTTGTCCGCTTTGCGATGACACATCTACAGGGACGGAATCCGCTCTGCAGGAGCATTGTGTTCATGATTTATCAACGCGGCTTGCGATGGGGCAATCGGCGGACTCTCGATCTTTTACTTATTCTGCGGTCTCAGTCTTTTACTTATGTAGGTCGGAAGCTCCTTACAGCCAGGGGCTGCCGCTTCCGATTGATTGCTTAATCCATTAAATCCAAATCCTCTGATGCTTGCGTTTCTAATTTGCGTGATTGCTGTTTCAGCATCCAGACCGCGTATTCGATGGGCCGTGTAACCGCCTTCTGGTAGGTTGCGTTTTCGCCGATTCTGCGAAAAACTTCCCGGGAGGGCTTGGGATTGACTTCGAGCAACCAAACTTCGCCTCGCGGATCTACCGCGATATCCATCCCCAACTCGCACAGTTTGCCGAATTTCGTTTCTAGAAAGTCCGCGAGCATATAAGCAAAGCTATTCATTTCTTGCTTGATGGTTTCCGTTTTTTCAGAAGAAGCAAAACGGTATGCAAGCAGTTTATCTTGAGAAACAGCGCTGCCGCCACCGTGAAGATTCGAAGTGATGCTGCGCTGAGGACCGATACGGCCCGCACAGCCGGTTACCTCCCATTCACCTTGGCCGTTTTTCTGAATGAGCAGCCGGTAGTCATGCACGCGTCCATCTCTCAGTTTCAATTGAATGCCCTGTTGAACCACATAGTCCGGGCTTAGCTTCAGCGAATGCAGCTTGACGAGCAGCTGTTTTTCGCTGGCGCGGTACGGGGTGATGATGGTTCTTTGCTGATTTCTTCCTTGTAATAAATAGAGGTCGTGGTCGAGCTGTTCAATTCGCAGGATGCCTCTGCCGCCTGTTCCGCTTTTCGGTTTGACATACACGAGTTTATGCTTTTTGAGGAATTTCAGCAGCTCCTGCACGGAGCTGAATCGCACGGTAACCGGGAGGTAGGAACGAATGCTCTCATTCTCGGAAAGTATTTTGTGCATGGACCATTTGTTGGCTAACGGCCTGCTCAAAAAGGTCAGCTTGGCATGACGATTGCGGAACGCTTTGAGCATTTGATAGTTGGCTATGGCTTTGTAGCGGCAGCGGTCATAAATAACCGGCGGCATGGATGTGCGGCGTCGAATCCATCTTCCGTGTGCCGCATCATAAGTCAACGTGCGTACAGAGTTGTCGGCTTCCACATCGGTCGGCGAGAAGACTTCGACTTGAACGCCCAGTTTTTTACCTTCCTTACTGAGCCTTTGAAAATAGGAGAGTTCTTCCAGTTTAGATTTGCTTAAATAAATAGCGAGTACGCCCAGTCGTTGTGAAGACAAGCATAATCACCTTCTTCTTCCATTATTAATAAGGTAGAGGCTGTAGCGAATAATGCGTTCAAGTGATTTCTTGCGAATTTTGGGTTCGTCGAATTTCATCGGTTTGGAGTTTGCTTCAAAGAACCAGATATGTCCTCCGATATCCACACCGATATCCATCGACATTTCACCAAGCTGATTGCCCGACGATTTTTCAATTTGGGTGGCGAGCGTAACGGCGGCTGTTTCAACCCGTTTTAAAATGTTTTTCGCTTCCTTGGCACCAAAGCCCTGAGTAAGCAGCTTAAACGGATCGTCGATAGATCCGCCCCTTGGGACGTGCGTCGTAATGCTGGCTTTTCCGGCAACGCGTGCACCTACGCCTGATACGCTCCACTCGCCTTTGGATGTCTTCTGGATGAGTGCGCGTAAATCATAGGCCCGCTGTTGGTATCTGGCTAATGCGATCCCCTGCTGGACAATATATTCATGGGTGCCGCGGTGACGATTCCATTCGCTCCAGAGCTCAGAAGTGGAATTGTGATAACTGTAGGTCATCTGTTTATCCACCTGGCGGCTTAACCGGTATTGGGTTTGATTACTCTTCGTGGTCAACCGGTCAATTCGCATAATCCCTTTTCCGGCTTTGCCTTTCACCGGTTTTAAATACAGCACGGAGTGTTTGCGCAAAAGGGAAGTCAGATCGTCAGCCGAGCTTAATTGCTTGGTGTCGGGCATGTAAGGTTTGCTTTCTTTGGCGCCGTTCAGCCAACTAAACAAGGTCCATTTGTTAAAGAAGGAAGAATTAAATAAATGGACGCTGGTACTGCGATTGCAGGCTTGAATGGTTTGTTGGACTTCGGGCTTCATCTCCATTTTGCGGTAGGGTATCCGATTGTATACGACTTGAGGAGCGGGAACGAGTTCCCTGCTCCATTTCTTCTTCTGAGCGTTGTAACGGTAGCCGTGGATCTCATTGCTCGATAAATTGAAGTCTTTTGTCGTCACGACGTAAACATCAACCCCAAGCCGCTCACCGGTCTGGATTAAATCAAGAAAATTGTGCAAATTGCCGCGGAATACCCGATTGCTATCCTTCACGGTAAGAATGGCTAGCGTCGGTGTTGACTCTTTATTGTTCAGGAAGAAAGCCATTAGTTTTCCCTCCTAGAGCGGAATCTGCTCAAGTAGAGGCAGTGCTCGTAAATACTTTGCAAAGTAGCGTGGTCTCCCTCTTTTAAGGACGGATGTTTGAAAATGGATCTGCCTGGTTTGGCATTCGCTTCGAACATCCAAATTTTCTCATTTTGATCGATGCCAATATCGAATCCGAGTTCCCCGAGCAAGTGATTATAGTTATTTTCGATGCCTTCAGCGAGTTTGATGGCTGTTTCTTTGGCATTGGTAAGCACCTGTTCTGCGCGGCTGCCGTAGATTTGGCGAAGCACCTGTTCTGGCGTCATTAACTGACCGCCGTTGCGGATGTGGGTGGTTACACTGCCCTTGCCGGATTTTTTAGCCCCGATGGCGGCTACAACCCAGTTGTTGCTCCCGTTCTTCGTCATATGGAAGCGGAAATCAATCGGACAGTTGTCGATTTCAATGAGACGAATTCCTTGCTGGGCCACATAGTTCGAAAGGCGTCCGCGTCCGGTGCCGAGCATTTGCATGAGTCCTTCGAATTTCCCATAGCGGATGAGTACGTTTTTACCGCCTTTGCGGTAGCGAACGAAATAGCCGCGTTTCGGGTTGTAGGTGACCCGGAAAATTCCGATGCCCAGGCTCCCCGCCGTAGGTTTTAAATAAATGAATTTATGCTTGTCGAGCATTTCTTTAATTTGATCGGCAGACGGATTGATGCGGGATTCCGGAACGAATTTGAAAGCATCGTCCCCATCTAACATTTTGTAGACATCCCATTTATCAAAAAAGCTCCAGTTAAAGAGCGGAATGCCTCTGCGCACAAACCGGTCCTTAAAGCCCTCCATACCGGCGGATTTCTCGGCTTTACGGCTGGAGAGCCGGTTGTAGACGACATCAGGCAGCGGGAAGGTTTTGCGAATCCAGCCCCCGCCCTCTTTGGGAATAATGCCGGTGACCGTTTCCTGAACCCAGTTGACGTTCCTCGGGCTGAAAGCGAAAATAAATGATTTACTTGAACCTGTATTTAAAACTTGGCGGATGAATCCGGTTTTTGTACCGAAGGGAGACGACCCGCCCGTGATATTCGTCAAAACGCCGATGATCGGGCCGATGCGCAGTTCTTTGTTCGTCGTACTGGCAACCATGACGCTCCCTGCTCGAGGTATGCGCAGTGAAGCCATTAAGGAAAGCGGAATGTACATATGCTGACCACTTTTTTTGATCAGGCGGATCGGTAGTGTGGCTGTTTTGCTGCCGACCTTTACAGTAATCGATTTATTCCCGGTTAACCGTAAAGCTTTGACGAGTTCACTTGTTAAGTAGACCGATCTATCTGTTCGTTGTACGGCGTGGAGCATACACGTTGTCAAACTCATTAGGTTACCCTCCTAAACTTGTTGCCCTACGGGGCTTTCCGTGTCCTGGCAGACAGTCATGAACGTTTGTCCGCCTGGCCACATACCAGCAAGCCAAGCTTAGCTCAGCTTTTTGTTCAGCAAATATCCAGCATAATAGACGGGGTTTGCAATGGATTTCATACGCGCTTTCTCATTATGCATACGCGCAAAAATCGTTCTGCCCGGCTTGGAGTTCACTTCCAGAATCCATACGCGGCCCAAAGCATCGATGCCAAAATCAATGCCAAGCTCCGCCAATCGCCCATGATGGCTTTCTAGAATCGGAGGGATGCGAGTCGATAACATGGCAACCGTGGCCATAAGCTCACCCGCCTTGTTCTCGCCGAACTCCCTCGTGAGGAAGGCCGGTACCTCTTCGGCAGTGCCTCCGCCGTGCAGGTTGGAGGTTATACTGCCAGGCTTGCCGATTCGAACAGCCATGCCCGTGCTTTCCCATAAGCCGGAGCCGTTCTTTTGTACGAGAGAGCGTATATCGTAAGCCATTCCTTCGGATGATTGCAGGTGCAGATACTCTTGCATGAGATAGGGCCGGGTGCCGATACGGCTGCGCAGCCAATGCCAGCAGGAATCGAAATGTTGGAAATGACGTTCGACAAGTCCGTTATGCGCATTGCGGCCTTTGACATGAAAGGCAATGCTTCCATCCATTGCGTTTATTTTGCGTAGATGCAGGGCGCCTTTCCCTTGACTGCCGCCTTGCGGTTTAAGGAATACGTCGTTCTTTGTAAGAAACCAATCTCTAAGGTCACTGCCGCTTGTGAGCAAGTTCGTCTCAGGCAAGTAACGGCTGAGCGTGCTGTCTTTTTGCATCATTTGCCCGACTTCCCACTTCCCGCCGAGCCCATAGCCTAAGAAGCGAATAAGGGGTGTTTCGCGCAGCTTCTTCACTTGGTGCAAGTAGTGGTCATAGCTGCTCTTATTGCTAAAGAAGCATCGGTCGTAAATCAGCGAAGGCAGTGGAAAGAGCTTGGAGACCCATTCTTTCGTTTCAGTCTCAAAGGAGTAACCCCGTACCGTTTGCCCTTTCCAATCAATGCGATTCGGTGAGAATACGACGACGTCCAGACCTTCCCGGGCAGCGCAGTCAGTCAGATGCATATAGAAATCTGAACTTGCAAAAGGCAGCTCCCTATTCAATTCTGTGACCATGATCCCGAGCAATGGACGTTTGGTGCTTCTTCGCATAATGCCACCTCAAATCTTTGCCAAATATTTGGCATATTGCACGAGTTGTTTCACGGACGGCCTGATTTTTTTCTCATTGTTTAATGGTGTGTTATCGTCTTTGGACGGTTTGGAGTTGACTTCAAGCAGCCAAACCTTACCCGTTTTATCTACAGCAAGGTCGATTCCTAACTCTCCAAAATGACTGGGAATTTGTGCTTCAATTCCTTTGGCGATGTCCAGAGAAGCCTTGCGCAAGCGTGCCTTGACAGAGACACGAGCAGTTGGTGAAACTGATGATCTGGCCAGCGCGCCCGTCACATTCGTCAAAGTGCCGCCCCGTGCGAGGTTGGAGACGAAATGCTGCGTTCCGGCGATGCGTCCGACAATCGAAGTGATGGCCCACTCGCCTTTTGCTCCGCGCTGTACGAGGGAACGGAAATCAATCGTTTTGCCGTCGGTTGTGATGAGGTCCAGTCCTTGCTGCAGCTGATAGCGCTGGGTTTTGAGCTTGCCGGCAATCGCCTGGAACAGAGCGGAAATGGATGGGAATGTTTGTTTGCGTACACCGTTTAAGTTCGTAAAGTCACACGTATAAGCGTCGCCGGGTTCCCGGCGAATCCGAATGATCCCTTTTCCCAGGGAGCCGGTGATCGGTTTGAGAAACAGGACGGGATGGCGGGAGGCCATGGATTTGAGCATTTGATAATTTTTGAAGAGGTAAGATTCCGGTAAATACCCGTGAAGGGAGCTCTCTTTGCGCAAGGCATCGAACACTTCCGTTTTGTTCAAATATTTCTCATTGAAGACTTCGGTGCCGTGACGGGCCTTGGCATCTTTCAAAAATTGTTGAACGTTCGGCTGGTTCTCGTACTTGCGCGAGGTAAGGCGGTTGTAAATCACATTAGGAATCGGAAACGTTCTTTTGTTCCATGAACCGTTGGAATACGCATATGCAGAAATGGAGCTGGCGTTCGCTTGCATTTCGCCTGGCGGAAAAAAGCAGATGACAGCCCCGTATCGTTCACATGCAGCCGTCATTTCTTTACAAAAAGCGGTGATAGCACCAAAAGGGCGATCGGGCGCATTCTTATAAACGCGGCTGATCATCACACCAATTAAGGGTCCAATCGACAAGGTGCCCACATTGTGCCTATAATGAATATTAAGCTGCGCCCCTTGATGAATACCGATCTTGGCGGCGAGGACGGGATTGAACCGCAAACTGTTCGATGTAGCCGCCGTTATGACCTTGACATCCTGTTTGGCAGAGCCAAAGCGCAGGACCATCGATTGATTGGACGGAACTTTCCATTTTCTTGCAATGGCTTCACTTAGAACAACGGTCCGATCATCCAAATAGATGCTGGTGCCTTGAATGGATATTCCGACTTTCGTCCTGGTCAATAGCGAACACTCCTTCCAGCATCAAAAATGGCATTGCTGTTTAAGCAAAGTAAACTACTCCATCATATGAGGACATATATCCCTTTGTGCTTGGGATGTGTTCGAAACTGTTTGGGGAAGAGCCCAACCGCGAGTTGGGAAAAATGAGGAGGTAATGGAAATGAATGTGCATGATAGAGCATATGAGCTTGCAAAAGCAATTAAGGAAAGCAGTGAATATAACGATATGTTGGCGATTCGCGCTCAGATTAGCCAGGATGCATCCAGCAAAAACGCACTGGAAGATTTCCGTCAACGACAAAATGAACTTCAGCAGAAAATGGCCGCAGGCGCAATGCCGCCGCCAGAAGAGATGGAGAAGCTGCAAAAGCTGTACGACGAACTTGCCCTGAACCCGGGAATCAAGCGGTTATTCGATGCGGAACGCCGTTTATCCATCGTGCTTGAGGATGTGCAGCGCATTATTGCGGAACCGTTGCAAGCGATGCTTAAATAAAAAAGAGACTGTTCGGGAAGTCGCAGAACCTGCGAAACCGGATAGTCTTTTTTTTTGAAAAGTTATAGTTTCAGTAGAGTTTCAGTGATTGTTAAGCGTTTATTCAGGCATTGAATGAGGAGAGCAATTATAATGCTTATTCGTCCCCGCAAACGTCAGACTCGGGAGACGGTTTCCGCCTAGCGTAAAGAAGTTCCTATTTCTATGAGATAGGGACTTTTTGCCGATGATGGAAGTTGCGAATTATGTCGAAACTGTCTATATTAAAGGGTATGTATGAGGAAATGAGGATTTGAAACCGATATGGCCAAACAAAAAATTACGGAGCTCGATATTGTTAGAGCGATTGCGATTCTAGCCGTCGTCACGATTCACGTTACGGCAGACTGGACGGTGGATCCGGCTTTGAAAGGCAGCAGCTCGCAGCTGCTTATGTTATTCTTGAACAAAATGAGCTATTTTGCCGTTCCTGTTTTTATTTTCTTAAGCGGCATTGTGCTGTTCTACATATATACGGATAATTGGAGCGCCAAGCAGGCCGGCATCTTTTATTGGAAACGTGTGAGGCAGGTGCTTGTCCCTTATATTGTATGGTCTTTTTTTTACTACATATACAATCCTTGGCTCTGGACACCGGGGCACCCATTTAAAATAGAGCCGCGGGTGTTTCTGGAACAGTTGAAATGGGCGGATTCGGGCTATCATTTATATTTTATGATCATTATCGTGCAGTTTTACCTGCTGTTTCCTCTGCTTGTTTGGGCTGTGAGAAATGCCGCTTGGTTCCGCAAAACGCTGGCGCTTTGGGGACTCGCCATACAAGCCGGCGTGTACGTGTACAGCCATTGGTTCGGGTCGATCGCCCACAAACCAGAGCTGTGCGTCACCTACTTCGGGTACTTCCTCATCGGAGGCGCGATAGGGATGAATTACGGGGCATTTCGGACGTGGTTGGAGCGCAATAAAGGCTGGGTTATTCCAGCTTCCATCCTTAGCGGCTTAACGTATACATCGCTATACTTGCTGGGACTAAAGGGATACACGTTTGAAAATACGTGGTTTGAGGTGCTTTGGCTGCTTTATAGCATCGGAATCGGCATAAGCTTCATCTGGGGCGGGAAGTGGCTCCTGCAAAAAGCACCGCCCGTTGGCCGCTTCTTCGTTTCCCTGGGATCCGTGTCATTCGGTGTGTACTTGATGCATCCGGCGCTGCTTTCTCTGTGGAAATATAAGGTCCAAATGCCGGGCTCGATCGCGCTCTTTCATCTGTATAATGCGATTGTGCTTGTGCTGATTGTGGCGATTCCTTGGGTGTTGACGCTGCTGTATCGTAAAGTCAGGAAGTTAGTGGGGATTTAATGAAAAAAGACAGAGCGGGATGTGTTTCCTGCTCTGTCTTTTTTTATGAGCGAAACTATAAGGGAACTGCAGGACGCTATTTTGCCAAAAACCACCCTATGGCAAGGAAGTGGGAACAATGGTCCGCTATTTCGCCATTTCGCCCAGATAATTGGGGGGGTGAGGTGAAATAAGACCCTGTAGTTCCCCTTCAACCCTTGAAAATCCGTTTTGTGTCTAAATAGAGGAACGATGTTCCCCCTTTATTAGAACGGGACATCCATGCGAGCTTGCCACAGCACACACAGTAATACTTCTCACTCGGGCTAGTTGCAGGCACGGGCTGGGCGCAGCCCAGAAACAGATGCAGCGCTTAGATTTGCCTCCTATGCTGCACTTTGTGCAACGAAAACGGGGCTGCGTGTTGAAATTCGGAGCTATGTTGTACAAAATGCAACCATTTTTACAGAATGCTCCCAAATCGGCACTTTTCCGCCTCCTATGCTGTACAGAATACAACATAGGGGAGCGAAAGCGCCTAATTCCTGTCATTACGTTGTATAAACTGCAACATAGCAATAGCAATAGCAATAGCAGTAGCAGTAGCAAGGCTTGGGAGCAGCCAAGAAATCAATACCCGCGCGCATATTGCTGCGGGATGTAGGTATGCTCATGCCCCAACTGCACGGCAGCATGCGTCGCCCAATACGGGTCGCGCAGCAGGCCGCGGGCAATCGCGACGAGATCGGCATCCTCGCCGGTGATGACCGACTCGGCCAGAACCGGGTCTGCCAGCATGCCGACGGCAATGACCGGAACCTGCAGCGCTTCGCGAATTTGCCGCGCGAAAGGCACTTGATAACCGGGGGAATTGCCCGGTTTTCGCTGACCTGCAGGGCCTTCCCCGCCTGAGCTCACATGAAACGCATCGACGCCGGCGGCTTGATACGCTTTGGAGAGTTCGATGGCGTGGTCAATATCATAGCCGCCGTCAACGTACTCGACCGCGGAGATGCGGAAAATGAGCGGCATGTCGGCCGGCATTTCTTTTTTCACGGCTTGAATGACTTCCACGCCGAATTGGGCGAGATTTTGCCCGTAGATATCGTCTCTTTTGTTCGTGAGCGGCGATTGGAATTGATGAATCAAATAGCCGTGAGCGCCATGCAGCTCAATGGTGTCTACGCCAGCTTGCACCGCACGTCTCGCAGCATCGCCGAATTGCCGCACGACGTCCTGCACCTCGTCCGTTGTCAGTGCCCGCGGCATTTTGTAGGCATCCCCGGGGAAACGGATAGCCGATGGGGCGACAGGCACTTCGGCATCCTCGGCTTTACGTCCTGCATGAGCAATCTGGATGCCGATTTTGGCGCCATGCGCATGAACGCCATCGATAATTCGGGCGAAGGCGGGGATATGTTCGTCGGACCAGATGCCCAGATCGTTGTCCGTAATCCGTCCGTCGGGATGCACATCCGTCATTTCCACGATGATGAGGCCCGTACCACCGATCGCGCGGGAGAGGTAATGTACGTAGTGCCACTCATTGGGCTTTCCGTCTTTGGCTGTAACGGAGTACTGACACATTGGCGCCATGACGATCCGGTTTCTGATATGCAAGCCTTTTAGTTCATATGGTGAAAATAAATCTTTTTTCATAACGAAACACCTCCGAAAATATGAGTGAAGCTTCAGTCCTGCCAATAGAATGGTGAGTTTGGCTAAAACTATGTATCTAAGTATCGGATGTATTATAATTAATTACAAGTAGCCACTTTTTTGTACGATAGTAACTAAAAGTATACTTAAGGAGCCGTGGGCACTTGAAACGCATCCTTGAGTGAAATAACAAAATGAACCATGAAAGGTCGCATCGATATGAACGAAGTCATCCAGTTATTGCAAAATCACCGCTCGATTCGCAAGTTTACGGATCAGCCTGTCACGGAAGCGCAGTTGCAGGCCATTATAGCTTCCGCTCAAGCGGCTTCAACCTCCAGCAACATGCAGGCCTTCAGCGTCATCCACGTGACGGATGGCGATCTGAAAAATCAGCTTGCCGCGCTTGCGGGAAATCAGGCGTACGTCAGTGAATGTCCGCTGTTTCTCGTATGGTGCGCGGACTTGCACCGCTACGCGCAGGCGGCGCACCGCCACGCGGATACGCCGATCACAGGCAATGCCGAGAATCTCATCATTGCCACCGTAGATGCTGCACTCGCTGCGCAGAATGCAGCCATTGCCGCCGAGTCGCTCGGGCTCGGCGTTGTCTACATCGGCGGGCTGCGCAACAAGCCCGCTGAGGTATCCCGGCTGCTGGGTTTGCCGCAGCTGGTGTACCCCGTCTTCGGCATGTGCATCGGCATGCCGGATCAGGAGCCGCTGCAGCGTCCGCGGCTCCCTCTTGAAGCCGTATACCATGAGAACCGGTATACGGATAACGAAGAGTCGGTCAGCCGGTACGACGAGACCATCCGCGGCTATATGAACGTTCGTACAGGCGGCAAGGTCGACACGACATGGTCCAAGGAGATGGCCGCCAAAGCGCTGCGTCCGCGCGAGCACATGAAAGCTTTCCTGCATTCGCAGGGCTTCGGGGAAGATTAGTTTTTTCCAAACTTTCGCTATGCACTCATATAACAAGAACTTGTCTCATACATTGAAAATAGATGAAGACAGGTTTGTGAGTTCATCAGACGAAAGGAGTGATCAATGTTGAAAGGGTTTAAAAATGTCGTATACATGAGCGCGGCGCTTGGCATGCTGATTTATTCGCTGCCCCAGATGCAGCTGCGGGACGCAGGTTCCCTGCCGATGATTTTCAGCTGCATCTGGATCGCCATGGCGCTTCTCGTCATTGCGTCTCATTTGCATCAAATTTTGGGTGTGGACGAAGAGAAGCGGAGAGAGCTGAAGCGTATCAACCGAATGAAAAAATGGCAGCTGGAGCAGCTTGTTCAAGGTCGCAAAAAAATGCTGCAGTTTCGTAAATAACCGGGCATCCGCAAGCTCAGCTTTCATTTGACTTCGAACATATGTTTGGTATAATACGAATAAAGCATCCAATCCAATAGGGTTGGATTTTTTTCAGTCTGGAAGCTGTCCGCATTGTCCTTGTTCTTCGTAACGATTATACTAGTAGTACAGAGTAGTACAGGAACAAGCGAATGGGGTGTAACAGTTGGATACTCAATCCATGGATGCATTAACGAAGCATGAACAAATTTTACGCCATATAGAAAGTTTGAAGCTCGGCAGCCGAATATCCGTTCGCAAAATTGCGAAGAACATGGAAGTAAGTGAAGGTACGGCTTACAGGGCCATCAAAGAGGCGGAGAATCAAGGGCTAGTCTCCACCAAAGAACGGATCGGAACGGTCAGAGTGGAGAAAAAGCTGCGGCAGAACATCGACAAGCTGACCTTCGCGGAAGTCGTGAACATGGTGGACGGACAAGTGCTCGGCGGCTCGCGCGGACTGCACAAAACGCTGCACAAGTTCGTCATTGGCGCGATGGAGCAGGATGCCATGATGCGCTATATCGAGGCAGGCAGCCTGCTGATCGTCGGCAACCGGAACAAGGCGCACAGCTGCGCGCTTGAACAAGGTGCGGGCGTACTCATTACAGGGGGCTTCGATACGAGCGCGGAAGTGAAGCTCCTTGCCGACAAGCTGGAGCTGCCCATTATTTCAAGCAGTTACGATACATTTACCGTAGCTTCCATGATTAATAGAGCGATATACGATCGTTTGATTAAGAAGAAGATCATGCTTGTCGAGGATATCCTGGCATCGGGCGCCTCCCTGTATGCGCTCAAGGCGAACAGCACGCTGAAGGATTGGCAGCGGTTGTCGGAGGATACAGGCTACAGCCGGTTCCCGGTTGTCGATGAGTGGAACCGCATTATTGGCGTCGTGACTTCCAAGGATATGGTCGGGGCGAACGCTTTGCAGACGGTTGATAAGCTTATGACGCGCAGTCCGCTCACGGTCACGCCGCAGACTTCCGTAGCTTCCGCAGCCCATATGATGGTGTGGGAAGGCATCGAGCTGCTCCCTGTTGTGGACACGAACCGCAAAATGGTGGGCGTGCTGAACCGGAGCGATGTGCTGAAAGCGATGCAGTACATTCAGAAGCAGCCGCAGAACGGGGAAACGTTCGAGGATTTGATCTGGTCCGGGTTGGAAGAGGTCAGAGCTGAGAATGGCACGCTGCAGTTTCACGGCGTCATTACCCCGCAGATGACGAATCATTTAGGCACCGTATCGGAGGGTGTCCTGACCACGTTAATGACCCAGGCGGCCTACCGCATTGTGCAGGAGTTTAAAAAAGGTGATCTTGTCATGGACAACATGTCGACCTATTTCCTCAAACCGCTGCAAATCGACTCCAAAATAGAAATACGACCCACCATTATTGAGGTGAGCCGTAAGTTTGGCAAGATTGACGTGGAAATTTACCACGCAGGTGCTTTGGTTTCCAAAGCGATGCTGACCGCTCAAGTCATCTAGCGCAGCAGGCGATCGAAGTGCCCGTGATTGCGGATGCCGGCGAACAGGTTAAACAATCCGAGCAGGACCAGAACCGTGCCGAAAATGCGGCGGAAGCTGGACTCGCTGAAGAAGAAGAGCTGCGTAACGGCAATCATCACCAGCATTAAGCCCATGCAAATATTCATACGGGCCGAGTAGAGGCCGCGTTTGGCAGGTTCCTTCTCCCGGCGCGCCCGAAAGCTGAAATATACCGACAAGGCAAGCAGCAGGCAAATAAGCGAAAATAAAGAGATTTGAATCGCGAACATGTGGTTCATCCGTCCTTTTAAGCGAGTTTACTGTTAACTTTAGCGATTTTAGGCGGAGATTGCAATCACATCTCGCACAGTTTCCGAAGATTGCTTATGTTCGTTTCTCTTGGGCGGTAATCCAAATGGTCAATTCGGTCTGAATCAGCACGATGGATTTCACTTCAACGACATATTTTTTATCATGCAAAACGTACGTCTTTTGGGTAATCAATTTCTCGTACAGAGGCTGAGCATCCTTGACATAAGTAGCTTTCTGGCCGATAACGATCTTAAACTCGCTCTTAATATCGCTCTCTATTTCTTTTTGAATATCCTCACTAATCAGATCTTCCTGATTTTTGGGAACTAAATGGACGTTGACGACATTAATTAAAGATTGTTTGTTTTTCGTCTTGTTTAAGTTGTCGATATCGTCACGCAAATCACGGTTTTCTTGCAAATATTTATGCATTTCCACATACAGCTGCGTATAGGTGTGCTGATGTATGCTCATATAGACCGCGCTCCCTATGATGGCTCCCGAAACCATCAGACCGAAGCCCGAAAGCAGGCGCTGATATCGGGCAAAAGGAGGCACCCTCAAGGCTGATGGCCTCCCTTGCAAATCATTTGGATGAGCGAAGTGCCGATCTGAGCTCCAAAGAAGGCGACGATAATCAGAATGATCTGTTTAATTGCCGGATTCAAATGTCCTATGGCGACATGACTTTCTATATAGCGTATCGGATCAATCGTGCCGCCTACAGCAGCCACCATGGCCCAAATTTTAATATTTTCAGCAACTGTCATCATTTTCTCCGTCGGTGATTGCAAGGTCAGCACAGCTGCGATGCCGCTTAACATGCTGCCTCCGAAGACGACCCCGAACGCAATGCAGAAGTATAAAATGATATTCGCCCAAAAGACACCCATGGCTTTTACCGCTTCCTTTCCAGCTAAATGTTGGGGACAAACTCTCCATGACCTATTGTATGGGAATGCACAGCCACAATATGATAATATGTAAGGAATAAAATGAGAGCAGGGAGGAAATGCTGATGAGTTCGTTTGTACACTTGCATGTGCATAGTGAATACAGTTTATTGGATGGTGCCGCACGCATGGAGGAGCTTGTTGCGCAAGCAGCTAATCTGGGCATGACCTCTCTGGCTTTAACGGATCACGGTGTTATGTACGGGGCTATTGCCTTCTACAAAGCTTGCAAGCAGCGTGGCATTAAACCCATTATCGGGTGTGAGGTTTATTTTACAGCGGGCTCCATCCGAGACAAAGGGACTAGACAAGAACAGCCGATCTACCATCTCATTCTTCTCGCCAAAAATTACAAGGGCTATCAGAATCTGATGAAGCTTTGCTCCATTGGGCATTTAGAAGGCTTTCACTATAAACCGCGCATTGATTTGGAACATTTGTCCAAGCATTCAGAGGGGCTTATCTGTTTGAGCTCCTGCCTGGGCAGCGAAATCTCGCAGCACCTGCTGCATAACCGGTTGGATGAAGCCAGACAAGCGGCAGAGCGCTATCGGGATATCTTCGGGGATGACTTCTTTCTGGAAATTCAAGATCACGGCATGATCGAACAGAAAAAAGTAATGGTTGCCATGATCGAGCTGAGCAAACAAACCGGCATCCCGCTAATTGCGACGAACGATGTGCATTATGTGACGGAACCGGACCATGTGATGCAGGATATCCTGATCTGTATTGGGACCGGCAAAACCGTGGAGGACACGGACCGGCTCAAAATGGGCACAAGCCAGATGTATTTAAAAAGCGAAGAGGAGATGCGGCGGTTATTCGTCCATGTCCCCGAAGCGCTGGCGAATACGGCTGTCGTGGCTTCTCGCTGCGAGCTGCAGCTGGAGTTCGGCAAATCGATTTTGCCAAGTTTCCGGCCTATTCCGGAGCGCCTTACGGCAGCTGAATATTTACGAGAGCTGTGCTTGCAGGGCTTGCAGCAGCGGTATGGCTCAAAACCTGAGTGGGATCATCCGGATTCGCCGCTGAAGAAGCAAGCGGAAGAGCGATTGGCCTATGAATTAGGCGTCATTGAGAACATGGGATTTTCCGATTATTTCTTGATCGTATGGGATTTCATTCGTTTTGCTCACGAAAAACGCATCATGACGGGGCCGGGCCGGGGCTCTTCTGCCGGAAGTCTCGTCGCGTACGTGCTGCGCATAACGAATGTAGATCCGCTTCAGTACAAGCTTCTCTTTGAGCGCTTTCTGAATCCGGAACGGATTACGATGCCCGATATCGATATCGATTTTAGCGATGAGCGCCGGGATGAAGTGATCGATTACGTCGTAGCTAAATATGGACACGAGCATGTGGCGCAAATTATTACTTTCGGAACGATGGCGGCGAAAGCGGCGGTCCGAGACGTCGGCCGTGTGTTGAACGTTCCTTACGGGGATGTGGACCGCGCGGCCAAGGCGATTCCGAATACGCTCGGCATGACGCTCACGGAGGCGCTGCAGGTCAGCTCCGATCTGAAGTCGCTGGTCGCGAGACAGCCCAAAACCGCAGAGCTGCTTGAGATGGCTATGCGCGTGGAAGGCATGCCGCGCCATGCTTCGACGCATGCGGCCGGGGTTGTTATTTCCAGAGAGCCGTTGACGCAGTATGTGCCGCTGCAAGAAGGTGCGACACAGACAGCGTTAACTCAATATACGATGGAGCATCTGGAGGCCATTGGGCTTTTGAAAATGGATTTTCTGGGCCTCAGGACACTGTCGATTATTGAACGAACCGTGGATTGGATTGCTCAGATGGAAGGCTTGCGCCTGGACTTTGACGGGTTGGATATGGACGAAGACACGGTTACTTACAGCTTGCTGAGCAAAGGCGAAACCACCGGGGTTTTCCAACTGGAATCAACGGGTGTCCGCAAAGTGCTGAAAGATTTAAAGCCATCCGTTTTTGAGGACATTATTTCCGTACTGGCTTTGTACCGTCCCGGTCCGATGGAGTTCATTCCTAAATACATTTACGGCAAGCACGGTCAGGTGGAAGTGGATTATCCGCACCCGACTTTAGAGCCGATTCTCCGGGATACGTACGGCATTATCGTGTATCAGGAGCAAATTATGCAAATCGCCTCTTCAATGGCCGGATTCTCCCTAGGTGAAGCGGATTTGTTGCGGCGAGCGGTTTCCAAAAAGAAGCGGGAAGTACTCGATGAAGAGCGCACCCACTTCGTGAAGGGCAGCTTGCAGCAAGGCTTTAGTGCGGAAGATGCGAACCATGTCTATGATATGATCGTGCGCTTTGCCGACTATGGCTTCCCAAGGGCGCATGCGACGGCATATGGGGTATTGGCTTTCCAAACGGCCTACCTCAAAGCGCATTACCCGATTTATTTCATGGCCTCGATGTTAACGGCCGTGATGGGGAATCACAGGAAGGTTGCCGAATATGTAGATGAATGCCGGCGGATGAAAATTGACGTTCTGCCTCCGGATGTAAACGGCAGCGGGACGGTGTTTACGCCTGATCCTGCGTCCGGGGCGATCCGTTTTGGACTTGCGGCGATCAAAAACGTAGGCACGCAAGCGATCGATGCGATTTTAAGCGAACGCAAAAAGTCTGCCTTTGAAAGTTTGCTTGATTTCTGCCGGCGTGTTGATTTGCGTGTCTGCAACAAGCGGGTGGTTGAATCGTTGATTCAGGGCGGAGCCTTCGACACGTTGGGAGGCCATCGCGCCCAACTGATGGCTATTCTGGATGAAACGATTGCTTCCGCTACGAAATGGCGCAAAGAACGGGACGATCTGCAGCTTCACCTTTTCGGCTTTGTCGAAGAGCCGAACTGGGAAGTCGAGGTGCCGAACATTCCGGTCATGCCGCAGAGCAAGCAGTTGGAGCTTGAGAAAGAGCTTCTCGGCATGTATATTTCCGGGCACCCGCTCGATGCGTATGCGCAGCCCCTTGCTGAAATGGAGGCCGCCATGCTGCATCAGCTGGCTGAGCTGCCGGATAACAGCGAAGTTCTCGTCGCGGGCATGATTCTCTCGCACAAGACGATCGTGACCAAGAAAGGGCAGCCTATGGCCTTCATGGAGCTGGAGGATCGGATTGACAAGGTCGAGGTGGTGCTCTTCCCCGAGACCTGGAAGAATGCTGCTCCGCTCGTGCAGAAGGGCAGACTTGTCCTCGTCCGGGCGAAGCTGCAGCTGCAGGACGAGGACCCGCCCAAGCTGCTCGCGGAGCAGCTTGCAGCGCTGGACGACCCTGCGGGCGTCCAGCGGCTTCGCAGGCAGCCTAGGCGAGCAGTTGACGGAGTCAACGACCAGCCTGCTCGCGCGGCTGCCGCATCTGGCGGCGCGCGCAGCGGCGCCCCTGCCAAGCAGGCGGCCCCGCTGGCCGGCCGCCAGGAGCCCCGCGCCGCTGCGCCGCAGCCGGCGCGAACCGAAGCTGCCCGCGTGCAGGGCAGCGGCAGCCCCGCTGCGGAGACGAAGCCGCAGCGGGTGTTCGTCAAGATCTCGGCTGACTGCGAGCAGCCGGATAAGCTCCTGCAGCTGAAGGCGCTGCTGAAACTGCACAAAGGGCCGCTCGCGGTTGCGCTTTTCTACGAAAGCAGCAACAAGCTCTTGGCCCTTAGCGACCAATATCTGGTCGATCCTTCCAAGGATCTTGTCCGCATGATTGAAACGATCATGGGTAAAGATTCCGTAAGAGTGAAATAAAGCATGCTTCCTCCGCATATGAATAGGAACCCGGCATTTCATGGGGCAATTCATGTGTAGGAGGAAGATTTATGACCGAACAACATATGATCCAGCTGCTGCAAAAGCGCGGTGTAACGATTGAACAAATTTCAGAGATTGTGTTTAAGCTGCAGAAGCCCTATAATGAACAACTCACGGAGCAAGAATGCATCGACAGCGTGCTGGCTGTTCTCGCCAAGCGGGAAGTACAATACACGTTGTACACAGGTATCGCGCTGGATGAACTGGCGGAGAACAAACTGCTGCCCGAGCCTCTGCAATCTATTCTTGAGGCCGACGAACCTTTGTTCGGTGTCGATGAAACTCTGGCGCTAGGCATTGTCCATGTATACGGGATGATCGGATTGACCAGCTTTGGCTATCTGGATAAAGAAAAAATGGGAATCATCCGGAGCCTCAACGATGATAAAAGCGCTGTGCATGTTTTTCTCGATGATTTGATATGCGGGTTAGCGGCAGCCGCTTCTGCCAGAATCGCTCATCAGAATGAGCATGCGCCTGATTATAGCAGTAAACTGCGTCTGGACTAACTTGTTAGTTCAGACTTCACTTTTTTTCATGAACGTGCTCTGTTGCGGGAAAAAGAGAAATTATGATATCATTATTCCATTGTGTGCGCCTATGCTTATGCGGGAAGTTTATTATCATCGTTACTAGTTGCCCCAATCCATGTAGTTGCACTTCATAGGAGGTTTTTTTTCATGTGGACGGTGATATACATAGCTCCTACCGCGAAAATTGCCGAGCGGATTAAACAGAGGCTGACGGAAGAAGGATTTCTCGTGCAAGTAAGGGGGATCTCCTCCTTATCCAAAAATCAGTTCGAAATCGTCGTCCCCGCCGGGGAAGTCGAAGAAGTGCAGGAAGTGCTCAATTCTATTTTACATAGATAGTTAAAGTAGAAGTAAGTAACGTGGCGTGTCAGAGGTTCACGATATCAGCCAATTAGAGGTGGAAATGTGCTAAAGGATTTATTTCAAAAGCGTAAATACGCAACGATTCCTTCTGAGAAAACAAAAAGGGATATTCCCGAAGGGTTAATGAATAAATGCCCGAAATGCGGTACCATTCAAACGAGTAAAGAGCTAGAGAAAAACCTGAAAGTCTGTACAGCTTGCGGCTACCATTATCGTTTAAGCGCATTGGAACGCATTCAATTAACGCTCGATGAAGGCCAGTTTCTGGAATACGATGCGAATATGATTTCTGAGGACCCTTTGCAGTTTCCTGACTATGTAGAGAAATTAGATAAAGCGAAGAACACGACGAAATTACAAGACGCGATTATAACCGGGGAAGGCACCATTGGCGGTTATCCGGTTGTGGTTGCGGCAATGAGCTTTGATTTTATGGGCGGATCGCTTGGCTCCGTTGTAGGAGAGCGAATTACGAGAGCGGTTGAAGCTGCGATTGAAAAGAAGGTTCCGATCATTATTTATTCCACTTCAGGTGGCGCGCGTATGCAGGAAAGTATTCTTAGTTTGATGCAAATGGCCAAAACAAGCGCAGCTTTGTCAAAGCTGAGCAACGAAGGCGGACTCTTTATTTCCATCATTACGGATCCGACGTTCGGCGGCGTATCCGCAAGCTTTGCCATGCTGGGAGACATTATCATTGCTGAACCTGCAGCGTCTTTCGGGTTCACGGGCCGCCGCGTTATTGAACAAACCATTAAACAAAAGCTGCCGGACAATTTCCAGACATCAGAATTCAATCTCGAGCATGGTCAGCTCGACAAGGTCGTTGCCCGTAAGGATATGCGGCCTACGTTAATCAAGCTACTGGACATGCACGGAGTGAAGGGGGAGGCGACTTATGGCGGGTGAAATGCCGTTTGAACAGCCGCTAGCGGAACTGAAGAGCAAAATTGCCGAGCTGCGCAAATTTGGAGCAGAGAAGCAAATTGATTTTTCAGAGGAAATACGCCGTTTGGAAGAAAGATACGTCCAGCTAGAAGACGAGCTGTACGCCAGCATGTCTTCAGCGGAGAAAATGCAATTAGCGCGTCATCCTCAAAGGCCGACGACGATTGATTATATTTTATCTATTTTTACAGATTTCATAGAGTTTCATGGCGATCGATTGTATGGAGACGACCTAGCGATTGTAGGCGGACTAGCCAAATTGAACGGTGTTCCCGTTACCGTAGTCGGTCATCAAAAAGGGAAAGATACGAAGGATAATATTGCTCGCAATTTCGGATGTCCGCATCCGGAGGGCTTCCGTAAAGCGCTGCGTATGATGCGCCAAGCGAACAAGTTTAAACGTCCGATTATTACATTTATCGATACCAAAGGCGCATTCCCCGGGAATGCTGCAGAAGAGCGTGGTCAAGGAGAAGCGATTGCCAGAAATTTGCTGGAAATGGCCTCTTTTCGTGTGCCGATCATCTGTATCGTTATCGGTGAAGGCGGCAGCGGCGGCGCACTGGCATTAGGATTAGGCAACAAGGTGTTGATGTTGGAGAATGCGATCTATTCGGTAATCAGTCCGGAAGGCGCAGCTTCCATCTTATATAAAGATGCTTCCCAAGCTCTACACGCGGCAGAAGCAATGAAGATTACCGCAGATCACATTAAAGAATTAAACGTCATTGACGGCATCGTTCCGGAGCCTAAAGGCGGCGCACACCGTGATCCTGCTGCACAAGCAGAATTTATCAAAACAGCGATCTGGGAACAGCTTGAGCCATTGCTAAGCTTGACCGAACAGGAGCTGTTAGAGGACCGTTACCATAAATTTAGAGAAATAGGTCGGTTCACATTTACTCAGGAGGGAAACCATGCGTAAAACGAAAATTGTCTGTACCATCGGACCAGCAAGCGAATCACAAGAGAATTTGAAAAAACTCCTGTTAGCGGGAATGAACGTTGCCCGTCTTAACTTCTCCCACGGAGATTTTGAGGAGCATGGCGCACGTATCCGCAATCTTCGCGCTGCATCTGCTGAGACAGGCAAATTAGCGGCAATTTTGCTAGACACCAAAGGGCCTGAAATCCGTACTGGGAAATTAAAGGAAGAACCGATTGAGCTCGTTCAGGACAAGCATATCGTTTTGACGACAGAAGAGATTCTTGGCGATGCTGATCGCATCTCCGTTACTTACTCCGATCTGCCGCGCGACGTTGAAGTTGGTTCCACGATTCTAATCGATGACGGTTTGATTGGACTTACGGTTGTTGACATTCGCGGAACAGAAATCGAGTGCCGCATCGTCAATGGCGGAACGATTAAAAGTAAAAAAGGCGTTAACGTGCCTGGCGTGAAGATCTCGCTTCCGGGTATCACGGAAAAAGACGCCAACGATATTATTTTCGGTATCGAGCAAGGCGTAGATTTCATCGCAGCATCTTTTGTGCGTAAAGCAAGCGACGTTATGGAAATTCGTGAATTGCTGGAAAAACATAACGCAACTCACATTCAAATCATTAGTAAAATCGAGAACCAAGAGGGCGTAGACAATTTAGACGAAATTCTCGAAGTATCCGACGGTTTGATGGTTGCCCGTGGGGATCTTGGTGTTGAAATTCCGGCTGAAGACGTACCGGTTGTACAAAAGCAAATGATCAAAAAATGTAACATCGTTGGCAAGCCGGTTATTACGGCAACGATGATGCTCGACTCCATGCAGCGTAACCCGCGTCCGACGCGTGCGGAAGCAAGTGACGTAGCGAACGCCGTGTTCGACGGAACAGATGCAGTGATGCTTTCCGGTGAAACGGCTGCAGGGAAATATCCGGTTGAGTCCGTTGAAACGATGGCTCGTATTGCTGAGCGTGCAGAAACAGCTCTGGAATACAAAGAAATTTTCCTGCGCCAAGCACAAGCAGCACAAGTTACGGTCACAGAAGCGATCTCGCAAGCGGTAGCTAATTCGGCTTTAGAACTTGGGGCGAAAGCGATTTTGACAGCTACGGAAAGCGGATATACGGCAAGAATGGTATCCAAATACCGTCCGAAAGCGCCAATCATCGCGATTACGCCAAGCGAGCAAGTGATCCGTCGTTTATCCCTGGTATGGGGCGTTATCCCGGTAATGAGCGTACAAGCTAAAACAACGGACGAGCTGTTCAACCTGGCTGTGGATAGCTCCATCAAAACAGGCATTGTCTCTTTAGGCGATATCGTCGTTATCACGGCGGGAGTCCCTGTCGGACGCTCTGGAACAACGAACTTGATCAAAGTTCATCATGTTGGCGAGATGCTGGCCAAAGGTACAGGTATCGGTATGCAAACCGCTACAGGTATCGTTGTCACAGCACGCACGCCTGAAGAAGCGAATGCCAAAATGGTTGACGGTGCCGTGCTTGTAACGGTAACTACGGATAAAGAGTATATGCCGGCTGTACAAAGAGCTTCCGCTTTGATTACGGAAGTAGGCGGCATTACATCACATGCTGCTGTTGTCGCGCTTAGCCTTGGAATCCCGGTTATCGTAGGCGTTGAGAACGCAGTAGAAGTTATTAAAGACGGTACAGAAGTGTCGATTTATCCGGAAGTAGGTATCATCTACTCCGGCCAAGCGAGCGTTCTGTAAGTTGTAACGAAGAGGCTATCTAAGAGGGTCTGATCAGACTTATCTGGATGGCCTCTCTTTTGTTTGGGGAATCATGCACATGGAGTTGCCCGAGGGAACTATGGTCCGTTATTTTCAGTAAAAACGGACCTTTGGGCGGTTGGAGGGAACTGTGGTCCTTTATTCTGGCGGGTTTGATTACATGAGGCGGCTTGCGGACTAAATAAGACCCTGTAGTTCCAAATGAACCCTGAAAAGAGCTGACTTGGCTCAATTAGCGCCCTGTAGTTCCTCTTGGAGCAAGGTCTTGAGGATTTTGGCCGCTGCCCCGTGCTGCCAAGATCATTAGCAGCTATCTGTTCTAAATATTAGCTGGAAAATCTAATTTCCAGTTAATTGGGTCTGTCCCCTTATGAAATGGGAAAATAGCAGGATAATTTCCCGTTAATGTGCGTGACGGGCGCACAACACGTCCTTCCAAGCTAGCTACTCCAAGTAATCCATTCTTACCTGCCACACGGACGCTCGAATCACACTCTAATCGCAAAAGCTCGCACACCTCTTCAGCCCCACCACTGTCGTCCCTTCACACGTCCTACCAAGCTAATTACTCCAAGTAATCCATTCTTACCTGCCACACAGACGCTCGAATCACACTCTAATCGCAAAAGCTCGTACACCTCTTCAACTCCACCACTGTCGTCCCTTCACAGGTCCTACCAAGCTAGCTACTCCAAGTAATCCATTCTTTCCTGCCACTGGCAATCCCCCTCGCGCAGCCCCGCAAAAAGGGAGTTCATCCCCCTCTCTGTGTTATACTAAACGCATAACTTTGTCCTTGGGAGGCTTGCATATACATGAATGAGGAACGATGGCATGAGCACCAGCTGCGCGTACGATATGCCGAAACAGATCAAATGGGCGTAGTTTACCACGCTAACTATTTGAACTGGTTCGAAATCGGACGAACGGAGCTGATCAGGGGGCTAGGCTACCCTTACCGCAGCATTGAGGATAAAGGGCTTTTGCTGCCCGTCGTCGAAGCGGAGGTTAAGTTCAAGAAGCCGGCTCGCTATGACGATTTGGTAAGTATTAACACCAGAGTGATTGAGATCAGCTCAGTACGTCTCCATTTTGCTTACGAAATCAGGAAGATTACTGAAGATTTGACATCTGTATCGGCGGAAACAAAGGGAGATTTGCTTGTAACAGGAAACACGCGTCATGTTTGGGTGAATCCTTCTTGGAAGCCAGTACGTATAGACAAGGAAGCGCCGGAATTGTGGCAGCTGTTATCTGAGTACTCTTAAAGGGGAAGGGGTTGGGTTTATGTTACGCATCATTATTGCTATTTTCATTGTTGTGCCTGCCATCGAAATTTCCCTCCTTATCCTGATGGGGCATTTAATTGGCGGTTGGGCAACATTTGCCTTTATCATTCTAAGCAGCGTCCTCGGCGTTTATTTCGCTAAACGGGAAGGACGCAAAGTGTTGGAGTACGCTCGGTTTGAATGGTCCCAAGGGCAGCTGCCGGCACAGCATCTGTTGGATGGCATTTGTATTTTCCTCGGCGGCATCTTATTGATTACACCGGGCTTTATCACGGACATCCTCGGTTTTCTCCTTGTTTTCCCGTATACGAGGACGATCTTCAAGGTGATGCTGTTAGCTTTGATCCGAAGACAAATTGGCAAAGGCAACATCCATTGGATCAATCGAAGATAAGGCGGTGGTCTTGCAAGCAGCCCCAATAACAAAGGCTCGGTCTCCTTTATTCAGGAGGTGCCGAGCCTTTTTGTATGTAAGCGGCGATATCGTGAAAGATTCGTGCTCTGTAAAAAGCGGAAATCAGAATAAGTGACACAGGTCCGATAATGAGTCCAAGAAGCCCGAACAGCTTCAATCCGACGAACATGGCGATTAATGTGGCTAGCGGGTCAAGGCCAACGGAGGAAGCGAGCACTTTAGGCTCCATAATCTGTCTGGCAATTACGATGACGCCATACAGAATGCTGAGCCCGATCCCGAGGAACAGATCCCCTTGTGCAAAAAACACGTACAGGATCCACGGCACCATCACCGCGCCGGTTCCCAAGTAAGGCATCAAATCCGCCAAGCCGGTTAGTAAGCCGATTGTAATGGCATAGTCAACACGCAGAACGAGCAAGCCAATGATAACGACCAGCGCTGTCAGCGAGACCAGAATGAGCTGTGCGCGCATGTAGCCGAATAATGCCTTTTGCAAATCGTTTCGGATCAATTGCGTAGTCTTAACGATGATGTCCGAGAAGATGCCTTTATACCTTTTGATGAGCAGATACCAGTCTTTACTTATAAAAAAAGTAGCCAGCATGACGATAATCGTAATCGTTGCAATATTCGGCAGAGAAGTGAGAAAACGTCTCAATGTGTCAAAGACATAACTGATGACATACTTACTGACATCCGCAATCGAGCCTGCCGTGGAAGACAGGTTCTTGTTGACGGTTTCTTGATATTTAGGGTTATTTTCGAAAAAATCATTAATTCTCTCAATCCAGTTCTGGAACGCCGTTGAATTGATGAATACGTTGAATTGCTCCACCCAACGGTTTATCTGGAACTGCAGGGTATCTGCTAGAGATCCTAGCTCCACAATGATGTTAGCGACAAGCAGCGTAATGGCCGTTATCATAGCGGCTAAAAAGATGAGCATGGATAAGGTGACGGCAAGCCAACGCGGAAATTTCAATTTGAATTGGAAGAAATTCACTACCGGATTGAGCATAAGAGCTAAAATCCAGCCAAAAATAAATGGGTAAATAAGCGGAACTACATAGTATAAGGCATAGCCGATTCCAGCGAGGATCAAAGCCACCCAAATGCCCCTGAAAATCTGGTGGACTAAGCGCGGATTCAGGATTCCCATCGTTTATTCTCTCCTTGGTTCAGTTCTTTGTATTGTACCATGAACATGGATAAATACGGAAACGATCATTCCTTTACAAAATCTTCATATAATTGAAAAGGGGGGGCTGCATTGTCGGCATACCGGACACATAGTACAATGAAGTCATAAACTAGATAACCTAATTGGAGGCTTTATGAGTATTGCGCGAGAACCCGATTTGAAAGAAGTTAAAGAGCTCAAGGAACACAAAGAGATTTCGACCAAGTACTTAAATCGCGATTTAAGTTGGATCGAATTCAATTGGCGTGTTCTGCAGGAAGCCCAGGATCCAAGTACTCCACTGCTTGAGCGTGTGAAATTTCTGGCCATCGTATCTAGCAATCTCGACGAATTCATGAGTGTTCGTGTTGCAGGGCTCAAGGATCAAATTAAGGCTGGGTATACCAAAAAAGATTTTACCGGCTACACACCGGCGGGGTTAATTAAACGAATTATGAAGCGCACATCCAAAATGGTGAGCGAACAGTACAAAACGTATCGTGAAGTGACAAGATTGTTGACGAAAGAAGGCATCGTGTTCACGGAATACGAAGATTTGAATATGAGCCAGAAGAAAGCCATGGATGAATATTACCATGACATTATTTTTCCGGTTCTGACGCCGATGGCTGTGGATCAAAGCCGGCCATTTCCGCTTGTACATAATCATTCTGTCTATTTGGCCGTCCTTCTGCTTAGAGAAGGGGATGACCCGGATGATGAGCCTTATTTTGCCATTGTGCAAGTTCCGAGCAATTTGTCCCGATACATTTCCGTACCGACGCGGACCAATAGTAAAAAACAGGAGTTTATTCTTCTCGAAGAATTAATGGAGCATCATATCCAATCGCTGTTCAGCGGTTATATTCCGATTTCCGTTCATGGCTTTAGGGTGACTCGCAATGCCGATTTAACGCTCAATGAGGAAGGCGCGGAGGATCTGCTTGAGGAGATAGAAAAGGAGCTGAGACGCCGGCGTTGGGGCTCTCCTGTACGGCTTGAGGTTCAAGAAGGGATTCATCCATATGCCCTCGCCCAGCTTCAGGATGAGTTCGAGATTGAAGAGCAAACTTTTGAAATTGACGGGCCGCTCGATATTACCTATTTTATGAAGCTGGCTAATACACTCAGTGGATTTGAAAATCTTCGCTACCCGCGGGTAAATGCCAAATATCCCATAGAATTCGAGGATACGAATGATTTCTTCGATGTGCTGAAACAGAAGGACGTGCTTGTTCATCACCCGTATGAAACGTTCGACGCTGTGACCGATTTTATCGTCCATGCGGCTTATGATCCCAAAGTGCTGGCGATCAAAATGACACTGTACCGGGCGAGCGGGAACTCTCCGATTATTCAAGCGCTGGCGAGAGCCGCGGAATCCGGTAAGCAGGTTACGGTCGTCGTGGAGCTGAAAGCGCGATTTGATGAAGAGCGGAATATCGCCTGGGCGAGAATGCTAGAAAAGTCAGGTTGTCACGTCGTTTACGGCCTTGTCGGACTCAAAACGCATGCGAAGATTACCCTCGTTGTGCGCCAAGAAGAAAATATGCTGCGGCGTTATGTGCATGTGGGGACAGGAAACTACAATGACATTACGGCTCGACTTTATACGGATGTGGGACTTTTCACCTCCAATGGCGTCATCGGCGAGGATGCCTCGGCGTTGTTCAATGAAATTACCGGCTATTCGGCGCCGCATGATTGGCAGACGTTTGCCGTAGCGCCGACGGATCTAAAGGATAAGTTGTTTGAGCTGATTGCTAGGGAAGCGGCGCATGCCAGAGCAGGCAGACCGGCCAAGATCATTGCCAAAATGAATTCCTTGTCCAATCAGGAAATGGTGGATGCGTTGTACGCTGCGTCGCAAGCGGGCGTGAAGATTGAATTGATTATTCGCGGCGTATGCTGTTTGCGTCCAGGAGTTCCGGGGCTTAGTGAAAATATTACGGTGCGCAGTATCGTGGACAGGTTCTTGGAGCATTCGCGCATGTATTACTTCGAAAATGGCGGCGATGTTGACGTTTATTTATCCTCCGCTGATTGGATGACACGGAATTTGACGCGCCGGATTGAATTGATGTGCCCGGTCACGGACCCGCAAATGAAAAAAATGATGATTTCGATTCTGAACGTCAGTCTGAATGACAATGTCAAAGCCAGAGAGCTTATGTCCAACGGGATGTATGCCCGCATAAAAAATGAACTGACCCCTTATCGGAGCCAGTTCGAGGCGATGAAAATTACTTCTTGGAAAAAACTCCGGCTTGAGTCTTAAGCTTGAGCCCCCAAGTTTTCTCAAATTCTTTCGTAACCGCTGCGAGTTCTTTCAACTCTAGAATCGGGTTGTGAACACAAAGCAGTTTGAGGGTCAGGGAAGTTTCAGAGCGGGTAACGATCAGCTCGTGAACAGGCTGAGTCTCGCTATGATCCAAGGCAATCGCCAGTTTCAGCAGTGTGCCCAATTTCACAATTAACGCCTCGTCGGATTCCGTTAACAAGTCTTTGTAAGCAAGGGCTTGCTGATGGGTCCGGCTTTTTGTTTTGAACGTAGCGATCAGAGAGCAGATCACGATTTCCCGATGCGTGAGGCCGTCGATTCGTGTATTCGCAATCATGTACTGAGTGTGCTTCAAATATTGATAATAGTGCACGCTTACGCCGATTCGGTGCAGAAACGCGGTTGCGTGTAAATAACGCCGGCTGCCCTCGTCAAGATCGAAATGAGCGGCAAGTTTGTCATAAAGCTGCATGGCGAGTTGATCGACACGTCTGACATGCTTTTCCGCTCCGTTCGGATGGAGGCAGAGTAAGTTGTTAATACTGGATTCCAGAACATCCTGCTTGATCGGCTGCTTGGGATCGAACGTCTCGAAGAACAGACCGTCGCGAAGTCCGGAACCGCTGATGATACACTGAGAGGCACTAGCTCTTTGAAACAAGGTATCTAAAATAATAAGACCCGGAACGATAATGTCTGAGCGTTCTTTGGAGAGACCGTCTATTTTCCTTCTCTTTTCGATGGGAAGGGAAGAAAGCAAGGTGACGAAAGAACGAAGCTCTCCGGACTTTAATTCGTAATTATGAGCAAGCTGGAGCGAATATTTCGCGCGTTTTTGACTCATTTTGCCCAGCGTACGAATCGTACCGCCAAGTCCGATCATCGGAAGATTCGGAGATTGGGTAATCCAAGGATGCTCGGCGATGGCCTCCTCCACCATGCGGCGAATATCGGCCGACTCCTGTTCGGTCAAATTGGCATTCTTCATGTATTGACGGGTTGTGTTCACGGCGCCGAAAGGGAAGGAAATACTGTTGATCAGTTTCCGGTCCCGCAGTAAGGTAACCTCTGTGCTGCCTCCACCAATATCAATGATGAGCGCGTCTCGAATGTCAATGGTATTAATTACGCCCAAATAACCGTAGCGTGCTTCCTCTGTTCCGCTTAGCACTTCAATTTTTAGTCCTGTCTGCTCTTCAAGTACACGTACAATATCGGTTGAATTGGCCGCGTTGCGAATGGCTGCAGTTGCCACAGCTCTTACTGTTTGAACTTCGTGAACCCGGCATAGCAGCGCGTAGTGAGATAGGATGGGGACGATGGATATGATATCTTTGCTATGTAAAATACCATCATACCCGATACGCTCGCTGAGTCTGGCGGAATCTTTATGTTCGCTGATAACGCGGTAAGCCCCAAGCTCATTGATTTCATAGATCACGAGCCGTATCGAGTTGGACCCGATATCGATGATACCGATTTTTGTGCCGCTGCTCATGTCATTGCTCCTTTATCCGAGAAAATCGCTGATGTTTTGCCTACATTGTATCAAGTGAAGACCGTCTCGACAAACTTTTACAAAAACGCTGAATAATTCGGGAAAATATACAAAAACTTGTATCGTGCGTTTGAAGTTGTGAAGCAAAATTAAGTGGCATCTTTGTGTCAAAAAGATTCTTTATGGTAGTGATAATGAACTTTTATGTCCTCTTTTGTTCACTTACCGGGTAAAATACTTTATTATTGAAGTTAGGAAAAAAGCAATTTTTTGCTAATAGAGTAGCTAAGGAGAGATTCTCATGACTGCAACCAAAGGTTTAGAAGGAATTGTAGCCACGACCTCGTCGATCAGCTCCATTGTAGATGGAGTGTTGACATATCGCGGGATTGATATTGATGACCTCGCAGAAAATGCGACATTTGAAGAAGTTATTTATTTGCTTTGGTTCGGCAAACTGCCTACCCAAGCTGAGCTTGAGAAACTGCAAAGCGACCTGAACGCTCACAGCAAGGTGCCCGATGCGGTGATCAACCAGTTGAGAACATTCCCGAAAAATGTGAATTCCATGGCTGCGCTTCGTACGGCTGTATCTGCACTTGCGCTGTATGACGATGAAGCGAACGACATGAGCCAGGAATCCAACGTTCGTAAAGCGATCAAATTGCAAGCGCAAATCCCTGGCATCATTGCGGCATTCGCTCGCATCCGTGAAGGTAAAGAGCCTTTAGCTTCCCCGGGATATTCTTCCGTTGCGGCTAACTTCTTGTACCAATTGACTGGAAAAGAGCCGGACAAAGTTGCGATTGAAGCTTTGGACAAAGCGTTGGTGCTTCACGCGGACCACGAGTTGAACGCTTCCACGTTCGCTGCGCGTGTAACGGTTGCAACGCTTACTGACATTTACTCCGGTATTACTTCCGCTATCGGCACGCTCAAAGGACCTCTTCACGGCGGTGCAAACGAGGCGGTTATGGCCATGCTTGAAGAGATCGGTACTGTAGAGAACGTAGTTCCTTACATTAATGATAAATTAGAGCGTAAAGACAAAATTATGGGCTTCGGACACCGTGTATACAAAAACGGAGATCCTCGTGCGAAGCACTTGCAAAAAATGTCTTATGAGCTTGGCAAGCTGACTGGCAACCTGAAATGGTACGAAATGTCCATTAAAGCAGATGAGCTTGTAACTGGACTAAAAGGTTTGAAACCGAATGTAGACTTCTACTCGGCTTCCGTTTACACAACACTTGAAATCCCGCGCGACCTGTTCACACCGATCTTCGCGATCTCACGTACATCCGGTTGGACTGCCCATATCCTGGAGCAGTACGAGAACAACCGCTTGATCCGTCCTCGCGCTGAGTACACAGGTCCGGTTAACCAAAAATACATTCCGATCAGCGCTCGCTAATCGGCTTGCTTATTCGCTTAAGGTGCGGGCAGTTCGGTACCCGGCTTCAGGGGACTTCGGTTTTCCTGGGGCGTACCGCAGCTCCCGTCACTTTTTGTGTGTCTGAATGCTTTTACCTACTACTACGGGGACGAGTTAGATTTGTGTTAAGGGTACTCGTTGTAGTAACGTAGCTAGTGGAGTGCTTGGCAGTGCCTGGAGAAACGTAGTGTCCGCCTTTATAGTCGATTTATTTACATATAAAAGTCATTCAAAATAATTGATTATAACAAGCGGTTGGAAGGGATTGCCAAAAGCACGCAGCGTATTGCACCATAGTTAACTCATTCGTATCATTTTAAACAAATTTAGGAGGAACTATCATGCCACAATTCGAAAATTACGAACTTCCAACAGAAGGTCAAAAAATCACAATCGAGAACGGTGTACTTCAAGTACCAAACAACCCAATCATTCCTTACATCGAAGGCGACGGTACAGGTCCTGACATCTGGGCAGCTTCCGTACGCGTTCTTGATGCAGCAGTTGAGAAAGCTTACAAAGGCGAGAAAAAAATTGCTTGGTACGAAGTTTTTGCCGGCGAGAAAGCTTTTAACAAATTCAACAACTGGCTTCCTAACGATACGCTGACAGCTATGCGCGAATACATCGTGTCCATCAAAGGACCTCTGACTACGCCTATCGGCGGCGGCATTCGCTCCCTGAACGTTGCGCTTCGTCAAGAGCTGGATCTATACGTATGTTCCCGTCCGGTTCGTTACTTCAACGGCGTTCCTTCACCGGTTAAACGTCCTGAGCTGGTTGACATGGTTATTTTCCGTGAGAATACAGAAGATATTTACGCTGGTATCGAGTGGGAAGCTGGTTCTGACGCAGTTAAGAAAGTACTCAAGTTCCTTAAAGAGGAAATGGGCGTTAACAAAATTCGCTTCCCAGAAACTTCAGGGATCGGTGTTAAACCAGTATCTTCCGAAGGTACAGAGCGTTTGGTACGCGCAGCAATCGAGTACGCAATCAAACATGGCCGTAAAACAGTAACATTGGTTCACAAAGGCAACATCATGAAATTCACAGAAGGCGCGTTCAAAAACTGGGGTTACGAGTTGGCTGAGCGTGAGTTCGGCGACAAAACATTCACATGGGCGCAATACGACCGCATCAAAGAAGAGCAAGGTGCAGAAGCTGCGAACAAAGCTCAAAAAGACGCAGAAGCTGCTGGCAAAATCATCGTAAAAGATGCGATTGCTGACATCGCGCTGCAACAAGTATTGACGCGTCCAACTGACTTTGACGTTATCGCAACATTGAACCTGAACGGTGACTACCTGTCTGACGCACTTGCTGCACAAGTTGGCGGTATCGGTATCGCTCCAGGAGCAAACATCAACTACTTGACTGGCCACGCGATCTTCGAAGCTACGCATGGTACAGCTCCTAAATATGCAGGTCTTGACGTTGTTAACCCAGGTTCCGTTATCCTGTCCGGCGTAATGCTTCTTGAGCACCTTGGCTGGTTGGAAGCGGCTGAGCTGATCTACAAAGGCTTGGAAACATCCATTAACAACAAAACAGTTACTTATGACTTTGCTCGCTTGATGGAAGGCGCAACTGAAATCAAATGCTCCGAATTCGCGAACGAAATCATCAAAAACATGGCTTAATTTGTTTCGTATAGCGCAAGCTAACGATATCTTTATACAATGAGGAGGCACATTCTAAATGGCGATCCGTCGTAATAAAATCACCGTTGTCGGCGCAGGCTTCACAGGCGCAACTACTGCACTAATGCTTGCTCAAAAAGAACTTGGTGACGTTGTTCTTCTCGATATTCCGCAATTGGAAAACCCTACAAAGGGTAAAGCGCTCGACATGCTTGAAGCCGGTCCGGTTCAAGGCTACGACGCTCAAATCACGGGTACATCCAACTATGCGGATGCTGCTGATTCCGACATCGTCATCATCACTGCCGGTATCGCCCGTAAACCGGGTATGAGCCGCGACGACTTGGTCAACACGAACGCAGGTATCGTGAAATCCGTTTGTGAAAACGTAAAAGAAGTAGCTCCTAACTCCATCGTTATCATCTTGAGCAATCCGGTTGATGCGATGACTTATGTGGCTTACCAAGCTCTTGGCTTCCCGAAAAACCGCGTGATCGGTCAATCCGGCGTACTGGATACAGCTCGTTACTTGACGTTCATCTCCCAGGAGCTGAATGTTTCCGTTGAGGACGTTAGAGGGGTTGTTATCGGCGGACACGGCGATGACATGGTTCCGTTAGTTCGTTACACATACGCGGGCGGAGTGCCGATCGAGAAGCTGATTCCAGCGGAACGTATTGAAGCAATCGTTCAACGTACACGTACGGGCGGCGGGGAGATTGTCAACCTGCTTGGTAACGGTAGTGCATATTACGCGCCAGCTGCCTCCCTTGTGCAAATGACAGAAGCGATTCTGAAAGATAAAAAACGGATCATCCCTACAATCGCCCTTCTTGAAGGCGAGTATGGCTATGACAACTTGTTCATGGGCGTTCTGACTGTACTTGGCGGCAACGGTATCGAGAAAATTATGGATATCGAGCTGACAGAAGCAGAAAAAGCAGCTTTGGACAAAACGGCAAACTCTGTTCGCAACGTAATCAAAGTTGTAACAGGTTAAACACAATACAGTAAAGAGCCAGCCTCCTATTTAGAGGGGTTGGCTCTTTTTTTTGGTTGATTGCATAGAAATTTATTACTTTTGTAAAATCGCACCAAGACGCTATTCCAAGCTCTTTCCATATGCTACGATACATCTAGGCCATGACCATTGGCTAATTATTCCATGTACTGGAGGGATATGATGTTCAAGAGAAGTTTGCTTGGAACTAAGAGTTGGAAAGGTCTTGCACTGACGGCCGTCATGTCGGTGACTTTGTTGGGAGCTGTGCCGCAAGCATTGGCCGAAGGGCCGAATGACCCTGCGCCTTCGATTACGCCGGCATCGCCGAACGGCAAAAAAGTGCTGTTTGACAATACGCACGGTCAAACGGCAGGCGCGGCTGACTGGGTCATCGACGGTGGTTTTTCTGATTTTGCCAATGCGCTTGGAAATGCGGGCTATTACGTGAAGGAGCTGCGCAAAAGCACAGCGCTTACGTTAGCCGATTTATCCGCTTACGATGTATTCGTGATTGGGGAAGCTAATATTCCCTATAAGACATCGGAACAAAGCGCCATGCTGCAGTACGTGCAAGGCGGAGGCAGCATCTTCTTCATTGGCGATCATTACAATGCCGATCGCAATAAGAATCGTTGGGATGCTTCGGAAGTGTTTAACGGTTACCGCCGCGGCGCATGGACAAACCCGGCTGCAGGGATGAGCACAGAGGAAGCAAACTCGGCTGCCATGCAAGGAGTGGCCAGCTCCGACTGGCTGTCAACGAATTTCGGCGTGCGTTTCCGCTACAATGCGCTTGGCGATATTACGGCAAACAACATTGTAAGCCCGTCTCAAGCTTTCAACATAACAAGCGGAGTCTCTACCGTTGCCATGCATGCAGGCTCAACCTTAGCCATTACAAACCCGAATAAGGCCAAGGGAATTGTGTATTTGCCGGCCACAACGACCAAATGGTCAAGTGCAGTGGATCAGGGTGTCTACAATGGCGGCGGTGTGGCGGAAGGACCGTTTGTGGCGGTCTCGAAGGTGAGTGCAGGGAAAGCCGGCTTCATTGGCGATTCCTCGCCAGTGGAAGATGCGACTCCGAAATATTTGAAAGAAGAAACAGGCGGCGCCAAAACGACATATGCAGGCTTCCAGGAACAAAATGACGCTGTGCTGCTCGTGAATATGGTCAAGTGGCTAGCCACGAAAGAAAGCTATACAAGCTTGACGCAAGTATCCGGCCTTACCTTAGATACGGCAACAACGCTGTATACCTGGGAGCAGCCGGCGAACTCGACGGAACCGCAGGCTGAACCTTGGGCCGCGCCGGCAGCAGGCTATAAGTGGTATGATCCATCGACGTTTAAACCCGGGTCTTACGGCTATACGTCAGGGACGAATACAACGGATCCCTTCGCGTTCGTCCATCAAGCGCAATTGCCGAATCATGCCGTTTTTCAGGTGAAAATTATCCTTAACGGATTAACCCCGAATTCGACGGTGACAGACTACAATCTTGGTATTTATAACGGTTCAGGGACACAAGTGGCCAAAATTCAAAACAGCGACGGAACTTGGCCATCCGCGTACGGGTACAGCACGAGCTTCTCACTGACCGCTAACGCGAGCGGGCATGCGGAGAAGATCGTGAACGTACAAATCAATACAACAGCTTCTGGGGCGGCGAATATGAGGTTGAGGCAGAACACGACAGCTAAATTTACGGAGGCAGTCACAATTGCCGATGTACCTGCACAGCCGCTGCCATAAAGAAGAAGGAAGACCTAGCAGCGGATGCTAGGTTTTTTTTTACAGGGGAACTACAGGACGCTATTTTGCCCAAAAGATCCCTTTAAGTGAGGGAGAGGGAACTAGGGTCCTCTATTTTGCCATTTTGACACATATTTGAACGATGGAGGTAGAATAAGAGTCTGTAGTTCCCCTTCAACCCACGAAATTCGGCAATTTGCTTAAATAAGGGAATGGAGTTCCCAATTCATACGTAAAGGAGCTCGGTCGTGAGCAATGCTTACGGATACTGTACCGTTGAAAGTGGCGTTCATGTATAACTTGTTCTTGTGACGAAAAGATTTGTAAGGCTGTTTGCTCAGCCTGTCGTGCAGACAAAATGGGGATTAGCGTATTCTTTTTCCTCGCTAACGGACAGAGAGGCCCTTATGCGATGGAAAAGGACCTCTTCGAGCAAGTAACAGACACCAGCGCTGTTACTTGCTCACCTGGGGACTGATTTCGCCTTGAAATCGGTAAATAAGGACTCTGATGTCCGTCAGCAGAGAGACACGACGCTTTTCGCGAATATAACGGCCGCTATGTCCGAATTCATGGATAGGAATACCGGATTGAGAACCGAGTCGGGGTAAGAGATAAGACACTCAGCACGGAACCGGAGACAAGACCACTATGCAGCAGTTATGACGGATTTAGTCACATTTGTATGTAGATATGGTGAAAAGGCCGAAATGTTGACATCGCTTTCTTGTCCCAACGAAATGTATTCGGTATACTACATTAGAGGGATTCTCATTTAAATTGCGGAGGGTGTTAAAATGTATCAAGTCATGATTTTTTTACATGTCATCAGTGCCTTGCTTCTTGGCGCATATGTAGTGTTCCCATTTATTGCAGGACGTGCGGCTTCACTAACAGGTGCTGCGCTTGAAGGCTTTATGGGGCTGCTGTCTTCGTTAAACCGAATTGGACAGTTTTCATTGATTGTAACGTTCATCACAGGCGGCGCTATGGTTTCAAAAGTAGAGGTGTCCGTTCTTTGGATGGTGCTGGCTATTGTTTTGCTGCTTATCGTGGGAGCGGTGACTGGCATGATCGGCGGAAGAATCAAGAAGCTGGTTGCCAACGCAAAGGCAGGCAACAGCACGGCAACGGATGCAGCCAAAATTAAAACGTTCAGTTGGATCGCTGCTGTAGCGGTAGTTGTAGCTATTTTGTTCATGACTAATCCGCAATTGTTGGCTTAATTTCTGTTTAAGGGACATACAGGATCATAGTTCTCTAATAAGCAAAGCAAAGGGCTATCCAGCCGGTCTTCACAGACCTTCATGGATAGCCCTTTTTGTTTTATTTGCTTTCATTCGGATGCAAGGTGATTTCATCCAACGTTTTCTCGAACGAGGAGCTCATATGTTCAAGGAAATACTCGACTTCCGGCATGTTCATTTTCTTCAAGCTCTCCAGAATTTGCTGTTTGGCGACAACGAATTCCCGGTTGCCGGTTGAAAGTTCTGTTAAGCATTTGATATAGGCTTCGAGCAAGTCCGCAGCCTTCACCCAGCGGTACAGCTCAGGGTCCGGGTCCTGAATCAGCTTGCGGTAGATGCCGCTGATTTCCGGCGGGATCGTTTCGATGAGCCGTTCTACAGCAACATCTTCAATTTCGCGGAAGTTGCGCAAGATCTGCTCATTGTTGTGTTTGACGGGCTGCGGGATGTCTCCCGTTAATACTTCGGAAGCATCGTGGAACAAAGCGATGGAGACAACGCGATCGGTAGGCACGTCGCGTCCGTAAACCTCGTTCGCGATGGTGCAAAGCATATGTGCGATGGTAGATACGTAGAAAGAATGCTCAGCTACGGTATCTCTGCGCATGTTCCACATGAGACTCCAACGATCGATATATTTGAGGCGGTATAAATAAGCAAAAAAATGATGATTCATCGTGTTCTTGACTCCTTTGATGTTATTTCACGCTCGGCGCCACCCGCACAGCCACCGTTCCGGTGGCCGGGGTGTAGACGAGCGGCTGTCCGATCAGCGCGCTAAGATCGTCCAGCGCGATCGTGACCTGCCCGTGCTCGCGCAGCACGGGCTGCCGCAGCTTCACGCGCGAACTGCCGCGCGTGGCCGTAGTCGCATTCACCTGCAGGGTGAATGCCTCTTGCCCGAGGCGGAGGCGCAGCACTCCGCCTTCCGCACTTGCGCTGCCGCCGAGCTGCGCTGCGGCGGCGGCCGCATCCACGCGCAGCGGGGCGCTGCCCGGCTGCGCCCTGACACGACGCTGGATCGAGCGGTCCAGCAGCTCCGGCGTGATGCCGGGACTGCCCGCGTTGATCCGCGGAATGAGCAGATGGTCGGCGCTGCGCGTCGCCATCTCGGGGGAGATCGTGAAGGCGTAGCGAATGCCCGCCTGCTGGATCAGTTCCGTCGCCTCAGGCGACGTGATGCCGTACGGATACGCCATCACGTCGAGCGGCGCGTCCGTCAGACCGGCAAGCTTGCCGACACAGGCCTGGGTATCCTTCAGCACCCGCTGCTTGTAGGCGTCGCCGCCTTCCCCATCCAAACGGCCGACTAGCGCTGCTTGGCCATTCGGCAGCTTGTGATGCAGGTTATCGGTATGGCAGCCGATATCGATAAAATTCGTTGCATGGGTCATCTCTCTGATTTGATCTTTGGACATCGAAGGGATGTAGGATCCCATGGGATTGGCTAAATCAGTCGTGATGACAAAATTGACAGCGGGAACCCGCAAGCTTTTCAAAATCGGATAAGCCCCTGTATAAAAGCTCTGATACCCGTCATCGAAAGTCACGAGAACGGCGTTAGCAGGGACGGTAGCCCCAGCCAAATACTGCTTGAATTCATTCAAGGAAATAAAATGATAGCCTTTGCTCAGCAGAAACTGCAGCTGATCTTGAAACAATTTGGATGTAATCGTACTGGAACTTGTATCGGTGTCATGGATATGATGATACATGAGAACAGCAACTTGATCCTGATAGTAGATATCTTGAGATCGCTTGGCCTGAAGAGGCGTAAGCAGAAGCGTGAGCCCTATCAGACTTAGCAGAATCGTGATCCCGATTCTTTTGGACATGTCAGCGTAACTCCTTATATGGTATAATAGTTTGTAATGATTATTAGTTGTAAGTCGAAAGGAGCCATTTTTAGTCATGCAGCATTTCTATCAAAGCGTCTACGATTTAATTGTCGAAACGTCCACAAACCTTCCGGGTGATGTGCGTCGCGCGGTTCAAGCCGCAAGTGAGAAAGAAGACAAAGGAACTCGCTCAGCGCTTTCCCTTTCCCGTATTGCCGATAACATTCATATGGCGGAATGCAATGTCTCTCCGATTTGCCAGGATACAGGCATGCCAACGTTTATTATACACTGTCCGGTTGGGGCAAACCAAATTATTATGAAGAAGCATATTCTCGAAGCTGTCGCGAATGCGACGAAAGCGAGCAAACTTCGCACGAACTCGGTAGATTCTTTGACTGGCGCCAACACGGGCGACAATCTGGGACCTGGGACACCGGTTATTCATTTCGAACAGTGGGAACGCGATGAAGTTGAAGTGAAGCTGATTCTTAAAGGCGGCGGCTGTGAAAATAAAAACATTCAATACAGCTTGCCGGCCGATCTTGAAGGCGTAGGCAAAGCCGGGCGCGACCTGGACGGCATTCGCAAATGTATTATGCACGCTGTGTATCAAGCGCAAGGGCAAGGGTGCAGTGCAGGCTTTATCGGCGTTGGCATCGGCGGCGACCGGACAAGCGGTTACGAGCTGGCGAAGCATCAATTGTTCCGTCACGTAGACGATGTGAACCCGCATCCGGAGCTGCGTAAAGTCGAAGAGTACGTCATGGAGCATGCCAACACGCTCGGTATCGGTACGATGGGCTTCGGCGGCCAAGTGACCTTGCTCGGCTGCAAAGTTGGCGTGGCGAACCGCTTGCCGGCCAGCTTCTTCGTGTCCGTGGCTTACAACTGTTGGGCGTTCCGCCGTCAAGGCGTGCTGCTCAATCCGGAAACCGGCGAAATCAACGGCTGGTCCTATCCGCGAGGCAGCGAAGTGTCCTTCCAAGAAGCTTTTGAAGCTAGCGCTGAAGCAGCTAAAAATGTGAAGGAAGAGGACCGTCGCGAGATCGTTCTGACGACTCCGATTTCGGAAGAGCAAATCCGCAGCCTGAAAGTCGGCGACGTGGTTGTCATTAACGGCACCATGCACACAGGGCGCGACGCGCTGCATAAGTATTTGATGGATCATGACGCTCCGCTTGATCTGAATGGGGCGGCTATTTACCACTGCGGTCCGGTCATGAGCAAAGATGAAGCCGGCGAGTGGCACGTGAAAGCGGCTGGCCCGACGACAAGTATTCGCGAGGAGCCTTACCAAGGCGAAATCATCAAGAAGTTCGGCATTCGTGCAGTTATCGGTAAAGGCGGAATGGGCCCGAAAACATTGGCAGCGCTCAAAGAACACGGCGGCGTTTACTTGAATGCCATTGGCGGAGCCGCACAATACTATGCGCAATGCTTTAAGAAAGTCGAAGGCGTGGATTTCATGGAATTCGGTATTCCTGAAGCGATGTGGCACTTGGAGACAGAAGGTTTTGCTGCGATTGTAACGATGGATTCGCATGGCAACAGTCTGCATGCAGATGTGGAGAAGAACGCATTTGAGAAATTGTCGGCGCTGAAAGAGCCTGTATTTAAATAAATATTGCCTTATCACCGTACATTTTATTTCCTTTACAAATAAATAACTGGATTAGGCACGGGAGAAAGGGTTACTATGTAGAGTAGCCCTTTTCTTTTTTTTTACAGACTTGATCTATCGGAGGCCAGAGAACCAGATGACCAAATTCCGTGCCAAACTAACGTTTATTATGATTGTAATGATCGGTTGCTCGATGCTGATTGCCGGTATTTTTATGGCTAAAGTGCTTGAGGATTCTCATGTGAAGTCCTTGGAAGACAATATGGAACGCGAGCTGCGTGTCATTGTGGCTACAGGGGACTGGAGCAGGATCGGATCAGAGAATGAGCTGATGGCTTACTTTTCCCAGCAGGCCAAGCGGATTAAAGGGGTAACGAATGAACGGCTGACTTATGTTCGTACGGACGGGAAGGTGATCGGCGACTCCGATCAAGAGCCGGGACAAATGGACAATCACTTGAGCCGTCCTGAAATTGCTGCGGCCGCTGCTAGTGGAGTAGGCTATTCTACAAGATACAGCGACACCCTTAAGGAGAAAATGCTCTACGCCGCCATTCCGGTAAAAAATGAGGCGAAAGCAACGATCGGCTTCCTAAGAATCTCAATGAGCCTGGAGCAAGTGGATAAGTCAATCCGCAGCTTATGGTATTTTCTCATTGTAGGATTGCTCATCTTGTTTCTGATTGCCGGGTTGGTCAGCTACCGCATTGCTAAGGGGATTACCCATCCTATCGAGAAAATGACGAAAGTTGCCCAGCAAATTACGAATATGAATTATGAATCCCGTGTACCCGCCTACAGCAATGACGAGGTTGGGCAGCTAGGGCTTGCCATCAATCGCATGTCGGAGAGCTTGCAGCAGCAAATGGCCCGGATTCGGGAAAATGAGCGCAGGCTTCAAGGCGTTATGGAGAATATGCTGAGCGGTATTATGATGATCGACCGGGACGAGCGGATTATGCTGTTAAATCCCTCTGCCGAGAACATTTTAGGCTTTTCTTCGCAGGAACTGTTGGGGAAAAGGTACAACGAAGCGAAGCAGCAGTTCGAGTTCACGAAGCTCATTCAGGAATGCATTGAAACGCGCGAATCGATTCGTGACGAAATGATATTCTATTATCCGGCTGAGCGCATTCTGGATATTCACTTAAGTCCAATTGCCCATGAGGACGAAGAGTGGTCCGGTGTGCTCATCGTCATTCATGATATTACTGCTGTCCGCAGGCTGGAGCGGATGAGAAGCGAATTTGTAGCCAATGTTTCTCATGAGTTAAAGACGCCGATTGCTGCCGTTAAAGGTTTCGCCGAGACGTTGTTAGCCGGCGCGCTGAACGATAAGGACACGGCGGTGTCGTTCCTGCAAATTATTTTTGACGAAAGCGAGCGGTTGAACCGGCTGATCGGCGATATTTTGGAGCTGTCCAAAATTGAATCGAAGCGGATTCCGATGAATTTTTCGCCGATTTATTTGCCGGAATTTTTGGAGAGATCGCTTCATGTGCTGCGTAAAGAAGCGGAAAAGAAGCACATTGAGCTGAGCATGCAGGTTGACGAAGACATGTATATTGAAGCCGACGAGGATCGGTTGCGTCAAATTATTATCAATCTTCTCTCCAATGGGATTGCTTATACGCAGGACGGAGGAAAGGTCAAGGTGCGTGTGGAGCCGCTCGATCCGAATAGTGACGGCGATTATGAACGGCTTCGTTTAATTGTGTCCGATACGGGAATGGGGATTCCGAAGAAAGATTTGCCGCGCATTTTCGAGCGCTTTTATCGTGTAGACAAAGCTCGTTCAAGAATCTCAGGCGGAACCGGACTCGGTTTATCCATCGTGAAACATTTAGTTGAACTGCATAAAGGGACAATCCGCGTGGATAGCGAAGTCGGTATCGGCACAAGATTCACCATTGAATTGCCTGTTATACACTAATTTACATGGCGATAACGCAATATTTACATTCGCTTTACAAAATTGTGTTATTATATGGGTGTGCAATGTTAATATACTGTAAATACGGGGGATCCCATGGCACAAAAAATATTAGTTATCGAGGACGAGCCTACCTTAGCTCGCTTGCTTTCGTACAATCTATCCCAGGAAGGGTACCATACAAAGGTCGTGGATCATGGCGGCGACGGGCTTCAAGAAGCGCTTCAGCAGTCCTATGATTTAATTATTCTAGATATCATGCTGCCTGGCTTGAACGGTTTTGAGGTACTGGCTAAGCTTAGGCAAAAAGGAAACAGCACGCCGGTCATCATTCTAACGGCCCGGAATGCCGAGGATGAGGTCGTTCAAGGCTTGAAGCACGGCGCGGATGATTATATTACGAAGCCATTTGGCGTAGCGGAATTGTTGGCAAGGGTATCCGCCGTACTGCGCAGAACGCAGTCAGAGGATGCCGCGGTAGACAAGCAGGGTACGAATGAGAAAGTCATTCAAGCCGGCGAGCTGTACATTTATCCGGAGAAATACGAAGTGGTGCTGAATGGGGAATCTATTCCGTTGCGACCTAAGGAGTTCGAGGTTCTGCTGTATCTTGTTCAGCGGCCGGGCGTCGTTGTAACGAGAGACGATCTCATGAACATTGTTTGGGGATTTGATTATATCGGGGGACAAAGAACCGTAGATGTACATGTGAGTTCTCTTCGCAAGAAGCTGGAGATGAATCAGCAATCGGTGCAAATCGATTCGATCCGGGGCGTCGGATACAAACTGGTAGCGACAATTATCAAGAAATGAGGAGCCCAGGGTGCTGGTATTACAGCTGCCCGGGCTTTTTTTGTGTCACAAACCTCATAGCTGACCGCATAAATGCAGATACTGGTTATAATTGATAAAAAAACTTCTCGAAAGAGGTTCATATGTTCATTAATTTGATGTTAATCGCACTACTTATTGTATTAACCGCTTTTTTTGTAGCAACAGAATTTGCTGTTATTCGAATCAGGCCCAGCCGCGTAGATCAAATGGTGGCGGAAGGCAAAAAAAATGCCCGCGCTGTTCAAACGGTTGTTTCCAATCTGGATGGATACTTGTCCGCCTGCCAGCTGGGAATTACGATTACTGCTTTAGGACTTGGTTGGCTTGGCGAACCGACAGTCGAGAAACTTCTCCATCCGCTATTCACATGGATTGGCGCAGGGGAAGGGTTATCTCATTTTCTATCCTTTATAATCGCTTTTGTATTCATCACGTATATTCACGTGGTGCTGGGGGAATTGGCCCCCAAAACGTTAGCCATCCAAAAAGCAGAAGCGATTTCCGTCCTCACTGCGCCGCTCATTATTAGTTTTTACAAAATCATGTACCCATTTATTTGGATGCTGAACGGTTCGGCGAACCAGCTTATCAAAGCGTTTGGCATGAAGCCGGCAAGCGAGCATGAAGAAGCCCATTCCGAAGAAGAGATCCGCATTATTTTATCTGACAGTTATATGAGCGGGAAAATTAATAAGACGGAGTTCGGCTATGTGAATCGCATCTTTTCTTTTGATGAATTGTTGGCGCGTGAGATCATGGTGCCTCGTACGGATATGATATGCCTTTTCGCAGATAAATCCCTTGCAGACAACATGAACATTATTACGAGTGAAAAATATACGCGATTCCCTGTTGCTAAAGGGAACAAGGATCATATCATCGGCTTCGTCAACACGAAGCAGTTTTTCTTGAGCTACCTGCATGATCCGGACTTTGATTTGCACAGCTTGCTGCAGCCGATGCTGACGGTTCCGGAGAGCATGCTCGTTAAAGTTTTGCTCAAGAAGATGCAGCAGCAAAATGTCCACATCGCTCTATTGCTGGATGAATACGGCGGGACGTCCGGATTAATTACGATTGAGGACATCCTTGAAGAAATTGTCGGGGAAATTCGGGACGAATTTGATAAAGATGAAACGAAAGAGATCGAAGTGCTGGGCGAAAATCACTATTTAGTCGAAGGGATCGTCCACATTAATGAGATCAACTATCGATTAGGAACAGACATCCATGACGAGAATGTGGACTCCATCGGCGGTTGGCTGTACAGCAAACTGCCGGAGTTGGCAGTTGGGGAAGAATGGACCAACGAATCATGGACATTCATGATCCGTGAGAGGGACGATCACCGTATCCGTAAAATTGAAATAAGGAAGATCGAAAAGTAAGAGATGTCACAATCGTATACATTTATCGCCAGATCCGAAATTTTATTTTATTTTGATTTTGGTATACTTTAAGTGTACCGGTGAAGAACAAAAGATAGAAACATACGATGTTTACATAGCTTAAGGAGGATTATGATGTCCAAAACGTATCGAATTGCGATTATCGGCTGTGGAGGAATTGCCAACGGCAAGCACATGCCAAGTTTGAACAAATTAAAAAATGTAGAAATGGTTGCTTTCTGCGATATTATTTCTGAGAAAGCCCATGAGGCTGCCGCTAAGTATGGAAAAGGCGAAGCACGCGTGTATGAAGATTACCGTGAGCTTCTGCAAGACAGCTCAATTGACATCGTTCATGTCTGTACGCCAAATGATTCGCATGCGGAAATTACGATTGCGGCTCTGGAAGCCGGCAAGCACGTTATGTCCGAGAAGCCGATGGCGAAAACGGCTGAAGATGCGCGCCGTATGGTGGAAGCAGCGAAACGTACCGGCAAAAAATTGACGGTCGGCTACAACAACCGTTTCCGCAGCGACAGCCAGCATTTGCACAAGCTATGCTCGGAAGGCGAGCTGGGTGACATTTACTTTGCTAAAGCTCATGCCATTCGCCGCCGCGCGGTACCAACATGGGGAGTTTTCCTTGATGAAGAAAAACAAGGCGGAGGTCCGTTGATCGATATCGGTACTCATGCTCTCGATTTGACGCTTTGGATGATGAATAACTATGAGCCGAAAGTCGTTCTCGGCACTTCCTATCATAAATTGTCCCAACGCGAAAATGCAGCAAATGCATGGGGCCCTTGGGATCCAACTAAGTTCACGGTGGAGGATTCCGCTTTCGGGATGATCACCATGAAAAATGGCGCGACCATTATTCTTGAATCCAGCTGGGCGCTGAATACTCTTGAAGTGGATGAAGCGAAATGTACGTTAAGCGGTACAGAAGGCGGAGCTGACATGAAAAACGGTCTTCGCATCAACGGCGAGAAGCACAGCCGCTTGTACACAACAGAGGTCGAGCTGCAAGCCGGCGGCGTTGCTTTCTATGACGGCGAAACGGAAAGTGCGCCTGATCTGGAGATGCGCCTATGGATTCAGGCGATTGAAAATGATACAGATCCGGTTGTTACACCGGAGCAGGCTTGTGTCGTTTCCGAGATTTTAGAAGCCATCTACGAGTCTGCTAAAACAGGCAAGGCGGTTTACTTCGACTAATTTCAACTATTTCCCAGGAAATAAGCAAAAAATCCCCTTTATTCGAGCGTTTAGGCTCGGATGAAGGGGATTTTGTTTTTTCTAAGTTCACCTGGCGTAAGACCGGTACGTTTCTTAAATGTTTTGGAGAAATGGTGCAGGTCTGCAAAACCGCAATAGCCGGCTATTGCTTCTTGGCTCAGATCTGTGTTTGTGAGAAGCTCTTTTGCATGATTCACTCGCATATTCATCAAATATTGGTGAGGGGAAATGCCGTAACGCTGTTTGAAAATGATGCTGAATCTCGAAATCGACAGATTGGCTCGAGCCGCCATGTCCTCTAAGGAGATGGGATCGCTTAAATGATGTGAAAAGTATGATGTAATCCAGTCGAATGAATGAACAGACGTATATGGTTGTTGATAATAGGTTTCTAATAATGAAATGATGATTTCCGTCACTAGATGCTGGGTTTTAAGCTGAATAAGCGGATCCTGCTGCTCAGCCTGCTCGATAACCTGCAAGAGCGTTTCTTTTAATTTTAACGGGTTGGAAGGAAAAGCATGCACAGGCACATCAATCCCATACAGATCTTTGATCGTTGGCTGCATCAGATGCATGTATGCGGACAGATCAATTTGCCCCGGCCGGGTAGGAAAGCTGTTTTCACGCTGGGTGTTAAAACAGAGATCAAAATGTATATATGGCGTAACGGTGTTCGTTAATCCTTCCAAAGACAGCAAGCTGCCAGGTTGCACCAGACAAAATTGACCCTCGGTAAAAGTATGCGTGTGATGATCTATCCGGAAAGAACAGGTGCCTTCTTGGATGTAAACGAATAAATAATCAAGCAGTCTTCGTTCCGGGGAAGTCCAAGGTTTACGCACGGCAAAGTCGCTTTGTCTAACGAAAGGAACGATGGGATGTTGTTTTAATAAATTGTTCAGCATGTGAGGTCCTTTCCGCGGTAAAGGTTGTACGACTCTTATTGTAAGGCCCCCATGGCATCTGAATCCAGTTGTTTTTGACAATAATATAACCTTGTTTGACAAAGATTTAGAAGAGGGATGCCACTATAATAAAACTGTAATTATACAAGTCGAGGTGATCCAGATGAGCATGCAGGAGACAAACCATATCCTTTCGTTACCCTCATTGGAAGAGAGCTATCCGTTATCGGAGCAGCAAATTGCAAGCTATCAGCAGAAAGGGCATATTCTAATAAAGCAGGCAGCCAACTCATCCGAAATTGCTTCTTACGAACCGATGATTTCAGATCTGGTGAAGGAGCTGAATTATCACAACAAGCCGCTTGAAGAGCGGGACACGTATGGAAAGGCATTTATTCAAATCTCGAACCTCTGGGAGAAAAGTGAAGCCGTCCGCCGGTTCGTGCTGGCGAAACGATTTGCCAAAATCGCCGCGGAGTTGATGGGTGTTGAAGGCGTGCGAATTTACCATGATCAGGCCCTATATAAAGAACCTCACGGAGGTCACACACCATGGCACCAGGACCAAATCTATTGGCCGTTGGATACAGATAAAACGATAACGATGTGGATGCCGCTGGTTCCGATTTCACAAGAAGTTGGATCCATGACATTTGCCTCCGAGTCCCAACGTATGGGATACATTAACAAAATGGTTATTTCTGATGAATCCCATCGCACGTTAGCCGGGTATATTGAGGGCAAAGGTTTGGAAACGAAGTCTTACGGGGCTATGGAGGCCGGAGATGCGACTTTTCATGCCGGGTGGACGCTGCACAGCGCACCGGGGAATCCGACAGACTCGATGCGCAAGGTAATGACAATTATTTATTATGCTGATGGTTTGCGCATTGCTCAGCCGGACAGTAAAGCACGTGAGAGCGATCTGAAAACGTGGTTCCCCGGCGCTCAGCCCGGCGATTTGGCGGCGACGGCGCTGAATCCATTGGTTTACAGCCGTTCTTAGGAAATTAGACTACCTGCCCGTCTGTTCCTGTTTGCGGAACTTGCCCGGGGGCAGCTTTTTTTCTTGGGTGAACGTATGCGTAAAATAATGAACGGAAGAAAAGCCGGTCACTTCGGCGATTTCTTTAATCGACAGCTCACTTGTCAGCAGCAGGTGGGCTGCTTGGCGTATGCGCTCACTGCGGATGAAATCGGTATAAGTTTCATGGATGCCTTCTGAGAACAAGCGCGATAAGTGGCGCTCCGAAACGTTGAGATTTCCGGCAACATCGCCAAGATGAAGAGGTTGGGATAGATTGTCGCGGATATACAGTTTGGCGCGCTGCAGCAGCATATTCGTATTTTTTCGATGGACAAAAGGTTTGTCGGTTTCTTTTCCGAAAAGATTCAGAAACGATACGAGAAGTGTGTAGGCTAACGAAGGTACGGCTGCCGCCGGTACGCTTCCTTGCCGCTCTTGAATCAAAAGCGACTTCCACAGGTGGGCAGTCGGATACTGGTCTCCGTCATCCTTGTAAACCTCGGCATGCTCTGACAGCTCATGGAAGGCATTTCTCATCGTCTCACCGCTTTGAGATTCGTCCAGTTCAAAGGCGACGTACATAATAAAGAGGCCTTTTTGGGTGCGGATTTGATGCGTAATGCCAGGTCTGGAACAGAAGTGGGTGCCTGCTCGAAGCGAGTAATGACGGCCTTGCTCCGTATATTCTCCTTCGCCTCCTAGAACATAACAGACTTCGAAGAAGGAATGCTTATGGGGCTGATTGTCGAACATGCACGGATTGACACCCCAGTATTGTATTTTGAAGCAGGCGTCAGGTCCGTGAATAACAGTTGCGATTTCATTGAGCATGGCGTTGGTCTCTTTGCACAAGTACATGATCCTTCTCACCCTTAATGTCCTTATTTTGCAAAAACCTGTCCTTTGCAGAAAAAGACAGATCGCGGTCTTATTCCCTATAATAATAGATAAGAAAGCGGTTCACAAACAAATTTTGTGGTGGAGGGAAGCACAATGATTACTCGTGCGGATGTAGATTTTTATAAAGAAAATGGGTATTTGCTCGTGAAAGGGGTATTCAATCAGCGGGAAGTTGAAGAAATGAGAAATGCCGTAGAGGAAATTATTATACGTGCAGCAGAAGCAAAAGCAGACCGCAACGATCAATGGAAGGGTGATTTTCTTCCTGCGGAAGAATTGAAAAAGCTTGTCTTAAAAGGGTTTCACGATGTGCATTATCACGATGCCGCATTTATGCGCGCTGTGATTCATCCGAATATGGCGGCCGTGCTGGAGCAACTCATTGGGCCCAATGTCCTGCTGCACCATTCCAAAATGCTCGTGAAGCCGCCGGAAAATGGCGCTGCCTTCCCGATGCACCAGGATCATCCGTACTTCCCGCATGAGAAGCACACAATGCTTGCTGCGAGCGTGCATTTGGATGATGCGGATGAAGAGAACGGCTGCTTGCGCGTTATCCCGGGTTCGCACTTGGGTGGTACATTGCCGCACATGGGCCAGCATTATTTGAATCACAAAACGTATCCGATCAATGAAGGAACGCCCTGTGTAGCCGAGGCCGGCGATGTGCTGTTCTTTAACTATTTAACGATTCATGGCTCTGAATCGAACCGCAGTTCAAGAACACGAAGAAATGTATTGTTCCAATACCGCGATCCGAGTGACTTCCCGACGGAGCAGACGCATTTTGACTGGGGCATGGGGCTGATGGTGACAGGGAAAAACCCGCATTTCACGAAGGTGAAGCCGGAATTTAAAATCATATAAGGACTGGAAGGGCACCTGCGGGTGTCTTTTTTTGAAATCTATCGTAGAATTTCAATGCGGACTGCAGAAAGCACATCAAAATCAGCATCTTCAAGTGTAGTTCAAGCAATACCTGCATTTCGTACAGGTAAATTCACTAGAAATGGCGAACATGGCGCAAGCTAACGAACTGAGAGGCCCTTATTCGATTGCAAAGAACCTCTTCGAAAATGCAACGGACACAAACGCTGTTACTTGCTCACTTGGGGACTGATTTCTCCCGAAATCGGCAAATAAGGATTTTGGTGTCCGTAAGCAGAGAGATACGACGCTTTTCGCGAAGATAACGGCCGCTGTGTCCGAATCGTGATAAGACATAGGACTCTTTCAACCGAATCGGGGCAAGAGTAAGGGAATGGATATGGGGTGAAAAAGCGATAGCTCCAACATCCAATTCTTTCCCTTGCTCAAATGTATCGTTTTAGACAAGGACCTAGCCGCAGGCTGGGTTTTTCACTGCCGACAGTGCGAGGCATGACACCCGCGTACCATCACTGTGATGCTGATCATCATCCGGGGGTTCTACTTTTGGCTATTCTATTGTACGATAGATAGTAAATATGTGGAAATTGGATGGTGATTTCTTGGATTGGACGCGCAGAGAGCTAAAAGGTAGAGCAAAGCAAGTACTGCGAACCTCTTACTGGAAGGCTTTTCTAGTAAGCTTGTTGTTGGCAGTGTTGAGCGGCGGAGTGTCGAGCTGTTCCTACAATTCGGGCGGAGGGACTTCCGTAAGCTTCCCCTTCACCGGCACGAACGGCAGTTGGGGGGATTTTACCAACAGTCCGGTATTTGTTGCGGTTATGATCGGTGCGATTATGCTCCTGGTTTTTGTTGCGCTCTTATCGATTGCCTTTCATATTTTTGTAGTAGCTCCCTTCGAAGTGAGCGTCATGCAATATTTTAAACAAGCTGCCGGTGAAGATGTGAATATGAATTATCTGGTGTATTCCTTTCAAAAGGGCAAGTACTTAGCCATCGTAAAAGGGATGTTATTGAAAAATATTTTGACCTTTTTATGGTTTTTGCTGCTCATTATTCCGGGAATTGTGAAGACATATGCCTACAGCATGGTGCCTTTTATACTGGCGGATAACCCTCAGATCGGCGCGAAGAGGGCGGTAGAGCTTAGTAAACAAATGACGAGAGGGCAGAAGTGGAGGATTTTTGTTCTGGATCTTTCTTTTCTTGGATGGTACATCTTGGGCTCGCTAGCCCTAGGCATCGGCATCCTGTTCGTGCTTCCGTATGATCATTCAACGAAAGCGGAGCTTTATTTGGTTCTTCGCCGGCAGGCTCTGTATGACGGACTTAGCAGCGCTAAGGAATTGAATGTGCCTGAGGATTGGCAATAATGAAAGGACTGTCTTCGAAGGTCTTACCTGACCTTTGGAGCAGTCCTTTTTTTCATTTCAGAATGGGTGTTGCCTAATGTGTGTCGGGCATCCCAGCCCCTATTCCAGCCTCTCTCTGGAAAATAAGAGCCCAAAAAGACTTCTATCTCAGCCGAAAAGCCCTGTTTTCGCAGAATAGTAGTCTCTGGAGGCTCTTATCTGCCTGGACTCTGCTCCAATCAGGCAATATCCGAATAATAAGAGCCCCAAAAGACTTCTATCTCAGCCGAAAAGACCCATTTTCGCAGGATAGAAGTCTCTGGAGGCTCTAATCTGCCCGGATTCGGCTCCAAATCGCTGGATTTCATCCAACAAAACTTGCAAGCGTGGGGCTAATGCTCTTGATATCCCTAAGGTTATGCCTATAAAATATCAAGCAACTCACGCAGCGCTGCGATTTCATGACTAGGTGAATTGTGAAGCGGCGCTGTCTTCTGATGATGATTGATCCAAACACTCCGCATGCCGACCGCTAATGCTCCTTGGATATCGGTATCCAAATTATCTCCGACCATGATGGCTTCTTCTGCCGTAACGCCGAGCAAGTTCAGAGCGTGTACAAAAATAGAAGGATCAGGCTTCCCTCGCCCGAAGGAGCCGGAAATTAGGACATGATCAAAGTAATCCGCCAGTCCCGGAATACTGTCTACTTTCTCCTGCTGCAGGTCAGGTGCGCCGTTCGTTAACAAGAGAAGCTGATACTTGGGCCGCAAGGCTTGCAATACTTCGAAGGTTGTCTCATAGACCAACGGACGCTCCCGACGTTCCTTTGCGAACCGCACTGCGAGGCTTTCGCCTAGCTCCGGATCATCGATGCCGAGTTTGAGCAGGCCTTGCGTCCATGCGTTCTTTTGGTAATTGGGCGCAAGCTGTCCCAGTTCCAAAAAGGCGGGAAACTCCTTCGCGTCAAACCGTCCCCAGAGTGCTTCCAAGTGTGTGATTTCAATCATTTTCGCATAATCATAACAAGCCATTTCCTTGAATAAACGCTCAGATGATTCACGCACCTCGCATTCAAGAGCGGATGGATCCACTTGTACAGCTTCAGCGGCTCCTTGACAGGTTGCCTTGAATGCTTCCCCAATACTTCTTTCATCCCATAGCAGCGTATTGTCTAAATCGAAAATAACCGCTTTAATCGGCTTCATCCCCATGATCCCTCCCCGTGTTCATAATCTAATTTCCAACATAATGCCAAGGAAGTCAACTGGAATGTTCAGTGATGAAAGTAAATTTAGCCACATAAGCAACTAAAACAAATAAAAACAAATTAAAAACACAAATTTTACATGCATTTAACGCTACGATTACATTTCTAGTTTAAGATGTACTTATAGACGCAACCAAATCCAACAAAAGTGTTAGGCATTACAATTAATTCAGTCAAACAGGAGGATTATCAAATGATACAAGCAGTTATTTTTGATTGGGCGGGGACGATGGTGGACTACGGGTGCTTTGCTCCCCTTAACGTGTTCATGGAGGTTTTTCGTAAGAGAGAGATTGCCATCACGTTGTCTGAAGCAAGAGCCCCGATGGGATTGCTCAAACGCGATCATATTAGCGAAATTTTAAAGATGGAGCGGGTTGCCGGCTTGTGGTTGGAGCGCTACGGTCAGCTGCCGCAGGAATCGGACGTTGACGCGCTTTATGCGGATTTTGAGCCGATGATGCTGGCTGTCGTTGATCAATATGCCGAGCCGGTCCCGGGAGCTCTGGCACTTGTAGAGCGCTTGCGTCAAGATGGCATTCGAATCGGCTCAACAACGGGCTACACGGCTGAGATGATGGCGATTGTCACCGTTGAAGCGAAGAAACGCGGTTATGCTCCGGACCATTTGGTAACGCCAAACGATGTGCCTGCCGGGCGTCCTTATCCTTGGATGATCTACGAGAACGCGGCTGCCCTGAATGTCTATCCCATGTATAACGTGATGAAGGTGGGAGACACGGTGAGCGATATCCGGGAAGGCGTCAACGCCGGTACTTGGACAATTGGCGTCGTTCTTGGCAGCAGCGAGCTCGGCATGAGTGAAGCGGAAGTGGCATCTTGCGATGCGGATATCCTGCAAGCGCGCATGGATGCGGTCGCATCCAAATTTCGTGAAGAAGGCGCACATTACGTTATTACAACAATCGGTGAGCTAGACCAGCTCATTCCAGTAATCAATCAAAAACTTCAAAGAGGTGAACGTCCATGACAACAACGACGAATCAACTGCCGGATAACCCTTACTTATTGCTGACGCCAGGCCCTTTATCGACAAGTAAAAAAGTAAAGGCTGCCATGCTGCGTGACTGGTGTACGTGGGACCAAGATTACAATCAGCTCGTGCAGTCCATCCGCAGCCGGCTTGTCACGATGGCGTCGAGTAAGCCGGATGATTACACGACCGTGCTTATGCAAGGAAGCGGTACGTTTTGTGTGGAATCGGTTATTGGTTCCGTCATTCCGAAAGAAGGCAAATTGCTCGTTCTAACGAACGGTGCTTACGGTAAAAGAATTGCCCAAATGGCGGAAGTTCTCGGGATTTACTCGATCGTTCTGGATGCCGGGGAGACAAAGCCAGTTAATGTCAAGCAGCTAGAGGAAGTGCTGAAGGTAGATTCGTCCATCACGCACGTTGCGTTGGTTCATGTTGAAACAACGACGGGGATGATCAATCCTATCGCGGATGCGGCCCGTATTGCCAAACAGTATGGCAAAACGTTAATAGTCGATGCCATGAGCTCCTTTGGCGGCATTCCGATTGATGTAGCGGCGCTAAACATCGACTATTTAATCAGCAGTGCCAATAAATGCATACAAGGTGTTCCCGGTTTTGGATTTATCATTGCCCGTAAAGAGTCTTTGAAGGCATGCAAAGGTTTAAGCCGTTCCTTGTCGTTAGATCTGTACGATCAGTGGGAGACTATGGAGCAAGGCAATGGCAAATGGCGTTATACTTCGCCTACGCATACGGTTCGAGCTTTTGATCAAGCTCTTCAGGAGTTGGAAGAAGAAGGCGGCGTTGCGCGCAGATTCGAAAGATTCACTCGCAATCAACAAACGTTGGTTGCCGGCATGCAGCGTCTCGGTCTGCAAACTTTGCTTCCGTCGGAGCTGCAATCGCCGATTATCACCTCTTTCTTATATCCGGATTCGCCTGTGTTTTCCTTTGATGAGTTCTATTCGCGTATTAAACAGGAAGGCTTTGTTATTTATCCGGGCAAAATAACAGCCGCCGCGACGTTCCGAATCGGCAATATTGGCGATATCCATCTCCCGGACATTGAACGCTTGCTCGCAGGCATTGAGAGACAGTTATTTTGGAAAATGAGTTAAAACAAATTAAAACCAAGTAATAAAATTTAAAAACAAACAATTTACTTGTACTTAATACTGACTTTACAAATCTATTTTATACTAATTTTATCAGGTTAAGAAATCAAAGCCGATAAATTCGAATGAAGGTGGGAGTAGGAAGATGAAAAGATCAGTAGGAAGTGCAGTCGCATTGTTGTCAGTTGCTATTATGTTAGGGGCTTGCGGCGTTAAGGCGGTAACTCCAGACGGAACGAAAGCAGCGGCATCCGCGCCGGCAGCAAGCGCAGAAGTGAATGTGGATACGAAGAGCAAGGACTTAACCGTCTACACGGCTTTGGAAGATGATCAAATCAAAACATACCTCACAACTTTTAAAGCCAAATATCCGGATGTAAAAGTAAACATCGTTCGTGATTCTACTGGAATCGTAACAGCCAAACTGCTTGCCGAGAAAGATAACACGCAAGCAGACGTTGTATGGGGCTTGGCCGCAACAAGCTTGCTTGTGCTGGATCAGAACAGCATGTTAGAGCCATACGCACCAAAAGGCGTTGAGCGTATTCTTCCTGATTTTAAAGATAAAAATCCGGTAACGCACTGGGTTGGCATCGATGCCTGGGAGACGGCATTCATCGTGAACAAAGTGGAGATGGAGAAGCGCAAGCTTGCCATTCCGCAATCCTATGAGGATCTCGTGAAGCCGGAATACAAAGGGCTGATTACAATGCCAAACCCGTCATCTTCAGGTACTGGATTCTTGACGGTTTCCGGATTAGTGCAATTGAAGGGCAACGATGCGGCATGGGATTATATGAACAAATTGCATGACAACATCGCGATGTATGTTCATTCCGGTTCCAAGCCTGCTAAATTAGCTGGCACAGGCGAATATCCGATTGGTATTTCCTTCGGTTACCGTGGCATTCAAGAGAAGAAAAGCGGTTCTCCGGTCGAAGTAGTATTCCCTAAGGAAGGCTCCGGCTGGGATGTTGAAGCGAATGCTCTCATGAAAAAGAAAGTTGTGAAGCAGGTGGCTAAAGACTTCTTGGATTGGGCGATTACCGACGACGTTATGAAAGAATACAATAAAAATTACGCCATTCTGGCAATTAAAACCGATGCTGCAAAAATCCCTGACGGCTACTCGGTTGACCCGATCAAGCAGCTTATTAAAAATGATTTGAACGATGCCGCCAAAAAACGCGACACGGTTCTGGCTGAGTGGGACAAGCGTTTCAATGCTAAGAGCGAGCCGAAAAAATAAAAGCAAAACCAAGAAAAGGCTGACTGCGAACCATGCTTTGCAGCAGTCTTTTTTCTATCATTAACAAACCGATAACAATTCGACCTTATACTCAAGTTAACAAGACTTAGGAGGCTGCTTGATCATGACACAAGCTTACTTGTCCATTCAAGGAGTAAACAAAACTTTTGGATCTTTCAGCGCATTGAAAAATATTCATATTGATATTCAGAAAAATGAGTTCATTTGTTTACTTGGCCCAAGTGGATGCGGCAAAACGACGTTGCTTCGCATCATTGCCGGATTGGAGAAGCCGACGCAAGGCCGCATTATCGTTGGCGGCAAAGATATCACGGCGCTGCCGCCGGCAAAAAGAAACTTCGGCATGGTGTTCCAGTCTTATGCGCTTTTTCCGAACCTGACGGCCTATCAGAACGTGGCATACGGCTTGCAAGGCAAGAAGCTTTCGAAGAAAGAGATCGATGAGAAAGTGCGTGAAGGGCTGTCATTGGTCGATTTGCTGCACCTCCACGATCGTTACCCCGCGCAAATGTCCGGCGGACAGCAGCAGCGTGTCGCACTGGCTAGGGCTATTGTGCTGTCACCGGATTTCCTGCTGCTGGATGAGCCGCTTTCGGCGCTGGATGCCAAGGTTCGCGTGAAGCTTCGCGAGCAAATTTGCGACCTGCAGGACAAGCTCGGCATTACAACGGTGATGGTCACGCATGATCAAGAGGAAGCGCTCACGATGGCAGATCGCATTGTCGTGATGAAAAACTCCGAAGTCGTCCAAATGGGAACACCGGAACAAGTCTATGAGCAGCCGAATTCGGCCTTTGTCGCCGATTTTATCGGATCGATTAATTTCCTGGAGAATAGGCAGCAGGCAGAGCTGTCGCCGAAGGGGAGTCTGGCGATTCGACCTGAGCATATTCGCCTTTCTGCGTCAGAATCGAACAGAGGCATGAAGGCGGTTGTGAAGCATGTCGAGTTCCGGGGAGCCTTCTACAGAGTGCTGCTTCAACCGGCAGCAGGCAGCGGCTACGAGGATGCGCTTCTGACAGTGGATGTGTCGGCGCAAGCGTCTCACCAACTGAGGCTGGCCAAACATGCCGTGGTATCCGTTGAATTTCCGCAGGAGAAAATGATTTCGTTCTCGGCCGACAGCATGGTAGGTGCCTGATGAACAAGGGAATAGTCAGCATGAATCCGCCGATCCGACGCCACTGGGGAACCCTCTTTTCATTGCAAAATGTGTTGATTGTTCTGCTCGTACTCACACTGACAACAAGCACGTTGATTCCGTTACTCCTCTTATTCAGCAAAGCTTTGCTCAATAAAAATGAGGAGTACGTCGGATTAGCTAATTTTGTCCAATATTTCTCTACGCCTTCGCTGATTCAATCGCTAACGAACACAATTTGGATTTCGGTGCTATCTACAGCACTCGCTGTTGTTCTCGCTTTCGCCTATGCGTACGGCATAAGCCGCACCGCTATCCGCGGAAAAAGCTATTTCCGCTATGTGGCCTTGCTGCCGCTCTTTCAGCCGACAATGATGCACGGAATTGCACTTACCTATTTGTTTGGCAATCAGGGTATGATCACGAACGGCTTTTTCGGACTTTTGCCGGGTCTTCGCATTGGGATTTACGGCCCGATCGGGATCGTCATCTCGGAAGTCATATATTTATTTCCCCAGGCTTTTCTAATCTTTATTACAGCTTTGTCAATGACCGACCAGCGGCTCTATGAGGCAGCGGAATCGCTGGGCGCGAATACATTCAAAACGTTTTTCACCGTAACCTTGCCATCCGTCAAATACGGCCTGATCAGCGCCATCTTCGTTTGCTTCACCGCCAGTTTTACGGACTTCGGGGCGCCTCAAGCCATCGGAGGCAAGTTTAACGTACTGGCCACCGATATTTACAAGCAGGTGATCGGGCAGCAGAACTTATCGATGGGTGCAACGGTGGGCATCCTGCTGACGATTCCAGCCATCATTGCTTTTGCCGTAGACCGATTCGTAGAGCGCAAGCAGCGCTCGATGCTTTCTTCGAAATCGACGCCGTACCGCGTACCGGAAGGACGTGCCCGGGACAGGTTTTATCGCGTATTTTGCCTCCTAGTCTCTATTGCGATCCTGATTCCGTTGTTGACGATTGTATTTGCTTCATTGGTGAAGGTTTGGCCGTACAAATTGAGCCTAAGCCTCAAACACTACGACTTTTCGAGTGTGGCGGGGTCAGGCTTGGAGCCGTTCTGGAATTCGCTGAAAGTCTCCCTCATAACTGCGGTGGCGGGCACGGTGATCACCTTTATTTTCGCTTATTTGATTGAAAAGACCAGATCAATGAAAGGCATGCGTCAGGTCGGATATTTCCTGTCCATCTTACCGCTTGCGCTTCCGGGTATGGTCATTGGTCTGGCTTATATTTTCTTCTTTAACGATCCTGGCAATCCGCTGAATTGGATGTATGGCACGATGGCGATCATTGTGCTTGCGAACATCACGCATTTCTATGCAGTGCCCTTTATCACGGCTACAACTGCGCTGAAAAAGCTGGACAAGGAGTTCGAACTCGTTTCGGAATCGATGCGCATCCCTTTTTACAAAACATTTCTAAGAGTAACGGTGCCCATGTCTTTGCCAGCTATTATCGAAATTGCCATGTACTTTTTTGTTAACTCGATGGTTACGGTATCTGCGGTTGTGTTCCTGCGGTCTGCGGATATGAACCTCGCGGCTGTCGCCTTGGTTAATATGGAAGATGCAGGAGACGTAGCAGCCGCTGCGGCGATGTCTACGCTGATTGTCGGGACGAATATCGCGATCCGTTTGGTGTACGAGTTTATTTTGAAAAAGGTGAAAAAAAGAACGGCTGCTTGGCAAATGCCGAAGTAAACCTGCCAGCAGCCAACCATGCCGAAATTGGAGGGTTCGACCTTATGTCTTTGATCGGAGAAGAACGGAAAAATTTTATTCTCAATCAGCTGAACTTGGAAGGCAAAGTAAAGACAAATGATTTGGTCGAGCGTTTGGAAGTTTCTTCGGAGACGATACGCCGGTATTTGGAGGAGCTGGAGGACGAAAATAAGCTGAAACGGGTATACGGCGGCGCGGTCAAAATTAATTTGTCCAGAGATGAGCCGTCGCACCTGAAAAGGGAAGTTCTGTACGCGGATGAGAAGCGCAAAATCGGCAGATCGGCTGCGACTATCGTTGAGGATAATGACGTTATCTTTATCGATGACGGAACAACGACCCTGCATATCATCGATTATTTACTTAACAAGAAAAACCTGACTGTTCTAACGATTTCGATCCCAGCCCTGTACTTATTAATTGACTATAAGAACAAAGGCTTGTTCTCAGGAGACATTTTTATGATTGGCGGCAAAGTGAACGCTATGCATTCCAGAGTAGCGGGTCTATTGGCTGAGAAAATGGTGGAAAATTTCAATGCGGATAAGGCGTTCTTGTCCGTGGACGGCATGATGCTGGACAAAGGGATCACGGGTTTCGAAGAAAGCAAAGGCCAATTGACCCAGCAATTGATGAAATTCAGCAAGCAAAACATCGTACTCTGCGATCACTCGAAGTTCGGACTTGTGCAATTTTACAAAATCGCCGATTTAAAAGAGATCGACATCATTGTAAGCGATGTTCCCGCCCCTAAAGAATGGCAGCTTGACCTGAAGAAAAAAGGTGTGATTTGGATCTCATCGACCGACTAGCTGTGTTATGATAGTACCGTAATCATGACAAATGTTGGGAGTGGTTCGATTTGTCAATACAGCTGAACAAGGCGCAATCCGTGGGAAACATGGGCATTATGAAACATGTCGTCACAATGGTGATGGGGATATGGCTGATTGTCGGTTTGTTTATCGATGGCTTCGCACATAACCACGGCGCGGTCGAAACTTTTTTTACGCCATGGCATGCGATTTTGTACTCGGGGTACTTGGCTTGCGCCATTTGGATTTTTGTCATTACCTATCAGAATAAAAGAGCTCGCCAAGCCACATGGGCGGAGTCGATCCCGGCAGGCTATAAGCTTGGCGTGGCGGGAGTCATCGTCTTTTTTATCGGCGGTCTTGGCGATATGCTCTGGCATACGATATTCGGCATTGAGAAAAATATTGAAGCTCTTCTGAGCCCGACGCATCTGGTTCTGCTGACCGGAGCGCTGATGATTCTGACCAGTCCGTATCGCGCGATGAGTTATACGGAAACGGAGGCGTCGCCAAGCTTTCGCCGGTTGCTGCCGGCCTTGACTTCGGTGGCGTTAACTTTTGCCGTGATGGCTTTTTTTCTCATGTACGCTTGGTCGTTTCGCCAAAACTTATGGATGGCCAGGGAAGAAGATGCCATCGCCAGGGCTGTTGTAGACTTTCTTGTTACAACAATGGTGCTCGTTCTGCCAGTCATGCTGATTTTAAGACGATGGAAGCTGCCATTTGGCACGGTGACTTATTTCTTTGTTTTTGAGGCTGTCTTGATGGCCGTTCTTGATGGCTTCTCGCACTACGGATCTATCGTGATTCTGCTCATTAGCGGGATTGTCGGAGATGTGCTCTTTGCAAGCGTAAAAGAGAAAGAAGCCGGCGCGTGGCAATATCGGGGTATATTCTTTGTGCTCCCTGTTCTCATCTGGGGCTTATATTTTGCGGATTTACGCCTGTTCCACACGTTAGATTGGGCACCCGAGCTGTGGGGAGGCACGATGTTTATTTGCGGTCTCAGTTCACTGGGATTAAGTATAATGACGACAGCTCCGGTAACGACCGTGAAAAACCAATGAAACAGCTCGTATGGATTCTCATGGGCATGGCTGTTTTGTTAGCCGCTTGCGGGAAGCAAACCGTCACGCATGACATGATGGGGATGGAGATGCCGGCGGCCTCTACGGCACACGTTCACAGCAATGATGCGATTGCGCATTTCTCGGTTGCTGCGGATCGTTATATGCCGAATGAAGAGGCAACAGTTACGATTCTCATTCAAGATAAATGGAATAGGCCCATTGATGCTTTTGACCTTATGCATGAGAAGCTGATGCATGTGATCGTAGTCAGCAAGGACCTCTCTTATTTTGACCATCTGCATCCTGAATATGCCGGAAACGGGAGGTTCGAAGTCAAAACAAAGTTCCCGGCAGGCGGCTATTATCAGCTGATTGCCGATTTCACACCACAAGGTATGGGCGAGACGGTGCAGACACACTGGGTTACGATCAAAGGTAAGGTGCCGAAGCAAGCCGACCTTCAACCGGATACGTCGCTGACGAAAATAATCAGCGGCAAAGAAGTGACGCTTTCGTTCGACCACCTTATGGCGGGCATGGGATTAGATATGATTTTCACGATTAAGAATGCTGAAACGAAACAGCCGGTCACGGATCTGCAGCCATATCTCGGCAGTTTGGGGCATGTGGTTGCGATCAGCGCCGACGCGAAGGAGTATGTCCACGTCCATCCGAATGACCAGAAGGGATCGGGGCCTGAGGCACGCTTCACCATCCTCTTCCCCAAGACCGGTGTCTACAAAATATGGGGGCAGTTCCAACAGGGGAATGAAGTGTTCATTGTACCTTTTACAATCAATGTGCCATAATGCCAGTTGACGTTTACATTGTCTACAAAAATTTGTAATCAAAAAGAAATGTTTCTTTCATCTAACTTTAATGAAACAAGCCTATAATAGAACTCGACCCCCTTTAAAATATAAATACTTTAAGACCCGCAGCCCGTTGCTGTGGGTCTCTTTTTGTCTAAAGACGGCGAGTCCTCCAGTCTCCTTAGCTTCTTGGGAGAGAGAGGGGGAACTGCAGGGCGCTATTTTGCTAGAAGCAACCTTTTTGGCAAACGAAAGGGAACTAGGGTCCGCTATTCCGCCATTCCGAGCAGATCGTTCGATCATTTGGTAAAATAAGACCCTATAGTTCCCCTCGGACGCCCGAAATTCTGCTTTTCACCGAAATAAGGGAATGGAGTTCCCACAGTATGGCGGATCTTCGTCTCCAAGATGCAGGCCAAGAAAAAGAAAAAACAGGTCGAATCGCCGATTCGCCTGTTCTTGGGCAGAGCTTATTTTTTTGCTGCGTCAGTGACAATAAATTTGTCGTCTACTTTTTTGGTGGAATAGGTTACGCCGTCTTTCGTCGTGAATTTGACTAGATCGGCTGTATTCGCCGCATCGAACGTGATGTCCGCTTTCGTTGTAGTTAACAGGTTAGTGGGGAAGAACGCGGCTGCGTTCGTTACAATGGCTCCGTCGGCCTTCTGATCGGTCAAATAGTGAGCCGCCAGTTTATCCGCCATAGCGCTATCGAAGTAGCTGGAAAGGAATTTCACGGCTTTCTCTTTGCTATCTGCGGCGATAGGATTAAGAATCGGCTTATCGTCTTTGGATTTCGCTTCTCCGAAAAGGAAGCCCGCTTTTTCTTGCGCAATTCTTGCAGCGATATAGCCTTTCATATTGACAGCGTCCTGAGTCTCAGCAGTTGCCTGCGGTGAAGCGGCAGCGCTGGCCGTTGGAGCGGGGCTAGCCGTGTTTTTCGGTTCTGAGGAACAAGCTGCTCCGGTAACCATCATCGTAAGCAGGATTACGCCTGCGGCAGTTTTTTTCAAAGTCATGGTAATGCACCTCTTCATCTAGTTAATGTATGTATTTGTAAGTAAATACATATTATATATAAAATTTTAATCGCAAGTCTAGAATATACGCTATTTTAAAGGCTAATGCAATGATTTCAAGGAAAGTTCACATTCTATCTTGCCCTCGAAAAAGTGAAAAAACCTTCACATTCCCCAGGTAAGCGGGGGTGAAGGCTTTTACGTTAAGTCAGCGGTCGTTGGGTTCTTTGCGCTTATAAAACAACCTGGAGATCCCAACCCCGATAGCGCCAAGGCCAATAAACAGGATCGCCCGAACGGCGGTGGAAACGTCAGGTAAATCAATGAATATGATTTTGAGCAGGGTGATGAATAAGAACAGGATGCCGATCAGATTCGCCTTCGCTCGCCGGACAAACAGTCCTGCAATAATGAGGAGCACGGCGTACACAGCCCAGACCCCTGAGAGGATAAGATGTTCGTAATCAACATCGAGTCCGCTCGTCAGGACATTCGTTAATTGGGAGATGAAAATTAGCACAAAGATAAATGCCATCCATAGCAAAAGGAGAGGGAATCGCGACGGCACACGGCCTTCCCGGGCATAAGAGCGAAAATAGGCGTATAGACCGCAAACGGTGGCCACAAGCACCAGCCAACCAAAAGATTCATAGGAGCCTATGCGATGAATGGGATGAGTGAATACAAACAGCATGCCAATAAAATAGGCGAGAGCGCCGCTGATTTGCTGCAGTCTGCTTTGGAAGCGGACTCCCAGACCGAGAGCTATGCCGCCTTCGACCAGCAGCGCTGCCCCGCTTTGGTCGGCATGAAGGACGCTGATCAACCATAGGAACGTGCTGAACGTCGCGATCGATAGCTGAACGGAGAAAGCACGCTTTTGCCAGTAAAGCCAGAAGGATGTGCCGATATACAGAACCGACCACAAAGCGAGCATCCACTCGTAGAGGTGCCGGTCTCCGGCTGAAGAGCCATACAGTCCGTATGTCCATGCGGCAACCAGGCCAAAGCTTAAGAACAAGGTGATACGCTGCCCGATTCGGCTGTCTTCCGATCGCAGAAGCGCAATCCCGAAGAGGAGCAGATGCTGCAGGATGACGATGGTGAGCAGAGCGGTACGGTCATTCGCGCCATTGCTGATCAAAGTTGAAACGAGCAGGGGCAAATGTAGTACGCCAAAAGCGGTAAAATAAGCGCCACGGAAAGAATAGCGCAAGGATAGCAGCATCATCGCCATGGAAAAGAGGCCCTCATAACCGGCGAAAATCCAATGATTCGGCTGTGCAGATGTTACCATGAAGGGAACGAGATAACCAGCGAGCAGGGTGATGATCATGAGTGCCTGAGATCGGTGGCGAATCGCTATAAACACGCTTGCAGCAATAGAAATGATATAAAGAACAAACGTCAGCCATGGGGGGATGAGTCCAAAGAGCATATGAGCGGCGAAGAGCGATAAGATCAGAACGCCGCTTGCTCCGCCGAGCAGCACTTGCCCCAGCGCTGTGCGCTTGCGGCGCATTTGTGTTTCTCCTTGCCAGTACATAACACCTGCTGCAAGGATTCCGAGGATGCACCGCACCGGTTCCGTGATGAAGCCGGCACTCACGGCCGCTGTAAACCCCCAGAGAACGCCAAGCAGGAAGACGATGATAAATATGCGCGGCAGCCAGACGCGGGCAATTAGATGCTCCCAATCTCTTGGGGGAGCGGGCGGAGCCGCGGGCACAACGGTTTCTTGATGTGGACGAGACGGAGGAGACGGCTGGGATTGTTCTGCTGCAGGAGTCGGCCAATCTGAGCTTTGAGATGTTGTGGCCGTTTTGCGATCCAGCGCTTGGTCCAGGAGCTGCTCCAGCGCTTTAACTTTCTGTTCCAATACGGCAACGCGCAGTTCTAGATCCATAAATGCCCCCTTGATGTTTATGGTTTAGGTATGTTTTTCCAACTCATTCTATGTTAACATGGGTCGGGCAAGACGTGTATGGCTGAGAAAAATAAAAAGTGGGACAACTATGTTACAATAGTTATAAACACGAATAGGAACTAGGAGATGACCAATCATGAGCAAAGAATTAAATGAACAAGAGCTGATCCATTTTATAGCGGAACAATCGAAGGCAGATACGAAGCAAATAGCGCTCGTGTTAAAGTATGAGAAAGCGTACATTCTTAAAGCGGAGGAAAATGCTAAAGGGGAAGTTGATATCGACAGCGACGAGCTGATCGATCATATTTTGAGCAGGCCGGATGTGAAGTTGACGGAGCTGGCGGTGGACACCATTTTGGAAGCGGAAATGGCGTATTTGATGAAACATGGATTTGCCGGGTACATGGATTAATGGAAAAAGGACGACGCGGGGATTATCCCTGTGTCGTTTTTTTGTGTATGCGGCGGCAGGTTAGGTCTTTCTACATCACTTAATGTAACTTGAAAGTTAATTAAATAACATGTATTGACAATAAATAAGCATGATATGATAATAGTCTTAGTTATATATAGCTTATTTAATTAACTTATTAATTAACATTATGGAGGTGGCCGCAACCATGACAAATCAACCCCGGGCAGATTACCCTAGACCACAATTTGTACGAGACAGCTGGGTGAGCTTGAATGGCGAGTGGGAGTTCGAATTTGATGATGACCGTGCAGGCAGCAAAGAGAAGTGGCATTTAGGCAATAAGGCATTCTCTACAACGATTCAGGTGCCTTTTGCGTTTCAAAGCAAGCTAAGCGGTATTGGCAGCAATGAGTTTCATGATGTTGTGTGGTACCGCAAACAATTGGTAATTCCGGACTCATTCGCAAATAAACGGGTTTTGCTCCACTTTGGGGCGGTTGACTACGATGCTTCCGTTTGGGTAAACGGCAATCTGGTAGTGACGCACGAAGGCGGACATACGCCTTTTCATGCGGATATTACCGATGCCCTGCAGGATGGGACGAATACATTGGTCGTCAAAGCCGTCGATTACTCCCGGGATGTGACGCTTCCCAGAGGCAAGCAGTATTGGCTTTCGGATTCGGCAAGCATTTTCTACACACGAACGACCGGTATTTGGCAAACGGTATGGATGGAAGCCGTATCAGCCGATGGCTATTTGGAAAAAGTGAAAATGACGCCGGACATTGATGAGAAGCAGGTGGAATTCCAATTTTTCATTGAAGCCGCTAAAGCGCAAGTTAATCAGCAGGTGAAGGTTGAGATTTTCTTCAAAGGCGAGCTGGTTTCGGAGGATACGTATTCGCTGAAAGACAGCTCTGGGACGAGAAAGGTTCGTTTGAACGATTTTAACGATCACGGACTTGGCGGCTGGTGGTCACCGGAGCATCCGAATTTGTACGATGTGACGTTTACCCTGTTGATCGATGAACAAGTTGTTGATGTCGTAACGAGTTACTTCGGAATGCGTAAAGTTTCAATCGAGGATGGCAAGCTCTGCCTCAACAACCGTCCTTATTTTCTGAAAATGGTGCTGGATCAAGGCTATTTCCCGGATGGGAATTTGACGCCGCCCAGCGATGAAGCGATCAAACAGGATGTAGAGTTGACGAAAGCGATGGGCTTTAACGGCGCCCGCAAGCATCAGAAGCTGGAAGATCCGAGATACTTGTACTGGTGTGACCAGCTTGGTCTTGTTGTCTGGAGCGAGGCGGCGAATGCCTACGAGTATTCGGAAAAATATGTAGAGCGGTTTACCAAGGAATGGCAATCGTCTGTCGAACGCGATTATAACCACCCGGCGATTATTGCTTGGGTTCCGCTCAATGAAAGCTGGGGAGTTCCCAATATTCAAATCGATAAAAGGCAGCAGCAGCACGCACTGACCATGTACCATTTGACCAAATCCCTCGATCCGATGCGTCCCGTCATCTCCAATGACGGTTGGGAACTGGTGAAAACGGACTTGTTCGCGATTCATGATTACGAGTGGCGGGAAGAGGTGCTGACAGAGCGATATAGCTCAAAGGAGAAGGCTGTTCATGCGATGCCGGCTAACCGGCGCCTTTTTGTCGAAGGCTTCCCTTATGAAAACCAGCCGATTCTCGTTACCGAGTTTGGCGGGATTGCTTACAAGAAGAGCGACTGGGAGGGCTGGGGATATTCAGGCGCGGATAACGATGAAGACTATGAGCAAAAGCTGCGGGCTGTCATCCGTCCTCTGCTCAATTCGGGAGTTGTACAGGGGTATTGTTATACGCAGTTAACAGATGTGGAGCAGGAAATAAACGGCTTGCTCACCTATGACCGGAAGCCGAAAATTCCGGTTGAACGGATTAAAGCGATTAACGAGCGTAAATAAGAGAGAGCCGGGGAGCTGGATGCCCCGGCTTTTTTTCATTCATCGGCTTCCTCAATGCGAACGACGGCTTCATTGGAAAGCACGGTTCCCGTATGAACAAGATCGGTGACTTGGAATACATAGTTGGCGGCTGCTCTTAGCGGGATGCGCTTTGTATTCGGACGAAGAAAAATCACGGAAGTATATGTGATTTCAGTAGTGGACTGAGGGGGAATGACGCCGAGATACAAAGGCTGAGATGCACTTAGCGATTGATTCGTCTGAGTACCGTTGATTTGCAGCGTACCTGGATCCAGCGTTGTCAGCGGAGAGAGCCAATCGTGCAGGTTTACGCTGTCCGCTGCAAGATTCCCTGTATTGGATACGCGAATCCGGTACTGGATGGCAGTTCCAGGCTCGGCAGTCGGAGGACTTGCGGCAAGCAGGATGGCCATGATCGGCCGTACTATTTCGACGATTACGGTATTGGACTGCACGCGATCGGAGACGACCCGGTCATCCGGCAGCCGAAATTGAAATAACACGTCGGCATGGCTCGTAAGCATCGTTTGTTCTGCGGAGATAGCAACGGTGTTCACGGTTACTTGGAACGAGACGGTCAATTGGCTTCTTGCAGACAAATTCCCGACATACAGAGAGCTCTCTATCGTTGGATTGCCATAAGGAGCTCCATTCACCGTTAAGCTTCCCAGTACGTAGGAACCGCCTTCCGGAATGAGATCAGACAGCCATAGTTCTACACCCAGATTACTTGAATTTGAAATGAGAACGGTATAGGTTAATGTATCGCCTAAAGTAGCCTTGGGCTGAAGGATGGATTCGACGACCGTAATTGCAGGGTCGAGCACTTCCAATAGGATTGTGTTGGAAAGGATGTTTTGTTTGTAGCCGCCAAGAAAAAGCGTCAACTCCGCATCATTCACGATTCTCCCGGAGGTCGGCGTATGGATAACTGTGACTTGGAACTGAAGTGTAAGAACAGCGTATGGAGTTAGCTCGCCTAGTGATATACCATCTGCGGGATTAGCGGACGGGTAAGCAACATGCCCGATTTTTACGCTGCCTGGAACGAAGGCAACGCCATTTGGCAGCAGGTCTCTGAAAAAGGTTTTGTTCATCGTAGAACTTCCATCATTTTTGATGGTGAACTGAAACGTGATCGTGTCGCCAACAAAGGTAAAGGTTTTGTCGGCATGTTTCTTAAAGCTGACTTTTGTTTCTTCGAATGGAAGAATGACGGTATTGGATTTAGAACTCCCGGTTGCTCTTCTTCCTCCGGGCGTATGGAAAGTGTAGGCAGCTGCAGCTTGATTTTTTAATTGTGAAGATGGTTGAAGCACAATGACTTGAAAGGCCACATGCATGCGCTGATTTATATGAAGCTCCCCCAATGGGATGCCTTTCTCGGGTTCGGCCATAGGCAGCGGAACGCCATCCACGATGACGCTGTTAGGAATGAGCGAAGTGCCGGCCGGCATGGTGTCAAAGATGGTAACTTGTGCATCCAAGTTACCCTTATTGGCTACCGTCAAGGTGTACGTCACCACTTGACCGAGTGCAGCTTCAGACGAATTCGCCTTCTTCAGAATGGTAATGACGGGACCAACCACGGGGGTATCTACGGTGTTTGAATAGGCGTGGCTGGTCAAGTCTCCTGAACTGAATCTGACAACAGATTGATTAAGCAGATGTTTGGGAGGTTGGGATTCGGCCGTCATACGACCGTCACCTCGAATTTGACGGTGACAGATCCTCCGGCTGGTATCGTATTAAGCGGAATTCCTGTGCTTGGGTTCAAGTTCGTTTTCGGGATATCATTGACGGTTACACTGCCTGGGATGAAATTCGTTCCGCTCGGGATCGGATCTGTCAATACGACATTATTGACTGCTTCAATCCCATTATTCGTGACAACAACTTGGTAAGTAATGGTATCGCCTTCGATGGCGTCGATAACATCGGTGCTCTTCACGACTGTAACGTTCGGCGACGAGACTGGAATCACGAGCGTGTTGGACACGACGGAGCCCGAGAATGGACGGCCATCCGGCGGCGAATAAGTGTAGTTGGCAGATGCCGTGTTTATTAATTGCTGCGGATTCGGCAAGGCATCTACGTTAACGGCGAGTGTTATTTTCACCGTAACCGTATCGCCTGGAGGAATTGTTCCAGCATCGATGCCGGTTGCGGGATTGGCGCCAGGCTGCAGCTGACCGTCAACAATTACGCTGTTCGGTATAAAATCGGCCCCTGTCGGAATGGTATCGAACACGGTTGCCGCTGCCGGCAGATTCCCGGAATTGTGGATGGTAAGCGTGTATACGATCGTATCGCCAACGGTTGCATTTGTTGTGTTCGCGCTTTTGACGAGGGCGATAATCGGCTGATAAACCGGAACGATAACGGTATTGGAGAAGGCCGATGCGGCGAAGGCGCCGCTTGTAAAGCTGACGGAAGATTGATTCGTAAGCAGCCCGGATTGCGGCAGAGCAGTAACGGTGACTTTGAATGAAAGAGTAACGGTTGTGCTCGGCAGAATGGGCCCAAGCGCAATCCCGCTGGTCGGATCCGCGGTAGGTACTGTGCTGCCGTCGATCGTGACGCTGCCCGGAACAAAGCTTGTGGAACCGGGGAGATGGTCAAAAAACTGAACATTATTGATAGATTCAATCCCGCCATTAGTTACATTGGCGAAATAGGTAACGACATCGCCGACAACCGCATCGGTGGCAGGCGTCGATTTTACGACAGTGACGTTAGGGGCAGATACCGGAATGGTAACCGTATTGGAGTCGGTAGAGCCTGTAAGGAGGCGGCCGTCCGGCGGACTAAAGCTGAAGTTGGCTGTAGCGGTATTCGTGATCACCTGTGGATTCGGCAGCGAAGTGATAAGAACGGCAAATGTCACAGTGTTAACAACCCCGGGCGCTGCCGTGAATGGAATACCTGCCGTAGGATCGGCGCCAGGTTGTGTGGTACCGTTGAGCACGACGGAGTTTTGCTGGAAGGTGGCTCCGTTCGGTATTGGATCAACAAGTGAGACCGCAGACGGATAATTGCCGGAATTGCTGACATTTACGGTGTAGATAATCAAATCGCCAATCGTTGCATTGGTCGTACTGGAGCTTTTGCTTGCGGCAAGAATAGGCTGATAAACCGGTGTTGTAATTGTGTTGGAAAATGCAACTGCCGAGAAGGCTCCGGAAGTAAAGCTGACAATCCCTTGATTGCTTAATTGCGAAGGTTTGGGCAGTGCGGTGACTTTCACATTAAACGTAATGGTAACTGTTCCGCCAGGCGCAATGGAGCCGAGCGCGATGCCCGAAACCGGATTAGGAGGAACAGGCGGCGTAGGCGCACCGACAATGACGACACTGCCCGGAATAAAGGCTTCTCCCGAGGGCAGGGGATCAGAGAAAACAACGTTAGTAACGGATTCGAGTCCATTGTTCATGATGACAATGGTGTAAGGGATAATATCATTGACGACGGCGTCCGTTGCCGTGGTGCTTTTGGTGACGCTGACGTTAGGCGACGAAACGGATATCGTCACCGTATTGGATGTGGCGGATCGATTGAACGATCGGCCGTCCGGAAGCGTAAAGGAATAAGCGGCCGTTCCTGTATTGGATAGAACCTGCGGATTCGGCAGGGTATTGATTACGACAGAGAAGGAGACCGGAACCGTTGCGCCAGGTTGTACGGAACCAATATTAATCCCTGTAGAAGGATCCGCGCCCGGGGCAGGCGTGGTACCTACGAATACGCTGTTTGGTTGGAAGGAGGTTCCGGCTGGAATCGTATCTGTCAGGGTGGCAGCAGCCGCGTAGTTGCCTGTGTTAGAGACATTCAGCGTATAAATGATGGTGTCTCCTACCGTAGCGTTCGATGTGCTTCCGGCTTTCAGAACACTGAGGACAGGCTGGAAAATAGGTGTTGTTACGGTATTTGAGAAAGTTGTGCTTGAGAGTGCGCCTGATGTAAAGGTTACCGCAGATTGATTGGATAATTGCGCAGATGTCGGAACGGAAGTAACAAGTACATTGAAACTAACCGTGACTGTGGCGCCAGCAGCAATCGTGCCAAGCGAAACGCCTGTGGTCGGATTCGGAGGCACAACCGGCGTCGGAGCTCCGATGATGACGACGCTGCCGGGAACGAACGCTCCGCCGGCAGGAATGGTATCGGTGAATACGACATTGTTGATGGCCTCAATTCCGCTATTCATGATGACGGTGCTGTACGTAATCGTATCGCCTACGGTTAATGCTGTAGAAGAGGTGCTCTTCGTTACGTTCACATTCGGAGAAGATACCGGGAACGTAACCGTATTGGAGGCAACCGCAAGCGTGACGACACGGCCGTCCGGCGGGGTGAACGTGTATGTGGCGGTGGCGGTATTGCTGATCTTTTGCGGACTGGGCAAAGTTCCAATCAGAACGGAGAAGCTTACCGTCTTAGAGCTGCCCGGCGCAATGCTGCCGGCATTAATTCCGTTTACGGGATCTGCGCCAGCCTGCGGCAGGCCGTCGACTTGCGCACTGTTCGCCACATAGGTAGTTCCTGTCGGTATCGTGTCGGTGACAATGACATTCCCTGACAAGTTGCCTGTGTTCGATACAACGATGCTGTATAACACCGTGTCGCCGACTGTTGCGCTGGTTGTGTTAGCTGTTTTGACGGCTTGGATAATCGGTTGGGTAACGGGCGTTACGACATTATTGGAAGAAGAGGAACCAGAGAATGTTCCGGACGTAAAGCTGACGGAAGATTGGTTAATGACTTGCGATGTTGGCATTATGATTTTCACCTCAAAAGTCACGGTAACCGGGTTGTTTGGAGCCAGGCTACCGATTGGGATGCCGGTCGACGGATTGGTGTTCGGCAAAGAAATGCCGTTCACACTGACGCTACCGGGAATGAATGAAGTGCTCGGATCGGCAATGCTCGTAAGAATCACATTGTTGACGTTCTCGACACCTTGATTGGTGACAACGCTGGTGTAGGTGATGGTATCTCCTTGTACGGCGGAACTGACATTGCTGGTAGACGCCACCTTCACGTTGGGAGCAGAAACGGGAATGGCAACGGAGTTCGAATTTCCAGATCCGGAGAGCGTACGCCCATCCGTAAGCGTAAACGTGTAGGCGGCGGATGCCTGATTGACTAGCTGCTGAGGTGTCGGCAGGGAAGTTACCGTCACTTCGAAGGTAATGGTTCTGATTGCGCCAACCGCAAGCGTGCCAATCGGAATGCCGCTCACAGGATCGACGCCCGGAAGAGGAGCATCATCGATGATCACGCTGTTCACAAGAAAGGTGGTGCCGGCAGGAATGTTATCGGTTAGCGTCACACTGGCAGCGGAACTTCCGGTATTGCCTACTGCCATTTTGTAAACAACAATATCGCCGAGAACCGCGAGTGATGCGTTGGCGCTTTTGACAAGCGATACAATGGGCTGCTGGATTTGCGTGGTGACGCTGTTCGAAAAAGCAGCTCCGGAGAAAACGCCGGAAGTGAAGCTTAGGCTGGCAAAATTATCCGCCTTCGGCGGGCTCGGCACGGAAGTTACGACTGCCCGGAAAATAACTTGCGTCGTGATGCCGGACGAAATCGCGCCGATCAAGAAGCCGCTTGTCGGGTCGGCCGAAGATTTGGGCACACCGTCTACCGTTACGCTTCCGGCTTGGAACGCAATACCGGCGGGCAGCGCATCCTGAACAACGACATTGTTCACCTGTACGACACTGCTGTTTGTGATGTTGAGCGTGTAAATAAGCGTATCGCCGATTGCTGCAAAAAGCAGATTGACCGATTTGTTTACGACGACATTGGGTGCAGACACCGGAATATTCGTCGTACTCGAAACGACGCTGCCGGTTAGCGTGCGACCATCCGGCGGCTGGTACGTATAATTGGCTGTTGCTTGATTAAGGAGCCTTGGTGGCGACGGAAGGCTTTGCACGACAACTTGGAATACAATTTGACTCGTGCCGGAAGGCGCCACAGCGCCTATCGGAATACCTGCAGCAGGGTTTGCCCCCGGAATGGAAACGCCATTTACAGTAACACTGCCTGTCACAAACGAAGTAGATGGCGATAGGGGATCTACGAGCGTTGGCACAACAGCGATATTTCCTTGATTGCTAACGAGCAGTGTGTATGTCAGCGTAGCGCCTACCGTAACGTTCGTACTGTTCACACTTTTGGCCACGGAGATAATAGCTTGATATACGGGTGTCGTAATCGTGTTGGTTAAAGAAGTTCCAGTAAACGTACCGGAGCTGTATGAAATGGAAGCCTGGTTGCTGAATTGCGCTGTAGCCGGCAATGAAACTGCATTGACCTGAAAGGTGACCGTCACCGAGCTGCCGGCTGTTATCGTGCCTACGGAGATGCCGCCACCTGGGACTGAACTTGGGCTCGAAACCCCTCCAACGGTAACAGTGCCGGGTACAAAAACGGCTCCTTGGGGAATAACATCTGTGAGAATGACATTCGTTACACTTTGAATGCCAGAATTCGTGATCACCGTACTGTATGTAAACGTATCTCCGACGACCGCGTCGATCATGCTCGCACTCTTGACAGCGCTAACGCTTGGCAAGCGGACTGGAATGGTCACCGTATTGGAGCCGGCAGTTCCGGAAATGGTACGGCCGTCCGGTGGTTGGAACGTATATGTACTATTCGCGGAATTCACGAGCTGCGGCGGCGAAGGGAGCGAATTGATCAATACGTCGAAGGTGACATTGGATGACCCGCCTGCCGCCACCGTGCCAATGTTTACGCCAGTGACCGGATTGGCGCCGGAAATGACGACGCCGTTCACTTTGAAGCTGTTGGCAACGAAGGACGTTCCGGCAGGTATGTTATCCGTAACAGTCATCGCAGCGCCGATATTTCCTGTGTTGGCTATTTGCAGCGTATAGGTTACCGTGCTCCCGACAGAACCATTCGCCGTGCTTGCGGATTTCACAATGGCAATCTTCGGCGCATAAACCGGTATCGTCACACTATTCGATGGAATGACGCCTGAAATGGTAGAGCCGCCTGCGACGCTTTGGAAGGTAAAAGCGGCATTCGCCGTATTTACCAGCTGCTGCGGATTGGGAATGCTTGAGACCGTAGCTTTATAGGTGACGGTGATGGACGAACCAAAGGCGAGGGAGCCTAACGGCGCTCCTGCTGTGATATCGTAGGTCGGCTTTGACACGCCGGCGACGACGACACTGCCGGCTACAAAGGTTGAGCCGGTCGGCAAGGCGTCGGATAACACGATGCTGGCGGCGCTGGCCGTGCCCGTATTGCTGGTCGTTACCGTGTAGGTGATGGTATCGCCCGAGACGGCTCCGGTGACACTGGCGCTTTTGGTCACGTTGATTTTCGGGGCGTTGATGTCAACTTGAATGCCATTGGCGTTGACGGCATAGGCGTCCCCTGATGTCGTCAATTGCAGGATCGCAGAGGATTGATTGTTCGTTAAGCGCGCCGATACGTCGATGTTCGTAATGTCCCAGCCTTGCCGGCCTCCGCTGATATTCGTTCCGGGCGCTCCGTTGATTTGATTGAGGGTGCCGAATGTTCCTGTTGTGTTAAGCTGTCCGGCATCGTTATTGATCTGGGAGGCGAAAAAGTTAGTGGCAAAGTTATTCGGTCCGGATAACGCGACGAGCGAAGCTGTCGTAGGTCCGAACAACGCCTGGTCCCCGGTTCGGTTCGCGTCTCCTTCCTGGGCGCTGAAGAGCGCTCTGCCGCCTAATGCGCCTGTTACCGGTGTAGCGAATCCGGTAATCGTCGTGTTCACAGGGGGGGAGGTAGACTGCACGAGCACGGCGCCAACCCGAAGGGACATGTTCCGGAAAGGCAGGTTTGTATTTTGGTAAATAACGGCAAGTGTCCAACCGGCATGATTGGCTGTAGGATCGCCGTCGATGACAATTGTACCTGGCACACCCCCCACTGTGTAGGTGCCGGCCATTCCTTGCTGCACCTGTGTAGTGACATTGGCTGTGCGCGTATACGCATAGGTACTGCTGCCTAAATTGAACTCGTTGCTAGTCGTAGCGTCGGGTGTGACGGTGAACGTTCCTGCAGGTGTCGTAAACGAGATGCCATTGTTGATCACAGCACTCAGGTTAACATTGCCGTTGATATAAGTTCCGCCCCAGATCAGCTCCGCATAAAGTACGGTACTTCCTGCAGGAAAAGAGAGTATTGCGGCTGAGCTGTTGGAGGTGTAGAGACTGGTCGTTCCTGCCGGATACGTTCCGAATTTCTGCGTTGTATCCACGGTTGTGAAAGCGCCGATGCTATCTTGTGTTCCCGGTTGGCCTACCGTATCCGAACGGCTTAGGCCAAGTGTATTTCCGGTGAACGTGATCGCGCCAGTCGCGTTGAGTGTGGACCTGACGACGAGAGCTATGATCGTCACCTCCTATGTTTTGAATAGTCGAGTGATGGCGAGGCATTTTGGCCGATGGTTTCAAGGTATGATGCAAATTCGAAAACATGATAAGAAATCATTATATAACGTAAAAATTACTTCTTTCTTTGGCGGCGTGAAGCTGGTTTGACGAATTTAACAGGCTTACGGATACGGGCAGCGGCAGTTGAAGCGGGGAATAACATATCTGGTTCCAAGGAGGCGGCATCCTCCGCAATCGCCGGTGCAGACTGTCTTAACGATTCGGTCCAGATAGGCTCACGATACTTCTGGTTGCTCATCCAAATCCATTCGTCGACAGAGAGCTCCTTCTTAACGACGACGAAATGATACATAATTTCACTCACGACATTCGGCTGAAGCTGTACTAATAAGTCTAATTCGTCCTGCTGGTACAATGGGCTGGTAAAGGGAGATTCATAGAAAAACTCCATTTTCAGGAGACGGAAATCAAACGGTATACAGTTACCGGTATAAATGGGGACAGGTGGGCAATGGGGACTGCCCGGCGGTTGATGGAAATGAGGCGTGAAATACCGGGGCGTGTACTCATCAAACTTTTGCTTGAGATAGGGATTCGACATATGGCGAAAATGATGGGCGTACGGGGAGAGGATGCAGACGATCGCTTTGTGGACACAAATCCGGTACAGCTCGGACATGACGGCGAGGAGATCGTTGACATAAGGCAGACTGCGGCTTGCCATAACAAACTCGACGGACTGATCGGGCAGCGGAATGCCGTCATTGATATCGCAAGCCATGTCCACTTCAGGGCCTCCCAGACGATCTATTCCAAAAAAATGCTTATGCTTATGCTCGCCGCACCCTAGATCAACAAACATGAAGGCCCCTCCTGTCAAATGAGCAACACTGTCCTATAGTGTATGGTCAAGTTTCCTTAGAGAAACTGCTTCTGCCTACAACGTCCAAAAGCAAGCAAAAAAAGAAAAAAACGCCGCAGCCTCAAGGAAGAGGTTGGCGGCGAATTCATTCTCAGCGAGCTTACCCTTTGACTGCGCCAATCATGACGCCTTTGACGAAATACTTTTGCACGAAAGGGTACAAAATGAGAATCGGTACGGAAGCGACCATGATCGTGGCATATTTGATGGTTTCCCCAATTTGAAATTGATCGGCTGCATTGGCGCCGGTTGTCATGGTATCGGTATTATTCGCAATAAGAATTTCCCTTATGGTGAGCTGAAGCGGGTAGAGATCACGATCTTTCAGGAAAATGGAGGAATAGAACCAACCATTCCATTTTTCAACGGCATAATAAAGAATCATGACGGCAATGACAGGCATGGAGAGCGGGATGATGATGCGGAACAGGATGACAAAATGATTGGCCCCGTCCATTTTTGCAGATTCCTCAAGGCTTTCAGGCACGGCCATAAAGGCTGTACGCATAATAATCAGATTAAAGGTGTTCACGGCAAAAGGCAGAATCGTCGCCCAAAGGGAATCAATTAAACCTACGCCTTTGACCACAAGGTAAAGCGGGATGAGGCCGCCACTGAAAAACATCGTAATGACGACAATGAAAATAAACACATTGTTCCACATGACATTTTTGCGTGAAAGGACATAAGCGCCTAGTGAGGTGACGATTAGGTTCGTTGTAACACCGAATGTCAGGATGAACAGCGTATTCCGGTAACCTTTGAGAATCGCAGGGTTATTAAAAACGTTTTTGTATGCTTCGAGGCTGAAGCCCAAGGGCTTATACAGAAATCCTTTGTGGGTAATCAACTGCCCAGCATCGCTTATGGAAGCGAAGGTAACGTAGAGAAGCGGATACAACGTAACGACAACAAGCAAGAGCAATAAAACGTGGATGATCGTAGTAAACGCTTTATCTGAGTAGCTGGTTTTCACTTCAGTCCCTCCTTCTTACCATAAGCTGCTTTGACTTACTTTTTTACTAATTTTATTTGCGGCAATAAGCAAGGCCAGATTGATGACGGAATTGAACAAGCCGACGGCGGAGGAGTAGCTCCAACCGAATTCAATCAATCCTTTTCGATACACGAAGGAGGAAATGACGTCAGCCGTATCGTAGGTGCTCGGATTATACAGCAAAATAATTTTCTCGAAGCCAACATTTAATAAATTCCCCATCCGCAGAATGAACATGATGGCGATCGTGGGGAGAATACCCGGCAGGGTAATATGCCAGACTTGCTTCAGCTTGCTGGCCCCGTCCATTTTCGCCGCTTCGTACTGCTCCTGATCAATCCCCATGAGAGCAGCTAAATAAATGATGGACTCCCACCCGATTTTCTGCCATATTTCCGATAAAATATAGATCGTCCGGAACAGCTCCGGTTTCTGCAGCATCGCCGTATCGCTGGCGCCAAAATGAGTCAAGAAGTTATTGATTAATCCGCCATTATTCGTAAAATCTTTGATCATCCCGGCAATCACGATCAGTGAGATGAAATAGGGCATGTACGTGACCGTTTGCACGAAACGCTGAAATTTTTTGTTCGTCAGCTCATTGATCAGAATCGCCAAAATGATAGGAGCCGGAAACTCAAAGCAAAGCGAGTATAGCGAGATAATGACGGTATTTTTGAGAATTCGCCAGAAATAGTAGGAGCTGAAGAAATCGTTGAAGTGCTGGAAGCCGACCCAAGAGCTGCCCAAAATACCTTTATTGGGGGTATACTCCTTGAAGGCAATCAGAGCTCCATACATCGGTGCATAATGGAAGACAATGTAGTAGACCAATACGGGAACCATCATCAAGTATAAATATTTATTGAGCAGAAAATCGCGTTTGAAGCGTACTTGGAACGTTGCTTGCCCATCTTTGCGCATGAAATCTCTCCTTTCGCCGCGATTTTCTTGAGAAGAGGGAGCGCGGGTGATGCCCTCCCTCTGGTGTGTTAGTTATCTTTTGTTATAACGGTCCAAGGATGCTTTTTTGATTTCAAGCGCGCGGCTCAGCTTAACGGACTTGAATTTTTCTTGATATTTCTCAAAAGAGTCTACAGGCTCTGTGCCCAGGATGATTTTGAGCGTCATTTCATCGACCAATGTGTTGAGGTCCGTCATGATTTTGGCAAGCTCTGTGCTTTCTTCCGGTGTAGCTGTGATCGGCGGCAATTTGTACTTATCTACATTTGTTTTGGACCAAGTCGAAACGGCGTCACGTTGGGTTTGCAAGGCCAAATATTGCTCGATGTAACGCTTGTCTTGTACGAAAGGACCGTTGTAATTACCGCGGATGTAAAGAGACATCGATTGCGCCGGAGCCAGTTTGTCCGGATTTTTCATGAGCAGATCGGTGTATTTCGGATAATTGTTCTCCATTTTGTAGGAAACGTCTTCGGTTCCGAAGTTGAAGAACATATGGCCTGCGTCGGAATAGCCATAGTCAAGCAGCTTGGCCGCCGTTTCGATGTTTTTGGACGAAGCTGTGATGGCAACCATTCCGCCAGGCGAGAATGACGGATCTTTCTGGCCATACATGGCGATGTCGCCTTTTTTGAGCACCGGATACGGCGCTCCGACGAGCACACCCTTCGGATCTTTCGCTGTGATCAAAGGTTGGAATTTGCCGATACCGCCGCCGGCATTGCCGACTGTCACACCGGTTGCTCCCGAAGCCATGTTGGCATCCAAAGCTTTGCTGTCTGCCGTTGCAAAGTTTTTATCGATCAGCCCTTCTTCATACCATTTGTGCAGCGTGGCGAGGAAGTCTTTGTAGCCTTTTTCAGCCGGACCAAACTTAATGGTGCCATTATCCGTGTAGAAATCCCGCGTCACGCCATAAGCTCCGGCGAAGGCTCCGTTTGCCAATTCGTTGAATGGTCTGGGTACGCTGACAACAGAGAATGCGGCTGTAGCGCCTTTTTTCTCTTTAAAGGCTTTGAGTGTGGTGTACCAATCGTCCATCGTTTCAGGAACAGGCAGACCTAGATCGTCCAGCCAATCTTTTCTGACAATCGGACCTTGGTAGACACGCAGATAATCATCGCCGCGAATGAAAGGGAAGGAATAGTAGCTTCCATTATCGGTTTTCACTTGTTTATCGATTTCCGGATGTTCTTTGAGGTATTTCTTCAAGTTCGGCGCAAATTTATCTATCGAATCATTTAGTTTCAAAATGTAGCCGTCTTTGATTGCTTTTTCAGGACCGCCGGGGAAGGCTCCCTGCCAGTCAAACTCGATCATATCCGGGAGGTCGCCGGAGGCTAGCAAAACGTTCAATGCTTGCTGTCCTTGATTCGTAGGAGGCGCAAGGAATTTCAATGGAACGCCGGTCTTTTTCTGCCAATCTTGGAAGAAAGGAACGTCAGCGTGAGCAGCTTTAACGCCTGTCAGGTTACCGGGCAGTTCGCCCCAGTACGTTAACGTTTTGTCCGATTTCAGCGGATACGTGACTGGTGCCGCTGCTGCCGGAGCTGTCGCTGCCCCAGCAGTTGCTTTCGGACTGGCGCTGGTTGGCGTACTCGGCGTACCGGATGACGAACAAGCAACCGTCAAGCTTCCCATTAACGATGTAGCGACAAGCACGGTGAACATCTTTTTTCTGTTTTTTTGCATCGGTTGACCTCCTAAGAGTTTTTCGCCAGAAAAACTGGCTTCGAAAGCGTTACTGAGTTTTTCGCCAGAAAAACTGGCTTTGAAAGCGTTGCTGTGTTGCCGTTTGTCACACCTTCACTATATGACAGCGCTTACATTCTAACTATCTGCAAATTGTCCAATTGCATCTCGAATTGTTGCGAGAATGCTCTACAAAATCTCCAATTGGGTCTTCAAAATAGCCAAAATGAGGTTTATGGACTTGGCGCTGAGCACCTCGAGCGAACCCGGGAAAAGCAAAGGACAGCCCAAAGGCTGCCCGAAGCAGTTACTTTTCTATCAGTTCCTTGTATTTCCCCGGTGTGATGCCTTCGACTTTTTTGAAGACGCGGATGAAGGCATTAATATCGTTGAACCCGACCCCGTATGCGGCATCGCCGACCGATTGCTCCTGTTTTCTCAGCAACTGCTTGGATTTGTCGATCCTGACTTTATTGATGCGATCCAGCAGTCCCTCACCTGCATAATCTTTGAACAGCTTCGACAAATAGGTGGCTTTGCGGTCAAAATGGCTGCCAATCAAAGTCACATTCAAGTTCGCATCGGAATAATTGTCCTCAATAAAAGCAGAAATTTCTTCCACGAGCTGCTGCAGCGCTTTTTGCCGTGTTTGCGAGATGGCGGCCTGCCGTTTGGCTGCGGTGTAGGCACAGATTTGCACGAGCATTTCGTTCAAATACTGATTCATTTCTTGGACGGTTTTACTGCTTAATAACCGATCGATGAGTTTGGGATTGCGGACAAAGAAGCTTTCTTGAATATCGCCGGTTTCACTGATGCTTTTCATCATCGTGGTGATCAAGATAAGCATCAGACATTTGGTTAAGGAAACGGAAATTCCGCGGATTTCAAAATTTTTGTTCATAATCTCGGCAAGGATTCTCTGAGCTTCCTCCAGTTCACCGGATTTGACGGCGTACATGAACTGTTGTTCAACCTGCATCGGGTAATAATAGCCGGAAGCCGGCTCGCATACCCGGTTAGCTTGCAAATCGTCGTAAGCGAGAATCTCCCGCCCTCCCATAACTAGCTTATAGGCCATGGCATCGAGTGCTTCCAAGAAGGCTTGAGGGATACTTGAAATTTGCTCATAAATACTGCTGATCGAAATCGTAAGATGAATGTCGTAAGTAGCTGCGAGGAAAGATTGCGTTTCTTCGGCGATGAGCAGCAGCTCGTCCTTGCCGTTAACGCCATCTTCCGGCGTTAAATTGACTAAGCACGCAAGCGAGTCGTCAATCTCCGTCGCATAACCGCGATGCCGCTTCGAAAGCAGCTCCTCCACGACATTCATAATGATGAAATGAAGCAGCTTCCATTTATCCTCATCAGATGTGTGGGTAATCCGTTCGAAGAACGGCGCGCTTGTATCGACGACGAGCAGCATGACGGCAAAATCTTTCTGATCCAGCTTCATATCAAAGCTTGTTAAGGCTTCGGCGATCGGTATGCGGCGGTCGAGTTTGCCTTTCAGGAGCTTTTCAATGAAGTGTGAACGGACCATATGACGCTGCTGCTCCATTTTGCTCTTAAAATCGGCCATTTCCAGCAAGGTGCTGTCGACGGCTTCTTGAATAAAATGAAACTCGTTGTAGCGCTGGCCCGAGGCTAAGGCTTGCTTTTTGGAAAAAGCATGAACCAAACGCCGGACAGGATTATAGTTCCTTCGTAAAAAGAAGAAAGTGAGAATACCGCCGCCAAGCAGTGAAATTCCCATGCTCATATAGGTTAGATTACGGATGTGAGCGGCCTTTTGCCAAAAAATCGTACTCGGCATGATCGAAACGTATTTTAATTTGGAACGGGGGGACTGAATGTTAAAAACCTCGTATTTCTCACCGCTGGAGCCGGAAAAATAGAAGTTCGGCGCAGTCTCGAGTTTGTCATAAGGAAAATCGCCCGGAAGCGCGTTAGCAGAATTGGAAGCCAGAATTTGATTCTCATTATTTAAAATAAAGACGTGGCCTCTATTGCAAATTTCCATGTTTTGAATGGCGCCAAGGATACGTGATTGATCGACCATGATCACATTCGTGGCGAGAGGTTGATTATGCTCAACAGGATAAGTGCTAATATAGGCAACTGTTTTGCGCAGCTTATTATCGTCGCCGATCCGGGCCATCGGAATAAAACCTTTGAAATTGGTACGATTCACAATGTCCTGCCAGGCGGAGAAGGAGAAATCATCGCTCATATGCAAGGTTTGATAGGCAAAAGCGCTTGGCCTAACCGTCGTCGGAAGAATTACAGATTGATCTTTAAACAAATAGACATAGAAAGAGTCAATCAGCGGATAGGAGGTTTTGTATATCGATAGATTGCGAGCGATTTGAGAAATATCATATCGGTATTCTTTGGGGAAAGCTTCGTACTTATTTGAATAGAGCAGTTCCTGCATATTCACGTTCCAGGTGATTTCGAAATTCAGCTGCTCCATGGCTTTGAACTGATTGTCCATCACCTCGCGAACCTGTTTCAATAAGGAATCGTTGGCTTGCTGAATTTCCTCTTTCAGCGTTCTGCTGGATTCCACATACAGTAATAAGCCGATTACGACAGGTAAAAGGAGAATAACGATGTAGGAGATCATCCACGTTAAGACAATACTTTGTCCATTAAAGATGATTTTATTTTTCATATAGCAATCTCCTCACAATCAAAATCGGACCTAGAAACGAGTTCAAAAATGATTTTATGTATGCGCTCTCATTTTATTGTATTTCCTTTCCATCGCAGAAGTCAACGACAGAAAAGAATCATTTTATGAGTAAGATTGCTAGATTTATTGGGATTCCTCAACGGGTTTGAACCGGTTTTTTCCGAAAAAGAAATAGAATAAATAGGAGATGACGGTATAGACTACAGCTGTGATGCAGAAGGCATACGCATAGCCATAGTAGGGGCCGTGACGAAAAACGAGGCCAGTACTCACCGGAGCCGCCAAGAACCAGCCGAGATTGAAAACGGCTTCTCCTGAAGAGGAGGCTAGTCCGCGCAGCGAGCGGTCGACATAGCTCATTTTGACCGAATTGTAAAAAGGATTCGCCGCATTCATCAGTGCCTGACGGAACAAATACCCGCCGGAGGACAAATAGAAATTTGCCGAGAAAGCAGTCAAGAGAAGGAAAGGGATGGAGCACAATTGCAAATATACAACGGATTTGACTTCCCCAAATCTCTTCACAATCATAGGCCCGATCAGGAAAGCGATCGCCGTAGCGCCTTGGCCTAAAGCAACAACAATACCGATGGCGGACTTTGAAGCTTCAAACCGATCCTCGAAATACACATTTAAATACGGAACAATCATGCCCCCGCCGATCGAGGACAGCAATCCCAACAGACAAAAAATAGCGATGACTTGAAGGGAGGTTTTGTGTGCCCGCCACGTATGCTTGATGTTGAGTGATTGTTTCTCGGGTTGTATTTCCTGCTCGCTCTTTTCGAATAAAGCGATAGGAATGATGCCAAGCGCGGCAATGGCGACTCCAATCAATAAAGTAAAACGCAAACTTAGAATTTCCTCAAGTCCGATCATGAATTGAAAAAAGTCGCACAGCACGCCGCCGAGCGCAATGCCAACGACGTTGGCAATCATCACTAGCGCCATATTGAAGCTGAACAAATGCACACGCTGCTGCGGAGTGGAATTGTTGGCCATAAAAGGCAGAATCGTCGCCGAAACAACGGCAAGCGCCATGCCTCCGAAGAAAGATGAAACCAACATGCCTCCTTCGGCTTCAAATAAAGAACGCACAGTCAAAGCGATAATAGTAAAAACCAGACCAAACGTAATGACGCGTTTTGGCCCGAACCGGTCGTTCATCATACCAGCCGGGATAAGAATAATGGCGGCAGCCAGTGCCGTCATGCCAACGATGCTGCCGACCGTCGTTTGCTCATAGCCTAGACTTTTCACATAAAGATTATAAACGAGTCCGAACATGCCCAATCCTAAGTTCCAAACAAAGTTAAACCAAAAGAACAGCAAAATATTACGACTGTATCCCTGAAACTGAGACTTCCATTCTCGAAGCAAATTTGTCATGCTAGATTCCTGCCTTTGTATTGTGTGTCTAATTTGTAGCCGCTTTTCCCATTCTACCATCGGTAAATAATTTTGAATACGGGAAAGACTTGATATTAAATGGGATCTGTATAATAATAAGTAGTCTAATCTACGAAACAGGGAGAACATGCTGAAATGTCTACATCAACGAGTACCGTTACGGAAGAACAGAAACCAGAAGTCGAACAGATTGAAATTTGGAAATGTAAAGAGTCAGATTGTAAAGCATGGGTTCGCAAAGAATTCGTTACGGAAGCTTTACCAACTTGTCCTCTATGCAAAAATCCGATGATCCGCAGTTACAAGCATGTGCCTGTGACAGCGAAAAAAGGAAACAAAAAGTTCCTAGTAGGAAAAAAGCGTTTCTAACATGAATATTCAAAGACCAAAGCATCTTCGACCACGCTCTATGAGTGATGCTTTCGGTCTTTTTTTCTTGCAAGATTCGTTGTGATCCAGCATACGATGGTAGTGAGGGGGAGTGCCGATGAAGCAGCCTGAACTAAATCTAAGCGACGATACGATGAAATTGTTGGAAAAGCTGAAAGATAGAAAGAAAGATTGGGACAAGCTTAAGAGGACTCAAGTCATATTTATCGTGCTAACCGGCGTGTTGATTCTATATTTTACCTTTACTTTCTATCAAAAAGTGCTGCTAGTTTCAGGCGGCAATGCCTTAGCCATTCTTAATTTGCTGACTTCGAACAAGCTATTATCGGGATCGCTGCTGGCTTCTATCTCTTTTTTCATGTTTACACGAAACCGGGTGGCGCGAATTGAAAAAGCGAAATCCAAATATGAGAATTTAAGAATGGAAGCGATCGACAAACTGGATGCATCCTGGTTAAAAGACGTCAAGTCCGAGGCGCGCGATCAAATCTCTAGCTTTTTAGATAAAGAACATGATATTAATATTGTGTATAAAAGCTAATAGCAAAGCGAGGAGCAAGGGCCAGGATGAGATACGAATGCCGATTTATAAACGCTGCAGAAGGTCATCTTCCATGGGAGGAAATGGCTGCAGGAACGCTGGTTGAAGTTGTAACCGGAGGCAAGCCGCGTTTGGAGACGCGTTTCCGTGCTTGCTGGACGGAGGATGTTCTGCATGTGCGTTTTGAATGTGAGGACGATCATGTCGTGGCGACGATGGAGCGGCGTGACGATCCGATCTATGAGGAGGATGTCGTGGAAGTGTTCCTCGATCCCATCGGCACAGGCAGAATCTACTATGAATTCGAGCTTAGCCCGAAGGGCGTGGAATTCGACGCTTTGATCCGCAATAGCCTCGATGGAAATAAAGAGGTGGATGTGGCTTGGGACGCCAAGGGCCTGACGACTTCGGTTGCCGATGGCGAAGCCGGGTGGAAGCATTACGAGCTGCGGATTCCTTTTGCCGATTTGTTGGCTGAGGGCGGGGAGGAGCGCGAGCTGGGGCGAGAGCGGGAGCTGGAGCTGGGGCGAATGCAGGAGCTGGAGCGAGAGCGGATGCGAGTCCCTCGGCACGGCGCCGAGTGGGGGTGGAACCTGTATCGGATTGATGACGATATGGCAGGTAATCGGCATTACTGGGCGTGGTCACCTACCGGTAAAGTGAATTTTCATATTCCGCAGCGTTTTGGAACGCTAGTGTTTGTAAAAGAATAGAAACAAGAGACTGCATTGGTTTGCAAAGACCAAATTGGCATTCTCTTG
>NZ_WHNZ01000029.1 GCF_013141725.1 Paenibacillus planticolens | reverse complement strand
GTCAGATCCTTTTAACAGGAAAAACTCCCTCTATTTGCGCCGATTTCATGAGAATTCTCTGAATTCGGTCAAATTAACGGGAGTTTTTCCTTCTATATTCTCTGCGAGATCATCTTTCGAACAATTTAGAGGGAGATGTTCCTGTTAGCTTCCCTACGATTCCTTATGTTTATAACCGTCAACTATTAAATCCAGCTTTCCTGTTTCCGGATCGATTACAAGGCCATGAACTGGAATGTTTCTTGGCAGGAGGGGATGGTTCTTGATCGTTTGCACGCTTCCTTTGACGGAATCTTCAACACTGTCGAAACCGTGCAGCCACTGCTGCAAATTAATTCCCGAACTTTCGAGAGTGTCGATCGTTTCGGAAGATATCCCTTTCTCCTTCATTTTATTAATCGTTTCGCCAGGGTCAATGCAACCCATCCCGCAATCATGATGTCCGACCACAAACACTTCATCGGCATTTAATTCATATACAGCGACAATAATGCTGCGCATAACGCTGCCAAATGGATGTAAAACAATAGCTCCAGCATCTTTAATGACTTTGGAATTTCCATCCTTTATATTTAGTGCTCGGGGAAGAAGGTCCGTAAGCCTTGCGTCCATACAAGACACAACGACCATTTTTTTATCTTTGAATCTAGATGCTTTATATTTTTCATATTCCTTCTTCTCTACAAACTCCGAGTTAAAGTGTAGCATATCATAAAGTCGGTCCAAGCTCTCACCTCATTTTTTCTCTTGGTATCTTATCATCTTATCATAACCTACGAAGCACCCTCAACATACCATAGCGCATTCTTATTAGATGGTCCAAACACATTTTTATAAATTATTGGCTATAATCACACCTCCTCTCATAAAAATATTACAATTTATTCCATTTTAATATATTTCGCCTCCGATGATAGTATTCTGCTCCACGATGGCATTCACTTTACGCGCTTCCCGAAGCATCAGTAATCCGATGAACAAGGACGCAGCCCCAATAATGATCAGCAATGCCCCGATCTCCAAGCCATAGGCCGTTAGCGTGCCGCCCCGATACCCCATTCCTCGTATGAATCGGTTAAGCCAGTTCATTGGCAAGGGCCAAGCGGTAACTTGAAAAAAGGTCGGCAAGGCAAGCGGGGTTAGCTGAATTCCGGTCACAAGGAACGACGGATACAAGATGACGCTCATACGCGAGCTTACTTTTGACGCATCTTTGGCTGAATAACCAATAAACATCGCCAATAGTGACAAGGCCAAAGAATAAAGCAACAATGGCACGATAAAAAGATAAGGCTCCGCTACGAATCGCATATTTCCGACTTGCTTTAATAATCCATAGCTTAGAAGCAATGAAATGGCAGTCAAAACGGCATATGGCACACTGCGGACCCAAAGCTGCAGAGGCGAAAAGCCGCTCTCCAGCAGCTTCCCCTCCTTTCGAAGACGAGGAGCGATTGAGCCGGCGGCACCGATTGTCAGCATTAACGCAACAATATTCACAAAACCAATCACCATCGTGCTGATAAAGCTTGTTGTCGGATTAAACAGCATTCGCTGCTGAAGCGACAACGGGGCGATGAGCCCTTTCGACGTTTCGGGGTCAACTCCTTGCAAGGCGAGGCGGGTCATGGAATGCGTCATATTCTCCGTCGTGATGATTTCCTGAATGGCTGTGCGAATCCCGGTTAACCCCGAAGGCATCGAATTGTCCATTAAAATTCCAATATTGGAGGACAGTCCTTGCAGCTTGCGCAGCTCCAGTTGTGAGGGAAGCACAATGACAGCAACGGCTTTTTCGTTCGATAGCAATGTTTCAGGATCCATGGGGTTCGGGAATACGTTCGTCACCTTCATATATTGGGAGGCATTGATTTTGGCAGTCAATTCCCGCGAATATGCACTGTGGTCCTCGTCAATGACAACAACCGGCGATTTGTTAATCTGATTTTTGGAGAACATGAACCCGAAAAACAAAGCGGCAATGAGCGGAGCTATAAAGATGGCAATTACATATTTGCTGCCTGCTATGTATTTCCACTCCTCAATCAGCGATTTCATCGGAGATCCACCTCCGCAGTCATGCCCGGAAGGAGATCGGTGTTGGCATCTATAGCTATTCTGACGACATACATGCTTAAATCAGCTTGCCCTTTTTCGCGCGTCATACGCAAGCTCGCAAATTGAGGAGCGGAAGCAACTGTAGCGACAACTCCATCAACATTCGCAGGGCGATTCATATACGGAAAACGAACGTTAACGCTTTGGCCAACCTTAAGCTTTTGAATCTGATCTTCTTGTACATAAAAGTCCGCATAGTACGTGTTTTTTTGCAAAATGGCAACCGGCTTCCCTTGCACGAGACGATCTCCCGGCTTTACTGCGATTTGGCTAACCGATCCGTCATCCGGCGCCAACACATTCTCTTCGCCCCCTTCGGATTGTACTTTTAGTAAAGGGGTGCCTTTTTTGACGGGACCGCCAGCAGCCGCGTTGACATTGACAACTGTCCCCGCCCCCTTGTCGTAAATAACGGTTTTCTGCTCTGCCTCAAGCACGGCTTGTTTTTTGTACTCCGCTTGGCTCACGGCATCTTTTCCGTTTACAGCCAGAAGCGCACCTCCTACGACAAGCAAAATTGCAATTGCGAAATATAAACCCATTTTAAGCTTCATTGTTCAGTTCTCCCTCTATTCATTTTTTCTAAAATAGTCTGCATTTTGTTGCCAATAATCTCCTTTAATCTTCTAAAAGGAAGTTTTCATTTGCCTTACACCTCACTCTTTAAAATATGATGTTCGTAATATATTATAATCATCATATTTTAAAGCAGTCAACACTTTCGTGAAATTGACTTATTAAATTATGATATCTATAATATTTTAAAGACGAGTTTTGCATGAAGAGGTGATTGCGATGCCATATCCTGATGGCCATAAGATTAAAGTTCGGGGACGTATCATCGAAAGCGCTGCTAAAGCGTTTCGTACGAATGGAATACGCGACATCAGTGTGCCGTTCATTATGAAAGGTGCCGGTCTGACGCATGGGGGATTCTATTCACATTTTGAGAATAAAGAACAATTAGTTTCTGAAACTTGCCGCTATGCCATAAGCGATACGATCTCACTTTTGCAGAAAGCCGCTGAGATGGCGGAGGGGGGACCTAAGATTGATGCGGTTATCGATTTCTATTTAAGCTCGTATCATCGTGATCAAACGGAGATGGGTTGCATTCTCCCTGCCCTTTCCAGTGAAATATCCCGCTCCTCCGATGAGGTGCGTCAAGTCTTCTCCCGCGAGCTGCAGCGGATGATTGATTTTATTTCCGATCTGGCGCAAATCCCTAAATCAACTGGCAGTGCCCTGATTAGCATCATGGTCGGCGCGCTTGTACTGGCACGGTCGGTAAATGATGCCAAGTTTAGCGACAGCCTTTTGGCAGCGGGCAAGCAGCAGGCTAAAGAGCTAGTAAAGACCAGTCGATGAAAGCAGCGTCATGGCTCCCTGGGCACGGAATAAAAAAACCGCCATGTGATTTTTCACTTGGGCGGCTAAGTTCCGGCTAAGGCAAAGCTGTATTTACGCTTTCATTGTTGGTATGATACAAGTCTGGCCGTCATCTGTGTTTATCAACTCTGAATAGCCAATCCTTCACCAAACTTATAGTTGTTTCCCTTTGTTCAATTTGAATCATATGCCCTGCTTGATCAAGTATTGCAAAAGATGCGTGGTTAAATTTTCTCAAAAGTTTCATCTGATCCTCAAATCCGCATATCGAATCCTGCCTTCCCAAAATAATAAGTGCCGGCTGTTGCAGTTGTTCAACATTGCTGAATGGCTCAAACTTAAAATAATAGCCCTCTTTTCTCCAATCGGAGGCCAAAAATTCGCGATTTGCGACCGAACGTCCTGGCTGTATTTCTTTTAGGAAAGTTAATAAATTTGATTTGTTCTGATATACCATGAGTAATTGAAATGCATTACTTATATCCTCATCAAGCTCTCCAAATAAGCTATAGTCCTCTTCACAAACAACCTTTGCCGGTAGTTTTCTCTCGCTCCCAGGTAGATGAATAACAGGCGCAAGCAGGCATATACCTTTTATTGACTCACTTCTTTTGTGAATAATTCCTTGTGCTAGATAACCCCCGAATGACGCTCCAATCACTGAAAACATTTGATTAGGAAGAACTGTATCAATAAACTCCATGATCATGTCCAGCATATCATCCGTACCTTTTACTTGATCGGTTATTGCACTTTTTCCATGGGCGGGAATGTCCACATAAATTCTCTTCCATTCATTTCTCTCTATAAAAATAGGTTCAAGCCACGACTTCATGGATCGATGATCTGTCCCCATCATATGTAACACAATAATAGGGCTTCCCTCTCCACAAACTTCATAATTAATTATCCCCTTACTAACTTGACATTCCATATTAAGCCTCCCTAAGTTCTAACCAAAGCGAATTTGAAGCCCTTAGCGATAATCCGCAATTCATGCAGGTGTACGAATTCTTCGGAAGAGCCCGAGTTGGCATGAAGCAAAGCTCTAAAATCCACATGGCCTTCCGGCGTCAAATGAACTTCATCGTACAGCCACCAATCTCCGTCTACTCCCTCAGGTATTTCGTAGCTTAGCACATCTTCGAAAGTCAGATATCCCGTGCCGCATAATCCCAACGAGCTTTTCCCGTCCAGTATGACAATGACACTGCTGTCTTCGGGTGAATTAACAGATATGATTTTGGCATCATGAAGGTCATGTTTTTCGCGCATCACCGTAAAGCTTTGGGGAAGCGTAACACGGATTTCCTGATACTCCTCCCAGCTATTCCGGCATGTTTCTTCCCACGCTTTCTCATGATCCTTAGCCATTTGATTGATATACACGGTCAATTCTTCGGAGCGCCCTTCGGTTTCCGCTACGAATTGCGCAAATATGGCGGATACGCGAAAGTCCGGCAAATACTTGAGTAAAAGTGGTTCAATGAGCAGAAAATGCTGACGTACCTCGGAGCGGTAGTCGCGCCCTTGGGTTATGTACCATTCTTTCAATTCTTCGCTTTGCTCGTTTAGATGCGGGGCGACTTGCAAATACCCGTAGACCTGCATTTTTTCATACATCGCTTTTGTAAAATAGCGCATGATTCCAGATTAACCCCCATGATCGGCATATTTCGGCACCTTGGAGCCACCTCAGGAGCTCCTTTATTATCGTTCCTCGTTGAACGAAGGTATTTTAGTTATTGAATAGGTTGAAATGAAACACTCCAAATACCATCATCATTTTTAATCATTTTAAAGCCTGATTTGCTTTTTGCTTCTTCGATTGATTGATACTCAATATACCCTTCAAAATCGCTTGATTGTACGAATTTCCCTTTGTCAATATTAGCAAATGTTTTAAGTATTTGTTCTTTTGTTCCTCTATCCGAACTTGGGATTTTTTTATCTTCTTCTTTTGACCATTGAACATACCCGCTTTTATTAGTGTATAGTGCATATACAACATCATTTTTATTGTCCAATCTTGCTTGAACATATAACTTTGCTATACTAATTGGTTCTAACCCTTTTAAATGCTGTTCATTTAAGTCTTTTTGAAAGTTGTAATACACCTCTTTTTCTCGGTCTGATAATTTAAAATCTGACGTTGAGGTTGTAGGTGTTGTCTGAAGTGGCGTCGTGTCAGCGTTCTTACTTTCCTTGCTAAAGCAACCTGTAAGTGCGGCAAGTATTACCACCAATGATAAAACCGTTTTCATCTTCATTTTCATTTAATAACAGCTCCTATTCATCGGTATTTTAAAAGCCGCATTTTTGTGTCATATATATTCTGTCAGTAATATTGTGTGACCCCTTCTTCCATAAGTATAAACAAGTTAGTGTGAGGTGTCGTATAGGAAGCTCAATGTATAAATGAGAAGAAGGGCCGCCTAATCTAACTGTTCTGCGTCAGCTCAAAGATTTATCGGAAAATGATTTACCCCAATTGATAAACTTTTCCCAAATAAAATTATCAAATACAACCTCTTTATCAAATCTATAATGTTGCCCTAGTTCCTTCCATTCCGAAAAATCAAAATTTGATGGATACTCTCCGGTATTTGTAAGCTCAATTAACAAACCTTCATAGGCCATCTCATACTCATCATGACGAAAATAATGCAATACTTCATCAATTCCTTCACTTGCCAATAAGCCTTTTGATGCTTCTATATATCTCTCTAATTGCCGTTCAAATAAAAACATAACTAAGCTCCTTCATTATTCAATTAACCTCCTGTTTACCTTAAAAAGGGAACAGCTACCAGCTGTAACTATCTACTCCCGTATTATTCAACTACCACTCACCGTTAGTGGAATATCAAAATCTACCCGACATATTGAAGAATTAACTGATATAATGCTATGGAAAATCCTAAAATACTCGCTTTCATTTTAGATGTATGATTTCTTTTGCTGCGAAACAAGTAAAAGAAAACCACTATAAATCCCAAGGGAATCCATAGCTGAAAGACACCATCTGTTGTACCGCGAGAAAAAATTGGAGTAATGAAAGTGCTAATCAAAAAGTAAAAGAAAACCGTAAAACGTCTTGTTTCTAATTGCTTGCTCCACCTTATTAAAAAGAAAATAATAATTATTGCAATAATCGTAATGTGTAAAGGGGGGAGAACAATAGCAGCGTCCCCAAATTTGAATTCCATTCTGCATTGCCCTCCTTTTTTTAGTGCATCACCACTTATGGTTCGCATGAAGACATATCTTCCTCCGTAAATATCATTTTACCTTATTCCTACTTAACAAACCTCCATTTACTTCAATGAAAATTAGGGAGCAACTGCCGCGGCAATCTACTCCCTGAGTATTATGCTAAAGTGTCCCGTTAGTTTAATCCCAAAATGCCTCGGGCAGACCAAGGACCGAATGACCCGAAGCGTGAATATGGTGTTAGATGAAGTCACCGACACCCTGAATAATCTAGAGAGGCGTTCTTATATATCCTTATCTGGACCGCCTACGTAACCTGTCTTTCCATTCCAAAAATCAATTAAATTATTCCACCAAATTTTTGATTCAGTTCTTAAATAAATATTAAATTCATTAAGCTCAATATTCTCTCGTAGTAATTTGTTCTGAAGATCTCTAGAAATCCAATAGTTGCCCATTCCTTAACATAATCGTCTCCATTAAGATGTAATTCTTCTATGCAATCAAAAACCTTATCTAGTTCTTCAATGCATCTCTTCTGGTATCTCTCAAACATATGATCAATAAAATCTGTAATATCTACATAAAGTAGTCTTTCTTCCCCTACTTCATAATTATCTTTCAGGTAAATCGAATACCTATTTTTGTAAGACAGACAGGCCTTTATTATCATGTCCATTACTTGTTCTTTCTGAATCATCTTCGAGCACACCTTTCAATAGTTCTTTAAATTCCGCACTTGGTGAGTTCATCCACTCGTCATGATCCAATTTTTTCCTGTAAGTTTAAAGTCATAACCTAGACTGGTCACTTCTGGTGACTTTTTAATTTTCTCCATCCTTGCCAAAGCAACATTGGAACTGAAATTATTGCAGTAATAAGCATGCTTTCACTGTGAAGGTAATTAAAAAAGTCGTTTCGAACTGTTTCAGGAGTAACTACTATTCTGTATAAAGTATTAAAAAATACCCATATCCAAAATAACATTATTATGTAAGGAAGTACTTTGTTAAAAAGCACTTTATAAATATCTTGTAGACGTTTAAATGGTAGTAATATTAAAATAATTACTAAAGCAATAACCAAGTAAATCAATATATTTTTTATAAAAAAGTCCACTTTGCTCCTCCCACTACTCAGAATGCAGTAGTATTTTTTTTCATTCTGTTTCCATTTTATGTTATACTACCCGTTAGTTTGACCACCTGCAAAAAGAGACCCACAGCTACGGGCTGCGGGTCTAAGTTTTATATTTTAAAGGGGGTCAGGGTTTATTATAGGCTTGATTCATTAATGCTGTATGAAAATAAGATTTCAATTATATTACATTTACATTCACTGAACATATGTACTCCGTTAGTGTCTTTATAGCCACCTTTGAAATGATAATGCTCGTACTTGCTTCTTGGCGCTAGGAGTAAGTGATCTCAAAATCTTTCAGCTAGTTTGATATAGTTACTTTCGTTTATAGTGGTTACATAGGCAATCTCAACTCTGGGATATTGAACGTCCCTTATAATACATTCAGGTATAATAGTTAGAATATTATCTGTTGAGGTGATATGAAATTAGCAAAAAAAAGATTGGCAAAATAGTTGGATACTCCATATTAGGTCTTGTATTAATAATTGTAATTCTTTCTTTTATATTCTACAAAGGATTGCTGGATTTAGAGAAACGCCAGCGAGGTCTTGTCGAGCTCCCCAACAACTATGGTGTCTTTCAGGTCAGTAGAGAAGGGCCTTATGAAATCGCTGTTTTGAATAATGATGATAAACAAGTTGTAAAACCAAATATTTTAGAGATCGCTTGGGATGAACGGTATGTATTATTTAAACGTTCAGATGGAACTGAGGAAGAAATTGGTGTTCTAGATACAAAAACAAAAGTAATAAAGAGCCTTTCTTATAGTTCTGATAATTTACAAAAAATGAAGTCAGACTTTGGCATAGCCCAAGATATTGCTTTAAAAAGTGTAACTGGCTTGTGGCCTGATGCAACTAAAATGAGATAGAAATAATAATCGATTATCTTTTTATTGTTTTCTGTCTATTACTCAGTCCTCTGCGAGCCCGGCCAGGGTTACATGCAGAGGATTCTTTCTTTAGTGTAATTTTAATAATATGGGTTTTTATTTCTTTATAATATGCTGTGCCACTTATTGCTTTGAGCACATTTTAGTTGTGAATAAGCATATCAAGATAATCTACTGCTTCTTCAATTGTATCAAAAGCTAGATCGTGACTATTAATAGAAATATCGAGAGGAAGAATATTCTTTCTGTTTGTTAAACCCACTCCTATGCCAGGGACTACTTGTATCTCAAAATAATTTAACTTACCATCATTCAAACTTATCCAAAAAGTAACTCCCGATTTTTCATAATATACATCCCAACCTAGAAATCTATTTTCTATTAGCTTTTTGATTCTATCATAATCCACAAGCTTACCTCCCCCCAACTATCGTTTCTCCTCATTCAGTTTTTTCGTTTATCTTTTCATTAAAAACTTGGTAATAAAACTCATATTTTTCAGGAAGTCGCTGTTTTAAGAAACTCCAAAACCATTTCTCATCAAATTCATCTGGTCTATTAGCAAGAAAATCAGGTAAGTTATGGAACACATCCGCAATATTGTTTATTTCATTCAAATTATGTTTAGCCTGAGCCCAGGATGCTGGATTCCACCATTTCATACGATGAGCATAAGAAGCGCTTCTTATATCTAAAAGTACACAATAAAATAAATATACGTAGGCTCTTTCCTTTAATCTTTCCGTCTTATACCACTCCCCCGGCTAATTTTTTTTAGAATGTATGCTTCAAGTACTAGCCTGAATATTGTTGTTTTAATACCTTGTAATAAAAAGAGATATCATCTTCTTTACCATTGAGAATTCTCTTATTTACCTTTGCTGGCGGATAAACTTCTGTTGAACTTACCACCAAGGAAATTGCATTATTAAAGTTTTTACTCATTTCCCAATCTCCTCCTAGATTCCTCCTGATTACTTCACCAAGGTAACCTCCCCAAACCTTACTCATTTGCAGAATCTGTTCTTCCGAGGGACCCTTACTAAATAGTTTTTTTATGCCTTTTGGTATTCCTTGATGATACCTTTCTAATATTTCATTTACTGTCTCTAAGCTTTCTTCTGAGTAATCAAGTTTTAGTCCCATTTTGGATGCTAACTCAATGGCATCTTCGGAATAAGCTATCATCATGTCGTTTACCGTAAACTGAGTCATTTTTGTAATTCCCCTTAATAAAGAATTGATATCCGACTTTTTCATTTTGTTATTTATATCTTCAACTGACCATTACCCATTAAAAAGAGGAGCTGCCGCGAGGCAATCCCCTCAACTATCGGTACTTCCTCATCAGTTGATCAAATCTGGTTTTTCTGGCACCCACACGATGCCGCTGTAAGTTGAAATGTGATACCAATTGATCCCCGGTGGGGAAATCCACTTTTCAAATGAGAGGGCTTCCTGATCGTTGAAAGTGCCCGCATCATGGTGAATTTCCCCCGTCAACGGAAAATAGTAGGTCCTTGTGTCTGGCGTTAATTTTACTATTTCTTGTGTTTCAGTAATGCCCTGAGGCCTTTCAAGCGGCGCTCTATCAAGATTGACCACTTTCCATCCGAATGGGGTTAGTATACGTGCCCATCCGTCATTTATTTTATCGGCTACATAGGATCCCGGCTGCAGCCAGTTTTGCAGACTAAGGCTTGAGTCACCGTCGATGTCGAAGTATCGCGTGGCGGTTCGAAGTGTGATCTTTTCGTTAGATAGGTCAAACTGTATCAGTGGCGCACTCTCATTTTCAAAAAGAGGAAAGGTCTTAACCCATTTGAACGTTCCATCCTCTAATTGAATCTTGAACCAATTTTGAATTTGAATCTTCACATTGAAAAAGGAGCTCGCAACGATTTGAACGACACCTGGATTCGCTTTCACTCCTTGTCCAGCTACTTCGTAAGGATAATCGTACAGCAATTCGCTCCCAGTGAGTTTAATGATCCTGTCATTCGGCCGCTCATTCTTCTGTATGTCTTCTGGTACAAACGGGTCAACTATCCACTTCTGCCCCTGTTGCTTCGTAGAAATTCGATACCAGATCGGAGCCTCGAGCATTGCTCTTGCGGATGTAGCCCCTTTGTATAAATAACGATACATGGCTGTTACATGAACCTTTTGTGGCGAAAGCACTTCTTTGGGTGATTCGTCCTTCGAATACACACCGACATGGGGCTGGTCATATAACTTCATTTCTTCAACAATGGTCATTTCCCGATCCATTTCCCAATAGTCGCCAGCGGTGATTTTGTCATTATCCTCGATCCATTTGTTCCCCATCCAAGTTTTAACAAGGATATACCCTTTACCTCCTGCGTTTGCTAAACAATCACTTTTATTTGGAGCACTTGGAGCACAGTCCGCCACTTTCAACATCTGCATGCCGGATATTGAGCCAACCACTGAATCCGGATTATGATAGTCATCCAATACTGTCGTCTCCGCCAGGACAACCAAATTTCTATTTGCCATCAAATCGATTGTCGCCATTGCTTGAGTGCCCATAAAACTTAATCCACTAAACAACACAGACATCGCCAGTATACACTTAACAACCTTTTGCATTGCACACCTTCCCCTACTCCTAACAAAATTTAATCACCCTGCATTGCGCTGCTCGTGCGAATCCAAAACTTTCCGGAATCTGTCTCGACACAAGACCATTCTCCCGAGTTAGTAAAAATCGTATAGGTACCGGGCTGCAGCGATTCGGTTTGTTCAAACTGCTCGTAGGGTGCGCTGAACTTTCGTGTCTCCGTATGCAGCGTAACCTGCATGCTGATGTCATTGCCCAGCAATAACCATCTTTCGTTGTTTGGCAGCGCTACCTTCAACCAAGTGGTGTTTTCGAATGGCCTGCCACCCTTCATCCATACGGCCTTGACAGGGAATTTGCCAGGATCAACCGTTTCCCCCTGCTCCTTAACAGCCAGCGGATACGGATACACGCTTGCAGTTTTCGAAAGAAAAACATTGAACGAAACGTCCGCGGCTTTTACATCTTCCCAAATAAATGGTTCGAGTACCCATTTGACGCCGAACTCCGTTTCGAAAAGCGCTGTGTCCTGCACTAAGGTGATGACGCGATCCAATTGGCGATAGCCGCCGGTTGCCACCTTATCGCTAGCTTGAATCCACTTGTCGCCAAGCCACGTCTCAACTAGAAACCATTTGATTTCCTCATTCTCGTCCCATTTCGGCACCGTTTCCTTGACTTTAAGCTCCTGTGTTGCGGAAATTACCCCAACCTGATGCTCTGTGTCGCGATTATCGTCGTAGATAGGCACATCCTTAAGCACCACCAGGCTGGAAACAGGTAAATTGGCGCTCGCTGGTGACGCGTACACAATGGAAGCCAACATAAGTGCTAAGTACAAAACGGCATACAAATACCCTCGTTTCATTCGCAAACCCCTACCTTCCAAATAATCCCTTTTTAGAGGTAGACGACCGATAACGTGATAAGTTACGCGCTGTATTTTGAAGGTTTTGTTAAGACATGTTAAAATTTACTTTAGCCGTAACTTTGTCCGTAACAATCAACCCCTGTTTTATGTTCTCGTTCTGCGTTAGCGCAATCTTGTTTCCATCAACTTCTTAAGGTTTAATTGCTTTCCATATGTATTTGTGTTCTTTTACTCCAAGTTTACCTTCAATAACATTTTCTCTAATCTTTTCTTCAAGTTCATTTATTAGTTCTGGTGAAGTGTAATCGGGATTACCAGGTATATCTGATAAGAATTTCGCAAACTCCATCTCATTAGGGAAGTAATAAATTGCTTCATTTAATTCCTCGATTTCTATATCTTTAAATCTATTTTTAAATAAACGCTCTTTTACAGCATCTATGCTAGTATGAATTCCAAAAATAACCCCGCCAGAGGTTAATAATCTACTGTGATTAATAATAGAAGTTGGTCCTCTTCGGTCATAAATCAAGTCAAATTCCTCGTCATCAAAAGGCATTTGTGTTTTTGTTGTAGCATAGATAAAATTTACATTTTGGACGTTACTAGAACTTAATAATGTTTGTGCAATACTAATTAGTTCCTGAGAATTATCAAATCCTGTTATTTGACGAGCATAACTAGACATCCTTAACGTGAATTCCCCATGACCACATCCAGCATCCATAACCGATTTAAAGTTAGGCAACATAGTCATCAAGCGTTCTTCAAAAACCTCTTCAGCGGATTTCCCCTCGACTGTAAATACAGCTCTGCTTTTATAACCACCATTTCTTCTAGCTATCATATCGTACCATTCGATTCCCATGCTTTACCTCCAGTTCAATTATTTTGAGGTGCTGAACAGCTTAACAAAGACTATTTTTATTTTAGAACATCCTTCCATTAAGTGGAATTTATTTTTTCCCCAAACTCAACTCAGGGTTGTCTTCAGCCCTCGCCACATGCTATTGTTGGAACAAATCTAGAAAAATGAAGCAACCTAAACTATTTCATCCAATAAGGAGTAACTTGTGAACAATTCGAGATTATCGCAACTGTTACTTACAAAATTCAATCGCTTTCATATTCTTCTTCTTATTACCTTTGTATTGCTTGTTTCATTAATTAGTTATTATCAAAACGATTTTAAATTTCCCCGTAATTATCATTATGAAAAACAGAAAGCCTCAAACGGCGTCATCTTGCATACAATTCGGACTACCCCGGATAATATCCGACTTCAGGCAATTGATACGAATGTAACGAAAACTCCCTACTACGGCATTAACGGGGGATTCTTCTGGGAAGGAGCTCTGTTAAGCATTGCGGTTATTAACGATCAACCTCTAAAAGGATTGCCTGGTGATTACGGTTCTGGATGGTACAACACTGGCGTTGACACTAACTTAAAACGTGGAACACTCGTTTGGGATGACATCACTAAACGGTTCTCGATTCAAGTAGTCACGAATGCTGGAGAGTTGACTGTAACAGATAAGCACCATTATTGGGCTCAGGGAGGTGTCAGTATGAGGCTTAACGATAGCTTTGGTTGGGAGAATGATATGATTTCTGAGGAGATGCCTGCTTATGACGAAAGTCGTATGCGTACGGCAATTGTATATGATAATCTTGAGAACATGTATATGATTGTTACACCTACATACTGTACGATAGCAGAGTTCCGAACAGCCATTCTAGAAACGTTAGGCGACCGAAGAATAGTAGACGGTATCTATTTGGACGGAGATGGTTCCTCCCAAATGCAGTGTCGCTATGTCCGGTTGAATGGCGATCACCGCCAAGTCTATCAGATGCTAGCTCTAATCCAATAAATTAATAAAATAATGAAGTAGCGGAGCCACAGGATTCATTGGCTCCGCTATTTCTTTAGAGAGGCTGTTAGTCGTCCTATCTAATAATTTACAATAAGCTGAGGCGCATAAGTACTATCCTCTCCGCCATAAATCTCCAAAACATCGGAAGTGATGTCCGCAGGCGTGGACGCTTTAAGCCGAAGCTGCGTTCTTCCTGTTTTATTAATGTAAGTAAAGGCGCTGGAAGGCAAGCTTACTTCTGTATAAGCGTTGTTGGAAGCTGGTACGGCAATCGTCGCGATGCCTGTCGCTGAAGCAGCTGCTCCATAGTCGCCTTGCTCCAACCCGCTGACGCTGCCAAAGAATCCATTTTTAATATCGAGACTAATGCTGTTTACTGTTCCTGAAAGCGATTTGCGGTAAATTCGCAATTTGACGCTAGAGATCGTTGCGGTACTCGGCAGAAGACTGGTATCAAATGAGAGAATGGTTCTGTAGGTATCAACGTTCGTCATCCCTTTATCGCCAATCTTATGAACGGTGGTGCTTAATCCATCAGCTAAAAGTTGGCCAGCAAAGCCATCTTCAGCTGCAATGGATGCCAAAGTAGATGAGTTTCCTGCCGAGTTAATCGTATAGGTTTGTGAACGGATGGTCTCCACGTTTCCTGCCGTATCCACACTGAAGTACTTCAACGTGGCAGAAGCGTTAATCGTGATGGGACCTGAGTAGATGGTAGAACTTGTAGTAGGTGTACTGCCGTCTAGAGTATAGTAGGTTGTTGCCGATTCATTAGCAGATAGTGTAACGGTGACCGGTGCGTTGAATGTACTTCCAGCCGGTGAGGCAGAGGTTACAGGAGGTGTCGTATCACCGCCACCACCACCGTTGCCGCCTCCAGTGCCATTCATTGGATGGGCCATAAAGAAATCATAGGACAGTTGAGAAGCATTCGGTCCTTGAGGATCGGTATACGAACCTGAGCTGCTGCCACCGGACCAAGCATGCCCCATAGAGGTGACTGCATACTTTTGCATAACGATGTTGCCTGTGGTACTGTCCTTGTAGTTGTACACCGTATAGCTGCGTCCTCCTGATACCGTGCCATTTTGGGTAGAGTCTGGTTGATCGGTGATGTTATTGTTATCTATGCCGTCAGACGCCATATCGTTCGTTTGTGCCCATTGGGTGATGACTTGGTTCCCGTTGACAGGATACACGATGTAATCCGACGTACCGTGGAATACGATGACCGGAACGATTCTTTTGTTGCTTCCCATTGCGGAATAAGCAGCATTGCCTTGAGAAACCGGATCGGGTCCGCCATTGATCATTGCGGTGTTGGCCGCAGTCAAGGTCGTAGCGGATTTATACTCCAAGCCTGAGCTGACGTTAATAGCGGCGAATATATCCGGATAAGTAACGCCCAATATAACGGACATCGCCGCTCCCGCAGATAACCCCGCCACATATACACGATTGCTGTCAATGGAATACTGACTCTTCACTTGATTAACCATATCCGCAATAAGCGCAGGTTCTCCGCTGCCACGAGACTGATGGGCCGGGTCATACCAGTTCCAACATTTGTTTTGATTCGCGGACGACGGTTGATCCGGATAAATGACGATAAAATTTTTGGATTCGGCTAACGTGTTCATCTGAGTTCCGGCAGCAAATTGGTCCGGATCTTGTGTACATCCATGCATCATAACGATCATTGGGACGGCAGTCCCCTTTTGATAACCGCCAGGAACGTATATTTTATAAGTTCTACTATTGTAAGTTTGTGATGTAAAGCTCCCTGCTGCTTGGGCTGCCGGCATGATGGACATGAATAGGGCCGCCATAAGGGCGCAAACCAGCCATCTGTAAACCATTTTTTTCATCATAAACTCCTCCGCTTCAAATGGTGTGTATCCGCTTTCATTTTGGGGCAACAAAAAATATCAACAATAGTTTGACCAATGTTTTGAGTTGACATCATCTCCCTACGGTCTATTGTAAAATGCATAGAAGAAAAGCGTTCTTCAACAACAAGTTACCATGACTAAGTTACTAATGAGTTACAAGGGGATTGCAAGGCGTCCGAGAAAGTTTAAACTCTTTTATGAAAGAAAAAGGGAACAGCTGCCTGCCGCGGCGATCTGCTCCCTGGTTATTTGCGCTAGCGTCCCCGTTAGCTCATTATCTTGAAGTTCCGCCTGAGCATCCTTATTTTCTACACATCGAAGAAATTCCTCAATTTGATCTTTTCTCACACAAAAAATTATTTAGGTTTAAGTTTATTCTCTAAAACAAAGAAGTGGTTGAAAATTCCTAAAACGCGTATTTCATTGTTCTGTTCTCCAAAAATCCATGTTGATGCTGTCATGAAAAATGGTAAGGTAAGGATACGTTCAGTCATCAAATCGAGGTTTGTATGCATACATCCATTACTTTTACTTTCACAATTCAATCCGTGTACTGTTTTAAGATATGCATGGTATTCTTCTGAGCTTGGTCTCGTAGCAGCCATAATAATTAGTATTGCAACAATAGGTCCGACGATATATATTTTCTTCTTCATGTAATCCCCCCTTTAATTGATTAGACAACACATCAGGCAAGAAAGTTCCTTTTATTGGTAAAGTCGGGAAGTTTAATAAAGATTTGCTAAAGTAACAGACAACTTATGCTAATCCCTGTTAATATACTCATATATTCTTACAAAAGCAGGAGGAATTATGAGAAAACCGTCAACTTTAGTACTTTCAGGGTTATTTATCTTCAGTTTTTCGACAGCCGTGTATGCCTCAACGAACTCTAAAGAGGTCACTGCCTATGTGAACAAAGGGATCAAATTTATGTTAAAAGGGGAAGCTTGGGCGCCTTATGATGCCAATGGAATCAAACAGGATGCGATTACCTATGAGGGCAGCACGTATTTGCCGCTTCGTTCCGTAGCAGAGGTTACAGGATTGAAAGTCGATTGGGATGACGCGACCAAAACGATTGTCATGTTGAAGAAAGAAACGATCAGAGAATTTGAATTGCTATCCAGTCGGAAGATAAGTCCCTTTCGAGACTCAGACCTTTCGACTGCAATGAAAATTGTTCAATCGCCTTTCATGATGTTTAATAAAACCTATTCATCCGGCCTTCAATTCTCACTCAGTCCATACACCACGTACGCTCCCGATAGGGAGAATTGGTTGAAAAATACGGAGATTGATTTAGGCGGACAATTCAGGAAATTAGAAGCGATTGTCGGTGTTGACGACAGCTCGGCTACGGATAGCAGCTATAGTACAGTTGTTATATCAAGTATGTGGGGTACGCTAAACCAGTATAGGATTAAACCGGGAGATAAACCGCGAACTGTTTTTATAGATGTTACAAATGTAGATAAGCTTTTTGTATCCTTTAGCAATGGTGCGAACTCGCCACAAAAAATCAATCTGCTCGATGCCAAACTTTATCGATAACACAGGAGGAACATGCAATGAAAAAAATATTAATTTGTGCTAGCCTCCTAATTGCGAGTGTTAGTACGGCCGTTGCAGCACAATCAAGTTTGGAAGAAATTAAAGGATATTTGAACAGTGATATTCGATTTACTTTAAATGCAGCACCGTGGACACCGAAGAGCGCGGATGGCCAAGTGCAGAGCCCTCTAATTGTTGACGGTTCTACCTATTTGCCCATACGTGCAGTGGCTGAAGCCGTTGGTTTAGAAGTAGGTTGGCTTGAACAAGAACAAACCGTTGAGCTTAAGAGAAAAGGAACTGCCAATGATCCATCTGTTCCCTATAAGGACGCTTCTCAGAATAGTCCTGATATCTTAGCCGATTTTGATTTTACTCAGAGATCAAGCGATCCCAATGGGCCTTATATCTATATGAATGAATCTATCGTCGGGGAATCTCTTCGCGTAGGCACAAGAACAGCTATTCACGGCCTAAGCAGTACTGTTCATGTGCGCGACGGAGAAGCGCCGACAGAAGCATCCATTGAATTCAATATACAAGGTGCTTATAAGAAATTAACTGGGTTTGTTGGGATGCATAAACGCATTAGTAAGTATCAAGATGGAGAAGTCGGTATCCTTCAAGTCTTTGGAGATACTAAGCTCTTAGCAACTTTTCAAGTGAAAGATGAGCAAGATGCGCAAGATATTACGGTGCCCATTGCACAAGTTGAGAAACTTAAGCTCGTGTTTACAATGGAAAAAGGTAAGGGGAGCGTAGCTACCATAGACTTCGGTAATGCACTTGTTTCAAAATAAAAAAGGGAGCAGATGCCGGGTGGCAAACTGCTCCTACTCATTATTTCTGGGGTCCGAAGAAGGCCATTGATATGAATGCCGTCTCAGGGGAGGTCTGCATTATTCTAGCGCTTAGCTTTGTGCACATGACGATGTTTTTTATTTGTACTTTTTTTATTCGTACTTAAAATACCAACACCTGGTGCACCAAAACCAGCGCCAGGGAAAAAACCTAATCCTGAACCTGGAAAACCAAGTCCAAGTCCCGGAGCGAAACCCACTCCCGAGCCTGGAAAACCTACACCCAAACCAAAACCTGGCGCGCCAAAACCGGCGCCGGGAAAAAAGCCAAGCCCTGAACCTGGGAGACCAAGTCCAAGCCCTGGAGCGAAACCTGCTCCCGAACCTGGGAATCCTATAGCCATATGTCATTCCTCCTCAATGATGTAATGGAAATATTATATGGAATAGAAATGCCGGCTGATTGTATATTTGCCCTTTGGGTGAATTTATAAAGCCTTTAAAACATCATGTTCCAGTAATAGAAATATGAATTAAGAGAGGTGATGACAAAATGACTTCTCCGTTTATTCCTCCAGATGATTGGCGCAGTTTTTCCACCGCGGTTATGGCGTCTAATCAATCGGCTGCGCCGGCCTATGAAGCGAACTTAAAATTTTTTCCCGGCTTTAGGCAACAATTTATTCGCACAAGTGGAGCAATCATTAACACCCTTGTCGGCGGCTCGGGTCCCCCGTTGCTTCTGCTGCATGGTCATCCCGAAACACACATTGCTTGGCACAAAGTTGCCGGAACGCTTGCAAAACAGTTTACCGTGGTTATCACTGATCTACGGGGTTACGGTGACTCTAGCAAACCGGGAGGGGGCCTAGACCATATTCGTTATTCGAAAAGAGAGATGGGACTCGATCAAATACAAGTGATGAACACCCTTGGATTCAAACAATTCCAAGCAGTGGGTCATGACCGAGGCGGACGGGTTCTTTTTCAGATGATGTTAGATCATCCTTATTCCGTGGAGAAAGCTGTTGTCCTTGACATTGCTCCTACCACAGAAATGTACGCTCACACCAATCAGGAATTTGCCACTAAATATTTCTGGTGGTTTTTTCATATTCAGCCCGCCCCATTACCTGAGTGCATGATAAACGCTACGCCCGCTCTTTATTTGGCAAATCATCTTTCTGCTCAAAGTAAAACACCGGGAGCGGTAACACCAGAAGCCTATGCCGAATATTTGCGTTGTTATCGAAATCCTTCTTGCGTACACGCCGTTTGCGAGGATTATCGTGCCTCGGTTACCATTGATGTTACTATTGCAAAAGAGCAATACGGACTAAAGGCGCAGCAACCCCTGCTCGTCCTATGGGGACAAAAGGGAACCGTCGGACAATTATTTGACGTTCTTGACCTATGGCGAAAGTATGCAGCTAATTATACGGGATACTCGCTACCGTGCGGTCACCTCATACCGGAGGAGGACCCGCTCGGTCTACTAAATGCACTCTACCATTTTCTGCGTGTTTAAGCTTTTTGAGACATAGCTCAATGAGGCCACCCAATTAATCCCGTGGCGGCCTCATTAATATGCTTTCTGTACTATCGTCCTAGCGTTTTTTAAACCCTATTTCTCCTGCTCCTTTATCACCTGCTCAATCCCCAGCAGAATCAGCTTCAAGCCGAACTCAAACGCCCCATCGGACCCCATCAGATCGAATAGCCCGCTCTTGTGCATCCTTCGGAACAGTCCCGCTTCCGACTCGCTCATGGAATCCAGAAGGCGAATCATCTCCTCACCCGGAATCACTCCCTGCTCCTTAAGGATAGCGGAGACATTACGCTCATGCTGATAAACGTCTAGAACAAAGTAGAAGATATAGTTCACAAGCGTAGTAACCACTTGCATTTTCTGCTCTTGCTCAAGCGGCGTCGATTCCACACATACCAGCATACGGTTGGTGAACCGGATAATGTCTGGTTCGTGGGGCAGCGTCATCATCATGAGCTGCGTGGAGCAGGGATACCGGCCGAGCACACTCCGTACCGTTACCGCGAGTCCTGTCAGCTGCTCCTTCCAGTCCCCGTCGGAGTGGAACTCGTCCAGAATCGTTTTTGATACCTGGTTAGCTAGTCGCTGGTAGAGATTTTGCTTGCTCTTGAAGTACCAGTACAGAGAGGGAGCCTGAATCCCCAGCCGGTCGGCCAATCGTCTCAAGCTGAATTTCTCGATGCCCTCCTCCCCCAAAAGTTCCCACGAGGTTTCCAAAATCTTATCCTCCGAAATCTGAGGCTGCTGCTTTTTCATCGGTATCCATCCTTTTATCTAACAGTGTAAGTTTGTTCTTTACAGTTTCATAAGTTCATGATATCATCTAACACTGTAAGGTTCAATCTAACACCGTTAGATTAGTCCGAAAATACATGATGAAAGTGGTGACCCGCATGGATGCAGAAAACCTTCATTATTTTGAAAAAGCACCGATCGCAAAAGCCGTAGCTCACTTCGCTGTACCGATGATGCTAGGCATGTCAATGAGTGTCATCTATTCCATCTTGAATGCCTATTTCCTTGGTACACTGGACAATACGGCTATGTTAACCGCACTCGCATTAACCTTGCCGTTATTCTCGATCATTATGGCGCTGGGCAATTTGATTGGCATGGGTAGCGGCACATTTATCTCCCGTTTACTAGGCGAGAAAAAATATGATGATGTAAAGCATGTGTCTTCATTCGCCTTTTACAGCAGTTTGCTTCTCGGTCTTATCGTGATAGCCCTTGGTCTCCCGTTGATCGATCCAATCGTTCATGGCCTTGGGGCAACGCCTGACTCTTTCGGATTCACGAAGGACTATGAACATCGTGCGCTCAGAGGGTTCGGCAATCACGTCGATGATCGGTATGATTCTCAGTGTTGTTGTCAATATTATTCTTGATGCGCTAGTCATCTTCGTTTTCCATTGGGACGTGATCGGCGTTGCCTCTGCTACGGTTATCTCTAACTTGGTTGCGAGTGCATTCTACGCCTTCCATTTGGGCTATAAGAGCCAATTCTTAACCGTCTCCATAAAATGGTTCAAGATGACCAAGGACATTCTCAGCAATGTTTTCAAAATCGGAGTTCCCGTCTTTATTATGAGTATCTTCTTAGGTGCAATGTCTCTCGTCTTGAACCACTTTCTTGTCGAATATGGGGATCAGGCCGTAGCCGGGTTCGGAATTTCATCACGTTTACTGCAATTTCCTGAGTTTATTCTGATGGGTTTATGCGAGGGCGTCGTGCCGTTGATTGCCTACTCTTTTACAGCGAATAAATTGCGCATGAAGCATACCATTGGATTCACAACCAAAGCGATTGTGGGGTTAGCAGTCGTGTTCGGTGTCATCGTCTATCTGACTTCCGACCACCTCATTGGTTTATTTACGAATGACCCTCAACTAATTGAAATGGGCAGCTACATTCTTCATGTAACGTTCTTATCCCTGTTCATTTCAGGAACGACCACATTGTTTACGGGGATCTTCCAAGCGACAGCGCAAGGAACCGCCGCCTTTATTATGTCCGTTATTCAAGGAATTACTCTGATTCCTGTGTTGTATATCACCAATCGAATGAACGGCTTCCACGGGGTGGTCTGGTCGCTCGTCATTGCGGATGCCGTCGCGTTCCTTGTTGGCGCCATCATGCTGTATGTTCTGCGGACCAAATTGCAGCCGGATATAGAAAGTTTAGTGCACTAGAAAATATATAGCACGCAAGAAGGCAGGATGAGAGCATTCCTCGATCCTGCTTTTTTTAGTGTTGCTCGACAAGTATTCACTTACAGATACAAAGCGAACCCGTATTCCCCTTTTTGTTCCATTATCTATATAAAAAAAGAGAGCAAACGCCGGCTGCAGCGGTTCGCTCCTTATTTTGAACTAATGTTATCCGTTAACTTAATTAAACATAATTGACTATGCATTCGCATCAAACATTGCTGGGATATTTATTTCTTTTACACAAGAAGCTTTGGAAAGGCTTATGACGCATTTAACTAATGAAACGATATCTTGAAGGGGGATTTGTGTATAATTGTAGGCTGACAAGACTTTTTCAATTCCATCCTCTAAAGGAACTTGCGTAGCAATTTCACCAGGGTTTATACAAGTTACACCGATTCCAAACTTTTTAACATGTTCCCTTATGGAATTGGCAATACCTCGCAAACCGAACTTAGACGCTACAAATGAAACTTGTGTAAAATCATTATTCTCAAGTCCTGCAGTAGAACCAATTAAAACAATTTTTGCGTTAGCCGACTTTTTTAAATTCGGTATAAGCTTTTGTATACATGTAATTGCGGCAATTACATTCACATTTATGATTCTTGAAATTTCATCTGGGTCATCTTTCTCAAAATCATAGTCTTCTCTAAATCCGTTGCTCTCCCATATCCCTGCATTAAATATTAATACGTCTATGATGTGGCCATTTATTGTATTCGCAATCAGATTGTATGCATCAGTTTTCGATAAATCAGCTTCTATCCAATATCTATTGATTCCATCGTTAATGTTTAAACTAGTAGGATAACTCCTAGAAACTATCCATACATTATCACCGATTTCTGGCAATCTTTTAACAAAGGCATCACCTAATCCTTTGCTCGCTCCAATAATAATAAAATTCTTCATGGAAGTTGTTTTTTCCTTTCATTTTTTGATTCAAATATTATACCATACCTTTGCAATTATCCTGCCCTTTAGTTGAGCGCCGCCGCGTGAGTCTAATACTTTATTTTCTCAGTCTAAAACTTTATTTTCAGTACACACAGTCAGTCGTCAATCTCCTTGTCTAATGACACAAATTTCCCCACATTAACTATATCTATCCTAAGTTAGTACCAATTTCAGCTAGTTCCTGCGTACTTGGTTTCATTGGACTTCTCCTCTAGAATACTTTAACTAGTGTAGAAACGACCATTATTAATTATTCTTGTATTTGATTAAACTTTCCTGTTCTTTTAAAGAAATTCCTTTAAATGATGGTTGGCTACATGGACAGCTATTGTATGATTTTGTGGCTGCCGCCTGTAGTTAAGCGTGAAGACTTATAAAAAATTTGATATTTGATTGAATAAATCAACAGGGAACGGATGTTTAAGTGTGCTGGTTCTTGATAAAACTAGTCGTATGCGTCTGCTTACAAAAATGAACGGCAGGCTTGTTCGAAGAAGGTTATTCACTCCTTTTTACAGAAATATAAAAAGTCAGATCCGCATCGAGCCAACCATTTTCCAAACCTCATGCGAAGGAGTGACAGAAGGAGTGACAGGATGAAAATTTATCATTTGAAAAATGTAGAAGGTTTTCTTGAAGTTTTGGACCAGTGCAAAGGGACAGTTGAACTCGTCAGCAAGGACGGGGACCGATTAAATTTAAAGTCAAAATTGAGTCAGTACGTGGGGTTAAGCAAGTTATTTAAAGAAGCCAGAAATCTGGATTTAGAACTTGAAATCTTCGCGCACGAGCCGGAAGATGCCGATCGGTTATTTCATTTTCTGATGGAAGGCGTCTAAGAACGTGTGATTCCATGTTATTCAGCTTTTAAAGAACGCTAATCACTTGGAGATCCAAGCGTTAGCGTTTTTTTGTTACGGGAATTTTGAGAACTACCCCTCTATTGCTTGACAAATAGATGACTTTCAAGTCAATTAAGAAAAGGATAAAATCGCTATACAATACTTTAATAGGCTATCGTTCCCAGTTAGTTTAATTATCGTTTTCCGTACTGGTTTCGTCTTAATATCACTAATAACGTAATAATAACAAACGAAACAACCTTAATATAATTAAGAATTTCATTCTTTTTTTTCAATTCAGCTATTTCTTCAAGGTCATAACTAGCAAGCGATAATTCTTTTGTTCCACCGCACCAGGTATCTGTCGCTAATTCTCCTTGTTCATACTTATATAAGTAATTCTTCTTCGTTGTTTTATAAGCATACACAAGATACTCTTTACCATTTAAAAATTCACTACCAGCGGTAGTTACAATCGTAACATTTTCTCTGTTATCGCCTTTCAATGCAGATTTGACTTCAAATGTTACCCTGCTTTTTGGATTAATTGAACCTACGTTCTCATATGTTGTCTCTTTGACTTTGCCAATATAGACCGAATCGTGTCTTTTAAATAATTCTTTTGGTTCATCACTTTCAGAACATACCAATGCGAAGCTTTTATTCGGTGAAATAATAAGAAATATGTATAATAACAACACCACAAAAATGCAAAATGTTTTAACTAATTCCACCCCTTCTCAGCTTTGTTTAATATATTACCACTATCTTATCACACTCTACTACCCGTTAGCGGGGAAAAGGCAGCCGTTTAATGTCGGCTGCCTTCATTAGTGATTTATTAAGCTATAGTTCCCAGTTAGTTCAATGGTTTTAAAAGATACATATACTAACTATCGAATTTACCGAAAACATCGTGAAGCAGTTTATACTGTAATTTATTGAATTCTTTTATTAACTCCTCAGCATTATTAGAGTATGTACTCTGTATATAGAACCTGCTGCAAGTATAAAAAAGGGCAAATACCATTTCTTTTGAAACCATCTTCTCATCATGAATGGATTCCTTGTATACATCTAAAGTTGAATGAAGTTCTTCAATTAATGAGTAGTCAATTAAAGCATTCCCATTACCAGCTTGATTCCCCCTTAACTTCACTGAAAGGTCGATACAAATTTTTTTTATCTTCTTCTCTAAGTTTGTTTCCACATTACCCCTCCACTCGTGATTAAATGTATATTGTTATATTACCATGTTTTGGAAGTTATCTACCCTTATTTCAATGAAAAAGCAGCCGATCATTCTGGCCGGCTGCTCCAATGTTAGTATTCCACCAACGTTCTCTCGTTATCGTAATCCCCAACCGTTCCTAGATAGTTCAATAATCAGAGAGTACGTTTACTAAAGTCATCCCAATAATGGTTACAAATTGTTTTTAAGCCTTCAAGTGAAATCAAGTTCCACTCGGAGTCATAAACGTAAATTTCACTTGCCTTAACGTAAAGATATCCGAAACATTGGCCTCCGTTGATACTGCAAAATATCTTTACCTTATCCTCACTAATGTGTGTCTTTAGAATTTCAATATCAAATTCGTTTAGTTCATCAAACTCTCGAATTATCTCACTCGTGTCAACGTCTTCTAAGTACAACTCAGCAGGATAAATAAGCTTTATGATGATGCCTCTAAAATGAGGCTTAATTCGTTCTGCAAGAAATATTATGTCGATTGTACATTCGATCCCATCAGCGGTACTCTTGATGTCTCCTACACCGCCATCGTGGAAAATACTGAAAAGCAATTCTTGATTTTCTAAGTTCAAAGTACTACCTCCAGTAACTCGACTGATGACCTATTCACGCGCCAGCTGCCTTCATGTCGTGATTGGATTAAAGTTTCCGTTAGTTCAGTAATGATAAATTATTTAGCCAATTGATGCTCTTTATAATGTTAATTGGAAGACGTCCAGAACTGTCGTCCTCTTCTTGAATATAAATGTAATCTTTTTCAAGAGGATCATTCCAGTCATGAATATACGCGATTAAAGTTTGAGAATTAGTTAGTTCTATACACACCAGTGGGTCAAAACCTAATTCATCATCATATTTCCAGGAAAAAAACAATTCAATTTCATCAGGTGCCATCTTACTAACCTCCATAGTCAGACATTTCTTATTTCGAACTTTCCTGCCCGTTACTTGAATAAGCTGCCGAGTATGCCGGCAGCTTATTCAAGTGATGTGCTATCGTAATCCGTTATAAAACTGTTAGTTGGTCGTACCCAATCTATAAATTTTCTTTTAAAGCAAGATTTATTCTATCAACTTTATATAAATCAAATCCGGGAGTAAACCAAAATTGTTTTATTCCCACTTCCTGAATTAATTCAACTTCTTCGATATAGATCGGATACATCCCAGTTAAAAATATTGACCTACCGTTTGTTTGAATTTCTATACTATCTTTATCGAGTATTGATGGGGAAAAAACTAAGAATCCTGACATTTTAGATTCCACACTTATAGGTTCTTCAAAGGTGAAAAAATCCCCATATGAAAATCTTTTTATGCCTCTTCTTTCAGAGGCAAGATATGCTATAGCCTCACCCCAAGTGGGATCACTTGCTTCAAGACTTAATATTAATTCCGGTTTTCCCCCTAACCATTCGGGATGCTCACCTTCAGAAAGCCCATACGTAATAAAAGTTTGCATTCCTTTCTCAGGAATATCCTTATATGTGAATAAATATATAGGTTTTCCATTATCCTTGGCATCGAACTTACTGATTTTGTAATCCGTACCAAAGATCTCTTCAATGTGCTCTAAGAATATTTCAACATTTGCTTTGATCATTTTTCCTCCTAAGATACATTCAACTACGCTTCTCACTAAAGTCTTATTTACGAGATATTATTCGTAAACCCAATATCAAAATCCTTCCAGTTAACACAACGCGGCTGCCATTTCTTACTGGCAGCCGCGTCTATATTGTTTATGAAACTATAGTTCTTACGTTAGTAAAGCAAACAATTAGCTTTGAATAAGCATATCAAGATAATCTACTGCTTCATCAAATGTGTCAAAAGCTACATCGTGACTGTTCATAGAAATATCGTTAGAGAGAATATTCTTTCTGTTTGTTAAACCTACTCCTACGCCAGGTACTATTTGTATTTCAAAATAATTTAACTTACCGTCATTCAAACTTAACCAAAAAGTAACTCCTGATTTTTCATAGTATATATCCCAACCTACAAATCTATTTATTAATAGCTCTTTGATTTTATCATAATCCACGAATTCACCTTCTTTAAGGGTTTAAATATCAAAGACATTTATACTCCTCATAAAAATACTATTCGATTCTTTAAAGTATTCTGTAAGCAGTTCAAATACCCTTGTTTCAATTAAAGTTGTTTTAACTCTTCTGCCTTTTAGTCCAACAGGGCATCTTATTAAATTTAATGATTTCATAGTATGCTTCTATCCAGGTATTTCAATGTTTCTTCGAGTGGTAGTGTTATGGCTTCCATGCGTAGCACGTATCCATGGAGCAACAATAAAGAGGAATAACAAAAAGGAAGCAAAGCAGAGTCTGCCTTGCTTCCTTTTTGTTATTCGAGCCGCTCCAATCGATCTGCGCGGATCCAGCTCATTTCTTCGATACCGAGAATGGTTTTGAAGTCCTCCACCATGGCGTGCCGGCGCTCGAGCTGGGCGATGGTCTCCGCATCAAACAGGTGCCGAAGCTGCTCCATCTCCGCGGTGCCGAGCTCGAAGAGCCCAAAGGCACCCACATCCAGCTGCCTCAGCATCGCCTGGACCCGGTCGATCCCACTTCGTTGCTGGTCCATTTCCATCATCATGGACTCCTTGAAGATATCGGAATCGGGGCTGATATATAGTAGTTCGACGGCATCCTGATCCGGAAATTTGTCCCGGACATAATTCATGAGATCGACTTCCTCTTGCTCGTACGAAAAGTCGAATGCAGAAACGGCTTCGCCTTGATGAAGAAGGGTGAATCCCCAGCCATGGTCCTCAAAATTGTAGAAGTACAGCACCGGCAGATGCTGCGAGATCGCCGCCACATCTGCCGGAACCATCTCGCTGACGCCCGTCCCTGAGGTGAAAAATACGGTCCACTGCTCATTCAGCTCTTTGACAAGCAGGGGATTGTGCTGTTGGACTGCGCCGCGATATGGATTTCGAATAAGGCTTCCTGCGGTGAATTCACTCATGATTTGTTCCTCCCTAATTTCAATACTAAGGAAGTTCGCTGACCTACATAAATTTTCCTGCCAATGGGGAGAGGCAGAGATAAAGAGAGAGATCAACTCCCGTTCAGGAGCTGCTCTCTCTCTTCGTCGGTCGACAAGTAGATGTACACAATCATCCATTCATATCCTAATTGTAAATTTGATGGGCCGCTCGGGGTAATCTCTCGTCAGCATCCGCTCGTAGAACGTCCGCTCGTTTTCATTTTGTTCACCAAATCTCGTAATTCTTAACAATAGGGGTGCTGCCCGTTACTTGAGAAGAGGCAACCAATCCACCTGGACTGGCTGCCTCTTCATGTTGTTATTAAGCTATAATATCCGTTACTTCAATAGATCTTGGTAATATTTGGGGAAGTCGTCCTTATTCGGTCCTCTAAGATGTTCAAAATTTTTCAGTTCGACCCCAGCAGCTGAGATCCTATATGTAAAAACATCTTCACCGATTGGAATGTGAGGGCCAACTGTTGGGCGCGCATCAAGTGTAATTAAAAAATCAAAGCCACGGAAACCATTGACCCTTTCGGTGTGCGTCACATCAACAAAATAAGGATAAATATCTGGGGAGCCCGGTGCTGAAAGTACACCTGAATATACCCCAGCAAGCTTCTCTCGCATTTGGGGTAGTAAAAGCAAAACCAGCATATCTTGAAGTTGCAGCTCCCTTGAGTCCTCAATTGGCTTCTCACCAAGTGCATTACAAAAAGTGGTTTGTGTTCCGACCATTGAAAGTAGGATGACAAAGAAAATTAAAACCTTCAAGATAATTTCCCCTTCCTATACCTAAATCCACCAATCACAATTAATTTGTCCAGGTAAGGGAAGTGTATTCATTTGCGTAATCTGCCCTTTAGCTTAATGAGGCCGCCCGATCTATCCCGAGGCGGCCTCATTATGTTTGTGTTGAGCTATCGTTCTCCGTTAGAGCTTAATGGATAGCTGATTAAAGTTCACATAAAAATCATTACAATATATGATACGGCAAATGTGGGAATGAGTATTGTCTATCGCTGTCTTTGATTTTTACCATGACTGGGAATATTTG
>NZ_WHNZ01000005.1 GCF_013141725.1 Paenibacillus planticolens | reverse complement strand
TACCGAATAGCATCATTGATACGAGGGTACAGGATATAGTTCTTTTCACTCAGAAAACCTCCATACATTAGTTTTTTAAACAAACAATGATGATCGAAAAAGTCTGATGCGATAAATAAAGGCCATTTTAATCCCTAAACACCACCTCCCCAAAATTCTCTCATCCCTGTGGAAAAAAACTTGCATATTGAAAGTGAATGACTCATTTCATACTTGGGGATGCCGAATCTTGGCTCAAATAGCGTTTTTTGCGATTAAAAATTTCGATGACTTACGTTCAATATTTTTTTGATTTTATAATATTTACATTGAAAAATCTGTTATTTTCATATGTGTACAAAAAATACTGTATAATAAAATCGCGTTCATTAGGTTAACTACATGTAAAATCTGGATTTATTTATTGTAAACATGAGGCTGTAATCCGCCATATCAATGAACCTTACTGCTTAACTTCAAGCAGATGACACCGTCAACGATGAGTACTGTCAGACGAATAAAAAAACGACCTTTATTCCCATTTTTTTGGGGTAAAGGTCGTCTTTTCGTTATCTAAGCAGGCCACGTAATTATAATCTTTGAATCAACCAATAAAATGCCAGAACAAAAATAAGGCAAGACGTTGAAATCATCATTTTACGATACCAAGGGAACCTTCGCAGCCAAATCAAGAGTGGCAGTAATAGGCATAAGACCATCAGTTGGCCCGTTTCTACACCTAAATTGAACGTCAGGAGCGTGCCAATCAGATTGCCTTTCGGAAGTCCTGTTTCAGCCAAAGCCCCGGCGAAGCCCATACCGTGAATCAGGCCAAATATCGCTGTCAGTGCCCATCGCCATTTCGCCTTTTGAACAAACATATTTTCCACGGCTACGTAACAGATTGTCACCGCAATCAACGCTTCGACCCAAGACGAGATGACGTGAAGGCGACCCGACGCCACCAAGAATAGTGTAATACTGTGGGCGATTGTAAAAGCAGTAACAATTTTCAACGCATCCTTGAATCGCGATGCGATTAATACCAAGGATAACAAAAACACCAAATGATCATAACCTGTCAAAATGTGCTCGATTCCAAGCTTAAAGTATTTCCATAAAACAGCGCCAGTCTTAGGCTGAGGAAGGTTGGGCTGACTATCTCCTTTCGTGCTATCAATCGTATCCTGCTGGTTATGCTGGGGAAGGTTGATCTGAATATCTCTTTTCGTGCTATCAATCAAATCCTGCTGCACATATTCCCCTGCATGGACCAAGAGTCCACTCGTATGAGCAGGCACATGGTCAAACAACTCCAGATCGTAATGAAGAGTAAATTGTTCGATCACTTTATCGGCGGTAAACTTCAGTTGAAGTTCCACGCCTCTTATGCTAGCCTTATTCGCCATCTTCATCGAAAGCAATTCCATCGTGAAGGGCTTCGAATCCGCATCTATGCGAAGTCCTTTCTGTAGAAAAGATTCAACTTTTTGGGAGAACTGTGCCTCGTTCACCAGATTATCCAAGTTGGTGTTGATACCGAATTGTTGAGTCAAATCTCTTTCATCAAGAAAAAGATCATAGAGAATCTCGTTCTGTTCAATCTTTAATTCCGAGAAACCCATACTTTGAACATGCGCGAATGAAGTTGTGGAAGTCCCAAAAAATAATAACATTATGATTATGATAAAGGACAGGAATGAACGCTGCTTCATAGCGGGACCTCTTTTCATGAATGCATGTATGACAATCTGCAATTTAATTTATCTGATCACGACTGTTCATTCTGCAACTTGAACATGTTGCTCGCCTTCGTTCAAGCTGTCCAAGAGTGTTTTTAATTGAGGGTTAAGGTTCAAGGCATTCAGTACGATCGTAAGCGCCTCCGCACGTGTGGAGTTACCCTGCGGATCGAATAAGGCATTGCCTTTGCCGCTGATAATACCCGCTTCTGCTGCATCCTTGATTGGATTTGCTGCATAAGAGCTTGCGCTTGCTATATCCGCAAAATTGCCTTTGGAAGCATCCATGTCCACGTTACTAAAGTCCACAATGCGGGAAAGAATAATGACCATTTCTTCGCGGCTGATCGTTTTGTCCGGCTTGAACGTCCCGTCTCCATATCCGGCAATCACTCCTGCGCTAGCGAGTTTCTCAATGGCGTCTTTAGCCCAGTGGCTGTCAATATCGTTCAGAGCAACCGACTGATTGGCGCCGCCGTTGATATCGAATATGCGAGAAATGATCGCTGCAAATTCGGCGCGTGTAATGTTGCCGTCAGGATGGAACGTTCCATCCCCATACCCATCGATAACGTGCAGTTTCACGAACGTACCGATGGTCTTTTCGCCCCAATGTCCTTTAATGTCAGCCATTTCAACTTTTACATCAGTTTTCTTAGCTTCCTCTACGTTGGACGAGATTGTATTAACCAATTTTGTTACATTAACAATGTCGCTCTTAAATCCATTAGCCGCAGGCTTCGTAGGTTTAGACTTACCGTCATTACCGTTATTACCGTTATTACCGCCATTATCGCCATTATCGCCATTACCCGAATGACTCGATGCTTTTACATCAACCGATAACTTACTATTGCTTGAAACTTCAGTAGACACGATCTGCGAATTGACCATTATCACGCTGTCCAGTACAATATCGGCCTTACCCTGACTAGCCGCATGAAATGTCAGCGTGGCCAATGTTACATTCCCGTTCTGGCCTGCAACATTACCTGTTTGCGTATGCGCGATTTGAATCTTATTTCCGTTCTCAATAGGATTCACGGTAAAGCCTTTGCCTTCGGTAACATTCTTCATAAATACCAAATGGCTGGTATCATAGGTTAAATTGATTTCATATGCGTACAAGTCGCTTACTTGTTTTCCGCTCACCGTCACTTGGAAGTCATCGCCTGCGGATATGCTCTTATCCGAGACGGACAGTGAAAAGCTCGGGCCGGAGCTTGCATGAGTAACGACTTGGGGAAGTACGAGTACATTCAAAAGCAACGCCAGACTAAATGCAAGTAGTTTTTTTATCATTGAACAATTCGCCCTTTCTGTAACGGAAAGCAAGACGCCCAGCAAGATGAACGGGATTGCTTCCAACAAAGATGCTTATAAATAAGGTTTTGAAGGATTGAAGATGTATTCTGTCATAATGATACCCGTGATAAGGGAGGAGGGGAGATAATAGATCTCCCCTCCCATTTCATTGCCGATCAATCCTAAATTTAAAGCAAACATAATTGTGGGATTGTTTTTAATTCAAGATCGCTTTGGCTACGATAGCAAGGTCTACAATGTCAACCTTACCGTCGTGATTTACATCCGCTCTCGCATCCCAACCCGGTTGACCCTGTTGTTTACCATAAGCAGAGGCAACAATAGCCAAGTCTCCAATCGAGACACCGCCACCATTGATATCTGCGTTAATTCTCTTACTTTCAAACACTTGTATTGCTGTTTCCAATGCGACTTTCGCACTATCCACCTGCTGCTGAGTGGCATTCGGATCGTTTGCTATCGCACTCGCCGCATCGATTGCCGGCTGCAACTGCGCTTTGGCACCAATCGCATACAGGCCGTTTCCATTGCCTTCCTCTGCTGCATTGTACTTAGCCTGAGCGTCTGCGATCAAAGCATTCAAGATCGACTTATCTACAGGTATACTAGGTATAGCTATTTGTATCTCGTGGGAGGCTCCGCCGACCTGCTGTTCATTCCCCTGTCCATTGGCAATCACAACATTGTCGACAGAAATTGTCGTCATATTGGTTGCCTGAGTCACAGATTTGGCCGTAAATTGGAATGAGAGTATATCTCCTTGGGCATCCACTTTCGAACCCACGCTGGCAGCCACAATCCGGACTTGTCCCGGCACCGTCTCTTTTTGATCGATGACTTGAAATCCTTCTTTTAATGATGTTACCGAATTGAACTGCAAAGTTACCGGATCATAGTGAAGCGTCAAATCTTGCCCATACACTTGCTGGTATACGCTTTGCGTAACGTTGCTCAATCCCATCATTAGATCGAATGTTTGGCCTGGGGCCACCTGCTGTAAACCTGACAATGTAGACTGAGGCATTGCTGGGTT
>NZ_WHNZ01000028.1 GCF_013141725.1 Paenibacillus planticolens | reverse complement strand
TCTAGTTAAAATCGCCGATATCAACCATGATAACGTGATTGACATTCTCGACCTTGCGGCTATCGCCAGCAAAATCATTCAATAAAAGTAAATAGGGGAGGATGCGAGATGCGTCCTCCTTGTTTTCTCTATAGTTGAGAAGAGGTGATCTTTGATGAGGAAAATATTTTCCAGTATGTTATTGCTTCTCATGTTAACAGCGATGATTCCACTCGGGATTCGATGGACAGAAGCAGCGTCCGCTGCAGCGACAGAGTCCCCGCCGTTCGATACCTCAGCAGCTGTCGAGACGCTGAAGCGGCTTGTGCCGAAACACTATGAGCAGGTGCGTCTGGTGGCCGTGAACCGGGACAAGAGTGGCGACAATTTCCACATTTTAAGCAAGGATGGGCTTGTCGAGATACAGGGCACAAGTCCAGCTGTTCTGTTGACTGGGTTTAACTGGTATCTCAAATATGTGGCGAAGGCGAATATCAACTGGAACGGCGAACAGTTAAATTTACCGCAGCAGCTGCCTTTACCGGTGAAAGAAATTGTGCAGCAAGCGAATGTTCCGCACAGATTTGCGCTCAACGACACCGACGATGGCTATACAGGCGCCTATCGGAATTGGCAGGACTGGGAGCGTATGATCGATGTCCTTGCCCTGAACGGAATTAACGAAGTGCTGGTAACGGTGGGACAGGAGGCCGTTTACTATGATACGTTTCAAGAATTCGGTTACAGTGCTCAGGAGATGAATAATTGGATCACATTGCCTGCACACCAGCCTTGGTGGCTGTTGCAGAATATGTGCTGCTTCGCGGGTCCTAATTCTGAAAATCTAATAAATGAACGAGCCGTTATCGGTAAGAAAATAGCTGATCGTCTTCGAGAGCTGGGGATGACTCCTGTGTTTCCGGGTTACTTCGGCACAGTGCCGACGAAATTTGTGGAGAAGAATCCGACAGGGCGTGTCATTTCTCAAGGGACTTGGGTTGGCTTCAATCGCCCGGACTGGCTTGATCCGCGAAATGCGTTATTCCCGAAAATAGCTGAAGCATTTTACCGGAACCAGACAGAGCGTTTCGGCGATACAACGATGTTTAAGATGGACCTGCTGCATGAAGGAGGCAATGCAGGCGACGTTCCAGTCGGTACGGCCTCGAAGGCCGTGGAAACGGCACTTCAAGCAGCTCACCCCGGAGCGATCTGGACGATCCTTGGCTGGCAGTCCAACCCGTCTTCGACATTGCTGGCACCGCTGGACAAAACAAAATTGCTCGTTCTCGATGGCTTATCGGATCGTTATGCCAATCTCAACCGAGAGCAGTCCTGGCCAGGTGTGCCCTATGCGTTTGGCTCGATTTGGAACTTCGGCGGACATACCACGATGGGGGCGAATCTCTCGGATTGGAATACAAAGTACTGGCAATGGAAGGCTAAATCAGGAAGCAAACTTAACGGTATCGCGCTGATGCCGGAGGGAAGCGAGAACAATCCGGTCGCCTTCGACTTTTTTACCGAAATAGCATGGCAGCAGGGTCCGGTTGACCTGCCAAATTGGTTTGGAACATGGGCGGAAAGACGCTACGGTGGCGGAGATGAGAACGCGAAGGCTGCATGGGAGACACTTCGCCAAACGGCTTACAATATGCCAGCTGGTGAGTGGAGTGAAGCGCAAGACGGGTTGTTCGGCGCACAGCCGAGCTTAACTGCTAATAAAGCAGCATCATGGTCGCCTGAGAGCATGCGGTATGATGGCGTGGTATTCGATCTTGCACTGCCCGCCATGCTTAATGTTAGACAGGAACTGCGCAGCAGCAGCGCTTACCGCTATGACCTGATGGACATCACCCGTCAGGTGCTGTCCAATCACAGCCGTGTTTTGCTGCCGCAAATTAAGCAAGAATATGATGCTAAGGATAAATTGCAATTTAATGCACTTACGGATAAGTGGTTGAAATGGATGGAGCTGCTTGACGAGGTTACAGCGACGAACAAACAGACGATGCTCGGTCCATGGCTGGATAATGCAAAGTCATTTGCGTCTGATGATGCTGAACGCGCGAGACTGGAGTTTGATGCCAGATCGCTGCTTACCGTGTGGGGAGATCGCTCAGGATCTACATCCGGCGGACTGCATGATTACGCGAACCGTGAATGGAGCGGCTTGGTGGGTGATTACTATTACTTGCGGTGGAAAACTTATTTCGACGAGTTAAAGGGAGCGCTTGCCGAAGGCCGGCAGCCGGGTCAGATTGACTGGTTTGCTATTGGCGATGCGTGGTCGAAGCGGCAGAATATTTTTCCTACGGAACCACAGGGCGATATTCATCTCGTGGCCCAAAAGGTATTAGACGAAATCAGCAATTCGTCCTCTCTGGGAATTACGGTGACTGCGGACAAAGCAGCCATCGTGCCAGGCGCGACAGTTACGATTACGGCAACGTTGAAGAACGAGAACAGCTTCTTGCCAGCCCAGGGAGTCAACGTTTCCATTGCGCCTAATCAAGCATTCAATGTGAAGGCGCTGACGGCTACGATGGCTGAGCAAGTGAACCCCGGAAAAACGTTCACTGTGAAATTTGAGATAACTGCTGCAGATGAATTTTCGAACAGCAGCCTAATCCATACGCTAACGGTTGAGTCCACATATAGGTATGGAACAGTGGGGCAAACCGCTAAAGGTACGATTAACCTGCTTGCCTCCAAGGGCGTCACTGCACCTTATCAGACAGTTTCTTTTAATAATTCACAGTTCGCTCAGTCCGGAAACTCGTTCGGCATTTATGGCGGTGGTTCCGACTTGTGGGGCGCTTCACAAGGGTTCGGATCGATTTTTCTGGATAAAGCGCTGAGCAGCGACACGACGGTTACGACTAAAGTCGTCCATCAGGATAATACGTGGGGATGGGCGCGAGCGGGTATTATTGCCCGTAATGACTTAAGAACGAACGGATCTGCCGGTTATGTCAACATTGCCGTAACGCCAAGCAACGGCTGCGCATTTTCCTGGGACCAGAATGGAGACGGCCAGTTGGAGTCGGTGTCGTCCAAAGCGGGATTCACAGCGCCAGTTTACGTCAAGCTTGCTCGGACGGGTTCAACGATAACGGGAGCATGCAGCTCGGATGGGATTGACTGGACGACAATCGGTACAGCAACCCTGGCGTCAGCGGCAGTGAAACAGGATGTCGGTCTGTTCATGAGCGCAGTCAATGTGACTTCCCAGTTGAATGGATTTGTGGAGTTCGAAGGGCTCGAAGTAAATTCACAAGGCGTGTTGGTAACCGGCCTTACACTGGATAAACCGCAAGTAACGCTTAACTTGGACACTAACAAATCTACGAAGTTAAACGCAATCATTGCACCACTAAATGCAAGCAACAAAAATGTCGTTTGGTCGTCGAGTAAAGAAGAAGTAGCTAAAGTTGATAGCAATGGAACGGTTACAGCAGCAGCGATTGGGACAGCGACGATAACTGCGACAACGGTAGAAGGCGGATTCATCGCAACTGCGGAGGTTAAAGTTGTGGAGGCAGGTCCATTCGTAACCGAGATTCAACTTGACAAGACGGCTCTCTCGCTGACGGAAGGCCAAACTTCGGAGCTTACCGTGGCTGTGCTGCCGAGCAACGCATTAAATCCAAATGTAACATGGTCCACTAGTGACCCGGCTATAGCACTAGTTCAAAAGACTAGTGGCAATAAAGCGGTTGTAACCGGTCTGCAAGCGGGGAAGGCGACCATCACTGTAACTAGCATTGACGGCGGCTATAAGGCAACAAGTCAAGTTACCATTCTGCCTCGGCCTGCTAATCTTGCTTTGAACAAACCGGCAACCGCCAAAAACTCGGAAAGACCGGCAGCCAATGGCAATGATGGCAATTTGACGACCATGTGGGTTGCGAATAGCGGAAGCGCCGGCAACTGGTGGGCTGTCGATTTAGGTGACATCTATGAATTGACAGGCAGTGAAATCCATTTCGAAAAGCAAGTTTTATGGAAATATATTATTGAAGTTTCCAACGATAACGCCACATGGGTAACTGCTGTGGATAAAATGAACAATACCGATACGAGCCAAATGCAATCGCACTCATACAGTACGCAAGGAAGATATGTGCGAATTACTTTTGATCAAGCACCTGGGCAGAATTGGACTGCATTTCAAGAATTGCTTGTATTCGGATATCCGATTGCTCCTGGAACAACGCTCAGCGGTACGAACTCTGTTCCCGCAGGAAATGAGTTCACGATACGCTTCGGGTTGAAAAACGTAACACAAAGCGTATACGCTCAGGACATCAAGCTGAACTATGATGCGAACGTCATGGAATTTGTCTCGGCGAAGTCGGCGAAAGACGGCATAAGCATCGTTGATTCTAAAGATCAAGCGGGCGCGCTCCGCCTAATCATCGCGAGCCAAGGTGCCGGTCATGCCTTCACAGGCACGGCTGAATTCATCGATATCGTCTTTAAAGCGAAGAAT
>NZ_WHNZ01000027.1 GCF_013141725.1 Paenibacillus planticolens | reverse complement strand
GCTAAATGGATCTGACAAGCTTCTGCGGTGAAATTAGAGGGAACTTCTCCCTTTATTTTCCACGCAGAAGCATAACTACACGGAAGACTGTCCCATATGTACTAGATATGACTGGGGCTACGTTATTTGCTAGGTTTTTTGATTTTATTCGGAGATTTTAAATAGATGCTGTTCAGTATTGTAATTTCCGCGGTAACTTCATTGTCCAAAACTAAATACCAATGTTCTTTCCAATCTTTAAGCTGCTCCTCGGTCATCTTTTTTCGAAAAAGTTGCCCGATCGCGAGAGCGTCTGCCTTGTCATTTTTAAGCTCAGTGAGCAATTTATTGGCTCTTTTCTCAATGGTTTCTTTGAGCTTTGTTGTAATCTGCTCTTCAGATTCTTCATTTTTATTTTCTAAAATTTCTACTCTCAACATAATACGGCTCTTTAGCCTAGGTCCTGATGCCGTCCAATCGACGGTATGTTTGATACTTGCCTTTTTAATCTTCACACTGCTTTGGTCGGCAACCTCAATGGTGCCGCCGGTGTACCTTTCCTGGAATATATTGTAAATCAACACTTCGTTAGTAGAAATTTCACCAACCATTTTATTAACGCGCATGATGGATGAGCCTTCAAATTTATACAGGGTGTCCGTTCCTTTTGTGAGAATCGGAATCGACATGTCCTGCGTGTAAGACTTGATATCCCGGTAGGCTTCCCATAAGCGCGTTATCGTAGTCTCGGGTGTCCAGCCTGCCTGCTCACTGAAAAAATCATAGGAAGAAAGCTCTGGATTTGCATTGATTTGATGATGGATCACATCGTCGAAGTTCCCTCTGGCAATCGCCAGCAGCCCTTTAATGGAGATATCGTTTGCCTGCACCGCGTAATCGATAATATCGCCAATATCTTCTCTTGCCGTTTTCTCACAAATAAGAAACAGTCGGATATGCAGAAGATCGATACTTTTTTCCGCTTTTGTCCGGATGTTGTCAATCGCATTGGTGATGGTCGCGGAGCTGCTCTCCATATATTGCGAGCCTTGCTTTTCAGGACTCGGAATTTGCAGGATAATTCGGTAATTCTGATTTTTCTCCTTGCATATCCCCATGACAACGGGCATGAGTCGCTTATTAATATCTTTCGTGTCCCAACACCCTGTAAGGAGCGAGCTTAAGGTGCATAGCAGCAGTACAACCGATAGGGATGAGCGACGGATCAAGCAGGATTCCTCCTCCTCAAACTCATGAGAATGACGGCAAGCGGTATAACAATAATGCTGTAGAAGCAGAGGGAGGTATTCAAGAGCGTAAATTTCGACAACATATCAATATTATCCAAATAGCAGCTGAAGCTATAAGATAGAATGCCCACCACGAGGACAGCGATCCCCCTCTTGTTCTTTAAGAACAGTTTTTCGATTAACGTTGCCATCATCCAGAAAATCACGGCTCCTTCCACCATCGCGATCGCGATCATCGCAATAACAAAAAAAGTTGGGAGCCAATCAAATACAACCCACTCCGTGTCAATCGTGTCGGATGTCAAGACATTAGGAAAGCGAAAATAAATAATTGATTCCTGCCCGAAAATGAGCATGGGTACATAAATGGAGGATAGCGCAAAAATAAAAAGCAGCCCGATAATAAGCGTGACTTGAGACATTGGCAGTCGGCGCTTCAATTTAACCAAACCCAAGAATAAGAAACCGGAATGTGCAAAAAAGGCAGAATAAAACATCGGCCTCTTGAAGAAACTCAATCGAGTATCAACAAGGGGATAGAGGTTATCAAAATCAAAGTTACTAATTGCGCTTAGAAGTGAGAACACAACTAAAGGAACCACACAGATGAATACGGCGATCCCTCCTCTTGAAATCGCTTCATAGCCTTTCCAAGCGATATAAAGAGGGATGGCATAGAGAAATAAGATGAAATAAACGGGGGTATTCGGCAGCAAAAAGATACTGACTGATTCAACGGAGTAGCTGTATGTAATGTTGGAGTTCAGAAACAAATAGCAGATCAATGGAATAAGCAGAAGGCGCGCCATCCAGTTTCCCCATACGGTTTTACATATATCCACGATATCCATATTGGGAAATGCAGAGAGCCCTTTTACAAGTGCCCAAACACAACCCAACTCCACAAGAAAACCTACGAGGATAGGTTCCCAATGTCCTGAGGAAGTTGCTTCAATCATTTTTACAGGGTAGATATAAAAGTACCTCGAGAGATGAACGGCGATAAACATCGTTAATAAGGCTTTATTGCTCATTTGGATTTCCCTCTTTTAGTGGAGAGGCTTAAATACGGCACCTCAAACGTTGTAATCGTACCAAGGTAAAAACAAAACAAAACAATGGACGACATAAGGCCGAGAATGCCATATAAAGCACTTAATATGATTACGACGTATTTGTACAACCGAATGGAGACTGTGTTCATATACGTCCCCATCGTAAAGTGAGCGATCGTCGAACCGGCTACGACAATAATAAGAAAGTAACTGACTAACCTCGCTTGAACGACAGCTTGTCCCAGAATAATACCGCCGACCATCGTAATGGTGGGGCCAATACTTTTGGGAAGACGAATACTCGCTTCTATGACCATTTCAATAATCAACAGCATCATTAACAATTCAACAAGAACAGGATAGGGAACGCCCTCCCTGGAGTTTGTGATCGAGACAGCCAACTGGATACGCAATAGTTCAGGGTTGACGGAATTGAGAACGACATATAATCCTGGCATGGAAATCGCGATGATTAAACTCGTGATCCGAATAATTCTGTATAAGTACATATACAGGGCAGGCTGATCTTTATCCGTTTTTACATCCCAAAAGTCGGATATAATCGAAGGAAAAGAAAGCGAGAACGGAAAATGATCCAAGAAGATGACCACCCGGCCGTCCATCAAATTATGTTTGGTTGTGGAAGGAAGCTCCGAAGTTGTATAAGTAGGGACAAGACTGTAGCTAGGTTGCTTGAGAGCTTTCAGCAGTCCTTGAACATCAGAAATATCCATTTTAGCGTTTTCATTCAAATAGGTATGGATAAGTTGAACGACCTTCGGATCGGCTTGCCCGTCCACATAGAGGACAGCCACTTCACGAGTAAGATCAGTCCCAAGTGTATAGGTCTCAACGTGCAATTCTTTGATTCTCATTTTTCTGCGGATGAGACTTATGTTTGCATACATGTCTTCTGTAAAGGCATCTAGCGCGGTCTGAATCGGATTCTCCGTTTGGGCTTCTGAAATACTACGACCGCTGTCGATCGCAGAGGGCTCAAGCACGATATTTTCGTAACCTTCTTGAGGGAAAACAATCAACATGCCATGCAAAATGGAACTCACGAGTTCGGTTAAGGGGACATTCACCCTTGTTGAAGGGGACTTGGCGATCCGATCGATCAGGTCATCCTGTCCATGCAGATGCGACAACCTGGCTATCAGTGTGTCAAAAGATTCTTCATATTGAACCAGCGTCCCTATATAGCAAACATGAACCTGAACCTGATATAGACTGGCTTCTTTGCTTACAAAATCAGAATTATGCTCAAAAACTTGATCGATATAGGCTATTTTTGCTGCCCTTGTCGGGGTACTCATCTCTCATCTCGCCTTTTACATGTAATTTCCTCAGTCCTTAATATCCTCCATTTGTGTTTCAATTACTCCAAACGAACAAAAATTAATTGAACGGAATGCCGCCGCGATATCCGATAAAGCCCAACCTGCAGCAAGAAGGAAGGTATAGTGAAAATTTAACGTTGACGTTAACGTTAGATGGAGCTATGATGAATTCAGTCGATATTTTACATGAAAAGGAGTCTTCCAAAAAATGCAATCTTCAGCTACGAAAAAAGCCGACAAGGCTGCACAGGCAGGGCAAAAAACGAACAATGCCAGCATGTTTAATCAGCCGGTTGCGGTATGGGCAGTCGCCTTCGCCAGTATTATTGCCTTCATGGGACTTGGACTTGTGGATCCGATTTTGCCGATGATGAAAGACCAATTAGGTGCGTCGGACAGCCAGCTTACATTGCTCTTCACCAGTTACAACGCGGTCATGGCCGTCGCCATGCTCGTAACGGGCGTCATCTCCTCCAAACTGGGTATTAAAAGAATGCTGCTCGCCGGCATCGTATTGATCGCCCTGTTCTCTGCGCTTTCAGGCAATGCGAGCAACGTCATGGAAATCGTTTGGCTCCGTGCCGGATGGGGACTTGGCAATGCGTTCTTCGTTGCTACCGCGCTCACTGCGCTCGTCTCTATGTCCAGAGTCGGCGTTGCCAAGTCGATCATTTTGTTTGAAGTCGCGGTCGGTCTCGGCATTTCCGTCGGGCCTCTCCTAGGCGGGGAACTGGGCGCGATTTCTTGGCGCGGCCCATTCTACGGCGTTGCGGGACTAATGGTCATCGCATTCTGCTGCATATACTTCATGATGCCGAAGCCATCAGCGGGAACAGTCGCCGCACCTTTGCCAAAGAAGAAAGCATCTATTCTCGACCCGTTCCGGGCACTCAAGCATCGTTCGCTGCTCGTATTCGGCGTCGCCGCAATGCTGTATAACTTCGGATTTTTCACGCTCCTTGTCTACGCTGCACTTGTGCTCGGCCACCTGCACCATTTGGACGTTCACCAGCTCGGATATGTATTCCTCGGATGGGGACTCTTATTGGCGTTCACTTCCGTTTTTATGGCTCCTAAGCTGCAGAAAGCCCAAGGCACCATCAAAGCCATGTGCGTACAATTGCTGCTGTTCGCTGTGACGCTCGCAGTGATGGGCTATTGGACAACGGACAAAGCGGTTGTTATTGCAATGGTCATCCTAGCCGGCGCATTCCTTGGCAATAACAATACGCTCATTACGACCGCGGTAATGAATGCAGCGCCTATTGAGCGTTCTACAGCTTCCGCCGCGTACAGCTTTCTTCGTTTCATCGGCGGCGCACTTGCCCCGTACTACGCGGTTAAATTCGCGGAATGGTTCAACTTCCATGCTCCGTTCTATATTGGAGCGGGCTTCGTCGTTTTGGCTGTCATCGTCATCGGGTTGAACAGCAAGCATTTGAAGCATGTAGACGAAGTCGAAAGCGCGCATTAACTACGAAATCTCCCGGCATTGCCCGGGAAATTGTTTATAAAAGAAGTCTGGTGCGTCTTAACGCGTCAGGCTTTTTTTTGTACATTCCTGATATTTGTATTGGCAAGGCACTATGGTATAATTTACTAAAATAGGAATCGGATTAAGAGTCTAAGGCTTTCCGAATGCTGAACCAATAAATTGAGGAGAATCACATGGACATTAGGATTGAAAAATCCCGCCAAAGGTGTTTTCAACAAGGTCTGGACCCTAACGGGTTGCCTATGCCGGGTTTGAAACTGACAGCGAAACAACTTCAAGATGAGAAGCACAAATATAGCGATATTCTCGTTGTTACCAATTATTTTGCAGAAAAAATACTAGCTTTCTTAGTAGAGGCGCCCCATCTCATCGTCGTTACGAATGATGAAGGATTTATTTTGGACAATTACGGCGATGAGGCGATGAAGGCGACAATAAGCAAATTTGGCATTCATGAAGGCATGAAGTGCGAAGAAAACACGATGGGGACGAATGTGGTGTCGCTGGCACTTCAGGAGCAAAAGCCGATTCAGATCATCGGCAAGGAACACTATCATACGATGTTGGAGCAAAGCGCTTGCTATAGCGTGCCTTTCCATTTCACTGGCTTTCACAACCTGTCAGGCGCTATTGCAATCATGACCTCTGTGGAGCATCATCATCCTGCGTATTTAGCGCTGCTCGTCAATATGGTAGACTCTATCGAACGCGAATTATCGCTTCGTCTAACCAATCATAATCAGAATCTTGTCCAGCAGCTTGTCGTCAGCAATATGCGCAATGGGATCATTATGACGGATGAGCGAGGAATTATTACGGAATTTAATGCGTTTGCGGAGAAAATAACAGGACGGAATCGGACGAGTGTGATCGGCACACCGGTATTTCCGTTTGAACATTTTGGCAGCTACTTCTATCAAGCTCTGAAATATCGCAAACAGAGTGAAAATATCGAGTTTACGCTCCGTTCCTCCTTGGATCAGGAAAATGTGTGCCTCTTCGATGTGCTGCCCATCTTAAACGAACAAGGCGAATTGCTTGGCGCTTTCGCGCAGTTTCGGGACATCACGGATCGCGTCGTTTTGGAAAGACAGATAATCAATTCGGAGAAATTTTCAGCCATTGGGAGAATGGCCGCGGGACTAGCCCATGAGATACGGAATCCTCTTACTGCAATTATCGGTTTTTTTCAACTCAGCAAGCAAGCCAAAGAGCCGTATAAGTTATGGAACTACATGGATTTGATTGATACAGAGCTTCAGAGCATGAAGCAGCTTGTTTCCGATTTTGTTGTCATGGCCAAGCCGGGCTCGCCCGAGAGAAAAGCCGTTAATTTGCAGGAATTTTTGAAGGATACAATTCGATTTATGGATAGTCAAGCTATTTTAAAAAATACAGCCATTCGAGCTAATCTTGATAACGTATTAACGATCGCGAAGATTGATCCTTCTCAAATTAAACAGGTCCTCATTAATCTCCTTCAAAATGCTATTGAGTCCATAGAGAAAAACGGGGTCATACAGCTCAGCGCGGAATTAGACAGAGACAATGGCAAGTTTAAGATCATAATCGAAGATAATGGAGTCGGCATGACAAAAGAAGAATTGGATCAAATTATGAATCCGTTTTTTTCAACAAAAGAGAATGGTGTCGGACTTGGTTTATCGATTTGCTATCGGATTATTGAAAATCATAAGGGAACCATGACGGCGACCTCGACGAAAGGCTACGGGACGCGGTTTGAAGTTACGCTGCCATTAGAGTGAAAATACCGTCGAAGGACGGATAGCCCAAAACTGCACGAGCGACATGTGCGGTTTTTTTTTTGCAAAATCAGTAAAAACCCCCTTTACAAACCGTCGGTCGGTATTGTAAGATAATACCATAAAAAACCGCTGGTCGGTATGCCGGGAGGAAAAAGCAAGATGTCATCAGGAATTGGAAGTTTTCAAATGATCATGGACGCCACTGAGGCGCTGATCCAGGAAAAGGGATGCAGACAAACGACGCTGCAAGATATTATCGGGCGCACCGGGCTGTCTAAAGGAGCTATCTACCACTACGTAACAGGTAAAGATGAGCTGCTGGGCTTGCTTCTCAAGTCTCGTGTGGAGCAAATCAATGCGCGCTTCACGGAGGTGGTGAACAGCCCGCAAAGCTCAGGACTGGGCAATCCGCTGCAGCTTATTGCAGAAGGGATGCTGCGCTCTACAAGCCATAGCAATGTAACGAACAAAATTTTCATCTATTTGCTCAGTCAGATGGATAATGCGAAGGTAGCGCAGATTGTGCAAGAGGTATATGCGTTCACGCTGCAGACGTGTGTGAAGTGGATTGAAGTCGGCAAACTGCACGGCGTCATCCCGGCACAAGTCGATGGAACGAAGACCGCCGAGGCTCTGGTTACTTTTTTATACGGCATGCGCGTCCAAAATACCATTAATCAAGAGCAGAGCGGAATGACGGTGGAAGAATTAATTGCTTTCATGACTCGCGCATTGCGTTGAAGAAAGAGGAGGAACGTCGTGTTTAATAAAAAATTTATTTTACCGGCAGTTTATGTACTCGCGTATCTGTTGACCTTTTATGTGGTGCTGCAATACGTAATCTTCAGTCCAAGCCAAGCCGGAATGGTCTCCGCGAAGCTGGGGGATGCTTCGTTTCCGTATCTCATGTGGAAAATATTTTTTTACCCGCATATTATTCTTGGAACGATTGCGCTGTTGGTCGGCGCCTATCAATTGACGGATAAGAGCCGTCGGAATCCGAAGCTGCACAAGCGGTTAGGACGAATCTACGGCTTCTCCATTCTGGTGAATGTGCTTGTCGTGCCATACATTGCCCTGTATGCTACAGGCGGTACACCAACGACCATCGCTTTCATGGTGCTGGATATTTGCTGGTTAGGCACAACGGCGATGGGCATTAGGTCCATTTTAAAAAGGGATATAAAACGCCATCGAACTTGGATGCTCCGCAGCTATGCCATCACATTCGTGTTTGTGACGTTCAGGATCGTCATCGGTATCGTTCAATTATCAATGGATGCCGAGAGAAGTTTCACTTTCCCGCTGTCCGTGTACTTGTCGATCGCGCTAAATCTTGTTTTTACAGAGATGTATGTCCGGAAACAGAAGAAGAAATTTCAAATTCCAACTGAAGGAGCGATGTAAGATGTCCAAACGAAATTATGTGATTTTTACGCTGCTGGTTAACGGTCTTGTCCCTTGGGGGCTCTATGTCTGGCTCTCCGACTATATGAGCAGCCTCGCCGCGCTATCCATTGCGACCATGGTGCCGCTGCTTGATAATCTGGTTCATCTGATCAAACACCGAAAGCTGGATGCTTTCGGAACACTGATGCTGTTTACCTTCCTCTTGACGATCGTTCTTGTATTACTAGGAGGCAGCGAAAAAATATTGCTCGTCAGAGAGTCGTTAATCACCGCTTCGGTCGGATTGGTTTTCTTGGGTTCGTTGTTTTTTCGCCGTCCGATCATGTACTACCTTGCGCTTCGGTTCATCGCTCAGCCCAACTTTGCAGCGAACTGGGACTATGCCTACTTCCGTTTTGTAATGAGATTGATGACTTTCGTCTGGGGACTTATGTTAACGATGGAAGCAGCGGTACGCGTGGTAATGGTTTACCAGCTTTCGACGAGCAGCTACTTGGCGCTTTCGAACTTTGTGTTGTATGGCTTCATCGGTGCCGCCGTGTTATGGACGGTTGTTTATCGCCGGCATTCTGCGGCTAAATTGAACCAGCTCAAAACAAACGGCGTATAAACGGGAGGGGATGGACGTATGGAGATCATTCAGCTGATCAAAAAGGATGGGAAAAGTCTATTGTCGCTGTACAGAACGGTTTCGGCGGATTTGAACCGGCGGGGCGTGCACCAGTGGGATTGGTTCTATCCCAATCGGTTTGTGATTCAAAGCGATGTAAAAAGAGGCACGGCATTCGGCATTCGAGACGGTGAAAAATTGATCGGAGCCGTCGTTGTGGACGCCATTCAGAGCTCGCGTTATGCAGGCTTGCCATGGATTCATCAGGAGGCCGGGCAGGCTCGCTGTATTCATCGGCTGGCGGTAGATCCCGCTTACCAAGGGCAGGGCTTAGGCAAAAAGCTGCTGCAATTCGCGGAGGAGCAGGCGCGCGGAGCGGGCGGAGCGAGCATTCGGCTCGACGTCTTTTCCGGGAACCCGGGAGCCGCGCAGCTGTATGTGCGAGCCGGGTACCGGCAAATCGGCACCATTCGGTTTCCGATGCGAAGCGAGCCGTATTACTGTTTCGAAAAATTGCTCAGTAGATCATCGCACGATTTAAATGTATAAGGCGTATACCCGACATGCTTTTTGAACAATTGGCAAAAGTAAGAGAAATTGCCGAGCCCAACAGCCTCGCCGATGTCTTGAACGGACATATCGGTTGTTTTGAGCAGCCAGCACGCTTGGCGGATACGTCTGGCAGTCAAGTACTCGGTGATCGTACTGCCGATCGACTGTCTGAACGTTGCAGACACATGATTCGGGGAGAGATGAACGGCCTGCGCCAGCTCTTCCAGTTTGAACGGCTTGCTATAATTTTGTTCGATCCAAGCGAGCATACGCTCCGCCATTGTTGAGCTTTTGCGCGGATGCCTAGCTGACGGCTCTGTCTGTAAAGCGTTTGTCGTCTCTGCGTCCGCACGCAATTGGTGCATGAACGCAGTCAGAAAAAGCAGTTGCTCCTCAAGCAGTCTTTCCGCGCCTTGCTGGGCAGCCTTCTCAATTCTAGGCGTATAGAGGCGAAAACATTTTTCAAGTTCAATCAGATTTGAACTATGGAAAGACTGCGGCGATAACGGGTCTTTCCACAGCTTCCGCAAAAATTGTTGGAGTGCCGGAAACACGGCCAAAGCTGTCTCAAGGACGGCAGGCTCCAAAACGAAAAGCGAGCGGACATAACGTTCTTGCGGAAGATTATAGAGGCGAAGACGATGCAGCTGGAAAGGACGAAAGCAAAAAATCGCCCCCGGAGCCATCTCGACGATTTGTTGTTCAATTACGGCAATACCTCGGCCTTCATGGACGACAAGCAATTCCATGCCTTGGTGGGCGTGAAACACTTCTTCGAACTCATGCGTTCTATTTTTGAAAAATGAGAACTGTACGGGATGAACGTTTAAATTCATGTAATTCATCAGCTTCATGAACGATATCTCCTCATCGTAATCTAACAACATTTTATCATAAGAGGGCTAAACTTTATTGGCCTTTTTTTTGGTACGATGAAGTTAGGTTATTTGGCAGCAAGAGGAGGAACGACGCATTCATGATGAAAGTTAGATTAAATGAAAATTGGGAGCATTACCGCGGATCCTTAGGCGGCGCTTGGGAGGTTTGGCGTTCGGATAAGCTGCAAAATCATTACAATGTGCCGTGGGAAACGGTTACGCTTCCTCACACTTACAATGGATACGATGTGATGGACCCGGAGAGCAAATACTATCAAGGGCAAGGCTGGTACCGCAGCAAGCTGGCGATTAATAACCCTTTTCCGAAGGGCAGAACACTGCTGCATTTTGAAGGTGCCGGGCAGCGAACGGATGTGTATGTGTACACGGAGAAAGTGGATTCGCATCTTGGCGGATACGATGAATTTACCGTTGACATCACGGAAGCGTCCGAGAGGGCAAAAGAAATCGAGCGCTACGCAGGGCAGATTCCGGTTGCGATTGCGTGCGATAACAGCAGGGAGCTTGAAACGATCCCTTCTGATGCAAGCGATTTCAATCTGTATGGCGGGGTGTACCGCTATGTCAATCTTGTTTATGTGCCGCAAATCTCTTTAGCAAGTGTACATGTTCAGACGGATTTGGATGAAGTTGCCGGAGGAAAAGCGACGGTCGGGAACGTGAAAGTGCGAGCTAAGCTTTACAATCCGGATCATGTCGCCGGGAATGTGATATTGACGATTGCGCTGCAGCAGCATGACGGGACGGTCGTCGCGAAGTCGGTGATCTCGCTGCCGGCATGGCAGGGTGAGAAGGAGATCGCCGCTTTCGAGGTGACGCATCCGCAGCTGTGGTCGATCTCAGAGCCGAATTTATACAGCTGTTCGGTGGTACTGGTTTGTGAAGACGGCGAAACGAAGGTTGATGAGCGGTTTGGTTTTAGAAGCTTTGAGTTTGTTAAGCAAGGTCCGTTTAAGTTAAACGGGGAACGCCTTTTGCTGCGCGGCACACATCGTCATGAGGATCATGCCGGCGTAGGGGCGGCCATGACCGAGGACTTGATTCGCGAAGAAATGCAGCTGATCAAAGATATGGGAGCTAACTTTATTCGCCTGGGACACTACCAGCAATCGCGTATCGTCCTTGATTTATGCGATGAGCTGGGACTGCTGGTTTGGGAAGAAATTCCTTGGTGCCGCGGAGGGCTGGGTGGCCCGGAATACCGTCAGCAGTGTATCGACATGCTCGCTGCCATGATCGAACAGCATTACAATCATCCTTCCGTTATTTTGTGGGGACTGGGTAATGAGAACGATTGGGAATGCGATTTTGATTATTTCGATCAGCAGGAAATTCGCACTTTCATGAAAGAGCTCCATGAGCTGTCGCATCAGTTGGACCCGAGCCGATTGACAGCGATACGCCGCTGTGAGTTTTGCAAAGATATTATTGATGTGTATTCGCCTTCGATCTGGGCCGGCTGGTACCGCGGCGTATACACGGATTATGAGTCGAGCTGTCAAGCAGCATTTGAAAATGTCGATTCGTTCTTCCATATGGAATGGGGAGCGGACAATTTGCCGACGCGGCATGTGGAGGAAACGTACACAGGCTTTACGTTTATGAACAAATCCGAAGGCGCAACGGACGAGCGGGATGGCGATTATTTATTGACCGGAGGCGAGCCGCGTGTGTCCCGCGATGGAGATTGGTCAGAGACTTATTTCTGTGAAATGATCGACTGGTATTTAAAATCACAGGAAAAGATGAGCTGGCTGACAGGCGCGGCCCAGTGGTCGTTCAAGGATTTCTCAACGCCGGTGCGCCCGGATTCGCCGATTCCTTATTTGAACATGAAAGGGATCGTCGAGCGTGATCTGACACCGAAAGAAGCTTATTATGTTTTCCAATCGTATTGGTCGGAACAACCGATGGTGCGCATTTATGGTCATACCATGCCGGTGCGTTGGGGGACTGACGGCGAGCGGAAGATGATCAAGGTGTATTCGAATGCCGAGGAAGTCGAGCTGTTCCTGAATGGGGAAAGCCTAGGCGTGAAGCGCCGGGATTCGCAAGATTTCCCATGCGCCGGTTTGCGCTGGGAGACAGAGCTGCGCGCTGGAGAGAATCATGTGCGCACGGAAGCCGTTCGCAACGGCGTTGCCGTGAGCGATGAGCTGCGCTTCCATTATCAAACCGAGTCATGGGGAGAGCCGGCGCAGCTTAAGCTGACGACGAAATCTTTGGAGGACGGCCGGGTTTATGCGGAAGTGCTTGCGTATGATGCTGCAGGTGTTTTTTGCCCGGACGCGGCCGCTTTCGTCCGGTTTGGGTTAGCAGGCGACGGAAAGCTGCTCGATAATTTGGGGACGATCCGCGGCTCAAGACTAACTCAGCTTGCTTCAGGGCGTGCGGGCATTTATTTGGACCCGTTTGGCGGCTTGCCGGCCGGCATTACGGTTACGGATTTTGTGAGTGCCGGTGGTCCGGCATCCTCATTAATTTCGAAGACGGCTGACTGTATGGATGCACAGCGGAGCTACACATCCGTCGTCAGTGCGGCTTGTGACGGGATGCTTACCGTGACGGAAGTAGTCACTTTGGAAAAACAAAAAGGAGGTTCAAAACGATGAGTGTTAATCAATTGACGGCGTGGAACGGTGCTCAGAAGTTTGAAGAAATTATGCCCCAAGTGTGGGAAGCGCTGCAGGTGAAAGTCGATCGTATGATCGTACAGCTTGGAGATAAATCCCCGCATGTCGCGAAAGAGGACGGCGTTTACGACGACATGCGGTTCGATTGGTGGACATCCGGCTTTTGGCCGGGGATTCTATGGATTCTTTATGATATGACAGGCAAAGAGCACTACAAGGAAGCCGCTTGGCGCTGGGATGAAAAGCTTGAGCAGGCGAGCGTGCGGGATAACAATTTTCATCACGATGTTGGTTTTCAATATTTGCCGACAGCGGTCATCAAGCATAAATTGACAGGCGACAGCGACGGATTGCGCCGCGGTTTGCAGGCAGCTAATTTCTTGGCAGGCCGTTTCAATCTAGCAGGCAGCTTCCTTCGTGCATGGAATCAGGACAAAATCGGCTGGTCCATCGTCGATTCTACGATGAATTTATCGATTCTGTTCTGGGCAGCGGAAATGACCGGAGACCCGCGTTTTGAACAGATCGGCAGGGCGCACGCGGATACGGTCGTTGACAAGTTCATCCGGGAAGACGGATCGGTGAACCATATTCTGAGCTTCAATCCGAAAACGGGAGAGCTCATTGAATCACTTGGCGGTCAGGGTGCGGGACCGCTGTCCGCTTGGAGCCGCGGAGCCGCTTGGGCGCTGCACGGTTTGGCGAACGTCTACCGCTACACGGGAGAAGTGCGCTACTTACGCGCGGCCCAGCGTGTTGCGAACTATTTCCTGGCGTGCCTGCCGGAAGATGACGTGGCGCACTGGGATTTCCGGGCGGCTGAATCGCTGGAGGACGAGCCGAGAGATACATCGGCTGCCACTTGTGCCGCATCCGGGTTGATTGAGCTGGCGGAGTTCCTGCCAGCCATTGAAGGCAACGTGTACCGCCGCGCTGCGGAGCGGATGCTGTTGTCTCTCACACAGAATTACGGCACATGGGATCAGCCGGAGCATCAAGCTATTTTGCTCGAAGGCACCGGAAACAAGCCGGCCGGGCAAAACATCAACGTTTCGCTCATCTACGGCGATTACTATTATGTGGAGTCAATCGCCAAGCTGCTGGGCTGGAAGCAGCGGATATTCTAGCAGAAGGACCGTGCGGACCGTGGTGTGTCGCAGCTTATTTCAGCTGCTGCACCGCGGTCTTTTTTTGATATAATGAAATGGCTGTTCAATCATAGGAGGAGAGGAAGCTGGGGAATGCTGCTAAAAATCGATGATGAGCTTGTTTTTAAAAGTGTTTGAACCTGACGATGCTGAGCGCTTGTATGCATTAACAGATGCTTCAAGGTCATATCTCCGGGAATGGCTTCCTTGGGTGGATGGAACCGTGGATGCGGAGGATACGAAGTCTTTTATTGCGTTTTGCCAAAAACAACAGGCTTCCAACAATGGATTCAATTCGGGTATATGGTTTAAGGGGGAACTCGTCGGCTGTATCGGTTACCACTCAATTGATTGGGCAAATAAGAAAACCAGTATAGGCTACTGGTTAGGCGAATCGTTCCAAGGCAATGGGATCATGTCAAGATCCTGCCGCAGATTAGTCGACTACGCACTGAACGAATTAGGACTCAACAGGGTTGAGATCCGATGCGGATCAGGCAACTTGAAGAGTAGAGCTATCCCTGAAAAGTTAGGTTTTTTGAACGAAGGGCTGATTCGGCAAAATGAATGGATCTACGACCGTTTTATCGACCATTATGTATATGGAATGCTAAAGGAAGATTGGAATAGATAGCCCCCTCCTAGATGGAGGGATGGGGAACTATGGGCCGCTATTTGAGCTAAATCGGCTGTTTTTAAGTCATAGAGGGAACAGGAGGGCCTTATTGCTCCGAAAAGCTTTCACTTGGACCGGTAATGGTGAAAATAGAGGATCGTAGTTCCTGCTAAGTGGCAGATATGACGGCTCGTTGGAAAATAGAGGAACATAGTTCCCCAACAGCCCAATACCCCAATACCCCAATACCCCAATACCCCAATACCCCAATACCCCAGCAACCCAGTAATCCCGCCGCCAGATGTCCAACCGACTAATCTACTGACTGCTGAAGCTACTCAACCAGCTACACATCAACATCAACATCAACAACCGTAACGTAAACTTCACCATCCCCAGCTATCTCCGTCATCCGAACTCCCACTACCACTAACATGGCGAACATCCCAGCTACCTTAGCCACCCGAAATTTCCGCCGCCACCCACATGCCGAACATCCCCAGCTATCTCCGTCATCCGAACTCCTGCTACCATTAACATGCCGAACATCCCAGCTACCTTAGCCACCCGAAATTCCCGCCACCACCCACATGCCGAACATCCCAGCTACCATAGCCACCCGAAATTCCCGCCACCACCCACATGCCGAACATCCCCAGCTACTTTAGCCACCCGAAATTCCCGCTACCACTAACATGCCGAACATCCCCAGCTAACTTAGCCACCCGAAATTCCCGCTACCACTAACATGCCGAACATCCCAGCTACCTTCGCCAACCGAAATTCCCGCCACCATCTACATGCCGAACATCCCCAGCTACTTTAGCCTCCCGAAATTCCCGCTACCACTAACATGCCGAACATCCCCAGCTAACTTAGCCACCCGAAATTCCCGCCGCCACCCACATGCCGAACATCCCCAGCTACCTCCGCCAACCGATATTCCCACCACCATCTACAGTCCGATCATTCCCAGTAACCTCAGCCACTCGAAATCCCTCCATCATCTACCTACCTCCCGAACATCCCCAGCAATCACAGCCATTCAAAATCCCTGCCACCATCTATCTACCTCCCGAACACCCTCCATCTACCTCCGCCACCCGAAATCCTCGCCACCACCAACATGCCGATGATCCCCAGTAACCTCCGCCCACTGAAATCCCGCTGCCCCACATGGTGAAAGACTGAGTTTATTCAAATGGAGACGGTTAACCAGGCGGGGGAGTGATGTTGTGGGAACTACAGTCCACTATTTCCACGCAAAACGGCACTATGACCTTTAAATGGGAACTACGTTCCGCTATTTCGCCATTATGATGGGAAAACCAGACGAAAAGAGCAAATAAGGCCCTGTAGTTCCGCTTAAGCAGGAGAATAGGCTGCTACTTGCCGGATAGCGGACCATAGTTCCCTTTCACTTGGAAACGGTGAAGTAATGTGAGGGCTACCTGTTATTTACGGAGATTTTTAACCATAAATTAACAGTTTTCACCTAATAATTATCGTGATTGGCGGCCGTAGCATAACACTTGATTTTCAGCGGCACTCGGTCTTAATATGAAATAAATAGAATATATTGGTGTTAATCTAGTGTCGAACTGAAGCTCACATCATCCTCACCTGTCAGTATTCCTAGCATAGTATGTAGGAAGGTGGTGGTGAAAAGTGATACTAACAGTTGCGGGCTGGATGATTTACACATTATGGGCCATATTTGGATTAATGATTATTCATTTTCTAATTTCCTTTTTCAAATCGTTTTGGGAAGGATCTTTTGATGTTACATTTGTATTGGGCTATTTAAAAGATGTCCTCTATTATGTTCTTCCATTAAATGTGCTTGTAAACCTAGTTTCAATCGATCCTACAGGTTGGATTCTTGTGATCTTTTATTTCATCTGCGGGATCGCTGTCATTCTCAAATATTTATTGGATATCAAAAAAATTTTCCAATAAATTATAGCGGGCCTTCTTGAAGTTGGTCCCAGGAAAGGAAGTGAAGCCATGAGGAGATATCAATGGATTAAGTGGCGTAAATTCATCCTCTGGCTTGTGGCCCTCGTTTTAGTCGGTATGTTGTTGTTTGTAGGAGGGCCGCCCTATTGGAATGCTGCGTTGACTATCGCCAGTTTGTTATTTCAGTTGTTATTCGCAGTATCCTTCATGATCATCCAGTTCGTAGCTCTCTTCTGGTTTCTGGCCAGGGGGCGCACCTACTGGATATTGCCTGGAGAAACAGGCGCGACCTGGGACGATTATCGGGGGAACCCCGAAATTGTTGAGAATGCAAAGCGGATTGTGACCCTGCTCAAAGGGGTCAAAGAATTCAAGGAGATGGGCGGCGAGGCGATTCGTGGCTTGCTGCTGTGCGGCCCGCCTGGCACCGGGAAATCTTACTTGGCTCAAGTTATTGCCAACGAAGCCCAAGTGCCTTTCGCATACGCTTCGGCCCCCAGCTTTCAGAACATGTTCTTCGGCGTAGGAAACTTGAAGGTGATGGGCATCTTCAAGAAAGCGCGGAAGCTCGCCAAGGTGTACGGCGCCTGCATTATTTTCATTGACGAGATCGATGCCATCGGCATGAGCCGTCAAGGAGGGGCAGGCGGCGGCATGATGGGGATGATGGGCATGGGCGGAGGCTCCGGCCTGCTCAACGAGCTGCTCTTGCAGATGGACCCGCCGAACGTTGACAATTCCAAAATTGCTAAGTTGCTCCGTTCGCTGGGGCTGCGGCGTAAAAAGGCGGAGCGGCCGGCAGTACTGACCGTAGCGGCAACGAACTTGCCTGACGTACTGGATTCTGCGCTTCTCCGGCCAGGTCGGTTCGACCGGCAGCTTTGGGTGGATGTTCCTGACTATGACGGACGGGTCGACATCTTCCAGTATTATTTGAAAAAAGTGAAGCGGGACGATTCGCTGACACCGGAGGCTGCCGGTCTCGATACGATCGGATACAGCCCAGCGCAAATCAAGCATATCGTTAACGAGGCGGTTGTGATTGCACACCAGCGCGGAGCTCAGCTGGCAAGCTATGAGGACTTTCGAGCGGCGATGGAGACCTATGAATGGGGTCTAAAGCAGCCTCTTCGTTCGATGAGAGACGATGAGAAGCGGAATGTGGCCTACCATGAGGCGGGCCATGCGGTTGCCCAGTTCCTCCTGAAGCCGCACGAACGCGTCTGGAAGGTGACGATCATTCGCCGGGGCGGAGCGCTCGGTCTCGCTGCGACCAAACCGACGCACGAGCGGTACAACCGGAGTGACAGCGAAATTTTGGCGGAAATTCAAGTTTGTCTGGCAGCTCGCGCCGTGGAGGAGGAGTTCCTGTACAAGAAATTAAACGGTGTCACTTCTGACCTCCAGCATGCAACGGAACTGGCGGGCGCTTACTTGGGCATGGTCGGGATGGGGGATGAACTGTTCAGTTGGCTGGCAGTCGGTCCCCGGGCAGAAGGGCTGAAGGCACTCAGACCAAAGATTAACGCTCTGTTGAATGCTCAAATGCTCGAAGTGAAGAAGCTTGTCAGAGAATACGACGGTTTCGTTCATGCCATTGCGGAAGAGCTTCTGAAGCGCGGTGATCTGACCGGAGATGAGATTGAAGAGATCTTCGTAAACTTGTATGGTCAGAGCCGGCCTGTGCTGCCTGATGTGAAGCCGCCCGTAATTAGCGTGCCTGCCAAAGAAGAGCCGGCCCATCTGCTTGAAGGAACTGAGGAGAAATCTAACGATACCGAATAATAAGATGCAGCAAAAGAGCAGTCCCAGTGGGGTGTTTCAGACCGCTGGGGCTGTTTTTTTTCTTAAGTTTCAATGTTGAATGAGGAATACAATTTAGAAGGAAGTGTGTTGACTTCATGCCGACCATACGGATTGAACTGCTGATTAACGCCCCCGTTGAGACTGTTTTTGATTTGGCAAGAAGCATCGACATCCATGCGAAGTCAACCGCACAAACGAAGGAAAGACCGGTTGCAGGCAGGACAAGCGGCCTCATTGAATTGGGGGAGACCGTGACATGGGAAGCGGTTCATTTTGGCATTAAACAGAAGCTTACTGCGAAAATAACGGAAATGGAACGTCCTCATCGTTTTGTAGACGAACAGGTTGGCGGAGCTTTCAAGCATTTCAGACACACCCATGAGTTTACTGCTGTCCATAACGGTACAAGAATGATCGATATCTTTACGTATACGTCGCCTCTTGGCGTGTTGGGAAGATTAGCGGATCAATGGTTTCTGGAAGCCTATATGCATAACTTTTTGCTGCAAAGGAATATGTATATCAAGACGGTGGCTGAGGAAGCGATGAGGAAGGGACTTGACAGTTGAGTTGAGAAACATTATCATTTGAATTAATAAATGATATTGAAAATCATTATCAATTAATGTTTCCTATACATCGCGGGGGTGTTCCATACATATGTTGAACGACAATGAGATCGGAGTGGGCACGGGAACCATGCACATCTTGACCGATTATCAACTCGAGCTTTGGATTCGGAACACTTCTCCAGAATGCAGGCATTTTAGTCCTGACGAACCGGATTGGAGACAGCTTACACAGTATGCGGCTTACCATGCGATCAACGATTGGTATTCGCTGCCGCTAAAATCACGAACGTTATTTTCCTTAACGAAACAGTTCGAGAGACGATGGACGAATAAGTTTCGCAAGTTTGAGTCGCTGGCATTTTATATGGATGTCAAACGAAGCGTGCTTACGCATCTGTATAAGGCGCTTACCGGCGAGAATGCCGTCGAATGTCCGCTTATGCTTTTCGAGAGCAGTCCTGTGTGGGTTGAAGAGCTTCATTCGGGTTTATCTCAAATTATGCAAGTCATGGCGCCGGCGAAGGATTCTTTCGTGATCCATAAATATGTGATGGAAGAAAACGAGGCAGCGATGCAACTATTTTTCCATATGACGGTCATCTTTTGTGTGAAAGCATTTGGTAAAATGCCGGAATCCTTGCAGGTGTGGAATATGTTGAATGGGAAGCAATACCGGATGAACAGGGAGGAAATGGATCTAAGCAGGTCCATGGACTATTTGAAACTGGTAAAAGAAGTGTATTTGGAAAGGGACGCCTGTCCGTGCTGTTCCGCCCGGTTAGTCATGTAGCAGCACGCGAAAAATAAAGCTTGAACGCTAACGGTACTTGTCGTACATTTTTAATAACCTGAAGTCGGAGCCGGCCCTTCATCTTGGGGCTGGTTTATTTTATTTCAAGAAGGAAAGAAGGGGTTGACAACGAGACTTTACGCATTTTTGTTGTTTTATGCCGTCATTTATATGGGAAATGCGGTCTATGGCACATTTTTACCGGTATACCTGCATAACATCAAGTTTTCCCAAGAGCAAATCGGGATGCTTCTAAGCCTTGGGCCGCTCGTTGCCATGTTGGGTCAACCGATATGGGGAGCATTGGGCGATCGTGCCAAGACCAAAAATAGTGTGTTGTGCCTGCTCTTAATTGGCAGCGCTGTTTCGATTATGTTTTTTCCGCTCTCGCATCAGTTCATGTATTTGCTTGTGTTAATCTGTGTGTTCATGTTTTTCCAGACGTCTATTTTTGCGCTCAGCGATGCGATAACATTGGAAGAGCTGGACAGGCGTCCCAAATGGAACTTTGGTTGGATCCGTCTTGGCGGCACGGTAGGTTTCGCCACCATGTCTCTTATATTTGGCATCGTCGCCAAATCGCACATTAATTCGATGTTTCCCGTCTACGCAGGCACGATGGTTGCCGCCTTGCTGCTCCTTTGGTGCTTTCCGCAAGCCGTTAGCCGGTCGTCTAACGTCACAGGGAAAAAATTCAGGGAGCTCTTCCGTAATGGAAAGCTAATGTTTTATTTGGGGATTAATTTTATTGTCCAAGTTACGCTAGGATATTATTATGCCTTTTTCCCGATTTATTTCAAGGAAATGGGCGCCGACAGCTTGATGCTGGGGTGGTCCATGGTCATTTCTTCGATGAGCGAGCTGCCGTTTCTGCTGTTTTCCGGCTGGATTTTCAAGCGTGTGTCGGTATCGGTGCTTTTGATCGTTGCCGCGCTGGGGTCTTCCGTCCGGTGGTTCTTGTTTTCCGTCATTGACCAGCCTCATTGGATATTACCGGTGCAACTGCTGCATGGCGTTATTTTCATCGTATTATCCGTTACGCTGGCTACCTTCATCAACCGTGAAGTGCCTGCGGAATGGAAAGCTAGCGGACAAACACTGAACGGTTTGCTCAGCCTTGGAGCCGCCCGCATTATCGGGAGTTTCTTCGGCGGAATAATGAGTGCGGCGTACGGCATGAGACAAGTGTTTCTATACAGCTCCTGGTTGTCGATGGCAACTGTCGTCGTGTTCGGAGTTGTTGTTTGGCTCCGCAGGAAACAGCATGATCCAAGCGCTTCGGTATCGCAATGAATGGAAGGATGGATTCCGCTAGACGGCATAATAGGGCTGCTAAATGAGCAGCCTTATTTGTGTTGTGGTGTAGGATACTCTTCCAAGGAATGAGTTGAATGAGCTCTTTCTCACATGGAATGAAAAGTATGTCACGTGGAGTTGATATTGAAAAGAGTTTTTTTCAACGAAGCGTTTACAGAATAGAGTATATTTTGTTAAGATGAGTACGTTCACGTGCACGAAAACCTGGTTGGATGTCTCGTGAAAATTAGCTGATTTTTTTTTGTTGATTCCGTTCACGTGCACGAAGTTGGGGATAGACGATGCTCAAAGGATATGCCAGACATCTGGCTCACCGGTATTTCATTTCTGGGAGGGAGGATCTGCAAGGTGTTAATCACGCCTATTGTGATACATGTCGTATCATGTCACATCTTGAAATTTCCGATAATGAGTGTGGAATATTGAAAGACAATACGTGTTTTTGTAAATACAAGGACTATGCACCCTATTACAATATAAACATAATCCTTATGAAGGAGGGGGTTAGGACAACTCGATATGTTTTTTTGTTTTCACTGCTCAAATCGTAATGCAATCGCTTACTTTTTTTCTCTGTCGTCATTAATTATGTAGGGGGAATTCCATTGAGGCTCAGTAAGAAGTTAGTTAGCTTATGTGTATCTTGTTCCGTTTTATTTTCTACAATGGGTACAGTCGTCCTTCCTCAAGGGGTGGTGCAAGCTGCTGTAGCCGCAGCCGGCTCGCCTAGTGTCATTTTTACCGATGATTTTAATGCAGGTACTTTGACGAATTGGAGTACGGTTAAGGGAACATGGACAAATGCGGGAACAGCAGCACAGGGTGTTTCTACCGGAGATGGGCTGACCCTGAGACAGGGGGTAACAGGAACGGACTTTACTTATGAAGCGGATATTAAGCTGGTTACGGATAAAGCGGCAGGACATTTGTATTTTAAAAGCAACAGCACGGGAACGAATACATATGCGGTAACGCTCGATTCCTCGGCCACGACGAATGTAGTTAAATTGCTGAAGTTCACAAACTCTGTGTATGCGCCTATACAAAGTGTCATTCAACCCTTGACGACGGGGCAGACTTATCATTTAAAAGTTGTAACTTCCGGAAGCAACATCAAAATAACCTTTAACAATGCAGCAACACCGATTATCGATGTGAACGATACTTCGTTCACATCCGGTCAATTCGGGTTGGGTACATATGGAGGCACGGTTCAATTTGATAATGTGGCCGCTTATGAGAATACACAACACGCAGTGATTGTGAATTTCAGCTTGAATGGCAATGATGCTAAGGCGAGAAGTGTTTCCACTGTTGCAACGGCGACCGGTGCTCAGGCATCGACTTTGAAATACCAATGGTCGAAGAACAGCACGACGCCCGATGAGGCAGCTTGGACCTCTTTTGCAAACGGCGGTATGCTCACGCAGAGCGGAGTGGCCGGAGACTGGTATCTTTACGTCCGGTTTACGGATACTGCTGGAACGGAACAAACGGTGAAATCCAATGTGTTCCATGTGGACCCTTCGATCATTACTGCAGGGGCTCAGGTCGGGCAGAACGGCAGTCACTGGGGCTTCGAAAGCGGAACTCTGGAAGGATGGAATGCAGCATCCAACCCGTCGAATATACCCATTCTTGCAAGCAACGTATTCTTTCATAACGCCCCAAGCACCCCTTACACCAAAGAAGGCAAGTTTTTTCTTTCAACCCTTGAGGGAAATGGTACTTATGGAGATTCTTATAACGCAGTGATCGTATCTCCGCAGGTGACCCTTACGCGTCCGGAAGTATCGATGCTGGTTGGCGGCGGAAACGGGGCGAACACTTACGTGGCAGCTTGCACGGTAGATACGTCCCAGTCCGACAGTTGCCGTGAAGTAGGTAAGTTGGCCGGCAATAACGCCGAGACTATGCAATTGCGCACGCTTAATCTGTCGGCGTATCTTGGGCAGAAGATTTTCTTTAAAATGGTTGACAATGCAACCGGCGCGTGGGGACATATTACATTAGACGACGTATTTGTAAATGTGCCAGCTGCGCCAAAAGAGTTGAATGTTACACGGAACAGCAGCTCAAACTATGCGTTGACTTGGCAACCGGTTACGGAGTCTCAATTGAGTGGATATAACGTGTACAGATCAACGGATTCTGAAAAAAATTTCATCAAACTGAACGATGGCATACTGTCGGAAGCTTCTTTCCATGATAAGACAGTACCCGCTGATGCGACCTATTACTATCGTGTTACGGCCGTTGGAACAGACGGATCTGAATCCAGTCCAGCCTCCACACTTTCCTTTTACCGCCCCGCACAGGACCTTTACGCGCGCGGTGATACGGTTACCTACTCGGGAGCGCAGCTGACGGCTATTGAATTTCCGGTTGGACCGATCGGCGCCGGCGGTATCCGACATTTCGGTACAGGGGAGCGCAGTGAAGCATGGATTTTCAATAGTGACGATACGTTCCGCAATCGCACAACAGGCATCGTACCGAACAGTTTCTTTGCTGTCCGTGCCCAGCCTGAAGGAGGTCAGCCTATCGTACGTGCACTCCAGACGACAGCAGTCGGAGCGTTTAATGCGATGAAATCGCTGACTTTTCAAGGCGAATATCCGATGGGACGTTATAACTTTCAAGATGATCAGATGCCGATTGAAATCACCCAAGACATCTTTAATCCGATGATTCCGGGCAATATGAAAGATTCCGCTATTCCAACAGCTATCTATACGATGACATTTAAGAATCCGACATCAAATGAAGTGAATGTTTCTCTTCTTGCATCACAGCAAAATGCCGTCGGTTTTGATGGAATTGGTTCCATCACTGGGGCGAACAAACGTGACTTCAGTGGTTACGGAAGCAACAGCAATACGCTGCAAACCGGCAGTGAGGCGTCGCAGCTGCAAATGAATGGCAGTAAGGGCAGTATGACATTGTCTGTCCTGGGGCCGCAAACCGGAGGTACGGCTTCCTGGAATACGCTTGACGCGCTGCAAACTGCGTTTGCAAGCGGCAGTGTTACAGGTTCTAGCAATGCTTCCAGTCCACAAGCTGGAACAACGGTTGATGGTGCTTTAACGTCCTCCTTAATGCTAGCGCCAGGCGAAACCAAACAGGTTAAGGTACTTCTGAGCTGGTACTTCCCGCAGAATCCAGCGCGCGGTTTCGGTGGTGAAGGCATGCAGTACACGAATTGGTGGAATAACGCAGCTGAAGTCGATCAGTACGTTACTGCCAACCTAGCGAGCTTGCAATCACAGACCGAGCTCTACCATGATACGATGTATAGTTCGAATTTACCGCAATATGTACTTGACCGCCTTACTTCCGCAACGGCTTTGCTCCATACGCCGACTGTATTTTGGGCAAAAAACGGCTTCTTTGGCGGATGGGAAGGCTACGGCTGCTGCGACAATATGCCAAACCACGTATGGCACTATGCACAGGCTCACTCCAGACTTTGGCCTCAAATAGGGCAAATGTTCGACCAACAGTGGTTAGATGCGGAAAAACCGGATGGCCTTCTGCCTTATCGTTATAATAACGATATTTTCGCTTTCGATGGCCAAACTGGCGTCATTCTTTCGGCGTACCGTGATTATCTGCAATCACCGGATACAAGCTGGTTAAGCACATATTGGCCAAAAATTAAGGGAGCTATGGATTATGTCATCACCCATCATGATCCAAACGCAAACGGTATTCTGCAAGGCGGCGCATTGACTACGCTCGATGCAGGCTCACCTGCAATGAATTCTTGGTTGGGTTCGATGTACTTGGCTGCTGTCAATGCTTCGGCGCATTTGGCGAAAGCTGCAGGTGATACCGCTTCAGGAGACAAATACGATGCTATCTATAATAAAGGGAAGACGAACCAAGAAAGTATGCTGTGGAACGGTCAGTATTATGTTGAAAAAGCGCAAAGCGGAGGAGGAGCCACCAATTTTATCGGAAATGGCTCGGAAATCGACATGCTGCTTGGACAGTGGTGGTCCACGCAATTGGGTTTAGGCGATATTTATGATTCGGAGCATATGACGCTAGCCTTGAAAAACCTTTTCAAGAACAATTACTATGACAATTTCATTGATTTTAACCACCAGTACCGCACATACGTTGAACCGGGTGACGCCGGACTGGTGATGTCAACATGGCCTGGCAATGACAGGCCGTCGAACAGCATTCATTATTTCGATGAGGTAATGTCTGGGTTTGAGTACTCAGCGGCTGCGGCTATGATTCAGCGCGGACTGCTTGACGAAGGCCTTACCGTTGTGAACGCTGCTTCCAATCGTTACGACGGCCGTCTCAGAAATCAACCGTACATGACTTTCGGCGGCTGCGGCATCGGCGATGGCAGCGGCAACCCGTTTGGCGATGACGAATGCGGTCAATGGTACGGGCGGACGTTGTCTTCCTGGTCCTTGCTGCTCGCTCTGCAAGGTTTCACCTATGATGCTCCGCATCAAGCGATCGGCTTCGCTCCGACGTGGCAGCCTAACGATCACAAATCATTTTTCACAGCGGCAAACGGATACGGCACATTTAGTCAGAAGCTGGATAATGGCGGACAGATTGACAGCATCAACCTTGCATCCGGGACACTGGAGTTGAAGACATTCTCGGTTTCTGTACCTGCGGATACCTCAACATCAGGTTGGTCCGTTAGCGTAAACGGTCAAAAAGTTACAGACGCCACTGTAACCCTAAGTGGAACGACGGCCACTGCAACTTTGCCTCAAACTGTGACCTTGTCCTCAGGCGACCGGATCACGATACAGTCTGGTAACGGGGGAATGGGGATTACTGTGTCAGGGGAAAATGGAACAGTTGCGATTACGGAAAAAGGCGGCACATTGCAAATGCACGCAGCTGTTGAACCAGCAGATGCGGCTGACAAATCTGTGACTTGGGCGGTATACGGCACGGATCGTGCTTCGACAGACTTGGCTGTCATTAGTAGCAGCGGTTTATTGACTGCGCAAAAAGACGGTACGGTTAAAGTCGTGGCAACCTTAAAGGCAGACGCTAGCGTTCATGGAGAAGTAATCATTACGATTAGTGGACAATCGGGAGTGCCTACGGGTCCTTCGGCAACGTTAACAGTCGCGAATTCCGTGTTTGCCGGCCAATCATTTGATCAGACATATGGCTTGAAGGGCTTGACTCAGCAAGTATTTGCACAGGATCTGACGATTACCTACGATCCTGACATGTTGGAGTTTATTTCTGCCGACTCGTTGAAAGATGGATTTATGATTGTAAATAAAGCTGAAAAACCGGGGCAAATCCGGCTCGTTGCAGCAAGTGTAGGAGCAACCGCAGCAAATCTGAACGGCGATTTAATTCGATTTCATTGGAAAGCGAAGTCGATTTCACAGCCGGCAACAGCGACTTTGACGTTGTCTAACGTAGTGATTGCTGACGGCCAAGGTGTGGAATCGCAATTGAATGGTGATACTCGCCAAGTACAGATTCAGTTGGGTTTCGTCATCGATAAAACGGCATTGAACGCCATGATTGCAGAAGCGCAAGCGAAACATGATGCGGCGGTGGAAGGTACGCATGCCGGTCAATATCCAGCAGGGGCCAAAGCTGCGCTGCAGTCCTCAATCGATAAAGCTAAAGATATAGCAAATGACTCAGCGGCAACACAATCTCAAGTGGATCAAGCAGAGGCTGAATTGCGTGCAGCTCTACAAGCATTCAACGCTTCCGCTATTCTTCCTATGCAGGGTGATCTGAATGGTGACAATAAAATAAGTATCGGAGATTTAGCCATGGTAGCTGCTAACTACGGTAAAACGAAAGAAAGCAGTGAGGATTGGGAGCAAATTAAATATGCAGACGTTAATGGCGATGACAGAATTGATCTTATGGACCTCGCAATAGTTGCCCTGGGAATTTTAAACTAAGTTATTTATTTAGTGAACTGGGCACGAGCTTAAATGATGTTTATTTAAGTTCGTGTCCTTTAAAGGAAATGAACGTTGTGTGTAAAGTTGTAAACTATTACATTTTATTCTAAATACTTCACTTCCCCCGACATGGTATTTTTTGAGTATAGCAAGTGAGGGGGGAGTAACATCGTTAGATCAACCATATTAAAGATGCATCAAATTTCTAAATCGTTTGGTTTGGTGCAGGCGCTTCGAGGCGTTGAATTGGAGCTACAGCAAGGTGAGGTTATGGCCTTATTAGGTGAAAATGGCGCAGGAAAATCTACGTTAATGAACATTCTGAGCGGAGCAACCCACACATATGAAGGCGAGATCCGGATACATGGTGAGGAAGTTCATATCAGTTCGCCAACGGATGCAAGCAAGCACGGCGTAGTGAAAATTCATCAGGAACTGCAGCTGATTCCGGAATTAACCGTAGCCGAGAACATCTTCTTGGGCAGAGAGCAGCGAAACCAGTTTGGCTTCATTGACTACAAAATGATGAATACAAGCGCGAAAGCATTCATGAACATCTTGGATCTAACTGTTCCGCCTCATCAGCAGGTTAAACGACTGCGGATTGGTGAGCAGCAGCTTGTGGAAATTGCCAAGGCGCTTTCGCTTGATGCTAAAATACTGATCATGGATGAACCGACAACGGCTTTAAGCAAGCATGAAACCGTAAAACTATTCCAAGTGGTGAAACAGTTATCCGCAAAAGGAGTATCCATCATTTACATCACCCACAGAATGGAAGAGATTTTTGCTCTTTCCGAGCGTGTGGTTGTGCTGCGGGACGGAGCACTCGTAGGATCGGTTGTCACTGCCGAAACAAATCATGATGAGTTAGTACGCATGATGGTGGGTAGATCGTTCGCTGATCTTTTCCCGCACAGAGATTTTCGCAAGGGGAGAGAAGTACTTCGCGTAGAAAACTTATCCTTTGATCCATCCGTTTCGAATGGCAAAAGAAAACTGAAGAATGTGTCACTCTCCTTGCATGAAGGTGAGATACTAGGCATCTCCGGGTTGCTCGGATCGGGCAGAACAGAGTTGTTTGAATGCCTCTACGGTCTGCATGTAAAGCGGAGTACTGGCAATGTATATATCCATGATCAAAAAGCAATGATCAGAAATCCAAGGGATGCCATTGATACGGGACTGGCTTTCTTGACGGAAGACCGCAAAGGACAAGGACTCGTGCTAAGTCGTTCGATAGGTGAGAATATGTCGCTTCCCCTGCTCGATACGTTTAGCCGAATGTTTTTTATGAAGAGGAAGCAGGAAAAGGTCGTCTGGGACGAGCAAATCCGCACGTTAAGGATCAAAGCGCCCAGCTATGCGACTCTGGCTAAACAGTTAAGTGGAGGGAACCAACAAAAAGTCATTATCGGAAAATGGCTGCTCTCAAAACCAACCATTCTGCTGCTGGATGAGCCTACCCGAGGAATCGATGTAAATGCGAAAGCTGAAATATACGAAGTCATTCACCAGTTAGCGCTCAGTGGCATGGGCATCCTGCTCATCTCCTCGGATATGCCCGAAATACTCGGGTTATCGGATCGCATCCTTACGATCTGCGAAGGGAGAGTCACGGGCGAGTTCATGCGGGCGGAGGCAACGGAAGAGAAGCTGTTGAAAGCAGCAACGGATAGGGAGGAACCGACCTTACATGACAACACCCAAAACATTATTTAAATCGAATGCCTTTAAGCAGTCAGATGTCTTGCCAAAGAATCAATTACTTAGCCTTCTGATCCGATTTCAAAGCTTATTCGGACTTCTGTTAGTCATTGGCGCAGCATCAATCATTTGTACAAGAGATGGTGAAAATTTATTCCTTGCCCCGACGAATTTGGCAAATGTCGTACGCTCCATTTCGGAGAATGGCATTATGGCGATTGGCATGACTCTTGTCATTTTGATTGGCGGAATTGATCTTTCTGTCGGCGCCATTCTTGGTTTAACCGCAACAGCCGCCGCTGATCTTATGATGAACCGCTCAATGGGCATGCTTGAAACCATCGTGATTGTATTGGCATTAGGCGCAGCATTTGGAGCTTTTAACGGAATTGTTTCAACGAAACTTGGTATTCAAGCGTTTATTGTTACATTGGCTTCAATGAGTATCGCACGAGGCCTTGCCCGGTTTTGGTCAGGAGGCATCGGAATTCCTGTTGCCTACGGCAAAGGTGCGGGGGCCGCTCCCCAAGCGTTCAGCATCCTTGGAGAACGTATAGGGGGCATTCCGGTTCCTGCGATTTGTTTCCTGTTCTTGGGCATCATTTTCATCATCATGCTGAATTATACAAAATTCGGAAGGCATGTTTACGCCATCGGCGGCAACGAAACGGCGGCGCATCTTTCCGGCATTAAAATTAACCGCGTCAAGATCATGATTTACGTGACTGCAGGTGTATTATCTGCTATTGCAGGAACCATTCATGCGGCACAAGTCAGTCAGGGCAGTCCTAATGACGGGATCGGCTACGAGCTGAACGCAATTGCTGCCGTAGCTATTGGCGGTACGAGTCTAGCGGGTGGGAAAGGAACAATCGTAGGAACCATCATTGGCGCTTTAATTCTTGGCGTTCTGGATAACATGCTTGGATTAAAGAATGTGAATACGAATCTCCAACTCGTTGTTAAAGGTCTCATTATCATCATTGCCGTGGTTTTACAGAAACAAAAATCATAAAATTAACAAAGAGGGAAGGTTTTAGAAATGAAAATTATGAGAAAAGTGTTCCTAACTTCAGTCTTTATGCTTATGATGACTTCACTATTCACCGCATGTGGCAGTACAACCACAACGAGCACCTCGACTCCGGCAGCTAAGGATTCCGCTGCACCGGCAACGGCAGAAGCATCGAAGCCTAAGAAATCCAGTTACTTAATTGGGATGTCTCAAGCGAACCTGGGAGAGCCATGGCGTGTAACGATGAATGCTCAAATTGCCGAAGCCGCTAAGAAATATCCTGATTTCAAGGTTGTTTATGCAGATGCGGCGCAAGACAACTCCAAACAAATTGCCGATGTTGAAAATTTTATCCAACAAAAGGTTGATCTCTTGATCATCTCACCGAATGAAGCCAAGCCTCTAACAGCCGTTGTGAAAAAAGCCTACGATGCCGGCATTCCGGTGATCACGCTAGACCGCCGTGTAGAGGGCGATTCCTTCACCCAGCATATCGGTGCTGACAACGTAATTATCGGCAAAGGAATTGGCGAATGGGTAGCCAAAACGCTAGGTGACAAGGGCGGTAATGTTGTTGAAATCAAAGGACTTGAAGGCACGTCCGGGCAAAAGGAAAGACATGACGGATTCATGGAAGGTATCAAGAGCAACCCGAATATTAAAATTATCGCCGCTCAAAATGCGGATTGGTTAAGAGATAAAGCGATTAGCGTTATGGAGGGCATTTTGCAGGCGAACAAGAAGATCGATGTTGTTTTTGGACATAACGATCCGATGGCTGAAGGCGCTTACACCGCGGCGAAAAATGCAGGACGCGAGAAAGAAATGCTGTTCGTTGGCGCAGATGGATTGCCGACACCGGATGGCAGTATCAAAAGTATTCTCGCTGGCCGCTTAAACGCTACTTACGTCTATCCGACAGGTGGGCAGGAAGCGATCGATAATGCGCACAAACTGCTGACAGAAGGATCTAAACTTGAAAAGCAAGTTATTCTGGGAACGCAAGAAATTAATAAAGACAACGCGGCTGAAATGCTTAAAAAGTATGGCGGTCAATAAATAATTGTATCGTTTTTAACAAGATCCTAACAGCTCCGTGCTGTTAGGATACTGTGTTTTCATGCAAACAGGAAACTACTTAGACGAAGAAGGTGGTCGGATTGGGATTGTGGCGTAGAGCTTTTCAGCATAAAGGTATACGCTTCAAATTATTAGTTTATTTCCTTTCTCTCATTTTGCTGCCTATTCTTACGATTGGTTTGATCAGTGACATTATTTATACCAGCTCCATTGAACGAGAAACGAATCTGCATGCGCAAGAAATAATCGAGCAAATTCAGAAGAATGTAGAGTTCTATATTAGTGATATGGACCACATTGAGCATTATATTTCGCAAGATCCAAGTATGTTGGCTTTTTTTCAAATAGGCAATACGCTCGAACCCAATCGAGTGAGTATTGAAACCGAAGTGCGTAGACTATTAAGGACGTATACAGAGGTTCATCCGGAAATTGCCGGAATTGTTGTCGTGAATGAAAGGGACCTTTATATTAGCAATGAACAATACCGTATTTCGCGTGATCCGTTAACCCGGGAAGATTGGTATCAAAGGGCCATAGCATCCAAAGGTGAGCTGCTGCTTATATCTAGGCCGATTGGAAGAAACTTGACGTCCGGAAATCAAGTAAACGCGGAGGAAGTCTTATCCGTAGTCAAAGCTATTCAAAATCCAACGACGCATGAATTCGTAGGCGTCATCTCCATCGACTTTATGCTGGATACCATCGAGAAAATGATTCAGAAAATCACGTTAGGCAAAACCGGGTTTGTTTATATGATGGATGCCGCAGGTGAAGTAGTTTACTCTCCTGATAATCCTGTTGTCTACCGGATTAATGCGCAGTGGCTGGGGGACCGTTCAAACCGGCAATTTACGCAGACGATTAATCATAATCAGTACCAAATCATTTTTACGCAATCGGAATATACGAAATGGAAAATTATTGGAGTGTTCTCTTTTAAAGAAACATTTAAAGAAGCATCAAAAATTCGTTTCTATACACTCATCATCGCGATTTTCACCATTATTCTTGCTGTTATATTGGCTTTTTTTTACACGTCATCCATCGCCAATCCGCTAAATAAATTGAAAAATTTGATGCGGAAAGTTCAAAACGGCGACTTGAATGTGAGGTTTGACAATCAATATCATGACGAAATTGGGCAGGTAGGAAACGGTTTCAATAGTATGCTGGAAGAGATTCGAAACTTAATTGATCTAGTGTATAAAGAGCAGCAAGGAAAACGAGAATCGGAAATCAAGATTTTGCAAGCGCAGATTAAGCCGCATTTTCTTTACAATACTTTAGATGCCATACAATGGATGGCGCATGAACGGGGAGCGACGGATTTGGTAGAAATGATTGACGCGTTGACCCATTTTTTCCGGATTGGACTCAGCAAAGGGAAAGAAACGCTAACGGTGAGCGATGAAATTGCGCATGTAAGAAGCTACTTGATTATCCAGAAGATCAGATATGAGGAAAAGCTGGAGTATGAAATTGATTGTGAAGATGGACTTGATCATTTACTCATTCTGAAATTAACACTGCAGCCCTTAGTAGAAAACGCAATTTATCACGGAATTAAAGCAAGAAGAGGCATCGGCAAGGTGAGCGTGAAAGCCAAAATTGTACAGGGAATGCTATATTGCAGTGTCTCAGACAATGGCATTGGCATCCAGCCAGAGAAGCTCAAGGAAATTCGTCAAATGCTTGAGAAATCAGGCAAAGATACGAGTGCACTTCAAGGCTTTGGCATCTATAACGTTAACGAACGCATCAAGCTTAATTATGGCAGTGAATATGGTCTGATCTTCCATAGCGAATATGGCGCAGGGACGACGGTTGAAGTATGGCATCCACTTTTGGAAAAGTTGGTGATTCTGAAGTGATAAACCTATTAATTGTTGATGATGAGCCTAAAATCCGACGGAAAATACGTCAATTGCTCGACTGGGAGTCGTTTGGTATGGAGATTGTCGGGGAAGCCGAGGATGGCGAGCTGGCGCTGGAATTAGCTGAATCCCTTCGCCCCGATCTTTTATTGGTCGATATCTGCATCCCGATTATGAATGGCTTAGAGCTTGTCGAGAAAGTGAACCGTATATTGCCTCACAGCGTGGTCGTATTAATTACCGGTCATGATGAATTTACTTTTGCCCATCAAGCAGTGAAATTGAACGTCTTTGATTATTTATTAAAGCCAGTCCGACAAGATGAGCTGCAGGGGGTCATTTTACGAGCTAAAAAGCAGTTGGAGCAGTTCAGTTTTCAAAATAAATACATGAATTGGGCGAATACCCATTTAACCAAAAATTTCACTTCGATTCGAGATCGATTTCTGAATGAGTGGGTGAATGGGCAGCTTTCCGACATTGAAGTCGAAGAACAGCTTGATTTTTTTAAGATAAAAGTTCCTTCCCAATTCGGCATGATGCTTATTAAAGTAACGGATCGCCTAATGATTGGTCAAGGGTTTAAAGAATGGGATCGTCAGTTGCTCTTGTTCGCTGTTCAGAATGTAACGGAAGAGATTGTGTCAGGCAGAGGACAGTCTCTCATATTTCGCGATGCGAAGGATCATGTCGTCGTCCTTCTTCATCTAAATGATCAAACGAATCTTGAAACTCTGGCGGAGCTGGTGACGGTGAGTATGGAAAAGTACTTGAAGTGCAATGTTCATAGCATTGCTCAGCAAAGAGATCAATGGTGCGGTATTCCGGACCTTTATAGGCAGCTTCTTCAGGAAATGATGGTCGAGGAGCATTGGTCTCCCATTGTGCTACTAAGCAAGAAATATATCGATACCCACTATCAGCTGGAGACCTTCTCTTTGCAGGATCTTGCGAAGCAGTTCCAGATTAGTCCAGCCTATATAAGCCGTCTGCTACGTCAGGAGCTGGGTGCGACTTTTATTGATTACTTGACGAAAACAAGGATCAAGCGAGCGATTCAATTGATGAATGACCCTTCCTGCAAAATGTATGAAGTTGCTGAGAAGGTGGGGTATTCGTCGCAACACTATTTCAGCACGGCATTTAAGAAAATCGTCGGGATCTCACCAACGGAATATCGGAAAGGCGGGTCGAATAACGTCGATGTTCTTATTTAGATGGAGAAGCTGGATCGTAACCTTTGTTTTTATACTAGTTTGCACGTGCAGTGTGACAGGTTGCCGAATGTCAACTGCGCAAACTCCGAAGTCAACCCAATTCTTGATCGGGATGTCACAAGCCAATTTAGTTGAGCCGTGGCGGATCGAAATGAATAAAGAAATTAAAACGGAAATTCAGAATTATAAAGATGTGAAAGTTATTTTTGCGGATGCGGCCCAAAGCAGTGAGAAGCAAGTAAGCGATGTGGAGCGATTGGTGAGGCTTGGCATCGATTTGTTAATCATTTCTCCCAATGAGGTTGCCTTGCTTGCGCCCATTGTAAACAAAGTGTACAAAATCATTCCCGTCATTGTACTCGACCGGGATGATCCCGATTTTAACCATACGCTCTATATTGGACCAGATAATGAGTTGATTGGCAGGCATGCCGGCCAGTTCGTTGTCGATTTGCTAGCTGGCAAGGAAGGCAACGTCGTGCAGGTAGAAGGGCTTTCTGAATCTCCGCCTGTCATTGGCCGCAGCAAAGGCTTTCTGCAAATTATTTCACAACATCCGAATATTCATGTCGTAGATACAATTGTCGCAGATTGGCTGCGGGATAAAGCAGAAGATCAACTCAAGCAGCGGTTCGTGACTTATCCGCAAATTGATGTCATTTTTGCTCATAATGATGCTATGGCACTCGGCGCTTATGTTGCGGCTTCTAAACTGAGAATTAAAGATATTCAATTTATAGGGATTGACGGGCTTCCAGGCTCTGAGGGAGGTGTTCATTTGGTGAATACCGGAGTCTTGGCAGGTACCTTCACGTATCCGGCAGGCGGGAAAGATGCGATTCAATTTGCAATGAAAATTTTGAAGAAAGAAGACAATATTCCCCAAAAGGTTACCCTCCAAAGCCGTATAATTACGAAGTAAAAATCATACACAAATAAGTTAAAGGACATCTATATACAAAAACGGATGCATTTCGTGTATTCTCTTGCTTCCACTTGGAAATTAATCGATTAAACGAGGGAAATCGACAAAACCATACAAATTAGACTCCTTCCCGACGGTAGTAAAGACTTGTATAATATTAGGAAATGAGAGATGGAAGCACATTCCACCTGCGGAACGGTCTTTGATGATACGTTGCAATACATCCAAAGCTGTGACCGGATTCCTGAAAATATCGGAAATCCGTTTTTTTATGTAGAGACAGGGGTGTACACCATGTATAGAATCGTAATCGTTGATGATGAAATCGAAGTGAGGGAAGGCATCAAAGAGAGCATCGAGTGGGAGAGTCACGGATTTGAGTGTATCGGAGACTACAGGAATGGCAGCGAAGCTCTGGAAGCTATTGCAGAACTCAGGCCAGATCTTGTTTTATCAGATATTTGCATGCCGTTCATGGACGGAATTGAACTGACCAGACAAATTCATTTGAACTATCCGTACATTAAGGTGATCATCTTAACCGGTCATGACGATTTTGATTATGCGCAGAAAGCACTGCGCCTTAAGGTACACGATTTCATCGTAAAACCGATTACGGCAAACGAACTTCGCAATCTGCTTGATAAAGTGAAAATCGAAATGGATCAGGAAGCTGAAAACCGCGAAAATCTCTCTCTTCTGAAGATGCAGCTTCATCAAAGTTTGCCATTATTAAGAGAACGGTTTCTTGAACAAGTTGTAAGCGGCACTCTGAGAGATAGCAGGCTTCAAGAAAGATTTCACTATTTCGGCCTTCCGCTGATCGCTCCGCCATACCTGGTTGTCGCGATTGACATTGACAATTTCGATGAAATAAAAAAGGAAAAATGGCAGAACGATCCAGAGCTTTTCCGATCCGCCGCCTTTAATATCGTTCAAGAAGTGATGGAGGGAAAAGAGGCTATCGTCTTTCGAACGAGGGAAGAACGCATGGCTGTCATTTTTTACGGGGAATGGGAAGAAGGGACCTATGAAGCGGCGCTTAACTTAGCTGAGGTCATCCGCTTTTGCATGGAGAAATATTTGAAATTCACCGTTACGGTTGGCGTTGGCGTGCTGTGCAAAACGTTAAACGAGCTCCCTCTATCGTACAAAGGGGCTATTTCCGCACTGGACTACAGATTTTTGCTTGGTAACAATAGGGTCATCTCCATCGATGATATGGAAGGCGCCAATACACCCGTTCACCAGCTGGATATTGAATGGAATCGCAAGTTTTCAACACTGATCAAAACGGGAACACGGAGCGAAGCGCAAATTCTCATCGATCAACTGATAAGCCATTTAAAAGCCTCGCTAATGCCAATGTGGGCTTGTTATCTACAAATTCAGTCGATCATTATCGCCATTATGAATACGATTCATGAATTCGCAGGCAACGACGTTATGCATTTTAAAGGGCATGAAATCGTCCTGCAAGATATCAACCGGTTCGAAACGTTGGATGAAATTGAAACGTGGCTCCTAACGATTTGCAAAGAAGCGATCTTGTATATTTCAGAACAACGAAGCGACCAGACGAAAATGCAGGTTCTGAGTGTAATTGACTATATTGAAAAGCACCACTCGAACGAGAACCTTACGGTCGATGAGATTTGCCGGCATGTCCATTTGAGTAAAAGCTATTTCAGCACCGTGTTTAAGCAAAATAAGGAACAAACCATCATGGAATATGTCACACGCGTCCGGATTGATAAGGCCAAAGATTTCCTGCAGCAAACTCCTCTAAAATCATATGAAGTAGCGGCCAAAGTTGGCTATAGCGACCCTCAATATTTTAGTGTGTTATTTAAAAAACATACAGGGACAACCCCTACGGAATACCGAGAAAAGTTATCGAGGGAGAAATAAGGATGAGAAAAGAAGGGGATGCCGGATCATTTCTTTTCAAATTTAGAAGCATTCAATCAAGTATTTCGGTCGTTTTTTCTTGCTTGATTTTATTTCTCATCGTGATCACAAGTTACATTTCTTACCATCTGTCGGCTGACGCGGTGGAAATGAATTCGAAGCACTATATTTCTGAAATCGTCCAACAGGTGAATATCAATATTCAATCCTATATAACCAATATGGAAGATATCTCGATGCTCGCATCGACGAATAAGGACGTGAAATATTACATTACAGGGACGGGCTTTATTAGTGACGAAGAACGCAGACCGTATGAGAAACGAATATCCGATTTATTTCAGTCCATTTTGATTACCCGTAAAGATATTGCTTCGATTATGGTTTTTGGCTACAATAACCGATTCGTCTCCGACCGCCGGATTACAAGCCTGAATACGAATGCCAACTTTGAGGAACAGCCATGGTACAAAAATGCAAAAGCCGAAGGCGGGAAATCCGTCATTTCCGCTCCGCATGTCCAAAACATTATCCAGAACGAGTACCGTTGGGTGGTTTCCTTGAGCAGGGAACTAAAAAGTGCGGACGGCATTACGGGAGAAGGTATTTTCCTGGTTGATCTCAACTTAAATGTCTTAGGCGAAATTTGCAATCATATTAATCTGGGCAAAAGAGGGTATGTTTTCATCCTCGATAAGGATGGCAGCATCGTGTATCACCCGCAGCAGAAGTTGATTAACAGTAATTTAAAAGCGGAAATGATTGATGAGGTCAAACAGTCCGGCAGCGGCAGCTTCGTTACGGGGGATGGCAACAAAAAACGGATCTATACGATCCAAGAGACGCACTTCGGTTGGAAAATTGTCGGGGTCGCCTATGCCAATGAACTCATTGCCAACCAGTATCAGATTAATATTTCGTATTTTTTATGGACAATTCTGGCTTTAGTTATCGCGCTCTATCTCTCTTTCTTTATTTCCCGCCACCTCTCACGGCCAATCAAGCTGCTGCAGAGTAATATGAAGCAAGTGGAAAAAGGAGACTTCAGCATTCGTTCGGAATTCCGCAGCGAGAATGAAATCGGACAATTGGGTCAAACTTTCAATATCATGGTCGGCCGAATCAAAGATTTAATGAATCAAATCATTCAGAATGAGGAAAGCAAACGAAAGAGCGAGATGAAGCTGCTTGAGGCGCAAATTAATCCTCATTTCTTGTATAATACGCTGGATTCCATCATCTGGATGGCGGAGCGTAAAAAGCATGACGAGGTTGTCCAGATGACTTCTTCGCTTGCCAAGCTGTTTCGCGCGATTATTAATAAAAATAATGAAACCGTTTCCGTTCGGGTTGAGATTGAGCACATCACCAATTATTTGTTGATTCAATCAATGAGATATAAGGATAAGCTTGATTTTCAGATTGAGGTTGATCCTGGGATTCTGGAGGTCCATATTCCGAAAATTATTTTACAGCCGATCGTTGAGAATGCGATTTATCATGGGATCAAGAACAGTTTGGAGCCCGGTTTAGTTAAAATAACAGGAAAAGAAGACGGAGATACCATTGTGTTTGTCGTCGCCGATAACGGAGTCGGCATGGAGCCGGACAAGCTGGATCACATTCTGAAAGTGAGAGATGGCGTCGTCAAAGGGATCGGAGTCAGTAATGTGAACGAACGGATCAAACTATTCGGAAATGAGTTTGGCCTTACGTTTAAAAGTGAAAAGTGGGAAGGTACGGAGGTTCGGATTGTGCTCCCCAAATGTGCCCAGAAAGGAGTCGCCGATGACCGTTAAAAGGCCGGTTTTCTTGGCAGTGCTGTCTGTGATCGTGATTGGTTTTGTCGTGGTAGCCAGCATGGAGATGCTGCGTATTACGAATCCAAGAAAGCTCGAGATCGCTGTCGTCCTAAAAACGAACAACGTTCGCTCGGATTATTGGCAGATGGTTAGTGCAGGCGTAAAGGCGGCAGCGAAGGAGCTTGCTGTCAATATCGATATAACGGGGCCGGTATCGGAAACGGATACCGCAGGACAAATCCGGAATGTGGATGAAGCGCTGCTGAAGAAGCCTGACGCTATCATTCTCGCTGCAACAGACTATGAGAGGCTTGCACCTGCCGCCACAAAAATAAAAGAGTCCGGAACGAAACTCATCTTGATCGATTCGCCGGTCTATACCCATACAGAAGCAAGCCTAATTGCAACCGACAATTTCGAAGCGGGGAGAAAAGCCGGGGTCTTCTTGGCAGGAGGACAAAACAGTCAACTATTTGGCGTGATGACCCTCGGCGGCAATCAGCAATCGATAGCCGAGAAAGAGCGAGTGAGCGGGTTTAAGGAAGCCATCGCTGATTTTCCCGGTGTGGAATATGCAGGCAATTACGAGTTTGACGGTACAGAGGATGCGGCCTATGAACAGGTCAAACATCTGCTGGCCATGTATCCGAATATCAAAGGTATTGCAGGTTTGAATGAAAAGGCCACTTTAGGGGCAGCCAGGGCAATCAAAGAAAAAAAATGGGAGGATCACATTAAAATCGTCGGTTTTGACAGCTCTATTTATGAAATCAAGCTGTTGGAAGAAGGGGTTATCAAGGCCACAATCGTGCAAAAGCCGTTCAATATGGGGTATTTGTCCGTTGAAACGGCGGTGCAGGCTTTGTCCGGTATAAAAGTGGACCCCAAAGTGAGTATAGACGCCCATGTCATAACCAAAGAAAACATGTACACCCAAGAAAATCAGGAGCTTCTCTTTCCTTTGGTGGAAAAGTAGGGAAATGATGGAAGGGGGATCCAATCATGAGTCAAACAGGTAAAACAAAAACGGCTTGGTCGCTTTTACTTCTGCAACTGACGGCTATTGTATTCACCGGATGCATCAGCGAGGACGTTCTCCATCCGGTTACGTCCGACCCCGACGCGAAGGCGATGATTACGTTTGTGGCTGCTGAGTACAGCACGTCGACTAAGCCTTATTTTGAAAATGTGGTGAAAGAATTCGAAACGAAATATCCGAACATCAAGGTGGAGCTGCAGGTCATTAATTGGGATATTTTGGATAGCGCTTATAATACGATGATCAGCCGCAACCAGCCTCCGGATTTGCTGCTCACGAACATTTACGCCCATTTCGCAAAGGATGGACTGCTGAACAGCATGGACGATATTCTTTCGACTGAACTGAAGGATAAGTTTTATCCCTATTTGATGGACAGCGGCAGAATGCTTGGCAAGCAATACACAGTGCCCTATGTAACGACAATCAGGGAACTGTATTATAACAAAGATATTTTCAATGAGGTTGGCCTTACAGAGCCGCCGAAAACTTGGAGAGATCTGGAGGAGGATGCGCGCAAAATCAAGAATACGAAGCAAGTGGATGGCTTCGGCGTCGACTTGACGGATAATGAAATTTGGGCGTATCTTTCTTACTTTTTCTATGGTGCCGGCGGAGGTTGGATGAAGGATGGCGAGTGGGCGATCAATTCGCCTGAGAATGTGGAAGGCATCACGTTTCTAAAAAATCTTTACGAAGACGGTTTAACGGACCCGGAACCCGCGGTGACAACACGCGATGAAAAACAGCGGATTCTGGGAAACGGCAAGCTTGGGATGCTGATTTCCGGCAACTATTTTGAAGCCGTCGTTCCGCATGAGTATCCAGGGCTGAAATGGGCGAAAGGACCGATCCCGGTGAAAGAGGGACAGACGCCTCTAGTACTGGGTGTGCAGGACGTATGGATGTCTTTCAAAACCGATCACACGAACAAGGAAGCGTTGTCTAAATTTCTGGATTTTATTTATGAGGACGGGCGTTACGAAGAATTCGTTCTCCGGGAAGGATTTCTTCCTACCATTCGTACGGTAGGCAGCAAATTGGCCGCTAATGATCCATCCATGAAACAAAATTTAGACTCCATTAAAAGCGCAAAGTTTTACCCCATCAATAATCCCGCATGGTCTGCCGTTCTGAATGCAACCAGAAATATGGGGCAAACGGTTTTGCTCGGCCAGATGACGCCCAAACAAGCGCTTGACCGGCTGCAGCAGATCGCTCTCGACAAAAGCCGCTGAGGCAAGTAAATGCAAAGTGGTTGTCTCAAATGAAGTCAAGATGGATATGCGGGACTGATTCTAAACGGTAGAAAAAACTGAATAGTCGAATGTGAACGGAGCTAAGTGGCTTGTATGAGCTTAGCTTCTTTGCTTTTGGCACTGATGACCGTTTTCTTGAGTTTGCTGCAACCATGGCCCCGTGATTTTGAGGAGCAGCTTCCTCCAGATTTACTGGATCGCAAAGTTGTGGGAACTACATTTTACAACAACGTACCCAAAGACAATACTTTTTTAACTATTTACAGTCATTTAATCAATGGTTGAATACCGTGAAAATTACTATGATTAAGGTGTACGAAGGAATTGGAAATGAGTAGAAGCGGATGCTATCCAATCATGTTGGCACCGCAAAATTCTAGGGAGGTCTTTACGATGATGAAGCCAAAAAAAACAATGGCATGGGGTATGGTGCTATCGACAGTTTTACTTGCTATGACAGGCTGCGGAAGTAACAATGCGACTACGACAAGTGCGTCAGTAAAGCCGGCCGACAGTACCAAACCGGTGGAGAGCGTTAAACCTGCTGCCAGTGCTAAACCTGAAGGAACAAAGCTTGCCGGTGACTTTGAAATTCAATATTTTGTCGGCGGATACGGCGATGCGTGGTGGAAACAAGCTATCGCTGAGTTCCAAAAGCAGAATCCCGATTTGAAGATCAAGGAATCCGCAGGCGCCAAAATCAACGATCAAATGAAACCGCGCTGGCTGCAAGGGAATCCGCCTGATTTTGTTTACATCGACGGAGCGGGCTCTAACACTAGACAGATGGTAACGGATGACCAACTGATGGATATTACGGACTGGCTGAAGGATGCCAAGAACGTAGACGGAAAGAAGATTCTTGATCTCTTGATCGCTCAACCTGAGGAGTACAAACCGGGTAAAGCCTTCGCTGTTCCGCTCGTTTTCGGTTCATGGGGCACGTTCTACGACAAAGCGTTATTCAAAAGTAAAGGCTGGGAAGCGCCTGTAGACTTCCAAAGCTTCATGGATTTAGGCGAGAAAATTAAAGCAGATGGCAAAATGAGCGATTATATCCATACAGGAGTTTATCCGTACTACATCAACGGCGGATTGCTAGACCCTACGATTATTGCGATGAACAACTATGACACATCCATTTTCAAGAAAATTAATTCTCTCGAAAAGGGTGTTTGGAAGAGCGAGCCTGTGATGAAATCTCTGGATAGAATTGTGCAAATGAGAGACAAAGGGCTCATCGACAAAGGATCACCGGCTCTGAATCACACGGATTCCCAAACGCAATGGCTGCAGCATAAAGCAGCTTTCATTCCGACAGGCATTTGGGTTGAAAGCGAGATGGCGAAGGATATTCCAGCCGGATTCGAATTCGGATTCTTGCCTTCCATCGGCCAAGACAAAGGCGGCAAGTTCGTAGCGAATCCTTACACTTCCACCGTTGCCATCGCGAAGAAAGCGAAAAATCCTGAGGCGGCTAAAGCATTCATGCAATTCATTTTCACAGAAAAAGAGAGTAAATTATGGGCTGAGCTTTCCAAAGCCCCTGCTAACATCAAGGCAGATCTTGAAGGTACGAATGCACCGGCGCTAACGAAAGAAGCATCCAAATTCTATAATTCACCAAACACGGTCGTTGCGCCTGAGGTTGTTATTCCTGAGGAGCTTGTAACAGCAAGAAACAACGCAACGCTCGCTCTTACGAAAGGTGAAATTACACCGCAGCAGTGGTCAGATCGTATGGAAGAGGCTACCGATAAAATTCGTTCCAAAGAAAAAAAATAAAGAGTAACAAGTTTGGAGTGATAATAAGGGAACACTTCCGATTCCCTTATTATCATTCAGAAGCTTAGATTGGAGGCAAGTATGAAAGGAAGCAACACAACCACACCTGCCGGGATAGAGCGAAAGGCAAGCGAGAGAATCAGTACGGCGAAGATGAAGCGGAATATGTTCATTCTTTCCTTTATCCTTCCAACTTTGCTTCTATATCTCGTGTTTACCGTTTATCCGATGTTCAAGGGCATTTACCTTAGTCTATTTGATTGGTCGGGCGGTTCCGAAACGTATAACTTCATCGGCCTTGGAAATTTCAAGGATATGTTGGATGACAGTGTGATCCCAAAGACGATTCGCAACGACTATATTCTGGTCTTCGGTAAAGTCATTGGTTTTATGGTTTTGTCCATGTTCTTCGCGGTAGCACTAACGCGTTTGGGCATTCGCGGTTCAGGGTTTTACCGTATCGTTTTCTTTCTGCCTAATGTGCTTTCCGTCGTTGTCGTCGGGGTTCTCTGGCGCTATGTGTATAATCCGAACCTTGGATTTTTAAATTCTTTTATCTCCCTATTTACAAATAAAAAGTTTGATTTCGCCTGGTTAGGCGATAAATGGTCGATATTCGCCCTGCTGCCGCCTTCGATCTGGGCAGGTGTAGGTTTTACGATTCTTTTACTGGTCGCCGGTATTCTCAGCATTCCATCGTCGTTATTTGAATCCGCCGAGATTGACGGAGCGTCGCAGTGGAATCAATTCTGGTTGATTACGCTTCCCCTTTCGTGGGAACAAATCAAGACTTCCGTAGTATGGATTGTAATGACGACACTCAATGGGTCGTTCGTCATCGTAACTATAATGACCTTCGAAGGCGGAGTAGATAATGCCACCCAGGTTATGGGCTCCTATTTGTATTTGAATGCTTTCAAATTTGGCAAATTCAGTTACGCGTCTGCGATTGGCGTCCTCATTTTGGTGCTCTCTTTAATCACCACAGCAACTCTTCAGAGGCTGATGAAGAGAGAAACAATTGAATTAACGTAGAGGGGTTTTTCATATGAGTCAAGGTACCGTCAATCCTGTATTTCGGATGTTTTTCAAATTCATTCTAATCGCCTGGGCGGTATGTGTTCTTTATCCGCTCATCTGGACGATCCTCAGCGCCTTGAAAGACAACCAGCAGTTTTTCTTGGGGAAACCGTGGGATATACCGAAGCTGCCTCTGCTTTGGTCCAATTTTTCGTACGTGTGGGGGAAGTATAATTTTGGCCATAATTTTATGAATTCGCTGGTAGTAACACTTGTAAGCACGATATTCGGAGTGCTCTTATCGGCGACAACGGCTTACGTGATTGCCCGGTTTACGTTCAGAGGAAACGGCTTGCTGTACTATTCGTATCTTTCCTACATGATGATCCCAACATTTCTTGGCATCATTCCCCTGTTTTTTTTGCTGAATGATCTTCATCTGACGAACAATTTATTTGGCCTCATTTTAGTTTACATGGTCACAGCTGTGCCGTTTGCCGTATTCGTCTTGGTCAGCTTTTTCAAATCGCTGCCAAGCGAACTGGAAGAAGCCGCATCGATAGACGGTGCTTCCCACTATGGCATCTTTTTTCGGATAATGCTTCCACTTGCCAAGCCGGGATTGATGTCTGTAGCGATCATAACCGTGCTGAATATTTGGAATGAATATGTCTTTGCACTTGTGCTGATCAATGATCCAACCAAATATACGATACCGGTAGCCATTGCGGTCATGCAGGGTGAAATGCAGTACAGAACAGAGTGGGGACCACTCTTCGCAGCCCTAATTATATCTATGGGTCCGACGATTGTGTTCTATAGTATTTTCCAAAAACAAATTACAGGAGGGATAACAGCCGGAGCATTAAAAGGATGATGAGGTAGAAATTGAAGAGGAGAGTGCAGGAAGTGAAGACGCTTAAACATGCTTTTGGTTTTGCTTTTAGCCTGGTGTTCGTACTAGCGATCATATTCTTAGGCGGGACAACGACACATGCAGCAGCGGTTGGCGACATCACGAAGTTCGAGAAAACAGATGACAAGACGTTCACGATTACATCCGGTACCGATCAAGTCAAAGTTATTTTTAATCGCGACGATATGGTGCGGATCTGGCTTGGCGTAGGAGGGAAATTCCAAACGCTGGCCGGTAAAAGCTCAACCACGCCCAAAGAGCCGATCGTTGTGAAGGAAGATTTCGGCCCTGTCGCTGTGAATTGGTCCGATGAGGGCAGCTACTACAAAATCGCGACGGGCAAGTTCATTCTGCGCGCGTACAAAAGTCCGCTCAAATTCGCGATGTACAAGAGCGACAACGCAACTGTCGTATGGCAAGAGGAATCTCCGTTAAACTATAGCTCTTCCTCGACAACTCAGATGCTCGCAAGAGGAGCAGATGAATATTACTACGGCGGAGGAATGCAAAACGGATTTTTCTCGCACCGTGACAAAACGATTAAAATCGCCAAAGACTTTGGCGATTGGGGCAGCGGCACCGTCTCCAATCCGTCTCCGTTTTATTTGAGTACGGCGGGCTATGGCGTACTGCGGAACACATTCCAAGACGGTACATACAATTTCGGCAGTCCCGCACAGCTGACACACAATGAGAACCGTTTTGACGCGTATTATTTTTACGGCGAGACGATGAAAGACATTTTAAACGGCTATACGGATTTGACCGGCAAGCCGTCCCTGATTCCCAGATGGGGAATGAGTATGGGAGATGCGGATTGTTACAATACAAGCAATACTGGCGCTAACAAGCCGAATAAGCTGACGACGCCGGATGTTTTGAAAGTGGCGCAAGGTTTCCGCACCAATGATATGCCGGGCGGTTGGCTGCTGCCAAACGATGGATACGGCTGCGGGTATGTGCAGCTGCCAAGCACTGTGCAGCAGCTTCATGACTTAGGCTTTTACACAGGCCTGTGGACGCAAAACGGACTTGCGAATATTGCAACGGAAGTTGGCGTAGCCGGCACGCGATTGAACAAGCTGGATGTCGCTTGGGTCGGACCTGGCTATGATTTCGCGCTCGACGCAACGAGACAGGCTCATGATGGGGTTGAAAACAACTCGAACGACCGCGGTTTCGTCTGGTCTGTCGGCGGATGGGCAGGGACGCAGCGTTACTCCACGGTTTGGTCGGGGGACCAATCGGGGAACTGGGAATATATCCGTTTCCACATTCCTTCGATGATCGGCGCCGGGCTGTCAGGTATGACATACGCTACCGGTGATGTGGATGGAATCTTCGGCGGAAGCGCCCAGACGTATGTCCGCGATTTACAATGGAAAGCGTTTACACCGATCCTGATGAGCATGTCCGGTTGGGCTTCCGTCGATAAGCAGCCATGGCGCTATGGAGAGCCTTACACAAGCTATAACCGAGATATTTTGAAGCTTAGACAGCGCTTGACGCCTTACTTTTATACTTATTTGAATGAAGCTTATGAATCGGGAGCGCCGTTTACCAGAGGGATGGTCTACGAATTCCCGAATGATCCGAATACGAAGAACACGCTGACACAGTACCAATTCATGTCCGGGCAGTCGCTGTTGGTTGCGCCGGTCTATAAAGATACGACAGTGAGAAACGGTATTTATTTACCAAAAGGGAAATGGATCGACTACTGGACAGGGACAGAGCATTACGGTTCCAAAATGCTGGACGAATACAGCGCTCCTCTTAGCCGTGTGCCGCTTCTCGTCAAAGCCGGCGCCATTATTCCGATGTATCCGGAAGCGCTTTACGACGGTCAAGTGCCGCCGAATCCGATTACGTATGATATCTATCCTTACAAAACTTCATCTTTCACGATGTATGAGGATGATGGGGTATCAAGAGAGCACCGCAGCGGCAAATTCGCCAAAACGTTAATTACTTCGATCGCTCCAGAGACCGGAACAGGCGACTTGAAAATTCAAGTAGGACCAAGCGTTGGCGATTACAACGGCAAGCTGGCAGCGCGTACAAACCAATTCCAAATTCATATGCATGCCAAACCGGCAAGCATTTCGGTAGGCGGCTCCGCTTATACGGAGTATGCAAGCAAAACGGAATTGGCAGCTGCGGCAAGCGGCTGGTACTTCGATAGCGCGGATAAAGGCGGAATCGTTTATGTGAAAACGCCGGATATGAGAGCTGACCAAGGCTTCGAAGTGAAGGTAGCCGGATTTGCAGCGGATACGACTCCGTTGACTGACGCAACTGTCATTTCACTGCCGGAACCGGACAACGATCCGACGAAAATCCCACAAGGGGATATTGTGGCAACGGCAACAAGCACGGATGCAACTTCTCCTATTGCTAATGCACTGGATGGCAGCAATGAGACCGTCTGGAGCACCAAGCTGGATGGCAGCACTCCGCTGCCGCAGTCGATCACGCTGAACTTAGGAACGAAGTTTTCCGTGAACAAACTGAAATATTTGCCAAGACAATATTTGGGCACAGACGGCATTATTACAGCTTATAACATCTACGTGAGCACGGATGGCACGAATTTCACCAAAGTTACCAGCGGCACGTGGAATGCGGATAAGTTGGAAAAAACAGTAACCTTCACGACAGTAGAAGCGCAGTACGTGAAATTGGAAGCAACTGCCGGAGTAAATGGCTCGGCGGCTGCGGCTGAACTAAACGTGTACCGTGACGGTTCGGTGCCAACGCCGATGGCGATTCCGAAAAATCAAATGACGGCTTCGGCACTCAGCTTCCAGCCGGGCAGCGAAGCGTCCAAAGCGATTGACGGCGACATCAATTCCGTCTGGCATACAAAATGGGACGGCTCTGACAAACTGCCGCAATCCATCATTATTGATCTCGGTAAATTGCGCAATATTAGCCAATTCCGTTACGCACCTCGTACAGACGCCGGCAATGGCACGATTACAACTTATAATCTGTACGTGAGTACGAACGGAACGAACTATACGCAAATCAGCACAGGCACTTGGACCCGCAACAATTTGAAAAAGTATATCCAATTCACGCCGGTTGACGCCCGCTATGTGAAGCTGGAGGCTGTAGTGGCCGTAGGCGGATTCGCCTCAGCCTCTGAAATCGACGTGTATGAAACGCCTCAGGCGCCTCCTGTCTTAGGTGATATTTTGAAAGGCAAGCCGGCAACGGCAGACAGCTCAGATCCGCTCTATCCGGCAAGCAATGCCAACGATGGCAAAATGGATACCCTATGGTCGGCAAGTGACGCCAATCCAGGTCATGTATGGTCCGCCGATTTGGGCAAAATGTACGCGATTCAAGGACTTGAGATTTCTTTTGGACAGAGCGATAAAGTGTACAAATACAAGCTGGAAGTCCGGGAAGCGGGCAGCAGCAACTGGATTCAAGTATTAAACCGCATGAACAATACCGAAGCCGGCGAAGTGCTCAAAGATACGTTCGGCAGCCAAGGGCGATATGTGCGAATCACGATTACCGGACTGCCAGATGCGAGCACAAGAGCCAGCATCGCGGATGTGAAGCTGATCGGCTTGCCGATTATCGGAACGGCTCCAGTGACGGGCGTAACATTGGATCGTTCGACGATCACGATGAACGTGCTCGATGCGCCGGTTGCTTTAGAAGCCACAGTCATGCCTCTGAACGCAGCAAACACGACGGTTACTTGGAGCACAAGCAATCCGGCGATTGCGATGGTAGATGAGAGCGGCGTCGTATCTCCGAAAGGCGCAGGAACAGCGACGATTACGGCAACGACGGCGGATGGAGGCTTTAAAGCGAAGGTGGATGTCACGGTAACCGGGCAAACCGGTTTGGTGAAAATTCCACAGATGCAAATGACGGCAACGGCTGCGAGCTTCCAGGCCGGTAACGAACCGGGCTTGGCCCTTGACGGAGATCCAAGCACTTGGTGGCATATCAAATGGTTCAATGTTGATCCGCTGCCGCAATCGATTGTTTTGAATTTAGGTGGAACTTACAAAATCAGCAAGTTGGAATACACGCCTCGTCCGGATGCCGGCAACGGGACTATCACGGCTTACAACGTATATGTCAGTCAGGACGGCGTGCAGTATACGAAAGTGGCAAGCGGAGCGTGGCTGCAAAATAATGCGCTGAAAGATGTGAATTTTGCGCCGGTGAATGCTGCTTACTTGAAGCTTGAAGCAACGGCAGGCGCAGGCAACTTTGCTTCGGCAGCCGAGCTGAATGTCTTTAAGCTGGTTGAGGCGGCTACGCTGCAAACCATCGCGTTTGATGCAACAAGCTATGAAGTCAATAAAGGGCAATCTGCAGCAGTAAAAGTGACGGCACGGTACTCGGATGGAACGAATCAAGATGTAACAGCTGCATCCGCGTTCGAGATCGCAAATCCGCTGTTTGCCACGGTGGCGAATGGTACGATCACAGGTGTTTCCCAAGGCGAAACCGTTGTTACGGCAACGTACGGTGGGAAGCAAGCGACGGCAGCGGTAGTGGTGAAAGTGGTTGCTCCACAAAGTCCGTCTACAACGTTAACGGGAAGCTCCAGCGTGGAAAGCGGGCAGCCGGTAACCGTTACTTATGGTCTGAACAATGTGACGCAGGAGGTGTACGCGGAAGACATTACGCTTACCTACGATGCGAACTTGATGGAGTTTGTGTCGGCGGATTCACTGCTTCCGAACCTCGCAATTGTGACGACGGTGAAGGATGTACCGGGTAAACTTCGCCTAATCGCCGCCAGCCAAGGCGCAGGTCATGCAGTGACAGGCAATGCGCAATTGTTCAAGCTTACATTTAACGCGAAAGCGCTGACTGTGGCCAGTACGGCTACAATCGAAGTAACGGATACGACGCTTGGGAATGCGCAAGGTAACGAATTCAAAGCATTGAATTCCTCCTTTAGCGTTCAAATCACACCGGTTCCGGCCGGCATTCCTGGCGATGTGAACCATGACGGAAAAGTGTCAATCGGCGATTTGGGCATCATGGCTGCCAACTACGGCAAAAACTCCACAAGTCCTGATTGGGCGAGCATTAAGCACTTAGACATCAATAATGACGGACAAATCGATATCGCAGATCTGGCCTTCATTGCCTCGAAAATAATGGAATAGACAGAGAAAAGAGACCCTTAGACGATTCGTTCAAGGGTCTCCTCTATTATTTGGCTCCAAAAAAGAACATTCGATGAGGTGAAAAAATGAGAAAGACAGTAACGAAGGTATGTCTGCTAGCCTTACTTGCATTCTCGCTGCCATTCCAACCGGCTCAAGCTGCTGGTCCGGGGCCAAACCCGAAGCCAGTGGTCATTCCGAGCCTGCAAGAATGGAAGGGTGACACGGGTTCATTTACCATGGGCGATCACTCACGGATCGTCATTCCTCCTACCAGCTCCTTACAAAGAACGGCTGCTGTATTTCAAGAAGACTTGAAGGAAATTACCGGCCGTGATGTTTCCATCGTGCAATCGAATTCACCGGCCTCGGGGGATTTCTTCCTAAGCTTGAACGAGCAAAGCGACGATGCCATAGGAACGGAAGGGTACAATTTTGAAGTCGGCGATATGGTTAAAATCCGCGCCAATACGACGACCGGCGTATTCTACGGGACAAGATCAGCGCTTCAAATTCTGCAGCAGGATACCGCTAAAGCCAGCATTGTCAAAGGGGTAGCGAAGGATTATCCGAAGTACAAAGAGCGCGGTTTCATGCTTGATGTCGGCCGGAAGTTTTTTACGATGGATTTTCTGAAAGATTATGTGAAGTTCATGTCCTGGTACAAAATGAACGATTTTCAAATTCATTTGAATGATAACGAAATTTTTAAAGATAACAGCAGAGCGCATTGGGATAAATATACGGCTTTCCGATTGGAAAGCACCAAGTACCCTGAACTTACGGCCAAAGACGGTCATTATACGAAGCAGGAATTTCGTGAGCTGCAGGATATCGCCAAAGATAGAGGGATGACGATTACCCCCGAGCTGGATACGCCGAGCCATGCGCTGTCCTTCACGAAAGTTAGACCTGACTTGGTAAAAGACAGCCTTCCTGTTGACCATCTGGATATTACGCGTCCGGAGGCGGTTGAGTTTGTCAAAGATGTATGGAGCGAATATTTGGATGGCAATTGGTTCGATGCCAAAGAAATTCATTTTGGCGGTGATGAATTTGACCGGAATGATAAAACCACCGTGGAGGCTTACCGCCAGTATTTAAACACGATGAATGACCTTTTCAAAAGCAAAGGCAAGACCGCAAGAATGTGGGGCAGTTTGACGTTCTTCCCGGGCACGACTCCGGTGGACAGCGATATTACGCTGAACGGCTGGAACAATGGCTGGCAAAATCCGATCGATGCGATAAACGAAGGCCGGAAAATTATTAACACGACGGACGGCTTGCTGTATATCGTACCTAAAGCGGGCTACTACTACGACTATTTGAATACGAAGTGGCTATATGAAAACTGGGAGCCCACCTATTTCAGCGGTACGCAGAAAGTAAGTGCTGACAATCCGAGTCTGCTCGGAGGCATGTTTGCTGTATGGAACGATATGCTGGGCAAAAAAGTGAGCGCTATGGATGTGCATGATCGCGTAAAAGACGCACTGCCGACTATGGCCGAGAAAATGTGGAGAGGCCAGTCCAACGACGCGACGTACGACCAATTCCGTCAGGCTAGCGGTGCGATCGGGGATGCGCCTAATACGAACTTGCTGCATACTGTCAAAACGCAGACAGAAACCGTGCTCAGTTATCCGTTTGACGAAGGGGGCGGACAAACGGCCGGAGATCTGTCCGGCAATGGCTATAACGGTACGTTAAATGGCGTTCAATGGACGAACGGCAAGACAGGCAAGGCGGCTCTGTTCAGCCATCCCAGTGATTGGATCACGACCGGGTTGACGACGAAAGGTTTCCCGTGGACGGTTTCAGCCTGGGTGAATATGACCGCCGGCACGCAGCCGGAAGCGATTCTGCTCGAATCCGCAGACGGTGCGATCAAATTAAAGCAGAAGGAAACAGGCAAGGCCGGTTTCTCCCGCGAGGGCTTTGATTTCAGCTTCAATACGGCGATTCCGACGGGACGCTGGGTGCATGTCGCTTTAAAAGGTGATTTAAGCGGGACATCGCTGTTTGTCGATGGCGAGCTGAAAGATAAGCTGACGGAGACGACGCTGCTTCCTGCGGCAGTCATTGGCAGTACAGCGCAGGCATTCCAAGGCGCATTGGATGATTTGAAAATCGTAGACCGCGCATTGACGGGGAAAGAAATCGCGGTTGCCGCAGGCTCGCCGCCGTGGACCATAAACATAGCCGCTCGCCAGCCGGCCGTGGCTTCTTCAGAAGAAGTGAATTATTTAACGGCGAATCTGGCTTTTGATGAAGATGAGTCGAAGAACTCCCGTTGGGCGTCCAAATATACGGATAACGAATGGATTTATGTGGATCTCGGCAAAAACTACGACATCAACAAGGTAATTTTGAAATGGGAAGCCGCTTATGCCAAAGGGTATAAAATCCAAGTTTCCAGCGACGCGCAAACCTGGAAGGACGCCTACACCACGAACGCAGGCGTCGGCGGCACGGAAGTTATTAAGTTCCCAACAGAGAATGCCCGATATGTGCGCATGCTCGGGACTAAACGAGCGGGTACATACGGTTATTCCCTGTACGAGTTTGAAGTGTATCAGCCGAATCCGAATGATGATCCGGTAACTGTACCGGTTCCAATTCGCTATGAACAAACTTTCGAGAACAATCAACTTGGCGGATGGCAGCACGTGATCGGAGCAGGAACAGGCAGCATGTCAGTCGTTAGCGATTCGTCGCAAGCTAGCCGGTATGCGCTGCAGCTGACAGCAAACAATACGAGCAATGTCTTTATTGATCAGAATTCACCGGACATCAAAGACGGCGAAATTGAATATAAAGTAACGCCGACAAACACCGGAAATATACGCTCAGGCGTCGTATTCCGCTATACGAATAAAGATTCGTGGGCATCGGTCGGCTACGATAACGGCAGCTGGTACTGGGTGAACGCACAGGATAGCTACGGGCTGCTGACGAACAATACGGCAGCTAAGTTAAGCAAAGGGGTCACCTCAACGGTCAAAATCAAGTTCGAAGGACCTCTTGTGACCTTGTTCGTGAACGGTACGCAGTATTATGAAGGCAGCTTGGCATCGATTCCGAACGTCGAAGGCAAGATGGGCGCCAGAGTGTTCGGTCCTACAGTAGCGGAATATGACAACTTTAAATATCGCAATAATGTACCGGATTCGGCAGTTCCTGTAACCGGCGTTCAACTCGATAAGACGGCAGTTGCCTTGAAAGAGGGCGAGACGGCTGAACTTATCGCTACTGTGCAGCCGAATAATGCGACCAATAAGAATGTGACTTGGTCAAGCAGCAACGAAACCGTTGCGATCGTTGCGACGATTGGCGGGAAAATCGTTGTTACTGCGCTGAAGGCGGGCATCGCGAAAATCAAGGCGACAACGACAGATGGTGCCTTTACAGCGGAAAGTACGGTGACCGTTGAGGCATTGTCGGGTCCTGGAGTGCGTGTCCTGACTTATAACATTCATCATGGTGCAGGAAATGATAATATTGTAAATTTACCTCGCATTGCTGATGTAATTAAGAGTTTGAATCCGGATCTTGTTGCTTTGCAAGAGGTGGATAAAAATGTCCCAAGAAGCGGCAACGTAGATCAAGCTGCGAAATTAGCTGAGTTGACGGGAATGCATGTAACTTTTGGTAAGGCAATCGACCTGTCCGGTGGCGAATACGGATTGGCGCTCCTTTCCCGTTACCCGATTACTTCTTCGGAGAAAACATTGCTGCCAAATACCAGCGGTGGCGAGCAGCGTGCTGTGTTAACGGCGAAAATTGCGCCAACAAACGGTTTGCCTGAGTTTACGTTCTCCGGAACACATCTGGAGTGGAACCCGAAGAGCATTCAAGCAGATCAAGTAAATAAGATTGTTGAACTTTACGGTTCGACTTCTCCTTACATTTTGGCCGGTGATTTGAACGCAACTCCGGAGTCAGATACGATCAAATCTTTAACGAGCAAGTGGACAGACGCTACGGCGGGTATTACGGATTGGACCAATGAAGAGGACGGTAAGATTGACTATATTATGTATGGACAGAAAAACCAATGGCGTGTTGTTAACGCTCAAGCTATTCATGATGATGTCGCTTCCGATCACAGACCTGTTCTATCTGTTTTGGAATGGCTTGGTTCACAGCCGAGTGCTTCTGGAACAACGCTTAGCGGTACGAACTCTGTTCCCGCAGGTAGCGAGTTCACTGTTCGGTTCGGGCTGAGAAATGTGACACAGAACGTTTTTGCGCAGGATATCAAGCTGAATTATAATGCCGATGTTATGGAATTTGTCTCGGCGAAGTCGGCGAAAGACGGCATAAGCATTGTTGAGTCTAAAGATCGAGCGGGCGCGCTCCGCCTAATCATCGCGAGCCAAGGTGCCGGTCATGCCTTCACAGGCACGGCTGAATTCATCGATATCGTCTTTAAAGCGAAGAAT